>DATCJK010000009.1:0-121297 GCA_036562855.1 Microvirga sp.
GGTCTGCTGGGCGGCCGAGGCCACGGTGACGGACTGGCTGGTGGTCTGGCCGGCGATGGAGGTCATGCTCTGGGCGGTGGCCTCCATCTCGGTGGCGGCCGCCGACAGGCCTTGCGTGAGCGCCTGCACATTGGCCTCAAACGACTTGGTCACCTGATCCAGACGCGCCGCACGCCGCATCTTGGCATCCGCCTCAAGCGCCGCCGCCTCGTCCGCCGCCTTCTTTGCGATCAACGCATCCTTGAAAACTTGAAGCGAGCGCGCCATTGCGCCGATCTCGTCGCGGCGGCCCGTCCCATGGATCTCCGCTCCAAGATCGCCGCTCGCCAGGCCTTGCATGCCCTCGGTGATGCCCACGATGGGCCGCGCGATGGCAAGCCCGACGGCTGCCGACAGGACCACTGCTATGAGTAGGATGATTGCGGCGGAAGCCAGAATGAGTGTCGTTGTCCTGGAGCGGTTGGCCGCGATCGATGCCTGGGCTTCATTGAAGCGCTCCTGAACCTTTTCGTGAACTTGACCAGCCAGCGGTTCGAACTCTGCAAACAGAGCGGACAGGTTCTTGATGTCGGCTTCCTGCCGTAGGCGGGCGTCCAGGTAAGTGGCAAAGTCGCGTTGATAGGCGGCCATGCGCTCGGTAATGGGAGCCCGCGCCGAAGGCGTCAGGAGCGAGGTGTTGAGCACCTTGTTGAACTCAGAAGCCCGCTTCTTCATGTCCTCGCCGTACTTGGGGTCGAGGCGCAGCAGGAAGTCCTTCTCGTGCCGCCGCATCATCAGGATCAGGTTCGTAAGCTCGATCTCGGCCGCGTCGCGCAGAAGCTTTTCGACTTCCTGAACCGATTTGCGCAGCGCTCCCTCTAGGCCTTCATTTTCTGAAAGGCCGAGCTCCTTGGCCTGCTCCACAACCCGGTTGAACGTGCCACGGTAGCGGGTATAGCCTTCGCCAAGACGACGGATCTGAGCCTCCTGTTCGGTGAGGCCGATCGACGTTAGGTGCCTTGCCAGCTCGCCTTGATGTTTCAGAACGGCGTCGGAGACGTCGGCGTGACGCTTCGCGTATTTGAGGTCGGAACGCAGCAGAAAATCCTTTTCTGCGCGGCGGGCATCGAGCAGGTCCTTGTGCACGCTGGCAATGGATTGCTCAGCAAATGTAGTTTCGTCGGCGAGGCTTTGGAGAGGTGAGAGCTGGTTCGTCTGGAAGAGGTAGATCGCCGTCAGGGCAAGCAGCCCTATGGCACCGATCAAACCAACGCACAGAACCTGAGTCTTCAACCCGATCCGCGACAACAGCATCTGCATTGTGACCCCCGCAACGCGGCCGATCTCAAGCACGGCTCCAGGGCGCGGCAGCACAGTTCGCTGTCACTGAGGGAGGTCCTGCGTTGTAGGGCCGGCGACTATTGTTGACGCACTATGCATAAATATTAGGCGGTTAAGACCGCGTTACTTCTGTCGGTTATCCGACATAAGGGACTCACCTGACCTGGTAGGGGCCTTCGGGAGCGTAGCAGCCATTAGCTGCCTCGATGAGACCGTCCCGCGTCAGCACCCTGATGTTGCCCCGCCGGTAGACGATGCAGCCTTTGGCCTGAAGTGAGCGCGCCGCTGAGGTCACGGTCGTCCGCTGCAGCCCAAGCGTGTCCGCCAGTTCCTCCTGGCGCATCGGCACTGTATCCCCCTCGGCCCGGTCGAGACACATGAGCAACCAGCGTGCTATCCGCGTTTCAGCGGAGCAAAGGGCGTTGCAGGCTGCAGCCTGAACCGTCTGCCCATGCATTCTCTCGGTATGCTGAGCCACCAAGCTTCGGATCGCTGAGGATTGTTGTGCATGCGCCTGGAAGGCGGCTGCGCTGACCGCCAGTGCTTCTCCGGGCGTTTGAACCCGCAGGAGGTTTTTGCATCGGCTCCCGGTGATTGCCGCGATTAGCCCGACACCCCCGTCGTGCCCGACCATCGCCGTCTCGACGCTCCGTCCGTCGGTAAGAACAGCCAGAACCGAGATGATGCCACTGGTTGGAAAGTACACCTGCTCCATGATCTCACCGGGTCTACCAAGGATCTGTCCGGCTTCGAGGGAGCACACCGACAGTGCGGGCTCAAGCGATGCGAAGTCCTCTGGCGCCAACAAGCGGAGCAATCCATTCCGCTGCGCCTGAATGTGAAGCGGGAATGGTTTGAAGCATTCAACGGCAAGCGGCATGTTGGGGAGATACTTTGTTAAAATATATTGGTGCTCTGAGCGGCAATGCTCGAACGACTACCTTTGCTTGTAGAAGCTAGCCGCATACGTTTCAAGACGGGTACACGTGGCTGCGGGTGATCTAGTACCAGCGTTAGGACCAACGAGCCACGCGCAAGCGAGAAACGCTTCGTCTCAAGTGGTAAGTTCGGTCAGTGGCAGCCTTATTGACGGACCCTGCGCTCAAGAAATGCTGCGGATCAGCAAAGAACCTGTCGCCACCCGAATAGAATGCTGTCCTCAAGATCACAACTAGCTCCACCCGGGTCCTGTTGCGTTGGTCCGCTACGAGCACCGCTTGAAGTGGCTACATATTGACACGTGACGTGCTGCTATGACATGCATTATGTCATGAGCCAAGCGAGCCCGCAGGTCGACGCCCATTTGCCGAATGCCGCCCCAGAGGCGGTGTACGACATCATCCGGCGCATACGTCCACTCTTCCGCCACCTCGTCTCAGCCGTAGAGCAGAACCTGGTTGGGACTGGCATCTCAGTTTCGATGCGGGGGGTCCTTGAACTTCTCGCAGAAGCCGGGCCGCAAACAGTTCCTCAGATTGCCCGAGCCCTCATCCTCCCCCGGCAGAACGTTCAGGTTATTGTCAACGCCTTGCTCGCTCTTGAAGCAGTCGAGGCGCACGCCAACCCAGGTCACAAGCGCTCGCCAATCATTCGTCTGACGACTTCTGGCCTGAGCACCTTCGCGCAGATCAAGGCCGGCGAGATGGCGGTCATCATGGATGCTGGCTCTGGCCTCGCCACGTCCGAGGTCGAAGCGTGTATTCGTGTGCTTGAGCATCTCAAGGGCCGGTTCGGTGAGATTGCTCAATCCGGCTCGATTCACCTGCCTGTGGAGCAAGTAAAATGACGATGCCTAGCCCCAAGCCACTATGGACGGCGGCCGAGATCGCCCGAGCGCCCTCGGCCCACATTCGCCACCCTTGGAACGCGAACTCGGACGTGCGAGTCACACCGATCTCGCTCGCGGCAGGGCTATCGCGGTTGGTTGTCTCGCTCGCCCGTGTCCCGCCGGGTAAGGAGAGCTTCGTGTATCATAGCCATGAGCGAGATGAGGAGTTTCTCTTCATCATCTCCGGCCGCGGCCGTGCAGAAATCGACGACGAGGTCTTCGAGGTCGGCCCTGGCGACTTCATGGGCTTCCAGGCTCCCGGCGTCGCGCACCATTTGACCAATCCGTACGATGAGGATCTCGTCTACCTCATGGGCGGCGAGCGCTCGGGGCTTGATGTCGGCTACTTCCCGAGGCTCAAGCGTCGGATTGTATTTGGCAAGACCGGCATTCACGCGGTCAGCGAAGACCATGTGCGCACGATGCATTCGGACGAGTGGTTCGTCGGACAGAGTCCGTCCGCTCCGGACCCGGCTCCTGCGACTTGAGCATTAAGGCCGGAACTACCGAGATCGATGCCCTCGGCAGTTCAAAGACCTGGTTTGAGGGCGAGTACGGCCCCTGCTGAGGTGCTGAGACATGATCCCAGCTGTTCTTTCCACAATACTCTTGGCTCTCTCAAGCCTTCATATCTATTGGGGACTGGGCGGTCGTTGGCCTGGCTCCGACGAAGCATCGTTCGTCGAACACGTTGTGGGCCGCACAAATGCAATGAAAGCCCCGCCGCCTCTTGCCTGCTTCGGGGTGGCCGGGCGCTCTGTTTGCAGCGGCCCTGTTGGTCATCTTGCACACAACTGGCGCATTTCTTGGGTGGACGGGATCGGTAGTGACATTTGCCTTCTGGGGGGCAGCGGTTGTATTCCTTCTGCGCGGCTTGGCAGGTTACGTTCCGGCATTCTTCCGGTATGCTGAAGGAACGCCGTTCCATCGTCTGAACCGCATATACTACTCCCCTCTGTGCCTCTTGCTCGCGATTGGCTTTGCCTTCTCGGCGTGACGTGGCAACAGGGAAGTTCAGGTTCAGTGCCGATGTGCCAATTGGGTCGTCTGGGCATGAGCTCGGCCGCGCGCGTACCGCGGCGCCCGAGTCCGAAGGCGGCCGACAGCCAAGTGAAACGCGCAGCCGATCGGTTCGCGTTGGTAGCGGCCGCGGGTGAGTTCGCGATTGAAGCTGGGATCCTACCCTGGGAGCCCAGTAGCGCTGATAAGTCAGCGGCCCAGATGCTCTCCAATTGGATTGGTCAACGTGGTGGCCTTGAGCCTACAGAGGTCACGAGCGGCATCGCGCAGGTCCGCCGTTTCATTGAAGCCCACGGAGAGGCGCGGTTCACGAACGTCGAGGGCGATGATCGCCTCATTTCGAACCGGGCCGGCTTCCGGCGGGTGCTCGGCGACAAGCGCGAATGGATCGTCCTATCCGAGGCGTGGCGGCAGGAGGTCGCCTCCGGTCACGATCCAGGTCTGCTTGCTAGGGCTTTGGCTGAGAGGGGCATGCTGAAGGCGGGAGGCGATGGCAAGCCGCAGATCAAGCATCGCCTGCCGGGGATAGGCAACACCCGCTCGTACGTACTCATCAACGCTGTCTTCGAGGGAGGCGAGGATGCTTGAGCGGCAGCCTGCGGCGCCGACTATAATCAAAAGCGAGAGCAACAGTGGGGAACAGGGGGAACGCCCTTCCGAAACCTAAACGCAGCAAGGGTTTCCGAAGTGTGCGCCTGTTCCCCTCACTCGGGCGACTACGAGGAACAGGGGGAACACTGCCCCGGTGATGCACCTGAGCACGGTCCTTGAGCTCTATCTGGGACTAGCAACTCAAGCGTTATCGGCCATCAAACGAGTAGCGGGCACACGCGGGTGGCGAGACCCTGGCCTTCGATCCAGTGGTGTAGGAGGAAGCCCGCGGGCTCGTGATCGATCTCGTGCGTGGCGGGGATCCCGCATTCCTCAGGCGTCATGTAGCGCACGGGCGGCGCCACCTGACATAGGGTGCCGCCGAAGCGCGCCTGGAGCGCCCGGTGGTGGTGGCCGGCCACCACGCGCTCCACCTGGGGATGACGCGCAAGAACGAGGGCCAGCCCGTCGGCACCCGCCAAAAGGCGGATGCTGTCCTTGCCGGGGAGGCCGGACCGGAACGGCGGATGGTGGAGGAAGACGAGGGCGGGCACATCGGGGTGGGCCGAAAGGCTCTCGTCGAGAAAACCGAGCGCATCCTCGTCGAGGGCACCCTCGACCCGACCCGGGATGATGCTGTCGAGGCCGATCAGCCGCACGGGCCGGGTCTCGACCGCGTAATGCAGGCTCCCAGGGTTCAGATAGCCGGCCTCGGCCACGGCCGCCCGCAGGGCAGCCCGCTCGTCGTGATTGCCGGGAATCGCATAGGCGGGCATCGGCAGGCGCCCGATCAGCGTCCGCAGAAGCCCGTATTCCTCCCGCGTGCCGTACTCTGTGAGGTCGCCCGTCAGGAGGACCACGTCTGGCCGTGGATCGAGACGCAGAAGGGCATCGACGGCGCGCTCCGCATAGACGTTCTTCACCGCAAGCGGGCCCGTAGCGCACAGGTGGAGGTCGGAGAGCTGAGCGATGAGCATGGACCTGTCGCTACTGCCCCACTTTGGCCAGCACATCAGCCCGCAGGAAGCGCTCCACGAGCAGCATGAATCCGATCGATGGCACCAGGAGGATGAGCGCCGTGATCGAGGCAATCTGGTAGTTGCCGCCGGCGCTTGCCGTATACAGGAGCAGCGGCAGGGTGTTCACCTCCGGTGCGCCGACGAAAAAGGTGGCGGTGAACTCGTCCAGGGATTCGAGAAACACGAACACCGCGCTCGCCATGAGGCCAGGCAGCGCAAGAGGAAGCGTCACGTCCCTGAAGGTGCGCGTGGGTCCGGCGCCGGAGATGCGGGCCGCCTCCTCGAGGCTCGGGTCCACCGCCGCGAAAGCAGCGGTCGCGATCCAGACCGCATAGACGAGCCCGTGCACCGTATGGACGAGGATCACGCCCGTGATTGTACCGTTGAGGCCGACTTCGTAGAAGAGGCGGGCGATGTTCATATAGACCGGCAGGTTCGGGAAGGCCTGGGGGACCAGGAACATGAGCAGGATGAAGGCCCTGGCCGGCAGCTTGAGCCGCGCCAGCGCGTACCCTGCCGGGATCGCGAGCGCGAGGGAGAGCACCACGACGCCGAGCGCGATCCCGACGCTCGTCGTGAGCGACTCGAGGGCGTTGCCCCGCGGCGAGAACACCCGCCCCCAGAAGGCGAAGCCCCATTGTGAGGGCAGTTTGTTCGGAAAGAACCAGCGCTCGGCCACCGTCCAGAGCAGCATGTTGAGAATGGGCCCGAAGATCGCGAAGGCGAGAAGCCCGAGCGCAAGACCACGTAGGAGCGGACGCATCCACCGCTTTAGAAGATCGAGACCGGAACGGCTCAGGCCCTCCGGCACCGGCAGTCGCGCGCTCAGCGGAACGGTGCTCATGAGAAGGCCCGCCCCTTGTCCCTGGACGCCTGGCGCAGATAGAGCCACGCGACGCCGCCCGTCAGCAGAATTGAGATGACGCCGAGCGCATTGGCGACGCCGTAATCCCCGTAAGCGTTGATGCGGAAGGCCATGTTGGCCGTGATGGTGGTGGGCGATTGCGCGTTGATCATGAGCGGCACCGAGAGCACCGACATCATGGTGACGAAGCTCAAGGTCAGTCCGACTGTGAGGCTGGCGCGCACCTGGGGCACGACGATCTCCCACAGGATGCGAAGGCGCGACGCGCCGAGATTGCGGGCCGATTCGATCGTGCTGCGGTCGAGCGACGCCATGGCGCCTGCGACCAGCAGGGCCACAAAGGGCGTCTGCTTCCAGACGAAGGTGATGACGATGCCGCGCCAGTCGAGGAGGCTGATCGTCTCGGCCGGCGTGAGGAGGCCCGCGGAGACAAGGGTGTTGTTGAGCATGCCGTTCTTGGCGAGGAACGTGCGCATGAGCTGGCCCGCCACGATGAACGGGATGAAGAGCGGCCAGCGATAGAGGAACTTCAGAACCGCTACGGCCCGCGGGTTTTCGCCCAGTGTGAGATAGCCGCCGATGGCGATGGAGCACAGGCCGATGAGCGCCGTGGACAGGCCGACGATCACGACCGTGAACAGAATGTCGTCACGGTAGAGTTCCACCGCCTTCTGCAGGTTCGCTAGGCTCCAGCCGGATGAGGTCGAGAAGGCGCTGACGAACGAATAGCCGAGCGGGTAGATGAAGAAGATTGCCACCGTCAGGAGGGCGGGCGCGACGAGGGAGAGGCCGAGGGCGCGGGAGGGCATGAGGGGATCCGATAAGGCGGAGCCGCCGGCGAACCGGCGGCTCCGAGGGCATCAGTTCGAGGCGCCCTGACGCTCGTAGGACTCGAGGATCGCGTCGAAGTAGGGCCCTACTGGGAAGGACCTACCCTTCGTGGCAAGCTCCTCGGGCGTCACGTCCGTGAACAGCTTCTGCCAGGTAGCGGCGTCGAGGTTCGCCTGCACGTGCTTGGCGTCGATGCCGGGATACCAGTTGAAGCGCTTCACCACGCCTTCGGCCTGCACGGCCGGGCTCGTGGCGAGCGCCACGAACTTCTTGGCGAGGTCGGCATTCGCGGCCTTGGCCGGCACCACGTAGTACATGGGTTGGCCGGGCATGCCGGGGCCGACAAGCTTCAGCTTCATGGAGGGGTTAAGGCGCCCTTCCGTCTTCCAGGAGTAGAACATGTCAACCCAGACCGGGCCCATGGCGATCTCGCCGCGGTTGAGCATGTCGAGCGTGCCAGCATTGCCCGGCGTGAAGGTGACGTTCTTGTTGAACTCTTTCAGCTTACCCATGGCATCGGTCCAGCCCGCCGACTTCACAAGATCGGCCTCGAAGGGGCCGTTCTCGAGCTTCTTGGCATCGGGGCCGTAGGCGTACATCCAGCCCATGACGAAGCTGACGCCCGACATGCCGCCCTTGATGCCGTTGTAGCCGAACTGCTTCGGGTTCTTCTTCACCCACTCCACGAGTTCGTCATAGGTGGCGGGCGGGTTCTTCACGATGTCCGGGTTGTAGGCGATCGCCGTCTGGCTGTTGAACATCGGCATCACATAGCCCTCGACGGGCGTGCCGAGAGCAGCCTTGGCGTTGGCATTCGTCACCAGCGGCGCGGTTTCGATGGTCGAGCGGTAGTTGGCGAGGAGCTTGTCGGTGACGAGCTTGCCGGTGATCTTCTGGTGCACCACGGCGACATCCACGTCCCATTGCGGGGCGTTGGCCTTGGCCTGGGCGTCAAGGCGTTCGAACACCTTCTGGGAGCCGGCATCACCCGCGCCGGTGCCGACCGCGCGCACCTTCACGCCGGGGTTCTGCTTCTCGAACATGGGCCCAAGATATTCGTTGATGTAGTCGACCATGTTCTGGTCGCCCGCGGTGGCGACGTTGAGCGTGGTCTGGGCGTTGACGGCGGTGGACGCAACGAGGGCCGCTGCGAGCAAGCCGCTAAGGGCGAAAGCCGATTTCATGAATGTCTCCTATCCTCGATGGTGTCCGGCCGCTTCCGGCCGGCAGCGTTTATGCGGGCCGTCTGACGCGGCCCTTGCTCTCAAGCGGCCGCTGCGACGGGCTCAAGCGGGTGGTCCCCAGGCACAGCCGGGAAGACAAACAGATGATCGCTCGGAATGCGCACGCGCACCCGGGTGCCGGGGGCGTGTTGCTGGCGAGAATCGACGAGAACCTGCGCATCGCCGATGACGACCGCATGACGCCATACGCCGCCCGGATAGGAGGCCTGGCGGACGACGCCGTCGAAGTCGATGGCTGTGGGGTCCGCCGAAGCGTCGACAGGTAGAAGCTCGGCCGCCTCACTTCGAAAGTGGGCCCGGAGGGCTCCCTCCGCACTGCCCTGCGGGAGCCCCGCTCCAGCAAGAACGCCGGGCCCGGCCAGCCGCAAGCCGCCTGCCTCACGCGAGGCGTTGAGCGCAAGCACGTTGTCGGCTCCAAGGAACGTGGCGACGAAAGCGGTGGCCGGTCGGTTGTAGAGAGCCTGCGGCGTACCCGCCTGCTCGATGCGGCCCTCGTTGAGGATGACAATCCGGTCGGCCATCACCATGGCCTCCTCCCGGTCGTGGGTAACATGGACGGCCGTGATCCCGAGGCGCTGCTGCAGCGCGCGGATCTCGTGGCGCACCGAGAGGCGGATGCGGGAGTCGAGGTTGGAGAGCGGTTCGTCGAGGAGGAGGATCTGCGGGCTCACGGCTAGCGCGCGCCCAAGCGCCACACGCTGTCGCTGCCCTCCTGAGAGCGCGGTGACGGGACGCTCCGCAAAGCCCGTGAGGCCGAGCATGGCCAGGATCTCGTCTACCTTCGCGTTGATGGCAGCGCGGGGCTCGCCGCGGACCTTGAGCCCGTAGCCCACATTTTGGCGAACATTCATGTGCGGCCAAAGGGCGTAAGATTGGAAGACGAGCGCCATGCCGCGCTTGTCCGGCGGCAGGCGGGTGATCTCGCGTCCCGCGACCCGGATCGTGCCGGTGCTCGGCTGCATGAAGCCGGCGATGGTGCGCAGCAACGTGGTCTTGCCGCACCCCGACGAGCCGAGAAGCGCGATGAACTCGCCCTCGCCGACGCTGAGATCGATGCTCTTGAGGATCGTTGCCGAGCCGTAACCTACGGTCACGTCGCTGACGTCGAGGTGGGCGGGGGCCGTCACGTGGGCATCCTAGGCAGGGCAGGTCGGGACGAAGCTCGCGACGGGCCAGCGACGGTTTCCAATGATCGCATGACGCTCGAGGCGGTGCGGGTGCCAACACTTAACGCGGACCGTAGGCCCATTGCTGCAGTCCCCCCGACTACATGCAAGTCACAGCATGTTTCTTTCCCACTCAAGGTGTAGAGAACAGGTTTCCGCTTGAAAAGCGGCCACGCCGATTATTTTTGGCCGGCTAACAACCGTTAGAACCGCCAGCGGTTCGAGAAATGCATTTGGTAGCCGCGGAGTCCGTGGGCTGCGTCGCCTGCGCGGCTGCTGCTCCTAAGCTTGGCCGTAAAGCCTCCAGAATTTTTCGAGGTGTCGACTCGATCCCGAAAATCGGGTTTCGGGTGCAGGTACAGTTCCAAAGGAACTCTCAGGGGGGTGGTCCCACCCCGGGTGCCGGATGCCTGCAGATCCCCCAATCTATGCATCAATCGGTCCACCTACTAATCACCTATTTTCTGTAGGCGCCCGCGCCTAAGCCTTTGCTCTGACGGCGCAAGTCAGAGTCGACCTCCTAATCAGGTATTAGGAGTGGCGGCTCCTTATTCTCTTATGCCGTCAAGCAGGCGGTTTGTTCAGGTCCAAGCCGAAGCGTGCAGCAGCGGACCTGATGTGGTGGTCCATCCTAGCGCTCGCTCCCGCACCGTCGTGCGCCACGAGGCAGGCGAGCAGGTCCTCGTGCTCCAACACCGTGCTTTCCAGGCGTACATAGCTCAGCATCGGCAGCTTTTGGCTCTCGACCATCATCTCGCGCACGGAGCGGTACATGGCCGTGAGAATCGGGTTCCCGCAGACTTCAATAATGATGTCGTGGAACATGCTGTCGGCGACCGCCATGCCATCTACGTCCCGAGCCTCGTAAGCACGGCGGAGGTCCTGGACGCTAGTCCGGAGCCGGCCAGCGGTGGTCTCATCGATCCGCTCCGCTGCCATTCCGGCCGCGAACACCTCGACGCACAGGCGGGCCTCATAGACGTTGTGGGGGGAGCCGCGATCACCGAAGCGCCAGGTCATCTGCTGCTGCGGAGCTGCCACGAACACGCCGCGCCCCGGCTGCACCGATATTAAGCCAAGAGTCTCAAGAGCCGTTAACGCCTCACGCAGGGAGGCGCGGCTGACGCCCAGCTGCTCGGCGAGTTCGCGCTGAGCCGGTAGTTGATCGCCGGGCCGGAGCTTCTGGCCCTGGATCAGCTTCTGAAGTTCTTCTGCGGCGCCGCGCGGGACGGGCCTCCTGGACGGTAAGAGGGCCTGTGGGCCCTCCCGACGTGAATTCATGCAGATCGTGCCTCCAGAAGTTACATCACATACTTGACCATCCGCAATCGCGCGAGCACGCTGGAACTGGTCAGACCGGTCAGGCCAGACTAGCTCGACGTGGGTTGGGCCGTCCAGAACGGTCGCGAGCCAGAGGGGTGGACCAGGGTCTAACCGACGAGCCGAAATGCGCTCGCAATGCCAGAACGGGAGACGATCGATGCTACGGACGGTGAGAAAGACCCTGACGACAGCGGCTGTCGTCGCCGCAACCATGCTGCTTGGCGCTGCCGGCGCCTCGGCCCAGGCGCCCATCAGAGTCGGCGCCAATGTGGGCAACGTGCCTTGGGAGTTCCAGAACGAGAAGGGCGAGATAGTCGGCTTTGAGATTGACCTGATGAACGAGGTCGGCAAGCGGCTCGGGCAGAAGGTCGAGTTCGTCAATATTCCTTTCCAAGGTCTGTTCGCTGCCGTTCAGTCGGGCCAGATCAACGCAGCCGTCTCTTCCATCACGATCACCAAGAAGCGCCTGGAATCGGTCTCCTTCGCACAGCCCTATTATGACAGCGACCAGTCCCTGACGGTCACGAAGGCCAGCGGCATTAAGAACCTTGAGGGCATGAGCGGAAAGACCGTGGGTGTTGATACGGGGTCCACTGGCGACATCTGGGCGACGGAGAACAAGGCGAAGTACAAGCTCGCGGACATCCGCCGCTTCGAAGGCCTCAACCCGGCCATGCTCGACCTCGCGGCCGGGCGCATCGACGGCTACATCTCGGACATTCCAGCCCTCCTCTACTATGCTAAGGACAAGCCGCAATTCGCCGTCGTGGAGCGCATCAAAACGACCGAGCAATACTCGGTGATGTTCGCTAAGGACTCGCCGCTCGTCTCCAAAGTGAACGACGCCATCACGGGGATGAAGAAGGACGGCACCCTGGCTAAGATCCACCAGACGTGGTTCGGCACCGCTCCTGACCCGGAGACGACCACCTCGAAGGTGGTCGACATGCCGAAGCTCGGGAGCTGATCTCAAGAGCGCGCCACCCCGCGCGCTGTCCTTCAGATCATTCCTGACGCTTGCTGGATGCTAGGGGTGCCGTATCGATGAACGTTTTCGATACCTTCTTGAATGGCAGGGTCTTCATGCAGACCCTGCCACTTCTGCTCAGCGGCCTGTCGACGACTATCCTCTTGGGGCTCGTCAGCATCATCCTTGGCCTCGCCTTCGGCCTTGGCCTCGCACTTGCTCGATTATACGGCACTCGCCTCCTGCGCTTCGTGGCGGTCGCCTACATCGACGTGTTCCGGGCGATCCCGCTCCTCGTACTGCTGATCGTGGTCTATTACGCGCTACCATTCGTCGGAATTCGCCTGTCGCCCTTTACTGCCGCCGCAACGTCGCTCTCCCTCGTGGCTGGAGCATACTCAGCCGAGATCTTCAGGGCTGGCATCCAGGCTGTTCCGAAAGGCCAGTTCGAAGCCGCCCGAGCGCTTGGTCTTCGCCCCGTGCCTATGATGATTCGGGTGGTGCTGCCGCAGGCGGTACGGATCGTCATTCCGCCGATCACGTCGAACTCGATTAACGTTCTCAAAGACACGGCCTTGGCATCTGTGGTCGCGATGCCGGACCTGCTGAAGCAGGCCACGCAGGCCCAGGCTCTCGCCGCCAATCCCACGCCCCTCATCACCGCTGCAGGCATCTATCTGTTGATGCTCCTACCCTTGGTCCGTCTCGTTGGCCTCCTGGAAGCGCGGTGGGCCGCGCAGCGGCGCTGATCATGAACCACTCCGCCTCATCCATCTCCGGCCGGGTGCGCGCACGCCATCTCACGTCGGCGGCCTTCGCGGACTTCGGCGATGTCATCGCAGCCGCCGGGTCGCATGGCGTTTTGGTGAACGAAGGCCGGGCGGTCCGCTTCGATGCGCCGACCCGGCTCGACCATGAGACCGCGGCAGCGGTGCCGGCTCTCGCGCTCTACCGGGTGAGCCCGTCGACGCTTCCGTTCACGGCCCGCCTCTTCGAGCGGCACCCGTTCTCAAGCCAAGTGTTCCTGCCGATGACGGGAGGCGCCATTCTCACGGCGGTGGCGCCGGACCGAGACGGCGAGCCCGATCTTGATCGCGTGCAGGCCTTCGTCTCGCCCGGCGGCGTTGGCATCCATTACCGCGCGGGTGTTTGGCACCTCCCCATTGCAGCGCTGGGATCGGAAGTGACCCTCGCCATGATCATGTGGGAAGGCAGCCGTTCGGACACGATTGAGCATTGGCTCCAGCAACCCATCCTCATCGAAGAATGAGCCCTTGAAGGAACGACTGAATGGCCCTCGACCTAACTTATGTGCGTTCG
This sequence comes from Microvirga sp., assembly GCA_036562855.1. Classification (GTDB taxonomy): domain Bacteria; phylum Pseudomonadota; class Alphaproteobacteria; order Rhizobiales; family Beijerinckiaceae; genus Microvirga. The sequence goes on from DATCJK010000009.1 coordinate 13,495, forward strand.
CAATTTCCGGCGCTGCAATCGGGCACCGCCTTTTTCGACAATGCCGGCGGGTCGCAAGTTCTCAAGCCCGTGGCCGACCGCATTGCGGATTACCTTCTCACCACCAGTGTTCAGCTCGGCGCGAGCTATGACCTGTCGCAGAAAGCCTCCGAACGTCTCGTGGAGGCCCGCAGCAAAATCGCGCGGATGATCAACGCATCACGGCCCGCCGAGGTGGTTCTCGGCCCATCCACGACAGTGCTGATGCGCTTTCTCGCCACCGCGATGGCCTCGCAGTTCTCCCCCGGCGACGAGATCATCCTTACCGTGTTCGATCATGAGTCCAATATCGGACCGTGGCTGACGCTCGAGGAGCGCGGGGTCGTGTTCAAGTTCTGGTCCATCGACCGCGAAACCTTCGCCATAGACCTCGAGGAGCTGGACCGGCTAATGTCGCCTCGGACGAAGCTCGTCTGTGTTACCCACACGTCCAACATTTTAGGCGCGATCACCCCAGTCGCAGAGATCGCGCGCTTCGTCCACGAGCGCGGCGCGAGGATCTGCGTCGATGCCGTAGCCTATGCACCCCATAGGGCGGTGGACGTGACGAGCTGGGACGTCGATTATTACGTGTTCAGCTTCTACAAAACCTACGGACCGCATTTCGCGGTGCTGTACGGCCGCTACGACGACCTCCTCGAGCTCGACGGCCTTTATCATTACTTCTATGGCAAGGACAAAGTGCCGATGAAGCTCGAGCCCGGCAACACTAACTACGAGCTCGCTTGGGGTTGTACGGGGATTGTCGATTATTTCGACCAACTGGGCGGCGGGACCGGGGACCGCGCGGCGATCGAGCGAGCGTTCGAGGACATCGCGGCTCACGAGGAGGTTATCGGTGAGCGCCTTCTGGCGTATCTGCGCGACCGTAACGACGTGAGGATCATCGGGTCGCGCTCGGCCGATCGCGCGACCCGCGTTCCGACGATCTCGTTTCAAGTCGAGGGCCGAGACCCGGGATCCGTAGTCCGCCGGGTCGATGGCGACAACATTGGCATCCGGTACGGCGATTTCCACTCACGCCGCCTAATCGAGCACCTGGGGCTCGCCGAGGACGGGGGTGTCCTTCGCGTCTCCATGGTCCACTACAACACCGTCGAGGAGGTCGACCGCCTCGTCGCGAGCCTCGATCGCGCATTGTCCTGAGGGTTCGGCCATGGCTGCATTCGACCTGACGATCCGCGGCGGCACGGTGGCAACGGCGGCCGATACTGTCGCGGCCGATGTCGGCATCCGCGACGGTCGCATCGTTGCGCTGGCTGATTCGCTGCCGGGCGGAGACCGAGACATCGATGCGCGCGGCCTTCTCGTGCTGCCGGGCGGCATCGATAGCCATGTCCACATCGCGCAGCCGTCAGGACCCGGCATAATCATGGCGGATGATTTCGCATCTGCCACGGCTGCGGCGGCTGCGGGGGGCAACACCCTAGTGATGCCCTTTGCCCTGCAGCAGCGGGGGACGAGCCTGCGGGCGAGCGTCGAGAGCTACCGGGCGCTGGCGGAGGGTCGGTGCTTCATTGACACGTCGTTCCACCTCATCGTCTCGGACCCCTCGCCGGAGGTGCTGGGCCAGGAGCTGCCGGCTCTGGTCCGCGACGGCTTCACGTCATTTAAGGTCTTCATGACCTACGACGATCTCGTGCTGAACGACCGGCAGCTGCTCGAGGTGTTCGAGGTCGCCCGTCAGGAGCATGCCCTCGTGATGGTACATTGCGAGGGATACGATGCGATCCGTTTCATGACGGAGCGCCTGGAACGAGCGGGACGGACGGCGCCTTATTTCCATGGTCCGTCACGCCCACAGATCGTCGAGCGCGAGGCCACCCATCGCGCGATCTCCCATGCCGAGCTTGTTGATGTTCCAATCGTCATCGTCCACGTTTCCGGGCGCGAGGCCATGGAGCAGATCCGGTGGGCGCAGCAGCGGGGGCTCAAAGTCTATGCGGAGACCTGCCCGCAATACATCACCCTGACGGAGGACGATCTCGAGGGCCTCAACATGGACATGAGCGGGGCCAAGTACGTTTGCTCTCCGCCCCCTCGGGATGCCGACAGCCAAGCGGCCATCTGGGAGGGGATCACGCAGGGCCTGTTCCACACCTTCTCATCGGACCATTGCCCGTTCCGCTACGAGGATGCGCAAGGAAAACTTACGCCTAAGGGCCGCACGTCATTCCGGTGGGTGCCGAACGGAATCCCCGGCATCGAAACGCGCCTGCCGATCCTGTTCTCTGAGGGCGTCTCGAAGGGACGGATCAGCCTCCAACGGTTCGTTGAATTGTCCGCCACGAACCACGCGAAACTCTACGGATTATATCCCAGAAAGGGCTCCATCGGGGTGGGTTTCGACGCAGATATCACTCTGTGGAACCCAGACTTGCGACGAACGATCCAGCAATCCGACCTGCACCATGGAGCCGACTACACTCCCTGGGAAGGTTTCGAGGTCACCGGGTGGCCGGTCACCACAATCTGCCGAGGCGAGACGGTGGCTCACGACGGTAAGGTCATTGGGCATCCGGGTTTTGGTCAGCTGATCGAGCGCACCCTCTCGCCATACGCGGCCTAAGAAGCCTACCCGCTAAGCTCAGGCGGCGGCCTCCTGCGCCGAAGGATTGGCCCATACGATGCAAAACAGAGGCGACCTTCTCATCAGCTAATGGGAGGTCGTGCTGAAGCCGCAAAATGATGAGGCTGCAAGGCCGACAGGCGTCCAATAAGTGGACCCTACCGTTCTTAAGGAGAATTGTGCTGATGGTCGACATCCGCCACATCCCCACGACCGCTCTTGCTCTTCTCGTGACCTCGCCAGTCCTCGCCAGCCCGGAATTGGCCAGGAGCAAGAATTGTGTGGCCTGCCACCACATGGAGCGAAAAATGATCGGCCCGGCCTACAAAGCCGTCGCCGAGCGCTACGCGAAGGACGAAGCCGCCGTCACGAAGTTGAGCGAGAAGGTCATCAAGGGCGGTTCAGGCAGCTGGGGTCCAACACCGATGCCGCCGCAAGCGAACCTAGCGCCGGCGGACGCCGAGACGCTGGTGAAGTGGATCCTGTCACAGCAATAGCTTCGCCGAAGTCTGCACCGACCAATCAGATCAACCGTGCCCGCGCCAGTCGAAATCGGTTTAGCTAGCATTAGGCTGAGGGAAACCGGTGGATACCCCGACGGTGATCACCACCACCTAGGCGTCGTAGAAATCCAATGTGCTGGTGCCCGGCAGGTTCGGAGCAAGGTACGGCCTCATCTCCACCCAGGGACGGGTGCGATGCCAAAGGGACCTCTTACCAGTAGTAGCGGTATGGATGCCGTCTGCTCCAGGCCGATGGACTTCAATGGCCTCTTCAAACGCGGCTCATGCCCAAGAACTGCTGTAGCTCGTTAAAGAACCGGTCGAAGGCGGGTTCGCCCGGCAGGATCATGTGGTTCTTGCCTTCAAACTCCACGAACCGAGCTCCTGGGATGGCAGCCGCCATCTGTCGCCCGGCCTCGAAGGGGCACATGCGGTCGTCCCGCGCGTGCATCACCAGCGCCGGGGTTTTGACCTGCGGAAGCAATTCACGGATGTCGATGTTCCCGACGACCTCGAAATAGCGAGCGGCGCAATCTGGGGAGGTGGTTCGGCGCTGGAGCTCGTTGAAGGCGTCGACCTGCTCCTTGGCGCCGCCTGGAATAAACTGCGAGGTGAAGATCTGTCGGAAGGTCGGCTCGTCGGCGCCCCAGCCCAGCCGCATGAGGGTCATCATGGCATCGCGCCGTTGACGTTCCTCGGCCGACCTTTTGCGGCCTCCGAGCGCGAAGCCGCCGTACAGGACCAGATGCGAAACCCTGTCGGGGTGCCGGACCGCATAGGCGATCGAGACGGCACAGCCCTGCGAGATGCCGAGGAGGGGAAAGCGGCCGAGGCCCGCTGCGTCGACGACCGTCTCGAGGTCACTGACCCAATCGTCGAGTGACAGATTTTCGACATCCCAATCCGACATGCCGTTCCCTCGCGCGTCATAGCGAATGAGCGTGTGATCCGAGGCGAGACGCTCGAGGAAGCTGTGGAAGACGGGGCTCTCCCAATCGTACTCCAGATGGTTCATCCAGTTGGCCGCTTTGACCAGCGGTGGTCCGCTCCCCACCTCGGCCCAGGCCAGCTGAACCCCATCCTGGGCACGGCAATACGAGATCCGCTGCACCAGCTCAGTCCGGGTCGGCAACTTGCTGACGAGGTGGTTACCGGGCGTGACGGCATAGACGTGGACGGGGCGGGCGATGTTCTTGACGTGCTGCTCGCCCTTGTCCTCAAAGATGTAAGGCAGCTTGTCTCGAACCTCCTCGTAGACCTTGCCGGAGATACAAACCCCGCCGGGCTCAGCCAAGGGCTCCAAGCGAGCAGCGATGTTCACACCATCGCCATACACATCCCCATCCTCCTCGATGAGAATATCGCCAAGATTGATCCCAATCCGAAGCCGGAGGGCTTCTGCGCCTCCCGGAGGGGTATCGGCAGCCAAAGCCGCCTGCATGCTCACGGCACAGCGCACGGCCTCCACGGGACTAGAGAATTCAACGAGGACGCCGTCGCCCATGGTCTTGAACACCCGACCACGATGAACCTTCACGTTTGGCTCGATGACCTCCCGGCGAAGGCTCTTGATCTGGCAAAGGGCGCCCTCCTCGTCACGGCCCATCAGAGCCGAGTACCCCACCACGTCAGCTGCAAGAATGGCTGCGAGCCGCCGCTGAGCCTTGTTGATCTCGCCTGTCATCCACCGGATGGTGCTCCTCGCCTGAGGCCTCGTCCAGAGGCCAGCCGCTCAAGGAGGTCGGGCGGGCCACAAGGGTGCCGTTGGCTCGCCTTCCAGCAGACCAGCGTTCGGTGCTCCAGTACTCGGTCCGCCCTGCACGGCACCTGGAGCGATGGAGGACAAAGAATCAGGCCCACGCCCCTGGTCAGGCTATGGTGGCAGCTTGGGCAACAATCGTTATGACCGTTAGTCATCCCAGCAAACATGACGGCATCCTGGCACCATCGGCTTGCGCAAGCGGAGCGTTGCCGCTCCGAGCCCCTCTAGCCAGCCCGGCGCATCCAAGCGTTCTTGACCACGAAATACGGACTGTATACCGTGGGCATAACGGTGGGCCGGGCCTGGGTACAGGCCCGACAAGTGCTCTGCCCACCAGCAAAGAGAAATGGGTGCTGTAGGTACATGACGACCAATCAGACACCAGTACGTCCCAATCGCGAAGAGACGCAGAAGCTCATCACGTTTCTTTACTATGTCGACCTGCCGGCTGCGATGCGGTTCTACGAGGACGTCATCGGTCTTGAGCTTGCGATCGATCAAGGTTGGTCCAAAATCTACCGCGTGACTGATGACGGATATTTAGGCCTCGTTGATGAGACACGAGGCAGTCATCGCGCTCATCCCACCAAGCCCGTTCAGATCTGCATCCGCGTCGCGGATGTGGACGCTTGGTACGCCTACATCGAGACTCAAGGCGTAACAGGCCTCCGACCCCCGCGCAGTAGCGAACAGCTGCGAATTCGCGCGTTCGTTTTCAATGATCCAGAGGGCTACCAGATCGAGATCCAGTCCGCGCTCACGTGAGTCATGCGCGGTCAGGCCATAAGTGTCCAATGAGAGCACAAGGGAGCGAGCCGACCATGACTTACCAATATAAAAGGTTCACACGAGCGGGCGCTTTGGCGCTGGCACTTGCTTCGTTCCCCGGACTTTCCGCACCGACCTTCGCCCAAGAAAAGGCGGTCACCGTTGCGCTAACGGCAGACGCCGTGATCCTGGATCCACACGCCGCGAACGAGCTCTCCGGCAACATCATGTTCTACCACGTGTATGACCCGCTGGTGACGCGAACAGCTGAACTTGGATTTGAACCAGGGCTCGCGGAAAGCTGGCAGGTGGTGGACGATCTCACGTGGGTCTTCAAGCTGCGGAAGGGCGTCAAGTTCCACAATGGAGAGGAGCTGAAGGCGTCCGACGTCGTCTACACGTTCGAGCGCGCCCGCAAGGCACTGATGTCCAGCCTCGTCGCCAATATCGCATCGGCGAAAGCTCTGGATGATTACACCATCGAGGTGAAGACGCCGAAGCCTTACGCCGTGTTGCACATGGCAATGGCTGAAATCCTTATCGTCAACGAGAAGTATGCCAAGAGCGTCGGCGACGAGCAGATGGGCCTCAAGCCGATGGGGACTGGCCCCTATAAGCTTGCCGAGTGGGTGAAGGAGGATCGGATTGTCCTCAACGCCTTCAACGAGTATTGGCGGGGCAAGCCGAAGATCGACAAGGTGACCTTCAAGCCGATCACCAATGCTGCTACCCGAACGGCGGCGCTCCTCACCGGTGGCGTCGACGTCATTCAGGACCTGGCCGTGCGCGACGTCGCTGGTGTGAAGAACAACAATCAGTTCCGAGTCATCACACGTCCCAGCCTGCTCAACCTCGTGATCGCGCTCGACACGCGCGAAAAGTCACCAACCATCGATCTGCCGGTGAACCCGATGCGCGATCGGCGCGTCCGCGAGGCCATTGCGCGCGCCATCAACGTGAACGCTATCGGCAGCGTCGTCATGAATGGCTTCTCGACCCCCAGCGACCAATACGTGCCGAGTTCGCACCTCGGTTATGTGGACGGCCTCGACTTCCGCAAGCAATATCCGTTCGACCTCGACAAGGCGAAGGAGCTGATGAAGGAAGCTGGGTTCGAGAAGGGGTTCACCATGACCCTCGACACGACCAACAACCGCTATGTCAACGACGCAGCCATCGCCCAGGCAATCGCTGGCATGTTGTCCCGCATCAACGTCAAGCTTGAACTCAACTTAATGCCACGTTCGAACTTCTTCGGATACATCCGCGTGCCCTCCGACAAATCGAGCTTCATCATGAGCGGCTGGGACACGCCGTCGGGAGACGCCGGCAATATGTACAGCGTGCTCATGTACAGCCGCAACAAGAAGCCAGGGTATGGCCAAGCCAACCGTGGTGACTTCTCCAATGCGGAGTTCGACAGCTGGATCGACAAGGCCGATGCCACCGCTGACATGAAGAAGCGCGACGAGTTCCTCCAGGAAGCAACCAAGATCGCGGTCAAGGAGATTCCGATGATCCCGATCCACTACGAGCAGGACATCTACGCGGCGAAGCAGAACGTCACCGTCGTGCCTCGGATGGATAAGTTCATCTGGGCCTACGAGATGGACGTGAAATAAGGGAACGCACGTCCAAAGGTGACACTCATGGCGGCCGGCACACAGCCGGCCGTTTATTTCCGGTGCCGCGCGGGGCTGCCGGCTCATGCTGAGTAAAGGTTTCGAACATTGCTCGGATACCTGATCAAGCGATTGATCCAGATGGTGGTCGTGCTGTGGGTCGTTTCGGTCCTGGTGTTTCTCATGATGAGTTTCACGGGCGACCCGACCTACATGATGGTCCCCCTTGATGCGACCGAGGAGCAGATCGCTCAAGCCCGACGGCTGTTAGGCCTCGACCAGTCTCTCCTGACCCAATACGGACTGTTTCTCCAAAACCTACTGCAAGGGGATTTTGGCCGCTCCTACGTATTCCGCCAGCCGGCTCTCGGATTGATTATGGAGCGGCTGCCGGCCACCCTAGAAATCGTCTTCCTTGCCATGGTGCTTGCACTCATCGTGGCAGTTCCGCTCGGCGTGTACGCGGGCGCCAACCCAAATCGAGCCGGCAGCCGCATGGTTATGGCCGGCTCACTCGTCGGGATCTCCCTGCCGGGCTTCTGGCTGGGCATGGTTCTGATCTTTGTGTTTGCCGTTCGTTTGCAGTTTCTGCCTTCATCGGGTCGCGGTGAGACGGTTGAGGTGCTCGGCCTCCGGTTAAGTCTTACCTGGAGTGGCTTCACTCACCTGATACTGCCTGCCGTCACACTCTCCATTGGGACGCTCGCGATCCTCATGCGCATCATCCGGGCCGAGATGATGGAGGTGATGAAGCAGGACTACATCAAGTTCGCGCGGGCCAAGGGCGTCAATCACCAAGGCGTGCTGTTCAAGCATGGGCTGAAGAATGCTCTGATCCCCTTGGTCACCGTCTTCGGGCTCATGCTAGGCGACCTCATTGCCTTCGCCACACTCACCGAAACCATCTTCGCTTGGCCTGGGATCGGGAAGCTTTTGGTCGACTCGATCTATCGTGGCGATCGCCCCGTTATCGTAGTCTACCTGATGTTCGTCGCATTCCTTTTCGTGGTCGTGAACTTCACCGTCGACGTGCTCTATGCGCTGATCGACCCTCGCATCAAGATCAAGTGAGGCGCCAGGCATGACTGCGATCACGGCTGGTGTTGAGCGGTTCTTCGCCTCCGAACTCTTCCATAACTACCGCCGTAACCTGTCTGCTATCCTCGGTAGCCTCATCATTCTGCTGTTTGCGGGAATGGTTTCGGTTGGCCCGTTGCTCGTCGCGCAGGATCCTTACGACATCTCACAGCTCGACCTGATGGACTCCTTCAAGCCCCCCTTGTGGCTTGAAGGCGGCGACAGTCGCTTCTGGCTGGGCACTGACGGGCAGGGTCGCGACGTTCTTGCAAGCATTGTCTACGGCAGCCGCATCTCCCTGTTCATCGGCCTCACCGCCATGTTGGCCTCCTGCCTCATCGGCACCACACTGGGCTTGCTCGCCGGCTTCTACCGCGGGCGCCTCGACAGCTTCATCATGCGCGTTGCGGATATCCAGCTGTCCTTCCCATCCGTGCTAACGGCTTTGTTCTTGATGTCGGCCTTCGGCACCGGCGTGGAGAAGGTTCTGATTGCTCTCACCAGTGTTGGTTGGGTGGTCTATGCCCGCACCGTGCGGGGCTCGACCCTGCGGGAGACGCAGAAGGAATACGTTCAGGCCGCCCGGGTCTCTGGCCTACCTAACCGAAAGATTATTCTGAGGCACGTCCTCCCGAATGTCCTCACGCCGCTGATCGTGGTTGCCACCATACAGGTTGGCACGTTTGTTCTCATCGAAGCTTCGCTCAGCTTTCTGGGTGTGGGCGTGCCGGTCACCGAGCCCTCGCTCGGTCTGTTGATCAAGAATGGCTTCGACGTGCTGTTCAGCGGGCTGTGGTGGATCTCCGTCTTCCCAGGCTTGTTCATCATGCTCATCGTTTTCGGAATCAACCTTCTGGGCGATTTCCTCCGCGACGAATTGAACCCACGGCTGAAATGAGCACGTCGGCGAGACCCGTAATGAATGCCTCTGATCAGCCTCTGCTATCTGTGCAGGATTTAAGGACGTATTTTCACACCTTCGGCGGCGTAGTGAGGGCCGTTGACGGCGTGAGCTTCGATCTCGCGCCTGGCGAGATCTTGGGTCTTGTAGGTGAGTCTGGAGGCGGCAAGTCAATGATCGGCTTCTCGATCATGGGCTTGATCGATCCGCCGGGCCGCATTGAGACTGGCAGGATCCTTCTCGATGGACGCGATCTCGTTCAGCTTGGCGACACAGGGATGCGCAGCATTCGGGGACGGGAGATCGCGATGATCTTTCAGGATCCGATGACAGCCCTGAACCCGCTTTATACCATTGGCAACCAGCTGGAGGAGATGCTTCGCCTCCATACCAAGGTGCCCGCTAGTGAGCGCCGGGCCCGATGCATTCAGATGCTGCAAGAGGTGGGTATTCCTCAGCCAGAGGCCAGGCTCAACAACTACCCTCATCAGTTCTCCGGTGGCATGCGGCAACGGGTTGTCATCGCCATCGCCATGATCGCTGGTCCCCGTGTTCTTGTGGCCGATGAGCCCACGACTGCACTTGACGTGACGATCCAGGCTCAGCTGCTTCGATTGATGAAACAGCAGGTGCGGCAGCGGTCGACGTCGCTCATCCTCATCACTCACGACTTGGCTGCCGTGTCCCAGATGGCGGATAGGATTGTGGTGCTCTACTGTGGCCGCATCGTTGAGCGTGGTGCAGCCGATGAGATCATCCGTCGGCCCCGTCACCACTACACCCGTGGGCTCCTGGACTCGATTCCAAAGGGTGCCAATGACGGGAGTCGGCTGCGACAGATACCTGGCACCGTCCCGGATGTGCGGCGGCTACCCCAGGGGTGCGCCTTTGCACCCCGCTGTCCAGCGGCCCGGGACCTCTGCCGCGAGGTCAGCCCACCGCTCGACGACCTCGCTCGGGGCCACGCAGTCGCCTGCCACTTCCCGCTGGAGGCACGAGTTCAATGACACCGCTTTTGGAGGTGAGAGACCTAGAACAGCGTTTTGATGCCAGTGGTGGCTTCTTCGATCGTCTCCGCTTCAAGAACGGGCGCATTAGTGCACCCAAACGGGTCGTGCATGCAGTCAACGGCGTGAGCTTGACCATCGGCCGGGGCGAGGTGCTCGGGCTCGTGGGCGAGAGCGGATGCGGTAAGTCCACGCTCGCGAAAACCATCATCAAGTTGCATGAGCCGACGGCCGGTCGCGTGGTGCTCGACGGTGAAGACATCACAAGCCACGATTTCGCTCGCATGCGACCAGTACGGCGCAAGATGCAGATGATCTTCCAGGATCCGTATGCATCGCTCAATCCCCGCCAGCGGGTGAGAGACATCGTTATGGAGCCGTGGTTGGAAATCGTCCGCTCCACGGCCCCTGAGACCCAGAAGCGCATGCTGGAACTTCTTGCGAGGGTAGGTCTCGGGCCCGAACACGCAGACCGCTATCCGCACCAGTTCTCAGGCGGTCAACGTCAGCGTATCGGGATTGCGCGTGCTTTATCGGTCGAGCCGGAGCTCATCATAGCCGACGAACCCGTCTCCGCACTCGATGTGTCCATTCAGGCTCAAATCCTGAACCTTATGATGGACCTGAAGGAAGAGATGGGTTTCTCGTATCTATTCATTACTCACGATCTCTCGGTGGTGCGCCACATCAGCGACCGGATTGGCGTTATGTACCTCGGCTTCATGGTCGAGACGGGCCCCAAAGACGCGATATTCTCGGCGCCGAAGCATCCCTATACGCAGGCCCTACTCGCCGCAGCTCCGGCCATTGGTGAGGAGCTCCCCCCAGCGGCTGACGAAATTAAAGGCGAGGTGCCAAGCGCAATCAACCTCCCGTCCGGTTGCTGCTTCAGGACGCGGTGCCCGCTCGCCTTTGATCGCTGCGCGGTAGAACGTCCGGTTCTGGCACCTCAAGGGGGCGGGCATTCGGTGGCCTGTCATCTGCACGAGCCTGTCACCACATCATCCGTCCTGACGCCAGCACTTTGAGAGATCCCATGCGACCTCCGATCACCATCGCTCAGGCCCGCGTCATCTTGGACGATCCGCATGCATGTACGGATTCCGGCGACGTGCTGGCGGTCTTCGGTGCCATATTCGACCCGCTGGTCCGCCGGGGAAGTGACGGGAGCTACGAGCCCGCCTTGGCAGAAGCGTGGACCATGGACGCAGATGCCAGGACGACCACGTTCCGCCTCAGGCCTGGCGTGACGTTTCACGACGGGGAGCCTTGCGATTCCAAGGCGGTCCGCTTCTGCCTGGAACGGATGGCCCGTCCCGACATGGGAGCCACACTCGGGGCTCCTGGCGTCTATTCGCAGTACCTTGCCGGCATGACGGTGGAGACGCCCGACGCCCTGACGGTCCGCATGACGACCGTTGAGCCAATCGCCGACATCCTCGATATTATTGCATACGGTCATATCGTGTCCCCCCGCTCTTTGGCCAATGCCGGCGACGATCTAGCCAAGCGCGCCGTCGGAACCGGTCCTTACATCCTCGAGCGCTACACGGCGGGCGAATCCCTGGAGGTCAGGGCGAACGCTGATCATTTCGACGGCCCGCCCGCCTATGCCGGGATCCGGTGGCGGCAGGTGGCTAACCCCGACGAACGCTTGGAGGCTTTGAACACCGGGCAAGTTCAAGTAGCCAATGGGCTGGGCTTGGGTGCTGTCGACGCGACCGCCGGACGAGCCAACCTAACCGTCGTCAGATATCTCGCGCCGACGGCGCTCATCTACATGTTCAACGCTGCCAGCGGACCGGCGAAGGATCCGCGGGTACGCCTGGCGCTGAACCTCGCGGTCGATCGCGATGCGCTCGTCGCCGACGTTCTGAACGGGGCGGGGCAAGCACTGTGGGGCTTCGTCAGCCCCGCTCATTACGGCGCGGATCCAGACGCTCCTCCGACCCCGAGAGATCTCGACCGGGCAAGGCAGCTTCTCACCGAGGCAGGGTATGCCGATGGACTTTCATTGAACGTCTATTGTCCAACGCGCCTGCCGGACGAAGCCGAAGCTCTGACGGCAGCGCTGGCCGATCAGCTCGAACCTTTGGGGGTGCGCTTCACGGTGCATCTCGAGTCGGATCGAACCCACTACGCCAATCAGGTGAGATTGAAGAACATTCACGATCTATGCGTCTTCGACTCCAGTCCGATGAGTGTTTTTCGGGTTCTCCAGGAGAAGATCGACTCGCGGATGAAGGGGTCTTGGTGGGAGGGCTACAGAAACCCAGACGTTGAGGCTCTCATCGACGCGGCGCGACGCATGACCGACCGGTCGCTGCGCGAGGCGATGTACCGGCAGTGCTACCGCATGCTGCAGGCAGACCCGCCTTGGATCTACCTCTACAATCATCACCGTGTCATCGGCATCGTGGGCGATCATCCCGAGTGGTTAATGCGCGGCGACGGCATTCTCGACGTCCGTCGTCTGCCGGCGATCGAGGCTCAGCCAATCTCCTGAAGACGTTTGTCCTGGCGGGCCAGCAGGAACTCGATATCAGCGATATCGGATGCAGAGAGCTTGCCTGCAGGCTTGCGCAGAGCCGCGGAGGCGATGGCGCCCCGCTTCGCGAGAACGTACTTACGAATCTGCAGACCGAGGCCGGGCTGCAACTCATAGCGGGCGAGCGGCAGATAGGCGTCGAACAAGTTGTGGGCTCGACCCACGTCTCCAGCTCTGTGAGCCCGCCAGACATCCACCATCATTTCGGGGTACGCGAAGCCCGTCATCGCGCCGTCAGCTCCACGGGTGAGTTCCTCCGTGAGATACAGCCCGCCGTTGCCGCAGAGGATCGAGATCCGGCGCATCGCTCCTTGCTCGCTCGCTACACGAAGCGCCGCGATTTTTGCCAGGCCCGGCCAGTCTTCATGCTTCAGCATCACGCATGTCGGCAATGCCTTAACGATCCGGATGATGACAGAGGGCGCGATTTGGACGCCGACGGCGAGCGGATAATCCTGGAGGACGAAGGGCGTGTTGCCGAGCGTCTCAGCTGTGGTCTCGAAGTACTGGAAGATCTGGTCGTCGGTGCGCAAGATCGAAGGCGGTGCCACCATGACGCCCGCCGCTCCGTCCGCCATGACTTGCTCGGCGAGCTCCCGCATCGGCGCGAAGCCGGGTGCGGATACCCCGACGACAACAGGCACCCGCCCATCGACGCGCCTGAGAACGCGGCGGACGAAGGCCGCAGACTCGGCTGCGGTCAGCTTCGGGGCTTCACCCATCATGCCGAGCACGGTCAGTCCCGTGGCGCCATGCCGGAGGTAGAACTCGACAAGGCCGTCGGTGCTCTCCAGGTCCAGCGATCCGTTTTCGGTGAAGGGTGTGACCGCAATGACAAAGACGCCAGCTGCGGTTTCGTTGAGCTTCTGCAAGGGTGACATCCTGCTGCGGGCGAGAATTCAATGGGCTTGCAGACGCACACGACCGACGGCCATGGCGGTTGCAGCCTGAGTGGGCTCAACGACAGGGATGCCCAGGTCTTGTTCGAGCGGAGCACGAAAACGGGCCATGCCAGCGCATCCCATCACCAGGACGTCAGCACCGTGAGTGTCACGTAGGGTGCGTCCCACATGGATCATACGATCCAGGGTTCGCGCCTCGTCGGACAACTCGCCGACGCCAAGGCCAATGGGGAGGTCGGCCGCGAGCCTCTGGGTCACGCCCATGGACCCGAAGTAGCGCAGATGACGAGGGATCGATGTCGGCAGTATGGCGATGACGCCGAACCGCTGGCCCATCGTCAAAGCCGTCAGCACGCCACATTCCGCAATGCCGAGAACCGGCCGGCGGCTCTGCTCCCGGAGGGCATGAAGTCCGGGGTCGCTGAAGCATGCCACGACAAAAGCGGCGGCATCGTTTTCAAGCGCATGCGCGCGGGCAAGCATCGGAGCAATCACCCCATCGACGTCACGCTGCGACTGGATGCCGGGTGGCCCCTCCTTCAAGGTCAGGCAGGTGATCGCCGGGCCATCCGACGATCTTAGAGGCTCGACCGCCGTGTCTATACCCGCGGTGACAGCTTCGGAGGAGTTGGGGTTGATGACGTAGATGGTGCCGGTCATGGGTGCCCCCTCAGGAGTGGTTGGGCTCTGTCGACGACAGAAGTGCCGCGCCGAAATTGCGGTCCGGGTCGAGTTCGGCGGCAAGCTGGCCGGTCGGCTTGGTCGCCGGACCAGCTTTGCGCAAGATCAGGCGGCCTGAACCAGCCGAGGCTCTCAGCACGCCGTCCTCGATAATCACGGCCCCCCGCCTGAGAACCGTCACGGGCCAGCCGCGGATCGTCTGCCCCGCGAAGGGATTGTAGCCCGTATTGTCGTGCAGCTCGTCAGTCAGGCTGACCACGCGTTCGGGATCCCAGATCGCGATATCCGCGTCCCCTCCCACGGCGATCGAGCCCTTGCGGTCAAGGTCATAGATCCGCGCCGGTGCCGTCGCGGTCAGTTCAACAAATTTTGCGAGACCTAGGTGTCCACGGCTCACCATGGCATCGAACAGAACCGGCAGGCGCATCTCAAGGCCAGGCATGCCGTTCGCGATCTGCTTAAAGTTCGGGGCTGGACCCGCGCTGAGCTTTCCGCTCGCGTCGAAGCGGTATGGCGCATGGTCCGAGGACAGGATTTGTAGATCGCCAAGGTCGAGCGCTCTCCAGAGCGCCTCCTGATCGGACGTCGTCCGCTGCGGCGGCGAGCAGATCCATTTCGCGCCTTCGAGGCCAGGCCGATCCACATCCTCGGCCGTCATCAAGAGGTAGTGCGGGCAGGTCTCGGCAAAGATCTTAGCGCCATCGCCCCTTGCTTGCCGGATGACGGCTGCGCCCTCCGCCGTCGACACATGAAAGATGACGATCGGCTGATCGACAAATCGAGAAAACTGGATGAGCCGCTGAAAGGCCTCCACCTCGGCCGCGCGAGGGTGGCTGACGACGTGGTACTTGGGGTCGGTGTAGCCCCGAGCGACTAGCCGCTCGCCCATCCATTTGAGCATCCCGTGGTTTTCGGCATGGACACACACGAGGGCTCCATGCTGGCGTGCTGTGAGCAGAACATCGAGCAACCCCTCGTCGGAGACCTGGACCCGGTCATAGGTCATGAAGACCTTGATTGAACGATGCCCGGCCTTGATGAGGGCCGGCAGATCATCGTTCAGGGTCTCAGGAGTCGGGTCCGCGACCATCAGATGAAATGCATAGTCGATCATGGCGCCTCGACTCGCCAACCCAGCATAGTCCTCAACGACCTGCTTGAGCCGCATGCCCCTGTGCTGGGCCGCAAAGGAGATCACCGTCGTGGTGCCGCCGAACGCCGCCGAGCGGGTTGCGGTCTCGAAGGTGTCGGCATTCATGATCCCACCGCCCGACAACTGCTCGATATGGCAATGGGCATCGACGCCGCCCGGCAGTACGAGCTTGCCGGCTGCATTGATCTCGCGCCCTCCGGACGGAAGGCCTCGACCAATGCCTGTGATTGTCTCGCCGGAGATGCCAATATCGGCTTCGAAGATGTCGGTCGCGGTAGCGACGATGCCACCCCGGATGACGAGATCGTAGGCTGACTGGCTCATCGACGGTTCCTGATCAACGTTAGTGGCGGTCGGCTGATTTCGTATGGCCAAAGAAGTCGGGCGGCATGGCGAGAAGCCCGCGCAGCCCCGTTCGGTCCAGCATCAGATCACACTCCGTTTGTGCCGCCTGAAGGACCCGATCTTCGTCGACGCTCGAAACCTTGCGTCCTTCCATGAGAATCCGCCCGTCGACGATCACCGTGTCGACGTCGTTGCCGTTGGCGTAGCAGACCACCCGAAAGGCAGGCATGTGGGCCGGGTAGAGGTGGGGCCGCGCCAAGTCGACCAGGATTACGTCAGCCTTCTTGCCAATCTCGATCGAGCCAATGTCGCGCTCCATCCCCAGCGCCTTAGCGGAGTCGATGGTCGTCATCTCCAAGACCCGTCCCGGTGGAAGGTAGCTCGCATCGCGGAAATAGGTTCGGTGGTAATGCATGCACTGCTGCATGTGGCGAAACATGTCGCCGGAGCGGTCGGGGGCTGTCGCATCGGAGCCGAGGCAGACGGTGACGCCGGCATCCAGCAACTCGGGAACCGGGCAGCGTCCGAGGATCGAGGCGACCGCACTCGGATTGTGAGCGATCTTCGTACCTGTCCGTGCGCAGATTGCGATTTCCTCATCTGTGAGGTCGGTCGCATGTGAGAGCAGGGCATCTGGGCCTAGAATGCCGAGGTCGTCCGCGTAAGCGACGCTGCCGCGAGTATGGCCATCCTGGGTGAACAACGTGCCGGTCTCACGGGAGAGAGCACGCGCTACTAAGGCCTGTTGCCGTGCCTCCTCAAGGACGTCAGGAGCCAACTCCTTGATGTGCTCGTCTCGGAGTGTCGGGGTCAACATGGCAACGGAGATACGGCGCCTGTGGCTCCCATGCCACGCCTCGATCACACTCCTACAGGTTCGCATCTGCTGATCGAACGAGACCGCTAGGTCTTCACGCGCGCTCCCGCTCCAACGTGCGTACTTGCGCGGAAAAGGTGGGCGTGTGGGACCGACAGCAACTATGGAGCGGGTACCCACTTCTAGAACGCCGCTGCAATGGGCGTCTGCATAGGCGCGTTCGTCAGTCCGCATGATGCTGTCGCCGCCGCCCAAAAGGGAGACACCCGTCGTCACACCGAAGCGCAGTCGCTCCAAGGCAGCCAATTGGGCTTCTGCGTGCCAGAAAGCCTCTGTCGAGCCGACCGTGTAGGCTGTTTCGCAGGCCTCGTACCAGAGCTGGCCACGCCCGCCGCCCATCGTCTTAATGAGGCCATGGCCGGCGTGCGCGTGTCCATCGATCAGACCTGGTAGGATGACCTTTCGGTCTGCATCGATCACGCGCCCAGCTTGGTGGCGGGACTTGAGATCGGCGCTGGTTCCCACATCGATGATGCGATCGGCTTGGATTGCAACTGCGCCGTCCTCGATGATCCGACGACTAGGATCCATTGTGATGACGGTGCCACCGGTGACAAGAAGATCAGCCATGTGCCGGTGCCCCCGATGGCAAAGAAATTCAGGCACCTAAGCCTCTGTCAATTCAGCTCAGGTGTGGACCTCCCCAGGTCCTGGGTGACAGATCCATACAAGCGGTATACACACTGGATGCCAATGTTCAAAGCGCCTCTGAGTGTGGCGGACAGGCCATAGGCGACCCATCGCGGAAGTCTTCGGCCTTACTGTCGCTCGCGCGCCTGCACTCGTCGGGAGCCATTGCCGTGACCCTTCAAGGTGATGTCGGATCAACATTGAGTCACTCGACCTACGAGCGACTTCGCGAGATGATCCTCAACGGCACGCTCACGGCCGGCACCGCCCTCCAAGAGAAGCGGCTTGCGGACCAGTTGGGGGTGTCGCGCACGCCCGTTCGCGAGGCGATCACCCGACTCATGACGGAGGGCCTGGTTCTGCGGACGGCCGGTGTCACGCCAGTCGTCCGTCGCCTGTCTGTGGACGATTTTATCGAGATCCTGCACGTGCGGCGCCTATTGGAGGTCGAGGCCGCCGGGCGCGCTGCTGAAGTTGGAGGCTCGGATGAGCTTCGAGCGATGAAGGACCGCTTCACGGCGTTCTTGTCTGGAGAGGTTCCGAGCCCGCAGGAACACGCGGCGTTAGACGATCGGCTCCATCTTGCTATTGCGGATCTTGCGGGGTCTCGGCTGCTGGCTGAGCTCATTCAGGACTTGCGTCTGAAGACGAGAATCTTCGACATGGGACGCGTGCCTGAGCGCTTCCGCCCGGGAACGCTTGAGCATCTGGAGATTATCGACGGGATTCTTGCTCGTGATCCTGCACGTGCACACGAGGCTATGCGCACCCACATCGACAACGTTCGAGGCAGCGTGCTCGGACATCTTCGGCGCCTGTTCTGATCCTAGCCGATCAGCGGAGCCAGACGCAAAGCGAACCTCTTCCGGTCTCATGTCGGTATCGCCCACCCAAATGGGTCCGAGCAGATTGCCTAGATCGTCAGGCCGATCTTGCCGAAGTGCTGAGCCGACATCTCATACCGGAACGCATCGGCCGTGGCCTCGAGCGGAAAGGTCCTGTCGATCACCGGTCGCAGCGTGAGCCCATTGAGAGCGCGCACGAAATCCAGCTGGTGCCGGCGGCTGCCGACGATGAGGCCCTGAAGGCGCTGCTGGCGTCGCATGAGGAGGCCCGTCGGGATCTCGCCTCCACGCCCGGTGAGCACGCCAATGAGCGCGATGTGCCCGCCGATCCGGCAGGCCGCGATCGACTGTGGCAGGGTGCCGGCGCCGCCGACCTCGACGACATGATCGGCCCCGCGGCCACCCGTCACCGCGAGCACGGAGGCAGCCCATTGCTCGGTCGTGCGGTAGTTGATCGTATGGTCGGCACCGAGGGACCGCGCCCGTTCCAGCTTCTCGTCGGACGACGAGGTGATGATCACGCGAGCACCCATGGCCTTGGCGATCTGAAGCGCGAAGATCGACACGCCGCCCGTGCCAAGGGCGAGGACCACGTCGCCCGCCTTCAGCCCGCCGTTCACGACGAGCGCCCGCCATGCGGTGAGGCCGGCGGTTGTCAGCGTCGCCGCCTCAAGGTGGCTGTAGCCGCGCGGCGCCGGGGTGAACCACTGCGCCGGCGTCACCACCCATTCACGGGCATAGCCGTCGATGCCATCGCCAGGCGTGCCGCTGAAATCGTCCACCTCGGGCCCGCCGTCCTGCCAGAAAGGGAAGAAGCAGGAGACCACAGCATCACCGGGTGCAAACTCGGTCACGCCCTCGCCGACGGCCTCCACCTCGCCTGCCCCGTCGGACATCGGGATCCGCCCGTCCGCCGCGGGCATCCGGCCTGAGACGACGCCGAGGTCGTGGTAGTTGAGGGAGCTGGCATGGATGCGCACGCGGATCTCGCCTGGTCCAGGCGCGCCGGGATCCTCCATCTCCACATGGTCGAGTGCGTCGAGCCCACCGGGCTTGCGGAGCCGAAGAGCCTTCATCCAGAACCCCCATAGTTTGATTGGTGAGGTGAGATGGAGCACCGCGCTCATTGGGGAATGGCAGCGCCACCGATGACAAGGCGAGGGCGGCGCACAGATGCACTCCCATGCAGCGCCGCCAGTGACCGTTAGGATCGTTAGGGCACCCACGGTCTGACTCAGTACCGGCGGCGTGGCGTCGAGATAGCGAGGAGACTGGACCGCCAACCCTGGTCAGGCAGCCGAGAGCAGGTCTCCTGGCCATAACATTTCTTGCTCTGGGGTCGTGCTGCGCATGGCCTGAAGCTTGGGTTTTCTTGGTCTAACCCGGACGCTTTCGGTCAGCACGGCGTCCGATTTGGACGGCTAAGTTCTAGGTTACCTGATCTGGGACAGACTGGGTCTAAGCCGGCCCGTTCAGGCCGTTCGTGTTTGTTCTCGGCCCAGGATGGAAGTTTGGAGACCGGCTTGTAGTCAGGACTATTTTCTCTTTTCAGCGGATCCGGTCGGAGCTACCCGTGAAGGGCATAGGAGGTCTTCCCATGCCCACCATCCACCTGACCAAGCGCTCGATCGATGCCCTGCCCTACCCGCAGCAGGGGCAGGTGATCTACCGCGACCAGGAGCTACGGGGCTTTGGCCTGCGCGTTGGCTCGCGGACCAAGGTCTTCATCGCTGAGGGCCAGGTGGGCCGCCGAACGGTCCGAACGACGCTTGGGCGGTATGGCCTCGTCACGCCCGAGCAGGCCCGCAAGCTCGCTCTGCAGACCTTGAGCCGAATGGGCCAGGGCGAGGACCCGAACGCTAAGAAAGTAGAAACCGACGTCAGCCGGTTGACCCTTCGCCACGCCTTCACTGATTACTTCCGAGCCAAGCCGTCGCTGTCGCTCTCGACGCGCTCAAACTACCAGCGTACCGTGGATACGTACCTCGCAGATTGGGCTGACCGGCCGATCGGAACGGTTTCGCGGGCGATGGTGCTGCAGCGCCACCAGCAGCTGATCGTCGAGCGCGGGGCGATGACGGCGAACGCCGTGATGCGGCACCTCAGAGCTGTCTACAATTTCGTGCAGACGGCCCACGATGACACGTTGGACCTGCCGCCGAACCCTGTGGGCGTGCTATCGAAGGCGCGGCAATGGGCGCCCGAACGCCGCCGCCAGGGCGTTATCCCGCAGCACCTGCTCCCGGCCTGGTACCAAACCGTTATTCAAGAGGCGCCGCTTGCCCGCGATTTCCTGCTCATGGCGCTGCTGACCGGTATGCGGCGGCGGGAGATTGCCGGCTTGCGGTGGGAGAACATTGACCTTGTCGGCCGCACGCTGACGGTGCCGAAGACCAAGAATGGCGACTCACTGAGGCTGCCATTGTCGCCGCAGCTGGTTCGCCTCCTGGAGGAGCGGCGCGGCCTTGTCGGCAGCTCTCCATGGGTGTTCCCGACGGGGAGCCGCCACGGCCACCTGCAGGAGGTGAAGTCCTTTGTCGCCCGCGTGGGCGCCCGGTGTGGCCACAGGTTCACGGTTCATGACCTTCGGCGCACCTTCATCACCATCGCGGAGGCGATCGGCACGCCGACGTACACCTTGAAGCGCCTTCTGAACCACCGCACCGCCGGCGATGTCACGGCCGGCTACATCGTTATGGACGTCGAGCGTCTGCGCCGGGCAATGGATGAGATTCACGGACATATAGCCAAGCTTCTATTCACCAAGCCTTTTAGCGGATGAACATGCACACCGATTGACGCCCCCGCACGTCAGTACAAGATGGATCCCGAGAAGACCGTCGCCGTCACTTGCCAACATACGCTCAAGCCGAGCCAGCACTTTGTCCGGCTCCCTCAACTCACATTGCCAAACGACCGCTACACGCCATCCCAGCTCCTTAAGAGCCTCTTCAGCCTTTAGATCTCGAGCCCGGTTCGCCTCAATCTTTGCCAACCAGAAGTCGGTGCGAGTTTTCGGTACAGTAGCTTTATTGCAACCAAGATGACCGTGCCAAAAACAGCCATGCACAAAAATTGCGAGCCGCTTACCCCTAAAGACGATGTCGGGCCGACCGGGAAGGTCCTTTGAATGTAGGCGGTACCGCCAGCCTTTCGCGTGCAGTAATCGGCGCAGCAACAGCTCGGGCGCTGTATTCTTCTGCCGCACCTTTCTCATCAAGGCGCTGCGCTTCTCTTTGGACAAGGGGTCCAATCGGCCCTCGTTTGTCTCTCTAGAGCTTAAATTCAGGCTCGCTGCCGCCTGCAGAATCACCGAAGCGGGCTTTTATGGCGTCCACCTCGCGCTGCAGAGCGCGTACGATTTTGCGGGCGTCATCGTCTGTGTACTCGTATGTGGCTCTGTTTGAGAGATTACCGACCAGCCGCATCTGAGCGATCGTTTTATTGACGCGCTTAGTGGCCAGCTCCACGAATTTTGCCCGTCGATCCCGCATATGCGCGCCCCGCTCCAAAACAAACTCATCCTGTTTTGTACAGGGAACGTCTTTTGGCAATACCTGCGTCAAAGATTTTCATAATATTTGAGAAATGTGTGGCGTGCGGCGGGGACCGGCATACAAAGCCGCCCCCCGGGGACCCGACGAGGGTCGGGGGGGGTTCAGCACCCGATTCGCAGATAGGTCCGGCAGTGGGAAAACGATTGACCACGTGCGAGTGCAATCCCCGCAAAAGGGTCCGCTACAGGTCCGCGGGCACAAACGGTCAGGATGTGGAAATGATATAAGTAGTGGTGCCGCAAGAGGGATTCGAACCCCCGACCCCCTCATTACGAATGAGGTGCTCTACCAGCTGAGCTATTGCGGCTCCGTGCCCTACTAGGGCCCTACTAACTTACCCGATGCGCCATCAACCTATTGAGCTTCTTTCGTTTTCGGCGGCAGGGCCGCTAATTACGAATGAGGTGCTCTACCAGCTGAGCTATTGCGGCGTACCGGGCTTTGCAGCCCCGCTCCGGCATCGCCGCCGGCATGGGCCGGGCGGAGGATCGGGGCGCGGGGCCGCGATCACGGAACGGATGGCGCGTCATAGCCTCAACCCGGCCGGTTGGCAAGGCAAGCCATGGGCCTGCGGCAACGCTCCGGGGATGCCCCGGAGCGCCCGTGATCAGCGGAACAGGCCGCGGCGCTGCGTCTTCGGCTCCACGGGCTTCGCCCCTGGGTCGTCGGGCGGATGATCCATCGGGAACACCACGGGTGCGGGCTCGACCGGGTGAGCGCCGTTGGTCCGTGCCTTCGAGGACGCCTCGGGCTCCGCCTTGGCGGCGGGTTCCGCCGCCGTGTCCGGCACCACGAGCACCGTGGCGACCGGATCGAGCGGCGGCGCGTCCTCGTTCGCCTTCTCCATCGGCTTGGCGTGGGGCTGGAGCTTCGCTTCGGTCACGGGCGCGGGCTCGGGCGCCGGAACCGTGTCGACGGGAGCCGTCGCAGCCGCGGGCGCGGCAGGGGGCAGCGGCGGGAGGAATTTCGGCTCCTCGTCGAGATCGGCCGTCACCTCGTCATGGAGGGCGAGTTCGGGGGCGACGAGCACATCGGGCGGGGATTGCCAGATGAAGGCGTCGAGGCGCCCGGTCACCGGGGAGATCGGCGCCCAGCGGTCGGAGACCACGCCATCCGCGATCCAGGCCGGATCGCGCGGGGCGCGGGCTGCCCGGGCGAGCCACTCGCGGCCGCGGCCGGTGGCCCCGTGCTCGGCCTCGTCGAGATCCGCCATGAGGAGGCAGACCCGCATGGTCGGGCGCTCGGCCGCGAGCGTTTCGAGAGCCGCGCGGGCGCGGGGGAACTCGCGCGCCTCCATGGCGGCGCGGGCGACCGCCAGACGTCCCTCCGGGTGGTGGTTCGAGAGCCGCTGGAGGGTCTCGGCACGGCGCAGCCGGTCGAGGCCCGAATCGCCGGGGCGCAGGTTCAGGTAGGTGTCGGCGAGATCCGGATGGGGCTGTGCCTTCCAGGCCGTCTCCACGATCTTCGCCGCCTTCCTGAGATCGCCCCGGTGCGAGAGCATGCGCCCGGCGAGCGCCGCGGCGGGCACGAGGTCCGGGGCATGCTTCAGGGCATCGAGAGCGCTGTTGAGCGCGCCCTTCGGATCGCGCTCGGCCCGGTCGAGGGCGTCGGCCGTGAGGAGAACGGCCCGGTGGCGACGCGAGGTCGCCTTGTCGAGCAGGCCGAGGGAGGCCCGCCGGTCCACGGCGGCAAGCGCGCCGCGCCAATCCCGCTCGGCGCAGCGCATCTCCAGCACGGCGTCGCTCGCCCAGGAGGCCGCCGGCGCGAGACGGGCCGCCTCGAGGGCGTGGCGGCTTGCGGCCGCCGAGTCGCCCCGGCGCCGGGCTTCCACGAAGAGGCCGCGCAAGCCGAGCACCCGGGTCTCGCCGTTGTCCATCATGCGCGAGAACGCGCTCTCCGCCGCGGCCCGGTCGCCCGAGACCTGCGCGGCCTGCGCCTTCAGGAGAAGCGTCAGGGGCTCCTCGCCCAGAAGCCGCGAGGCCTCGTTCGCGTGGCGCCGCGCCGCGATGGAGTCGCCGGCGCCCACCGCGACCATGCCGCGGGACACCGCGTCGTAGCCCCGCGCCCTGCGCCGCGCCCGGGACGCGAAGGTGAGGCGGGACGGGAGCCTTATGAGGGCCGACACGGCCGACCACAGAAGGGCGAGGGCCAGCGCGATGCCCACGAGCCCGATGGCCGCGACCGCGACGGAGGTCTGGAGCTCGTAGCCCCCGAAGGTGACCATCACGGAGCCCGGCCGTTCGGCAAGCCACACGGCGCCGAAAGCCGCGACGCAGAGGAGGCCGATGAAGACGAGTGCGCGCCACATGCGGGGAGAACTCCTTACCGCGTCGACTGGTTGAGGGAAGCGACGGCCTCGGCCGCCACGGCGCGGGCGGCCGCCTCGGCGGCGGCGCGCTGCTTGAGGGTGCGGCCCCACCCCTCGCCAACCCGGCGGGAGGGCTCCGGCAGGGCGTCGAAGGCAGCGGCCGCATCCGCGAAGGCGCCGCGCGCGAGCGCCTGCTCGATGCGCGTCACGAGACCCGGCACGCCCGTGCCGCCAGGCTCGTTCACGGCGCGGACCGTGACGACCCGATCCGCCATGCGCAGGAGCCGGTCCGTCCAGCTCTCGTCGGCTGGGCGGCTCTCACGCAGGATACGCTCGCCGACAGGCTCGAAGGATTGCGCGAGCGCGGCGGCCGTGGGCGCGCCGCCGCCGGCGAAGGGCTCGAGCGGCTGGAGCCTCGCCGCGTCCGGCGTGAAGCGACGCAGGCCGGCGAGCACCTCCCCATAGGGGGCGCCCTCCCGCAGGGCGTTGGCGAGCCGGTCCACCAGCACCACGCGGGTGCCGGCCCGGGTGGCCTCCGAGCCGCCCTCGGCCACCTGCCGGGTGACGGCGCCCACGCGCTGGTCGAGGGATCCGACCCGCTGGTCGAGGCTTCCGAGTCGCTGGTCGAGGGCAGCGAGCCGCTGGTCGAGTTCGCCGAGGCGGCGCTCCTGGCCCTGCGCGGCCGTGGTGGCGGCCTGACCTTGGCCGCGAAGCTGGGTTTCCAGGCCTGCGACCCGGTTCGTCAGCTCGGTGACGGCGGGTGTCGGGGCCTGGTTGCGGTCGCGCAGCTGCGTCTCCAGCGCGGCGAGGCGGTTGGTGAGGTCCGGCGACGGCTGGGGCGGGGCGCCCGGCGCGGCCGGCACCGCGGCGGCGGGTCGGCTCGCCGCCTCCTCGGCCCGGGTGGCGGCGCGCTCGGCGAGGGTCTGGGCCGCTTGAAGGCGCTGGTTGACGGTGCCCTGTCCGCTTTCAAGGGCGGCGAGACGCCCCTCGAGGGCGCGCAGGTTATCCTGCCGGGCAAAGCCCGAAAGCTGCTGCTGCACCTGGGCAAGCTGAGCGCCGCCGCCCTGGGAGCTGCGCCACTGGTCGTAGGCCGCAAGGGCGCCGGCGCCGATGAGCCCACCCAGAAGCCCGGCGCCGAGGAGCGACCCGAAGGACGCGCCCGACCGCCGGTCAGCGGAGGCAGGGGGCGGCGGCGGAGCCATAGACTCCGTTCCGACCCCATCCGCATTGCCCGGGGGCAGCGCATCGGGCCGGTCGCCCTCGGCGCGCAGCGTGTCGCTTGGCTCGATGACCGCCGGCTCCGTATCGGCCGGCGGCAGCGAATCGGCGCGCTCGCCCGTGATAGCGGTCGCGTCCGCGGCCGGGAGCGTGTCGGACAGGCCGGCCGAGACGGGGGTCTCGTCCGGAACGCCGGAGGTGTCGGCGCTCGGCTTTGCCTCGTCCGCGGGCGCCGGGGTGTCCACCACGGTCGCCTTGAGGTCGAGGGTCGGCGGTTCGCGGGAGGCGTCCTTGCGAGGCCGGCGGGGGAAAGGATCTTTGGAATCGGTCACGGCAGAACCCGGTTAAGCGGCGATTATGGCAAGCTTGAGCGCGACGTTTCGTTCCGTCCTTAGAGCCGTTTCCCGAGCGGGGAAATCGCCTCCGGCCGGAGCGGGCTGGTTTTTCGGCCGGCCTGACCCGATCTCGCCGAAGCGTGATCGAGCCTAGCGGCCTTGTTGCGGCACGCCATCTCGGTCCGGCAGCCGGGCGATCAGGGCGAGAAGCGCCTCCTCCAAGGGTTCGGAGGCCACCAGCAGCGGCGCGTCGAGCCCTGCCAGGGCTGCCGCCACATCGGCGGAGAGGCACAGATGCGGGCAGGCGGCGATGGCGCCAAGGAGACCCGCCTTGGCCGACAGCTCCCGCACGAGACCGGCGCTGCGCCTCGAATAGTGGAGCGCGGCGCCGATTTGACCAGTCGCCAAGGCGCATCGAAATGCGTCGGGCCAGTCCGTAACCGGGGAGGCCTCGTAGCAGGTCCAGAGAGCGACGGCGAAGCCGGCCCCCTTGAGCGAGTGCTCGGGCTCCGGCTTGCGATCCCGCCCAGCCGCGTGGAGGAGCCGGGCGCCCGGCGCGAGGGAGCCGCGCACGAGGCCCGCCAGGGCCGCCCCATCGCCGCCCGCCGCCTGCACGGCGGCAAAGCCGGCTTCGCGCAGGGCCTGGGCCGTGCGCGCGCCGACCGCGAAGGCGGGCAGGTTGCGATCGAAGGCGGCGAGCATCGGGACCGCGTTGGCGCTGGTGACGATCAGCGCATCGGTGGGCTCGGTCGGCGCCGGATCGTCCGTCGGCCGAATGCCGATCACCGGCAGGGCAAGCGTCTCGTGGCCCAGGGCCGCGAGACGCCGCGCCGTGCGTGCCGCATCGGCGGCCGGGCGCGTGACGAGGACGCGCATCAGGCCTTGAGGAAATCGGCCGGCATGCGGGCCTTGAGGTCGAGACCTGCCTCCCGCCCGAGCGCCGCGGCGTCGAGGGCCGCGCCTTGGCGAACGACCTCGAGGCTCTCCGAGCCGTCCGGCCGCAGCACGAGGCCGCGGATCTCGATCCGGTCCCCCTCGACCCGCGCATGACCCGCGATGGGCGTGCGGCAGGACCCGTCCATCACGGTGAGAAAGGCCCGCTCGGCGGCGAGCTGGTGGCCTGTCACTGGATCGAGGATCGTGCGGATCGCCGCCTCGACCCGCTCGTCCCCGGTGCGGACCGCGATGCCGATGGCGCCCTGTCCGACCGCGGGGAGAAAATCCTCCGTGTCGAGGGTGCTGGTCACATGGTCCGTGAGACCGAGCCGCCGGAGCCCCGCCATGGCAAGAAGCGTCGCATCGACCTCCCCGGCATCGAGCTTGGCGAGGCGCGTGCCCACGTTGCCGCGCAACAGCGTCACCTGGAGGTCCGGCCTCAGACGCCGGATCTGCGCCTGCCGGCGAAGCGAGGCCGAGCCCACCACCGCGCCTTCTGGGAGATCGTGAATTCTCGTGGCCTTGCGGCTGATGAAGGCGTCGCGCACGTCCTCGCGGGGGAGATAGCCGAGGATGGTGATGCCCTCGGGCAGGGCCGTCGGCAGGTCCTTCGCCGAGTGGACCGCAAGGTCGATGGCGCCCTCGAGAAGCGCGATGTCGAGCTCCTTCGTGAACAGGCCCTTGCCCCCGGCCTCCGAGAGCGGCCGGTCCTGGATGGCGTCGCCGGTGGTCTTGATGATGCTGAGCGGCAGGCCCTCCACGGGCCAGCCCAGGGACGCGCCGAGGCGGTCCTGGGTCTCGTGCGCCTGGGCGAGAGCGAGAGGGCTTCCCCGGGTGCCGATCACCAGGGTGCTGGTCTGCGCCATGCGGGACTGTCTCCTGAGGAGCCGGCCGGGGCCCGGCGGCTGTGGTAGCGTGCGTGGCTGTCGAACGGCGGTCCGGCCGGACCGGGCTCCGACGACCCGGCCGCGTCCGATCGGTCATTTGCATCGAAAGCGGCGCGGACTATAGGGGAGCGGACCCTGCCCCGCCACCCGCCACCTGGTGATGCTCCTTCATGCGTGTTCTCGGCATCGAAACCACCTGCGACGAGACCGCCGCCGCGGTGGTGACCACGGGCTACGACGGGAAGGGCGAGATCCTCTCGAACGAGGTGCTGAGCCAGATCGCGGAGCATGCGGCCTATGGGGGCGTGGTGCCGGAGATCGCGGCCCGGGCCCATGTGGAGGTGATCGACCGGCTGGTGGCGCGGGCGCTGAAGAATGCGGGCTGCACGTTGCAGGATATCGACGGCATCGCGGCTGCGGCCGGGCCCGGCCTCATTGGCGGCGTGATCATCGGGCTCACCACCGCCAAAGCGCTCTCGCTCGTGACGCGAAAGCCCCTCATCGCGGTCAATCACCTCGAAGCCCATGCGCTCACGGCCCGCCTCACGGACGGGATCGGCTTTCCCTACCTCCTGCTGCTCGCCTCCGGCGGGCATACGCAGCTCCTGGCGGTCCGCGGCGTCGGGGATTACGTGCGGCTCGGCACCACCATCGACGACGCCATCGGCGAGGCCTTCGACAAGGTCGCGAAGCTGCTGGGCCTCGGCTATCCGGGCGGTCCGCATGTGGAGCGGGAGGCGGCCCAGGGAAACCCGGAGCGCTTTGCCCTGCCGCGCCCGCTGATGGGCCGCGCGGAGCCGAATTTCTCCCTGTCCGGCCTCAAGACCGCGCTTCGCCTCGAAGCCGAGAAGATCGCGCCGCTCACCGCCTCCGACGTGGCGGATCTGTGCGCGAGCTTCCAGGCCGCCGTGGTCGATACGGTGGTGGACCGGACGCGGGTCGGCCTGCGGGCTTTCCGGGATGCGGCCGGGCATCCGACCGCGCTCGTGGTGGCAGGCGGCGTCGCGGCCAACCAGGCGATGCGCTCGGCCCTGCAGCGTCTTGCCATGGAATCGGGCCTCAAGCTCGTGGCACCGCCCGTGAACCTGTGCGGCGACAACGGCGCCATGATCGGCTGGGCGGGCCTGGAGCGCCTGCGCCTCGGGCTCGTGGACGACCTCACGGCACCAGCCCGCGCCCGCTGGCCTCTCGACGCCTCCCGGGACGAGGCCGGAGCCAAGGCGTGACAGCCATCGTCCTGCGGCCCTGGGACAGGGCTCGTTCGTGAAGATCGGGGTCGCTGGGGCCGGAGCCTGGGGGACGGCGCTCGCCCTCGTGGCCGCGCAGGGCGGTGACGTGCCCCTGTGGATGCGCGATCCCGGGCAGGCGGAGGCGATTGCGCGGGCGGGCGAGAACGAGCGGTTTCTCCCCGGCCTGCGGCTGCCGAAGCCGGTGCGTCCGACCGCATCGCTCCGGGATCTCGCATCCTGCGATGCGGTGCTTCTCGCGACCCCGGCCCAGACGACCCGCGCCATGGTGGAGGCGCTTGCGGGCGTTCTCCCGGCCGGGGCACCGATCGTGCTCTGCGCCAAGGGCCTCGAGCGCGGCACGAACCTCTTTCTCACGGACGTGGCGCGGGCGGTGCGCCCGGGTGCGCCGGTGGCCGTGCTCTCCGGCCCGAGCTTCGCGGCGGACGTGGCCCGGGGGCTTC
The DNA here is from genome assembly GCA_036562855.1 of Microvirga sp. Taxonomy (GTDB): domain Bacteria; phylum Pseudomonadota; class Alphaproteobacteria; order Rhizobiales; family Beijerinckiaceae; genus Microvirga. Next base: position 42,655 of record DATCJK010000009.1, read on the forward strand.
CCACCGCCGTGACGCTGGCGGCCGAGGACGGCGCGCTCGCGCAGCGCCTCGCCGAGGCGGTCTCCGGCCCGGCCTTCCGGGTCTATCACCGCACGGACCTGCGGGGCGTCGAGATCGGCGGAGCGGCGAAGAACGTCCTTGCCATCGCCTGCGGGGCCGTGGCGGGGCGCGGCCTCGGCGAGAGCGCGAAGGCCGCCCTCATCGCCCGAGGCTTTGCGGAACTCCTGCGCTTTGCCGCCGCCTACGGGGCCGAACCCGAGACCCTCATGGGGCTGTCCGGCCTTGGCGACCTCGTGCTCACCTGCTCCTCGGCGCAATCGCGCAACTTCGCCTTCGGGGAGCGGCTCGGACGGGGCGCGTCGGTCGCCGAAGCGGCGGGCGGCAAGCTTGCCGAGGGCGCGCTCACGGCCCCGGTCCTGGTGGCGCTCGCCCGTGCGCGCGGCGTCGAGATGCCGGTCGCGGCCGCCATCGACGCGGTGCTCGCCCAGCGCCTCTCCCTCGACCAGGCGATCGATGCCCTCATGCAGCGCCCGCTCAAATCCGAAGCCTGATCCGCCACCCCCCGCCAGCCGTATCGGCGCTGCCCGAACCCCACCCTCCCGGAGACCCGCATGGCCTATTGGCTCCTGAAATCCGAACCCTCCGTCTGGTCCTGGGACCAGCAGGTCGCCGCCGGCGAGGCCGGGACCTTCTGGAACGGGGTGCGCAACCACGTGGCCAAGCAGCACCTCATGGCCATGAAGCCGGGCGAACGCGGGTTCTTCTACCATTCCAACGAGGGCAAGGCGGTCGTCGGCATCGTGGAGGTGATCAAGGCCTATTACCCGGACCACACGGACGAGACCGGCAAGTTCGGCATGGTCGACGTGAAGGCGGTCGCTCCCCTGCCGCAGCCCGTCACCCTCGAGGCCATCAAGGGCGAGGCGGGCCTGAAAGAGATGATCCTCGTGAACAATTCCCGCCTCTCGGTGCAGCCCGTAACGGAGGCCGAATGGGCGTTGGTGTGCCGGATGGGCGGCCTCAAGGCCGGCGCCTGACGCGGCGGGTTGCCCGTCCATTAAGGGTTCCTTAGGGTTAACCCCTCAGTTTGGAGGGGGACCGGGACTGCCGGACACCAGGGAGCCCTCATCTTGGCCTTCGCGGGCATCAATTACTGGGCCGTCTGCCTGGCGGCCGTCGCAAGCTGGCTCGCCGGAGCCGCCTGGTATTCGGCCCTCGCGCGGCCCTGGCTCATCGCCCTCGGCAAGACCCGCGCGGAACTGCTGGGCCCGACCGGCAAGCCCTCGCCCGTTCCGTTCATCGTGGCGCTCGTGGCGCAGCTCGTCATGGCCTGGGTCTTGGCGGGGCTGGTCCGCTACATGGGCGCCGGCCAGCCCACCTTTCTCGACGGCGTGCTCGCGGGCCTCTTCGCCTGGCTCGGCTTCGTCCTGACGACGCTGGCGACGAACCACCGCTTCGGCGGCCACAGCGCGCGTCTCACGCTCATCGACAGCGGCCATTGGCTCGCGGTGCTGCTGATCCAGGGCGCGATCATCGGCGCCTTCGGGGTGCGCTGACGGGCACCGCTCCGCAAAAACACCGACCGCCCCGCGCGGTTCCGTGCGTCGAACCATGCGGCGAGCGACCAAAGTCAAAGTGGGGCGGCCTTGCCGTCGGCGATCCCCCTCGCCTACATCTTGGGCAACGAAAAACCGGCGCCCGTCGGCGCCGACGCCCGGGAGATGCGCCATGGAAGAGAAAATCTACGACGTCTCGTCGGACTGGACGCGCCGCGCCTATCTCGACGAGGCGGGCTACGGGGCGAAGTACCAGGCCTCCATGCGGGATCCCGAGGGCTTCTGGCGCGAGGAGGGCAAGCGCATCGACTGGATGAAGCCCTATACCCGGGTGAAGAACACCACCTTCGGGCCGGGCACGGTCTCCATCCGCTGGTTCGAGGACGGCACCACCAACGTCGCCTATAACTGCATCGACCGGCATCTCTCGACCCGCGGCGACCAGGTGGCGATCATCTGGGAGGGCGACGACCCCTCCGAGTCGAAGTCGATCACCTACCGCCAGCTCCATGCGGAGGTGTGCCGCATGGCGAACGTCATGCGCAACCGCGGCGTCAAGAAGGGCGACCGGGTCACGATCTACCTGCCGATGATCCCCGAGGCCGCCTATGCGATGCTCGCCTGCGCGCGGCTCGGCGCGGTCCATTCCGTGGTCTTCGGCGGCTTCTCGCCGGATTCGCTCGCATCCCGCATCCAGGATGCGAAATCGACCTTCGTGGTCACCGCCGACGAGGGCCTGCGCGGCGGACGCAAGGTGCCGCTGAAGGCCAACGTGGATGCGGCGATCGACCGGGTGGGCGGCGTCGACCACGTGCTCGTGGTGCGCCGCACGGGCTCCTCCATCGCCATGACGCCCGGCCGCGACGTCTATTACGACGAGGCGGTCGCGCAGGTGACCTCCGATTGCCCTGTGGAGGAGATGAACGCGGAGGACCCGCTCTTCATCCTCTACACCTCAGGCTCCACCGGCACCCCGAAGGGCGTGCTGCACACCACGGGCGGCTATCTGGTCTGGGCGTCCTACACGCATCAGCACGTGTTCGATTACCACGACGGCGACATCTACTGGTGCACCGCGGATGTGGGCTGGGTCACGGGCCATTCCTACATCCTCTACGGGCCGCTCGCGAACGGCGCCACGACCCTCATGTTCGAGGGCGTGCCCACCTATCCGTCGATCTCCCGCTTCTGGGACGTGGTCGACAAGCACAACGTGAACATCTTCTACACCGCGCCGACCGCCATCCGCTCGCTCATGCAGGCGGGCGAGGAGCCGGTGAGGAAGACCTCCCGCAAGTCCCTGCGGCTCCTGGGTTCCGTGGGCGAGCCCATCAACCCGGAGGCCTGGGAATGGTACCACCGGGTGGTGGGCGACGGGCGCTGCCCCATCGTGGACACCTGGTGGCAGACGGAGACCGGCGGCATCCTGATCTCGCCGCTTCCAGGTGCCACGAAGCTCAAGCCCGGCTCCGCCACCCTGCCGCTGCCCGGCGTGAAGCCCGAAGTGGTGGATGCGGAGGGCAAGATCCTGGAGGGCGCCGCCGAGGGCAACCTGGTGATCGCCGACTCCTGGCCCGGCCAGATGCGCACGGTCTATGGCGACCACGAGCGCTTCGTGCAGACCTACTTCTCCACCTATCCGGGCAAGTATTTCACGGGCGACGGCTGCCGGCGCGACAAGGACGGCTATTACTGGATCACCGGCCGCGTGGACGATGTGATCAACGTGTCGGGCCACCGCATGGGCACCGCGGAGGTGGAGAGCGCCCTCGTGGCGCACCCCAAGGTGTCGGAGGCCGCCGTGGTCGGCTACCCGCACGACATCAAGGGCCAGGGCATCTACGCCTACGTGACCCTGATGGCGGGCGAGGAGCCCTCGGATGAGTTGCGCAAGGAGCTGGTGGGCTGGGTGCGCAAGGAAATCGGCCCCATCGCCTCCCCGGACCTGATCCAGTTCGCCCCGGGCCTGCCGAAGACGCGCTCCGGCAAGATCATGCGCCGCATCCTGCGCAAGATCGCGGAGGACGAGTTCGGTTCCCTTGGCGACACCTCGACCCTCGCGGATCCGGCGGTGGTGGACGACCTCATCACCAACCGCCAGAACAAGCGCACGCAGGCAGCTTGAACCTCCACCTCTCCCCTCGCGGGAGAGGTCGGCGCGTCGGCGCCGGTTGAGGGGGAGCCTCGGCCTGCGGGAATGGCACTGCCCCCTCGCCTCAAGGGAGAGGGGGAGGCGTGCCTTGCCCGTCCGGCCTTTTGCGCGATAGTGTGTCGCGCAAAAGGAGGCCTGCCATGTCCCTGAAACGCCTGTTCACGGAGCACCCCGACGCGGTCGGCGAATCCTATTTCGAGCACATGCACGTGGCTCTGTCCTTCGCGGGGCCGCTGCTCCTCGCCGGAATGGCGGCTCTGGTCCATGCCTTCCTGCCGTTCCTGTGCGTGACGACCGCGAGCGTCACGGTGAAGCGGCTCTATGCCCGCATGACGAACCGGGTGCCGAAGGCGCCGATCGCGCGGGCGAGCGAGATGCCGGCGAACGGCATGCCGGCCTGGGACCCGGTGATCTGATCGCCTGACGGTTCTCCTCGCGGGAACCGGAAGCGTGGCCTTTGCGTCGTTCTCCTGCCGAGTTCATCGCAGGAGCGCGCCATGCTGCCGAAAATCGTTTGCGCCGCCGCCCTTCTGACGGGCCTTGCCGCTGGTGCCGCCGAGGCCCGCGAGGTGGTGCCCTTCTCCGAATCCCTCCGCCCCGGCACCATCGTGGTGCGCACCGCCGAGCGGCGGCTCTATCTGGTGCGCGGCGACGGCACGGCCCTACGCTACCGGGTGGCGGTCGGCCGTCCGGGCAAGCAATGGTTCGGCGGCGCCAGCATCGACGGCAAATACGTTGAGCCCGCCTGGTCGCCTCCGGACGAGGTCCGCCGCGACAACCCGCAGCTTCCCGACGTGATCGAGGGCGGTTCGCCCCGCAACCCCATGGGCGCCCGGGCCCTCACCCTCAACCGGGGCGAATACGCGATCCACGGCACCAACAACCCCCGCTCCATCGGCACCTTCGCGTCCTATGGCTGCATCCGTATGCTGAACGCGGACATCATCGACCTGTTCGAGCGGGTGGATGTGGGAACGCAGGTGGTGGTGACGCAGTGACGCGCATTCACCGTCCCGCGAGATGCTGCCATCGCGCGCTGACAATGGTGATGCGGTAGGAGCCGCCTACCGATACAGGTCCACCCGCGACGGCGGCAGGCCGGCGGGGCCTCGGGTGCGCTTGGAGGCGAGGGTCTGGTTGATGCCGACCGCGCCGCGCTCGAAGGCGAGGGAGCAGCCCGCCAGATAGAGCAGCCACATGCGGGTCTTTTCCGGCCCCACCTCTGCCTCGGCGGCGGCGCGGCGGGCGTTGAGGTTCTCCCACCACAGGCGCGTGGTGCGCTGGTAGTGCTCGCGCCAGGCCTCCACGTCGTGCACCTCGAAGCCGTGGCGCTCCAGATTGGCGACGGACATGCCAAGATGATCGAGCTCGCCGCCGGGGAAGATGTAGCGGGTGAGCGCCTTGTACTCGGGCTTCAGGCGGCGGAAGGCGCGGTCCGAGCGCTTGGCGCGGCGCGCGATGGTGTGGTGGAGATACAGACCCCGCGGCCGCAGCAGCCTGTGCACCGCGCGGAAGTAGTCCGGGTGGTTGCGCAGGCCCACCTGCTCGAACATGCCGATGGAGGCGATCTTGTCGAACTCGCCCTCCATCTGCGTGTAGTCCCGCAAGACCACCTCGACCCGATCCTGAAGGCCAAGCGCCGCGATCTTGTCGCGGGCGAGCTTGGCCTGCTCCTCGGAGAGCGTGACGCCGGTCGCCTTGACGCCGTAATGCTTCGCCGCGTGGCAGATGAGGGCGCCCCAGCCGCAGCCGATATCGAGGAAGCGCTCGTTCGGTTTCAGCCGCAGCTTGCGGCAGATCATGTCGAGCTTGTCGGCCTGCGCGCGGGCGAGATCGTCGTGCCAGTCCGGCTGGAAGTAGGCGCAAGTGTAGACCATCTCCGGATCGAGAAAGAGCCGGTAGAAGGCATTCGACACGTCGTAATGGTAGGCGACGTTGCCCTTGTTGGTCTCGGGCCGCCCGTCGCGGGAGCCGGTGGCCTTGCTCGGACGGTCGAGCGGGCGCGGCATGTCGGCGGGCGCCCGCCAGAACCCGGCCAGGACCCGCAGGGTCCCGAGGCCCCCGAGCCCGAGCACGCGGCGCCCGATCTTGCCCCGGGGGCGCTGGTCGGCGAGATCGAAGATCGTGCCGTTCTTGAGGTCGATGAGCCCCGCCACATGGGCGTTCAGCAGGGTGTCGAAGGTCGGCCGCCGGACGAGGGCCGCCACCACGTTTTCCTGCCGGATGGCGATGCGCAGGGCGTAAGAAGGCAAGTCCGCCGGAACCGTGGAGCCGTCCCAGAGCTCGAAGCCGAACGGCAGCGCGAGGGCGCGGTGGACCTTGCCCAGCACGCCGCGGAATGCTTCGAGCCGTTCGGCGCCTGTCATCCTGCCCCTCCGGCCCGTGTTGTACCGACCCGGGGCGGGCCGCACAATCGGCGAAGCCGGGCCGCCGGATTTCCCCTGTTGAGACCGCACCCGGTCAGCGCAGGCGACGCAGGACCGGATCGGCCATGATCACGGCCGCCATGAAAAGCCCGGCGGCTGCCGTGCACAGGAGCACCGCGCCGACCCCGGAGGCTTCCCCCAAGAGTCCAGCGCCGATCACCGCCGCCGGGGCGCCGAGCTGGTAGAGGGAGCCCGTGACCCCTGTGACGCGGCCGATCACGGCGACCGGGGTGCTCTCCTGGCGCAGGGTACTGACCAGCACCGAATAGACCATGATCGAGAACGAGCTCGTGGCGAGGGCTACCCCGAGGGTGAAGGCGCTCCCGGCCTGGGATGCCGCGAGCGTGGCGAGCGCCGTCACCGCGACGGAGAGCGCCGCGAGCCGTCCGAGCCCGAGCACCGGGCGCAGGCGCGGGGCCAGAAGGCTTCCCGCCATGCCGACCCCGCCGCCCGCGGAGAACAGGAGGCCGATCCCGGCGGGCGAGAGCCCGAGCGCCTGCGCCTTCTGCAGGATGGTGATGCCGATCGTGGTCTCGATGCAGTTCGTCACCATGATCACGAGGGTGAAGTGCCACATGGGCCGGTTGGCCCGAAGCGCCCGCCACCCTTCCGCGATGCGGGCGCCCAGGGGTTCGGCCGCCGGAGCCGGCCCGGGATCGAGATCGAGGGACACGAGCGCCGCAAGGCTCACCAGCGCCACGCCCGCCGCAGCCCACAGGGCCGTGGAGGAGGACGGAAAGAGCAGCAGCACGCCGGCGAGCGCCGGACCCAGCATCTGGAAAGCCTGCCCGATGGAGGTGAAGGCCGCGGCGGCCGGCCCGAGGTCGCCGGGACGGAGCGCGATCTTGATGGCCGAGCTGCGCGCGTTGAAATAGGTGTAGTTCGCAACGCTGAGGGCGAGCACGAGCGCGTAGACCAGGGGGCTTCCACCGCCCCCTATGCCGAACAGGACGGCGAGCGCCACGAGGCTCACCGATTGCAGCCCCGCCGCGCCCACGAGCCAGCGCTTCTTGTCGCTCTGGTCGACGAGGGCGCCGATCACGAAGGCGAGGAAGAGGTAGGGCACGTAGTTCAGCGCCCGCACCACGTTCATCTGCAGGTGCGAAGCGGAGACCTGATAGACGAGAAGCGGCAGGGCGATGACCACCATCTGCTGCTGAAGGCCGACGCCGACGGATGGGACGAAGAGGCGGAGGAAAGCCGGCTGTCGCCAGAGCGACGGCGTTCTCGCTTCGCCTCCCACGGCTGCCCCCGACATGGTGTTCCCCTCTCTGACAGGCTCCTGGCCTAACGCAAGGTTCTGAGCACGGGGCTCGCTGCGAAGGCAACCACCATGGCGGCGCCGAGCGCTGCGGAAGCGGCGAACACCGCCGTGAGCCCGGAATGCTCGGACAGAAATCCGGCGCCGACGATGGCAAAGGGCATGGCGAGCTTGAACAGGGAGCCGGTGAGGCCCGTGACGCGCCCGATGACGGCGACCGGCGTCGTCTCCTGGCGCAGGGTCCAGATCATCACGCTGTAGACCATGCCGCCGAGAGCCTCGACGGCGAGCACCGCGGTGAGGGTGATCGCCTGCGAAGCCACGGCCGCTGCGACGTAGCACAGGGTCATGACACCGAGGCCGAACAAGCTGGCCCCGCCCATGGTGATGCGGGCTCGGATCCACGGCGCCAGAAGGGCACCCGCAAGGCCCGTCGCGCCGGCGGCGGAGAACATGAGGCCGATCTCGGCCCCCGACAGCCCCAGCGCCTGCGCCTTCTGGAGCATCGTGATGTTGAACATGCCCTCGGCGCAGTTGGCGACGATCACCACAAGGGTGGAGAGCCACATCGGCCGGTTCGCGCGGAGCGCCCGCCAGCCTTCCAGGACCCTGTCCCGCAGGCGCCCGCCTTGCGGCGGGGACGAGCTCGCCAGGGCGAGCGGGAGGATCGCCGCAAGGCTCATGACCGCGACGGCGGCGGCGGCCCACAGGCTCGCCGAGGGTGCGGGAAGCATCAGCAGGAGGCCGGCGAGGGCCGGGCCCAGCATCTGGAAGGTCTGGCCGACGGAGGACATGGCGGCCGTCGCCGGCCCGAGCTCGTCCTGGCGAAGCGCCATTTTGAGCGCCGCGGTCTGTGCGTTGTAATAGGCGTAGACGGCGGTGCTGAGGGCAAAGACGAGCGGGTAGATGACGAGCGGATGCGTGAGCCCGCTCCCGAAGGCCGATGCCAACCCCACGAGGCAAGTCCCCTGGACGATGAGGGCCGCAACGAGCCAGTTCTTTTTGTTCGCTTGGTCGACCAGGGCGCCGATGAGGAAGGCGAGCAGAAGATTGGGCATCAGCCCGAGCGCGCGCACGAGATTCATCTCGATGGCGGACGCGGAGGCCTGGTAGACGAGAAGCGGCAGCGCGATGAAGACGATCTGCTGCTCGAGCCCCACGCCGATCGCCGGGACGAACAGATTCCAGAACGGCCGCCGCCGCCAGATGGATGGCGACCCCGCCGCCTCGACCGTCGCCCCCGACATGGCTCCCCACGCTCCCGCCCCAGCGGTTTAGCAACAATGATGCGAAAGGGCTAAAGGAATTTGCGCGGGGGAGATGCGCGCGAGGGTCATGAAACAACAATCATGAAAGCGGCGCCGGCTTCAAAAGTCGCTCGCGAGGCCCTTCACTTCCCAATCCTCGTAGCGGACGGGCTCGAGGCCGCCGCGGCCCCGGTGTTCCTTGGCCTTGGCGAGCTCGGCGGCGCGGGCGTCGATGGCGGCCCGGCGCGCGGCCGCCTCCTCCAGGGCCCGACGGGCCGCGGGGGTGAGATCCTTTTGCGGGGCGGCCCCGGTGGGGCGCGGGGCGGTGTTGTCGTCGCTCATGAACTTGATGTAGGCGCGCCGGGCCGGAAGCGAAAGCGCGTCACGGGGGCGCTCCGGCACTTTTGCGGCGCCTGAGGCGTGCCCACATGGGTCGGGGACAAGCCGACGAACCGGCGGCCCTTTTGCATGGGTGGGACGGAGATGAACACGGCTAAGACCGCAATGCTGCTCGCGGGGCTCACCGCGCTCTTTGGGGTCGTGGGCTACCTTCTGGGCGGCGCGAACGGCATGCTGATCGCGCTCGGCATCGCGGTGGCGACGAACCTTTTCGCCTACTGGAATTCGGACCGGCTGGCCCTTGCCGCGCACGGGGCCGTGGAGGTGGACGAGCGCACGGCTCCCGAGCTTGTAGGCATGGTGCGGGACCTCGCCCACCGGGCCGGGCTGCCGATGCCGCGGGTCTACCTCATCGACAACCCGCAGCCGAACGCCTTCGCGACCGGACGCAACCCGCAGAATGCCGCCGTCGCGGCGACGACGGGCCTTGTCCGGATGCTCTCCTATGACGAGCTGGCGGGCGTGATGGCCCACGAGCTCGCCCATATCCGCAACCGCGACACCCTCATCATGACCGTGAGCGCCACGGTGGCCGGCGCGATCTCGACCCTCGCCCAGTTCGGCTTCCTGTTCGGCGGCCGCGGCACGGATCGACCGAACCCGCTCGTGATGATCGGCACGGCGATCCTGGGCCCGCTCGCGGCCATGATCATCCAGATGGCCATCAGCCGCTCTAGGGAGTATGACGCGGACCGCCTCGGCGCCCAGATCTGCGGCGACCCGATGGCGCTCGCCTCCGCCCTCGCCAAGATTGCGGGCGGCGTGCAACACATTCCGAACCCGGATGCGGAACGGCACCCCGCCACCGCGCCCCTCTTCATCGTCAATCCCCTGTCAGGACGCGGCATGGACAACCTCTTTTCGACCCATCCCGCGACCGAGAACCGGATCGCGGCCCTTCAGACCCTCCTCCAGGAATCCCGCCCTGCCCCCGTGGCGACCGGCGGTATCCTGAACTCCGCGCGATCCGCCGGCCCCTGGGGCGGCGGTGCGCGGCGCGGGCCCTGGGGCTGAGCCGGTGGAGCACGGAACCGAAGGGCTCGGCGCCCGCAGGCTCGCCTGGATCGCAGTCACGGAATCGCTGAAGCGCCGCGTACCGCTCGACGACATGCTGGCGGAATTCGCGCCCGCCGAGGATCTGGAGCCCCGCGACGAGGGCCTGGCCAGGGCCATCGCGATCGTCACGTTCCGCCGCCTCGGCACGATCCGCCATGCGCTCCACATGCGGCTCGACCAGGGCCTGCCGAGGGACCAGCGGCTGTTGACGCTGCTCGCCGTCGGCGCCGCGCAGATCCTCTTCCTCGACGTGCCCGACCATGCGGCCGTGGACACCGCCGTGCGGATCGCAGGCGCCGACCGGCCGCTCAGGCCCATGTGCGGCCTCGTCAACGCGGTGCTGCGACGGGTCGCCCGGGAGCGCAACGCCATCCTGGCCGACGACGATCCGTGGTGCGACACGCCGGAATGGCTGCGCGCGCGCTGGAGCGCCCATTACGGGCCGGAGGAAGCCATGGCCATCGCGGCCGCGCATCGCAGCGCCTCCTCGGTCGACCTCACCGTGAAGGGCGATGCGGATGTGTGGGCGGAGCGCCTTGGCGGCACCCTTCTCCCGACCGGCAGCATCCGGCTCACGGACCGAACCGCCATTCGAGACCTGCCCGGCTTCGAGGAGGGCGCCTGGTGGGTGCAGGATGCGGCGGCCGCCCTGCCGGCGCGCCTGCTCGCCGTGCAGCCCGGCGAGCGCGTGGCGGACCTGTGCGCGGCGCCGGGCGGCAAGACCGCCCAGCTCGCGGCCGCCGGGGCCGAGGTTCTGGCCGTCGACCGCTCCGCGAAGCGCCTGAAGCGGGTGGAGGAGAATCTTGCCCGCCTCGGGCTCGAGGCGGAGCTGCGCGCCGTGGACGCGGCGGCGCTCGACGCACAGCCCTTCGATGCCGTTCTCCTCGACGCCCCCTGCTCCGCCACCGGCACGATCCGCCGCCACCCGGATGTGGCCTGGACGAAGGCCTTGGAGGATGTGGGCAAGCTCGCGGATCTCCAGCGGCGCCTGCTCGATGCGGCGGCGCGGCTCGTGCGCCCCGGCGGGCGTCTCGTCTATTGCACCTGCTCCCTCGAGCCCGACGAGGGCGAGCGGCAGGCGGAGGCGTTCCTCGCCCGCCATCCGGATTTCGCCCGCCATGCGGTGACGCCGGAGGAGGTGGGCGGGGTTGCGGAATTCGTCACGGCCGAGGGCGACCTGCGGACCCTGCCGAGCCACCTGAAGCTCCCCGACAATGCCCGCAGCGGAGTCGATGGCTTCTTTGCCGCGCGCTTCGTGCGCGCCGGATAAACGGCGGCCGCATTAACCCTTCGGTCAGATTGCTGCCTTATTGCCTGTCGTCACCAAAGATTAACCATTCGGCGAGGTTTAAGATCGTACCCTGCCGCTTGGACACGGCCGCCCGGTTGACCGGGGGAGAATCGGGCACCCGCCTCGCGGGAGGCCCGGGATTTCCGAGGCTTGGGGATGGAGGCGAAGAGGCGCGTGGATTGGGGGCCGGACCGCTGGCGCCTGTATGGGCTTGGCCTGCGTGAGGCGGGACGGGCGATCCGTGGCCAAGCGGCCTGGACCGCCGCCTGGCTTCGCGTCGGCTCCCCCGTGCCGTCCCGGCTTCTCTTCGCCCCGCAGGATCTGCGCACCGCCGATCCGACCGTGGCGGGCGATATCTATGCGGGTTTCTTCGTCTTTGCCGGGCGCCCCCTCTCGACCGGCGGCCGCTCGCCCTTCGACTTCGCGCCCCCGACCCGGGCTTGGGGCGAGGCGCTCTACGGGTTCGGCTGGCTCAGGCACCTGAGGGCGGCCGGCACCGCGCTGGCGCAGGCCAATGCGCGGTCCCTCGTCGACGAGTTCATCTCCACGGCCAATGGCGACCGGCGGCTTGCCCGAGAAACCCAGGTGGTGGCGCGCCGGCTGATCTCCTTCGTGAGCCAGTCCCCGCTCATCCTGGAAGGGGCGGACCACGCCTTCTACCAGCGCTTTCTCAAGGCCATCGGCCGCAACGTCCGCGACCTCGAGCGGGACGTGCGCTCCCATGCCCTGCCCTACCGGCGGCTCATGGCGGCCATCGGCCTGTGCTATGCGGGCCTGTGCTGCGACGGGCTGGAGGGCCCGTTGCGCCGGGCGACCCGGCTCCTCGCCCGCGAGCTCGACCGCCAGATCCTGCCCGACGGGGGCCATGCGAGCCGCAACCCGCGAATCCTCATCGAGCTGCTCTTCGACCTCCTGCCGCTCCGCCAGATGTATGCGAGCCGGGAGGTGGACACCCCGGAGGCCCTCCTGCGGGCCATCGACCGGATGCTGCCCATGGTCCGGCTCTTCCGGCACGGGGACGGCACGCTCTCTCATTTCAATGGCATGGGCGTCACGGCCGCGGACCACCTGGCGACCCTTCTCACCTATGACGACATGCGCAGCCGGCCGATCCAGCAGGCCCCCCATTCGGGTTACCAGCGCCTTGAGGCGGGCCGCGCGCTCGTGGTGGCCGATGTAGGCGCCCTGCCGCCGACGGACCTTTCGGCGGAGGCGGGCTCCAGCACCCTCTCCTTCGAGTTCTCCGCGGGCGCGCAGCGCATCATCGTCAATTGCGGGCTGCCGCGGGCCAGCAACGACAGCGTTCTCCAGGCCGCGCGGTCGACCTCGGCCCATTCGACGGCCGCCATCGGTGACACTTCCTCGGCCCGGTTTCTCGGCGATTACGGCTTCTGGCACGAGCGCCTGCTGGCGCGCTGGCTCCTGCGGCGCCTCGGCGCCGTCGCCCTCTCGGGGCCTCGCAAGGTCACGGCCGAGCGGGCCGAGCGAGACCACACCCAGATCTTGGAGGCGAGCCACGACGGCTACCGGGCGCGGTTCGGCATCGTTCACCGGCGCAGCTGGCAGCTCACCGCCGAGGGCCAGCGGCTCGAGGGCGAGGACGTGTTCGAGTGCGATCCGCACACCCCGGCCGATGCGGAGGCCGTGATCCGCTTTCACCTCGCGCCCGGCATCAAGGCGAGCCGCGTGCAGGGCGGCCGCGTCGTCATGCTCATCCTGCCGAACCGGGAGGCCTGGCAGTTCGAGGTCCATCCGGGCGAGGCCTGGCTCGACGACAGCGTGTTCTTCTCGGCCACCGACGGGGCCCGCCGGACGGAGCAGATCGTGCTCGGGCTCAAGCCCCGGGAGTCGGGAAGCGTGCGCTGGCGGTTCGAGCGCCTGGCCCGCCTGCCCGAGACCTCCTCGCGCCAGAGCGAGCCCACCCCTGCGCTCATCTGACCTCAAGAGCGCGGTGTCTGCCCAGGATCGCATCCGGACGGCGCCCCGACCCACGGCCATGAGACGGACCGAGCCGAATCCGGCGCTCACCTGACCTCGTTCTTTCGAGGGGTTCCGGGCGCGGTTTCGCCCCGTGGGCAATCGTGCTATCGCGCGGGCTTCCCCAAGCGGATGGAGAGACCCGATGCCGAGCGACCCGAAACGCGTGTCCCGCGCGCTCCTCTCCGTCTCCGACAAGACCGGGCTCCTGGACTTTGCCCAGGCGCTCCAAGCGCGGGGAATCGAGCTCGTCTCGACCGGCGGCACCAGCCGGGCCTTGAAAGAGGCTGGCCTGCCCGTCCGCGACGTGAGCGAGCTCACGGGCTTTCCCGAGATGATGGACGGGCGGGTGAAGACCCTGCACCCGGCTGTCCATGGCGGCCTCCTCGGCATCCGCTCGAACCCGGAGCATCAGGCGGCCATGCTCGCCCACGGGATCGGCGCCATCGACCTTCTCGTCGTGAACCTCTACCCGTTCGAGTCCACCGTGGCGGCGGGCGGCTCCTACGAGGCGTGCATCGAGAACATCGATATCGGCGGGCCGGCGATGATCCGCGCGGCGGCAAAGAACCATGGCGATGTGGCGGTCGTGGTGGACGTGGCCGATTACGCGGCGGTGCTCGCCGATCTCGATGCGCAGGACGGGGCCGTGACGCTCACCCTGCGCCGGCGGCTTGCGCAGAAGGCCTATGCCCGCACGGCGGCTTACGACGCCGCGATCTCGAACTGGTTCGCGGGTGCGCTCAACGATGCGACGCCGCCCTATCGCGCCCTCGGCGGCACCCTCGCGGAGGTGATGCGCTACGGCGAGAACCCGCACCAGAGCGCCGCCTTCTACCGCACGCCGGAGAGCCGTCCCGGCGTCGCCACCGCCCGGCAGGTGCAGGGCAAGCAGCTCTCCTACAACAACATCAACGACACGGACGCCGCGTATGAATGCGCGGGCGAGTTCGCGCCCGAGCGGAGCGCCGCCGTCGTCATCGTGAAACACGCCAATCCCTGCGGCGTCGCCGAGGGCTTGAGTCTCGTGGAGGCCTATGAGCGCGCCCTCGCCTGCGATCCCGTCTCCGCGTTCGGCGGCATCGTCGCGCTGAACCGGCCACTGGATGCGGAAGCCGCACGAAAGATCGTGGAGATCTTCACCGAGGTAATCATCGCCCCTGATGCGAGCGACGAGGCCATCGCCATCGTGGGCGCGAAGAAGAACCTGCGTCTTCTCCTGGCCGGCGGTCTGCCCGATCCGCGCCAGCCGGGCCTGACCCTGCGCACGGTGGCGGGCGGCTTCCTGGCTCAGGGCCGCGACAATGCGGTGGTGGATGCCATGGACCTGAGGGTGGTGACGAAGCGCAGCCCGAGCGAGCGCGAGCTTGCCGATCTTCGCTTCGCCTTCAAGGTGGCAAAGCACGTGAAGTCGAACGCCATCGTCTATGCGAAGGACGGGGCGACGGTGGGCATCGGGGCCGGGCAGATGAGCCGGGTCGATTCCTCCCGCATCGCCGCCTGGAAGGCGGCCGAGGCCGCGAAGGCCGCTGGACGTGCGGAGAGCCTCGCCAAGGGCTCGGTGGTGGCATCGGATGCGTTCTTCCCCTTCGCGGATGGCCTGCTGGCGGCCGCGGAGGCTGGCGCCACCGCCGTGATCCAGCCCGGCGGCTCCATGCGCGACGACGAGGTGATCCGCGCCGCCGACGAGGCGGGCCTCGCCATGGTGTTCACGGGGCACCGGCATTTCAGGCATTAGCAGGCGCGATCGCATCAAGCGGCGGAGCGCACTTCCGGCACTGAGCCGAGCGCCTACATGAAGGGGGTCTCACAAGGAGCTCCCCCATGATCGTCACCACCACTCCCAATGTCGAAGGCCGCCGGATCGTCGCCTATCATGGCGTCGTCTCGGGCGAGGCGATCCTGGGCGCCAACGTCTTTCGCGACTTCTTCGCCTCGATCCGCGACGTGATCGGCGGGCGCTCCGGTTCCTACGAGAAGGTGATGCGCTCGGCGCGCGACACGGCCATCGAGGAGATGTCCGAGGAGGCACGGCGCATGGGTGCGAACGCGGTGGTGGGCGTCGATCTCGATTACGGCTCGCTCGGCTCCGGCGAGAGCATGATGATGGTCACGGCGAGCGGAACGGCCGTGACGCTGGGCTGATCTCCCGCGAGCGTCACCCCCATGACGTTCGGCTGATCACACCCGGCGCACCCGCCGCAGCAGCAGGCCGCCGACGGCGAGGAACGCGATGAGCACCGCGGGCCCGGCGGCCTGCGTGTCGAAGAGATCCGTCGCCAGGGCCACCGTGAGCGGGGCGAGGAACGAGGTGAGCTTGCCCGACAATGCGAGCAGGCCGAAATAGCGGCCTGCCTCCTGCGGCGGCACGAGCCGCGCCAGAAGCGAGCGGGACGACGCCTGGAGCGGTCCCGCGAGCGCGCCGATGAGGAGCCCGAGACCGAGAAAGACCTGCTCCGGCGCGCTGGCGAACAGGCCGTCATCCGGCCGCGGCGGCGAGGTCGCGACCGTGAAGAGGATGTGGTCGCGGCCGAGCGACAGGATGCCGACGCAGACGAGGATGAAGGAGAGGATCGCGCCCATCACCACGGTGCGGGCGCCGAACCGATCATCGAGCCGCCCGCCGATGAGGGCGCCCGCTGTACCGGTAATAGTGAGCAGAATGCCGAAGATCCCGAGTTCCGTCGCACCCCAGCCGAACACCCCGGCCCCGTAGATGCCGCCGAAGGCGAAGAGCGCCACGAGGGCGTCCTGATAGACCATGTTGGCGAGAAGGAAGGGTCTGAGGCCCGGGTGCCGCGCCGCATCGCGGAAGCTCGCACGTACCTGGCGCAGGCCCTCGCCCACGGCCTCGCCGAGCGAGCGGCCCGTGCGCTTGGTGTCGGGCGTGAAGAGGAAGAGCGGCCATACGAAGACGAGGAACCAGAGGGCGGAGAACGGACCGGTGACCCGGTCTCCCTCCCGCGCCGCGGGGTCGAGGCCGAAGAGGGGCGCAAGGCCGAAATAGGTGCGCTCCGAATCGGGGTTCGTAGCGAGGAAGCCGAGCACCACCACAAGCGACACGAGCCCGCCCGCATAGCCCACGGCCCAGCCGGTGCCCGACAGCCGCCCGAGGCGCTCCGGAGGCACGAGGCTGGTCATCATGGCGTTGTTGAACACCGCCGTCGCCTCGGACGCGACCGCCGCGACCGCAAAGGCAGCGAGCGCCAAGGGGATGGCATAAGGCACACCCGGCGCCGCCCACCAGAGCGCCGTGCAGGAGACCACGAAAAGCCCCCCGAAACCGGCGATCCAGGGCTTTTTCGGGCCGCTTGCATCGGCGACCGAACCGAGCACCGGGGACAGGATCGCCAGCGTCAGCCCCGCGGCCGCCGTGGCGTAGCCCCACAGGCTCTGACCCTCGACCGGATTGGGGGCGAGAGCGGCCGCGAAATACGGCGCGAACACGAAGGTGGTGACGAGGGTGAAGAAGGGCTGGCTTGCCCAATCGAAGAGAAGCCAGCCGAGGATGGCGGCGCGAGTGGCCCCCCGCGGTTCCCCAGCCGGGGCCGAGGCCTTGCGGCCTGGCGCGGCGGGGGAATGATCGTGGGCCAAGTCTCGATCCCGCCCGTCAGGTCCGGGCGAGGTCGCCGAGGAGGCTTGCCGCCACCGTCACCTTGGACAGCGTCAGGCCCGAGGCGACGATGGAATCGACCGCGGTGCGGATGCGCGTCACGTCCGCGCCCCGCTGCTGGCTCCAGGCCGCCACGGCCTCGGTGCCGGCGGGCCCGCGCGCCACCGCGTCCGCGGTGAGGTTGCGATGGGCGGCCGCGATGCTGTCGATGGCCCGATCGAGGGCGAGCCGGTCGAAATAGTCGCTCACCGGGATCTCGCGGGCTGCGGCGGTGAGGCTGCCGAGCTGGAACATGCCCTCCACCGCGAAGTGCGTGCGCGCCACATCCGCGACGGAGCGGCCGGTGCGCTGGGCCACGAGCACCACGTCAGGGGCGGCGACAAGATCGGGAATCGCGGCGATACGCCGGGCGAGATCCTCCGGCACGCCCTGATCCGAGAGGGTGCGGGCGCGGGCGTCCCAGGCGATCCGGGCCGAGGGGGAGAGGGTCTCGGTCAGGCCACGCCCCACCTCTCCGATACCGGCCCCATAGGTGCCGACCACCGTGTCGAGGGAGCCCGCCGTGAAGTCCACATGACGGATGAACCACACGATGCGGCTCATCAGGAGATCCTGCAGGTCGCCATAGAGGCCGAGCTGCAGGGCGCCGGGCACGCGGCCATCAAGGGCATCGATGGCCGCATTGGCCTCCACGAGGCCGAACGAGTCCCGCGTCGCCGCATAGGCGGCCGCGATGGTGGGCGCGTCGGCTCCGGTCTGGTCCACGAGGCGGGTGATGATGGTGGGGCCGCCCCGGTTGATGATCGCGTTCGCGAGCTGCGTGGCGATGATCTCGCGGCGCAGGCGGTGCGAGGCGATGGCATCCGGAAAGCGCTCGCGCATCGCCGCCGGGAAATAGCGCTCGAGCTCGCGGCCGAGATATGGATCGTCCGGGACGGTGCTCTCCAGAAGCTCGTCGTGAAGCGCGAGCTTCGCATAGGCGAGGAGCACGGCGAGTTCGGGCCGGGTCAGGGCCTCGCCCCGGCGGGAGCGCTCGCCGAGCACCGCGTCGTCGGGCAGGTATTCGACGCCGCGATTGAGGCGGCCGGCCTGCTCGAGATTCTGCATGAGCCTGCGCGCGAAGCCGAGATCGGCGAGGCCGCGCCGCTCGGAGAGGGAGAGCGCGAGGGTCTGCAGGTAGTTGTTGCGCAGAACCAGGGCCGCGACGTCGTCCGTCATGGTGGCGAGGAGCGCATTGCGGGAGGCTTCGTCGAGACGGCCGTCCCGCTCCGGGGTCGTGAGCGCGATCTTGATGTTCACCTCCACATCGGAGGTGTTCACGCCGGCCGAGTTGTCGATGGCGTCCGTGTTGAGGCGAACCCCGGCGCGCGCCGCCTCGATGCGGCCGCGCTGCGTGGCGCCGAGATTGGCGCCCTCGCCCATCACGCGGGCGCGCACCTCGCGGCCGGTGATGCGGATCGCGTCGTTCGCGCGGTCGCCCACCTCGTCGTCCGTCTCGGTGGAAGCGCGGATATAGGTGCCGATGCCGCCGAACCAGAGGAGGCCCACCTGCGCCTTGAGGATGGCGTTCATCACCTCGCTCGGCGCGGCCTCGTCCTTGCGCAGATCGAGGAGAGCCTGCACCTCCGGCGAGAGCGGAATGGATTTGGCGCTGCGCGAAAACACTCCGCCGCCCGAGGAGATGAGGCTCGTGTCGTAATCCTGCCAGCTCGACCGGGGCAGGGCGAAGAGGCGCTCGCGCTCCTTGAAGGAGGTTTCCGGATCCGGATTAGGATCGAGGAAGATGTCGCGATGGTCGAAGGCGGCGACGACCTTCAGGGCGCGGGAGAGCAGCATCCCGTTGCCGAACACGTCGCCCGACATGTCGCCGACGCCGGCCACGGTGACGGGCTGCGTCTGGATGTCGATGTCGATCTCGCGGAAATGGCGCTTCACCGCCTCCCAGCCGCCCCGGGCCGTGATGCCCATGCCCTTATGGTCGTAGCCCTGGCTGCCGCCCGACGCGAAGGCGTCGCCGAGCCAGTGGCCCTTTTCGGCGGAGAGCGCGTTCGCCGTA
The DNA here is from genome assembly GCA_036562855.1 of Microvirga sp. Taxonomy (GTDB): domain Bacteria; phylum Pseudomonadota; class Alphaproteobacteria; order Rhizobiales; family Beijerinckiaceae; genus Microvirga. The sequence continues at coordinate 61,689 of DATCJK010000009.1, forward strand.
TCCGAGAAAGTGGCCGTGCCCTTGTCGGCGGCGACCACGAGATAAGGATCGTTCCCGTCGTGACGCACGGTATCGGCGGGCGGCACGATACGGTCGCCGTCGATGTTGTCGGTGAGCTGGAGGAGCGTGCGCACGAAGATGCGGTAGCTCTCCGTGCCCTCGGCGAGCCAGGCCTGCCGGTCGGAGGCCGGCGGCAACTGCTTCGGCACGAAGCCGCCCTTGGCGCCCACCGGCACGATGACGGCGTTCTTCACCTGCTGGGCCTTCACGAGACCCAGGACCTCGGTGCGGAAATCCTGCGGCCGGTCGGACCAGCGAAGCCCGCCGCGGGCCACCTTGCCGTAGCGCAGATGCACGCCCTCGACGCGCGGCGAATAGACGAAAATCTCGTAGAGCGGGCGCGGCAGCGGCAGCCCCTCGACTTTCGCGCATTCGAACTTGAAGGCGATGGTCTGGCGCGGCAGGCCGTTCTGATCGATCTGGAAGAAGTTGGTGCGCTGGGCCGCCTCGAGAAGGTTGAGGAAGCGGCGCAGGATGCGGTCGTCGTCGAGGCTGGTGACGCCTTTCAGCGCCTCTTCGATCTCGGCGCGGATCGTGCCTTGCGCGCTCGCGCGGTCTCCGCCCGTCCGGGGGTCGAAGCGGGCGTAGAACAGCTTCACGATCTGACCCGCGATGCCGCCGTGGCGGGCGAGCGTCTCAGCCAGATAGTCCTGCGCGTAAGGGATGCGGATCTGGCGCAGGTAGCGTCCGAGCGCGCGGAGCATGGCAACGTCGCGCCACCCGAGCGACGCCTCGAGGACGAGGCGGTTGAAGGCGTCCGATTCCGCAAGGCCCCGGAACAGCGCGAGAAGCGCCGCCTCGATGGAGCCCTCGATCGCCGCGATGTCGATGGCGCCGCCCGCGGCGCGCTCAAGGGTCATGTCGTGGAGCCAGACGCGCTCCGCATCGCCGGTGCCTGCGGGCGCGACCCGGTAGGTTCGCTCGTTCACGACCCGGAAGCCGAGATTTTCGAGGAGCGGCACGCGCTCGGAGAGCGGCAGCGCGGCGCCCCGGGAGAACACCTTCAGGTTCACCCGGGTCTCGTCGTCGCCTTCGCGGCGGTAGAGATCCACCGCGCGGGGCCGCGCGTCCGAGAGCTGGTCGAGGAGGGCGAGATCCGCGATCGCCGCCTCGGCGCCGAAGGCCTCCCGGTAGGCGGCGCTGAAGGCGTTCGCATAGCGGTTGGCGAGCGCCCGCGCCCGCGGGCCGCCGATGGAGAGCGCCAATTCCTCACGGAGCGCGTCACCCCAGGTGCGGACGATGGCGCCGATGCCCTGTTCCAGGATCTCGCGGGTCACCTGCGGGGTCTCGCCGCCGTCGCGGCCGATGATGAAATGGGTGCGCGCGAGCGGGCCCTCCGGGTAATCCGGATAGGCGGCGGAGACGCGCCCCCCATAGACGCCCGCCAGGAACTCGCCGACGCGGCGGCGGATCTGACTGTCGTAGCGGTCCTTGGGGATGAAGACGAGCACGGAGACGAAGCGGTCGAACTCGTCGGGCCGGGCGAGGGCGCGCACGCGCGGACGCTCGGACAGGTTCAGGATGTCGAGGGCAAAGCCGTAGAGCGTGTCCTCGTCGACCTGGAAGAGCTCGTCGCGCGGATAGTTCTCCAAAACGTTGAGGAGCGCGCGCCCCGCATAGGAGGCCGGATCGAAGCCGGCGCGGGCCACCACCTGCGCGACCTTGTGCCGGAGATAGGGCACCTCCGCGGTGGTGTTGGTGTAGGCGCTCGCGGTGAAGAGGCCGACGACCCTGAGCTCGCCTTCGAGGCGGCCGTCCTGGGCGAACAGCTTCACGCCCACATAGTCGAGATGGGCGCGGCGGTGCACCCGCGACTTGACGTTCGCCTTGGTGATGATGAGCGCGCGCGGACGGGCCAGAAAGGCGCGCACCTCCGGCGACATGACCACGAGCTCGCCGCCCCGGCGCAGCACGCGCATGGCCGGATCGCGCAGGAGCCCGAGGCCCGTCCCCTCCACGGGGTCGGCCGCGGTGTCGCCCGCGGGCAGGCGGTACTCGCGCAGGCCAAGGAACGTGAAGTTGTCCTGCGCCATCCAGTTGAGGAAGGCGACCGCCTCGGCGATCTCGTCCCGTGGCAGGGGCGGCGGGTTCGTGCGGTAGCTCTCGATCGTGTAGGCGATGCGGGCGCGCATGCCCGCCCAGTCCGACACGGCGACCTGCACGTCCGCATAGACCCGGCGCAGGCCCTCCAGCAGGCGCTCGCGGGCATCCGCCTCGTCGATGCGGTCGAGATGAATATGAATGAAGCTCTCGCGGCGGATGCCGGCTTGGGTGGCGCCGGTCGCCTCGCCGATGAGGCGCGCCAGGGCGCCGCCCGCCTCGCGTTCCACCGCCAGGATCGGGTGCGCCACGAGGATCGGCTCATAGCCCTGGTCCACCACCTCGGCGAGGGTGGAATCCAGGAGGAAGGGCATGTTGTCGTTGACGATCTCGAGGACCGTAACGTCGCGACGGCGCCCGCCCCGCTCGATCTCCACATCCGTCAGCCGCAGATCCGGCCCCCCGCCGGCGCGGGGCGCCTTCAGGTGGTCGAAGGCCGCGGCCGCGAGGTTCGCGAGGGCTTCCGGCGAATAGGAGGCCAAGTCCTCGGAAGGCACGCGCCCGAACAGGTCCCGGACAAAGGTCGGCGGCACGCTCGTGCGCCCGGCCTCGAGCACGGCGACCGCTTCGGCCGTCAGTTCGCTTCCGCTGGTGGGTTTATCCAGCTTCATGCGCGTCCCCTCTCCCTCATTGTGCCTTGAGCGTTGGCACAGACCCGCGGGTCCTGCAACCTTCGTCTAAAGGGTAGATGCGAGAACCGGTTAACGACCCTGTCGCGCCCCTCGGCAACGCCTAGCGGGCGCGCCGGGTGCAGCGTCGCTGTCCCTGGTCTGGACTGCCGCATCGCCGTTCCTCGTTGAGATTGCCGGACACGAACGGCAGGGCACGACAAGGGGCGGCGTGCAGCAGCATCTCCCGTCGTCTAGACTGCCGGACCTGAACGGGAGGACACGGAATGGACGCACGCAAGCCGAAGGCAGAGGTCGGGATGAAGCCGCCCCGCCAGGAGGACCGTCGCGTGATGGCCCTCGATCTGCCGCAAGGGGAGCTCTCCGAGCCGATGCGGGCCTATTTCGCGAAATGCGAGGAGAAGATCGGCTTCGTGCCGAACGTGCTGCGCGCCTACGCCCATGACAGCGCGAAGCTCGAGGCTTTCGCGGCCCTCTATAACGACCTGATGCTGGCGCCCTCGGGGCTCTCCAAGCTCGAACGGGAGATGATCGCGGTCGTCGTGTCGAGCCAGAACCGCTGCTATTACTGCCTCACGGCCCACGGGGCGGCGGTGCGGCAACTCTCGGGCGATCCGGCGCTCGGCGAGCTCATGGTGATGAACCATCGGGCGGCCGATCTGCCGGCGCGGCACCGGGCCATGCTCGCCTTTGCGGTGCTGGTCACGGAGGCGCCCTGGACCGTCGAGGAGGAGGACCGGCAGGCTCTGCGGGATGAGGGTTTCTCGGACCGGGATATCTGGGACATCGCGGCGGTGGCGAGCTTCTTCAACATGTCGAACCGCATGGCCTCCGCGGTCGATATGCGGCCGAACCCTGAATATCACGGACAGGCACGCCCCGAGGTCGCACCTTAGGGGCGCGGAGGCGGCGAACGGCTCAGCTGTTTGGGATTTCAAAAGGAAGGCCGCCCGAGGGGGCGGCCTGTGTCTCGACATGGTAGTGGCCCGGCAAACCCGAAACCCCGGGGGGCTGGGGGGCTGACGTGTCCGGCGAAACTGGCTCACCGGGCCGTCGAGGCAACGGTACCGTTCTCGCGCGCCAGTGCGGCTCCCCCGCGGCGCGATTCGGGCCAAAATGTGATTTCGCTGACGAACGCGTGACCCTTCGCCGACCGCAGTCCGGTCGCGCCCCCGGCAGGTCCGCCTGGCGGGTTGCACCACGCGGTGCGCACGCCCATCATGACAGGACGACGACAGGCGGGGCGCAACGCGCGCAAGGCCCTGACGACGGGTGAACCCATCGCCGCCGTCGGGGGTTGGCCTGAAGGAATCCGCCTTGCTGAAGGCGGTCGACAGGGAGGTTTCATGAGCGAAGGCGAGATCGTGGAGCGCATGCGCGGCGAAACGGAGGTCGTCTCCTTTCCGGCCGCGCCGAACCAGGTATCCTTCACCCGGCATGAATTGCGCCTTCTCCTGGATCTCTACGGACGCAAGGTGGCGGAGGGGGAATGGCGGGACTACGCCATGGACTTCCTGAGCGACCGGGCCGTGTTCTCCATCTTCCGCCGCTCCTCCGAGGTGCCGCTTTACCGGGTCGAGAAGGATCCGAAGCTGGCGCGCCGGCAGGGCGCCTATTCCGTGATCGCCGGGACGGGCCTCGTGATGAAGCGCGGACAGGAGCTCGACCGGGTGCTGCGCGTTCTGGACAAGCCCCTGAAGGTGGTGTCCTAGCCCGGGGCCGGCTGGCGCGGGGTTGTCACACAGCCTGCCGCTGGGGCATGCGGGATCAAGCCAGCGACACGGTGACTAGCCAGGGATCGGGCGGGTCGGCGGGGTGGCCATGCCGGCCCCGAGGGGGCGGTGCATGAGCACCGTCGAGAGCCAGCCCCCGTGCTTGTAGCCGATGCCGGGAATGAGGCCGGCCGGCGCGAATCCAAGGCTGCGATGGAGGGCGATGGAGCCGGTGGATGCCTCGTCGCCGATGACGGCCACCATGAGCCGGCAATCCAGCGCCTCGCAATCCGTGATCAGGCGCGTGAGGAGTGCCCGCCCGACGCCCCGCCCCCGCGCGTCGGGCGCCACGTAGATGGAATCCTCCACCGTCGAGCGATAGGCGGCGCGGGGACGATAGGGACCCGCATAGGCATAGCCCAGAACCGCGCCGCCGGCTTCCGCGACCAGATGGGGGTACCCGCCTTCGAGCAGGGTCGCCCGGCGCCGCGCCATCTCGGCCTCGCCCGGCGGGTCGAGCTCGAATGAGGCGGTGCCGTGAAGCACCGCGTCCGCGTAGATCGCGGCGATGGCCGGCAGGTCCCGATACTCGGAAGGGCGAATGGTCGCGCTCATGCCTGCCCAGTACCGGGCCATGTGGCGAGCGGCAATAAAAAAGCCCCGGCGCGAGGCCGGGGCTCTGGTCGGTTCAGATCTCTGCGATCCGCTTACTCGTTGCGATTGCCGACGAGGGCGAGCAGGAACTGGAACATGTTGATGAAGTCCAGGTACAGCGTCAGGGCGCCGAAGATGGACATCTTGGCGGCAGCCTCGTTGTCGAAGTTACCGTAGACGAACATCTCCTTCAGCTTCTGCGTGTCGTAGGCCGTGAGGCCCGCGAAGATGAGCACGCCGATCACCGAGATGCCGAACTGAAGCGCGCTCGAAGCCACGAAGATGTTGACGATCGAGGCGATCATCAGACCGATCAGGCCCATGATCAGGAACGAGCCCATGCCGGACAGGCTGCGCTTCGTGGTGTAGCCCCACAGCGACAGGGCGCCGAAGGACGCTGCCGTGATGAAGAACACCTGGACGACGCTCGCGCCGGTGTAGCGGATCAGCAGGGTCGAGAGCGAGGCGCCCATCACCGCCGCGAAGGCGAAGAAGGTGGTGCGCGCCGTGGCCGCCGACATGCGGTCCATCCGGAACGAGAAGAAGAAGATGAAGGCGAGCGGCGCCAGCGCGATCACCCACATGAGCGGGGTCGCGTAGAGCGTGCGGCCGAAGGACGTCAGCGGGATGCTGCCGATCCGGGCCACGGTCTCGGCGGGCGAGTCGGCCACGGCCGCCATGTTGATGCCGAGGGCGACCAGCGCCGAGATGGCGAGCCCCAGCACCATGTTGTTGTAGACGCCCAGCATGAAGGTGCGCAGGCCTTGGTCGACCTGTGCGGCGGACCGGGCAAAGCCGGTGCCGAAGGCGGTGGGGTTCTGCTCAAACGGTTGCATCAGAGTCCTCTTTCGGTCTCCGCGTGGAAAGGGTGTTCACGAGGGCTCACGCCTCCCTCGGCCGCCGAACGGTCCGGCGTCTATGGGAATATGAGGTGTCCCCGCAAGCTGCGCAAGAGGTACCCCTGCGGCTTGCAAGAACAAGTGAAGTCAAACGCTTTCGTTCCCCAATTCAACGCCGCCGGCCTGTGTTAACGAAGGATCAACTCTCAAAGGTTTCGCAAGTACGGCGCAGGCTTTTGACTCAGGATCCGCCAGGTGCCGATAAGGCCTAAGCCCACGGTCACCAGAACAGCCAAGGCGGAGGCGAATAGAGCTCCGGAGAGATCCAGGCTGAAGCCGATATTCATCACGCGGGTCACGATCATGTAGGCCGCCGCCGTCCCGGCCACGAGGCCGAAGAGGGCCGTGGCGATCCCGAGCGTCCCGTATTCGAGGGCATAGGCCGAGAGCAGCCGGGCCCGGGTGGCTCCGAGGGTCTTGAGCACCACCGCGTCATAGAGCCTTGCCCTGTGGCCCGCGGCGAGCGCGCCGGCGAGCACCAGGAGGCTGCTGATGAGGGCGATGGCGCTCGCCCCGCGGATCGCCGTGACGAGCTGCGACACCACCACGTTGACCGCCTCGAGCGCATCCTTCACGCGAACGCTCGTGACGCCCGGATACGCCTTGGCGGCATCGCGCAGGATCTTGGCCTCCACGGCCGGCGGCGCGCCGTTCGGGAAGGTGACGGTGGCGAGATGCGTGTGCGGGGCGCCCGCGAAGGTGTTGGGCGAGAACACCATCACGAAGTTGATGCCGAGGGAGCGCCACTCCACCACGCGCAACGAGGCGATGGTGGCCGTGAGATTGCGGCCGAGCACGTTCACCGTGACCTCGTCGCCGACCTTGAGCCCGAGCCCGTCGGCGATGCGCTGGTCGAAGGAGACGAGGGGCTTGCCGCGGTAATCCGCGGGCCACCATTCGCCGGCGACGAGGCGGGAGCCCTCCGGAATATCGCGGGTATAGGTGATGCCCCGGTCCCCATCGAGCACCCAGGCGCTTTGCTCGTCGGCCTTGATCTCCGAGACCGGGACGCCCCTCAGGCTCATGAGTCGCCCGCGCATCATCGGCACCCGTTCCACGCGGGCATCCGCCGCCTCGCCCTTGAGGAAGGCCTCGAACCGGTCGGCCTCCGCGTTCGGGATGTCGAGGAAGAAGAAGCTCGGTGCTTTTTGCGGCAGGGTCTGGGTGAGATTGCGCGTGAGGTTCGCGTCGATGAGGGCGAGGGTCACGAGGAGCGTGATCCCGAGCCCCAGCGACAGGACGAGGGACGGGGTGAGCGCCCCCGGCCGGTGGATGTTGGCGAGCGCGAGCCGCGGCGAGGCAGCCCGGGGCCGGGGCAGGCGGCGGGCAAGGGCCATGATGCCCCAGGCGACCACGCGCAGCAGCACGAAGGCTGCGGCCGCGGCCCCGATGAACATGAGCGCGATCCGTCGGTCGTAGGCCGCCACGAGCGACAGCCCCACGAGCGCCGCCACCGACAGGCCGAGCGCCACGAGGTAGCGCTTGCGCGGAAGGCGGCGCTCCGGATCCACCTGATCCCGGAACAGGCCCGAGACCTGCACGTCATGGGCGCGGCCGAGGGGCGCGAGAGCGAAGACGAGCGCCGTGAGCACGCCGTAGAGGAGCGCGACGCCGAGCTCTCCCGGCGCGAGCGTCGGGGCGATGGGGATCGGCAGCATGTGGCCGAGCAGCGCGGTGATGAGGAAGGGCAGGGCAGCGCCAACCGCAAGGCCGATGACGATGCCGACGCCGGCGATCAGCATCACCTGGAGAAGGTAGAGCGCGACCACCTGCCCGCCCGGGGCGCCAAGGCTCTTCAGGGTTGCGATGGAGGCCCGCTTGCGGTCGACGAAGCCGCGCACCGCATTTGCGACGCCGACGCCGCCCACGAGAAGCGCGGTGAGGCCGACCAGCGTGAGAAACTGGGTGAACCGCTCGATGTTGCGGGCAAAGCGCGGATCTGCGTTGACCCGCGACCGGATCTCCCACCCGGCTTCCGGGAACCCGCGTTCGGCTTCCCGCTGCACCGCCTCGAGTTGCTCGTCCGGAGCGCCGGGGGCAAGGTTCAGGCGGTAGGTCCACCGGACCAGGCTTCCGGGCTGGAGGAGGCCCGTGGCCCGCAGGGCTTCCTGCGAGATCATGAGGCGCGGACCGAAGCCGATGCCGTTCGCGATCTTGTCGGGCTCGGAGACGAGGCGGGCGCGGAGCTCCACCGTCGCACCGCCCACGGTGACCCGGTCGCCGATCTTCATGTCGAGCCGGGCCAGCAGGGTCTCGTCCACCGCGGCCCCATGGGCGCCGTTGAGCTCCGCGAACAGGTCCGCCGGGGCGAGCCGAGGCTCGGTGACGAGCTCGCCGATGGCGGGATAGCGGCCGTCGACCGCCTTCAACTCCACGAGCCCGGAGCCCTTCTCGCCGGCCATCGCCATGGCGCGCATGCTGGCGATGACGGACATCTGGCCCTTGCCCTCGAGATAGGCCCGCTCGGCCGGGTTCGCCTCCCGGTGGATGAGCGAGAAGGCCATGTCGCCGCCCAGGATCTTGCGGCCCTCGCGGGTGAGACCCTCCGTGAGGGAGCGCGAGATCGAGGAGACGCCGGCGATCGCCGCGACGCCGAGCGCGATACAGGCGAGAAAGATGCCGAAACCCCTGAGGCCCCCGCGCAGCTCGCGCAAGGCGAGCCGCAGGACGAGGGGGAGGCCGGCCCCGGAGGATCGGGGCGCCGGAGGCGTGAGGGTGCCGTGCATCGGGATGTCCTCGGAATCTGCCCCGCATATGCGCGGGCTATGGTCGATGAGCGTCCTTCACCCAGGCAGGGAGAAAGCGCGAGCCGCGTCTCAAGGCCGATGAGCCCGCCGGTCAGGCGGCCGCCGGAGCCGCATCGGCCTCGACCCGGCCGGAGCGCAGGCGCACCATCCGGTCGCAGCGGCGGGCGAGATTGAGATCGTGCGTGACGAGGACGAGGGTCGCCCCGCGATCCCGCTTCAGGGCAAACAGCAGGTCGACGATCGATTCGCCCGTGTTCTCGTCGAGGTTGCCCGTGGGCTCGTCGGCCACGAGAATCGCCGGGTTCGGCACGATGGCGCGGGCGATCGCGACGCGCTGCTGCTCGCCGCCCGACAGCTGCGCCGGATAGTGATGAAGGCGCGAGCTGAGACCCACGAGCTTCAGTTCGGCCTCGGCGCGCTCGAAGGCTCCATCCTCGCCCGCGAGCTCGAGCGGCAGGGCCACGTTTTCCAGGGCCGTCATGGTGGGCACGAGATGGAAGGACTGGAACACGATGCCGATGCGCCGGCCACGAAACCGCGCCAGGGCGTCCTCGTCGAGGCCGGCGAGATCCGTGCCGTCCACCACGACCTGCCCGGAATCGGGCCGCTCCAGGCCGGCCATGGTCATGAGGAGGGTCGATTTGCCGGAGCCTGAGGGACCAACGAGGCCAACGGCCTCGCCCCGCCCGATGGCGAGGGAGATTCCCTTGAGAATGTGAACCCGCGCCGCGCCCCGCCCGAGGCTCAAATCGACGCTGTGCAGCGCAATGGCCTTGTCCTTCATGCCCGAAAACCCGATCTGTTGCGATGCCCGCCTGCCGTGGCCGGTCGATCTCGGCCGCTTGAGCCCGGCCTTCATATGGGAAGCTTACGGATGAAGCGCCAACCCGGCCTCGTGACCACGATCATTTTTGCGTGTGCGACCCTCCTCGCGGGGCTCGCGCCCGTGAGGGCCCAAGCCCCCCAGGGGCAGCCGATCCGCCTCGTCGCCCTCGGCGACAGCCTCACGGCCGGCTACGGCCTGCCGGCCGATGCCGCCTTTCCGGCCGTGCTCGAGCGGGCGCTGCGAGCGAAGGGCCTCAAGGTGGAGATCGCCAATGCGGGCGTGTCCGGCGACACGGCCTCAGGCGGTCTCGACCGGCTCGACTGGTCCGTGCCCGACGGGACGGACGGGGTGATCGTGGAGCTTGGCGCCAACGACATGCTGCGGGGTCTCGATCCTGCCGTCACCCGCAAGGCGATCGAGACCATCGTGGAGCGGCTCAAGGCCCGCAACATCCCGGTGATGCTCGCCGGCATGTATGCCTCCCGCAACCTCGGGGAGGACTACGTGCGCCGCTTCGAGGCTCTGTATCGGGAGATTGCGGACAAGCACGGCCTTGTGCTCTACCCCTTCTTCTTGGACGGGATCGCCGGCGAGCGCGCTCTCAACCTTCCGGACGGGCTCCACCCGACCGCCAAGGGGGTGGAGGTGATCGTCGAGCGGATCCTGCCCACGGTCGAGACATTCCTGTCCCGCCTGTCCCAGCGCTGATCCCGGTCGGCGCTCCCGCCTCCCAGGCGCTGATCCCGGTCGGCGCTCCCATCTCCGACAGACAGACGCGCGGCGGCCTCCCGCCGCGAGGAGCCGCCATGAACTACCGTCCCCTCGGCCGCACCGGCCTCGATGTCAGCCTGATTTGCCTCGGCACCATGACGTGGGGCCAGCAGAACACGGAAGCCGAGGGCCACGCGCAGATGGATTACGCCCTCGACCGGGGCATCAACTTCTTCGACACCGCGGAGCTCTACTCGATCCCGCCGCAGGCGGAGACCCAGGGCTCCACGGAGCGGATCATCGGCACCTGGTTCAAGAGCCGGGGCAGCCGGGACAAGGTGATCCTCGCCACCAAGGTCGTCGGCCGCACGGACATGACCTGGTTCCGGGCGGACGGCTCCAAGGGCGAGCTCACCCGGCCGCAGATCGAGGAGGCGGTGAACGGGAGCCTCAAGCGACTCCAGACCGACTACATCGACCTTTATCAGATCCACTGGCCCGACCGCCCGATGCAATGGGGCTCGAACCCGGTGATCTACAAGCACCAGGAGGGCGCCTCGAACCCGATCGAGGACACGCTCGGGATCTTTCAGGACCTCGTGAAGGCCGGCAAGATCCGCCATGTGGGCCTCTCGAACGAGAGCGCCTGGGGCACCATGACGTTCCTGAAGCACGCGGAATCAGGGGGCCTGCCGCGGGTCCAGTCCGTCCAGAACGCCTATAACCTTCTGAACCGCACCTACGAAACGGCACTCGCGGAGGTGTCCTTGCGGGAGCAGGTGTCGCTTCTCGCCTATTCGCCCCTCGGCCAAGGCTTCCTCACGGGCAAGTACCTCAACGGCGCCCGCCCGGCCGGGGCGCGCACCACGCTGTTCGAGCGCGGCCAGCGCTACCAGACCCCGGGCGCGGAACCCGCGATCGCCGCCTATGTGGAGTTGGCGCGGGAGTTTGGGTTCGACCCGGCGCAGATGGCCCTCGCCTATGTGAACTCACGCCCCTTCGTGACCTCCAACATCATCGGGGCCACCTCGATGGATCAGCTGAAGACGAATGTCGCGAGCCTCGACGTGACGATCTCGCCGGAGCTCGAGAAGCGCATCGACGCCATTCACCTCGTCCACACGAATCCCTGTCCTTGAGGCGCGTGCGCGGAGCGATCGCGCCCGTGAGGCCTGCCCTGCGAACCCTGCCCCCGAGCCTCGTGCCCACTCCGACCGTGGTCACGGGATTTGTCCACATGAACCCCTGCTCCTTGGGGCGGGGATTCCGGAACAAAATCCCCCTGTTGATCGTCTGATTCGCAAGGTTGCGGGGGTGGCAGCGCCGCCCCCATGATCGGGTGTCCGGCCAGGGATTTAGCCGAGCCGGGCGCCGCAGTTCGCGTTGCTCTTTTGCTGGGCTGAAGGGGGTGTCCATGCCTCGTCTGTTCACCGGCCTTGAGGTCCCGCCCGAGATCGGGCGCTACCTCTCATCCTATCGGGGCGGCCTGCCGGGCGCTCGCTGGATCGACCCCGAAAACTATCACATCACCCTGCGCTTCATCGGCGACATCGACGAGAGCCTCGCCGAGGACGTGTGCGTGAGCCTCGGCGAAGGCCGACGGCGCGGCGCGGTCTCGGTCACGATCGACGGGCTCGATTCATTTGGCGGCGGACGCCCCCGGGTGGTGCTTGCCCGGGCGGCGGCGACCACGGATCTTGCGGATCTCCAGGCCGAGCAGGAGCGCCTGGTGCGCCGGGTCGGCCTGCCGCCGGAGAAGCGCAAATTCGTGCCGCACGTGACCCTGGCGCGTCTGCGCGACGCTTCGCCGATCGATGTGGCGGGCTACATGGCGACCCGCGGGCACTTCCAGAAGCTCTCCTTCATCGCCCGCCGTTTCGTGCTGTTCTCCGCGCGCGACTCGGTCGGGGGCGGGCCCTACGTGGTCGAGGCCGCCTACCCGCTGGGCTAGGGCGTGAACGGCGGCCGCTCATGGGCCGGGACGTGACGGGCCGGGACGTGACGGGCAAGGGGGCGGGCTCTAGGTAAGGCGCAGCTGTCCTGCCCCTGGAGACACCATGACGCCACTCTCGCCCACGGAACGCGCCGAGCTGTTGCCGGCCCTCGACGGCTGGACCCTGGTCGAGGACCGGGACGCCATCCGCAAGCGCTTCGTCTTCGCCGATTTCAACGCCGCCTTCGCCTGGATGACCCGTGTCGCGCTCGTCGCCGAGCAGATGAACCACCATCCCGAATGGTCGAACGTCTACCGCAATGTGGACGTGATCCTCACCACCCACGACGCCAACGGACTCTCGCGGCGTGACATCGAACTGGCGCAGCGTTGCGATCAGTTTGCGGCGGGTCTGATGGAAGGCTCCTACTCGTAAGTTACTGTGACATATATACATTATAGAATACTGTAAACAAATTGCTGTTGCTTTGCCGATAATGATGATCTACTTAGGAAACGTTATAACTATGAAGGAATGCGCTATGACGACTAGAAAGATGAAGCCGAATCCCCTGCCTCCCGAGCCGGAAAAGCTCAACGTGCTGATCACGGGCACTGCTGCGGGGGAGAGCCTGGCCGGCTCGCGCGGGGACGACACGATCAATGGTGGCGCCGGGAACGATATCCTGAAAGGCAACAGTCCGCTCAGCCTCACCGACGGCCATGACGTCCTGAACGGCGGAGCCGGCAACGACATTCTCTATGGAGCCGGCGGCAACGACGTCTACAACGGAGGCGATGGCATCGACACCGTCGTCTTCGAGCCGAACTTCCAGACGACGCAAGCGAAATACGGGGCCGTAGTGGACCTCACCGTTACGGGCGCCCAGAACACCCGTTACGGTATGGACAGCTTCGTTGGAGTCGAGAACCTGTGGGGCACTGAGAAGAACGATCGCTTCACCGGCAATGCCGAAGCGAACGAGTTCCGCGGGTTCGAGGGTAATGACCGGCTCTCGGGCAACGGCGGCAAGGATGTGCTCGACGGTGGCCACGGCAACGACAGCCTAACCGGCGGCGCGGGTGACGACTTCCTCTACGGCAGCGTTGGCAACGACCGGCTCACCGGCGGCCAGGGCGCGGACACCTTCGCGTTCAGCCTGAAGCAGAAGAGCAAGATGGGAAACGACCGCATCAGCGACTTCAAGCCCGGCGAGGACCAGATTCTGCTGGCTCCAGCCCATACGAAATCCGTGTCGGATGGTCTTTGGGGAGGCAGCAATCTAGACGTCGGCGCCTTCCACATCGGCCGTGAGGCCGAGACCGCCGATCACCGGGTGATCTACGACAAGACCTCGGGAATCGTCTGGTACGACGCCGACGGCTCCGGTCAGCAGAGCGCCCTCAAGGTCGTGCAGATCGCCAAGAACCTGTCGCTCAGCGCGGCGGACTTCCTGATCTGACCCTGCGCCGGCGCTGCAAACGAAAAGGGCCGCCCCAGGGCGGCCCTTTGTCGTTGCGGAACAAGACGGCTTATTTCGGCTGCATGCGCAGGGCGCCGTCGAGGCGGATCGCTTCGCCGTTCAGCATGTCGTTGTCGATGATGGCGCGCACGAGCCGCGCATATTCCTCCGGCCGGCCAAGGCGCGAGGGGAAGGGCACGCCGGCCTCGAGGGCCTTGCGGATATCCTCCGGCACGCTCTCGAACATGGGTGTGTGGAAGAGGCCGGGCATGATGGTCATGACCCGGATGCCGAAGCCCGAGAGGTCGCGGGCGACGGGGAGCGTGAGGCCGAGCACCCCGCCCTTGGACGCCGCATAGGCGGCCTGGCCGATCTGCCCGTCCTGGGCCGCGACGGAGGCGGTGCATACCACCACGCCGCGACCGCCCTCCGGGGTCACGGGATCGAGCCCCGCCATGGCAGCGGCCGATTTCGCGGTCATCTGATAGGTGCCGATGAGGTTCACCTCGATCGTCTTGCGGAAGGTGGCGAGGTCGTGCGCCACGAGTTCCCCGGTGTCGCGCTTCTTCGAGACCGTGCGCTTGCCAGGCGCGATGCCGGCGCAATTGACGAGGACGCGCTCGATCCCGTGCGCCCCGCGGGCCTTGGCGAGCGCCGCATCCACCGAGGCCTCGTCGGCCACGTTCGTCTCGCAGAACACGCCCCCGATCTCGCCCGCGATGCGCTGGCCCCGCTCCGCGTTCATGTCGAAGATCGCAACCCTGGCGCCCTCTGCGGCGAGGAGGCGAGCCGTGGCCTCGCCGAGGCCGGAAGCGCCACCGGTTACGATCGCCGCCACAGATTCGTCGAGCTTCATGCGTTTTCTCCCTGAACGTGAGCCGCCTCTTGGGGCATGATAGGCGCGGCGAACGTGAGCCGCCTCTTAAGGCATGACAGGCGCGGCGCAAACGGCGAAGGCTGTGCGCACGCGCGCAGACGCGCCGGGAGCCGGCGCGAACGGGACCGGAGCAGACGCGATGAGCGACGGGTTGTCGAAGCCCTTCACGAAGGCCGAGATGGAGGCGATGCGCCGGGCGACTCAGGACGAGGCTGGGGTGCGGCGCGATTTCTGGGCCAAGATCCGGCGGTTCGGGAGCAATCTCCCCTTCGCGGAGGACCTGGTGGCCGCCTATTTCTGCACCCTCGATCCGGCGACGCCGAGCCGGGTGAAGATCGTGCTTATGGGCGCCATCGCCTATTTCGTGCTGCCCCTCGACGGCATCGCGGATTTCCTGCCGCTGCTCGGCTTCGCGGACGATGCGGCGCTCATCGCCGCCGCCATCGCCCAGGTGGCGGGCTCCATCACCGAGGCGCACCGGGAGCGGGCCCGGGAGGCCCTGAAGGACGCCTGAGCGGTCGCGCTTACCCGACTTCCGCGACGCCGCTCGCCTCGAGCGTGCGCCTCAACCGGGTGAAACCCAGGCGGATGCGGGACTTCACGGTGCCGAGCGGCAGGCCTGTCCGTTCCGAGATCTGGCTGTGGGAGAGCCCGTCGAAGAAGGCGAGGCGCACGAGGGAGAGCTGCTCCTCGGGCAGGCTGTCGAGGGCGAGGCGCACCGCCTCCTCGCGCTGGGAGAGATCCACCTGCGCATCGAGGTCGGTGTCGTCGGCCGGCTCCAGCACCGGGTCCTGCGTGTCGAGGAAGTCGAGCCGGTCCCGGCGCAGGTGGTCGATGCGGCGGTTGCGGGCGATCCGGTAGAGCCAAGTGCCGAGGGAGCTCTTCTGGGGATCGAACAGGGCCGCCTTGCGCCAGAGGGTGACCATCACCTCCTGGGCGATCTCCTCCGCGGTCGTCGAATCGCTGCCGAGGCGCAGGAGATAGGCGTTGAGGCGCGGCGCGAAATGATCGAACAGGCGGGTGAACGCCTCCCGATCCCGCTCGGTCGCCACGGCGGCGACCAGCGCTGCGAATTCCGCCTGCGAGGTCAAAAGGTCCTCGATTCTCTTCGCAGCTGCTTCCGGGTGAAGCTCATCCCGGCGCGGGCTGCCCCTTATCGGGGCGGCTGTCGCCCCATTCTGGCATGGACGGCTCCCAAACGGAACCGTTCGGCCTTCGACCTATGAACGAGAAAGCGGCGCATCAAGGAGCGGCGGCACGGGATTCGGTCAAGCTTAATGAATCGCACCCGACGGGCCGCGTCATTCAGTGGAGCTTAACGGATGGGGTGCAGTGGATTAGAGGTCACGCGTTCTAAGGTATTGATATGATTCTCACGCCCTTGCGACGCCGCCTGATTGTAGGCTCGGCTCTCGTTGCCCTCTCGGCCTTCGCGCTGCCCGCCTTCGCCCAGCAATCGCAGGCTCCGCGCCAGGCGGCCCCGGCCCCAGGCGCGCGAACGGCTCCGGCCAAGCCCGCGGCCCAGCCGGCCCAAGCCCCGAGGCCGGGGGCTCAAGGCGCGCAGCCCGCGGTTCAGGCTCGCCCGGGCGCGGCCTCGAACCCACAGCGTCCGGCTGCGGCATCAAGTCCGGCGGCTGCCGCCGCGAAGCCCATCGCGGGGCCGGGCGGCGCTTCGGCCGCGCTGGTCGCTTCCTTCGGGGATTGGGGCGTCTACACGGCCCAGGGCGGCCGCGCCAAGATCTGCTACGCCCTCACCCAGCCCAAGGACCGCCAGCCCAAGAGCCTGCCGCGGGATCCCGCCTATCTCTTCGTGTCGTTCCGCCCCGCCGAGAACGTGCGCAACGAGGTCGCCCTCGTGATGGGCTACGCGGCCAAGGACAGCGCCCCGGCGGAGGCCACCATCGGCACCGCGAAATACGTCCTGCTCACGAAGGAGCAGAACGCCTGGCTCAAGAACCCGGCCGAGGAAAGCCAAGCCATCACCACCATGGCGCGGGGTCAGGCCGTCCTGGTGAAGGCTCAGTCGAGCCGCGGCAACCAGCTCACCGACCGCTACTCGCTCAACGGCTTCGGCCCCGCGCTCGAGCGGGCGCGCAAGGAATGTTCGTGACAGTCTAAAAATCACCCGCGACGCTGATCGCCTCTTTCGCCGCATCACTTCGGGGCCAGCACGAGCGCGGGCTTCCCCTCCCCCTTGTGGAGAGGTCTGAGCCTTGGCGCCGACCTGGATGGGTCCGGAGCCACCACCCCCACCCGCCTGCCGGCACCCTCCCCACAAGGGGGAGGGGAGCAGATCCGGCAACAGCGATGGGTGCCGGAGGGGGGCGCATCCGGCAGCCGAGACGTGTGCGGAAGGGGAGCTCATCCGCTCATAGTGGTGAGCCGGCCCCGTGAAGGTCTCGTCGGCATTCCTCGCTCGGGGAGCGAGGGGGACTCACGTTTTCGTCCCAATTCGCCTATATGAGGCGTTCGTTCCCAGACACTGAAGGCATGACCCCATGGCGACGGCGCTCGACATCGCCAAGCATAACCCGAACGCGGCCCCGCTGGCCGTGACCGAGGCCGCGCGCGCAGCCGGCATCGAGAAGATTGCGGAGCTCACCGTCGCCACGGGCACCGGCTTGAGCCGCGCGTCGCTCGTCGGTCTCACGCGCGAGGAGCTGAAGGACAAGCTCGGCGCGATCGGCGTCTCCGAGCGCGAGCAGAAGATGCGCGTGGCGCAGATCTGGCACTGGATCTACCTGCGCGGCGCGCGCTCCTTCGACGAGATGTCGAATGTGGGCAAGGGTCTGCGGCAGGCGCTCGCGGAGGCCTACACGCTGGAGCGGCCCGAAGTGGTCTCCGAGCAGGTGTCCAAGGACGGCACCCGCAAGTGGCTCATCCGCATGCCCTCCACGGGCCCCCTCGACAAGGGCGCTGAGATCGAGTGCGTCTACATTCCCGAGGTCGACCGCGGGACCCTGTGCGTGTCGAGCCAGGTGGGCTGCACCCTCACCTGCTCCTTCTGCCACACGGGCACGCAGCGCCTCGTGCGCAACCTCACCTCGGCCGAGATCGTGGCGCAGCTCGTCGTCGCCCGCGACCGGATCGGCGACTGGCTGGGCCAGACGCCGCCGGACGGCGCCTTCGTGCCGTCCGATGGCACGCGCTTCATCTCGAACATCGTGTTCATGGGCATGGGCGAGCCCCTCTACAACACGGACAACGTGGTCGCCGCGATCCGGGTGATGTCGGACAACGAGGGCCTCAGCCTCTCGCGCCGGCGCATCACGGTCTCGACCTCCGGCGTGGTGCCGCAGATCGAGCGTCTCGGCGCCGAGGCGAACACCATGCTCGCCATCTCGCTCCACGCGGTGCGGGACGACCTGCGCGACGTTCTCGTGCCGCTGAACCGCAAATACGACATCAAGCAATTGCTCGATGCGTGCCGGGCCTATCCCGGCCTGTCGAATGCGCGGCGCATCACCTTCGAATACGTGATGCTGAAGGGCGTGAACGATTCCGACGCGGAGGCCCGCGAGCTCGTGCGGCTCCTCAAGGGCATCCCGGCGAAGATCAATCTCATCCCGTTCAATCCCTGGCCGGGCTCCAAATACGAGTGCTCGGACTGGGAGCGCATCGAGCGCTTCTCCGAGATCGTGTTCCGCGCCGGCTATGCCTCGCCGGTGCGCACGCCACGCGGCCGCGACATTCTCGCCGCCTGCGGCCAGCTCAAGAGCGAGACCGAGAAGCTGCGCGCCCGCGCCCGCCTGATGGCCGAGAGCGGCATCGGAGCCGAGGGCATGTATGCGGTCGGGGACGCGGACGAGTGACGGCCATCGAAGCCGCAGGTTTCGGCCCCGCCGGGGACGCGAACGAATGACCGGGCTTCTGCGCTGGCTTTTCGTCATTCCCTTCGCGCTCCTGATGGCGGCAACCGCAGGAGCGCTGTCTCTTTTCGTGGCGTCCGTCGTCGACCCCACGATGGCGGCGCTCGTCGGGCACGGCCTTCAGGCCGGGCTCTCGGCGCTGACCGAGTCGCTGTTTGCGGCCGACGATCCGGCGCCCGTGATGGAAGCGGCGGCCACGGGGTTCGGCCGGCTTGCCTTTGCGGTTCTGGTCCTGCCGCCCCTGGCGGTCGGGCTTGGCTCCGAGATCGCGCGCCTGCGCCAGCCGCTCTGGTATGCGGGCGCGACGGGCATGCTCACGGCCGCGGTGCCCTTCCTGCTGCGCGGCGTCACGGCCCGTGGCGCCACCGCCGCCGAGCTCCATGTGAGCGTGGTGCTCGGCCTTGCGGGCGCGGCTGCCGGGCTCGTCTACTGGATGGTGGCCGGCCGCGGCGCTGGCGCCGAGCGCCGGGCCGAGCCTGTGCCGACGATCTGAAGTCGGGTCCGACCCGCCGAGGCCCGGGAGCGGCCGCTCGTTGTGGCGGCTAAGGGCCCACCTATATAGGCGCAGGATTTTTGAAACCTCCCGGACGTCGTGCCGAGCCCGGGACCGGGCAGATCGGATTGGAGCCCATGCGATGATCGCCATGACCCTGCCGGCACGGCTGCGGCTCGCGCTGACGGCCCTCGTCGTGAGCCTTGGCCTGTCCGCCTGCGGCCTCAACACGGTGCCGGCGCTGGAGGAGCGTGCCGTCTCCGCCTGGAACGAGGTGCAGACCCAGCATCGGCGCCGGGCCGATCTCGTCGCGACGATGCTGGATGCCCTGAAGGGCTTGAACCAGCAGGAGCGGGAGGTGCTGGCCCAGGTGGCCGAGGCGCGGGCCCGCGCCGCTCAGGTGCCCGCCGATGCGGCCATCACGACGGATCCGCAGCGCTTCAAGGCCTTCCAGGACGCTCAGAACCAGCTCTCCACCGCCCTGGGACGCCTGCTCGTGACGGTGGAGCGGTACCCAGAGCTGAAATCGAGCGCCGGCTTCCTGGCCGTTCAGTCGCAGCTCGAAGATGTGGAGAACCGGATCGCCGTGGGACGGCGCGACTATTCCGACAGCGCGCGCGCCTACAACACGGCCCTCAACGCGATCCCGGGCCGCTGGGTTGCGGGCTTTCTCCATCCGGGGGCAAAACCCATGGAGACCTTCGCCACGAATCCTGGCTCCGAATAGCGCTGGTGCTTGTCGCGGGCGGGAGCAGCCCGAGGAGGCGCGAGCGGTGCCTTACAGCCCCGCGCTTTTCACGGCGCCAAGGATCAGGCCGGGCTTCGTGCCCTCGGGCACCTGCAGCAGCACCACGTATCCGTCCGCCTCGCCCCGGGCCACCCGGGCCGAGACCTCGAAGCGGGCGGAGCCGCCGCGCCATTCGCCGATCCGGGTGAGGCCGCGGACCACGTTCGCGTAAGTGACCGTGCGGCCGCTATTCTCGCCCCGTCCGATCGGCACGGTCTGCGTGCGCAGCACGGGCAGGACCCAGACCTCCGCCATCGCCATCCGGTCGGGCCCGCCCTCGATGGAGACCGTGACGACCCCGTTCTCCTCAGTCGTCGTGAGCTCGACCGGCAGGGCGGTCTTGGCCGCGCCCTCGGCGACGAGCCCCTCGATCTGGCCCCGGTCGGAGCCGATGCAAGGCTTCATGCCGTTCACGACCACCTGCGGGGTATAGACCTGCCGGTGGCCGCGGCGATGGGCATAGCCGCGCTGGCGCGCCGTGAAGAGCGGATGGGCGAGGGTGTCCCGCCAGCCGAGATAATCCCAGTAATCGACCGGAAAGGTGAGGGCGACCACCTCCGGTCGCCGCGCGAGATCGGCAAGGATGGCGTCGGCCGGCGGACAGGAGGAGCAGCCCTGGCTGGTGAAGAGCTCGACCACCGCCTGGGGCGGTGCGGCCCGAACGGGCCCGGTCAGGGCCACGAGAGCAAGGCCGAGCCAGAGGGTCAGACGCACGATCATACCCCTATCAACACGAAAGCCCGATCACCGGAAACTCACGTTGCCGCGAACGTGCCGTGAGGCCGGAGGATCCCAGGATCCGGGTTTATGCTTAAGGATTGCCTGATGCCTCACGACGCGCCGTTCACGCTCCCGTGCGCCGCGCGACATCCGGGCTCAGCCACTCGGTTCAGGGCTTCACGCGCCAGCGCCGATGCATCCAGAGCCATTGCTCCGGGTGCTCGCGGACCCACCCCCCCACCACGTCGGTCATGGCCTGCATGGCGCCCGTGACCTCGATCTGTCCTTCCGCGTCCCGGGGCAGGTCGAGAGGCGGGGTGAGCTGGAGGCGGAAGCGGTGGCCGGGCAGGCGGATCACCCGCACCCCGTGGACCGGACAATCGAAGCGCCGGGCGAACTTGGCGAGGATGGGGTTCACCAGAGCGGGTCGGCCGAGAAAGTTCACGGTGACGCCGCGGGTGAAATGCTGGTCGATGAGCATGCCGAGATGCCCGTCCCGCTCCAGCACCCCCTGCATGGCGAAGGCCGCGCCCTGGCGGGCGGCTTCGAGCCCGCCCATGGTCTGGCTGCGCACCTCGTGAACCACCCGGGCGACGGCCGGATCGTTGGGCGCGCGAAACACCGCCGTGGCGTCGAGCCCGAACCGGGCCGCGCAGATGGCGGGCAGCTCCCAATTGCCGAGATGGGCGGAGAAGATGAGGCCGGGCCGGCCATCGTCCTTCAGGTTCACGAAGTGCTCGATGCCGTCGACCTCGACGCGGCCCGGAACCGGGCTGTCCGGGTCGTAATCGAAGAGCTGCCCGAGATGCGCGTATTCGGCGCCCGTCCGTCCGAGATTATCCCAGGCGCCGAGCGCCATGGCTCGGACCTCGGCCTCCGGCAGATCCGGAAAGGCGGCACGGATATTAGCGAGCGCCGTTCGGTGCGCCGGCAGGAAGGGACCAGCCCGGCGGGCGATCGCGGCTCCGAGGTTCGCGGAGCGCTCCGGCCCGAGGCTGCGGGCGAGCGCGAACACGCTGCGGGTGAGACCGATCATGCCCGTCTCGGCCACGCGGGCGGCCAGGCGGCGGGGGCGGGAATGGCGTTGGAGCAACAGCTTGTCCTTGCCGGCGCGGGCGCCGGACGGTGGTGAGGTCGAGGCCTGTTTTCGGCGCAGGACGCCCCGCGTCAAGAGCGCTAAAGCGCTCGGGAGCCTCCGGGGCTCAGAACGTGACGACCACCTTGCCGAAGACCTTGCGGCCCTCGAGCCGCTCGAGGCCCTGCTGGAACTCGGCCAGCGGGAACACGGAATCGATCACGGGGGTGAGCCCGCCCGCCATCTTCTCCAGCGATTGCGCGATGTTCTTCATGGAGCAGCCGAAGGAGCCGAAGATCCGATATTGCTGCTGGAAGAGCTGCATCAGGTTCATGGTGGTGGAGACGCCGGAGGTGGAGCCGCAGGTCACGAGGCGCCCTCCGCGCTTGAGGCACAGGAGCGAGCCGTTCCAGGTCTCGGCGCCCACATGCTCGAACACCACGTCGACGCCCTTGCGCTTGGTGAGCTGACGCACCTCGCCCTCGAAGCGCTCGGTTCGGTAGTTCACCACGTAGTCGGCGCCCAGCGCCTTCGCCTTCTCGCCCTTCTCGTCGTCGCCCACGGTGGTGTAGACCGTGCAGCCGATGGCCTTCGCCATCTTGATCGCGGCGGTGCCGATGCCGGAGCCGCCCGCATGGACGAGAATGGATTCGCCGGGCTCGAGCTTCGCGTTGTCGAAGAGCATGTGCTGCACGGTGCC
The DNA here is from genome assembly GCA_036562855.1 of Microvirga sp. Lineage (GTDB taxonomy): Bacteria > Pseudomonadota > Alphaproteobacteria > Rhizobiales > Beijerinckiaceae > Microvirga. Next base: position 83,944 of record DATCJK010000009.1, read on the forward strand.
AAAGCCGATCGGCGCACAAGCCGCCTGCTCGTGCGACACGCCCACGGGCACCGGCACCACCAGGCGCTCCGGCCGGTTCACCAATTCCCGCGCGAAGCCGTCGATGTGGAAGCCCATGATCCCGGCGACTTTTTCGCAGAGATTGTCGCGGCCCTCCCGGCAGGCCCGGCACTGGCCGCAGGTCTCGGCCCCATACATGGTCACGGGATCGCCCGCCTTGAACCGGGTCACGCCCTCGCCCACCGCCGCGATCTCGCCGGCCGCCTCGACGCCGGCCACCTGCGGCATCTTGCGCTTGGCGAAGGCCATGCCGCGAAAGCCCCAGACATCGAGATAGTTCAGCGCCAGCGCCTTCACCCGCACCTGCACCTCGCCCGGACCGGGGGCCGGAGGGGCTTCGATGTCGGTCAGGCGCAGGTCGCGGTCGCCGAAGAGCTGGAGGGCGCGCATGGGGTGCTTTCGGGTTCTGATCGGCCTTCGGCGGCGCCAGGCGCTCCGCCGAAACCGTGGAATGGGTCGAGCGCGGCTTAAAGCCCAGGGGCCAGGATGACAAGTTGGAGCGAAGGGCCCCCTCAGTTCGCCTCGACGAACCGCCCCCGGACCCAGCCGACCACGGGGCCGTATTTCACCCGGCACCATTCCGTGCCGCTCGGGGTGTCGTCCGTACAACCGAAGCCGCGCACGGCCCGCGCGGTCGGCGGAATCTGGCCGATGAGATCGGACTCGGCATCGGGCAATTCACGGATGTTGAGCATGTCGCCCCGGGCGACGCCGACCACGCGATAGGTGAGGGAGGCGGATTGCGCACTCAGAACGCTCAGGGCCGCCGCAGCCGCGGCGAGGCGGAGCGCGCGGCTCAACGATGAATGCCGATCATCGAGGTGAGCCCACCGTCGATGGGGAGCACCGTGCCGGTGATGTAGGCGGCGGGCTCGCTCATGAGGAAGGCGGTGAGCCCCGCGATCTCCTGGGGCTTGGCGAAACGGCCGGCGGGAATCTGCTTTTCCATGCTCTCGCGATAGGCCGCGTAGGGCGCCATCATGTCCGTGTCGATGAAGCCGGGCGCGATGGTGTTCACGGTGATGCCGCGCTTTGCGGTTTCAATCGCAAGCGTGCGGCAATAGGCGATGAGCGCGCCCTTGGAGGCCGCATAGGCGGCGTTGCCCGGATTGCCCTGGAGCGCGGCCACCGACCCGATGGCGACGATGCGGCCGGCGCGGGCCCGGATCATGCCGCGCATCACGGCTTTCGCGATGCGCGTGAGCGACCAGAAGTTCACCTGCATGGCGGCTTCGGCCTTGTCCTGCTGCATCATCGCGGCGAGCGCGTCGTAGGGCTGGCCCGCATTGTGCACGAGTCCGAAGAAGGCTTCCCCCTCGATGGCCTCGCAGAACGCATCGAGGGCCGCCTTGTCGGCGAGATCGAGGGCATGGGCGCGGATGGAGCGCCCGGGATGGGCGGCGGCAAGCTCGTCCGCGAGCGCCCGCGCGGCATCGCCGGAGGAGCGATAGGTGAAGTCCACGTCGTGGCCCGCTGCCGCGAGCGCCTGCACGATGGCCGCGCCGACGCCCTTGGCGCCGCCGGTGACGAGAATACGGGTCACAGCAAGGTCTCCACGTAACGCATGTCCCCTCCCCCCTTGTGGGGGAGGTGGCCCCGCAGGGGTCGGAGGGGGGTCGCGCTTCGCAGAAGCGCTCGCGGAGCGACGTCCACCCGCGGGTCGAGGGCAGCAGCTTCTTTGGAGGTCGGCGCCACACCCCCCTCTCCAACTCTCCCCCACAAGGGGGGAGAGGGTTCCGTCGTGGTTCCGACACTCTCGAACATCGCCCCTGTGTCCATCACGCCGGCTCCGCGCCGAAGACGAGGCAGGTGTTCTGCCCCCCGAAGCCGAAGGAGTTGGAGAGCACCCGCTCGACTTTCGCATCGCGCGCCACGTTGGGCACCACATCGAGGGGAATGGCCGGATCCGGAATTGTGTAATTGATGGTGGGCGGAATGCGCCCATTCGCGATGGTGAGGAGCGAGACCACCGCCTCCACGGCGCCCGCGGCGGTGAGCGTGTGCCCGATCATCGACTTGTTGGAGGAGATCGGCGTTCCGGCCATGTGCTCGCCCAGCACCGCCATGCAGCCCATCGATTCCATCTTGTCGTTCTCGGGCGTCGAGGTGCCGTGGGCGTTGACGTAGTCGATATCCGTGGGCTTGAGCCCCGCATCCTCCAGCGCATCGCGGATCGCGGCGATGATCGGCGCCCCATCCGGGCTCGACCGGGTGCGGTGGAAACCGTCCCCGCGCTCGCCGCAGCCGAGCACGTAGCCCAGGATCGTCGCGCCGCGGGCGCGGGCGCTTTCCGCGTTCTCGAGCACCAGCGCGGCGCCGCCCTCGCCCATGACGAAGCCGTCCCGGTTCTTGGAGAAGGGCTTCGAGGCGCCGGTCGGGGTGTCGTTCTGGGTCGAGAGGGCCGAGAGGAGCGAGAAGCGGATGAGCGATTCCGGGTTCACCGAGCCGTCGGTGCCGATGCACAAAGCGGCCTCCGTCTCGCCCCGACGGATCGCCTCGACGCCGAGCTGGATCGCGGTGGCGCCGGAGGAACAGGCGGTGGAGAGCGAGATCGGCGCGCCGCGGGTGCCGAAGCGGTCCGCCACCCGGTCGGCCACGGTGCCGAAGATGAAGAGATCGTGCCAGGGCTTGAACTGTCCGGTGCCTGCGGCCGCCAGCAGGTCCTTGTAGGTGACGCCCTCGCCGTCGTGGCCGGAGGCGGCGGCGAGCGCCTTGCGCTGCGGCCATTCCATCTCGACCGGCGGGACGGCGATGAAGAGCGCGCCCGGGAAATCGCCCTTCAGCCCGATGCCCGATTGGGTGATCGCCTCCTCGGCGGCCAGCATGGCGAGCCGCTCGGAGAGGAGCGGCGCCACGAGGGGCTCGACCTCGATGTAGTCGATGGTCCCGGCAATGGTGGTGCGCAGGCCCTCCGTGGGGAAGCGCTCGATGCGGCGAATGCCGGAGCGGCCCTCGGTCATGGCCTTCCAGGTGTCGTCCTTGCCCTGGCCGAGGGAGGTGACGACGCCCATGCCCGTGACGGCGACGAGCGGGCGGCCCTTGGAATCGCGAAGGCTCATGGCGTTCTCCTCAGGGGCCGCGCGGATCGAGGGCGGCGGCGCGGATGGGGCTCCGGGCGACGAGGTCGGCCATGGACAGGCCGCCCTCACGGTCGCAGGGGCTCATGCAATTCTCCTTGCGAGCGCGTCGTACAACCGCCAGGGGGGTGCCGCAACCGGGACGCCCTGTCACGGCGCCGTGACGCGCAGGGCACCCTCGCCGCGCCAATGGCCGACCGAGGTGACGAGGGCATCCCCGGCCTTTCCACGGTTGACGAGAGCAGCGGCGAGCGCCAGCCCGGCGGGCGCCTGGTTCTCCATGGTGTGTCCCATGAGGTCGCCGACGGCGTGGATCGGCGCGCCGAGCGCCCTCAGGGCCTCGTGCTCCTCGCCCGTGATGCCGGCAACGCCCGTGGCGCCCGAGACCACGAGGTCAGGCCGGCCGCCGAGCTCGCCGGAAAGCGATGCGATCTGCCGGGTGACGCTGCCGGTTTCCCGCCGGTGGCGCGCGGAAACGGCGCCGGCGAGCCGCGCCAGAGCGGGCGCGCCGCGCCGCTCCGCATGCTCACGGGATTCGAGCACGAGGAAGCAGGCCCCGGACCCGAGGATCATCCCGCCCTCGGGCCGCTCGAACACGGGCCGGTAGGGCTGCTTCCAGAGAAAACCGCCCATCTCGTAGATGAGGAGAACGTCGGGCCGCTCCGCGTTATAGGCGCTGCCCACCAGGAAGATGTCGTTCTGCCCCGACGCGATGCGGGCATGGGCGATGCGGATCGCATCGACGCCGCTCGCCTCCTCGCCCATGAAGGTGCGGGACGCGCCCGTCACCCCGTGGACGATGGAGATGTTGCCGGCGAGAAGATTCGAGAGCTGGGCGAGAAAGAGCGTCGGGCGCAGATCGCCCATGAGCCGCTCGTTGAGGAAGACGCCCGGATTCGCGGCCTGTTTCAGACCCGTGAGGATCTGCCCGTCGACCGCATAGTCGCGCTCGCCCCCGCCTGCCGCCACGATGAGGTGCATGCGGCTCTTCAGCTCCGCATCGGCCTTGGCATTCGCCGCATCGAGGGCGAGCCCCGCCGCATAGGTGCCGAGGCGCTGCCAGGGCTCCATCTGCCGCTGATCGGATTTTTTCGGGATCTGCCGGTCGTATTCGAGGGCGCCGATCGGGTGCACCGGGAAGGGCGCGAAGGTGTCGGCGTCGGTGGGCGGTGCCTGGCCGAGCGCCGCCAAATGGGCGTCGATGCCCTCGCCCGCGCAGGAGACGAGGCCGATGCCGGTGATCACCACGTCGCGCATCAGGCGGTCTCCCCGCAGGTCAATAAGGCTGCGCCCATCACACAGCCTCGGGCAGGAGGCCGATCCGCCTGGCCTGCTCGCGCATCAGCCCGTCGAGGCCGTCCGGGAAGGGCATCGTCTTGAAGCGCAGCTCCGCGTCGCAGAGCGTCTTGCCGTCCGCGGTGATCTTGGCCTTCGTGCCCGCGTAACCTGAACCCTCGTGGGCGACGCTCGCCGTGACGGTGAGCACGGTCCCAGGCCCGACGAAGGAGCGGAACCGCGCCTTGTCGACCGCCATGAGGAACGGCATGTGCGTGAAGCCCGTGAGGCCGAGGATGAGATAGCCCGAGGCCTGGGCCATGGTCTCCGTGAGGAGTACGCCCGGCACCAGGGGATGGCCCGGGAAGTGGCCCTCGAAGACAGGACTCCGATCCGGCACGGTCGAGCGCGCCTCGATCCGCTTCTCGTCGCGGTCGAGCGCGACGACGCGGTCGATCATCTCGAAATATTCGAGGCGCATGGCTGTTCGCGAAGGGGCTGGAGAGCGCTCAGGCGGCCTTAGCGGCGATGAGCGCGTCGATGCGGGCCACGAGGTTCTTCAGGACGAAGTACTCCTCGGCCGGCGCCTTGCCCTCGTTCACCTCCTGGGTCCACTGCTCGAGGGGCAGCTTGATCCCGAAGGCCTTGTCGATCGCAAAGGCGATGTCGAGGAAGGCGAGCGAATCGATGCCGAGATCGTCGATGGCGTGGCTCTCGGGCGTGATCTGGTCGCGGGGGATATCGGCGGTGTCGGAAATGATGCCGGCGACCGTCTCGAAGGTGGAGGACATCGGTGTCGCTCTCCTGAAATCTTATCAAAGGCTCAGCAACGCGGCGCCGCCGGGCTTCTGCCGAGCCCATGCCCCCCGCCAGCCATCGCCGAGGTTTTCGTCCTAGTGAAGCGCACCCCTCTACACGAGGCCCGGGGGTGGGGCAACCGGGGATTGGACGCTGCCCTTTGGTGGAAAGGGATGGAGTCCAAACGTTTGGGCGATTTGAGTGCCGATCCCCGGGCCTGGAGCCCGGGGATCGCAAGGCCGAAGCCGTCTTACGCAGCGAGCTGGCGCAGGACGTAGTGGAGGATGCCGCCGTTGCGGAAGTACTCCATCTCGTCGAGGGTATCGATCCGGCACACGAGCGGGACGGTCATTACCGTGCCGTCCGCGGAGCGGATCTCGGCGTTGAGCTTCTGGCGCGGCTTCAGGTCGCCGGCGAGGCCGGCGATCGTCACCGTCTCGTCGCCCTTGAGGCCGAGACTCTGCCAGGAGGTGCCCTCCTCGAAGACGAGGGGCACCACGCCCATGCCGACGAGGTTGGAGCGGTGGATGCGCTCGAAGCTCTCGGCCACCACGGCGCGGATGCCGAGAAGGTTGGTGCCCTTCGCGGCCCAGTCGCGGGACGAGCCCGTGCCGTATTCCTTGCCGGCGAACACCACCAGCGGCACGCCCTCCGCCTGGTAGCGCATGGCCGCGTCGTAGATGAACATCCGCTCGCCGGAAGGCTGGTGGACGGTGAAGCCGCCTTCCACCGCGTTGCCGCTCTCGTCGCGCACCATCTGGTTCTTGATGCGGATATTGGCGAAGGTGCCCCGCATCATGACCTCGTGGTTGCCGCGCCGGGTGCCGTACTGGTTGAAGTCCTTCGGCGCCACCTGGCGCTCCTGGAGATAGGCGCCGGCCGGCGAGGCCGCGCGGATGTTGCCCGCGGGCGAGATGTGGTCGGTGGTGATGGAGTCGAGGAAGAGGCCGAGGATGCGGGCGTTCACCACGTCCGTCACCGGCTTCGGCTCCTTGGTCATGCCCTCGAAGTACGGCGGGTTCTGCACGTAGGTGGAGCCCATGTCCCACTCGAAGGTGAGGCCGCCCGTCACATCGACCGCGCGCCAGCGCTCATCGCCCGTGAACACGTCCGCGTAGCGCGATCCGAAGAGCTCGCTCGTGACCGTGCGGTCGATGAACTCCTGGATCTCCGTGGAGGAGGGCCAGATGTCCTTCAGGTAGACCGGCTGCCCGTCCGAGCCCGTGCCGAGGGGGTCGTTCGCGAGGTCGACCAGCATGGAGCCGGCGAGCGCGTAGGCCACCACGAGCGGGGGCGAGGCGAGGTAGTTCGCCCGGATGTCCGGGTTCACGCGGCCCTCGAAGTTGCGGTTGCCCGAGAGCACCGAGCAGGCCACGAGGTCGTTGTCGTTGATGGCCTGCGAGACCTCGGGGATGAGCGGACCCGAATTGCCGATGCAGGAGCCGCAGCCGAAGCCCACGAGGTTGAAGCCGAGCGCGTCGAGATCCTGCTGGAGGCCGGCTTTCTCGAAGTACTCCGCCACCACCTGGGAGCCCGGAGCCGTGGAGGTCTTCACCCAGGGCTTGGTCTTGAGGCCCTTGCGCACCGCGTTGCGGGCGAGAAGGCCCGCGCCGATCATCACGCTCGGATTCGAGGTGTTGGTGCAGGAGGTGATGGCGGCCAGCACCACGTCCCCGTGGCCGAGGTCGTAGTTGGTGCCCTCCACCTTCACCCGGCGTCCGAGCTCGGCCGCCTTGCGGAATTCCGTGTCCATGGCCTTCGTGAACTCGGCCTTGGCGTTGTCGAGAAGCACCCGGTCCTGCGGGCGCTTGGGCCCCGCAAGCGAGGGCCGCACGTCGCCGAGCTCGAGTTCGAGGGTGTCCGTGAAGACCGGGTCCGACATGTCGGCCGTGAGCCACATGCCCTGCGCCTTCGCATAGGCCTCCACGAGGGCGATGCGCTCGGCGGTGCGGCTCGTGGTGGTGAGGTAATCGATGGTGCGCTGGTCGATCGGGAAGAAGCCGCAGGTGGCGCCGTATTCGGGCGCCATGTTGCCGATGGTGGCGCGGTCGGCGACGGGCATGTCGGTGAGGCCCGGGCCGTAGAATTCCACGAACTTGCCCACCACGCCCTTCTTGCGCAGCATCTGGGTGACCGTGAGCACGAGGTCGGTGGCGGTGACGCCCTCACGGAGCTTGCCAGTGAGCTTGAAGCCGATGACCTCGGGGATGAGCATGGAGATCGGCTGGCCGAGCATGGCGGCCTCCGCCTCGATGCCGCCGACGCCCCAGCCGAGAACGGCGAGGCCGTTCACCATGGTGGTGTGCGAATCGGTGCCCACCAGCGTGTCCGGATAGGCCACCTCCGTGCCGTCCGCCTCGTTCTTGCGGCTCCACACGGTCTGGGACAGGAACTCCAGGTTCACCTGGTGGCAGATGCCGGTGCCGGGCGGCACCACGGAGAAGTTCGCGAAGGCCGTCTGGCCCCATTTCAGGAAGCGGTAGCGCTCCTGGTTGCGCTCGTATTCGAGCTCCACGTTGCGGCCAAGGGCGAGCGGGGTGCCGAACTCGTCCGTCACGAAGGAGTGGTCGATCACGAGATCGACGGGCACCTGCGGGTTGATCTTGCGCGGATCGCCGCCCAGACCCTTCATGGCGTCGCGCATGGCGGCAAGGTCGACGACCGCCGGCACGCCGGTGAAGTCCTGCATGAGGACGCGGGCCGGACGGTAGGCGATTTCCTTCTCGGCCTTGCCCCGGTTGTCGAGCCAGGCGGCGACCGCCTCGATATCGGCCTTGGTGACCGTGCGGCCGTCCTCGAAGCGCAGGAGGTTTTCCAGCAGCACCTTCATGGAGAAGGGCAGCTTGGAGACGCCCTTCAGGCCGTTCTTCTCGGCCTCGGTGATGGAATAATAGGTGTAGGTCTTGTCGCCGACCTGGAGGGTCTGGCGAGCCTTGAAGCTGTTGGGATTCGTCACGGGCTGATCCTCGCGAGCGGTTTCAAACGAACAGGTTGTTCGGCCGAATGCGCATCTGACGCGCGCGCCGCTCCGGGGGCGCCCGGATGGGGGAAAGAGCGCGCGAGGCGGATTGGACGCCTTGGCGCGCGGCGCAGCCGGGGGTGCTATAGATCATTTCCACCGGGGCCGCTACAGGTTTTGGAACGGTTCTGATCTGCCCCGAGCGCAGATCAGAACGGTCGTTGACAGGGTGCGTTTGGGGGTCGCGGGAGCGGTGGAGCAGGTCGACGTCGAGGATCTCGCCTGCCGCCGGTCCGGGCGCCTCATCTTCGAGGGCCTGTCCTTCCGGGTTCGGGCCGGGGAAGCCCTGGCGGTCACCGGCCGCAACGGGGCTGGCAAATCGACCCTGCTGGCGGCGCTCGCCGGCCAGCTCCGCCCCGACCGGGGTCGGATCCGGGCGGAGGGCCTCGGCGACGCGCCGCTCACCGAGCACCTCCACCTCGTCGCCCACCGGGACGCCCTGAAAGCCTCGCTCACGGCCGGCGAGAACCTCGCCTTCGCCCGGGATCTCCTGGGCGCCCACCGGCTCGGCCCCCGGGAGGCCCTAGACCGGGTGGGCCTTGCCCATGCGGACCGCATCCCGGTCGGCTATCTCTCGGCCGGCCAGCGCCGAAGGGTGGCGCTCGCCCGGCTGCTGGTCGCCCACCGGCCCCTCTGGCTTCTCGACGAGCCCACCTCCGCCCTCGACGCGGGCTCGCAGGCAACCCTCGCGGCCCTCATGCGGGAGCATCTGGCCGGCGGCGGCCTTCTCATCGCCGCGACCCATCAGGCCATCGGCATCGAGGCCCGGGAGCTGCGCATCGAACGGCCCAAGGCCTCCCCCCAGGAACAGCCCTCCCCGCCGGACGAGGCTCCATGAGAGCCTTCCTCGCCCTTCTCTCCCGCGACCTGAAGCTCGCCGCCCGGGTCGGCGGCTCGGGCTGGCTCGGGCTCGTCTTCTTCCTGATGATCGTCACGCTTGTGCCCTTCGCGCTGGGGCCCGACCTCAATCTCCTCGCCCGGATCGGCCCAGCGATCCTCTGGATCGCGGCGGTGCTCGCGACGCTCATCGGCCTCGACCGCCTGTTCCAGGCCGACGAGGAGGACGGCTCCCTCGACCTCCTGCGCACGGCGCCGGTGCCTCTCGAACTCGTGGTGCTCGCCAAGGTGACGGCCCATTGGCTCACCACCGGCCTGCCGCTGGCGCTTGCGGCTCCCGTCTTCGGCCTGCTCGTGGCCCTGTCGCCGGAGGGCATGGCCGCCATGGTGGCGACGCTTCTCGTGGGGACCCCGGCCCTCACCTTCATCGGCGCCGTCGGGGCCGCGCTCACGGCCTCGCTCCGCCGCGGCGGGCTGATCCTCGCGATCCTGGTCCTGCCGCTCATGATCCCGACCCTCATATTCGGGGTTTCGGCCGCGAATGCCGCGATGGGCGGGACGATCCCCTTCGCGACGCCCTTCCTCGTCCTGTGCGCCCTCTCCCTCATCGCCGCCGTGATCGGGATCGTGGGCGCGGCGGCGGCCCTGCGCTGGAGCGAGTAGGCCCTGGCTTAAGGTCAGGGCCGCAGGCTGATCGCGAAGGCCTGCTCGATCACCGGCCGCCCTTCCCGCTCCACCCGGTAGAGAGCGCGGTAGAGGCCGGGCCGGAACCCGCCGGGAGGGGCCCGGACGCCGGCGAACATCATCCATTGCGCCTTGTCGCTCTCCAGGGCCGGGGCCTGATTGCGGGCGAGCGGCTTGCCGTCCGGGTCCACGAGGACGAGGGCCTGCACGTCCCCGGTCCGCAGGGCGATGGCGCGCACGAAGGCGACGAGGGCCGGGGCGCCCGTATTCGGAACCTCCCGCTCCGCCGTCCCCGTTTCGATCGCCTCCATGGTCACGGGACCCGGCGCGAAACCCTTGTTGAGGACGGCGCCGGCCTGATAGGCGAGGGCCCTTCCGACGGCGGGCTCCCACAGGCCGGTCTGGTCGCTGCGCTCGCAGGAGGGGGCGAGCGGGCCCGGACGGAAGGGGTCCACCACCTGTCCGTCCTTGCGCAATGTGAAATGCAGATGCGGGTATTCGGTGAGGCCCGACAGGCCGATGGCGCCGAGCCTATCCCCGGCCCGCACCCGGTCGCCTGGCTTCACGGCAAGGCTGCCCCGGGCCATGTGGCAATATTGGGTGTGCCACCCGTTGCCGTGGTCGACGACGGCGCCGTTGCCGCATTCCATCCGCGCCACGCTGCCAAGGCCGCGCTCCTTCACGGAGACGTCCTCCATCTCGTTGCGGATGTTGAGCACCGTGCCGTCCGCGGCGGCGAGCACATCGACACCGGCCCGCTGGGCCGCGAGGTTCGGCACCCGGATGTCGACGCCGTTATGGCCCTCATAGGTGCGCCTGCCGCACTGGTAATCGACGATGGCCGGCCCCGGATCCCGGTCCACGTAGTTCTGGACATGGCAGGTGCGCCCGATCTCGCAGGCGACCGGCAGGCGCAGCCGCAGGTCCTGGGCGGCGACCGGTGAGGCCATGGCGGCCAGGGTCAAGGCGAGGGCAAGGCGCATGGGCGTCCCTTTCGCAGATGAGGGCAATATAATCCCCGCACGGCCCCGCGGCACCGGGGCCCGATTTGATTTGCCTCATTGCCGCCCATCGACCGACCGCTTACATCGACCGCCATGATCACGGAGCTTGCCACGCGCCTTGCCAACCCGACCCGCTTCATGGGGTTCACGGGGCGGCTCCTGCCGTGGCTCGCCGGCCTTGCCGCCGTCACCGTGACGGTCGGGCTCTACATGGCGTGGTTCCTGGCGCCCGCCGATTACCAGCAGGGCGAGACCGTGCGGATCATGTTCCTGCACGTGCCCGCCGCCTGGCTTGCTCTCTTCTTCTACACCGTCATGGCGATCTCCGCGCTCGGCTCCCTGGTGTGGCGCCACCCGCTCGCCGACGTGTCCCAGAAGGCCGCCGCTCCCATCGGCGCCGCCTTCACCTTCATCTGCCTCGTCACGGGCTCGCTCTGGGGCAAGCCCATGTGGGGCACCTATTGGGTGTGGGACGCCAGGCTCACCTCGGTGCTGGTGCTGTTTCTCATGTATGGCGGCATCCTCGCCCTGTGGCGCACCATCGACGAGCCCGCGCGGGCCGCGCGCGCCGTGTCGATCCTCACCCTTGTCGGCGCCGTGAACGTGCCGATCGTCAAGTTCTCCGTCGATTGGTGGAACACCCTGCACCAGCCGGCCTCCGTGTTCCGCATGGACGGACCCACCATCCATCCCTCCATGCTCTATCCGCTCCTCGTGATGGCCGTGGGCTTCACGCTCATCGGCGTCACCCTGCATCTCGCCGGCATGCGCACGGAGATCCTGCGCCGGCGGGTCAGGACCCTCACGATCCTCGAGGCCGAGCGCCTCGACGCGCAGGCAGCATGAAGGAGCCCATGACCGCTCTCATTTCCAGCGTCGAGCGTCTCGACGCGCAGGCCGCCTGATCCCCATGCAGCACGTCACCTTTATCGCCGCTTCCTACACCGCCACGGCGCTCGTGGTCGGCGGCCTGATCCTGCGCGCCGTCCTCGATCACCGGGCACAGGTCAGGGCTCTCGCGGAGCTCGAGGGCCGCGGCGTCGGCCGGAGGTCGGGCCGTGGCTGAGGCGGCGGCGCCGCGCCGGCGCCTCATCTTCCTCGTCCCGGTTCTCGTTTTCCTCGGATTGGCGCTCCTCTTCCTGGTGCGCCTCTATTCCGGCGATCCCTCGCGGGTGCCCTCGGCCCTCATCGGGCGGCCTGTGCCGGCCTTCACCCTCGCCCCGCTCGAGGGCCTGCGCGGACCGGAGGGCCCGGTGCCGGGCCTCTCCGCCGCGGACCTCAAGGGCCGCGTCACCGTCGTGAACGTATGGGCTTCCTGGTGCGCGCCGTGCCGGGCCGAGCACCCGCTTCTCGTGGACCTCGCCAAGGATCCCTCGATCCGCGTCGTCGGCATCAACTACAAGGACAACCCGGAAAACGCCCGCCGCTTCCTCGGTGCGCTGGGTAACCCCTTCGCGGCCGTGGGCGTCGACCCCAACGGCCGCACCTCCATCGACTGGGGCGTCTATGGCGTGCCCGAAACCTTCGTGATCGGCCCCGACGGCACCATCCGCCACAAGCATATCGGCCCGCTGACGCCGGAGACGATGCCCGGCTTCAAGGCCGCCCTGCGGCCGGTGTCATAGGCCGAATCCCGCCCTTTTCAGCCGCACGATCGCCAGATCGAGCGCCGAGAGAAACGCCGAGCGGTCCTTCTGCGAAAACGGCTTCGGCCCACCCGTGATGGTGCCCGAGGCGCGCAGGTCTTCCATGAGGTTGCGGGTGGCGAGCGCCATGCCGATGGAGGCTTCCGAGAACGGTTTTCCCGTGGGGCCGATCACGTCGGCGCCGGCGCTCACGCAGCGATGGGCGAGCGGGATGTCCGCCGTGATCACCACGGCGCCCCGCCGGGCCCGCTCCGCGATCCAATCGTCCGCCGCATCGAAGCCCGTGCTCACGATCACCCGCTCCACGAGCGGGCTTGGCGGCACCTGCAGAAAGCTGTTCGCCACCACGAAGGTCTTCACCCCGTGCCGCTCGGCCACGCGGTAGACCTCCGCCTTCACCGGGCAGGCATCGGCATCCACGAGGATCACGATCGGATCGGGCATCGGTGCTCCACGGCGGAGGCGGGGTGGTGGATTTCGGCGCCGGGCCGTGCTTCCGTCGTCCGGCCCCATTCTGCGGGTTAGGCGGAGACCATTCATGACGCAAGAGCTCGACCTTCGCCTCACCCGGGAGGAGGCCTGCGATGCGCTGTCGATCCCGCCCGACACCTTCGCGCGGCTGGAGGAGGCCGGCCTGTTCCGCCCGGAATCCGACGGGCGCTTCAACCTCTTCTCCCTCGCGGCGGCCATTGCGGGCCATGGCTTGCGCCGGGCCGAGCGGGCGGATGCCAAGCTCTCGGAGGTCGGCACGGCCTTAGCCGACGTGAAGCCTGCGCTCGAGCGGCTCGCGACCCTTGCGGACCGGGCGGGGCTGAAAGGCGAGGCTCATGGCCGGGCCATGATGGAGGTCGCGGCCTTCTTCACAACCTTCGCCGAGGTCATGAACCGGGCAACGGCGGTTCTCCAGGACGAGGACACGCCGCCGCGTTGACCGACGTCCAGGGCTCGCGCCTTTCCAAGTGCATGAGACTCCCGCGGTCGAGCGCCCTGGCAGGGACTGTTGCGGCTCCCTGAGGCTGCGGGGCGCCCACCGGTTGATACCAGCCGGGTGAGCCCCCACATCGCTCAAGCTTGAAGGATCCCGTCTTGCGCCTCCCTGCCCGTCTCTGGCCCCGCTGGCCGCCCTTCCGCCTCGTGCGCCGCGAGGGGCTCGGGCCCGAGGACGCGACGGAGCAGCTGTTTCGGGACGCGGAGGTCGCCGCGGAGCGACGCGCGGGCTTCGTGCGCGTGGCGGTGGCCCTGGTGCTGCTCGTCACCATCGCCATTGCGGCCGACGACGTGCCTGGCGGCGAGCGCAACATCATGCTTCAGATCTGGGCCGCGCAGGTCACGCTGACGCTGTTCGCGGTCGTCGGCCTCGTCGGATCCTGGCTCGCGCGCCGCCGCATCGGCGCCCGCTGGCTGCCCGTGGCCACCGCGACGGCCGATGCGGTGCTGATCCTCGGCAACCTCGCCTATATCCACTACGCCACCGGCGTGGCGGGCGATTTCTTCGCCGCCTTTCCGGTGATCTGGGTGGTGCCCATCGCCATCGCCGCCAGCGCCATCCACTACCGGCCGCGGCTCCAGGCCTATGTGGCCCTTCTCTACACCGTCGGCCTCGTCGCCATCGCGGGGACCATGGGCTACGTGCCCCTCGAACAGCGCGGCGCCGCCTTGGGCGAGCTCTATCTGCAGTTCGGGCCGCCGCCCAACATCATCCGCATGATGATGCTCGCCGCGACGGCCGTCATCCTGATCCTCGTCGCCCGCCAGGGCCGCGCCCTGCTGGTGCGGGCCGTGCGCGAAACGAGCCTGCGCCACAACCTCACCCGCTACCTGCCGCGCGAGCTGGCTCCGATCCTGTCGGAGGAGAACTTCGCGAGCCTTCGGGCGGGGCGGCGGCTGGACGCGGTGCTGCTCTTCGTGGACATCCGCGGCTCCTCGGCTCTCGCCGAGAGCATGGCGGCCGAGCGTCTCGCGATCTTCATCTCCGCCTTCCGCCGGCGGGTCATGCGCGCGGCCGCCGCCCATGGCGGCGTGGTGGACAAGTTCCTAGGCGACGGCGCCCTCATCCTCTTCGGCGTGCCGGCGCGGAGCGACAGCGACGCGGCCCGGGCGCTCGCCTGCGGGCGCATGCTCTTCGACCTCATGGAGCGGTGGAACGCGAAGCGCTGCTTCGATCCGCCCGTCCGCATCGGCATCGGCGTCCATCGCGGCGATGTGTTCTGCGGGGTCGTGGGCGACGAGGCGCGGCTCGAATTCACGGTGCTCGGCGAGCCCGTCAACATCACGGCGCGCATCGAGCAGATGACCAAGGGCCTCGACGAACCCTTCCTTGCCTCCCACGAGGCCGTGGAGGCGGCGGGCGAGTTGGAGCGCTGGCGCGAGCTGCCCCAGGCGCCCCTGCGCGGCGTGACGCGCCCGATCCGCCTGATGGCGCCGGTCGCGTCCGAACGCGGGCGTCAGGACTCGGCGGCCCTGCCGGCCTCGTCGTAGCGCGGATGCGATCGGCGGCGAGGGTTCAGGACTCGCTTGCCTTGCCGGCCTCGTGACGCATCAGCAGCGGCGTCTGCGCCAGCGCGAAGGCGATGGTCAGCGGCATGATGCCGAACACCTTGAAGCTCACCCAGAAATCCGTGGTCTGCGTGCGCCAGACGATTTCGTTCAGGGCCGCGAGCACGAAGAAGAACAGGGCCCAGCGGAAGGTGAGCTTGCGCCAGCCCTCGTCGGTGAGTTCGAACACGCTGTCGAGCACGAGCGCCAGAAGCGGCTTCTGGAAATAGAGCCCGCCGAGCAGAACGAGCCCGAACAGGGTGTTCACGATGGTGGGCTTGAGCTTGATGAAGAGGTCGTCCTGGAGAAAGAGCGTGAGCCCGCCGAACACCACCACCACGGCGCCGGAGACGAGCGGCATGATGGGCAGCTTGCGCAAGAGGGCGTAGTGCACGCCGAGCGCCACCAGCGTAGCGGCGACGAAGAGCCCGGTCGCCGCAAAGATGCGCTGGCTCTCCGCAAAACCGAAGCGGTCCGCATAGGCGTTGGCCAGGAAGAACAGGACGAGCGGCCCAAGCTCGAGGACGAGCTTCAGGAGCGGATTGAGGCGATGCGGTTCCGCCTTGGTCTCGATGGTGCTCAACGCTTGTCCCTCATTTGTCCGGCTTGCCGGTGCCACACTCAGCCGCTCACGCATCGTCCAGCCCCGCGATCGCTCTTGCGAAATCGCGCGCCGCGAAGGGCTCCAGATCCTCGACGCCCTCGCCGACGCCGATGAAATGCACCGGTACGCCGAACTTCGCCGCGAGCGCCACCAGGATGCCGCCGCGCGCCGTGCCGTCGAGCTTGGTCATCACGAGGCCGGTGACGCCCGCCACCTTCTGGAACAGCTCCACCTGGCTCATGGCGTTCTGGCCCACCGTGGCGTCCAGGACGAGAAGCGTCGCATGGGGTGCGGTCTCGTCCACCTTGCGCATGACGCGCACCACCTTTTCGAGCTCGGCCATGAGTCCGGTCTTGTTCTGCAGGCGGCCCGCCGTATCGATGAGAAGCACGTCGGTGCCGCGCTCGCGCGCCTCGCGCAGGGCATCGAAGGCGAGCCCCGCGGCGTCAGCGCCCTGCTCGCGGGCGAGGACGGGCGCGCCGACCCGCTCGCCCCACACTTTCAGCTGCTCGATGGCCGCGGCCCGGAAGGTGTCGCCAGCGGCGAGCATGACGGAGAGGCCCTGGCCTCGGAATTTCTGGGCAAGCTTGCCGATCGTGGTGGTCTTGCCTGCCCCGTTCACCCCGACCATGAGGATGACGAACGGCTTCTTCGACCGATCCACCGCGAGCGGCTTGGCGACAGGCAGCAGGGTCCGCTCGACCTCGCCGGCGAGAATCGCCCGCACCTCGGCGGGAGCGATCTCCTTGTCGTAGCGCCCCTCGCCGACCGCCTTGGTGACGCGGGTCGCGGTCTCGATCCCGAGATCCGCCTGGATCAGCGCATCCTCGAGCTCGTCGAGGGTCGCCGCATCGAGCCGGCGCTTGGTGAAGAGCCCCGTTACGCTCTCCGAGAGCGACGAGGAGGTGCGGCGCATGCCCTCCGTCAGCCGCTGCCACCAGCCTCTGCGCTCGTCCCGGGCGGGAGCCGCCACGGCCTCGGCGGGCTTCGGCGGCGCGGGGTCAGGTTCCGGCTCGGCCCGCGGGATCGGCTCGCGGGGCCCACCTCCCTCGGGATCGATGTCCTCGACGGGCTGCATGTCGGCGCCCGCCAATTCCGCCGGCAGCTTGCGCTCGTCCGGGGTGTCCGGCGATGCGGAGGTGACGGTGGAGGGCGCAGCCGCCAGATCGTCGGCGCCCGCGGTCGGGGGCGACGGCAGGGTCTCGGGGTGGCCGCCCGCCTCCCCGGGTCCGGGCTGTGGAGCCGATTCGGGAGCCGGCGCAGGAGCCGGCGCAGGCTCGGCCTTGCGGCCGAACAGGCGCTGGAGGAATCCGGGCTTCTCGGGCGTCTCGGGCATCAGGCTCTCTTGCATCGGGCGGCTGGCCTCGATAGCCGAGGCCGCATCATTGCGGAAGAGATAGGGTCGACATGCGGCCAGCGCGACCTCCGGGCTCAGGCGCGCCGGTGGCTTTATGGCTCCCTGCGCGATTGTCAGGCTCGGACGCCCCGATAGACAAGGATGGGCCCACATGCCCCTAGAGCGACTTCCGGGCGACGGCCCGCCGATGGAACCCGGCCGGGCAGACCCGAAACTGCCCTTCGCCCTCCTCTACCGGGACGCCCTGATGCTCGTGGTCGACAAGCCCGCGGGCCTCCCGGTTCATCCGGGGCCAAAGGGCGGCGAGACCCTTTTTCACCACCTCGACAAGCTCCGCTTCGGCCTGCCCCGCCGGCCCGAGACCGCGCACCGCCTCGACAAGGACACCTCCGGCTGTCTCGTGCTCGGCCGTCACCCGAAGGCGCTCGCGCGCCTCAACGACCTCTTTCGCCGGGGCGAGGTCGACAAGGTCTATTGGGCCGTGGTCGAGGGTGGGCCGACAGGCGAAGACGGCGAGATCGACCTCCCCCTCATGCCCAAGTCCCCCGACCGGGGCTGGTGGATGAAGGTGGACCCGCAGGGCCAGCCCTCGCTCACCCGCTGGCGGGTGCTGGGGCGCGGGGCGGGTCAGACCCTTCTCGAGCTGCGCCCGGTCACCGGCCGCACGCACCAGCTCCGCGTCCATTGCGCGGCGTCGGGTTTCCCGATTCTCGGCGATCCGATCTACGGCACCGGCCCGCGTCATGGGGGCCCGGGCCTGCATCTTCACGCACGCGCCGTGACGGTGCCGCTCTACCCCAAGAAGCCGCCGATCGCGGTGGAAGCGCCCCTGCCGGCTCACATGCGGGAGCGGGTGGCACCGCTCCGTCCCACTCCTCCCCATCCCGCTCCTCCGGAGGGAGAGAGGGCCTAGGCCGCCAGCAATTCGCGGCCGTCATGGCCTGCGATGATCACGCTCCGGATCTCGCCGCGCTCCACGGGGCCCGCAAAGCGCACCGGCGTGAAGGCTTCGGTGCGGCCGAGCCCGCCGAGCTCCACGAGCACCTGACGGCGCGCGCCGATCTCCCCGTCGAGATGGCGGCGCAGGGCTTCCTCGCCCTTCGCGCGCAGGCGCCGGGCACGGTCCTTCACCACGTCGCGGGCGACAGGGGGCATCCGCGCCGCCGGGGTGCCGGGGCGGGGCGAGAAGGGGAAGACGTGGAGATGGGTGATCGCGCATTCGTCAACGATGGCGAGCGAGCGCGCGAACATCGCCTCGTCCTCGGTCGGGAAACCCGCGATGATGTCGGCGCCGAACACCATGTCGGGCCGCAGGCGCCGAACCTGATCGCAGAACGCGATGGCATCGGCGCGCAGGTGCCGGCGCTTCATGCGCTTGAGAATGAGATCGTCGCCCGCCTGGAGCGAGAGATGGAGATGCGGCATGAGCCGGCTCTCGGAGGCGATGGCATCGAGAAGGTCGTCGTCGGCCTCGACGGAATCGATGGACGAGATGCGCAGGCGCTCCAGCTCCGGCACGTGGCGGAGCAGGTTCTTGACGAGCGTGCCGAGCTTCGGCTCGCCGGGCAGGTCCTTGCCGTAGCTCGTGATGTCCACGCCCGTGATCACCACCTCGCGGGAGCCGTGCTCCACGAGATTGCGCACCTGATCGACCACCGCTCCCATGGGCACGGAGCGGGAATTTCCGCGGCCGTAGGGAATGATGCAGAAGGTGCAGCGATGATCGCAGCCGTTCTGCACCTGCACGAAGGCGCGCGTGTGGCCGCGCATGCCGTCGATGAGATGAAGTGCGGTCTCCTTCACCGCCATGATGTCGTCGACGATCACCCGCTCGCCCGCGTCGAAGCCCTTGAGCGCCGCCCAGGTCTCGGCCTTCATCTTGTCGTGGTTGCCGAGCACGAATCCGACCTCGGGCATCGCCGCGAAGGTCTGTGGCTCGACCTGGGCCGCGCAGCCCGTCACCACGATGCGCGCGCCTGGCCGCTCGCGGGCGATCCGGCGGATCGTCTGCCGCGCTTGGCGCGTGGCCTCGGCCGTGACCGCGCAGGTGTTGACGATCACCACATCGTCCAACGCGGCGGCTTCCGCGTGCCGCTGCATCGCCTCGGACTCGTAGATGTTGAGGCGGCAGCCGAAAGTGACGACATCCACGCTCATAGCAGCCCCCTCTGGGACATGAACGAGACGGCGACGCGCTCGACGCTCATCGCGGCACCGCCTCGTCGTTGGGCAGGACGATGCCAGCCATCACGCCGCTCCCGCGAACAGCTCCGGCGCGAAGGTGCCGTCGTGCTCCAGCTCCACGGGGCCCGTCATGAGCACGTGATCGTCGCGCTCGCGCCATTCGATGAGAAGATCGCCGCCGGGCAGGGTGACGGTGGCGCGCCGGCCCGTGAGGCGCTTGCGCGAGGCGGCCACGAGGGCCGCGCAGGCGGCGGAGCCGCAGGCGCGGGTGAGACCGACGCCGCGTTCCCAGACCTTGAGCACGATGTGTTCCGGCGAGGCGACGCGGGCGAGCGAGATATTGGCGCGCTCGGGAAAGATCGGGTGGTTTTCGAGGAGCGGGCCGGCCCTCGAGAGGTCGTAGGCCTCCACGTCGTCGACCCAGAAGATCGCATGGGGGTTGCCCATGTTCACGACCGAGGGCGTGTGCAGGATGGGATCGTCGATGGGGCCGATCTGGAGCTCGATGGAGCGGGTGTCCTGGAACGGATCCCGCAGGGGGATCTCATGCCAGGCGAGCCGCGGCGGGCCCATGTCGACGGTGAAGACCACGTCGGCCACGCGCTCGGCGGGCAGGAGCCCGGCCTTCGTTTCGAGGAGCAGGGTGTCGCCGGTCGGGCGCGCCATGATGGGGTCCGCCATCATGGCCCAGGCCACGCAGCGGGTGCCGTTGCCGCAGGCGCCCGATTCCGAGCCGTCCGTGTTGTAGATGCGCAAGAACGCGTCCGTGCCTGGGCTGCGGGGATCGTGCAGCACCATGAGCTGGTCGAAGCGTGAGCGCGGATCGGCGGCGATGGCCCGCGCCTCTGCGGGCGAGACGCGCAAGGCCGTGCCGCGCAGGTCGAGCACGGTGATCTCGTTGCCGAGACCGTTCATCTTCAGGAAGCGGCGGTTCGCGAGGGCGCTGTTCGACATGATGGCGTCTCTATGCCGCAAACGGGCCCGCTCGGCGAGTCGCGAGATGGGATCCGGCGGTGTCGTGATGCCGCAAAGGCCCGCGTTGCTCGGCGGCGATGGGCTGTTGCCAGGGACCCGAATGGCCCGTCATGACGTTGCGACATGGCCTCGCGGGGCTGCCGAAAGGCTCGTATGCTCCCGCCGCACGGGCACGCCATGATTCGAAGACAGGCACGACACCTGATGATGAGCCGCACCACCGCCTCCCTCTTGGCCCTGCTGACGGCCTTTGCCGGTCCCGCCCTGGCCCAGAGCACCGTGCCTGGCGTGAGCCGCCCGGGGGCGGTGGAATCCGCTCCGCTTCCGCCACCGCCCGGCACGCCGGCCGAGGCTCCGGCGGCGCAGGCTCCGGCCGCCCCGGCTGCGCCCGCTCCCGCCACTCCTGCTCCGGCAGCGCCAGCGCCGGCGACCCCGCCCGCTTCCCCGGCTCCGGCGACGCCCCCGGCCGCCACGGCGCCGAGCCCTGCGGCACCGGCGACCGCCGGGCGCCCGACCCTCGTCCCCGGTCCCGGCGATCCGGTGAATGTGGACGAGGTGACGCTGCCGGCCAAACCCGCCGCCGTGCTCGTGGGCCAGAGCACCTGGGACGACGGGTTCAAGAACCTCAAGAACGCCTTCCGCAAGATCGAGGAGGAGCTGACCCGCGCGGGCATCAGCCCCGCCGGCCGGCCCCTCACGGTCTTCGTGGAGACGGAGGACATGGGCTTTCGCTACGAGGCCATGATCCCGATTCCCGAGGCCCCGGCCGGGCGCGCGAACCTCACGCCGGAGGTCCGGTTCGGCCGCACCCCGGAGGGCAAGGCGCTCCGCTTCGTGCACAAGGAGCCCTACGAGGAGATCGACTCCACCTACGAGACGATCGAGGCCTATCTGGAGGCCAAGGGCGTGACCGTGAAGAACGTGTTCGTGGAGGAATACGTGACGGACCTCACGGAGCCGAACGATCCCAACCTCGAGATCAACGTATTCGTGCAGCCGCAATAGGAGCTTGGCTCAGGCGGGCCGCGCCTCCCACACCTCGCCCGGACGCAGGGCCCGGAACCGCTCCGCCGGGATGGTCGCGGCCTGGAGCGCGAGCCTGAGCTCCTGGGGCGGCTCGTCCACGCCCTCGTTGGTGAGGCGGAAGGTGCCCCAATGGTGACCGAGGGCCTGCTCGGCGCCCGTGTCGCGCATCGCCTGCACGGCCTCGTCCGGGCTCATGTGCTGCGGCCGCATGAACCAGCGCGGCTCGTAGGCGCCGATCGGCAGGATGGCGAGGCGCGGCGCCCCGAACCGCTCGCGGATGCGCGCGAAGATCTTCCCGTCCCCATAGCCCGTGTCGCCCACATGGTAGACGAGCCCGGCGGGCGTCGTGAGCGCATAGGCGCACCACAGGGCCATGCGGCGGTCGTTCACGCCCCGGGCCGACCAGTGATAGGCGGGCTCGCAATGGGCCGTGACCCCGCGCCCGAGATCGACGGATCCGCCCCAGTCCCGCGTCTCCACGAGGATTCCCGGATCCTCGTCCTGGATGATGGTGTCGTTGCCCAGCGGCGCCACGATCCGCGGCCTGTCGCGACGCCACAGGCGCGCGACGGTGGCGACGTCGAGGTGGTCGTAATGGTTGTGGGTGATGAGCACCGCGTCGATCTTCGGCAGGTCGTCGAAGGCGATGCCCGGGGGGTTCACCCGGGTCGGCCCGGCAAAGGAGACAGGGCTCGCCCGCTCCACGAAGACGGGATCGGTGAGGATGTTGAGCCCCGCCACCTGGATCAGCAGGGTCGCATGACCGACGAGGGCGACCCGCAGGCCCTCGACTTGTGCCGGGGGCTTGTCGCGGAACGGGCTCGGAAACTGGCCCGGCCAATCCTTTCGCCCGCCGCCGAACTGCCAGCGCAGGAGCTCCGTCAGGCCCCTGTCCTGGGGCTGGCCGGGGGAGAAGAACCGGACTCCGTCGAAATGGTCGGAGACCGGGCCCTGATAGTAGCGGTTGGTGGCGCGGGCGGCCGTCACATAGCCGCCGATCCCGAGGATCGCGGCGGCAGGAAGACCGATGGCTTTCAGGAGGGTGCGGCGGTTCATGCCCGGAGAATGGGGAGGGCGAACCGGGGCCGCAAGGCGGCCGCCGATCCCGTTCCGGTGAGCGGTCCGACCCCATTTCCTTGACTTTGCCGCACTTTCCCCTTATCCGCCCCCGCACAATCTGATGAGCGAGCCCACAGAGCCGCCGACCAGCCCGAGGGGCTGGAGGTCCACGTCCGACAGCGCGTTGCGCCCTCGGGCGTGTTCGGTTTTGCGGGTTCGTCTCATGTGAACCCAAACCCAGAGGACGATCGAACGCATGTTCGAAGGCCTTTCCGAGAAGCTTTCCGGAATCCTCTCCGGCCTCACCCGCCGGGGTGCGCTCACCGAAGAGGACGTGAACGCGGCCCTCCGCGAGGTGCGGCGCGCCCTGCTCGAGGCGGATGTCGCCCTCGAAGTGGTGCGCACGTTCACGGACAAGGTGCGGGCCCGCGCGGTCGGCGCCGAGGTGGTGAAGTCGGTCTCCCCCGGCCAGCAGGTGGTGAAGATCGTCCACGACCAACTCGTGGAGATGCTGGGCTCCGACGCGGAGGTAATCGACCTCAACGCGGCTCCGCCCGTCGCCATCCTGATGGTCGGCCTCCAGGGTTCGGGCAAGACGACCACCACCGCCAAGATCGCCCGGCGCCTCAACGAGCGCCAGAAGCGGCGCGTCCTCATGGCTTCCCTCGACACCCGCCGCCCGGCCGCCATGGAGCAGCTGGCGGTGCTGGGCAAGCAGGTGGGCGTCGAGACCCTGCCGATCGTCGCGGGCCAATCCGCCGTGCAGATCGCCCGCCGGGCCATGGAGGCGGCGCGCCTCGGCGGCTTCGACGTGGTGATGCTCGACACGGCGGGCCGCGTCACCGTGGACGAGGCCCTCATGGCCGAGGCCGCGGAGGTGAAGGCGGCCACGAACCCGCACGAGGTGCTCCTCGTCGCGGACGCGCTCACGGGCCAGGACGCGGTGAACACCGCGCGGGCCTTCGACGGGCGCCTTGGCGTCACGGGCATCGTGCTCACCCGCATGGACGGCGACGCCCGCGGCGGCGCGGCCCTGTCCATGCGCGCCGTCACGGGCAAGCCCATCAAGCTCGTCGGCACGGGCGAGAAGGTGGACGCCCTCGACGAGTTTCACCCTTCCCGCGTCGCCAACCGCATCCTGGGCATGGGCGACATCGTCTCGCTCGTGGAGCGGGCGGCCGAGACCATCGACCAGGAGAAGGCCGTTCGCATCGCCGAGAAGATGCGCAAGGGCAAGTTCGACCTGGAGGACCTGCGCGACCAGCTCGCCCAAATGGAAAAGATCGGCGGCATCGGCGGGATGCTCGGCATGCTGCCCGGCATCGCCAAGATGAAGAGCCAGATCGAGAACGCCAATCTCGATGACCGGGTGATCAAGCGCCAGACCGCGATCATCAACTCGATGACCCCGTCAGAGCGCCGCAATCCGGACGTCCTGAAGGCCTCCCGCAAGAAGCGCATCGCCGCGGGCTCGGGCACCAAGGTCGAGGACGTGAACAAGCTCCTCAAGATGCACCGCCAGATGGCCGACATGATGAAGGCCATGGGGCAGAACAAGCGCGGGGGCATCGGCGCCGCGCTCGGCAACATGTTCGGCCTCGGCGGGGGTGGCATGGGTGGTGGCATGGGGGGCATGCCCCAGCCGACCCCGGAGCAGATCGAAGCCCTGCAGAAGCAGATGGGCGGCAAGCTCCCGGATTTCCCGGGCACCGGCGCCCTGCCCCCGATGCCGAAGGGCGTTCCGGGGCTCCCCGGTCTCGGGGGCCCGAAGATTCCTGGATTGCCGGGCCTCGGGCTCCCGTTCGGGAAGAAGAAGTAACCACAGGTTTTCGGGCGTGTTTCGCGCCCGGCCATGACAGCGAACGACAGACTTAAAAGGAGTACACCATGTCGCTGAAGATCCGTCTCACCCGCGCTGGCGCCAAGAAGCGTCCGTATTACCGCATCGTCGTGGCCGACTCGCGCTCCCCGCGCGATGGCCGCTTCATCGAGAAGGTGGGCACCTACGATCCCATGAAGCCCAAGGACGATGCGGGCCGCGTCGTGCTCGAGACCGAGAAGATCCAGGCCTGGCTCTCCAAGGGCGCCCAGCCGACCGACCGCGTGCTCCGCTTCCTGGATGCCGCCGGCCTCCTGAAGCGCGCCCCGCGCAACAACCCGCAGAAGGCCGTCCCGGGCAAGAAGTCCCAGGAGCGCGCCGATGCCCGCGCCGCCAAGGCGGCCGAGCCCGCCGGCGAGGCGGCGTAAAAGCCCATGCGCAAGGGGCGCTCCGGCGCGCGCCGACCCAACCCCTCCCCCCTTGTGGGGGAGGTGGCCCCGCAGGGGTCGGAGGGGGGTCGCGGTTTGCAGAAGCGCTCGCGGAGCGAACGGGTCCTGGCCGACGCAACTCAAGAGGTTGGCGCCACACCCCCCTCTCCAACTCTCCCCCACAAGGGGGGAGAGGGTAAGGTCGAGGGAGCGGCCGGGGGCGCGCCGCCCGACCACGTTCTTCTCGGCGAATTCGGCCGCGCCCACGGCCTCAAGGGCGAGGTGCGGCTGAAATCCTTCACGGCGGATCCGCAGGCCATCGCGGCCTACGGCCCGCTTCTCGCCGGCGCCCGCATGCTCACCCTGTCGAGCGTGCGCCCCGCGCCTGGCGGCCAGCCTGATTTTCTCATCGCCCAGGTCCAGGGCGTGACGACCCGCGAGGCGGCCGAAGCCCTCAACCGGGTCCAGCTCCATATCCCTCGCGACAAACTCCCGCCGCCGGACGAGGAGGACGAGTTCCTGCTGGCCGACCTCATTGGCCTTGCCGTGGTGAATGCGGCCGGGGAGCCGCTCGGCACCATCGTCGGCGTGCCGAATTACGGCAGCGGCGACCTCTTGGACATCGCGCCGCGCCCCGGCGGCCCCACCGCGCTCCTGCCCTTCACCAAGGCCTTCGTGCCTGTCGTGGACATCGCCGGCAGGCGCTTGGTGATCGATCCGCCGGCCGACCTGTTCGAGCCCGCCAAGGCAAAGCCCGATCATCCTGAGGACGCCGCGTGAGCTTCGCGGCGACGATCCTCACCCTTTACCCCGAGATGTTTCCCGGCCCCTTGGGCGTCTCGCTCTCGGGCGATGCGCTCGGGCGGGGCCTCTGGTCCCTGGAGGCCCGCAACATCCGCGAGCACGGCCTTGGCCGCCACCGGACCGTGGACGACACGCCCGCGGGCGGCGGGCCCGGCATGGTGATCCGCTGCGACGTGCTGGCCAACGCGCTCGATGCCGCCGCGCCCGCGGACGATCCGCGCCCGAAGCTTCTCATGAGCCCGCGCGGCCGGCCCCTGAAGCAGGCCCAGGTGCGCGAACTCGCGGCCGGGCCCGGGCTTCTCGTCGTGTGCGGCCGGTTCGAGGGCGTGGACGAGCGGGTCATTGCGGCAAGGGGCCTCCAGGAGGTCTCCATCGGCGATTACGTGCTCTCCGGGGGCGAGATCGCCGCCATGGTGCTGCTCGATGCCTGCGTGCGCCTCATTCCCGGCGTCATGGGCAAGGACGCGTCGGGCCTTGATGAGAGCTTCGAGGGCTCGCTCCTCGAATACCCCCACTACACCCGCCCCCGGGACTGGGAGGGCCGCTCCATCCCGGACGTGCTTCTCTCCGGCAACCATGCCGCCATCGCCCGCTGGCGGCGGGAGGAGTCGGAGCGGATCACCCGGGAGCGGCGGCCGGATCTGCTGGGCTGAAAGCGGGGCGGACGGAGGATCGGGAGGCCAGGGTATGGGCGCCCTCACCTCTTCCCCTTTGGCCCGATCTCCTGTATAGGCCGCCGCCTAACTCATAACAGGACGCCGAAATCCCGCGGGGGCTTGGGTTCGCTCAGGGCCACGCAACGGCAGGAGTATTGACCGATGAACATCATCCAGCAGCTCGAGCAAGAGCAGATCGCCAAGCTCAACAAGGACATCCCGGACTTCCAGCCCGGCGACACCGTGATCGTGAACGTGAAGGTGAAGGAAGGCGAGCGCACCCGTGTGCAGGCCTATGAGGGCGTCTGCATCGCCCGCTCCGGCGGCGGCCTCCAGGAGAGCTTCACGGTCCGCAAGATTTCTTATGGCGAGGGCGTCGAGCGCGTCTTCCCGGTCTACTCGCCGCTCGTGGAGTCGGTGAAGGTGGTCCGTCGCGGCGCCGTGCGGCGCGCGAAGCTCTATTACCTGCGCGATCGTCGCGGCAAGGCGGCTCGTATCGCCGAGCGCACCGACCGCAAGACCCCGGCCGCGGCCGAGTAAGGTCTCGAGCGAGACAAACCATCGAGCGCGGCCTTCGAGCCGCGCTTTTTTATTGGTGGGCGCGGCGGCAGGGCCTTCTCCTCCCGCATGCGGCCCCACCCAGAACGCCCCGGTCTGGCAGATGCGCGGCAAAGCCGCCTTTTCGCCGACACAGGATCCGGCTAAAGACCGGATCGACGCTTTCAGCACCTCTGGACGAACCAAATGGCCAAGGCACGCACCCTGTACGACAAGATCTGGGACGATCACGTGGTGGACACGCAGCCCGACGGCACGTGCCTTCTCTACATCGACCGGCATCTCGTCCATGAAGTGACGAGCCCGCAGGCCTTCGAGGGCCTGCGCATGGCGGGCCGCAAGGTGCGCCAGCCCGAAAAGACCCTCGCCGTCGTCGACCACAACGTGCCGACCTCGGACCGCTCCCTCGGCATCGACGATCCGGAGGCCGCGACCCAGGTGGCCGCGCTCGCCCAGAACGCCAAGGATTTCGGCATCGAGTATTACAGCGAACTCGATGTGCGGCAGGGCATCGTCCACATCATCGGACCCGAGCAGGGCTTCACGCTTCCCGGCACCACCATCGTGTGCGGCGACAGCCACACCTCGACGCACGGCGCCTTCGGGGCCCTTGCCCACGGCATCGGCACGTCGGAAGTGGAGCACGTGCTGGCGACCCAGACACTGATCCAGCGCAAGGCCAAGAACATGCGCGTGACCGTCGACGGGCAATTGCCCGCGGGCGTCACCGCCAAGGACATCATCCTCGCGATCATCGGCGAGATCGGCACCGCCGGCGGCACGGGCCACGTGATCGAGTATGCCGGCGAGGCGATCCGGGCCCTGTCCGTGGAAGGCCGGATGACGATCTGCAACATGTCCATCGAGGGCGGCGCCCGCGCCGGTCTCGTGGCGCCGGACGAGAAGACCTTCGCCTATCTCAAGGACCGCCCCAAGGCCCCGAAGGGCGCCGCCTGGGACGAGGCCGTGCGCTTCTGGGAGACCCTGCATTCCGACGAGGGCGCGTTCTTCGACTCGGAGATCCGCCTCGATGCCGCGAACCTGCCCCCCATCGTCACCTGGGGCACCAGCCCCGAGGACGTGGTGTCGGTGGCCGGCACCGTGCCGAACCCCGACGACATCCAGGACGAGAACAAGCGCCTCTCCAAGTGGCGGGCGCTCGAGTATATGGGCCTCAAGCCCGGCACCAAGATCACCGACATCGCCCTCGACCGGGTGTTCATCGGGTCCTGCACCAACGGCCGCATCGAGGATCTTCGCGCGGTCGCGCAGGTCGTGGAGGGCCGGCGGGTCGCCGAGAGCGTCAGCGCCATGATCGTCCCGGGCTCCGGCATCGTGAAGATGCAGGCGGAGGCCGAGGGTCTCGATAAGATCTTCAAGGCCGCCGGCTTCGACTGGCGCGAGCCCGGCTGCTCCATGTGCCTTGCCATGAACGCGGACCGGCTCTCCCCGCACGAGCGCTGCGCCTCCACCTCGAACCGCAACTTCGAGGGGCGCCAGGGCTTCAAGGGCCGCACGCATCTCGTGTCCCCGGCCATGGCGGCCGCGGCCGCGATCGCGGGGCGTTTCGTGGACATCCGCACGTTCGGCCAGGCCTGAGGCCCGCCAAAAACCTCCACCGAGCCGCCGCTCCGGACCTCCGGGGCGGCGGTTTTCGTTTGCGCTAGTCGCAGACCCGCACGGAGCGTCGCACGGTGTCGCCCGTATAGGGGTCCACCTGCGTGCGCGTCGTGGTCCTGCAGGTCTCGACGCTGCGGACCGGGCGGTCGTAGCGCTCATAGGCCGGCTGCTGCTGACGGCGGGCCCAGGGCGGGCCGCCCTGATGGCCGGGCTTGTGGTGGATCAGGGTCGCGGCCGCCCCGGTCATTCGGTCGGGGGCGGTGATCGGAATCGGCCCGGCCCATGCCGCCGAGGTCATGAGGCCGAACGCACCGGCGAGGATCAGGGGCGCAACACGCATCGCTCAACTCCACACAAAGACAGGCGGTGGGGCGAGGCCCACCGCCTGCTTGAAAACGGACCGCTGACAGCCCGGGTTCCGGGCGGGTGCCGCTCAGTCGATGTAGGTCCGGCGGCCAGCCACGACCCGACGGCAGACCTCGGTCGGACGGCGCACGACGACGCCGTTCGGGCGCACGCGCTCGCGGATCACCGTGCGGCACACGGTGCGCACCGGCGCGGGGCGCACGATGCGGCGCTCGATCACCCGGCGGCTCGTCACGGGACGCCGATAATCCCGATCGATGACCCGGCGCTCGATCCGCCGCGGGCCGTCATCCACGCCGATTCGCAGGTTGATGCCCTGGGCGTGGGCGGCACCGCCCGTGACGGCCACGAGGCCGGCGACGGCAAGCATCTTCAGGAGGTTACGCATCCTCATCACCTATGGTTTGGAATTGTGGGTTCGGCAGTTAACGTTGCGGGCGTCCGGGGTGTTCCCCAAAGAGGCTGGCGGCCAAGGCTAAGGAGAGGCAGGCGATGGGGCAGAGCGGAAGGGACCACCGGGAGCGGGACGCGCGCGAGGCCCTCGAACGGGTGCGGCGGGATTCCGAGACCGTGGGCGGCTCGTCCATGGCCCGCGTGACCCGCCGGGTGGGCGACCATTTCGCAGGCCGTGACGCGGTCGGGACCGGGGAAGACGGCGCTACGGACCCTGCCGAGCTCTGGGGCCGGCGCATCGGGCGCGGGCTGTCCGTCGTCGGGTTCGTGGTCCTGAGCCTCTGGCTCGCCGCGCAGCTGGGCTTCCTGTGACCGGGGAAAGCGGGCGCGCGGATCGGTTCGCGACGGTGCCGGGATTCCGGTGGCCGTGAGAGCCGGACGCGATTATCACTCCGCAATTCCGAGCCTCCGGCTCGCCCCGCAGCTGGAATGGGTGTGACCATGGCAGGCTGGCACGATCGCCACGCACCTTCCCTCGCCGAGATGGAAGCTCTCGCGCACGAGGCCTATGAGCGCCTGCCGGAGGATTTCCGGCGCCTGTGCGACGGGCTCGTGATCCGGGTCGAGGATTTTCCGGACGACGAGACCCTTCGCGACATGGAATGCGAGAGCGAATTCGACCTGCTCGGTCTCTTTCGCGGCATCGGCCTCGCCCAAGGGGCCGCCACGTTCCAGACCGGGCAATTCCCCAACATGGTCTGGCTCTACCGCCGCCCGATCCTCGATTACTGGGCGGAGCACGAGGAGACCCTCGGCCATCTCGTCACCCACGTGCTGGTCCACGAGATCGGTCACCATTTCGGGCTGTCGGACGAGGACATGGAGGCCATCGAGGCGGCGGCGGGTTGATGGTGGTCCCGGCGGCCCATAGAGAAGCGTCTGCACAACCGTGAGAGGCAGGCGTGACCCACCAGAGGCCCGAAGAGGCGTATGTCGATGCCGTCAATACGCTGGCGTCTTTCCTGGCTCTGAACGATCTCGACACGGAACGCCTGGATGAGGCTGGACGCCGGGCGAGGGGCCACGGAGTCGACTGCGTCCTGCTTGCCGGCAACAGCGTTCTGCACACGGCTGAGGGGGCCTTTGGTCTCGTCGCGGAGGGGTCCTGCCCGCTTCTGCTCATTGCGGGCGGGATTGGTCATTCGACCCGCCTGCTTTGGGAAGCAGTCGCCAGCCATCCGGTCTACCGAAGCATCCCTGTGGACGGGCGTCCCGAGGCTCACATCCTGAAGGATGTGGCGGAACTTGCGTTCGGCATCGATCCGGCGCGCATCCTGATCGACGACGCTTCCACCAATTGCGGGGAGAACGCTGCCTTCGCCCGTGCCGTCCTGGACCACTCGCAGCCTTCCGCGACGACGCTGCTGATCGTGCAAGATCCGACCATGCAGCGCCGAATGGATGCCACCTGTCGACGGGCCTGGCGGGACAAGCGTGACATGGCCTTCCTGAACTGGCCGACCTTCACGCCAGCTGTGGCCGCAGAGGGTATCGGTCTGCGCTTCATCGGAGGGGACAAGACCGGGCTCTGGCCTATGGACCGGTTCCTCTCCCTGATCCTGGGGGAGATTCCCCGGTTGCGGGACGACGCGGCGGGTTATGGCCCCAAAGGACGGGACTTCATCGCCCACGTGGACATTCCAGCGCCGGTCGCGTCTGCCTTTGGGGAACTGTCGCGGTTCGGCGATGAGCGGCTGAGGGACCGACTGTCGCTCGCCGGCTGAGCCCCGCGACCCTTCACACGGCTAGGCGCGCGCGTCGCCCTTTGCTAAGAGCGCGGGATCGAGAGGTTTTCGGCCCATGGACAAGTTCACCGTGCTCACCGGCGTCGCGGCGCCGCTCCGGATCATCAATGTCGACACCGACATGATCATCCCGAAGCAGTACCTGAAGACGATCAAGCGCACGGGGCTCGGCACCGGGCTGTTCGCCGAGATGCGCTACCGGGAGGACGGGGCCGAGAACCCGGATTTCGTGCTGAACAAGCCCGCCTACCGGCAGGCGCAGATCCTGGTGGCCGGCGACAATTTCGGCTGCGGCTCCTCCCGCGAGCACGCCCCCTGGGCCCTGCTCGATTTCGGGATCCGCTGCGTGATCTCCACGAGCTTCGCGGACATCTTCTACAACAACTGCTTCAAGAACGGCATTCTGCCGATCACGGTGAGCCCCGAGGACCTGGAGAAGCTGTTCGACGACGCGGAGCGCGGCTCCAACGCGACCGTAACGATCGATCTCGAAAGCCAGGAGATCCGCGGGCCGGATGGCGGGTCGATCCGCTTCGATATCGACGCCTTCCGCAAGCATTGCCTGCTCAACGGCCTCGACGATATCGGCCTGACCCTGGAGAAGGGCGCCGCCATCGACACGTTCGAGCAGCGCCTCGCCGCCCGCCCCTGGGCCTGAGGCCCGCCTCGGACCCAGCGCCGCCGCCTCTGCCCTTCGAGACGCTGCGCCGCCGCGCAGCCCTCAAGGAGCGGGCTTGAGCCGCGCGCTCGGCGTCCTTCCCGTCACAATCGCCTGAGCTGCACTTCCTCGATGCGATGGCTCGCGCCTTTGCGCAGGATAAGGCTCGCGCGCTGGCGCGTCGGCACAATGTTGTCGCGCAGGTTCACGAGGTTGATGCGGTTCCACAGGCCGTCGGCCACCTTGATGGCCTCCTCCTCCGGGATCTCCGCATGGCGGCGGAAATAGGAGAGCGGATCGCGGAAGGCCGTGTGGCGCAGGCGCATGAAGCGGTTCACGTACCAGCGGTGCAGGTCCGCCTCGTCGGCGTCGATATAGACCGAGAAGTCGAAATAATCCGACACGAAGGGAATCGCCGTGCCGTCCCTCGGCAGGCGGGCCGGCTGGAGCACGTTGAGCCCCTCGACGATGAGGATGTCCGGCCGGTCGATCACGGTCTCCTCGCCCGGCACCACGTCGTAGACGAGATGCGAGTAGAGCGGCGCCCGCACGTTGCGCTTGCCGGCCTTGATGTCAGCTAGAAAGCGCAGGAGCGCCCCCGTGTCGTAGCTCTCCGGAAAACCCTTGCGCTCCATGAGCCCGAGGCGCGTGAGGTCCGCGTTCGGCAGGAGGAACCCGTCCGTGGTGACGAGGTCCACCTTGGGGGTGTTGGGCCAGCGGGCGAGGAGAGCCTTCAGCACCCGGGCGGTGGTGGACTTGCCCACCGCGACCGAGCCCGCGACGCCGATGATGTAGGGCACCTTGCCCTCGTTCTCGGCGAGCAGAAAGCGCTGCGTCGCCTTGAAGAGCCCCTGCGTCGCCGCGACGTACAGGGAGAGCAGGCGCGAGAGCGGCAAGTAGATCGCGATCACCTCGTCGAGGGAGATCGGATCGTTGAGGGATTGCAGCTGCATCACCTCGTCGGCCGTGAGGGTGAGAGGGGTGTCCGCGCGCAGGCGGGCCCAATCCTCCCGGGGGAAGGTGCGGTAGGGGGAGAGGTCGCCCTGCGGTGCGGCGACTTCGTTGCGCTTATCCATGGGGAGGCTCCCCTCCGCTCCCGCGGGCCCCTGGCGGAGCGGCCCGGGCCAGACGGCCTGATAGGTCAAGTGTTGCGCGATGCCTTCTCGGCAAGGCCGGACTGCGCCGTGCGCCGTTCGAGCTCCGCCATCACCGCATCGAGCGGGATGCCGGCGCCCTCGAGCACCACGAGAAGATGATAGAGCACGTCCGCGGCTTCCGCGGTCAACTCGGCTTTTTGGCCCTGGACCGCCGCCAAAGCCGCCTCCACGGCCTCCTCCCCAAGCTTCTTGGCCGCTCGGGCCGGCCCGTCGTTGAGGAGCTTCGCCGTGTAGGACTCGGCCGCGGGCGCCCGGGCGCGCTCGGCCACAATGCGTGCGAGATCCGCAAGGGTGAAGGCGGTCATGGGCGGGGACGAACTCCGGGCGAGGCCGCCCCCTTTAGAGCATTTCGGACCGCCCGGCGACAGGGCTCTCGCCGAGGCCCGCCTGAGGTCACGCGGCCCGCACGCCCCCGATGAAGCCGATCACCCGCTCCTGCACCATGGCGGCCTCGCCGCTGAGGCGGCGGGCCAGAGCCTCCACCTCCCCGGCGACGCCTTGCGCCTGACGGATCGCCGCATCGACCTCGGCCATGGCGGCGGTGCCGCTCTCGGTCTTGTCGGCCGCGACCGTAACGTTCTCGGCGATGGAGCCGACCGCGGCGCTCTGCTCCTCGACCGCCGCCGCCACGGCCCCGGCGAGCGTCGAGAGGGAGCCGATGATGCCGTTGACGGAGGTGAGGGCCTCGCCGGCCTCGCTGGACGAGGCCTGGATGGCGGCGATCTGGCGGGCGATGTCGTCGGTGGCGCGCGCGGTCTGGCTGGCAAGCGCCTTGACCTCGCTCGCCACTACGCTGAAGCCCCGTCCGGCCTCCCCGGCTCTCGCCGCCTCGATGGTGGCGTTGAGCGCGAGAAGGTTCGTCTGCGCCGCGATGGAGCGGATGAGATCCACCACCTCGCCGATGGCGAAGGCGCTCGTCTCGAGATTGCGCATGGTCGCCATGGTGCGGCCGGCGGTCTCCAGCGCCTGCTGCGCGACCGCGTTGGACTCGGACGCCCGGGCCGCGATCTCGGCGATCGACGCGTTGAGCTGGGTCGCGCCCGCCGAGACCATGCCCACGTTCTGGGCCGCTTCGTTCACCGCGTGGCTCGCCTCGCCCGACTGGCGCATGGTGATGGCGGCGGCCTCCGTCAGAGCCGCCGAGACCGCGTTGAGGTGGTCGACCGCGCCCGCGACCGAGCGGATGGTCTCGCCCATCCCGTCCTGGAAGGAGGCGATGAGCCCATCGACCGCCGCGGCCCGGCGGCCCTGCTGGGCCTGCTCCGCCTCCCGCTCGTCCGCAAGCCTGGCCCGCTCGATGGCATTGGCGCGGAACACCTCCACCATACGGGCCATGTCGCCGATCTCGTCCCGGCGCCCTGTCTCGGGCACGGGCGCGTCGGTGCGGCCTTCCGTGAGGTGGTGCATCGCCCGCCGCAATTGGGCGAGGGGCCGCGTGATGCTGCGGCCGACGCCGAGCGCGATTAGAAGGGACAGCGCAAAAGCCGCGCCGCCGATAAGGAGAATGAGCCGCATGAGGGCGGATTGCGCGTCGCTCAAGGCGCCCGATGCCCGCGCGACCTCGCCCGCCATGGTCCTGCGGATCTCGTCGATGAGCGGGGTTGCGACGACGAGCCCGTCGCTCAGCTTCTCGATGGCGCGGATGAGAGCCAGATCGCCCTCCCGCCAGGCATCGAACGCGGTCCGGTACTCGGCAAGGGATGCGGTGAGCTTGCGCTGCACCTCCTCATCGACCGAGAAGGCCGCCACATGCCGCTCGAAGCGGCTGATCGCCACCTCCATGTCGCCGAGCCGGTGCTCCTCGCGCCGGGCCGCGTAGGCGGATTCATGGCGGCGGATCGCGGAGGCGCTGTGGGCGAGGCGCCAGGCGGCGCCGCTGTTGAAGGATTGGGCCGCATCGAGCGCGCCGCGCTCCAGCCGCTCGCCCGCCTGCACCGAAGCCCCGAGAAGCCCGGAATCCGCGTCGATCCCGATCTCCTTGACGCGCCCCGCGAGGGTATCGATCTCGGCCTTGGCGGCGACCGCGATGGCCCCCAGGCGCTCGAGCTGGGCGCGGACCGGCGCGGCCGCGGGCTCCCCGGCGATGGAGGCGGTCCCCCGCGCCACCGCGTCCATGGCGCCCGCAAAGGCATCGGCCGGCTGGGTCTGCTGGGTGCGCAGGAAATCGGTGAGGGTCTGCCGGGCGGTCGCATAGAGCCGGTCGATCTCGCTGGCCTTGTCTTCGAGAGCGGCCGCCTCGCCCTGGACATGCAGGGCGGCCGTCGTTTGCGAGCCGAGATAAGCGGCGGATCCGGCGATCGCCGCGATGGCGAGCGCTCCGGTCAACGCGATGGCGACGATGCGCAGGCCGATCGACCGCAGACGCGATGTGGCCGTGGCTGGAGCGGCCTGCAGGAAAGC
The DNA here is from genome assembly GCA_036562855.1 of Microvirga sp. Classification (GTDB taxonomy): domain Bacteria; phylum Pseudomonadota; class Alphaproteobacteria; order Rhizobiales; family Beijerinckiaceae; genus Microvirga. The sequence goes on from DATCJK010000009.1 coordinate 118,748, forward strand.
CGCCGGTTGGACGGAATTCGACCGCAGATGCGACGTGGCTGAAGCCATTCTGGCCTCCCTGACCCAAGGACAGGCAGGTTTAGGACAGCATTCGTCAAATTTTCTTTACTCGGATGCCCGACCGGCAGGTGTCTTATTGGGCGGCCGCCACCCGCACCGGCACGGACAGTCCCGCCGGGGCGTCGAGGCGCATCCTCAGGCCGGCCTCGGCCATGTGGTGCTTGGCCTCGGCGATGGTGTGGGTGCCGAAATGGAAGATGGAGGCGGCGAGCACCGCGCTCGCATGGCCGTCCCGCACGCCCGCGACCAGATGGTCGAGGTTGCCGACGCCGCCGGACGCGATCACCGGCACGGACACGGAATCCGCGATCGAGCGCACGAGCCCAAGATCGTAGCCCGCCTTGGTGCCGTCCCGGTCCATGGAGGTGACGAGGAGTTCGCCGGCGCCGAGCGACGCCACCTGCTGGGCGAAGGCCACCGCATCGATGCCCGTGGCGTTCCGCCCGCCATGGGTGAAGATTTCCCAGCGCTCCCGCTCGCCCGGCCCCGAGACGCGCTTGGCGTCGATGGCCACGACGATGCACTGGTCGCCGAACTTCTCCGCCGCCTCACGGACGAAGGGTGGGTTCTTCACGGCCGCGGTGTTGATCGACACCTTGTCGGCACCCGCCAGCAACAGGCGCCGGATGTCCTCCACGCTGCGCACGCCGCCGCCCACGGTGAGCGGCATGAAGCAGGCCTCCGCCGTCCGCTGCACCACGTCGAGCAGGATGCCACGGGCCTCGTGGCTCGCGGTGATATCAAGGAAGCACAACTCGTCCGCGCCCGCCGCGTCATAGGCCTTGGCGGCCTCCACGGGATCGCCCGCGTCGCGCAGGTCCACGAACTGCACGCCCTTCACGACGCGCCCGTCCTTCACGTCGAGACAGGGGATGAGGCGGACCTTGAGCATCAGACGTTTTCCTTTCGCGCCGCCTTCAGCAGCGCCAGGGCCTCGGCCGGGTCGATGCGGCCGTCATAGAGGGCGCGGCCGGAGATGGCGCCAGCGAGGACCTGGCAATCCGTTTCCGTGAGGCGCTCGATATCGGCCATGGAGGCAAGGCCTCCGGAGGCGATGACCGGAATCGAGACGGCGCGGGCGAGCCCTAAGGTCATCGGGATGTTGAGGCCCTTGAGAATGCCGTCGCGAGCGATGTCCGTGTAGACGATGGCGGCAACCCCGGCATCCTCGAAGCGGCGGCCGAGCTCCTCGGCTCCGAGGGTCGAGGTCTGAGCCCAGCCCTCCACGGCCACGAGCCCATCCTTGGCGTCGATGCCGACCGCCACCTTTCCGGGAAAGAGGCGCGCCGCCTCGCGGACGAAATCGGGATCGCGCACGGCCGCGGTGCCGATGATCACCCGGGCGATACCCTTCTTCAGCCAGCCCTCGACGGTGCGCATGTCGCGGATGCCGCCGCCGAGCTGGACCGGGATGCGGACCCGCTCCAGGATGCCCTCCACGGCAGCGCCGTTCATGGGCTTGCCGGCGAACGCCCCGTCGAGATCGACCACATGGAGCCATTCGAAGCCCTGGGCCTCGAAGGCGGCTCCTTGGGCGGCCGGGTCGTCGTTGAAGATCGTGGCCTGGTCCATGTCCCCTTGAACGAGACGGACGCAGCGGCCTTCCTTCAAATCGATGGCGGGAAACAGGATCACGGGCGGCCTTTCCCTGCCGCAAGAGGCAGGCACGTCGTGGCGGGAAACAGGATCACGAGCGGTCTTTCACGGATGAAGGCGGCGGATCACGGGCGCCACTTCAGGAAATTGGCGAGGAGCTTCAGACCGAGGGTCTGGCTCTTCTCCGGGTGGAACTGGGTGCCGATGAGATTGTCCCGGGCGACGATCGCCGTGATCGGTCCGCCATAGGACGACACCGCCACCACGTCGCTCATCTCGGCGGGCTGCAGGGCATAGGAATGGACGAAATAGGCGTGGAGCCCATCGGGTCCCGTGTCGATGCCCTCGAGCACCGGGTGGTCGCGCTGCGGGTGCAGGGTGTTCCAGCCCATATGGGGGATCTTCAGGGACGGGTCGTCCGGGCGGATCGCCTTCACGTCGCCCCGGATCCAGTCGAGGCCGGCGGTGGTTTCGTATTCGAGGCCGCGGGTCGCCATGAGCTGCATGCCGACGCACACGCCGCAGAAGGGGCGACCCTTCCGGCGCACGGTCTCCTCCAAGGCCTCCACCATGCCCGGCACCGCGTCGAGCCCACGGCGGCAATCCGCGAAGGCGCCGACGCCGGGGAGGACGATGCGGTCGGCCCGGCGCACCGCCTCCGGGTCCGAGGTGACCGCGATGCTCTCGTCGAGACCCGCTTCCCGGGCCGCCCGCTCGATGGCCTTGGCGGCGGAGTGCAGGTTGCCCGATCCGTAATCGATGATCGCGACGCTCATCGGCGGGTCTCCATCCAGGACCGACCGGCGACGGAAAGGATGATCGCGACGCTCATCGGCGGGTCTCCATCCAGGACCGACCGGCGACGGAAAGGATGATCGCGACGCTCATCGGCGG
>DATCJK010000028.1:0-172597 GCA_036562855.1 Microvirga sp.
CCCTACCCTTAGCCCACCCGGCGCCTCGGCGTCCCGCTCCCTCTCACATGAGAGGGACCTAAGACGATCTCAGCCCCTGCCGTGGGGACGACCACGGGAAAGGGGCCGCTCCCATCAAGAGCGCAAACGATCCCGCGCATCTAATCCTTGGCGCTGTCGACCCCGCCCACGACGAGCGCGCAGGGACAAACCCGCCGCTCCCGCACAGAATCGTGCGAGCGGTTCGTCCATATCGGGATCGAGGCCCCTCCCGGCGCCGGTATCGAGCGCGTTAGGGCAGTTGCACCACGAGGCCATCCCGGATGGTCACGCGCCGGTCCATCTTGGCGGCGAGCTCCATGTTGTGGGTGGCGATCAGCGCCGCGAGTCGCGAGGCGCGGACGATGGCGACGAGGGTCTGGAAGACGTGGCCGGCCGTGTGCGGGTCGAGGTTGCCGGTGGGCTCGTCGGCCAGGAGCAGGCGCGGCGCGTTGGCGACGGCGCGGGCGATGGCGACCCGTTGTTGCTCGCCCCCCGAGAGCTCGCCCGGGCGATGATCGAGGCGCTTGCCGAGCCCCAAAAAGGTGAGGAGCTGGCGCGCCCGCTCATCGGCCTCCGGGCGCTTCAGGCCGCGAATGATCTGGGGCATCACCACGTTCTCCACCGCCGAGAATTCCGGCAGCAGGTGGTGGAACTGGTAGACGAAGCCGAGCTCCTGCCGGCGCATCCCGGTGCGTCCCGCATCGTCCATGGCAGCGGTGGGGCGGCCGCCCACATAGACCTCCCCGCCATCGGGCTTTTCGAGAAGACCGGCCACGTGAAGGAGCGTCGATTTTCCGGTGCCGGATGGCGCCACGAGCGCCACGATCTCCCCCGGCCAGATCGCCAGATCCGCCCCGCGCAGCACCTCGAGAAAGGTCTCGCCCTGCGGATAGCGGCGCTCGACCTTCGACAGGAACAGGGCGGGCTGGGGACGCGGCGCGGTCATGATTGATCCGAAGCGATGGCCACGGAGGTCGGTCGGCGCGCGGAAGGAAACGCGGTCATGCTCACCCGTAGCGCAGGGCCTCGACCGGGTCGAGCTTTGCGGCCCGCCAGGACGGATAGAGGGTCGCCAGCAGCGACAGAACGAGCGCCATGGCGAGCACCGTGAGCACCTCGGCCGGATCCACGTCGGAGGGGATCTGGCTCAGGAATCGCATGGTCGGATCCCAGAGATTCGAGTTCGACATCCACGACAGCAGGGCCTGGATCGACTGCACGTTGGCCGCGATGAGAAGGCCGAGCCCGAAGCCCGCCAACGTGCCGACGACGCCGATGGAGGCGCCGGTGATGAGGAACACGCGCATGATCGCGCCCCGCGTCGCGCCCATGGTGCGCAGGATCGCGATGTCGCTCGACTTGTCCTTCACGAGCATGATGAGCCCGGAGATGATGTTGAGGGCCGCCACCAGCACGATGAGGGTGAGGATGAGGAACATCACGTTCCGCTCCACCTCCAGCGCCGCGAAGAAGGTTCGGTTGCGCTGGCGCCAGTCCGTGAGCAGAACCGGCCGCCCCGCAGCCTCGTCGATGGCGGCGCGCGCCTCGTCCACCCGGTCGGCATTCTCGAGGAACACCTCGATGACGTTCACGTCCGCTTCCCGGTTGAAGTAGCCCTGGGCCTCGTTAAGCGGCATGTAGACGAAGGTGGCGTCGAACTCGGACATGCCGATCTCGAACACGGCCGTCACCGGATAGCCCTTTACCCGCGGCGCGGTGCCGAAGGGCGTCGAGGCCCCGCGAGGCGTGATGAGCGTGAGCGTGTCCCCGACCTGGAGCGCGAGCTGCTCGGCGAGGCGCTTGCCGATGGCGACGCCGCCCGCCTCGTCGAAGTTCTCGAGGGTGCCCTGCCGCAGGTTGCCTGAGATCGACTCGATGCGCTTCATGTCCTCGCCGCGAACGCCGCGAGCGAGGACGCCCGAGCCGTTGTACTGCGAGGAGGCGAAGGCCTGCCCCTCCACCATCGGGATCGCGCGGCGGATGCCGGGCAACGCGGCGACCCGCGTCGCCACATCGGCGTAATCGGTGAGCGGACGATCGATGGGCGCGATGAAGATGTGGCCGTTGATGCCGACGATCTTGTCCAGCAGCTCCTTGCGGAATCCGTTCATCACCGAAAGCACCACGATGAGCGTCGCGACGCCGAGCATGATGCCGAGGAACGAGAACCCCGCGATGACCGAGACGAAGCCCTCGCGGCGCCGCGTGCGCAGATAGCGCCCCGCGAGCATCCACTCGAAGGGAGCGAAGGGCTTCGTACCGGTCGCTCGGGCGTCCGCCATGTCAGCCCTGTCCGGTGAGGCGGGCGACGACGCTATCGAGCGGGATCGTCTCCTTCTCACCCGTGGCGCGATGCTTCAGCTCCACATTGCCGTCCGCGAGGCCCTTGGGGCCGACCACCACCTGCCACGGGATGCCCACGAGATCCGCCGTCGCGAACTTGGCGCCCGGGCGCTCGTCCCGGTCGTCGTAGAGAACGTCGCGCCCGGCGGCGGTGAGCTCCCGGTAGAGCCGCTCGCAGGCTCCGTCGGTCGCGGAATCGCCGGCTTTGAGGTTGAGGAGCGCCACCTCGAACGGCGCCACCGCCTCCGGCCAGATGATGCCGTTGTCGTCGTGGCTCGCCTCGATGATCGCGGCGATGAGGCGCGAGGGGCCGATGCCGTAGGAGCCCATATGCACCTCGTGCTCCTGCCCGTCCGGCCCCATCACCTTGGCGCCCATGGGAGCCGAATACTTGGTGCCGAAGTAGAAGATGTGGCCGACCTCGATGCCGCGGGCCGACATGCGCTTGTCCCCCGGGACCGCATCGAAGGCCGCCGCGTCGTGCATCTCGGAGGTGGCCGCATAGAGCGAGGTCCACCGGTCGACGGTCGACTGGAGACCCGCCACGTCGTCGAAATCGGTGTCCTCGCCCGGCACGTCGAAGCCGAGATAATCGCCGTGGCAGAACACCTCGCTCTCGCCCGTGGAGGCGAGGATGATGAACTCGTGCGAGAGGTCGCCGCCGATGGGACCCGTATCGGCGCGCATGGGAATCGACTTCAGGCCCATGCGGGCGAAGGTGCGCAGGTAAGCCACGAACATGCGGTTATAGGCATGCCGCGCGCCGGCCTGGTCGAGGTCGAAGGAATAGGCGTCCTTCATCAGGAACTCGCGGGAGCGCATGACGCCGAAGCGCGGGCGCACCTCGTCCCGGAACTTCCACTGGATGTGGTAGAGGTTGAGCGGCAGGTCCTTGTAGGAGCGCACGTAGCCGCGGAAGATCTCCGTGATCATCTCCTCGTTCGTGGGCCCAAAGAGCATGTCCCGCTCGTGCCGGTCCTGGATGCGGAGCATCTCCTTGCCGTAGGCGTCGTAGCGCCCGGATTCGCGCCACAGATCCGCCGACTGGATCGTCGGCATCAGCAGCTCGACGGCGCCCGACCGGTTCTGCTCCTCGCGGATGATCGCGTTCACCTTGTTCAGCACCCGCAGCCCGAGCGGCAGCCAGGCATAGATGCCGGACGATTCCTGCCGGATCATGCCGGTCCGGAGCATCAGGCGGTGGGAGACGATCTCGGCCTCCTTCGGGGTCTCGCGAAGGATCGGGAGAAAGTAGCGGCTCAGACGCATGGAAGGCTTTCGGGGTGATCTGGGGTCGAGGGAGTCGTTCGCGCACACAACACAGGGGATCTCGAAAAGACAAGCTTTTGTGGCGGCAAAGAGGGTGAAACCGGGCGGAAGCGGCCCTTCGCAAGGGTCGACGTGGTGAAATTCCCGTCACACCCTGCACAAAAGATGGTGACACCCTTACGGAAGGTGGCTATATCAATGGCACTGAACGCCTCAGATCAACGAATCTAGGGGCGGCGGTCCGAGTTTCGGGAGGAAACCAGGTCCTTGTTCCGTCCGTGAAGGGCGGCGGCGCCACAAGCCGGGACCGATAATTGCCGAAGGGCATTTCAGGCAAGGCGAAAGCCTTGCTTTTTCTTTTCAGCCCAAGGTCTCCGCCGTCCCTCGCCCGAACGATCGCTTCAAAGCCCGGCCAGCGGCATGACCCAGGCCGCGACAAGCAGCACCGCCGAGGCGAGCAGCGTGTTCCAGATCACCTTCTCGCGAAGGGCCGGCGCCGCCGGCGCCCCCGGCTCGCTGCCCGCCACCACCTCCCCGACCTCGGTCTGGCTGCGGATGCCGAAGGGCAGGACCGCGAACAGCCCGATCCACCAGATGACGAAATAGAGCGCCACGCCCCCGCCGGCCGTCAGCCCGAAGAGGCGCACGGCTCCGGCGATGGCGACGATGGAGACCGCGATCGTCGCGGCGATGGTCAGCGGCATCGAGGCCGCGAGGGTTCTGACGATGGTCATGGTCACGCCTGCTCGATCTCGACGAGCGTTCCGTTGAAGTCCTTCGGATGCAGGAACAGGACCGGCTTCCCGTGGGCGCCGATCTTGGGGTCTCCGGTACCCAGCACCCGGGCACCCGTGCGGACCAGCTGGTCGCGGGCCGCCAGGATGTCGTCCACCTCGTAGCAGACGTGATGCATGCCGCCGTCCGGGTTCTTCTCCAGGAACCTGGCGATGGGCGAGTCGGCTCCCAGCGGCTCCAGCAGCTCGATCTTGGTGTTCGGCAGCGTGATGAACACCACGGTCACCCCATGCTCCGCCATGGGCTCCGGGTCAGAAACCTGGGCGCCCAACACCTCGCGATAGGTCCGCGACGCCGCCACGATGTCCTTCACCGCGATCGCCACGTGGTTCAACCGCCCGATCATCGGAACCTCCGCTTTTCAGTGCAACGCCGCCCTTATACCTCCACCACGAGCACGTGGCAGGCGGGCTTCTTGCCCCAGACGTTGCCGATGGTGTTGCGGATGGCCCGCTCGACCGCCGTCTCGACAGCCTCCGGATCCTTGCGCTTCACCCGCGACAATCCGTCGAGGGTATCGGCCACGGCATCCGCGATGATGCCGGTGATGAGATCGCCCTTGCGGGTCTTCTCCGGCAGACCCATGGCGTCGATGATCGGATCGCCGGCAACCTCGCCCTGCGCGTCGATGGCGATCGCCACGCTCACGATGCCCGCCATGGCGAGCTTGCGGCGCTCCGGAATCGCCCGCTCGCCGGCCGGAATGACGATGTCGCCGTCCCGGTAGAGACGGCCCGAGGGCACCTCGTCGATGATCTCGGCCTTGCCTGGGGCGAGCCGCACCATGGAGCCGTTGCGGGCGCTCACGACCTCGGACACGCCCTGCTCGCGGGCGAACTTCGCGTGCTCGGCCAAGTGCAGGGGTTCGCCGTGAGCCGGGATGGCGATTCGCGGCCGCGTCCAGGCGTACATCTGCTTCAGCTCGTCCCGGCGCGGGTGGCCCGAGACGTGGACGAGGTGATTGCGGTCGGTGATGACCTCGATGCCCTGGTTGATCAGGTTGTTGATGATGGTGCCGACCCCCTTCTCGTTCCCGGGAATGGCGCGGGAGGAGAAGATCACCCGGTCGCCCTTGGAGAGGGCGATCTCGGGATGCTCGTCCGAGGCGATGCGGGCCAGCGCGGCGCGCGGTTCGCCCTGCGAGCCGGTGAGAAGCGCCACAACCTTGTCGCGGGGCAGATATCCGAAGGTGTCGGGCGCCCGGAATTCCGGCACGTCGTCGAGAAAGCCGCATTCCCGGGCGACCGTGACGACGCGCTCCATGGCGCGCCCGACGACGATGACCTCGCGGCCGCATTCCTTGGCGGCGTCGGCCACGGAGCGCATGCGCGCCACGTTGGAGGCAAAGGTGGTGATGGCGACCCGATGGGGCGCGTCCTTGATGAGCTTGGCAAGCTCCCGCGCCACGTCGCCCTCGCTCGGGCTCAGGCCGTCGCGGACCACGTTGGTGGAGTCGCAGATCAGCGCCAGAACCCCCTCCTCGCCCATGGCCCGGAACGCTTCCTCGGAGGTCAGGCTGCCGAGATAGGGGGTCGGGTCGAGCTTCCAGTCGCCGGTGTGGACGACGAGGCCGTGGGGCGTGCGGATGGCGAGGGCGTTCGATTCCGGGATCGAGTGGGCGACGGGCACATACTCGATCTCGAAGGGGCCGATCTTCAGCCGCCGACCCGGCACAATCTCGTTCAGATCGATCTTCGGGGCGCCGGGCTCCGACAGGCGACGCGTCTCGAGGAGCGCGACCGCGAAGCGGGTGGCGTAGACCGGCTTCCGCAGGCGCGGCCACATCTCCACGAGGGCGCCGATATGGTCCTCGTGGGCGTGGGTGATGAAGATGCCGAGGAGATTGTCGACCTCGTCCTCCAGATAGCTCAGATCCGGATAGACCAGGTCGATGCCCGGCAGGTTCTCCTCGCCGCCGAAACCCATGCCGCAATCGACCAGGATCCATTGCCGCCGCTTGGGCGGACCGAATCCGTACAGGGCGGCGTTCATGCCGATTTCGCCCAGGCCCCCGAGGGGAACGAACACCAACTCGTCTTCAGATGTCATGGAGTGCCTCACCGCCGGCCAGGAGTTAGCGCCGGCGTACCAGGATTCAAATTGGGAAAATAAAGATCGCCGGCGTCGATCTGTTCCAGGCCCGCTTCCGTGCGGAGCTGGAGCCGGCCGAGACGGTCGAGCCCCTCGAAGCGCCCTCGCCTTTCGCCAGACGGCAGGCGCAGGGTAACCTCGGTGGAAAGACCGGCGGCACGCTCGAGCCAGAGGCGGCGGATGGGGCCGAAGGGATCGGCCTCATTCATGCGCAGGGACGCTTTCCAGGCCGCGAACGTGCTGGCGAAGGCGCTGCTCAGCGCCTCAAGCAGGCCTTCTCGCGTGGCTCCGGAAGAGACCGACCGGACCGTCGTTGCAGGATAGGGCGTGTTCGAGGGAGCATCCGTCACGTTGACGCCGAAGCCGATCACGATGGCAAGCGTCTGGCCGATCCGATGCCCCTCGAGCAGGAGGCCCGACAGCTTGGCGCCGTCGAGCAGAAGGTCGTTCGGCCATTTGAGCGCCAACCGGGGGGCGCCTATCCCGGTGACAGCTTCGACAGCCTGATGGAGCGCGAGGCCGGCGACGAAGCCGAGCTGCGGGGCCGATGCCGCCTCGCAGGGCTCGATCAGGAGGAGGCTCGCATAGAGATTACCGGGCGGCGAGGCCCATTGCCGCCCGTGCCGCCCCCGCCCGGCAAGCTGCTCCCGGGCGACGATCCAGAGGTCGCCCGGATCGCCCTCGCGGGCGGCCCGAACGGCGTCGTCGTTGGTCGACTGCGTGGCGTCGAGGGAGAGGAGCCTGTATCCGGCCGTGCGTGCGTCGGGCGATAGCTGCACGTCAGAACAGCGAGCGCGCCGCGGCGCCCGCCACGTCGACGAGCGGCTTGGGCACGATACCGAAGAGGATGACGAACACGCTGGCCACGGCGAGCACCACGGCGACCCCGGCGGGCATCGCTTCATAGCGTTCGCGAGGCTCGTCGAAATACATCACCTTGACGATGCGCAGGTAGTAGTAGGCGCCGATCACGCTGGTCACCACGCCGATGATCGCAAGCGCCACGAGATTGGCCTGGATGGCGGCTGCGAACACATAGAACTTCGCGAAGAACCCGGCGAGCGGCGGGATGCCGGCGAGGGAGAACATCATGGCGGCAAGCGCGAAAGCCATGAGCGGGTGCGTGCGCGACAGGCCAGATAGGTCGTCCACCGTCTCGAACATCACATTGCCGCGCCGCAGCCCCAGGATACAGGCGAAGGCGCCGACCGTCATGGCGAGGTAGATCGCCATGTAGAAAGCGACACCTTGGATCCCGTCCGCCGTGCCGGCCGCAAGCCCGATGAGCGCGTAGCCCACATTGGCGATGGAGGAATAGGCCATGAGGCGCTTGAGGTTGCGCTGGCCGATTGCCGCGAAGGAGCCGAGCGCCATGGAGGCGATCGAGATGAAGACGATGATCTGCTGCCACTGGCCGAGGATGCCCGGGAAGGCATCGACGAACACACGCACCGCCATGGCCATTCCGGCCATCTTGGGAGCGGCCGCGAAGAAGGCGGTTACCGGGGTGGGCGCCCCCTCGTAGACGTCCGGCGTCCACATATGGAACGGCACGGCGGAAATCTTGAAGGCGATTCCGGCGGCGACGAAGACCAAGCCGAAGATGACCCCGTTCGACGCCTGACCCTGGAGGGTCGCCGCGATGGCCGGGAAGGACACCGTTCCGGTGAAGCCGTAGACGAGCGAGGCCCCATACAGAAGCATGCCGGACGAAAGCGCGCCGAGGACAAAATATTTGAGGCCCGCTTCCGTGGAGCGCACGTCGTCGCGGTGGAAGGCCGCGATCACGTAGGACGAGAGGGAGAGAAGCTCGAGACCGAGATAGAGGGCGATCAGGTCGTTGGACGAGATCACCATCATCATGCCGATGGTCGAGAGCACGATCAGGATCGGGAACTCGAATCGGTTGATGCCCTCGCGCTTGAGGTAATCCGTGGACAGGACGATGCCGGCCGCGGCGCCGATCAGCGTCAGGGCCTTCATGAACTTGGCAAAGCCATCGACCACGAAGGAGCCGGCGAGGGCTTCCGTCCGAACCGAGGGGCCGGCCAGGACCGCCACGAAGGCGATGCCGAGGAGCGCCAGGGCGGCGTAGTTCATCACCTGCGCCGAGCGCTCGCCGCGGAATGCGCCGAAGAGCACGAGGGCGAGGACGCCGGCGGCGAGGATGATTTCCGGCAGGGCTGGGGCGAATACGGGGACGGCGAGCGCGGGATTCATCCCATTCACCTCACTGCGCGACGGCCGCCGTCTTCACGACGGAGAGCGCGGCTTGGACATTGGCGAGAAGCGTCGTGGTGGACGCGTCGAAGGCATGCAGGATCGGGTTCGGCTGCACGCCGTAATAGATGACGAGGAGGACCAGGGGGGCCAGCATCGCGATCTCGCGGCGGTCGAGGTCCTGGATCGTCTTGAGCCCGGGCTTGTCGAGAACCCCGAAGACCACCCGGCGATAGAGCCACAGGGCGTAAGCCGCCGAGAGGATCACGCCCGTGGTGGCGAAGAACGACACCCAGGGATTCGCCCGGAACGCGCCGAGCAAGGTCAGGAACTCGCCCACGAAGCCCGAGGTGCCCGGCAGGCCCACATTGGCCATGGTGAGGATGAGGAAGGCCACGGCATAGAGCGGCATGCGGCTCACGAGGCCGCCATAGGCGGCGATGTCGCGGGTATGCATCCGGTCGTAGATCACGCCGACGCACAGGAAGAGCGCGCCGGAGATGAGCCCGTGCGACACCATCTGGAACATCGCGCCCTGAATCCCCTGCGGGTTCATGGAGAAGATGCCCATGGTGACGAAGCCCATATGCGCCACGGAGGAATAGGCGATGAGCTTCTTCATGTCCTCCTGCATCAGGGCGACCAGCGAGGTGTAGATGATCGCGATCACCGAGAGCGAGAAGACGAGCGGCGCGAAATAGACCGAGGCCTCCGGGAACATGGGCAGCGACACGCGGATGAATCCGTAGCCGCCCATCTTGAGGAGGATGCCGGCCAGGATCACGGAGCCGGCCGTCGGCGCCTCCACGTGCGCGTCCGGCAGCCAGGTGTGCACCGGCCACATGGGCATCTTCACCGCGAAGGAGGCGAAGAAGGCGAGCCACAGCCAGTATTGCAGGTTCGTGCCGAAACGCGACGCCCCCTGCGCCAGCAGGGTCGGGATGTCCGTGGTGCCGACCGCAAAGTACATCGCCATGATGGCGAGCAGCATCAGCACCGAGCCGAGCAGCGTGTAGAGAAAGAACTTGAAGCTCGCATAGATGCGGCGCTTGCCGCCCCAGATGCCGATGATGAGGAACATCGGGATGAGGCCGGCCTCGAAGAACAGGTAGAACAGCACGAGGTCGAGGGCCCCGAAGACGCCGATCATGGTCGTCTCGAGCACCAGGAACGCGACCATGTACTCCTTCACGCGGTGCTGGATCGAATCCCACGAGGCCAGGATGCAGAACGGCATCAGGAACGTGGTCAGCAGGATGAACGGCATGGAGAAGCCGTCGACGCCGAGCTTGAAGCGGATCGTGTCGGTGAGCCAGGCGTGGGTTTCCACGAGCTGGAAATTCGGGCTGCCCGCGTCGAAGCGGCCCCAGGCCACGAGAGACAGGAGGAAGGTCGCGACGGTGGTCGCAAGGGCGGCCCAGCGCACGTTCGAGCGCACCGCCTCCCCGTCCCCGCGGAGCAGCAGGATGAAGGCCGCGCCGACGAGCGGGAGAACGAGCAGTCCGGAGAGGATGCCGAAGCCGAGCATCAGCGGGATTCCTTGAAGGTGCCGTCAGTGCAGGGGAGCGGGCCGAGCATGGGCATCAGCGGGCTCCCGTGAACAGGTAGAAGGTGACGAGAGCCGCCACGCCGATGAGCATGGCGAAGGCATAGTGATAAAGGTAGCCGCTCTGGATCCGCCCTACCCCGCGGGTGACGTCGAGCACCCTGGCCGAGACGCCGTCGGGACCGAGCCCGTCGATGACCCGCTGGTCGCCCGTGCGCCAGAAAAAGCGGCCGAGGCGCATGGAGGGACGCACGAAGATCGCGTCGTAGAGCTCGTCGAAGTACCACTTGTTGAGAAGGAAGCGGTACAGGATCGGGTGCTGGCTCGCGAGGTTCGCAGGCGCGGTCTGGTTCACGATATACATGTACCAGGCGAGCCCGAAGCCGAGCGCCATCATGATGGTGGGCAGCCAGGGAATGATCGCCGGGAGGTGATGCATGTCCTCGAGAATCTTGTTCTCGGGACCCGTGAACAGCGCACCCTTCCAGAACGCGTTGTAGCCGTCGCCGATGAAGGCTTCGTGGAACGCGATGCCCGCGAAGAGCGCGCCCACGGCGAGAACGCCGAGCGGGATCAGCATCACCAGCGGGCTCTCGTGCGGGGTGTGGTGCCCATGGTGGCCGTGCTCGTGGTCGGCCGCATGGGCCGGCTCCACGTCGCGGGAGCGGTCGTCGTGCTCGACGCCCTCATGGTCCCCATGGACGTGGTGGCCGTCCCCGTGACCGGCCCAGCGCGGCTGCTGCTCGAACGTCATGAAGAACAGGCGCCAGGAATAGAACGAGGTCATGAAGGCTGCGATGACCGTGGCCATGAAGCCGAGCGCCGCGCCTGGCCGCTGCGAAGCGAAGGCCGCCTCGATCACCGCGTCCTTCGAGTAATAGCCGGCCGTGAACGGGAAGCCGATGAGCGCGAGCGTCCCGATCGCCATCATGGCGGTCGTGAAGGGGATGGCGCGGCGCAGGCCGCCCATGTTCCGGATATCCTGCTCATGGTGCATCGCGTGGATGACGGAGCCGGCCCCGAGGAACAGGAGCGCCTTGAAGAAGGCGTGCGTGAACAGGTGGAACACGCCGACCGAATAGGCGCCGACGCCGAGCGCCACGAACATGTAGCCGAGCTGCGAACAGGTCGAATAGGCAATGACGCGCTTGATGTCGTTCTGCACGAGGCCGACGGTCGCGGCGAAGAAGGCGGTGATGGCGCCAATCACCGTAACGACGGACAGCGCCAGCGGCGCGTATTCGAAGAGCGGCGAGAGGCGTGCCACCATGAACACGCCTGCCGTCACCATGGTGGCGGCGTGGATCAGCGCCGAGACGGGGGTCGGCCCCTCCATGGCGTCCGGCAGCCAGGTGTGCAGCAGGAACTGCGCCGACTTGCCCATGGCGCCCATGAAGAGCAGCAGGCAGGCGAGCGTCACCGCGTTCCACTCGATCCCGAGGAAGAGGAAGCGGTTGTCCGCCACCTCCCCGACACGCGGGAAGATCTGGTCGAAGGCGACCGAGTTGAACATCACGTAGACGAGGAAGATGCCGAGCGCGAAGCCGAAATCGCCGACGCGGTTGACGATGAACGCCTTCATGGCCGCCGAATTGGCGCTGTCCTTGTGGTACCAGAACCCGATGAGCAGGTAACTGGCGAGACCCACGCCCTCCCAGCCGAAGAACATCTGGACGAGGTTGTCCGACGTCACCAGCGTGAGCATGGCGAAGGTGAAGAGCGAGAGATAGGCGAAGAACCGCGCCCGGTGCGGATCCTCGTGCATGTAGCCGATCGAATAGAGGTGAACGAGCGCCGAGACCGAGTTCACCACCACGAGCATGACGGCGGTGAGCGTGTCGATGCGGAACGCCCAGTCGACCACGAGGTCGCCGACCGACATCCACTCGGCCACCTGGACGCGCGTCGCCCCGGAGCCGAAGCCCACCTGAAAGAAGGCGACCCAGGACAGAGCCGCTGCGACGAAGAGCAGAGCGGTCGTGACGATCTCGCTCGGCCTTGGGCCGAGGATGCGCCCGAACAGGCCGGCGATGAGGAAGCCGACGAGCGGCAGGAAGACGATCGCGTGGTACATGGGAGCTTCAGCCCCTCATCATGTTGATGTCCTCAACCGCGATGGAGCCGCGGTTTCGGAAGAAGACGACCAGGATGGCGAGGCCGATGGCGGCCTCGGCTGCCGCGACCGTGAGGATCAGCAGGGCGAAGACCTGGCCCACGATGTCCCCCAGATGGGTCGAGAACGCCACCATGTTGATGTTCACGGCAAGCAGGATCAGCTCGATCGACATGAGGATGACGATCACGTTCTTCCGGTTGAGGAAGATGCCGAACACGCCCAGCGTGAAGAGCACGGCAGCGACGGTCAGATAATGGCCAAGGCCGATATCCATGGTCTTTGTCCTTTCGTGCCCCTCAGAGACCCTGACGGAAGGGCACTTTTTGAAGCGAGACCGCCTCTTCCTGCAACCGCGCGTTCTGCTTGGAGATGTCCTGGCGCTTGACGCCGACACGCTCCCGCAGGGTGAGCACGATGGCCCCGATCATCGCGACGAGCAGGATGAGGCCGGCAGCCTGGAAGAAGTAGAAATAGCGGGTGTAGAGAACCTGCCCGATCGCCTCGGTGTTGGTCACGCCGGTCGCGATGGGGGCGGTGCCCACGGAGCGGATCAGCCCTGGATCGAGCACGTAGGTGCTGATCACGGCGATGAGCTCGATGAGGAAGATGATCCCGATGAGGCCGCCGATGGGCAGGTTCTGGAGAAAGCCCTGCCGCAGCTCGGCGAAGTCCACGTCGAGCATCATGACCACGAAGAGGAAGAGCACGGCGACCGCGCCCACATAGACGATGATCAGGATCATCGCCAGGAACTCGGCGCCCATCATGAGGAAGAGCCCGGCCGCGTTCACGAAGGCCAGGATCAGGAACAGCACCGACTGCACGGGATTGCGCGAGGCGATCACCATGAACGCCGAGGCGATGGTGACCGTCGCGAAAAGATAGAAGAAGGCGGCGTTGACCGTCATGGTGCCCTACGCGTAGCAGCCGCCGGGGTGGCCGGCGGCCTGTCTATAGTTTCCGAATCCAGGCGGGACAAGCCGCCGGAACGTGACCCCTCCCCTGGGAGAGGCTTACCGGTACGGCGCGTCCCGCTTGATGTTGCGGGCGATCTCGCGCTCCCAGCGCTCCCCGTTCTCCAGGAGCTTGTTCTTGTCGTAGAGCAGCTCCTCGCGGGTCTCGACCGAAAACTCGAAGTTCGGCCCCTCGACGATGGCGTCCACCGGGCAGGCCTCCTGGCACAGTCCGCAATAGATGCATTTCACCATGTCGATGTCGTAGCGGGTCGTCCGGCGCGTGCCGTCGTTCCGCCGGGGACCGGCCTCGATGGTGATGGCCTGGGCCGGGCAGATGGCCTCGCAGAGCTTGCACGCGATGCACCGCTCTTCCCCATTGGGGTAGCGGCGCAGGGCATGCTCGCCCCGGAAGCGCGGGCCGCGATGGCCCATCTCGAAGGGGTAGTTGATCGTGGCCTTGGGCTTGAAGAAGTACTTCATGGCGAGGAAGAACCCCGACACGAACTCCTTCAGGAGGAGGGCCTTGGCTGCCTGGTCGAGTCTCATGGCCGCTCCTTACTGAGCTGCGCCCGGCGCGAGGCCGGTGAGTTGCAGGACGAACGCCACGAGCACCACCATGCCGAGCGAGATCGGCAGGAAGACCTTCCAGCCGAGGCGCATGAGCTGATCGTAGCGATAGCGGGGCACCATCGCCTTCACGATGGCGATCATGAAGAAGAGGAAGCTGGCCTTGAGGACGAACCACACGATCCCGGGCACCCAGGTGAAGGGCGCGAAGGGGATGGGCGAGAGCCAGCCCCCGAGGAACAGGATGGTGCCGAGGGCGCACATGGTCATGATGGCCACGTACTCGCCGAGCATGAAGAGAAGGTAGGGCGTCGAGGAATACTCGACCGCGAAACCCGCCACGAGCTCCGATTCCGCCTCGGGCAGGTCGAAGGGCGGCCGGTTCGTCTCCGCCATGGCCGAGATGAAGAAGATCACGAACATGGGGAAGAGCGGCAGCCAGTACCAGCCGAGGATCCCGAGCGCCGTGTCCTGCGCCAGGACGATCTTCGACAGGTTGAGCGAGCCCGCGCACATGAGCACGGTCACGATCACGAAGCCGATCGAGACCTCGTAGGACACCATCTGGGCCGCCGAGCGCAGGGCTCCGAGGAACGGGTACTTCGAGTTCGAGGCCCAGCCGCCCATGATGATCCCGTACACCCCGAGCGACGAGATCGCGAAGATGTAGAGGATGCCCACATTGATGTCCGCGAGCGCCCAGCCGTCCGCGAGCGGGATCACCGCCCAGGAGGCAAGCGCCAGAACCGCGGTCAGAAGCGGCGCCAGCAGGAACATGCCCTTGTTGGCGGAGGCCGGGATGATCGGCTCCTTCACCACGAACTTGAGCAGATCCGCGAAACTCTGCAGCAGGCCCCAGGGACCCACCACGTTGGGACCCCGGCGCAGCTGCACGGCCGCCCAGATCTTCCGGTCCGCGTAGAGCGCATAGGCGATGTAGGTGAGCAGGAGCACGATCATGAGCAGGCTCTTGCCCACCATGAGCGCGATCGAGAGGAAGAGATCCATTGTCGCGGTTCCCTATTCGGCCGCCTGGAGCCTGGCGCCGCGCGCGAGTGCGGAGCACTCCGCCATGACGCCGGACGCCCGGGTGATGGGGTTCGTCAGGTAGAAATCGCCGATGGGGCTGATGAACGGCTCGCGGGAGGGCTGGCCGCCCACGCCGGCGAGCGCCGACACGGCCGCGCCCACATCCACCGAAGCGATGCGGTCGATCCCGGCGAAATGCGGGTGCTCCGCATAGAGCGCCTTGCGCAGGGCATCGAGCGAGTCGAACGGCAGGCGCTGGCCGAGCACGTCCGAGAGAGCCCGCAGGATCGCCCAGTCCTCGCGGGCGTCGCCCGGCGCGAAGGCCGCGCGGTTCGCCAGCTGCACCCGGCCCTCGAGGTTCACGTAGGTCCCGGACTTCTCGGTGTAGGCCGCTCCCGGCAGGATCACGTCGGCGCGCATGGCGCCGCGGTCCCCGTGGGTGCCCTGATAGACCACGAAGGCGCCGGGCGCGATTTCGATCTCGTCGGCACCGAGGTTGAACAGTACGTCCACCCCGCTGGCCGCCATCTGGACTGCGGTCAGACCGCCCTCCCCCGGCACGAAGCCGAGATCCAGCGAGCCGACCCGGGCGGCGGCGGTGTGCAGGACGGAGAAGCCGTTCCAGCCCTCCTTCACGGCGCCAATATCCCGCGCGAGCGCGGCCGCCTGCGCCAGGATCGCCGCGCCGTCCGGCCGGTTGATCGCACCGGGCCCGACGATCACGAGCGGGCGCTGGGCGCCCCGCAGCTTCTCCATGAAGCCGTGGCGGCCGCCGGCGAGCTCAGCCAGCGTCTCCGGGCCGGCACCGAGATAATCGTAGGCGTAGGTGAGGTTCACGTTCTCGCCGATGAGGCCGATCGGCGGCGGCGCTACGCGCCAGCGCTTGCGGATCCGCACGTTGACGAGGGACGCCTCGATGCGCGGATTGGCGCCGATCATGAGGATCGCATCCGCATCTTCGATGCCGGCGATGGTGGAGTTGAAGACGTAGGAGCCCCGCCCATGGGCCGGGTTCAGCGCCGAGCCGTCCTGTCGCGAATCGATGTTCTTGATCCCGAGGCTCTGCATGAGGCGACGGAGCGCGTAGGTCTCCTCCACGGCCGCAAGATCGCCGACGATGGCGCCGATCCGGTCGGGCGAGGTGCCCTTCACGCGGCTTGCGATGGCGGCGAAAGCCTCGCCCCAGGTGGCCTGGCGGAGCTTGCCGTCCACCCTCACGAAGGGCCGGTCGAGGCGCTGCAGCCGCAGCCCGTCCACGATCTGGCGGGTCTTGTCCGTGATCCACTCCTCGTTGATGGCCTCGTTCACCCGCGGCAGGATGCGCATGACCTCGCGGCCACGGCTGTCCACGCGGATGTTGGAGCCCACCGCGTCCATCACGTCGACGGAATCGGTCTTGGTCAGCTCCCAGGGGCGGTAGTTGAAGGCCTCGGGCTTGTGGGTGAGCGCGCCCACCGGGCACAGATCGGCGGCGCAGCCCTGCAACTCGGAGCCGAGCGCCTTTTCGAGGTAGGAGATGATCTCCATGTCCTCGCCGCGCCAGATGGCGCCGAGATCCTCGACGCCCGCCACTTCGGTGGTGAAGCGAACGCACCGCGTGCAATGGATGCAGCGGTTCATGGCCGTCTTGACGAGCGGGCCGAGATACTTGTCGACCACCGCCCGCTTGTTCTCGTGGAAGCGGTTCTTGTCGACCCCATAGGCCATCGCCTGGTCCTGCAGGTCGCACTGGCCGCCCTGGTCGCAGATCGGGCAATCGAGCGGGTGGTTGATGAGGAGGAACTCCATCACCCCCTCGCGAGCCTTCTTCACCGTGGGCGATTTCGTGAGCACTACCGGCGGCTCGCCGTTCGGCCCCGGCCGGCAGTCGCGCACGGACCAGGAGCAGGACGCCACCGGCTTCGGCGCGCCCTTCAGCTCGACGAGGCACATGCGGCAATTGCCGGCGATGGACAGCCGCTCGTGGTAGCAGAAGCGCGGGATCTCGGCGCCCGCCTCCTCCGCCGCCTGAAGCAGCGTGTAGTCCGGCGGAACGTCAACCTCGATGCCGTCGACGATGAGTTTGGTCATTGCGATCGTGCCTTATCGGGTTCCTGGCGCTTACTCAGCGGCCATCGGAACGGGTTCCATCTGCGGGTTGGCCGCGTAGTCGTCGATGCGCTTCTCGATCTCGTGCCGGAAATGGCGGATGAGGCCCTGGATGGGCCAGGCCGCCGCGTCGCCGAGCGCGCAGATCGTGTGGCCCTCGATCTGGGTCGAGACCTCGAGGAGCATGTCGATTTCGCGCTTCTGGGCGCGGCCCTCGGCCATGCGGTTGACCACGCGCCACATCCAGCCCGTGCCCTCGCGGCAGGGCGTGCACTGGCCGCAGCTCTCGTGCTTGTAGAAATAGGCGAGGCGGGCGATCGCGCGGATCACGTCGGTGGACTTGTCCATCACGATCACGGCCGCGGTGCCGAGACCCGATTTCAGGTTCCGAAGCGTGTCGAAATCCATGTGGGCGTCGGCGATCTCGTGCGCCGGCACCATGGGCACGGAGGAGCCGCCCGGGATCACCGCAAGCAGGTTGTCCCAGCCACCGCGGATGCCGCCGCAATGCTTGTCGATCAGCTCGCGGAAGGTGAGGCCGAGCTCCTCTTCCACGTTGCAGGGCTTGTTCACATGGCCCGACACGCAGAACAGCTTGGTGCCCGTGTTGTTGGGCCGGCCGAGCCCCGCGAACCAGGCGCCGCCGCGGCGCAGGATCGTGCCGGCGACCGCGATCGACTCCACGTTGTTCACGGTCGTGGGGCAGCCATAGAGACCCATATTGGCCGGGAACGGGGGCTTGAGGCGCGGCATGCCCTTCTTGCCCTCCATGCTCTCGATGAGAGCCGTCTCCTCGCCGCAGATATAGGCACCCGCGCCGTGATGGACGTAGAGGTCGAAGGGATAGCCGTGAACGTTGTTCTCGCCGATGAGGCCGGCCGCATAGGCCTCGTCCACCGCGCGCTGAACCGCGTGGCGCTCCTGAATGTATTCGCCGCGGATGTAGATGTAGGCCTTGTTGGCCCCCATGGCGAAGGACGCGAGGAGGCAGCCCTCGATGAGGAGATGCGGATCATGCCGCATGATCTCCCGGTCCTTGCAGGTGCCGGGCTCCGACTCGTCGGCGTTCACCACGAGATAATGCGGACGCCCGTCGTTCTGCTTGGGCATGAACGACCACTTGAGCCCTGTCGGGAAGCCGGCACCGCCACGGCCGCGCAGGCCCGACTTCTTCATCTCGTCGATGATCCAGTCGCGGCCCTGCTCCAGCAGGAACTTCGTGCCGTCCCACGCGCCGCGCATCTGGGCGGCCTGGAGGCTCGGGGAATGGAACCCGTAGAGGTTCGTGAAGATGCGATCTCTGTCCTGAAGCATGGTCGCCTCACCGGTCGCCTTTGTTGGTGTCGATGACCACGCCGGGATTGCTCTCGGTGCCGTCGCGGCGCGTCTCCGCCTCGGAAGGCGGCGTGCCGGCCACGGGGGTCGTCGGCTGGGATGATACAGGCCGGCCGTCCTCGGGCTTCGAGGGCGTGGCCACGTAGGATTTCGAGCTCTGCGGCCCCGTGGTCGTTTCCTCCTCCTGCCGCGGCTTCACGGCGGTGGCCCGGGAGGGGTCGGAGGCGTCCTTCTGCTTTTGCGGCGACACGGGCTCCTCGCCCATCTTCGCCCGCTCGGCCGGGGTATCGGCGGCCTGGCTCTCGATGGCGCGGCCTGCGCCGGGCTTGGCCGCCCTCGCCTGCTCCGGCACGCTCGCGAGCGCCGCGGCCGTCTCGCCGGTCTCCGGAGAAGGCGCGACCTCCTCGAAGCGCTTGCGCCATGCACCGATCACGGACCCATCGAAAAGGCTCGGATCGTTGAGCGTGTTGACCGCCTCGTGCGGCTCGGAGGCCTGGCGGCCGATCTGCGAGCCCGGCTTCACCGGGCGTCCGGCAGCCAGATCGTCGAGAAGCGTCTCGAAGTTCTCCGGCGTCAGATCCTCGTAATAATGGTCGTTGATCTGCACCATCGGCGCGTTGCAGCAGGCCCCGAGGCACTCGACCTCGAGCCAGGAGAACTTGCCGTCGGGCGAAATCTGACGCTCTTCGCCGACGCGGCGCTCCAGCACCTGCTTGATGGCGCCGGCGCCGCGGAGCGCGCATGGCGTCGTGCCGCAGAACTGGATCAGGTGCTCGCCAACCGGATCGAGGTTGAACATCGTGTAGAAGGTCGCGACCTCCATCACCCGGATGGAGGCCATGTTGAGCTTCTTCGCCACCGCCTCGATGGCCTTCTGAGGAAGCCAGCCGTGATGCTGCTCCTGCGCCTTCCACAGGAGCGCAATCACCGCCGAAGCCTCTCGGCCGGGCGGGTACTTGGCGATCTCCCGATCCGCGAACGCCTCGTTCTCGGGCGTGAACGCGAAGGACGGGGGCTGCAGCTCCGGCGGAGCGAGCTTACGAACGGCCATCTCAACCTCTTACAACCGTCGTGCCCGGGCAGGCGCCCGGGCACTCACGACTTGACCTGGTGCCGGAGACCGCGGGGCCAGAACCCTGCGGGCGGCGAAACGTTAGCGATCGACCTCGCCGAACACGATGTCGAGCGAACCGAGGATGCCCGACACGTCGGCCAGCATGTGCCCGCGGCACAGGAAATCCATGGCCTGCAGGTGGGCAAAGCCCGGAGCCCGGATGCGGACCCGGTAGGCCTTGTTGGTGCCGTCGCCCACGAGATAGACGCCGAACTCGCCTTTCGGCGTCTCCGTCGCCGCGTAGACCTCGCCGGCCGGGACGTGGAAGCCTTCCGTGAAGAGCTTGAAGTGCTGGATCAGTGCTTCCATCGACCGCTTCATGGCCTTGCGGGAGGGCGGAACCACCTTGCCGTCTTCGGCCGAGATAGGCCCCTGCCCCGCCGGCTCGCGGAGCTTGGCGATGCACTGGAGCATGATGCGAACGGATTGCCGCATCTCGTGCATGCGGATGATCTGGCGATCGTAGTTGTCGCAGTTCTTCCCGACCGGGATGTCGAAGTCGAGCTCCTCGTAACACTCGTAGGGCTGCTGCTTGCGCAGGTCCCAGGCGGCGCCCGAGCCCCGGAGCATCACGCCCGAGAAGCCCCACTTCCAGCAATCCTCAAGGCTGACGACGCCGATATCGACGTTGCGCTGCTTGAAGATGCGGTTGTTCATGACGAGCTCGTCGAGGTCGTCCAGCACCTTGGGGAAGGAATGGCACCAGGCCTCGATATCGTCGAGCAGCTCCGCCTGCACGTCCTGGCGCACGCCGCCGAAGCGGAAGTAGTTGGCGTGCATCCGCGAGCCGGAGACCCGCTCGTAGAACACCATCAGCTTCTCGCGCTCCTCGAAGCCCCAGAGCGGCGGCGTGAGCGCGCCCACGTCCATGGCCTGAGTGGTCACGTTGAGGAGGTGCGACTTGATGCGGCTGAGCTCGAGGAACAGCACACGGATGAGCTGCCCGCGCCGGGGCACGGCGAGGCCCAGGAGCTTCTCGACCGCGAGGCAGAAGCCGTGCTCCTGGCTCATGGGAGCGCAGTAATCCAGCCGGTCAAAATAGGGGATCGACTGCAGGTAAGTCTTGTACTCGCAGAACTTCTCCGTGCCGCGGTGGAGAAGGCCGATATGCGGATCGACCCGCTCGACCACCTCGCCGTCGAGCTCCAGCACGAGGCGCAGCACCCCGTGTGCCGCCGGATGCTGCGGGCCGAAGTTGATCGAGAAATTCCGGATGTTGTGCTCACCCATGGCGGAGCCCTTCCCGGGTTAAGTTGAAGACTTCTCGTCGCCGGGAAGCACGTAGTCGGTGCCCTCCCACGGCGAGAGAAAGTCGAAGTTGCGAAGTTCCTGCGTGAGTTTCACCGGCTCGTAGACCACGCGCCCCTGCGCGTCGTCGTAGCGGACCTCCACGTAGCCCGTGAGCGGGAAGTCCTTGCGCAGAGGATGACCCTCGAAGCCGTAATCGGTCAGGATGCGGCGCAGGTCCGGGTGGCCGGAGAAGAGCACGCCGTAAAGATCGTAGACCTCGCGCTCGAACCAGTTCGCGGCCGGGAAGATGGAGATGATGGACGGAACGGGCGTCACCTCGTCCGCCTCCACCTTCACCCGGATGCGCCGGTTATGGCGCGGGGAGAGGAAGTGGTAGACCACGTCGAAGCGCTTCTCGCGACCCGGATAATCGGCGCCCGCGATATCGATGAAGCTGATGAACAGGCATTGCGGATCGTCGTGGAGGAACTGCACGACGCGCAGGATGTCCTCGCCCCGGGCGATCACCGTGAGTTCGTTGTAGGCCACCACGTGATGCGTGATCGCCTCCCCGAGGGAGGAGGCGACGTGCTGGCCGAGGGCTTCGAGCTCGGGGTTCATGCGTGTTCCTGAATCGTCTCGCCAAATCCGCCCATCGGGCCTAGCGCTCGATGGTGCCGGTCCGGCGGATCTTCTTTTGCAGCATCAGCACGCCGTAAAGCAGCGCCTCAGCCGTGGGTGGGCAGCCAGGTACGTAGATGTCCACCGGCACGATGCGATCGCAGCCGCGGACCACCGAATAGGAGTAGTGGTAGTAGCCGCCGCCATTGGCGCAGGAGCCCATGGAGATGACGTAGCGCGGCTCCGGCATCTGGTCGTAGACCTTCCGGAAGGCCGGCGCCATCTTGTTGGTCAGCGTGCCGGCCACGATCATCACGTCGGATTGGCGCGGGCTCGCGCGCGGCGCGAAGCCGAAGCGCTCGGCGTCGTAGCGCGGCATGGACATGTGCATCATCTCGACCGCGCAGCAGGCGAGGCCGAAGGTCATCCACATGAGCGAGCCGGTGCGGGCCCAGGTGACGAGATCTTCCGTCGAGGTGACGAGGAAGCCCTTGTCGGACAACTCGTCCTTGATCGACAGGAAGTAAGGATCCGTGTCGCCCATGCGCTTGCCGGTGGCCGGATCGATCACGTCCTCCGGCTGCGGGGCGATGACACGGGACTGGGAGTTCGTGATCAATCCCATTCGAGGGCTCCCTTCTTCCACTCGTAGACGAAGCCCACGGTGAGCACGCCGAGAAACAGCATCATCGACCAGAACCCGAACCAGCCGAGCTCTCCGAAGGTGACCGCCCACGGGAAGAGGAAGGCGACTTCGAGGTCGAAGATGATGAAGAGGATGGCGACGAGGTAAAACCGCACGTCGAACTTCATGCGCGCGTCATCGAACGCGTTGAAGCCGCATTCATAGGCCGAGAGCTTCTCGGAATCCGGCTTGCTATAGGCCACGAGGAACGGAGCCACGAGCAGGGCAAGCCCGATGGCCAGGGAAACCCCGAGGAAGATGACGAGCGGCAGGTAATCGTTGAGGAGGTTCGTCATGCGACACCTAAATAGGACCGGAACGGCGCGCGGCGCCGGCCGACAACCCGGATTTAAGCCGTTTTCGGCCTGAAAACAGGCCCCGCGACAAATCGTGGAATGCGCGCGGAGGCTTAGCCGACGATCCCGGGTGTGACAAGGGTTCGCGGCGCCGCAGCAACAGACAAGAAGCCGATTTTCCGGGGTTAGCTTCTCGTCCGGCCGCCGGCAGCCCGAACCGATACCGCGCCGGCGCAAGCAGCCCTCGAGCCCCATCGGGCTCGGTCGGTTCAGCTTGCGGGGAAGAGAAGAAAGTGGCGCGGGCGACGGGGCTCGAACCCGCGACCTCCGGCGTGACAGGCCGGCACTCTAACCAACTGAGCTACGCCCGCGCAACGCGTCGCTCAAAGCGACGGTGCGCTCACTTAAGGGGCTGCATCCGTGGTGTCAAGCGATGCGCGAGGACGTTTTGCGTCAGCGGCGGCCGCCGCCGGTCGTGAGACGGAAACGCCTGATTTCCTGTGCGCTTAGCACGCGCCCGGACTCGTGCGGAATGGTCATGCTGAGGTGGATGAGAGCGGGATCGACGCCCATGACCCGCGCATATTGCGACAGCGCGCCAGTGATATAGCGCCGCCTGTCCACAGAAGCCGTCACGTCCCTGCTCGAATCCTCCCTCCCCTCCCCGCCGATCCGTCGCGGCGCATGCACCGCCACGACGCTTCCCGGCGCCACATGGCGGGTCCGTCCGCCCATCAGAACGAACACGCAGGCAGAGCCGCAAAAGCCGCGCTGAATCGATCCGTCGGCGACGGTGCCGGCAATGGCGCGCAATCCGATGCTGCGGAGTACGATTCCAAGCTTCATGGCGCCGCCGAGGTTCCCGCCGCGAGAATGAATGACGAAGTCGCGGGGCGACTGGACGCTGGGGTCCATGCGGCTGACGAAGGCGCGAAACCGCTCGATCTCGTCCTCGGTGATGTCGCCGACGCCGACCAAGGCGGTGCGACATGCCCCTGCGCGGCCGCACCGGCCGTCGTCGATGGGAGCAAGGCGATAGGTCAGCGCCGATGCGGCCTGCAGGCCGGCTCCGAAGAAGGTAAGGACCAGGGCGAGGCGAAGAATGCGCATGGGCCATCGTCGCGCGATGCTTGGGCGCAATCAAGGCCGTTGACGAAGGGGAAGCCGAGCCGGGGAAGTGGTGGGCGGTGACGGGCTCGAACCGCCGACCCGCTGCGTGTAAAGCAGCTGCTCTACCAACTGAGCTAACCGCCCTCTTCCCGGATCCGGACCAAAGGCCCGGCCTTGAGACTTCAGATAAAAAGAGAAGGCCGACAGCGCAAGCGCCATCGGCCCCCAGTGGCAATCGCAGCGAACGATTACTTGGAGTTGACGGCGTCCTTCAGGCCCGCGCCGGCGCGGAACTTGGGGGTCTTCGAGGCCGGGACCTTGACCTTCTCGCCGGTGCGCGGGTTGCGCGCCTCGCCGGCGGCACGGTTCGTAACCACGAAGGTGCCGAAGCCCACGATCTTCACCTCGTCGCCACTCTTCAGAGCGCCGGTGATGGCTTCGATCGCCGCATCGATGGCCTCGCCGGCCTGACCACGGGACAGCCCCACCTTATCGGCGACGGCGGCAACGAGCTCGCCTTTATTCATCTGTTTGATCCTCCAATGATCACGGCGGCAGAAAAGTAATGATGTAGGCCACCGTTTCGGGGCCCTCCCTCTGACCCAAAGGGCCAGGGGTTGCAACCCCTGAAACGGCTGAAATGAGCCGTTTTTCAGCATTGCACACGAAAAAAGCCCCCGGGCTTTCACCCGGGAGCTTGCAATAAGGTTACGCAGCTTGTCGGCCTGCCCTTCTCCCGTTCCGGTCGAATCGGGCACAGGGCACTACAGCCGCAAGTCCGGCGGAGCGCGAACCCCGCCGGACCTCCGGTTCAATGAGCCACGAGGCCCGTCTGATCGTCGTCGGCCGGAGGCGTAGCCGGCTTGGCCTGCATCGACTCGTCCCACTCGATCGGCACCGGCATCCGCACGAGCGCATGCTGGAGAACCTGATCCATTCGGGAGACAGGCACGATCTCGAGGCCGTTCTTCACGCTGACGGGCAGGTCGGCGAGATCCTTTACGTTCTCCTCCGGGATCAGCACCTTCTTGATGCCGCCACGGAGTGCCGCGAGGAGCTTCTCCTTGAGCCCGCCGATCGGGAGAACCCGACCGCGGAGCGTCACCTCGCCGGTCATTGCCACGTCCCGGCGCACCGGGATCTGGGTCATGACGGACACGATGGCGGTCGCCATCGCGATGCCGGCGGAGGGGCCATCCTTGGGCGTCGCGCCTTCCGGCACGTGCACGTGGATATCCCTCCGGTCGAAGATCGGCGGCTCGACGCCGAAATCGACGGCCCGGGACCGGACGTAGGATGCGGCAGCCGAGATCGACTCCTTCATCACGTCCTTCAGGTTGCCCGTCACGGTCATCTTGCCCTTGCCGGGGAGCAGCACGCCCTCGATCGTGAGAAGCTCGCCGCCGACCTCGGTCCAGGCGAGGCCCGTGACCGCGCCCACCATGTCCTCGGTCTCGACCTCGCCGAAGCGGAAGCGCGGAGGCCCGAGGAAGTCCGGCAGGTTTTCCGGCGTCACCTGCACCGTCTTGACCTTGGAGATGAGGATCTCCTTCACGGCCTTGCGGATCAGGTTGGCCAGCTCGCGCTCGAGGTTACGCACGCCCGCCTCGCGGGTGTAGCGGCGCACGAGCAAGAGAAGCCCCTCGTCGGTGATCGACCATTCCTTCGGGTCCAGGCCATGCTTCTTGATGGCGGACGGGATCAGGTGCACGCGGGCAATCTCGGCCTTCTCCTCCTCGGTGTAACCCGCGATGCGGATCACCTCCATACGGTCGAGAAGCGGCGCCGGGATGTTCAGCGTGTTGGCCGTCGTCACGAACATCACGCTCGACAGGTCGTAATCGACCTCGAGGTAATGGTCGTTGAAGGTCGAGTTCTGCTCCGGATCCAGAACCTCGAGGAGCGCCGCGGACGGGTCGCCGCGGAAGTCCATGCCCATCTTGTCGATCTCGTCGAGCAGGATGAGCGGGTTCGAGGTCTTGGCCTTGCGCATCGACTGGATGATCTTGCCGGGCATCGAGCCGATATAGGTGCGCCGGTGGCCACGGATCTCGGCCTCGTCACGGACGCCGCCCAGCGACATGCGCACGAACTCGCGGCCGGTCGCCTTGGCGATCGACTTGCCGAGCGAGGTCTTGCCGACGCCCGGAGGGCCGACGAGGCACAGGATCGGACCCGTGAGCTTGTTCGCCCGCTGCTGCACGGCAAGGTACTCGACGATGCGCTCCTTTACCTTGTCGAGGCCGTAATGATCGGCATCGAGGAGGTCCTGGGCGCCCTGGAGATCCTTCTTGATCTTGGAGCGGCGGCTCCACGGAATCCCGAGCATCCAGTCGAGATAGTTGCGCACCACGGTAGCCTCGGCCGACATGGGCGACATCTGGCGGAGCTTCTTCAGCTCGCCCAATGCCTTTTCGCGGGCCTCCTTGGAGAACTTCGTCTTCTCGATCTTCTCCTCGAGTTCGGCCAACTCGTCGCGGCCGTCCTCGTCGCCGAGCTCCTTCTGGATCGCCTTCATCTGCTCGTTGAGGTAGTACTCGCGCTGCGTCTTCTCCATCTGACGCTTGACGCGGGTGCGGATCCGCTTCTCGACCTGGAGCACGGAGATCTCGCTCTCCATGAGACCGAGCACCTTCTCGAGCCGCTGAGCGACCGTCGGGATCTCCAGGATCGCCTGCTTGTCGGCGATCTTGATGGCGAGATGCGACGCGATGGTATCGGCGAGCTTGGCCGGCTCGTCGATCTGGGTCACCGCGGATACGACCTCGGGCGAGACCTTCTTGTTCAGCTTCACGTAGTTCTCGAACTCGGAGACCACCGAGCGGGCGAGAGCCTCCGCCTCGATCTGGTCACCCAGCGTGTCCGGCAGCGCCTCGGCCTCGGCCTCGTAGAAGTCCTCGGTCCGGGTGTAATTCTTAACCTGCGCGCGGCTCGCGCCCTCGACCAGCACCTTCACGGTGCCGTCGGGAAGCTTCAGAAGCTGCAGCACGCTCGCCAGCGTTCCGACCTTGTAGATCGCGTCGGTGGACGGGTCGTCGTCCGTGGCGTCGATCTGGGTCGCGAGCAGGATATGACGGTCTGCCTTCACGACCTCTTCGAGGGCGCGAATCGACTTCTCCCGGCCGACGAAGAGCGGCACGATCATGTGCGGGAACACGACGATGTCCCTGAGCGGCAGAACCGCATAGGTCCCAGTCGAACCCGGCACGACGGGCTGGCGTGGCTTCGATTGTGTCATGGGATGACATCCTTTCGGGAACGTCCGCCAAGCCCCTCTTGGATGGAGCTGGCCAGCAGACGGAGGAACGGGACGCTCAGGCTATTCTTGTTGGCTGCGCCCGTTACACGGCTCCGCCCCTCGAATGAGCAGGCAACCACCGCGCAGGGGTTAAAGTGGCGAGGTGGACCCGCAGTTTCAACTGCCGGCGCCCTCGCGCGCATCTTTGTGAAGGGATCGTCCGAGGCCTCAGGCATGGAGGCCGGCCCATGCTCGGGACCGACCTTCCGGACGCCCTGAGGACGCGGCGCCAGGGGCGGCTTTCCGGCCCTGGCCCACGCGTTTCTTGGCCGCCCCGAGAGGAGCGGCATCCAGGGCGGCGCCCGTCCGGCAAGGACGGGCGCTCGGGGCCTGGCGGTTACGCACTGGCGCTCGCCGTCTGGTCGGCCCGGTCGCCATGGATGAACAGCGGCTTTGCCTTGCCGTCCACGACCTCGGGGCCGATCACCACCTGCTCGACGGAATCGAGGCCAGGCAGGTCGTACATGGTCTCGAGCAGGATCGCCTCCATGATGGAGCGCAGGCCGCGGGCGCCGGTCTTCCGCTCGATCGCCTTGCGGGCGATCATGGCGACGGCCTCGTCCTGGAACGTGAGGTTCACGTTCTCCATCTCGAACAGGCGCTGGTACTGCTTCACGAGCGCGTTCTTCGGCTCCTGCAAAATCCGCTTGAGAACGGCCTCGTCCAGGTCCTCGAGCGTCGCGATCACCGGCAGGCGGCCGACGAACTCGGGGATGAGGCCGAACTTCAGCAGATCCTCAGGCTCCACCTCCCGGAACACCTCGCCCGTGCGGCGGTCGTCCGGCGCCGAAACGCTGGCTCCGAAGCCGATCGACGTCCCCTTGCCGCGGGCGGAAATGATACGCTCGAGGCCGGCGAAGGCGCCGCCGCAGATGAAGAGGATGTTCGTGGTGTCGACCTGCAGGAATTCCTGCTGCGGGTGCTTGCGGCCGCCCTGGGGCGGCACGGAGGCCACGGTGCCCTCCATGATCTTCAGGAGCGCCTGCTGCACGCCCTCGCCCGACACGTCGCGGGTGATCGACGGGTTGTCGGACTTGCGGGAGATCTTGTCGATCTCGTCGATGTACACGATGCCCCGCTGCGCCCGCTCCACATTGTAGTCGGAAGCCTGGAGCAGCTTGAGGATGATATTCTCCACGTCCTCGCCCACATAGCCCGCTTCCGTGAGCGTGGTGGCGTCGGCCATGGTGAAGGGCACGTCCAGGATCCGGGCGAGGGTCTGGGCCAGCAGGGTCTTGCCGGAGCCCGTGGGACCGATCAGCAGGATGTTGGACTTCGCGAGCTCGACGTCGTTGTGCTTCGTCGCGTGGGCGAGGCGCTTGTAGTGGTTGTGAACCGCGACCGAGAGTACCTTTTTCGCGTGCTCCTGGCCGATCACGTAATCGTCCAGGACGCGGCTGATCTCCCGGGGGGTCGGCACACCGTCCCTCGACTTCACGAGCGACGACTTGGACTCCTCTCGGATGATGTCCATGCACAGCTCGACGCATTCATCGCAGATGAACACCGTCGGGCCGGCGATCAGCTTCCGCACCTCGTGCTGGCTCTTTCCGCAGAACGAGCAGTAGAGCGTGCTCTTGGAATCGTTGCCGCCAGCCTTGCTCATATTCGCATCTCCAATCCGGTGCAGGAGCCGCCGGAGCGGCCGCCGCACCTCAATCCGGTGCCGGGATGCTGATGCAATCCCCGCACCATTTCCTTAAAATAGGAGCGCCGGTCTCAAGAAAAGGTTCCGACGCCCGTCGCTCGAGACGTCACTGTGTTGCTGCTTCCCGAATCCCAATGCAATCACGCGCAGGGCGCGTGATCAATAGAAACGGGTCTGCCCGCCAAAAAGACGCACCTGGGGACCATTTGTCCCCAGAATAAGGGGCATCAGGTCGTCGGGGCCGCCGGCTCGGGCCGCTTCACGAGCACTTGATCGATGAGCCCGAACTCCCGGGCGGCATCGGCCGTCATGAAATTGTCGCGCTCGAGGGCCGCTTCCACAGAGGCCAGGTCCCGGCCCGTATGCTTCACGTAGATCTCGTTGAGGCGACGCTTGAGCGCCTCGATCTCGCGGGCATGGATCAGGATGTCGGTCGCCTGGCCCTGGAAACCGCCCGAGGGCTGGTGAACCATGATCCGGGCGTTCGAGAGGGCGAAGCGCTGGCCCGGCTCGCCCGCGCACAGGAGAAGGGAGCCCATGGAGGCCGCCTGGCCGACGCAGAGGGTCGAGACCGGGCAGCGGATGAACTGCATGGTGTCGTAGATGGAGAGCCCGGAGGTCACCACGCCGCCCGGCGAGTTGATGTAGAAGGAGATTTCCTTCTTCGGGTTCTCGGCTTCCAGGAACAGGAGCTGCGCCACGATCAGCGAGGCGGAATAGTCCTCGACGGGGCCGGTGAGGAAGATAATCCGCTCGCGGAGGAGCCGCGAGTAGATGTCGAACGCGCGCTCACCCCGGTTCGACTGCTCGACCACCATTGGCACGAGCGTGCTGTTATAGACCTCGATCGGATCTCTCATCGTCTCACTTTGCTCCTGAAACCGGCCGCGCGTCCGCGCGGCCGATATGAATGATGCAAGGGGCGAGACGCTGGGGGGAGCGTTACTCGCTCTTGGCTGCCTTCTTGCCGCCCTTGGCCGTCTCCGACTCGCCGTCCTCGGCGTCATCATCGCCGAACAGGGCTTCCTTGGAGACGGTCTCCTCGTTCACCTTCACCTGGGAGAGGATGTGGTCCACAACCTTCTCTTCGAAAAGGGGAGCGCGGATTTCGGCGAGGGCCTGGGGGTTCTTCTGGTAGAATTCCCACACCTGGCGTTCCTGGCCGGGATATTGGCGGACCCGCTCGACGAGAGCCTGGGTGACCTCGTCGTCGGACACCTTGATATCGGCCTTCTCACCGATCTGCGCAAGGACCAGTCCGAGGCGCACGCGGCGCTCGGCGATCTTGCGGTAATCGGCCTGGGCCTCTTCCTCGGTGGTGTCCTCGTCAGCGAAGGACTTGCCGGCGTTGCGCATCTCGGTCTGGACCTGCGACCACACGGCGGCGAATTCCTGCTCCACGAGGCTCGGAGGCAGCTCGAAGCTGTACTTGCCGTCCAGGGCGTCGAGCAGGTCCTTCTTCACCTTGCGGCGGGACTGGCCGTCGAAATCGCGCTGGATGGCGCCGCGAACGGCGTCCTTCAGCTTGTCCAGCGATTCCATGCCGAAGCCCTTGGCGAGCTCGTCATCGATCTTGAGCTCGCCCGGACCGGCCACTTCCTTGACCGTCACGTCGAACTCGGCCGCCTTCCCGGCGAGGTGCTGGGCCAGGTAGTTCTCCGGGAAGGAGACCTGAACGAGCTTGGCGTCGCCGGCCTTCACGCCGACCAGCTGGTCCTCGAAGCCCGGAATGAAGGTGTTCGAGCCGATCTCGACCTTGATGTCCTCGGCCTTGCCGCCCTCGAACTCCGTGCCGTCGATCCGGCCGACGAAGTCCACGGTCACCCGGTCGCCCTGGGCGGCCGCGCCGTCCTTGGTCTCGAAGGTGACGTTCTGCTTGGCCATCCGCTCGAGCGACTCGTTGATCTCCTCATCGGAGACCTGGGCCACCGGCTTCGCCACGGTGACGTCCGACAGGTCGGCCAGTTCGAAGGTCGGCAGAACCTCGAGGGCCACCGTGAAGGCGAGATCCGCCTTCGCGTCCATGGCCTTCTCGACCTCTTCCTGGCTCTCCGGGAACTGGACCTGCGGCTCGTGGGCGAGCTTGAGGCTGTTGTCCTCGACGATCTTGCGGTTCGCCTCGTTGACGGCGTTCTGGAGAACGTCCGCCATCACGGAGCGGCCGTAGACGCGGCGCAGGTGGCCCACCGGCACCTTGCCCGGACGGAAGCCGTTGATCCGCACCCGATCCTTGATGTTCGCCAGCTCGCTCGTGAGGCGCTGCTCCAGCTCGGCAGCCGGGAGCACCACCTTGAATTCACGCTTCAAGCCCTGGGACAGAGTTTCCGTCACCTGCATGGTTCAGTTCGCCTTCATCCAACTCGAGAAATCTTCGTTCCGCTGTCCCAACGCCCAGACCAGTGCGACGTGACGCCACCAACCTGATCGAGCGGAGTCGTCCGGGTACCAACCCTGGCGGATTGGTGCGGGCGGAGGGACTCGAACCCCCACGACTTTCGCCGCTGGAACCTAAATCCAGTGCGTCTACCAATTCCGCCACGCCCGCGCCGGGGAAGACACGCTCCCCCTCCGGGACGGCGCTCTATAGCATGGGTTTTACGGGGCGCATCAAAAAAGTTGGCCTCCCTGGGCACCCCATCCAAGCGGGAAATCCCGCGTTTTCCGGCGCTTGGCACCAGGCTCCCGGGCAGCGAAACTTGGCCATGGGCGTTGCCGAAAGGTCTTGGCCAGCCCAGTTAGGCTCCATGGTTTCTCACCCGCCCCACCCCCCTCTCCTCCTTGGCCGCCGGGCCGTGACCTTGGGTCTTGCGGCGAGCGCGATCAGCCTTGGTACCGTTCGCGCCCAGACGGCTGCCCCAGGTTCCGCAGTGACTTGGACGGCACGGCCCCTGCGCCTGAAGCTGCGGCCCGACGCGACGGCGGAGGCGGAGCTCTGGACCTTCGACGGGGCGAAGCCCGGTCCCGTTCTGCGCGTTCGGCATGGCGAGGAGGTGCGTCTTCGCCTCGTCAACGAGACGCCAAAGCCCCTCACGCTGCACTGGCATGGCGTCAGAGGCCCCAACGGCATGGACGGCGTCGGCGGGCTCACGCAGGCGCCGGTCGCGCCCGGTCAAGCCTTCGACTACCGCTTCACGCCGCCCGATTCCGGGACATTCCTGATCCGCCCAGGCCAGATCGGCGGAACCGCCGAGGCGGCGGAGCGGGGGCTGAAGGGGCTCCTCGTCGTCGAGGAAGCGAATCCGCCGCGGGTCGACCAGGACGTGCTGCTGCTCGTCGACGACTGGCGGTTGGCGGAGGACGGTTCGCTCGCCCCGTTCGGCGGGCCCGAAAGCCTAGCGGGGCGGCTCGGCAACCAGCTCACCGCCGGGGGCGCGCCCGTCCCTCACCAGATCGAGGCGGCGCCGGGGTCGCGTCTGCGCATCCGCCTTGCGAATGCCTGCAACGCCCGGTCCATGCGCCTCACCTTCGAAGGATTGAAACCCTACGTGGCCGCCATCGACGGCCAGCCGACGGACACCTTCGAGCCCCTGAAGGCGAGCGTCCCCTTCGCGCCCGGAACCCGGTACGACTTCCTCGTGGACATCCCGGCGGAGCCCGGCGCCACGGGCCGGATCGTAGCGACCATCGGCCAAGGCGTGCCGCTCGCGACCGTCACGGCTGCCGGCACCGCACGGGAGGCACAGCCTCCCATCGCGCCGCTCGCCCCGAACAAGAGTCTGCCAGCCGCCATCCGCCTCCAAGCCGCCGCGCGCCGTGACCTCGTGATCCGGGGCGACGGGCGCGAGCCGTTCACCTTGAACGGCGTCGCCGGCAGCGCGGCAAAGCCCCTGCTTTCGGTCAAGCGAGGCCAGCCGGTGGTCCTCGCCCTCAAGAACGAGACGTCTCTCGTCCAGCCCTTCCACCTGCATGGCCACGTCTTCCGGCTGCTCCATCCCTATGACGACGGATGGGAGCCCTACTTCCTCGACACCGTGCAGGTGCCTGAAAACCGGACGCTGCGGATCGCCTTCAATGCGGAGAACCCCGGAAAGTGGCTCATCGGCTCGACGGTCCTGGAACGGCTCGATGCGGGTCTGTGGACATGGATCGATGTGACCTAGCGGTCAGAGGAGGCGCCGGAGCACGCCCGGCAGCAGATCGGGCAGATCCTCCGCGATAAGCCCAGGGCCGAAGGCTTCGCCTGCCTCCGCGTGGATCCAGACGCCCGCAGCCGCCGCCTCGAAGGCCGGGAGACCCTGCGCCATCAGCCCCGCGATGATGCCGGACAGCACGTCGCCGGATCCCGCGGTCGCAAGGTAAGGCGTCCCGTTCTCGTTGATCGAGGCCCGTCCATCCGGGGCTGCGATTACGGTGTCGGGCCCTTTCAGCACCATGACGGCCCCGAGATAAGCAGCCGCCCTGCGGGCGCGGTCGAGCTTCGACGCAGCTTCAAGGATATGATCCAGTCCCTTGAACAAGCGAGCGAACTCGCCATCATGCGGCGTCAGCACCGTCGGCGCCTCGCCGAACACTCCGGCGAGTTCCGGCGCCAGCCCCTCGAAAGAGGTGAGCGCGTCCGCGTCGAGCACGAGGCTCCGCCGCGCCTCGACGGCGACCACCACCATGGTGCGGGTGGCCGCGTGAACACCAAGGGCCGGGCCGAGGACAAGGGCGTTGAAGCGCCGGTCCTGGAGGATCGCATCGAGCCCGTCCGGTCCGTCGCAGCCTCGCACCATGATGGCGGTGAGCTGGGCGGCATTGATCCCGAGCGCCTCGGGCGGGGACGCCACGGTGACGAGACCGGACCCGATCCTGAGCGCCGCTCGCGCCGCGAGGCGAGACGCGCCCGTGCGGGTCGCGCCGCCTGACGCCACCAGCGTATGGCCGCGCTCGTATTTGTGGGTGTCGCGCGACGGTCGCGGCAGGGAAGCTCCCCAGAGATCCGGGCCGTTGACGAAGGTTTGGTCTCCCACGGCCGCAATCGTCTCCCGCGCAATGCCGATATCGGCGACCTCGACGGGACCACACAACAGCCGGCCGGGCAACAGGAGGTGCCCAGGCTTGCGGGTCGCGAAGGTCACGGTCCGGTCGGCCCGCACGGCCGCTCCTCTCACCTGCCCGGTGTCGCCATCGAGCCCCGACGGGACATCCACAGCGAGGACCGGCACGCCCGAGGCATTGATGCGCTCCACGAGCTCCCGGGCATCGCCCGTGACATCCCGGGTGAGCCCGGCACCGAACAGCGCGTCGATCACCAAGGCGGAGCGCTCCGGCCGCACCTGGAACGGCGGTTCGACGGATCCAGGCCAAGTGGAGGCCGCGAGGGTCGCATCGCCCGAAAGAGCCGCGCGGGAGCCGACCAGCGTGACGGTTACGGCATAGCCCTGCTCCGCCAGCAATCTGGCCGCCACGAACCCATCCCCGCCGTTGTTGCCCGGCCCGCAGACTACGAGGATCGGGTCTCTTGGCGCGACGAGCCGGACGGCCGCACCGGCCACGGCAGCGCCGGCTCGTTCCATGAGGACGACGCCGGGGATCCCGGCGGCGATGGTGCGGGCATCGGCTTGGCGCATCGCCGCCGTCGACAGAAGGTGCTCGGGCATCACGCAGAATCCTGCACAAGAACTAGCGCTCGCCTCAAAACCGGCGACCGGCCCCGCGCAATTGCACAAACTTTGAGCGATTGCTGCCCATCCGTTCGGCAACGGACCCGCTCGGCCCGTGGAAGGGGTTCCGCCTTGATGCTAGAAGCGGCTCACCATCGGGTCCAAGAGCCAAACGCCAGGCCATGAAAAAGATCGAAGCGATCATCAAGCCCTTCAAGCTCGACGAGGTGAAGGAAGCCCTTCAGGAGGTCGGCCTTCAGGGTATCACGGTCATCGAGGCCAAGGGGTTCGGACGCCAAAAGGGCCACACCGAACTCTACCGCGGCGCCGAATACGTGGTCGACTTCCTGCCCAAGGTGAAGCTCGAGATCGTGCTCGCGGACGAACTCGTGGAGGGCGCCGTGGAGGCGATCCGCAAGGCCGCCCAGACCGGCCGGATCGGAGATGGCAAGATTTTTGTATCGACGGTGGAGGAAGCGATCCGCATCCGCACCGGTGAGACCGGATCGGACGCGATCTGATCCAGCCGCCGGGGATCACCCGCCGGCACGATCAGCCAAGCGAGTCTGATCGCCATAAACGCCGCGGCCGTCCCGGTCAGCGGAATCGATCAAGGGCAGACAAGAAGGACGACGAGGATCATGCAGACGGCCAAGGATGTGCTGAAGGCGATCAAGGACAACGACATCCGTTATGTCGACTTCCGGTTCACCGATCCCCGGGGCAAGTGGCAGCACGTCACCTTCGACGTGTCCATCGTGGACGAGGACGTGTTCGCCGAAGGCATCATGTTCGACGGCTCCTCGATTGCCGGCTGGAAGGCCATCAACGAGTCCGACATGACCCTCATGCCGGATCCGACGACGGCCCAGATGGACCCGTTCTTCTCGGCAGCGACCCTGTCCATCACCTGCGACATTCTCGAGCCCGCCACCGGCGAGCCCTACAACCGCGATCCGCGCGGCATCGCCAAGAAGGCCGAGGCCTACCTGAAGTCGACGGGCATCGGCGACACGGTCTATGTGGGCCCCGAGGCCGAGTTCTTCGTGTTCGACGACGTGAAGTTCATGGCCGACCCGTACAACACGGGCTTCAAGCTCGACGCATCCGAGCTGCCCACCAACGGCGACACGGATTACGAGGGCGGCAACCTCGGCCACCGCATCCCGATCAAGGGCGGGTACTTCCCGGTCCCGCCGCTCGACAGCGCGCAGGACATGCGCGGCGAGATGCTGGCCGCCATGGCGTCCATGGGCGTCAAGGTCGAGAAGCACCACCATGAGGTCGCCTCCGCCCAGCACGAGCTCGGCATGAAGTTCGACACGCTCGTGAGCACGGCCGACCAGATGCAGATCTACAAGTACTGCATCCACAACGTTGCACAATCCTATGGAAAGACTGCGACTTTCATGCCGAAGCCGGTCTATGGCGACAACGGTTCGGGCATGCACGTTCACCAGTCGATCTGGAAGGGCGGCAAGCCCCTCTTCGCCGGCAACAAGTATGCGGACCTCAGCCAGGAATGCCTCTACTACATCGGCGGCATCATCAAGCACGCCAAGGCGCTGAACGCCTTCACCAACCCGTCGACGAACTCCTACAAGCGTCTCGTCCCGGGCTATGAGGCTCCGGTGCTCCTCGCCTATTCGGCCCGCAACCGCTCGGCCTCCTGCCGTATTCCGTGGACGACCTCGCCCAAGGCGAAGCGCGTCGAGGTGCGGTTCCCGGATCCGACCGCGAACCCCTACCTTTGCTTCGCGGCGCTGCTCATGGCCGGCCTCGACGGCATCCAGAACAAGATCGATCCCGGCCAGGCCATGGACAAGGACCTCTACGACCTGCCGCCCAAGGAGCTGAAGAAGATCCCGACCGTGTGCGGTTCGCTCCGCGAGGCCCTCGCCAGCCTCGACAAGGACCGCGCCTTCCTCAAGGCCGGCGGCGTCTTCAACGACGACTTCATCGACAGCTTCATCGAGCTGAAGATGCAGGAAGTCGCCCGGTTCGAGATGACCCCGCACCCGGTCGAGTTCCAGATGTACTATTCCTGCTGATCCGGCAGGACCCTTCTTCCTCCCGGCCGCGGACCTTGCGGCCGACCTCCAGCCGGAGCCCTCGGGCTCCGGCTTTTTCGTTGGTTTCCCGTGCTTTCGAGCTGGCGCAAAAAAAAAGACGAAAATTTCTCGAGGCAGCCGGAACCA
The DNA here is from genome assembly GCA_036562855.1 of Microvirga sp. Lineage (GTDB taxonomy): Bacteria > Pseudomonadota > Alphaproteobacteria > Rhizobiales > Beijerinckiaceae > Microvirga. The sequence continues at coordinate 36,162 of DATCJK010000028.1, forward strand.
ACTCCGCGGGACCGACGTTAATGGGCATCACCGGCTCATTCTGCCCCCACGGGCCGGTCCCCTTCAGGCTCCCCTTCTGGGGAGCCTTTTTCTTTTCCGGACAAGATCTTGCGACCCCTGTCGATGGATCCAGACCGGCTGCTTGGGCGTCATTCCGGATGGGCCGCCTAGCCGCACGCCGGTTGGCATGCGACAAGCGGAATGCTCAAGCTTGACAGGTTGATCCTTGGCCAGACGTCCGAAACCCGCCTCCGCTCTCCCGTCCCGCGAGGACGTCGTCGCTTTCATCGCGAAAACCCCCGGCAAGGTGGGCAAGCGAGAAATCGCCCAGGCTTTTGCCATCAAGGGCGGCGACCGGATCTGGCTCAAGCAGATGCTGAAGGATCTGGAAGACGACGGCGTGGTCGACCGCCGGGGCAAGCGCGTCCACAAGGCGGGTCAACTTCCCAACGTGGTCCTCGCGGACATCAAGACCCGCGATCGGGACGGCGAGCTCATCGCCGAGCCCGCCGAGTGGGATGCGGACGAGGATGGGGCCATCCCCAAGATCGTCATCAACCTGCCCCGCAAGCCGCGGCCCGGTCAGCCCGTGCCGGGCGTCGGCGACCGGGCGCTGATCCGCGTCGAGCCCCTGCGCGGGGAGGAAGGTCCCCGCTACACGGGCCGGGTGGTGAAGATCGTCGCCAAGAAGTCGGCGCAGATGCTCGGCATCTTCCATGCCCTGCCGGAGGGCGGCGGACGGATCGTGCCCGTCGAGAAGAAGTCCCGCGAACGGGAGTTCCTGGTGCGCCCGGGCGACGAGGGCGAGGCGCAGGACGGCGATCTCGTGGGCGCCACGATCTCGAAATCGCCCCGCCTGGGGCTGCCGCAGGCCAAGGTGCAGGAGCGCTTGGGTTCGGTGAAGTCGGAAAAGGCGGTGAGCCTCATCGCGATCCACGCCCACAGCATCCCGAACGTGTTTCCGGCCGAGGTGCTGAAGGAGGCCGAGGCTGCAAAACCCGCCTCCCTCGACGGGCGCGAGGATTGGCGCGCCCTCCCCCTCGTCACCATCGACCCGCCGGACGCCAAGGACCATGACGATGCGGTCCATGCCCGGCCGGACGAGGACCCGGACAATCCGGGAGGCCATGTGGTCACGGTCGCGATCGCGGACGTGGCGGCCTATGTGCGCCCGGGCTCCAGCCTCGACCGCGAGGCCCTGGAGCGCGGCAACTCCGTCTATTTCCCGGACCGGGTCGTGCCCATGCTGCCGGAGCGGATCTCGAACGATCTGTGCTCCCTGCGCCCGCAGGAGGATCGCCCGGCCCTCGCCGTGCGGATCGTCATCGGCCCCGACGGGCGCAAGCGCAGCCACAGCTTCCACCGGGTCATGATGCGCTCGGCCGCGAAGCTCTCCTACCAACAGGCCCAGGCCGCCATCGACGGGCGCCCCGACGAGGTGAGCGGGCCGGTGCTGGACCCGATCCTCAAGCCCCTTTGGGCCGCCTACGAGGCCCTGAAGCGGGCCCGGGACAAACGCGAGCCTCTCGATCTCGATCTGCCGGAGCGCAAGATCATCCTCAAGCCGGACGGCATGGTGGACCGCATCTTCGTGCCCGAGCGCCTCGACGCCCACAAGCTCATCGAGGAGTTCATGATCCAGGCGAACGTGGCCGCCGCTGAAGTATTGGAGAAGGCGGACCAGGACCTGATCTACCGAGTCCACGACGAGCCCTCGCTCGAGAAGATGCGCTCGCTCGGCGAGGTGCTGGCCTCCATCGGCCTGAAGCTCCCCAAGCAGGGTGCCCTTCAGCCCGCCCTCTTCAACCGCATCCTCGCGAGCGTGGCGGGCACCGAGCACCAGCTCTTCATCAACGAGGTGGTGCTGCGTTCGCAGAGCCAGGCCGAGTACGCCGCCGAGAATTACGGGCATTTCGGCCTGAACCTGCGCCGCTACGCCCATTTCACCTCGCCGATCCGCCGCTATGCGGACCTCATCGTCCACCGTGCTCTCGTCAGCGCGTTGAAGCTGGGCCCCGACGGCTTGCCCAAGGGCACGACGCTGCAGGAACTCGCGGAGGTGAGCGCCCGGATTTCCACGGCCGAGCGCCGCGCCATGGGGGCGGAGCGCGAGACCATCGACCGGCTCATTGCGCACCATCTCGCCGACCGGATCGGCGCCACCTTCGACGGGCAGATCTCCGGCGTCACCAAATCCGGCCTGTTCATCAAGCTGAGCGAGACGGGCGCGGACGGCTTCGTGCCCGCCAGCACCATCGGGGCGGACTACTACCGTTATGAGGAGGGCGCCCACGCCCTCGTCGGCGAGCGCACGGGCGAGACCTACCGGCTTGGCGACAAGGTGCAGGTGAAACTCGTCGAAGCGGCGCCCGTCGCCGGAGCGCTCCGGTTCGAGCTCCTGTCCGACGGCAAGTTCACCGGCAAGGCCCGTGGCGGACGCAAAGGCCATAAGCCCGCGCCTTCGTCGCAGGACCGCAAGTCGCGGGGACGAACGACGCCGCGCGTGAAAGAAAAGCGCAAGCGCGTCAGCGCCTGACAGCAAGGACACTCCGGATGGACGACGCTCGACTGCAGCCTCAGGCACATGCCGAGGACTCGCGCCGGCCCATCGTGGCGGACGATCCGGGCCGCATCGCCGCGATGCGCCGCGGCTTCATGGGCCGTTGTCCGGCCTGCGCCCAGGGCCGCCTGTTCCGCCGCTTCCTGAAGGTGGCGGATTCCTGCGAGACCTGCGGCACCGAACTCCACCATCACCGGGCCGACGACCTGCCGCCCTATCTCGTGATCTTTTTCGTCGGCCATCTGGTGGGCTACGGGATTCTCGTGGCCGAGACCCGGTTCGACGTGCCGCTTTGGCTGCATCTGGCGGTCTGGCCGGCCCTGACCCTCGTCCTGTGCCTGGGGCTTCTGCAGCCGGTGAAAGGCGCTGTCGTCGGCTTGCAATACGCGTTAGGGATGCACGGATTCGACGCCGCCAAGGTGGCGGCGCGAGGGCTGAAGACGGAGTCGGCGGGTGTCGGATACCAGGGCGCAGAGCATCACGGACCGTCTCACCTCCACGGAGCGTGACCGCGGCACGGCCAATATCCGACCCCGGGACGCCGCGACCCTCATCATCATCGACCGCAGCGCCCGCACCCCGAAGGTGCTGATGGGCCGCCGCCATCCGGGCCACAAATTCATGCCGGGCAAGTTCGTCTTCCCCGGCGGCCGGATCGAGGCCGGCGACCGCTCCATGCCCGTGGCCGGCGCTCTTCATGCCCGCGCCGAGCAGGCCCTGATGGCCCGCGTCACCCGCCCATCGACCAGCCGCGCCCGGGCGCTGGCGCTCGCCGCCATCCGCGAGACCTTCGAGGAGACGGGATTGCTGCTGGGCACCAAGGAGCACGGCGCCCCCGAGACATCGCCCGAGGGACCCTGGGCCGCGTTCCGGGAGCGGGGCGTCTTCCCTGATCTCGAGGCCCTTCAGGTTGTCGCCCGCGCCATCACCCCGCCCCGCCGGCCCAAGCGCTTCGACACCCGCTTCTTCGCCGTGGACCGCACCGCCATCGCCGAGGAGATGGGCGGCGTGATCGGCCCCGACTCGGAGCTGGTGGAGCTCGCATGGGTCACGGTGCCCGAGGCCAAAAAGCTCGACCTTCCCGTCATCACCCTTTCGATCCTGGAGGAGCTGGAGGACCGGATCGCCAAGGGTTTCGCCCCGGAGCTGCCGGTGCCCTTCTACTTCGAGCGCAACCGGAAATTCGTCCGCGAGCTCCTCTGAGGCCGGGCTTAACCCTTGACGTTCCGTGCCCTTTCGGGCATGGCTTGCCCAAGATTTCGGCCGGGTTCGCCCGGCCCTTTGCGTTTCGGCGCTGCCGAATTCTAACTCCGGAAGGGTCCGACCATGGCCAAGGCCGCTACTATCAAAGTGAAGCTCGTCTCGACCGCCGATACCGGCTACTTCTACGTGACGAAGAAGAACTCCCGCACCATGACCGACAAGCTCGCGATGAAGAAGTACGACCCCGTCGCGAAGAAGCACGTCGAGTTCAAGGAAGCGAAGATCAAGTAATTCCTGCCGGCTCAGGGCCGGTTGGCTTTGAAACCGCCCCGTTCGGGGCGGTTTTTTGTTGGGCGGCTGGATGCGCAAGACAACGAAAAAGGCGCCCGAAGGCGCCTTTTTGTCGGTCTGGAGTGAGGCAAACGACCGAGTGAGGTGGCCGGCTGGGGACGGTTATGAGGAGGCCACGATCCGCCCCCAGCACGGCCTAGCCCACGAAAACCCAGGAGATGCGGCGGACCTGAGCATTCCGTAGGGCGTCTACGTCTCCACACGCCTGTGGAGAATTCCTGTCAGAAAGGTACAGCAGACGGAGGTCATTGCAAGGAGCCAGCCGCCCTCCGCTCCTTTAAACACTTGTCAAGGTTAAGATGCCTCTGGACAGGAGTCCAGGCCCATGGCGCAACATCCTATCAGGTCACGCCGCGTCAGGCGGCCCAGCGCTCCGGCGGCAGGCGCCCGGTCCGCTGGCTGAGCGGATGAATGACTGGCACAGGTGGCTCCAGGACAGGCCGGCGCAGCAAAGCCGTCAGAGCCTGTTTATCGGCCATGAGGCGAACTCGCGCCAGAGCTTCCACCCGGCTCACCGGGCGCAGGAGCACATCGTCGGCACCGCAACCGGAAACGAACCTGGCGTCCGGCACATCGTCGCTCACGAGGAGCAGGCGAAGGGACGAGGCTGGATCCACGAGAAGAAGCTGACGACAGAGGCGCTGCGCCTCCCAATCGGGCCAGGCGGCGCCGACGATGGCAAGGTCGAAGGCGCCTTCGGCCGCACGGATGAGCCCCGCCGCCGCCTCGGCGAGCGCCGTCACGGGGCCTAATTCGGAGAGGATTTCGGCGAGTCGCGTGCGCGACCGCGGATTGGGGTCGAGGATCAGAATCCGTGGTGAGACCGCCTGGGCCGCGGCGGAGCCGGGGGACAGATGAGCGCGCCGGACGGCATCGCCGGCGAGCCGGGTCCGCTCGGCGAGGCTGCGCAGCCGCCAGGGCAGCGCGCCCTCCCCGCCTCCGAGTTCCAGGCATTCATCCGCCCCCGCCGCAACGGCCTCGAGCGCCCGCGCGGGCTCCCCAGGGGGCGTGAGAGCGAGGACGGAGACGGTGTTGGCCCTGCGCTTCACCAGCCCGCACAGGTCGAGGGCGCCGGTCGGGCCCGCATCGACCAGCACGACGTCGCAGCGCTCCTCGTCGCACAGGGCGAGCACGTCCTCGTCCGTCGTGCACAGGGAAACGGCGAAGGATTGGCCGAGGCGGAATTCCAGGGATTGGGCGAGGGAGAAGAGGCCGGTGCGCAGAGCGACCCGCCCCGTCATCGGACCGTGTCCGCGTCGAGATAGGTTTTGACGGTCGCGATGAACTTGGCGACCGAGATCGGCTTCGAGAGATAGGCCTCGCAGCCGCCCTCCCGGATCCGTTCCTCGTCGCCCTTCATGGCGAAGGCCGTTACCGCGATGACGGGGATCGACTTCAGCTCCTCGTCCTGCTTCAGCCAGCGGGTCACTTCGAGGCCGGAGACCTCGGGGAGCTGGATATCCATCAGGATCAGGTCCGGCTTGTGGGCGCGGGCAAGCTCCATCGCCTCGATCCCGTGTCCGGTTTTCAAGGTCGCGTATCCATGCGCCTCCAACAAGTCGTTGAAGAGCTTCATGTTGAGTTCGTTGTCCTCAACGATGAGAACGGTCTTTTTCATCATCACCGTCCCGCGGCGCTTGGGGCTGGGCAATCCGTGCGGATTGCCCCCTTCACGCGCCCGTCCATCCATCCGACAATAACCCTAAGGGAGAACCTCTTGACGAAATGCAAACCGGCTGGGGCATGAATACTTACAGAAAAATAACCAAGGACGAGGCTGAAACGACGGCTCTCAACGCTTTTTCGTTCCTGGCGCAGGACGATGAGCGCCTGACCCGCTTCCTGGAGACCACGGGTCTGCGGCCCGAGACGATCCGCCAGGCGGTCGAGACGCCGGGCTTCTTTGCGGCGGTGCTCGACTACGTGGCCTCCGACGAGCCCCTTCTGATCGACCTCGCCAAGGCGCTCGCCACCAAGCCCGAGCGGATCATGGAGGCGCGCTACACGCTCTCCCCCTCGGAGTTCGAGTGACGCGATGGCGGGTCCGGGCCCCTTGTGCCGCGACTGCCTGACCCTCGGGCGACCGGGGGCGAAGCGCTGCGAGACCTGTGGGTCCCCTCGCCTGCTCGCCCATGCGGAACGGGACGAATTGTCCATCGCCCATGTGGATTGCGACGCGTTCTTCGCGGCCGTGGAGAAGCGGGACAACCCGGACCTCGCCGACAAGCCCGTGATCATCGGCGGCGGCAGGCGCGGCGTCGTGGCGACCGCCTGCTACGTGGCGCGCACCTACGGGGTGCGCTCGGCGATGCCCATGTTCAAGGCCCTCGACGCCTGCCCCCAAGCGGTGGTGATCCGCCCGGACATGGAAAAGTACAAGGTGGCCGGCCGCGAGGTGCGCCGCCTCATGCTGGAGCTGACGCCCCTCGTCGAGCCGATCTCCATCGACGAGGCCTTTCTCGATCTCTCGGGCACGGAGCGCCTTCACCAGGGCAGCCCGACCCTCACCCTGGCCCGTTTCGCGCGGCGGGTCGAGGATGTGGTGGGGATCACCATTTCGGTGGGGCTCGCGCCCAACAAGTTCCTGGCCAAGATCGCGTCCGACCTCGCCAAGCCCCGGGGGTTCTCGATCATCGGGCGCGCCGAAGCGGCGGACTTTCTCGCCGAGAAACCGGTGGCGATCATCCCCGGTATCGGCACCGCCGCGCAGAGCCGGCTGGCCCGGGCCGGCGTCACGCGGATCCGCCACCTGAGGGAGATCGACCCCAAGACCCTGTTCCAGGCGCTTGGCCGCGACGCGCAGCGACTCACCCAGCTGGCCTGGGGGCGCGACGAGCGGCGGGTGACGCCGGAGAGGGAGACCAAGAGCATCTCGGCCGAGACCACCTTCGACACCGATCTGCGCAGCTTTGAGGATCTGGAGCCGGTCCTGTGGCGATTGTCGGAAAAGGTGTCCCGCCGCCTCAAGCAGGCGGGGCTCGCCGGGCAGAGCGTGACCCTGAAACTGAAGGATTCCGAGTTTCGGACCCTGACGCGCAGCCGCTCCGGCCTGCCGCCGACCCAACTCGCGGCCCGCCTGTTCGAGCCTGCCCGCCAGCTCCTCAAGACCGCTTGCGACGGCACGGCCTACCGTCTCATCGGGATCGGCGCGGCCGATCTGCGCGATGGCGCCGATGCGGATCAGGGCGATCTTGCGGATAGCAGCGTGAAGCGCCAGGCTCAGATGGAGGCGGCCATCGACAAGCTGCGGGACAAGTTCGGCGCCGCGGCGCTCCAGAAGGGCCTCGCGCTGAGGGGGCCGCGGCGCTGAAGATCAGCGCGCGCAGCTCGTCGGCGGCGAGACGTCGGCGCTCTTGAGGTCGCCGCGCAGGGCGAAGTCGCCGTAATCGAGCTTGAGCGCCCGGCTCACGCCGTTCTCGTAAAGCTCGAAGGAGATCGTGTAGGCGGGGGTCTGGTCCCCGGAGCCCGCCGTGTAGTAGCTGATGGAGACCGGCCAGCGGGGTAGCTTGGCGAGCGCATCCTGACGGGCCGGCTCCTCCAGATTCGCGCCGGCGCCCGGCTCGATGCGGCGGCCGATGACCGCGAGGGTGTCATAGACCTTCTTGCCGCCGTCCGAGCCGTCATAGACCTGCACCGACACGGTCGTCTGTCCGGCTTGGCCCGCCTCGATGAGACGCCTGAGGTGCTCGGTCGGGAAGATCGGGCGCGCCGGCAGGTTCACATTCTCCCGCTTCGGGGTGGTGAGCCGAATGGCGAGGCTTCCGTCGGGCCGCAGATCCGCCGTCCCGTCGATGCTGTCGTCGGCAATGCCCTCCATGCGGGATTCCGTCTTGAAACGGATCGACTTGCCGTCTCCGGCCTCGAAGGTGGCCGTGCGCACGTCGAGGGTGCGGGGTCCAGTCTCGGTGGAATCGAGAACGGTCACCTGTCGGTACTTCAGGGTGTAGCCCTCGCAGGCATCGCCGCCGAAATCGAAGGCGATCCGGCCGCTCGCCGAGTCTACGCTGCGGGACGATCCCGGCGGTCCGACGAGAGACAGATCGTAGATCGCCCGGTGAGGCACGAGGCGGATCCCTGGCCCGGTCTGGGCCGGAGCCGCAGAGCCGAGAAGGACGAGCGCGACACCCGTGGCAGCCAGCCGAAAGCGCATGAGAACTCCTGCGATGAAGGCCCCCTATCTAGGCACGCATGGTGGCAGGAGCAATGCTCGCGGCCTGCGCGCCGCCATTCGCAAACCGGCTTGCACCGCGGGATCGCTTCCGCCACAAGGCGGTCACGCTCCACCGACGACATCCAAGGGAGGCCATATGAGCGCCATCGACGCCAAGCTGCAGGAACTCGGGATCGTCCTGCCCAACCCGGCCGCGCCCGTCGCCAATTACGTGCCCTTCGTGCAGACCGGGAACCTCGTGGTGATCTCGGGCCAGCTCTGCCTTGGGCTCGACGGCAAGCTCGCCGATGGCCACAAGGGCAAGCTCGGCGGCGAGATTTCGGCTGAGACCGGGCAGGAAGCCGCGCGGCTCTGCGCCATCAACCTCCTTGCCCAGCTCAAGGCGGCTCTCGGCGGCGACCTCGACCGGGTGGTGCGCTGCGTGCGCCTCGGTGGCTTCATCAATGCCGTGCCGACCTATGCGGGCCTTGCCCCTGTCATGAACGGCGCGTCCGACCTCATGGTCCAGGTCCTTGGGGACAAGGGTCGCCATGCCCGCTCGACGATCGGCGTCGCCGAGCTGCCCCTCGATGCCTGCGTCGAGGTCGAAGGGATGTTCGAAGTCCGATGAGCGCCCCCGCCTGGCTGACTGCGCAGCCCATCGCCCATCGCGGCCTGCACGACAAGGCGAACGGCATCGTCGAGAACACCCTCTCGGCGGCCGACGCGGCTGTCGCTCGGGGCTTTGCGATCGAGTGCGACGTGCAGCTCTCCGCCGACGGCGAGGCGATGGTCTTTCACGACTTCACCCTTGAGCGGCTCACCGCCGAAACCGGCCGGGTGATCGACCGCAAGGCTGTGGATCTGGCCCGCATCGGCATCGCGGGCTCTGCCGCCGACAGGATCCCGACCCTCGACGATCTCCTCGGTCGGATCGCGGGACGGGTGCCGCTCGTCTGCGAGATCAAAAGCGCCTTCGATGGGGACATGCGCCTCACGGAGCGCACCTGCGCGGTTCTCGCGGGCTACCAGGGCCCGGTGGTGGTGAAGTCCTTCGACCCACGGATCGTCGCGCATGTGCGGGCCGTCGCGCCCGACCTCGTGCGCGGCATCGTCGCCGAGGCCAACCACACGGACAAGAGCTACGACCGCCTCTCGGCGGACGAGAAGCGCGAGCTCGGCCAGCTCCTCCATTTCGAGCGCTCGCAGCCGCAATTCATCTCCTGGCGCGTCGGCGACCTCCCGGCCGCCCCGCCCTACCTCGCCCGGCTCCTCGGCCATTGCCCGGTGATGACTTGGACCGTCCGCACCCCTGAGCAGCGCGCGGTTGCCGAGCGGCATGCGGACCAGATGGTGTTCGAGGGGTTCCTGCCCTGACGACCGCCGCGGCAGCGATGTCGCGGCCCGCTTGCGCCCTTCGCGGGCTCCCATAGGTTGGTGGCGTGCCCCTCCAGGTCAAAGTCGCCCAATCCCTCTCCGCCGTCCCGCCCGAAGCCTGGGACGCCTGCGCGTTTCCGGGCGCGCGGGGCGACGAGGAGCCGCATAACCCGTTCCTCTCCCACGCCTTCCTGTCGGCCCTGGAGGATTCGGGCTGCGTCGGCGGGCGCAGCGGGTGGAACCCGATCCACGTGCTCGTGGAGGACGAGGCGGAGCGCCTCCTCGCGGCGGCGCCCTGCTACCTGAAATCACACTCGCAGGGCGAATACGTCTTCGACCATGCCTGGGCCGACGCCTATACCCGGGCCGGCGGGCGCTATTACCCGAAGCTTCAAATCTCGGTGCCGTTCACGCCGGCGACGGGTCCAAGGCTGCTCGTGGCAGAGGGTCCCGAGGTCCAGTCGGCGCGGGCGCATCTCGTGGCGGGCCTGCGCGCCCTGCGCGATCAGGTCGATGCCTCCTCGATCCACGCCACCTTCGTGCCGGAGGACGAGGCGGCGGCCCTGGAGGCGGAGGGATTCCTGCGCCGGTCCGACCAGCAATTCCACTGGTTCAACGAGGGCTATGTGACCTTCGAGGACTTCCTCGCCGCCCTGTCCTCCCGCAAGCGCAAGACCATCCGCCGGGAGCGGCGGGATGCGCTCACCAACGGAGTCACCGTGGAATGGGTTACGGGGAGCGATCTGACGGAGGCGCATTGGGACGCCTTCTTCGCCTTCTACATGGATACGGGCTCCCGCAAATGGGGCCGGCCCTATCTCAACCGGCGCTTCTTCTCCCTCATCGGCGAACGCATGCGGGAGCGGGTCCTGCTGGTGATGGCAAAACGCGCCGGCCGCTACATCGCCGGCGCCATCAACTTCCTAGGGGACACGCGCCTCTATGGGCGCAACTGGGGCTGCGTCGAGGAGCATCCCTTCCTGCATTTCGAGGTCTGCTACTACCAGGCGATCGATTTCGCGATCAGCCGGGGCCTCGGCCGGGTCGAGGCCGGCGCGCAGGGGGAGCACAAGCTCGCCCGCGGCTACAGGCCGGTCATCACCCATTCCGTCCACGACATTCCCGACCCGTCCTTCCGGCGGGCCGTGGCGTCCTACCTGGAGCGGGAGCGGGCCTATGTGGAGGAGATCGCGGACGACCTCTCCTCCGCGACGCCGTTCAAGCGCGTGGCCGAGGAGCAGGAATAGCGGAACTGCCCAAGACCTGTCCTCGGCGACGCCGCTCGCGCGTCGAGCGGGAGCGGCCTAGAGGGCCTGCTTGATCGTTTGGAGCCCGTTGAGGATGGCCGCCGGCGAGGTGCCGATGGCATCGAGCAGCGCCACCACGATCCAATAACCGGCGAACAGGATCACCGGCACCAGAATCCAGCCCAGGATCTCTTCGAACCAGAGGCGCCGCCGGCGGCGCTCCCAGCGCAGCTCGCGGCCGCTCTTGCGAGACGGGGCGTGGATCTCGTCGACGGCCTCAAGGGGGCCCTGCTGAACGTCCGTGGTCATGGGCGTGTCGAAGTCCTTCACAAGGAACCGCGTTCCCTCAAGGCCGACGATGCGCCCGCCGGCTGGCCGACCCCGGAGGGTCGGCCAGCCTCAGGTTCGGGTCAGGCCCGGACGAGCGGCACCTTCGGAACGGTGCGGATTCCGCCACCGCCTTTATCACCGCCGCCCTTCGGCTTCGAGGATTTCTTCGGCTTCGAATAGCCGCGGACCTTGGGCTTCGCCTTCTTCTTGGCGGCGTTGCGCACGTCCTTCTCGGGCTTCGGGGTCGCCGGGCCTTCCGGGTACTCGAAGGCCAGGCTCTTGAGACCGATGTCGTCGGTCTTCACCACCACCCGGACGGCCCCGCCGTCCTTGAGGCGGCCGAAGAGCACGTCGTCGGCCAGCGGCGTCTTGATGGTCGACTGGATGAGCCGGGCCATCGGACGGGCGCCCATGGCCTCGTCGTAGCCGTGCTCGGTGAGCCAGTCGCGGGCCTCGTCCGTGAGCTCGATGGTGACGTTGCGGTCCGCAAGCTGGGCCTCGAGCTGGAGCACGAACTTGTCCACCACCTTCTGCACGACCTCCTTCGGCAGATGGCCGAACGAGATGGTGGCATCCAGGCGGTTCCGGAACTCGGGAGCGAACAGCTTGTTGATCGCCTCCGAATCGTCGCCCTCGCGCTTTGTCCGGGTGAAGCCGTAGGCCGGACGGGCCAAGTCGGCGGCTCCCGCATTCGTGGTCATGATGATGATCACGTTGCGGAAATCGACCTGCTTGCCGTTGTGGTCCGTCAGCTTCCCGTGGTCCATCACCTGGAGCAGAATGTTGAACAGGTCCGGATGCGCCTTCTCGATCTCGTCGAGGAGCAGCACGCAGTGCGGATGCTGGTCGACCCCGTCGGTCAGGAGGCCGCCCTGGTCGAAGCCCACATACCCGGGAGGCGCGCCGATGAGGCGGCTGACTGTGTGGCGCTCCATGTACTCGGACATGTCGAAGCGGAGCAGTTCCACCCCGAGGGTCGTGGCGAGCTGCTTGGCCACCTCCGTCTTGCCGACGCCGGTCGGGCCGGCGAAGAGGTAGGAGCCGATCGGCTTGTCCCCGTCCCGCAGCCCCGCCCGGGCGAGCTTGATGGCCGAGGTCAGGGCGTCGATTGCCTTTTCCTGCCCGTACACCACCCGCTTGAGGGAGTTTTCCAGGTTCGACAGGACCTCCGCGTCGTCCTTGGACACGGTCTTGGGCGGGATCCGGGCCATCGAGGCGATGGTGGCCTCGATCTCCTTCACGCCGATGGTCTTCTTGCGGCGGTTCTCGGCGACGAGCATCTGCGAGGCGCCCGTCTCGTCGATCACGTCGATCGCCTTGTCCGGGAGCTTGCGGTCGTTGATGTAGCGGGCCGAGAGCTCCACGGCCGCCTTGATGGCGTCGTTCGTGTAGCGGAGCTTGTGGAACTCCTCGAAATAAGGCTTCAGGCCCTTCACGATCTCGATGGCATCCGGCACCGACGGCTCGTTCACGTCGATCTTCTGGAAGCGGCGCACGAGGGCCCGGTCCTTCTCGAAGTACTGGCGGTACTCCTTGTAGGTGGTCGAGCCGATGCAGCGCAGGGAGCCTTGCGCAAGGGCGGGCTTCAGCAGGTTCGAGGCATCCATGGCTCCGCCCGAGGTGGCGCCCGCACCGATGACCGTGTGGATCTCATCGATGAACATGATGGCGTTCGGATGCGCCTCGATCTCCTTCATCACCTGCTTGAGGCGCTCCTCGAAGTCGCCCCGGTAGCGGGTACCGGCGAGCAGCGTGCCCATGTCGAGGGAGAACACCGTCGCGTTCTCCAGGACCTCGGGCACCTCGCCCTGGATGATCTTGCGGGCGAGGCCTTCGGCGATGGCGGTCTTGCCCACACCCGGGTCGCCCACCAGAAGCGGGTTGTTCTTCTGGCGGCGGCAGAGGACCTGGATCGTGCGCTGCACCTCGGCCTCGCGGCCGATCAGCGGGTCGATCTTACCGTCCTTCGCCTTCTTGTTCAGGTTGACGCAGTAAGCCTCGAGGGCATCGCCCTTTTTCTTCGGACGGTCGTTCGAATCCTCGCCCGTCGGGCGCTCGTTCGAGGATTCCTCCTCGGCGCCGCGGTTCGGACGGCTCTCGGTGAGGCCCGGACGCTTGGCGATGCCATGGCTGATGTAGTTCACCGCGTCGTAGCGGGTCATGTCCTGCTCTTGCAGGAAATAAGCCGCATGGCTCTCCCGTTCGGCGAAGATCGCGACGAGCACGTTCGCCCCCGTCACCTCTTCCCGGCCGGAGGATTGCACGTGAATGACGGCGCGCTGGATGACGCGCTGGAACCCGGCGGTCGGCTTGGAATCCTGGCGCCCATCCGCCACGAGGTTCGCAAGCTCGGTATCCACGTATTCCACGAGGTTCCGGCGGAGGACGTCCAGATCCACATTGCAGGCCCGCATGACGGCGGCGGCGTCCTGGTCGTCGAGCAGCGCCAGAAGGAGATGTTCAAGCGTCGCGTATTCGTGACGGCGCTCGCCCGCGAGGGCGAGGGCTCGATGAAGGGCTTGTTCAAGACTGCGAGAGAAGCTCGGCAAGGGCTTGGTTTCCTGTGAAGGAGGAATCTCTTGGGCGCTATTTCTTTTCCATGACGCACTGGAGCGGATGCTGGTGTTTCCGGGCGAAATCCATCACCTGGGTCACCTTGGTCTCGGCGACCTCGTAGGTGAACACGCCGCACTCGCCGACGCCGTTCTGGTGGACGTGCAGCATGATGCGGGTCGCGTCCTCCCGGTTCTTGTTGAAGAAGCGCTCCAGCACGTGCACCACGAACTCCATGGGGGTGTAGTCGTCGTTCAGGAGGAGAACGCGGTACAGGTTCGGTCGTTTCGTACGGGGCTTCGTCTTCGTGATGATTGCAGTGCCGGAACGATTGTCGTCGTCGTTGCCGCCCGGGTTCTGGGACCCGGATGCGACCGTCGCCGGAGCCCGGCGCCGCGGGCCAGGGGCGACCGTCATCGTCCGCCGACGAGCCGTGGAGCCCGGGAGCGCTTGCAGCATGGTGTCTCGATCAACCCTCGCCATGGATGCCCGTGAAGGATGTTCTTGAGCGGCTCGGAACCGCCGGCTGCCTGCAAATCATAGGGCAGTGTCGCCCCAAAGCGACCGCCAGATCAACCAGATGGGAATGCGGATGCGCCGGCAAAAGGGCGCGGCGGCTCTGGGCGACTGAACACAAGGTCGCGGGTTCACGCATTCGGGGCCGGCAAACCGCCGGACGGAGCAGGGACGCGCCTCAAACGAAAAACGCCCGGCCTTGCGGCCGGGCGTCTGGCGATCCGGTTCGGATCGAAGCTTACTTCGCCTTGGCGACGATCGCCTCGAGCGGCTTGAAGGCCTCCTTGGCGAACGAGGCGTAGAGCTCGCCCATCTTGGTCGACTGGGCGACGAAGCCCTCGTAGGCGGTCTTCAGGTAGTCGCTGTGGATCTCGATGGCCTTGTCGAGCGACTTGGCGCCCGCGAGCTTCTCGAACGTGGCCGTCGAGGTCTCGAAGGACTTCTTGGCATAGTCGGTGGTCTCGACGGCGATCGCCTGGGCGCCCTTGGACACGGCGCCGAACGTCTTCATGACGGCGTCCATGTTGTCCTGGCCGAACTTCTGGAACTGGTCGAACTGCTGCATCATCGTGATCTCAGCGCCGGCGCGCTGCCCCTTCAAAGCTGGTCCGCAGGTGCGGTTGGTCTCCGCGTCTGCGGATGGCCCACTATGTGCACTGCACAATAAATGTCAATAATATTGTGCGATGCACAATTGGACACTTCCGGCAAAGCTCTATTAACTCGGCCGTAACCGCAAACTCCTAGCGTAAGCGGGTGTGGTGCGCAGGACACGTTTCCCCTCAAGGGAAAGCCTCGCATCGCCCTGTCGGGACCAGGGATACAGGGACGGTTGCATAATGATGATTGGTTGCGTTCCGGTCAGACGCCGCAAGATCATGGCTCTGGCCACCATTGCAGGCGTGACGGCGTCCATCGTCGTCGGTTTGTCGTCTCCCGCCGAAGCGGCGCGCCGCAAGCGCGGCAATGCGGGCGGCGGGTATAACCCGCCTTACGCGGCCATGGTGGTCGACGTGAAGACGGGCCGCGTGCTCCACGCGGTCAACGAGGATGCCCCGCGCTTCCCCGCTTCGGTGACCAAGGTCATGACGCTCTACCTGCTCTTCGAGCAGCTGGAGCGCGGCAAGGTCAGCCTCGATACGCCCCTGCACGTTTCCGCGAACGCCGCCCGTCAGGCGCCGTCCAAGCTCTTCCTCGATGCGGGCGACACGATCGCGGTGGAGGACGCCATCAAGGCGCTCGTCACCAAGTCCGCGAACGACGTGGCGGTCGTGGTCGCGGAGAATATCGGCGGCTCGGTCGACGACTTCGCCGACATGATGACCCGCAAGGCGCGCTCGCTCGGCATGAGCAGCACCACCTTCACCAACCCGTCCGGCCTGCCCGATCCCGAGCAGGTGACGACCGCCCGCGACCTGACGATCCTCGCGCGCGCCGTCCAGGACCGCTTCCCCAAGTATTACCGGTACTTCCAGACCCGCGTGTTCAACTATGCCGGGGTCGGCCACAAGAATCACAACAAGCTGCTCGGCCGCGTCGAGGGCGTGGACGGCATCAAGACGGGCTTCACCCGCGCCTCCGGCTTCAACCTGATGACGAACGCCAAGACCGACGACCGCCACATCGTGGCCGTCGTGCTCGGCGGCAAGTCGGGAGGCAGCCGCGACCAGATCATGGCGCAGCTCGTGAACACCACCCTGCCCCGGGCCTATGCGGGCCTGCGCCAGACCCCCGCCATCGGCGACGGCGCTCCGGCCACGCGTCCGACCCAGGTCGCGGAGGCGGCTCCGCCTGCTCGCCCGGTTCAGGTGGCCGAGGCCGCTCCCGCCGCGTCGGCTCCCCTGCCCCTGCAGCGCCAGACCGTTCAGCCGGCTCCGGCCGTCGAGACCACGGCGGCGGTGCCCTCGGCGCCGCAAGCAGCGCCCCAGGCCGCAGCCCGCAAGCCGCTCGACCTGAACTCGCTCCGCCCCGTGGTGGCCTCCGCCTCGGGCGCCGGTACGGCGACGCCCTCGCAGCCCATGCGGCTTCAGCCGAACGGCCTCGCCCTGCCCGCTACCGCGCAGGCCTACGCTCCGGTTCAAGCCGAGCCTCAGCCAGCCCGCATCGTTCCGCCTGCGCCGATTCCGGCTCCGGTCGCCTCTGCGCCCCTACCCCCGGCCGCGCCCGTCGCGAAGGTCGAGGATCGGCTTCCCGTGGGCCACACGGTGGTGGCGAAGGCCGAGCCCGTCGAGGCGAAGGTCACCGAGACGAGGTCCGCCGCCCGTCCGTCGGTCACGGGCTGGGTAATCCAGCTCGGCGCCATGGACGACGAGGACAAGGCGAAGACGATGCTCGACGCGGCCAAGTCCAAAACCGGTCGGACCCTCGCCCGCGCCTCCGCTTTCACTGAAAAGGTGACGAAGAGCGGCTCGACCCTCTACCGCGCCCGGTTCTCAGGCTTCGACGAGGCGGAGGAAGCCGAGGCGGCCTGCAAGGCCCTCAAGCGCAACGGGTTCGCCTGCTTCGCGACCCGTAGCTGATCGTGTGCTTTCGGGTCGGCGGCGCGTGTTTGCCGCCGGTTCCCGCTCTATCCGTCCGTCCGTAATCGCGCGTGGAGTATCAGCGATGTCGGCTCAACAGGATCTCTTTGGCTTGGTTCACCCGGGCCGCGAGATACGTCGATCCCCCCTGGTCGGGGTGCAGTTTCTTCATCAGCGTCCGGTGAGCATGCCGAACGGCGTCGACCCCGGCGCCCGGCTCAAGCCCCAGGATCTGGTAAGCCTCCTCTTCCGTCATCGCGCCTGGTTGCGCCTGGGCGCGCGACCGCGGGTCCGCGTCACGCTCAGCGTGTTCACGCCATCCGGCAAACCGGCGGTCGAGATACGCTTCTAGGAGTCGCATGCCGTCCGGGTCCGACGCGCGGCACTCATCATGGAGACGCTGGAGCGCGGGCGGGTCGAGCTCGTCGAGCCGGCGTCCGGCAAAGGTGCCGGCCAGGACCGACCCGGTCATGGTGCCGCTGTCGTGGTCGAGTTCCATCTCGACCATGGCGGAGCGAACCCGCGAGACGCTGCCGGCCTTGCGCTTCGTGTTCGGCCCACCGAGGCCCGGGATTCGCAGCCAGGGGAGCTGGAAGGCGCTCCAGCCAAGCAGCCAAGCGCCGACGCCGCCGAGCAGGAATGCCATGTCGATTCGCCCGCGCAGGGCCATGAGGCCGGCGCCGCCGAGGGCGAGGATCCCGCCGACGACCTTGAGGGCTTTCGCCAACGCCTTCGTATCCGCTCGCGCGAACACCTTCGATAGCCACCAGACGACCGCCAGGGCCGCAATGCCGTAGATCAGCGTCATGGCTGCCCCCCACCCATGGCGGTGAGGAGCGCCCTCGCCTGCCCGTTATTCGCCGCAAGACGCTTCAGACCCTCCGATCCTTGCGCCGCATAGGCCGCAGCCGCCCGCAGCAATTCGGCGAGAGCGCCGGGCGCGCCGGCATCGAATCTCGCATAGGCGCCGCCGGTGAGACGGGCGATCTCCTTGAAGGCCGATGCTGCGGTCGGATCGTGGCCCTCGTGAAAGAGAAAGGCCTTCACGCCGAGCAGCCCCAGCTCGCCCGCGACGGCGCACAGATCGTCGATGGGCTCCTCCATGGCGTCGCCAACATAGACGAGGACGCGCAGCGGCGTGCGGGCGGCTTCCGTGCGCACATGACGGAGGACGCGGCCGATCTGCGTGTGGCCGCCGCGGCAATCGATTCGGCTCATGAGGGCGGTGAGCGCCGAGGGATCCGCCACCCAGCGTGAGGAGCGGCATTCGTCGAAGCCGCGGAAATAGACGAGCTGCACCTCAAGCCCGCCGATGCCCGCCGCCGTGGCGAACATGTCGCCCTGGACCCGGCAGGCGAGGTCCCAGGTGGGCTGCCGGCTCATGGTGGCGTCAAGGGCGAAGACGAGGCGGGGCCGAGGCGTGCCATCGGCCCGAGGCGCGACCTTTTGGGCTGTGTCGAGGAAGGAATCGATCAGCGCTCCGGAGGAGCCGGCGGATCGGGCCAGATCGGTCTTGTCGCTCATGCCCCCATCATGTGGGGGCTGAGCCGGGGCTTGCAAATCGCGACGGCCCCCGAATGAAAAAGGCCCGCCGAAGCGGGCCTGATCGTCAGTGGAGGACGCGGGCAGCGGGCTGCTGCTGACGCTGCCTTTCCCAGGCTCTCACAGCGACGCCGTTGATGCCGGAGTCGTGGAGGCGATCGCTCAGATCGATGAAGTGGCGCTCCGTCAGTTCCAGGTCGATTTCGATCTGATCGTCATCCGGCGTGTCGATCTCGGCAGCCGCATAGCGCTCGAACGCCGCCGACATCTCGGCATAGGCGAACGCGACGGGCATGGTGCGGAAGATCGTGGAGAATTCCTCGTCTAGATCGCCCGTCTCAAGATCGCGCATCTGGACGAGATACCCGTCCGAATGCTCGCACACTTCGTAACGCCAGTGCCGGCCTTCAGATGCCGCAAGGAGCATCGCAACCTCCACTCAACTGAACCGTGGAGCGGTTGAGGGGCTTCGGGGAAGCCTCGCGAACTCCAGCGGATGGTACTGCTGAGCAAATGCGAATCAGAGCCGGACGGTTCCAAGTAGCTCCCGGCCGTCAAGAGGCTCGTCCGATGAGCCGGTCGTAACGCCCCTTGACGTGGTCGCCCGCACTCGGAGGCGGAGTTCATCCTGGGGACTGGTCGTCGCGAGAACCTTGATTTCTCCAGGCGGGAACGGGGTCAGCGACGACCGCCGACATCGACGCGGACACGGCCGGAGACCCGGAGCTGGGAGCCGTAGCCGAGATCGACGAACCCCGCATCGCGGCCCGTTCTTACCCTTTCGGACGGCGCCTGCTTCATCCGGTCGCTCCCTTGCGCGCAGCCCGGCGCCGGCGGCACGCGCACGCCGGGCGGCAGATCGGCGGGAGCGCGGCATTCGCGCGCGGACGCCGCGCCGGCGAGGAGCGTCGCGGCAAGAACCAGAAGAACGCGGGTCATGCCTAAGCGTGTCATAGGAGGCCGAGATCGGCCAGCTCGCGGCGCATGGCTTCCGGCATCTGCGCGAGATCGCCAGAGCCGCGCCCGAGATCGCGCGGCGTGTCCTTCGGTTCGAGGTAGCGCCAACCCTGGAACGGGCGATAGGGCCGCGGCTCCACCGGAACGACGTTAGGCTCCAAAACCAAATGGCAGCGGCCGATGCCGGCGCCATCCGTAAAGGGACGGATGGCCAGCAGCGTCTGGCGACACATGACCTGTCCCTTGATCACCCAATAGAGCGAGCCGCCGCCGACGATCTCGTCCATGCGCTTTGGCACCATGCGGGTGGTGTGCGCCTGCTCGTAGGGGCGCCCGAGCCGCCTGTGCAGCGTCTGGTTCTCCTCGATCCACTCCTCGAGATCGCGGATCGAGTCGCAGCCGACGCAGAGCTTGATGAGATGCAGGGGCATGCGATCTTGAACCATGGGCGGCGCGCCCGCGCAAACGGACGCCGCGCCGCAGCCTCACTCCTCGGTTTTCAGCACGATGAGCCGCGCGCCCTCCGCCACCTGAGCGCCGGGCTCGGCCGCGATCTCGGCCACCTCGCCATCGGCAGGCGCGACGAGCGCGTGCTCCATCTTCATGGCTTCCACGATGGCGAGCCGCTGGCCCTTCTCGACCCGGTCGCCGGGCTGCACGAAAACCGCGATGAGCTTGCCGTGCATGGGCGCCTTCACGGAGCCGCCCTCGTCCATGTGCTCCAGATCGACGGCGAAGGGATCGCGCAGGGCGACGCGGGTCTGCCGTCCCCGGTCGAGCACGATGACCCCGTCATCCGCTTCGACGATGGTGTAGTCCTCATCGTCCTCGGAGCGCTCGACGCCGGCCACGAACGCGCCGTCCTCGTCCCAGGACAGGTGCAGTTTGGTGGGCTCGCCATCCACCACGAGGTCGAGCCCCGTATCGCGACGCCCGAGAAGCTGGAAGCTGTCGGCACGCCACCACGGCCCGCCCACGTCGCCCCCATGCTCGGCAGCGCGCATGACGACCGAAGCCTGATCGTTCTGCACGAGGTAGAGCGCGCCCGCCGCGACGACCGCCTTATCGTTCTCGCGCGGCACAGCTCCGAGGTCCTGCAGATTGCGATCGATGAAGCCGGTATCGAACCGCCCTGCCCGGAATTCCCCGGCCTCACAGAGCTTCTTCAAGAACGCCACGTTGGTCTTCGGGCCCGCGACCACGGTCTCACCGAGCGCCTGCGCCAGCCGGTCCATGGCCTCGTCGCGCGTGGCGCCATGGGCGATCACCTTGGCGATCATCGGGTCGTAGAACGGCGTCACCTCGTCGCCCGCCTCGACGCCCGTGTCGATGCGGATGCCCTCGCCTTCCGGGAATTCGAGAGCCCAGAGCTTGCCCGTCGAGGGCAGGAATTCCTTTTCGGGATCTTCCGCGTAAAGACGCGCCTCGACCGCATGGCCGTCGATGGCAAGATCGCCTTGAGTGAACGGCAGCCGCTCGCCGGAGGCCACCCGGAACTGGAGCTCCACGAGGTCGAGCCCGGTGATCGCCTCGGTGACGGGATGCTCCACCTGGAGGCGCGTGTTCATTTCCATGAAGTAGAAGCGGTCGGGCCGCAGACCCTCGCGTCCGTCGGCGATGAACTCCACCGTGCCGGCGCCCACATAGCCCACCGCGCGGGCGGCCTCCACGGCGGCATTGCCCATGGCGGCGCGCATCTCCGGCGTCATGCCGGGCGCGGGCGCCTCCTCGATGACCTTCTGGTGCCGGCGCTGGAGCGAGCAGTCGCGCTCGAAGAGATGCACCACGTTGCCGTGTCCGTCCGCGAAGACCTGGATCTCGATGTGCCGCGGGGAGAGCACGTATTTTTCCACCAGCACGCGGGGATCGCCGAAGGCGTTCTGCGCCTCGCGCTGAGCGCTCTCGAGGGCCGCATCGAAATCGACGGCCTTGTCGACCCGCTTCATGCCCTTGCCGCCGCCGCCGGCGACCGCCTTGATGAGCACCGGATAGCCGACCTCGTAGGCCTTCCCCCGGAGGAACTCGGGCTCCTGCTTCGAGCCGTGATAGCCCGGCACCACCGGAACGCCGGCCTGAGACACGAGCGCCTTCGCGGCATCCTTCAGGCCCATCGCCTTGATGGCGGAGGCCGGCGGGCCGACGAACACGATGCCGTTGGCGGCGCAGGCCTCGGCGAACTCGGCGCGCTCGGACAGAAAACCGTAGCCCGGATGGATGGAGGCCGCGCCCGTGCGCTTCGCCACCTCGATGATCCGGTCGATGACGAGATAGCTCTCCCGAGCCGCCGCCGGCCCGATCAGATGCGCCTCGTCCGCCATCTGGACGAACATCGCCCCCGCATCCGCCTCCGAATGGACCGCGATGGTCCGCATCCCGAGGCGCTTGGCGGTGCGGATGATCCGGCAGGCAATCTCGCCGCGATTGGCGATGAGGACGCTGTCGAGCATGGGATGTCCTTGCGGCAAGGGCTTTGCCGCACAGCTAGAACATGCTGGGGGTGTTTGTCACCCCGGCGCAAGCGGCCCCGCTCAGAACGCCGCCTCCGTGGTGGACGAGACTGGGGTCAGGCCGGATCGCCACTGCAGATCGAGCAATAGCCCCACGGGAAGAGCCGAGAGGACAGGGGTGGTCGGCACGCCCGCTGCATCGAGGAGGCGGGCCGTCCAATGGTTGCAGACATTCAGAACATGGAAGGAGCCTCGCGCCTCGTAGAACAGGCTGGGACCGTAGAGGCCGGGGCCGATCTCGACCGGCAGCCCGTCTGCGGGGCGCTCAAAGGTTTCATCGAGAAGCATGAGAAGACGGCGAAGGCCCTCGCGCGAGAGGCGCAGGTGGACCAGATCAGCCGATGGGAAGGTGACCCGCGGCGCACCTTGGACACCGACGATATGCAAAACGGACCCGTTGCCGGGCCGAAAGAGAGCGCTGAGAGCAAGCCGCCAGTTCAGCCGGTCGATGGTGGGAACCTCAGCGTAGAAGCGCCGCTCGCCCCAGCCTACCTCGATCCAATCATAGGCGCTAAAGCGGACCGCCACGGCGAGCACGGCGCCCAGCCGTCCCTCCGAGGCGAAACCTCGCACCACACTCGTCGGCAGGATGAGACCGGAATGATAGCCGTTCCCGACAAGATAAGCGTCGACGGCATCCTCTCCGGCCGGGAAGAGGGAGGGATCGCCCGGGCGCGCCGTGAGCACCGTCGCCATGGCGAGGGCGGTCAAGGCCGCCGCAAGCATCAGGCCAACGAGGCGCAGGGCGCGCAGCAAGGGACTACCCCTGCAGCCGCTTCAGTGCCTCTTCCATCTTGGCCTTGCGGGCCTGCGCATCCTCGCGGCGCTCGCGCTGCTCCTCGACGATCTCCTCGGGAGCCCTGGCCATGAAATCCGCATTCCCGAGCTTTGCGTCGATCTTGCCGATGTCGCCGTCGAGCTTCTGGATTTCCTTCTTGAGGCGCGTCTGCTCGGCCGCGAGGTCCACGACGCCTTCGAGGGGCAGCGCGGCCACCTCGCCGCGGACGATGAGCTGCACCGAGCTCTTGGGCGCCGAATCCGCCACCGAGATATCCGAGAGGCGGGCGAGACGGCGCAGGGTGTCGCTCCAGCGCTCGGCGCGGGCTTTGACCCCGGCGGAAGGCGTGACGAGCACGAGCGGGATTTGGGCGCCCGCCGGCACGTTCGTCTCGGAGCGCGCGGAGCGGATCTCGGTCACGAGGTCCACGACCCAGCCGATCTCGGCCTCGGCCTCGGCGTTCACGAGGCCCGACAGATCGGACCAGGGCGCGAGCGCCAGCACCGATTGGCGCGCCTCGCCCTCCTCGCCCTTGATGGCCCACAGCTCCTCCGTGAGGAAGGGCATGAACGGGTGCAGGAGCTTGCAGATCTCGTCGAAGATGAAGGCGATGGTGGCGCGGGTCTCGTCCTTCGCCGGGCCGTCGGCGCCCTGGAGCACGGGCTTGGCGAGTTCGAGAATCCAGTCGCAGAAGCCGTTCCAGACGAAACGATAGGCGCCGAGCGCCGCGTCGTTGAAGCGGTAGCCCACGATGCCCGCCTGAACCTCCTGGATCGCCTTCGCGCATTCGCTGAGCGCCCAAAGGTTCAGGGTCTCCTTCACGCCGGATGGATCGAAGCCCGGCACGCGGCGGCACTCGTTCATCTCGGCAAAGCGCGCGGCGTTCCAGATCTTCGTGGCGAAGTTCCGGTAACCCTCCACGCGCTGCACGGAGAGCTTGATGTCACGTCCCTGCGCCGCCATGGCGGCGAGCGTCATGCGCAGGGCATCGGCGCCGTACTGGTCCACCACGTTGAGCGGGTCGATGACGTTGCCCTTCGACTTCGACATCTTGGCGCCCTTCTCGTCGCGAACGAGGGCGTGGATGTAGACCGTATCGAAGGGCGCCTCGTCCATGAAGTGGAGGCCCATCATCATCATCCGCGCGACCCAGAAGAAGATGATGTCGAAGCCCGTGACGAGGGTGTTGGTGGGATAGTAGCGCGCGACTTCCGGGGTCTTCTCCGGCCAGCCGAGCGTCGAGAAAGGCCACAACGCGGAGGAGAACCAGGTGTCGAGCACGTCCTCGTCGCGGCGCAAAGCCACGTCGCGCCCGTGCTTGGCGCGAGCCTCCGCCCTCGCCTCCTCCTCGGAGAGCGCCACGAAGATGTTGCCCTCGTCGTCGTACCAGGCGGGGATCTGGTGGCCCCACCAGAGCTGGCGAGAGACGCACCAGGGCTCGATGTTCTCGAGCCACTGGAAATAGGTCTTCTCCCAATTCTCCGGCACGAAGCGCGTCTTGCCCTCGCGCACGACGCCGAGCGCGCGTTCCGCCAGCGGCTTCACGTCCACGTACCATTGGTCCGTGAGGTAGGGCTCGATCACCACGCCCGATCGGTCGCCGTGGGGCACCATGTGGGTGTGCGGCTCGATCTGAACGAGCGCGCCCGCCTCCTCCAGCATGGCGACGATCTGCTTGCGGGCCGTTGCCCGGTCCACGTTGTGGAGCGCCATGACGGGGCCGAGCGACGCCGCGTCGAGGCCGGCCAGGAACGCCTCGTTCCCCTCCACCTGGATCTCGCCTTCCGTGCCGAGCACGTTGACGAGGGGCAGCTTGTGGCGGCGGCCCACCTCGAAATCGTTGAAGTCGTGCGCCGGCGTGATCTTCACCGCGCCCGTGCCCTTTTCAGGATCCGAGTATTCGTCCGCGACGATCGGGATGCGCCGGCCGACGAGCGGCAGGATCGCGTGTTTCCCGACGAGATCCTTGAAGCGCTCGTCGTCCGGATGCACAGCCACGGCCACATCGCCGAGCATCGTCTCGGGCCGCGTCGTCGCCACGGTGATGAAGCGCTCCGCCTCGCCCTCGACGGCGTAGCGAATGTGCCAGAGGTGACCCTTCACCTCCACCTGCTGCACCTCGAGGTCCGAGATCGCGGTCTGGAACTTGGGGTCCCAGTTCACGAGGCGCTTGTCCTTGTAGAGCAGGCCCTGCCGGTAGAGATCCACGAACACCTTGAGCACGGCCTTTGATAGGCCCTCGTCCATGGTGAAGCGCTCGCGCGACCAGTCGCAGGAGGCGCCGAGGCGCTTCAGCTGGCGAACGATGGTGCCGCCGGATTCCTCCTTCCACTCCCAGATGCGCTTGACGAATTCCTCGCGTCCGAGGTCGCGCCGGTGGAGCTGCCGCTCCATGAGCTGGCGCTCCACCACCATCTGCGTCGCGATGCCCGCATGATCGGTGCCCGGCTGCCAGAGCACATCGCGGCCGCGCATGCGCTCGAACCGGCAGAGGATGTCCTGCAGGGTGTTGTTGAGCGCGTGGCCCATGTGGAGGGAGCCCGTCACGTTCGGCGGCGGGATGACGATCGTGTATGGCTTCGCCCCGGACCGATCCGCGCGCCCGGCCTTGAAGGCCTCGGCCTCCTCCCAACGGGCGGCGATGCGCGCCTCCACGGCGGCGGGGTCGAACGTCTTGTCCATCATGGGCGAACCAGGGGGTTTGGCGCCGGAGCGCGCTGAAGTTTCCGGCTAGAAACCGGACCCGGTCAGCCAAGTCAACCGAGGCGATGCCGCGTCGCCCGTCTCGCGGCGCGGCAGAGGGAAAGCCTTACCGCCCGAGACGGGAGACGCGCTCGATCTCGGCGCGGACGAGGCGCTCGACCATGGGGGGAAGGTTCTCGTCGAGCCAAGCCTTCAGCATCGGGCGCAGCATGTCCTGCACCAGATCCTCGATGGTGCGAGGATGGCTGCTCAGTACGGTGGACGAGAGCATCTGGAAGGCGCCGGCCGCGGAGGCCGCGGTGGCGTTGGACAACAGCGAGTCCGGAGCCGGCGGCGGGGGAGCCGCGGGGGCGGCGCGCGGCGGCGGTGGAGGCGGAGGTGCGGGCTCGAAGAACGGCTCGGGCTCCGGCTCGTCGTCGATCGGGATCGCGTCGAAATCGATTTGGTTGTCCGCGTCCCGGAAGGACACGTCCTCATGTTCGAAGTCGAGCCGCGCGGCCGGAAGCGGCGGCTCCAGATCGGCGAGGTCGAGCACGTCGTCGGGCTCGGGAGCGGGCTCCGGCGCGCGGGCGGACGCCTGGCGCGCGCCGTCCTGGTCGTCGGCGATGATCCGGCGAATGGAGGCGAGGATCTCCTCCATGGAGGGTTCTTGGGCCTTCGGACTCGCTGAACTCATGCGCACCGCCGCAACCGATCACACGGGGATGGCCGCCCGGGAATCGAGCCGCCTTACCCTGATCGCACTTTGTCCGCGCCAGCAAGGCGAGGCAAGCAAACAGGGCGTTCCCGCCCGGTCATTCACGGATTTCTTTAAACTTTGTTAACGGCGCCGCCCAACGAAAAACGCCACCGGTCCAGGACCGGCGGCGCCTCGCGCAATCAGCGCCCGTCGGGGGTCGTGGTCCCGCCCCACAGGTCCTTGACCTGATCGTAGTGAAGCTTCGGGCTGTAATGCTGGACCGAAAGGCCGAGCGCCCGGGAATTGAGCCGCCCAGACGCCTGCACCACCGCATAGGAGGCGACCACCCGGTCGCGCTGCGCGGTGATGAGGTTCACGCGGGCATTGAGGAGTTCCTGCTGCGCGTTGAGAACGTCGAGGGTCGTGCGCTGGCCGACCCGGGCCTCCTCGCGCACGCCGTTAAGCGCCGTTTCGGCGGCCTCCACCTGCAGCTGAGCCGCCACCACCTGGGCCCTCGCCGCCTCGAGCTGGCCCCATGAGGAGATGACCGCCGCGCGTACCTGATCGCGGATGCCATCCGCTTCAAGGCGCCGCTGTCCCGCCGTCTCCTTGGACTGGCGGACGCTCGCATAGACTTCGCCGCCCTCATAGATCGGCACCGTCAGGCGGGCGACGATCGAAGCCGAGGTGACCTCGGTGCCTGGGCTCTGCACGTCGTAGCGGCGGTTGACCGATCCGCTGAGGCCGAGCTGGGGGGCGAGCTCGCCCTCGTTGATCTTGACCTGCAGTTCCGCGACATCCACGCCGTGGAGGGAGGCGATGATGGCCGGATGCTCGTTGAAGGCGATGCGCAGAGCCGCTTCGAGCGAGGGCGGAACCAGCCTGTCGAGAGGGCGGCCCGGCGCCAGCTGCCGCGGCTCGACGCCGACCACCTGGCGGAAGCGGGCGATGCTGGTGCGCAGGTTCGCCTCGGCGAGGCTCGCCTGGGAGCGGGAACCGGCAAGCCGCGCCTCGGACTGGGCGACGTCGGTGCGGGTCACCTCGCCCACATTGAAACGGTCGCGGGTCTGGCGCAGCTGTTCCTCGATGACCTCCACGTTGTTGCGCTGGAGGTTCAGGATCGCGGTGTCGCGCAGAACGTTCATGTAGGCGGAGGCCGAGTCGAACAGGACGTTCTGCTCGTTGTTGCGCAGGGTCTCCCGGGCGCTCAGAACCGCCGATTCCGCCTGGCGGATGGAATTTTCGGTGCGATACCCGTTGAAGAGGCTCTGATCCACCTGCAGCCCGACGCCGCGCGGGGTCGTGCGGGTCACGTTGCTTCGGTTCGGGTTGACCGGGTTGAAGGCATTGCGGCTGAAGGAGGCCGGCGACTCGGACTCGCTGAAGCTTGCGCCCACATCCGCGGTGGCATTGATGCGGGGGCGATTGCCGGATTTCGCCCGCGGCACGTTCTCGTCGGTGGCGCGCACATTGGCGCGCTGGGCGTTCAGGGTCGGGTTGTTGCCGTAGGCGCGCGCGAGCGCGCTCTCGAGCGTTTCGGCGGACGCGCTCGAACCTGCCGTCAAAGCCAGAAGCGAAACGAAGGCAGCGAAGGCGCGCCCGCGTTTCCGGTGAAGACTCTCGTGTGTCACGCTTACCTGCCCGCGAGCGACGACGTTATAACCGTCACGCCAACCGTCGTTCGAGACGCATCTTGGTCCCTCAGCGGGACAATACCGATGCCATTTGAGTCGACAATCGCGCCAGAAGGTTTTGCTGCCGATTCCCCCAGAGGTGGCGCAAAAAAGCGACACCTGCGGGCTCGGCTCATACGAAAAAAAGGCCCGATACCGGGCCTTCCACATCGCATGGCCTCGCGGGCACTCCCGTATCCGGGCTCAGAACACGAAGCCGGGCTTCTGCTGAAACTGGGGCAGGAGGGGCGCGGCCGCGTCGAAGATGCTGCGCTCTCCGAATCCATGGCCGGCCCGAACCATGAGGGTCGCCTTGGCAGAGCGGCCTCGGCCCTGAACACAGACGAGGCGACCGCCCTCCCCGAGCTGCCGCAAAAGCCCCTCGGGCCTCACCTCGACAGCGCCGTTCACGAGGATCGCGTCATAGGGGGCGTTCCGCGCCTCCCCTTGATCGAGATCGCCCGCCACGACAGCAACACCCGTGTAGCCAAGGGCGGCAAGCCGCTCGCGAGCCGCCTGCGCCAGGGTCTCGTCGGCCTCGAGCGCCGTTACCGTCGCGCCGAGCTCGCAGAGGATCGCGGAGGAATAGCCAAGGCCTGGCGCCACATCGAGCACCCGCAGGCCGGGTCGCACCTCGAGCGCCTGGATCATGCGCCCCAGAACCATGGGGGAGAGCATGGCACGGCGTTCCGCGCCCTCGCTCACGACCACGTCCTGGTCGATATAGGCGCCGCTCTCCCGCCCCGGCAGCACGAACCGCTCCCGCGGCACGGAGTCGAAGGCGTCGAGGAGCGGCAGGTCGTTCACGTCGAAGGTGCGCAGCTGGCTGTCGACCATCATGCGGCGCGCTTGCGCGAAATCGACCATCGGTGTCCTCATGGGAGAAAGATTGGAGGCCTCGGAGGGAATCGAACCCCCGTACAAGGATTTGCAGTCCTCTGCGTAACCACTCCGCCACGAGGCCAACCGGGCGTGCCGCGCAAGGCGACGGGGGCTCCTTAGCAGAGGCTCTGCCGGAAGAGCAACCGTTCCCGTTCGATCCGATGCGGGACAGCATGCGACCAGAACGCATCGGGCGGGGGTTGCAAGCCCAAAAACCCGTGATATATGCCTCGCACTCTCGGTCGGCGGCCTCGCTGCCCCGGTTCGAGTGGGTGATGTTCCGGCGTGGCGCAGCGGTAGCGCAGCGGACTGTTAATCCGTTGGTCGTAGGTTCGAATCCTACCGCCGGAGCCATCCCCACCCCCTCTTCTCCACAGCATGGATCATGGGAACGCGGCGCCTCTGCGCGCCGTCCTGATCCAGCCGCCGCCCGCCCCCGTAGACGGCCCGTTCCACTGGGCCGCGCGCCCGCCGCAAGCGTGAGGGTACCGTGGCAGGTCCTGTCCTCGTCTGGTTTCGCGACGATCATCGGGTATCCGACAACCCAGCTCTGCGTGCCGCCATCGCCAGCGGTCGTCCGATCCTGTGCTGCTTCATCCTGGACGAGGCATCGCCGGGGCTCCGCCCCCTCGGCGGCGCGTCGCGCTGGTGGCTGCACGGATCGCTGGCCGCCCTCGACGCTTCCCTGAAGGGGCTTGGCGCCGAGCTCATGATTTTCACCGGCGCTGCCGACGGGATCATCGAGCGCATCGCCAGCGAAGCTGGAATCGAGGCCGTGTTCTGGAACAGGCGCTACACGGCGGCCGAGATCGCCGTGGATTCGGCCATCAAGGCCAGCCTGAAGGCGCGGGGTGTCCGGGCGGAGAGCTTCAACGGCCGGCTCCTCAACGAACCCTGGGCCATCAAGACGAAGTCCGGCACGCCGTTTCAGGTCTACACGCCTTATCTTCGGACCGTTCTCGCCCAGGGCGAGCCGCCGCCTCCTCTTCCCTCGCCGCCCCGGATCGACGGGGGCTCCTGGCCGGCGGATCTCGCAATAGCTGCCGCAAGCCTCGACGATCTTCGGCTGGAGCCCTCGACGCCGAACTGGGCGGCGGGCTTCCACGATCATTGGACGCGCGGCGAGGCGGCCGCGCAGGCGAAGCTCGACACCTTCCTGCGCACGCTCTTCAAGGGGTATGCGGAGAACCGCAACCTGCCCGCGGTACCGGGCACCTCCCGCCTCTCCCCTCACCTGCGCTTCGGCGAGATCAGCCCGCGCCAGGTCTGGCACGGGGTCCAGGACGCGATCCGCAGCGGTCACTCGGCGGCGCCCGAGAGCGATGCCGAAAAGCTGCTCGCCGAGGTGATCTGGAGGGATTTCTGCTACCAGCTCCTCCACGACAACCCGCATCTCTCGACCGCTCACCACAACCGGCGCTTCGAGCGTTTTCCCTGGCGCAACGACGGGGAGGAGCTCGCCGCGTGGCAGCGCGGACGCACGGGCTACCCGATCGTCGATGCGGGGCTGCGCCAGCTCTGGCAGACGGGCTGGATGCACAACCGCGTGCGCATGATCGCGGCCTCCTTCCTGGTAAAGCATCTCCTCGTCGATTGGCGCGAGGGCGAGGCCTGGTTCTGGGACACGCTGGTGGATGCGGACCCCGCCAACAACGCCTTCAGCTGGCAGTGGATCGCAGGCTCCGGGCCCGACTCCGCGCCATTCCACCGGATCTTCAACCCGGTCAGCCAGGGCGAGAAATTCGATCCCGACGGCACGTATGTCCGCGGCTTCCTGCCCGAATTGTCCCGGCTGCCCGCTTCGCTTATCCACAAGCCGTGGGAAGCAACAGCCGCGATTCTGCGCTCTGCGGGCATCACGCTCGGCGAGACCTATCCGACGCCGATCGTCGTGCACGACGCGGCGCGAGCCCGTGCGCTCGCCGCCGCCAGGGCCATGCGCGACGCCGCCTGACCGCATCCCTCCACCGGAACGCCGCATGCGCATCGCGGTGATCGGCACCGGCATCGCCGGCAACGCGGCCGCCTGGGCGCTCGCCACCGGCTCGCGCCACGAGGTCACGGTGTTCGAGCGGGCGCCGCGCGCTGGCGGGCATTGCGCCACCGTGGAGGTGGATTACGAGGGCGAGCGGATCGCGGTCGATACGGGGTTCATGGTCTATAACGACCTGAACTATCCGAACCTCACGGAGCTCTTTCGCCTCCTCGGCGTCGCCACGCAGCCGACGCGCATGAGCTTCTCGGTTTCGGTCGACGACGGCGCCTTCGAATGGGCCGGCGATTCCGAGAACCGCATCAGCCGCTACTTCGCCCAGCGCCGCAACCTGATCTCGCCCGCCCATTTCCGCATGCTCGGCGACATCGTGCGCTTCAACCGCGACGCCGTGCGGGATCTCGCCGAGGGACGCCTCACGGGCTTGGCGCTCGGCGAATATCTGGACCGGGGCGGCTATTCGGCCCGCTTCCGCGACGATTACCTGCTCGCCATGGGAGCGGCGATCTGGTCCACCTCGCCGGCCAAGATGCTGGGCTTTCCGGCCGAGACCTACGTCGCCTTCTGCGAGAACCACCGCCTCGTCCACTGGACGCGGCCCGTGTGGCGCACGGTGACCGGCGGCAGCCGTCGCTACGTGGACAAGCTCACCGCCTCTTTCGCGCACCGGATCCGCTACGGCACCCCTGTGAGCGGCGTCAGACGGAATGCCGAGGGCGTCGAGGTGGCGACGGGCGACGGGCGCGTCGAGCCCTTCGATGCCGCCGTGATCGCGGCCCATTCCGATCAAGCGCTCGCCATGCTCGCCGATGCGGGCGAGGACGAGCGCGCGATCCTCGGCGCCATCGTCTATGCGCCAAACGAGATCGTGCTGCACCGCGACCCGGCGCTCATGCCGAAGCGCCGGCAGGCCTGGTCGTCCTGGAACCTGATCAAGCCGCAGCACACCAGCGAGCGCGCGGCTGTGACCTATTGGATGAACGCGATCCAGGGCATCCGCAACGACAGGCCGCTTTTCGTGAGCCTCAACCCGCAGCGGGACCCGCGGCCCGAACTGACCTTCGGGCGCTTCACCTACGAGCACCCGCAATACGACCAAGCCGCCCTCGCAGCGCAGCGCCGCCTGCCCTCGATCCAGGGACGGAACCGGCTCTGGTTCTGCGGCGCCTGGACCGGCTACGGCTTCCATGAGGATGGTCTGGTATCTGGCCTCGCGGCCGCGGAAGCGCTTGGGGCCGAGGTGCCCTGGCGCGTGGCGGAGCGGCGCCTGCCCATGGCGGCCGAATGACGGACGACGCTCACGCACCGGTCGCGCTCTATCGGGGCACCGTGTTCCACGCGCGGCTGCGGCCCGTGCCGCATCGCTTCGCCTACCGGGTCTTCTCGCTCCTCATCGACCTCGACCGGCTGGAGGAGGCCGGCAAGCGCAGCCGCTTCTTCTCGGTGGGCAAGCCGAACCTCGCGAGTTTTCACGAGCGGGATCATGGACCCTGCGACGGGTCGTCCCTGAGGACCCATGTGGACAAGCTGTTGAAGCAGCGGGGTATCGATGTGGAAGGCGGCCGAGTGCTCCTCCTCTGTTATCCGCGCATTCTCGGCTTCGCGTTCAATCCCTTGAGCGTCTACTACGCCTTTGCGGCGGATGGCCGTCTCGCGGCTCTCGTTTACGAGGTGCGCAACACCTTCGGGGAGCGGCACAGCTACGTTGCCGCCACACGCACCTGCGAGACCGGTGAGGCGCTCCGGCACGATATGGGGAAAGCCTTCCACGTCTCGCCGTTTCTCGGCCCAGCGCTCACCTACCGCTTCCGTCTTGCGGCGCCGGACGACGCCTTGCGCCTCCTCATCCAGGCGCGGGACGCGGACGGCACCGTGCTCGCCGCCGGCTATGCGGCGCAGCGCCACCCTCTCACCGATCGCACGCTCGTGGCCGCGCTGGTCGCCATGCCGTTCATGACCGTGAAGGTGGTGGCCGGGATCCTCGTCGAGGCCCTGCGGCTTCGCCTGAAGGGCCTTCCCGTTCATCCCCATCCGCGGCGGGCGAGCCCAGCTTCGCTGCCGGCGGAGCCGGCCCGCACATTGTGAGCGCGCCTCCGGCATACCGCATGGATCAAGCTCCGACCGATGCCGCTCCCTCCGCACCGGCTGCCAGAACGATTCTCTCTGGCTGGGAGCATCCTGTGGATAAGGCCGCATCCGATCCCATGGGCGCACGGCCTGTGGACGAGGACCAAGGCCTCGCGGCACGCCCCCTGCCGCAGGCCGATCCGAGCGGCCTACCCTGGGGTGCCCGGCGCCTCCTCGCCATGGGCTCCCGCCTTCAGACGGGATCACTCGCCATCGCCCTGCCGGATGGCAGGCGCCTGCGACTGACCGGGCGGGGCCCGGGGCCGGAGGCGGCGATGCGGATCCGCGATTGGTCGCTGGCGCGGCGGGTGCTCCTGGCGGGCGATCTCGGCTTTGCCGAGTCTTACGGTCGGGGCGAATGGGACAGCCCGGACCTTCCGGCGCTCCTCCGGCTCCTGGGCATGAATCGCCCCGTCCGCAGCCCTTGGCGGCACCCGCTGCTCTGGGGGGCGCTGCTGCGCTACCGGCTCAACCGCAACAGCCGGCGCGGGGCGCGCCGCAACATCCACGCCCATTACGACCTCGGCAACGCCTTCTATGCCTCCTGGCTCGACGAGAGCCTTACCTATTCGTCGGCGCTGTGGAGCGCTGAGGCCAAGGATATCGAGGCGGCGCAGGCCGCGAAATACCGCCGGCTCGCCGAAGCCGCCGACCTGCGGCCGGGGCAGAGCGTGCTGGAGATCGGCTGCGGCTGGGGCGGCTTTGCCCTGTTCGCCGCGCGGGAGATCGGGTGCCGGGTGACGGGGCTCACCATCTCGCAGCGGCAATGCGAAGAGGCTCGGAGGCGCGTCGCTGAGGCCGGTCTAGCCGATAAGGTTGCCATCGCCCTGCGCGACTACCGGGACGAGCGCGGACGCTACGATCGCATCGTCTCGATCGAAATGGTCGAGGCGGTGGGAGAAGCCTATTGGCCGACCTTCTTCGCCCAGCTCCGCGATTGCCTCGTGGATGGGGGCCGGGTGGGCCTCCAGGCGATCACCATGGATGAGGCGGAGTTCCCGCGCTACCGCAGGCACGTCGACTTCATCCGCCACGCGATCTTTCCGGGTGGACTTCTGCCCACGGCAACGATCCTCCGGGACGAGGCACGGCGGCACGGCCTGAGCGTCGTGGACGAGCACGCCTTCGGAATGGATTACGCCCGCACCCTCGCCCTCTGGCGCGAGCGTTTCCGCGCCGCAGGGCCGGTCCTCGCGGCGCAGGGTTTCGACGAGCGCTTCCGGCGCCTGTGGGAATACTACCTTGGCTATTGCGAGGCAGGCTTCCGGCTCGGCCGGACCGACGTGCGGCAGATGGTGTTCCGGAAGAATTGAGGAGAACGGATTGAGGAGAGCCGCCGCCCTCAATCGCCCTTGAAGAGGCGCTGCATGATGCGGCCGATGGGACCCGTCAGGCGCAGGGGCGCGTCGGTGACCGCGTAGCAGATGCAGTCCTGGTCCTCGTGGGCATGGGGCCGGTGGTCGATCTCCTGGTCGGCGATGGCGATGTCGCCGCGGCGATAGCGGCCGCTCACATCGCTGAACCCGCCTTTCAGAACCAGCGTGTACTCGGCGCCCTCATGAGTATGGGACGGCATCTTGCGGCCAGGCTTGATCCAGTAGAGCACCGCCTCCCCGCGCTCCGTCTCCTCCACCTTGTACTCCCGCACTCCCGGCAGGAGCGTCCGCCAGCGGATGTCCTGGAGGCCCATGCCGAGGAACTGGGCGATGGGAGACGGCAGCACGCCGTCGCGGGGCCGGTCGAGGCGGATCGGGTCGGGGGCGGATTCAGCGAAGATCGCGGCGAGCTTCGCGTCCCGGTCCGGCACCGGGGCGGTGGGGGCGGCCTCCAGGGCAGCGCCGTTCGCGGTCTCGAGGTCGCGCACGAAAGCCCGGCTCTGCGGTGTGAGAGCCAGGTGGCCGGCGACGAGCACGTGGAGCGGAGCACTCAAGGTGCCGGCCGCATACCCGGCGAGAAGCGAATCCAGGGCTCGATCGGAGGAGGGCCCGGGGGCGTGGGTATTCACAGAGAGCGTGTCCTTCGCGTCCGCCAACCCGAAGCAGGGCGCGGTCATGAGGGTATACGCCCCGCCGTCCACTCCAGATCAATCCGAAGTTCTGCGTATTTTCCCTTAAGCCGCAATGGATCCCATCGTGGCGCTGCCGCTTATGAACAGCCGGGGCGGCTCGGCGCCCACCCGCCGCGCAACCCCTCCCCCGGCCCTTGCGCCGCCGGGCCCGCCTCCGTACCGTCGCGCCCTCTCCGCCCGGTGGGGCCGCCCAGCCAGAGACCGCGATTCCCATGACCACGACCGCCCTCCTCTTCCGCGACGATGCCTATGCAAGCGAGGCCGAGGCCCGCGTCGTGGCCCTCACCGAGGAGGGCGGCCTCGTCCTCGACCGCACGATCTTCTATCCGCAGGGCGGCGGGCAGCCCGGTGACGTGGGCGTGCTGGCGCGGGCCGACGGCAGCGAAGCCCGCATCCGCAACACGGTTTATTCCAAGGATCGCACCCAGATCGTGCACCAGCTCGAAGAGGGCGCGGCGGCGCCAGCCATCGGCGATCTCGTGCGCCTGAAGCTCGACTGGGAGCTGCGCTTCAAGCGCATGCGGGTCCACACGGCGCTGCACCTCCTCAGCGTCGTGCTCCCCTACCCGGTGACGGGCGGCGCCATCGGGGACGGTGACGGCAGGCTCGATTTCGACATTCCGGATGCGGGACTCGACAAGGCCGAGCTCACCGAAAAGCTCCAGGAGCTCGTGGCGCGGGACGCCGCCGTCACCGACAGCTGGATCACCGACGAGGAGCTCGATGCCAATCCGGGCCTCGTGAAGACCATGTCCGTGAAGCCGCCTCGGGGATCGGGCAGGGTGAGGCTCGTCTCCATCGAGGGCATCGATCTCCAGCCCTGCGGCGGCACCCATGTGCGCCGCACGGGCGAGATCGGCACGGTCGTCGTCACCGACATCGAGAAGAAGGGCAAGCAGAACCGCCGCGTGCGCATCGCGCTCGCCTGATCCGCCT
Organism: Microvirga sp.; assembly: GCA_036562855.1. Lineage (GTDB taxonomy): Bacteria > Pseudomonadota > Alphaproteobacteria > Rhizobiales > Beijerinckiaceae > Microvirga. The sequence goes on from DATCJK010000028.1 coordinate 71,813, forward strand.
GCCCGCGAAGAACCGAGGAGACTTCCATGGCCGCCCCCTTCGTGACGACCGCCTGGCTCGCCGAGCGCCTCGCCGCCCCCGACATCGTGGTGGTCGACGGCTCCTGGTATCTGCCGACCATGAACCGGGATCCGCAGGCCGAATACCTCGCGGGCCGCATCCCCGGCGCGGTGCGCTTCGATATCGACGCCGTGCGCGATACCGCCTCGTCCCTCCCCCACATGCTGCCGCGGCCGGAAGCCTTTGCGGAGGCGGTGGGCGCGCTCGGGATCGGCGATGGCATGACCATCGTGGTCTATGACGGCGCCGGCCTCTTTGCGGCTCCCCGGGTGTGGTGGACGTTCCGCACCTTCGGGGCCCGCGACGTCCGCATCCTGGAGGGCGGGTTTCCTGCCTGGAATGCGGAGGGCCGCCCGGTCGAGGACGGCCCTCCCCGGCCCCGCGCCCGCCGCACCTTCACGGCACGATTCGACCATGGCGCCGTCGCCGATCTCGACGCCGTTAAAAGCGCCCTGCAATCGGGCTCGGCGCAGGTGGTGGATGCGCGCCCCGCCGACCGCTTCCGCGGCGAGGCACCCGAGCCGCGAGCCGGGGTGCGCTCCGGCCACATGCCGGGAAGTCTCAGCCTCCCCTTCACCGAGATCGTCGAGAACGGCCGCCTCAAGGAGCCTGCCGCCATCGCGGCCGCCCTGGAGCAGGCCGGCATCGACCCGAGCCGCCCGGTCGTCACGAGCTGCGGCTCCGGCGTTTCGGCGGCCATCCTGTCCCTGGCGCTCGAGACCACCGGGCGCCCGGCGAAGGCGATCTACGACGGTTCCTGGGCCGAGTGGGGCTCGCGCGAGGACCTGCCGGTCGAGACCGGGCCCGCCCGCAAGGTCTGAGGGGCACCGAGCGCCGTGAACAGCGCCGCGTCCGCGTCGGGGCCGGCATTGGGCGTGGTCAGCAGCGTCTCGCCAGAGAAGACCGAGTTCGCGCCGGCGAGGAAGCAGAGCACCTGAGCCTCCCGGGTCAGGTTCGAGCGCCCGGCCGACAGCCGGATCGTGGAGGCCGGCATCACGAGGCGGGCGGTCGCCACCATGCGCACCAGATCGAGCGGATCCACCGGCGGGCGGTTCCCGAGCGGCGTTCCCGGCACAGGCACGAGCGCATTGATCGGCACGCTCTCGGGATGCGGCGCGAAACCCGCCAGGACCTGGAGCATCGCGGCCCGATCCCGCGATGTCTCGCCCATGCCGATGATCCCGCCCGAGCACAGCTCGACACCTGCCGCGCGCACCGTCTCAAGGGTGCGCAGGCGATCCTCGTAGGTTCGCGTGGTGATGATGGCGCCGTAATGGGCTGGGCCCGTATCGAGGTTGTGGTTGTAGGCGGTGAGCCCCGCCTCGGCGAGACGCTGCGCCTGATGGGGCTTCAGCATGCCGAGCGTGACGCAGGCCTCCATCCCGAGGGCCCGTACACCGCGCACCATCTCGACCACCGCATCGAATTCACGCCCATCGCGCACCTCGCGCCAGGCGGCGCCCATGCAGAAGCGCTCCGCGCCGGCGGCCTTGGCGCGCGCCGCGAGCGCGACCACGCCGTCCGGATCCATGATCCGGTCCCGGGTGAGGCTCACCTCCTTGTGGTGCGCCGATTGCGGGCAATAGGCGCAATCCTCCGGGCAGGCGCCCGTCTTGATGCTCAGAAGGCTCGCGCGCTGGATCGCGCTCGGGTCGTGATGGATGCGATGCACCGCCGCCGCGCGGCCGACGAGGTCGAGAAGCGGCAGGTCGTGGATCGCCAGCACCTCATCCACCGTCCAATCGTGGCGCACTGCGCCCTCGGCGGGCCTCAAGACCGGCTCTCCCGCACCCGGCGCAAGGCGGCGGCGCCCGCAGCCACGAGGCCGATCTTCACGAGGTCGCCCGTAAGGAACGGCACGACCCCGAGGGCCAGAAGCTTGTCGCCAGGCACGAAGAAGCCGAGCCACGCCATGCCGAGCGCATAGACGATGGCAAGGCCGAGCAGCATGGCTGCGCATTGGCCGACGATGCCGCGCCTCGCCGCGAGCGTGCCCGTCACCGCGGAGGCGACCAGGTAGCCCAAAAGGTATCCGCCGGTCGGGCCGACCATGTAGCCAAGGCCGATGCCCCGCGCGGGCGTGCCGGAGAAGACCGGCCAGCCGAGAGCGCCGACGGCTAGGTACCCAAGGAAGATGCCGACCGCGAGCTGCGGCCCGAGCAGCACCGCAAATGCGAAGACCGCAAGAGTATGGAGCGTCATCGGCACCGGCCAGAACGGGATCTGGACCTTGGCGCTGAGGGTCATGAGCGCAACGCCCGCAGCCACGATGGCAGCGCGGCGCACGAGGTTCGCTTGGGATGGCAGCAGGTTCGGGAGCGATAGGGGTCGCATGCAGGGTCTCCGTCGCGGCTGTTTTATCTATAAAAGCTCGAATCGATACGGAGTATCAAGTCACACAATCTATAAAACCGCAATCTGCAGGAGGCGTGCTGCGTGGCGCACTGACGAACGGTGTGCTGCGTGGTGCGGATGCCGGAAACTTCGTGATGGGACCTAGAGGCTCGACGGCCGCGCTGCGGTTCGCCTCCAAGCCTTTGGACGGAGCGGCATGAATTGGCCGGAGCGCAGCGGGCGGAGGTGCGCGTGACCGGATTCAGGAGCGAGCAGCTAAGGGCTGCCGCGCCGCAGGACGCCCTACCCGACGGGCGCGTGAGACTGCCCCGCCGCTCCCGCGGCCCGCGGGCCGACGCGCTGCACGTGGCGATGCAGGATCGCGGCGGCGATGTCGGCCTGCCCCTGCCGCAGGGCGCTCAGGATCGCCTTGTGGTCGGCATCCTCACGCGCCTCCCATTCCGTGCGCCAGGTGGCAAAGAGGAAGCGGGCGCTCGCCGAATGCAGGTCGTCAATTGCGCCAAGGAGCCGCATCATGCGACATGGCGCGAGGAGCGTGCGATGGAAGCGGCGGTTCGCCTCCTCCCAGACCTGCACATCCGTCGCGGCATCGGCCTCCCGCGCGGCGCGTTCCGCCGCGTCGAGAATCGCCGCCGTGAGATTCGGCGCCGCGTGCCGCAGGGCGAGCACCTCGAGGGCCGCGCGCATCTCGGCGACCTCGCGCACCTGCCGGCCATCGAACGTGGCGACCCTCACGCCCCGGCGCGGCTCGCTGACCGCCAGCCCCTGCGCCTCGAGCCGCCGGAACGCTTCGCGCACGGGGACATGGCTCGCGCCGAACTCGGTCGCCACATGGTCCTGCCGCAGCTTGCTGCCGGGCTGGATCTCGCCCGCGATGATGCGCTCCGCGAGCACGCGGCTGATGCGGGCGACGAGGGTTTCCTCTCGATGGGCGGCCATGGTTTCGTCTGTAATCCGGGCCGCTCTCGCCTGTCGAGGGCGCGTCGGATGCGAGACCTCGCATGATGCGAGCTTGGCGGGGTTGCCAGTCGCCGGCCCCGACACCATGTCCCGGGTGAACTCAGCCACATCGAAGGATGACGCCAACCGAGCCGGGAGGGGCCCTTGCCGCATCATACATCGTTGATCGCCACCATCGTCGCGGGCCTCGGCCTCGCCTTCGTCTTCGGTGCGCTGGCGCAGAGGATGCGGCTCTCGCCCCTCGTGGGCTATCTTCTTGCCGGCGTGCTCATCGGGCCCTTCACGCCGGGCTATGTGGCGGACCAGGAGCTGGCGCCGCAGCTCGCCGAGATCGGCGTGATCCTGCTCATGTTCGGCGTCGGCCTGCATTTCTCCCTGTCCGACCTCATGGCCGTGCGCGCCATCGCGGTGCCCGGCGCCATCGGGCAGATCGCGGTCGCGACGCTGCTCGGCATGGCCCTCGCCTGGGGGCTCGGCTGGTCCATGGGAGCCGGCATCGTCTTCGGCCTCGCGCTCTCGGTGGCGAGCACCGTGGTGCTCCTGCGAGCGTTGCAGGAGCGGCGGCTCGTTGAGACCGAAAAGGGCCGCATCGCCGTCGGCTGGCTCATCGTCGAGGATCTGGCGATGGTCCTCACCCTTGTTCTGCTGCCGGCCCTTTCGGGCGTTCTTGGCGGCCGGGTGGAGAGCGGGAGCGCGGTGCCGGCCTGGACGGGCCTCGTCGCCTGGCTCGATCCGAGCAGCATCTGGGCGGTCCTCGCCTGGACGCTCCTGAAGGTGGCAGCCTTCGTCGGGCTCATGCTCGTGGTGGGGCGGCGGCTGATCCCCTGGGTGCTTCACACGGTGGCGCATATGGGCTCGCGGGAGCTCTTCCGGCTCGCGGTGCTCGCCATCGCGCTCGGCGTCGCCTTCGGCTCGGCGCAGCTTTTCGGCGTCTCCTTCGCGCTCGGCGCCTTCTTCGCCGGCATGATCCTGGCGGAATCGCCCCTCAGCCATCAGGCCGCGAACGAGACCCTGCCCCTGCGCGATGCCTTCGCGGTGCTGTTCTTCGTCTCCGTCGGCATGCTCTTCGACCCGACGATCCTGCTGCGCGAGCCCGGACCCGTGCTCGCCACGGTGCTGATCATCGTCGTCGGCAAATCCCTGGCCGCCCTTCTGATCGTGCTCGCCTTCCGCCATCCCCTGAGCATCGCGCTCACGATTTCGGCGAGCCTCGCGCAGATCGGCGAGTTCTCGTTCATCCTCGCGGGCCTCGGGGTCGGCCTCCAGCTGCTGCCGGACCAGGGGCAGGACCTCATCCTGGCGGGAGCGCTGATCTCGATTCTTCTGAACCCCCTGCTCTTCGTCGCCCTCGACCGGCTCGGCCCGCGCATCCGCGACATCGAGCGCCGCCCCGCCGCCCGCGGCGGCGACAAGGTGGTGCCCTTCCCGGTCGAGCCCGATCCGGCTCCCCTGCGGCCGCCGACGCTCCTCGCCGATCACGCGGTGCTCGTCGGCTATGGCCGCGTGGGCCGCCATATCGCGGCAGATCTTAAAGAGCGCGGCATTCCCTTCCTCGTGATCGAGGAGCGGGAGGGCCTGGTCGACCGGCTGCGGGATGAGGGCGTGGAGGTAATCGTCGGCAATGCGGGTGAGCGCGGGCTTCTAGAGACCGTCAATCTACGCGGCGCCCGCTGGCTCATCAGCGCGATTCCGAACCCCTTCGAGGCGAGCACGCTGATCGAGACCGGCCGGGCCGAAAACGAGGATCTGGTGGTGATCGCCCGCGCCCATTCGGATGCGGAGGTCGAGCACCTGCGCCGCTACGGCGCGGACCACATCGTGCTCGGCGAGCGGGAGATCGCCCGAGAAATGGCGCAGCGGATCGGAGATGGCGGTGCTGCCGGCCTCACCGAAGGGCCCGGGAGCGGCGACCCCGATGACGGCGATGCCTTCGAGCGGGCGCAGCGGCCCGCTTGAGCACGGGACTGGCCGCGACGCTCTTGCGTGAAAGGGCGCTTGAGCGCTGGACCGCGGCGGCACCGGAACGCACCGCCTCACCGCCCGTCACCCCAGGGTCGCGCGGCGCAGCGCGCCATGGCCGCCGGCGGCCATCGTTCTCCCCTGACCGCGCCGGCGTCACCCCCATGCCTGACCCAGGGGATCCCGAACCGACGCGCGCCGCGCCTCGCACAACCGGGACGGCCGGGCCGAGCCCGGCCATGACACAGTTCAAGTGAGGTCCCGGCCCGTCGTCCGGTGCCCGCTCGCGGCGCGCCGGAACGATGCGCGGCGGCGGTCCGGCGTTAATGCAGGATCTGGCTGAGGAAGAGCCGGGTGCGCTCGTGCTGCGGGTTCTTGAAGAACTCGTCGGGCGTGTTCATCTCGACGATCTGCCCGTAATCCATGAAGATCACCCGGTCCGCCACCTGACGGGCAAAGCCCATCTCGTGGGTGACGCAGAGCATGGTCATGCCCTCGTCGGCGAGGCCGACCATGGTGTCGAGCACCTCCTTCACCATCTCCGGGTCGAGCGCCGAGGTGGGCTCGTCGAAGAGCATGATCTTGGGGCTCATGCACAAGGAGCGGGCGATCGCCACGCGCTGTTGCTGGCCGCCGGAGAGCTGGCCCGGATACTTGTTGGCCTGCTCCGGGATCTTCACCCGGGTCAGGTATTTCATGGCGACCTCCTCGGCCTCCTTCTTCGGCATCTTCTTCACCCAGATGGGCGCGAGGGTGCAGTTCTCGAGGATGGTGAGGTGCGGGAAGAGGTTGAAGTGCTGGAACACCATGCCGACGTCCCGGCGGATCTCGTCGATCCGCTTGAGGTCGTTCGTCAGCTCGGTGCCGTCCACGATGATGCGGCCCTGCTGGTGCTCCTCCAGCCGGTTGATGCAGCGGATCATCGTCGATTTGCCGGAGCCCGAGGGGCCGCAGATCACGATGCGCTCGCCGCGCCCCACATGGAGGTTGATGTCGCGCAGCACGTGGAACTCGCCGTACCACTTGTGCACGCCGAGCATCTCGACGGCGGAGGCCTGGTCGGGGGCCGCCGAGGCGGCCGTCATCTTGGGGGCGGTCATCGTCGTTGCCATGGATCTCACCGTTTCTGGCCGGCTGCGAGGCGGCGTTCGACGCCGAGCGAATAGCGCGACATGCCCCAGCAGAAGATGAAGTAGAAGAGCGCCGCGAAGGCGTAGCCCGTGTAGCTGATCGTGGGCGCCGCCCAGGCCGGATCGATGCGCGAGGCCTCGATGGTGCGAATGAGGTCGAAGATGCCGACCACCGCCACGAGCGTCGTGTCCTTGAAGAGGCCGATGAAGGTGTTCACGATTCCGGGGATCACGATCCGCAGGGCCTGCGGCAGGATGATGAACACCATCATCTGCCAGTAGTTGAGGCCGAGCGACATGGCGCCCTCGTACTGGCCCTTCGGCATGGCCTGGAGGCCGCCGCGCACCACCTCGGCCATGTAGGCCGAGGCGAAGAAGGCGACGCCGATGAGCGGGCGCAGCAGGCGGTCCACCGAGAAGTCACCCGGCAGGAAGAGCGGCAGCATCGTGTTCGCCATGATGAGCACGGTGATGAGCGGCACGCCGCGCACGAACTCGATGAAGATCACCGACGCCATCCGCACGATCGGCAGCTTCGAGCGGCGCCCGAGCGCCAGCACCACGCCGAAGGGCAGCGAGAACACGATGCCCACCGTGGCCACGATGAGCGTCACCAGCACGCCGCCCCACAGGGCCGTCGGCACCGGCTGGAGACCGAGCCAGGACGCGCCTGTGAGGATGTAGAAGGAGACGAGCGGGAAGACGATGAAGAAATACACGGCGCCGAGGTCCCGGCGCGGCGCCTTCAGCCACAGGAGCCAGGAGACGCCCAGCGCCAGCATGACGAAGAAGATATTGACCCGCCAGCGCTCGCTGACCGGATAGGACCCGTAGATGAAGTAGTTGATCTTGTCCCACACGAAGGCCCAGCAGGCGCCGACCGGATAGCCGGTCGTGTCGGCCCGGCAGGCATCCCGATCCACGCCCACCCAGACCGCATCCGTGATCATGAACCGGATGATCGGCGGGAGGAGGATGTAGAGGATGTAGGCGACCGCGAGCGTCAGGATCGTGTTGGGAATGCTGGAGAAGAGGTTCTCCCGCACCCAGGCGACAGGGCCGCGCGCCAGGTTCGGCGGAGGCAGCGCCTCCACCTTCTCGCCACGGACGAAATTCAGGCGTTCGACGGCGGTATTCATGACAGCGTCCTGCCGCTCCGCGGCGCCAGGCGGCCTGCGGAGGTTCCGGATGGAGGGGTCGCGGCCCGGAGGGCTGCGACGGGATACATGCCCGAGACGGCGGTGTTCATCGCTTGCCCTACCGTTCGACGATCGCCACGCGGCGGTTGTAGATGTTCATCACGAACGAGGTGAGAAGGCTGATCGTGAGATAGACGCCCATGGTGATGACCACGACCTCGATGGCCTGGCCGGTCTGGTTGAGCACGGTCCCCATGAACACCTGAACGAGGTCCGGATAGCCGATCGCCACCGCGAGCGACGAGTTCTTCGTCAGGTTGAGATACTGGCTGGTCAGCGGCGGGATGATCACGCGCATGGCCTGCGGGATCACCACGAGGCGGAGCGTCTGGCCGGGCTTGAGCCCAAGCGAGCCCGCCGCCTCGGTCTGCCCCTTGGAGACCGCGAGGATGCCGGCGCGCACCACCTCGGCGATGAAGCCCGCCGTGTAGGTGACGAGACCGACGAGCAGCGCCACGAATTCCGGCAGGATCTGCATGCCGCCGCGCAGGTTGAACGTGCCCTTCTCCGGGATTTCGAACGTGATCGGGTTGGCCCCGATCAGAGCGAGCAGGATCCACACGAGGGCGGGGAGCACGAGGACGAGGCCGAGGGTCACGAGGCCGATCGGCGCCTGCTGGCCGGTCTGCGCCTGGCGGCGCTTTGCCCAGCGGCGATAGACGAGCGACCCGACGATGCCGGCAGCCGAAACCGCGAGCAGGATCCACACGTCCCATGCATAGATGGGCCTCGGCATGAAGAGGCCGCGGGCGTTGATGAAGAAGCCGGCGCCCATCTCGATGGAGTTGCGGGGCTGCGGCAGCGGCGTGAGCACCGCGTTGTACCAGAAGAGGAGTTGCAGCAGCAGCGGCAGGTTGCGGACGATCTCCACGTAGACCATGGCGACCTTCGCCACCATCCAGTTGGTGGAGAGCCGCGCGATGCCGATGAGAAAGCCGAGGATCGTCGCGAAGAAGATGCCGATGACGGCGACCACGAGGGTGTTGAGAAGGCCGACGATGAAGGCCTCTCCGTAGGTGGATCCCGCCGCGCTGAAGGCGATGAAGGCCTGGCTGATGTCGAAGCCCGCCGTCACCTCGAGGAAGCCGAAGCCCGATGCGATTCTCGCTCGCCGCAGGTTCTCGACCGCGTTCGTCGCAGCCGCATAGAACAGGTAGGCGACCACGGCGACCAGGAGAACCTGATAGAAAAGGCCCCGGACCCTCGGGTCATAGAGGAGCGACACCTTCGGCGGCGCTTGCGTGACCGTTGTCTGCACTGACTTCACCCCTCGGCGGCGGCCTTCCGGCAACCGTCTCCGTCGTCGTCTTCGGCAACGCGGCCGTTGCCGGCCGTCTTGTGTGATGAAAGGAAGGGCGCCCGGAATTTCCGGGCGCCCTCGCCGTCTTTAGCGAACCGGGATGCCGTATTGCAGGCCGCCCTTGGTCCAGAGCGCGTTCTGGCCGCGCTTGATCTTCAGGCGCGAGCCCTCGCCGACGTTCTTGTCGAACGACTCGCCGTAATTGCCCACGTGCTTGATGACCCGGTAGGCCCAGTCGTTGGTGAGGCCGACGGCCTCGCCGAACTTGCCCTCGGTGCCGAGCAGACGCTTGATCTCGGGGTTGGCCGAGTTCTTCATCTGGTCGACATTCGCCTTGGTCACGCCGAGCTCCTCGGCGCCGAGCATGGCCATGTGGACGAACTTGATGATGTCGCCCCACTGGTTGTCGCCATGGCGGACGGCCGGGCCAAGCGGCTCCTTCGAGATGATCTCGGGCAGCACGATATGGTCGTCCGGGTTCGAGGCGCGCAGGCGCTCGGCGTAGAGGCCCGAGGCGTCCGTGGTGAACGCATCGCAGCGGCCGGCGTCATAGGCCTTGAAGGTCTCGTCCGAGGTCGCGAAGGCCACGACTTCGTACTTCATGTTGTTGGCGCGGAAGTAGTCCGCGAGGTTCAGCTCGGTCGTCGTGCCCTGCTGGGTGCAGATGGACGCGCCGTTCAGCTCCTTCGCCGAGGCGACGTTCAGCTTCTTGCGGACCATGAAGCCCTGGCCGTCGAAGTAGTTGATCGCCGGGAAGTCGAGGCCGAGCTGCGTCTCGCGGGACATGGTCGCCGTCGAGTTGCGGGACAGCACGTCCACTTCGCGCGACTGGAGCGCCGTGAAGCGATCCTTGGCGGCGAGCGGAATGAAGCGCACCTTGTTCGGGTCGTCGAAGATCGCGGCCGCGACAGCGCGGCAGAAATCCACGTCGAGGCCGGTCCAGTTGCCCTGGGCGTCCGGCTGGCCGAAACCGGCGAGGCCGGTGTTGGAGCCGCAGGTCAGAATGCCCTTCTGCTTGACGCTGTTCAGCGTCTCCTGGGCCGACGCGCCCGTGGCCGCGACGCTTGCCGCGAGGAGGCCGAAGGCGATCGATGCGATAGCCTTTTTCATCGTATTGAGTTCTCCCACTCTGTTGACCAAGCCCGTCCGGCGACTGTCATGCCCGCCGGTTCGGGCTCCTGTCCGGCCATTGCAAGCCGGTTATGCCGAGACAGCATGGGTTCCATCACATTCGATGATGAACGGCGGGTCAAGTCATCCATTCGCGACGGTCCCCATGGGGTTTGCGGGCCGCACGGGGTCGGCCCGCCCCCTCGCCGTCCGAAGGGTTGACGGCGCGAGGGCCGCCGTTTCACATCCGCTTCCCGTCCCGAAAGGCGGCGAGCCTGCGGTTCCGCGGCCGCTCCTGCCCCCAAAAGCAAGCGATCATGTCCAAGCCTTCGTCCAAGCTGTCCACCTTCGGTGAGAGCACCCGACTCGTCCATGCCGGGCGGGACCCGTCCGCGCAGCACGGCTTCGTGAACACCCCGATCTACAGGGGCTCCACGGTGCTCTACCCGACCACGGACGACCTGCTCCACCGGCGCGGGCGCTACTCCTACGGGACCCAAGGCACCCCCACCACAGATTCTCTGGAGCAGGCCTGGACGGCCATTTCCGGCGCTGCCGGCACGGTCCTGGCGCCCTCCGGGCTCGCCGCCGTGACCCTCGGCCTGCTCTCCTGCCTGAAGGCGGGCGACCACCTGCTCATGACGGATTCGGTGTATCGGCCGACCCGTGAGTTCTGCCAGGGCTTCCTCAAGCGCTTCGGGGTGGAGACCACCTATTACGATCCGCTCGTCGGCGCGGGCATCGAGGCGCTGCTGCGCCCGAACACGGCGGCCGTGTTCACCGAGGCGCCCGGCTCCCAGTCCTTCGAGATGCAGGACATCCCCGCCATCGCCGCCGTCGCCCACCGGCACGGGGCCGTGGTCCTCATGGACAATACCTGGGCGACTCCCCTCCTCTTCCCGCCCCACGAGCGCGGCGTCGACATCGCGATCGAGGCGGGGACGAAGTACCTGTCGGGCGGGTCGGACCTTCTCCTCGGGATGGTCTCGGCCAACGAGCGCTGCTTCAAGGCGCTTCGCGCCACCTACGATGCCTTCGCCATGTGCCCCGGCCCGGAGGATGTGTTCCTGGGGCTGAGGGGCCTGCGCACCATGGCCCTGCGCCTGCGCGAGCACGAGAAGCAGGCCCTCGACATGGCCCGCTGGCTCGCCGCCCGTCCGGAGGTCGCCCGGGTGCTCCACCCGGGGCTCGAGACCGATCCCGGCCACGCGATCTGGAAGCGCGACTTCAAGGGCGCTTCCGGCCTGTTCTCGGTGGTGCTGAAGCCCTGCTCCGACCAGGCGCTCGCCGCCATGCTGGACGGGCTCGAACTCTTCGGGATGGGCTATTCCTGGGGCGGCTTCGAGAGCCTCGTCATCCCCTTTGACTGCGCCACCTACCGCACCGTCACGCCCTGGACGCCCGGCGGCCATTCCCTGCGCTTCCATATCGGCCTCGAGGACCTCTCGGACCTCAAGGCGGATCTCGATGCGGGATTTGCGCGACTCAAGGAGGCGGACGCGAAGGCGGCCTGAGGGGCGCCTTCAGGGGACCAGCCAGGCGGCCTCGATCCGGTCGGCGTGAAACGTGAAACGGGCCCGGCGGTGGCCCTCGAAGGCGAGGTACAGGAACTCCAACTGCTGGACCTCGACGACCACGGCGCAAAAATTCGCGCGGCCGGCGGCGATCTCCTCCTCGCCGGCCGGCAGCTCGAAGGCGCCGCCCTCCTCCAGCACGATGCCTGGCCCCGGCGCGGTGCCGTAGCACATCTGGCTCGACGGACGGGACCCGGACCAGGCCTCGTCCGCGACCGGGTCGTCCGTGTGCAGGCTCGCCCGCCCCTCGATCCGGATCTGGATCTTGGCGCCAGGGTCGTAGCCGTGCAGCGCGATGCGCGGGTCCCGGGAGAGCTCGGCGAACTTATCGGTGCGCACGTCGCAATGGAAGCGTAAGCCCTGAACCGTGCGGTCGACCCCGCGCGAGACGATGGTGCGGGCGCGCGGCCGGCCGTCGAGCCCCACGGACGCCATCGTGAGGGTATGGAAGCAGGAGCGGCGATCCGCGACCCCGCGGGCCAGCAGGTTCCAGCTCGTGGCGAGAGCCGCGTCGAGATTGTCGTAGAAGGTCGGCCGGGTTGCATCCATCATCGACGTCAGCTCTGCTTGCGCCTCTTCTCCTTCGCAATCAGCATGAGATTGCGCACATAGATGAACGTACCGAGCCCCTGCCCGACGATAAAGACCGGATCGCCCCGGTATAATGCGTAGGCGAAGAGCACCGCGCCGCCCCCGAGCGAGAAGAACCAGAAGGCCACCGGCACGACGCTGCGCCCGGCCCGCTCGCTGGCGATCCACTGAACCAGGAAGCGCGCGGAGAACAGGGCCTGGCCGATGAGGCCAATGACCACGACCATGTCGAGATTGGTCACGAAGACGGTGTGGAGGTAACCGCCGAACTCTTCGAGGATCTGCGGAATCACGGGCGCACCTGTGCGTGGGTTGCGAGGAGCCGATCCGCGCGAGCCGCCCGGGACCGGATCCGTAGGATGGAGATCACGGGCGCACCTCGCGGGCGTTCGGAACCGCGCGGCGGCGGCGGATGAGCCACCACACGCCGCCAAGATCGAGGATGCCGACCCAGAGCCGGTCGAACATGCCATAATTGGACTGACCCGCGTGGCGCGGCCGGTCGACCACGTCCACATGGGTGATGGCGAAGCCCTCCCGCTTCATGAGCGCGGGCATGAAGCGGTGGAGCGCGTCGAAATAGGGCAAGGCCAGATAGGCGTCGCGGCGGAAGGCCTTGAGCCCGCATCCGGTGTCCCGCGTCCCGTCGCGCAGGATGCGCCCGCGCACCCCGTTGGCAATCCGCGATTGCCAGGTCTTGTAGAGCCCGTCCTTGCGCCCGACCCGCTGGCCCGCCGCGAGGCCCGTGCCGGCGCCGCCGGCGTCGAGCGCCGCCACGAGCTGCGGTATGAAGGCGGGATCGTTCTGCCCGTCCCCATCGAGGGTGACGACCACAGGCGCTCGCGCGGTACGCACGCCCGTGCGCACGGCGGCGCTCTGGCCGCAACTCGCCTCGTGCCGCATCACCCGCAGCCAGGGCCGGCTCGCGCGGGCCTCGGCGAGCGCCTGCTGCGTCCCGTCCGTGGAGCCGTCGTCCACGTAGACGACCTCGAAGGGGGCGAGCGGCGCGCAGGCGCGCGCGATCTCCTCCACGAGCGGCAGAATGTTGAGGGCCTCGTTCCGGACCGGCACGACGACGCTCAGGCGCGGATGTTCGGAGATTGGGTCCGTCATGGGCCGTTCGGCCACCTTCAGCTGATGGTCGGGCAGGCCCCCTCAGGGGCTCGCCCGATAGGCGCCGAGATCGAGTCGCCGGCCGCCGTTGATATTGAAACCTGAGACCCGGGTCGAGAGCGCCGGGGACAGACCGAGGCGGGCGGCCTCGGCCCGGAACGCCTCGTCGAAGCGCCGCTCCACGAAGACGAGCGCGCAGGATTGCCCCTTGAGGAACGCGGCCGCTTCCGGCCCCGCCTCCAGCATCTCGAGCCCGGTCCCCACGAGGAAGACGAGGCTCGGCTCCCGGTAGCCGAGGGTCGCGACCGCGGGGTTCTGGCAGGGCATGGCCCGCACGGTTTCCGCGAGCCGCTCCGACAATTTGAGGGAGCGCAGGTCCCCTTGCGCGAGGCCGAGCACGCCGCCGGTCAGCAGTGGCGCGGCCATGATGGCGAAGATCGAGGCGCGCACCACCCGGCCCTGCCGGAAGAGGCGCCAGGCCAGGATGGAGAGCACCGAGGAGGCGAGAAGAAGCGGCAGCGCCGTGAACGGGATCACCCCGTCGAGGTGCCAGCCCGCCGCGACGAGGCCCGCCGTGAGCGCGACCGGAATGAACGGGATGAGAAGGGTCGAGACCTTGGCGAGCGGCCGCTGCGGGCCGACGAAGCCCTTCTGGATGGCAAGCGCGGTGAGGATCGCGATCGCTGGATAGAGCGGCAGCACGTAATGGGGCAGCTTGGTCGAAACCGCCTCGAAGATCGCCCAAGTCGGCACGATCCAGGCGAGGTTGAAGGCCACATTGTCGAGGCGACGGTTCGCCCAGGCGAACGGCACCGCGATGGCCGCGAGGATCGCGCCGGGCCAGAAGGTGCCGAAGAAGGCGAGAAGGTAATAGCCGGGCGGGCCCCAATGGTTCTCCTGGCCCGTGCCCACCTTGCCGAGCATGTCCTGCCCGACCGAGGCGGCAAAGAACGCGCCGCCGCTTTTCAGCATGATCGCCACGAACCAGGGCAGCACCACGGCGAGCGTGAAGAGAAGCCCGGCCATCGGCCGCAAGGGGAGCAGCCAGCGCGCGGAGCGCTCCCGGACCGAGAGGACGAGGGCCGGCAATCCTGCGAAGAGCAGGACGAGGGGCCCCTTCACCAGGATGCCGACCGCCATCCCCAGCCAGAACACGGCGAGCGAGCGGTTGGAGAGCGCCACGAGGGCGCGGCGCCACAGATAGGCGCGGGCCAGCCCGCCCATGACGGCAATGGTGCAGGCGGTGAGCACCGCGTCGGTCTTGCCGAGGCGCGCCTCCACGGTGAGCAGGATCGAGGCGCCCATGAAGGCGGCGGCGAGGAACGAGCCGCGCCTCCCCAGGAAAGCGAGCGCGGTCCAATAGGTGAGCAGCACCGTGGCGAGCGCGCCGACGAGGGAGGGAAGGCGGTAGAGCGCGATGGTGGTGCGGGCCTCCGGGACGCCGGCGGCCTCCGCCGCGGCGACGACCGCGCTCTGCATCCAGTAGATGCCGATGGGCTTCTTGTGACGGGCCTCCGTCTGAAAGCGGATATCCACGAAATCGCCGGTCTCCAGCATCTGCTTGGAGGCCTGCGCATAGCGTGGCTCGTCCCTGTCCATGGGCTGCAGGGAGACGAGGCCCGGCAGGAAGCAGGCGAGCGAAAACAGGAGGAGCACGGCGCACAGACGCAGGTGGCTCGCCTCGACGAAGGCGATGGCGCGCGCAGACAGCGGCGTTCCAGCCGTTCTCGGCAGCGTCACGCGCTCGGTCACGGCGAGGCTCGTCATCTGGGGCTCCCGGCGGCAGCCCCCCGGCTCCCGCAAACGGGGGTCCTGTCCCCCAAAAGGCTGGGGAAGTCAAATGAGAGCGGGCCCTCGCGGCTCCGTCGCGTCGCTTCGGCGCAGGACCGCGCCGGGACGGCAGAAAGGGTCAGCGCAGGTGGCGGGCCACCCCCTCCGGCAGCTCGCCCCGTTGCGCCATCAGGTGGGCGACGAGCACGGCCGCGACGCTCGACGTGTCGCGGATCTCGCCCGCGAGCACCATGCGCAGCACCTCGGCGAAGGGTTCGCGGCGAAGCTCCAGCACCTCCGTCTCGTCGGGCTGCCGCCGGCCGGGCGCGAGGTCCCAGGCCAGGAAGAGCACCGGGGTCTCGTCCGTCACGGAGCCGCAGGAGACCACGTGCAGGAGTTGCAGCCACTGGCCGGCCGTGAGGCCCGCCTCCTCCTCCAGCTCCCGGGCGGCGGCGCGCTGGGGCGGCTCGTCGATGCCGCGCCCGCCCGCGGGCAGCTCCCACGAATAATAGCCCGCCGCGAAGCGGTACTGCCCCACGAGGGTCACGCCCCCCTCCCCGTCCACCGGAAGGACGCGCACGCCGCTCTCCTTGTGGCGCAGCACCCCGTAGTTCCGCTCCTGGCCCGCCGCGTCGACGACGCGGTGCTCCACAAGGGCGATCTTCGGATTGTCGTAGACGGCGGTGGAGGCGAGCACGGTCCAGGGATTCTCGTAGGGCAAGACGGGCTCCGCGCAGGCAACGCCACACCAACGCGCGAGGCCGGAAGTGGTTTTGGGCGCTGGACCGGATGAAACCGAAGGGGCCTTAGGCGCGCCGGCACTCCTCGTTGAGGGCGGCCTGCGCGCTGTCGCGGCTCGCCTCGTCCAGGATCCATTCGCAGAAGGCGCGGATCTTCGGCGAGCGGCGGCGGGAGGTCGGGTAGACCAGCCAGTAATCGCGGTCGGCCTTCACGACGAGGTCGAAGATCTGGACGAGACGCCCGGCCGCGAGATCGGCCGCGAAGAAGAAGGGATTCACGAGGGCCACTCCCTGCCCCGCCATGGCCGCCATGCCCTCGAATTGCTGCGTGCGGAGAGAATTGTCCGGGCGGTCCGAGAGGTCGACTGGGCCGACGCCCGCCTCCTCGAACCATTGCGGCCACCAGGGATCCTGCGGCCCGAGCAGCGGGAGCTTCAAGATGTCGGCCGGGCTGCGGATCTCCACGTCCTGAAGGAGGCTGGGGCTGCACAGGGGCGTGAAATGGCTCGGCAGAAGCAGATGGGCCTCGAGCCCCGGCCAATCCCCTCGCCCGCTGCGGATGCCGAGGTCGAATTCGTCCCGCCCGAAATCCACCATGTGATGGGAGGCGTCGAGCTGCACGGCGAACTGGGGATGGGTCATCTGAAAGCGTCCGAGGCGAGGCACCAGCCATTGGGACGCGATGGTCTGCAAGACGGAGAGCGAGAGCACGTTGTCCACGACCTTGCCCGTATGGGCGAAGGCGGCCTGCAGCATCTCGAAAGCTTCCGTGACCTGAGGGGCGAGGCGGGCGCCCGCCGGGGTGAGCGCCACCTGCCGCGGCAAGCGCACGAAGAGAGCGGTGCCGACCCGATCCTCCAGCATCTTGATCTGGTAGCTCACGGCCGCCTGCGTCATGCCGAGTTCCTCGGCGGCCTTGGTGAAATTGAGGTGCCGGGACGCGGCCTCGAAGGCCCGGACGGCGGTGAGCGGCGGAAGCTTGGGCATGGCGCATCCATAAATCTGGCTTATGGCAGCCCACTTCCTTTCGCTTTGTCAACATGAGGTCGGCAGGCGCAATCTCAGGGCCATCGGAACGGCCGTCCTCGACCGCTCGACCAGCGAAGGATCGCTCCCATGCGCTACGAAGAAGCCCGCCCAAGTCGCGGGGCAGCAAGCCTTTGGCTGCGCCTGCGCCTCTGGTTCACGCCCGCTCCCCGGGCCTGGCGAAAGCCGGTCGCCGACCTCTCGGGCCTCTCCGAGCATCAGTTGAGGGATATAGGCCTCACTCGCCGGGTGTCTCTCCGGCGCTGCCGGCCGAGGCTCGACCCATAAGAAAAGCCGGCCGCTTAGAAGCGGCCGGTTGGTTTGTTTATGAAAGGTGTCAGAACTCGAAATCGTTGGTGGTGAGCGTGGTGGCGCTCCGGATCACGAGAAGGTCCTTCCCAACTTTCAGCGTCGTTTGGCCGTCTTCGACCTTGAGGGCTGCCACGATGGCTGCAGCGTCAGCGAACTTGTCGCTGAAATCCACCAGCTTGATCTTGTCTTCGCCCTGCTTGAAGTCGCGGATCACGTCGCGGCCGTTGCCCTTCTGGAAAATGAAGGTGTCCGCGCCAGCGCCGCCGTTGATGTCGTCCTTGCCAGCGCCGCCGTTGAGATTGTCCTTCCCGGCGTCACCCCAGAGCTTATCGTTGCCGATGCCGCCGTTCAGCTGATCGTCGTCGGCTCCGCCCCAGAGCTTATCGTTGCCGCCGCCGCCGTTCAGCTGGTCGTTGCCTTCTCCGCCGAACATACGGTCGTTGCCATCCTTGTCCTTTTTCCGACCGCTGCCGCCATTGATGACATCGTCGCCGCGACCACCGAACAAGGTGTCGTCACCAAGGCCGCCCGTCAGGTGGTCGTTGCCGCCGTAACCATAGAGAGTGTCGTTGCCCTCCAGGCCTTTCAGCACGTCGCGTTTGCGCGTGCCGGTCATGTTGTCGTCGAAACCACTGCCAGACTTCTTCATGGTGCATCTCCCCGGAATGTTGTCTCGAATTGATTCGAGCATTCCCAGCAGTCAGATAGGAGACCGCGGAAGCATCCGTCAATTTCCGTCGTCAGCAGGGTAAATACCGACCAAATGAACTGTCGAGCTTTGATGCAGGTTGAGCGCGACCCTTGGCACTGCTACCAGGGCTCTTCCTCCACCTCTACTTCTTCGACATAGTATATCACTTGGCGCTGGCGCTGTGACGATGCCAACTTGCGCGTCTCTGCTCTGGCGACGCGCGGCGGCTCCTTGCGCGGCGCCTTGGCGCGGGCAGCGGCGAGCGCACGCAGAGGCGTCGACCGCTCGGACCGCACGACCGGTTTCTCCCCTGTCAGGTCGACGACGAGCTCGAGGCGGGCGGCACCCCGGGCGCGACTTCCTTTCGCCGTTCCCTGCGCCTCGTAATCGACGATGGAGCGCACGGTGCAGCTGCGGCCGCCTGTTTCGCAGTCGACGGCCAGGGTCCCCGGGCGATGGCGGTAGCTGCGGGCGGGCCATCGGTCGACGAAGCGCCGCTTTTCCTCGGCCACCGCATCCAGGTCGAGGGAGCGGCCGAAATAGTTCACCTTCGGGCCGTAGAACGATGAGACCTCCGCCATGGCATTGGCGGAGGACCAGGACGCGAGAAAGCGCGTCGCGAGTTCGCGGCTCTGCTCCTCCGGGGTTCCGTTGGGCTCCGGAACGGCCGGATTGGCCGGATTGGCTGGTGGCACCGCAGCGGCGACGGCGGCAGCGGGTGTCTCGACCTCCGCCGATGCTGCTGCGGCCGGTGGCGGGCTATCGGCGGAGGGCTCCACGGACCCGGTCTCCGCCACCTCGTCGGGAGCGTCCTGGGACGGGCTGTCAGGGGGAGCGTCCGGCGTCGCCGCCAGGATTTCGGCGGCGGCCGCCTCGGCCTTGCCGGGATCGGCCCAGGTGCCTGCGTCGGGAACTCGCGCGGGGGCGGCCGCGGCATTCCGCGGCGGACATTCCCGGGCCGGCTTCACGCCCGCATCGCACAGGGCTTCGACGGCCGCGGGATCGGACCAAACCGGCCGCTCGATGGAGGAGCCGCCGGCCAGGAGGGGCACGACGGCAAACGGCGCGAGGGCGCCGAGGATGAGAAGATAACGTGCCATGGCCCACTCCCGACCGAACGCCCCTCCGGCCGGGCAAGCCCTGCCGTTCAAGGCGCTCGTCGAGGCAATGATCTGGAGTCGACGCCGTTCCGACTGCCCCGCTTGTCCTGAAGCCGCGTGACGAAAGGCTGCGTCGCGGGTCCGCGCGTGGGCTCGCGATTACCCGGCGGCACTCGTGGCCGCCCGCTCGGATCAGGGCCGCATCAGACGAAGCGCACGCCGCACAGGAGACCCCGGCGCCAGATCAGCTTCACCCGATAGCGTCGCTCCTGCACCGGCACCAGCAGGTCGAACTCCTCCGGCAGCGTGTCGACGGCTTTGAACTCGAGGCGCGCCCCGGAGGCCGAGATGTCCCGAACCAGGCAGTCCACGGTCGAGCGCCCATGGTTGAACACCACGCGGCCACCGAGGAACGAACGCTTCCGGGTATCGGTACGGGGGTGCATCACAGGCCTATCGGCGCATGGGCGTGGCAGCACCCGGCCGGCAAGGTCCACATCATCCGGTGGTCGGCGGCGGGCGACGGCATCATCGGTCGAGGCAGCCTTTGAGCACAAGCAACGGGTTGAAATCGGCGCGGCCGGAGCGATCCGCCGTGGTACGGCCTCGCTCCCCGAAAGGACGAACCGATCAAGCCCGCGATTCGTAAAAATGGAGCAAATGACCGGCGCGGCTCAGAAGTCTCCGAGCAGCAACTGACGGGTTTCCGCCCTGGGGCGCGCCGCCTCGGCCTTGGCGGCCTTGGCGGAGCGGGAGCGAGCCGTCCTCGGCTTGGAGCCGACGCCGCGACCGGCCCGGTCGAGCGCCTTGTCGCGAGCCTTGGCCTCCGGCGCCTCCGGATCGCCCGAGAGCCACTTGCCCCGCTTGATCACCTCGTTGACGCGGCCCTGATTGATGCCGAGCTGAAAGGCGATCTCCTGCTGGGTCATGGCGGTGGAGCCATGCAGTTCCAGGATTTCCCGCGCCAGTTCCGGGGTCATCTTGCGTCCGGTCACGCGCCGCGCGGGCGCGATGGTGCGCTTCGCCCGGTCGCGCTCGCGCAGGCGCTCCAGGATCGCCAGGGCCATCTGCATGCCCTGTTCGCGCAGGGCTTCTTCGAATTCTTTGAGCGTCGCCACTGCCGCCTCCGCGAAGCACCGAACCGCCCCCACGGCAGTGAGCCGCACGGCTGGGCTTTCGTCAACGGGCGAAGAGGGTTGGGAGTTTCAGGACCGGCCCGAAAGGCAGGGGAAAAGCCCTCGAGCGCCCAGGTGGCGCACCGCGACGGTCGGTTCGCGGGCGACGAAGCGGGAAATCGGAGGCCGGGCCGGTGAATGGACGAGGCGATGGGTGGTTCGCGGGCGACGAGGTGAGACAATCGAATGTAGGCCGGTGAACGGCCCGGGTGACGCATAGTCTGTCAGCAACGAAGCCGGGGCATCGGAAGGCCGGGCCGGCGAGCAGGCCGCATGTCGCCGATCCACCGTCAACGATCCACATCACCGGCGGCAGCATCGAGGGTGCGGCCGGCGAATGGGTTCAGCGGGGCGCCGGGGCCTGGTCCGGCTTCGGGGCGAGCCCCAGACGGACGGACAGTTCCGCCAAATCCGCCTTGGCGGAGCGGTCGACCGTCACGGTCACGTCCTCGGAGAGGTTTGCGAGCGAGGCCGAGACGGCTGCCTGGAGCTTGTCCGCGTCGGCATCGCTCAAAGCCGCTGGCGGTGCCACGATCACGTGCACCGCCAGCAGAGGCTTGCGCTGGCCCAGATTGGTCCAGTAACGGGCGATGGTTCCGGCCGTCACCAGCCGGTTGAGCGCCGCGTTCAAGTCACCCCAGAGCGCCATGGTGCGGTCCTACCGGATCCGACCGGCGGCGCTCGGGGTCATCATCGTACGACCTGCCGGCTCAGATGAGCTCGACGGCGCCGACTTCGCGGCCCTTGCGGCCTTCGATGATCGCCACCCGCACGGGCTGGCCCTCGTCGAGGCCGCTGAGGCCGGCGCGCTCGAGCGCCGAGCGATGGACGAAGAGGTCCTTCATCTCGCCCTGGACCGAAATGAAGCCGAAGCCCTTCACCGGATCGTACCACTTGACGACGCCGTCCGTATCCGGCGGGCCGCTGACCACGGGCTGGCGCGGGGCGAAGCCACCGCGGTCGCCGCGCGGCGCGAAGCCGCCACGATCGCCGCCACCGAAGCCGCCGCGGTCACCACCGCCGAAGCCACCCCGATCACCGCCACCGAAACCGCCCGGACGCGGACCGCGACGCGGCGGCTCCGGCTCGGCGGTGCTGGTGTCGACGTTCAGGATCTCCGCGACCTGCGGGCCCTTCTGGCCAGGACCGGTGCGCACCGTGAGGGTGGTGCCCGATTCCAGCGCGCTGTGGCCGGCCGCTTCCACCTGACGGATGTGCAGGAAGGCCTCACCGGAACCGTCGGTGAGCTCCACGAAGCCAAAGCCCTTCTCGGCGTTGAACCACTTCACCCGAGCCTGGGTCTCGGGGCCGGTGGCGCCGCCGAAGCCGCCGCCACCACCGCCACCGCCGCCGCCCATGGGGCGCCCGGCCGGACGGGGCCGCTCATACATGGAGGGCGGGGGAGCGAAATCGCCCCACGGGTCCGCTGGTTGGTCACCTCTGCCGCGCCGGCGATCGCGGTTGTCGTTGCCTCGTCCCATCGTCAATCCTTATAGCCGCCCATCTTCGGCGCCTGATGCCCTAAGTTACCCCGAAAAAAACAATCGGGAAGTCTGCTTGACCGAGATTCCTTCAGAATCTTTGGTCTTGTTGTTGTTCTCGGGCCGGCATCCGCGGATTTTGCGATTGCCGAGCCGCTCTTCTCGTCGTCAGGCGGCGTTCCGGAGGAGCGGAACGGAAGCCATCGAGCTTGTGGCGACCCCGGCAGGGCTCGAACCTGCGACCTACTGCTTAGAAGGCAGTTGCTCTATCCAGCTGAGCTACGGGGCCGGGACGGGCCTGGCGGCAAGCGCCCCGGGGCGACCGGGCCCGGTCGATTCACGGTGTCAGTGCGTCCACGGCCCCACGCGGTTGAACTTGAAATTGTCGGAGTAGGACATCGTCCTGCGCTTCCCCTCCTTGGGCTCCTCCACCCGATAGGGGATGCCCTCGCGCTCCGCATAGGCGACGGCCTCTTCGAGCGTGTCGAAGGCGAGGCGGACCTGCTGGCGGGTATCGCCGGAGGAGGTCCAGCCCATCAGGGGCTCGATCTCACGGGGCTTGTCCTGGTCGAAGGCGAGGTACCATTGCTTGGTGCGCGCCATGCCGGACTGGTTGGGCGTTTTCGCGAGCTTGAAGATCCGTGCGGGCATTGGGCGTTCGTCTCGTTCTCGTGTCCTTGACCGATGGTCGGGGCGGCAGGATTCGAACCTGCGACCCTCTGGTCCCAAACCAGATGCGCTACCAGACTGCGCTACACCCCGCCCAACCCAACGGCTTGAGTTGTCTACAGATTGGTCGCGTCCTCCGCAAGGGCAAGCTCCAGCGGCTCCCCGGCGCGTCAGATCCAGCGTCGCACCCGCGCCGAATAGGCCGTGTAGCGGTCCCCGAATGTCGCCTGCATGACGCGCTCCTCGATCCGCACCTGCGCGGCGATCGCGGCAAGCCCCAGAAGCGCCGCGGCGAGTTGCAGAAAATCGGGGAAGGCGGCGGCGAGGCCGAGCAGCACCAGCGCCTGGCCGACGAAAACAGGGTTCCTGGAGAGCGCGAAGGGGCCGGTCTCCACGAGGTCCGGCCCCTGCTCGCCCTCCGCGGCGCCGATCCGCCAGGACTGGCCCATATGATATTGCGAGAGCAGCGCGATGGCGGCGCCGATCGCCACGAGACCGTGACCGAGAAGAGCGGCGATCCATCCCGGGGTGAGCGCCCCAAAGCCGAGCTGCTGGCCGAAGGCCTGCCCGGCCAGCCGGATCCCCGGCCACAGGAAGGCCGCCGCGAAACTCACTCGAAAGGCGATGGCGGTCCAGCGCTGGCCGGTCCTGTCCGATGCCCGGAAGAGCCAGACAGAACGCCCGGCGCGGCGGGACGCTGCTGCCGAGAGGGCCAGGAAGTTGGCGAGATAGACCAGCGCGACGAGGTAAGTGGCGAGGTCGAGACCCGAGGCGCCTGGGGCCACCGGCGCCCTCAGCGCTTGAAGACCGGGTGCTCGACGCGGTCGCCGGCCTTGATCCCGAGCCGAGCGGCCGTGCCTGCGTTCAACTCGAGCACCGCCAGCACGGGCTCACCCGATGGAATGGTGCGGGTCGACAGGGGCTCCGCGTTCGGAGCGACGCGGGCGATGGTGCCGTCCGGACGGATGAAGAGCATGTCGAGGGAGATGTAGGTGTTCTGCATCCACATGGCGACGGGCTCGACCTTGCCGAAATCGAACAGCATGCCCCGATCCGCCGGCATGGAGCGCCGATACATCAGGCCCTGCGCCCGGTCCGCGTCGTTGCGCGCCACCTCGACCAGAAAGGCATGGCGCTGACCGCCTTGGGTGACGATGGCGAGCGGCTCGAAGGACTGCGCGAAGGCTACCGCGCTCAGGGCAAGCCACAGGAACGTCGCGAGAAATCCGACGAGGGGAGCGACGCCAAGGCCGCGGGCACTGCGCTGCATCGCGGGGGAGTCGCTCAATGCGAGTGCGGCAAGGCGGTGTCCGCGAGGCGCACCTCGGCGGCCATCAGACCCTTCGATCCGTCGCCGAAGCGCACGAACACCTCTTCGCCGGGCTTCAGCTCCGCAATGCCGTATCGGCGCAAGGTTTCCATGTGCACGAAGATGTCGGGCGAGCCGTCCCCACGGGTGAGAAAGCCGAATCCACGCAGGCGGTTGAACCACTTCACCGTCGCCTTTTCGAGGCCGCTCGTCGGCACGACCTGCACATGGGTGCGCGGCAGCGGCAGCTCGGAGGGATGAAGGGCGGTGGATTCGTCGAGGGAGACGATCCGGAAGGCCTGCAGGCCCCGGGAGCGCTGAACCGCCTCCACGACGATGCGGGCGCCCTCGTTGGCGGATTGATAGCCGTCGCGGCGCAGGCAGGTCACGTGCAGGAGAACGTCGGGCATGCCGTTATCCGGCACGATGAAACCGAAGCCCTTGGCCACATCGAACCATTTGATGCGTCCGCTCACCTGAACGAGCTCGAGGGGGCGCTCGGCCGCCAAATCCTGCTCGGACATCTCACGGCGACCGCGATCGAAGGACTGGATCGATCCCTTCGCCTCAAAAGAACTGGAGCCGTAATCGTCAGACATGAAGAAACCCGAATTCGAATCAAGCGGCGCGATTCTTAATGGGAAGATAACACCGTCCCGAATCCGGGGAAGCCCGAAAGAGCCCTCATCGGCGGCTTGTCGCCCTTTCGAGAGGCGGTGTCTCAGGGACGCTACACATGGAATCAAACCCTTTGATCTTTGGCGAAAAATCCCGCCTCGGGAGGCGGCCGGGGCGTTCAGGCCAGGGCCGCCAAGGCCGGGCCGATCTCACCATGGATCACGAGGTCGGCCAGATCGTCGAGATCCGTCGGCTCCCGGTTGACGATCGCCAGCGTCGCGCCGCCGCGTTTGGCGAGGGCTGGGATCGCAGCGGCCGGATAGACGACGAGGGACGAGCCGAGGACGATGAAGAGGTCGCAGCCGAGCGCCAGCTCGTGCGCCCGGCGCATCGGCCCCTCCGGCATCGACTGGCCAAAGGAGATGGTCGCGGTCTTCACGATCCCGCCGCAGGCCTCGCAGGCAGGCGGCTCGCCCGTCGCCTCGAAGCGCGGGCGGACCCAATCGAGCTCATGGCGGCTGCCGCAGGACAGGCAGGTCGCGAAGGTCCCGTTGCCGTGGAGCTCCACCACCTGCTCCGGCGGGATGCCGGATGCCTGGTGCAGGCCGTCGATATTCTGCGTGATCACCGCGGGCATCCTGCCCGACCGAACGAGCGCGGCAAGAGCCCGGTGGCCGCGGCTCGGCTGCGCGCCGCGATAGAGATCGTCCATGGCGAACTTGCGCCGCCATGCCTCGCGCCGCGCCTCGTCGCTGCGGAGGAACGCCTCGAACGGAATCGGCTTGTGGCGCATCCAGGGGGAGTTGGGCGAGCGGAAATCCGGCACCCCGCTCTCCGTGGAGATGCCCGCGCCGGTGAATGCCACCATTGTGCGGGAGCGGGCGATGAGGTCGTGCAGCGCGGCGATGGCCGGATCCGTGGACATTTGTGGATTATGGGCCAGCGGCGGGGTCGTGGGGAGGCCCCCTGGATATCGGTGCCTGGGCATCCGGCGCGGCATGCCCTAAACCTGTGCCGTGAACGCTCCCTCCCCCCGTACCGTCGCATCCCAGCGATGGGATGCCATCGACGTCGCCCGCGGCGTCGCCATCGTGGCGATGGTTGTCTACCATTCTGCCTGGGACTTGAGCTTCCTGCGGCTCGTGCCCGGCACCATCATCGGCGACCCGGCCTGGAACTGGTTTGCCCGCGGGATCGCCGGATCGTTCCTCATGCTGGCGGGCGTTGGCCTTGCGCTCGGCCATGCGGCTGGGTTCAACCGGGCCGGATTTCTGAGGCGGCTCCTCACGGTCGGCGGGGCCGCGCTCGTGATCACCGTCGTGACGGCGGTCGCCTTTCCGGAGAGCTTCATCTTCTTCGGCATCCTGCATGCGATCGCGGTCGGAAGCGTGCTCGCCCTACCCTTCCTGCGCCTGCCCGCCCTGGCGACCCTCGTGGCGGCGGCCCTGTGCCTTGCCGCCCCTCGCCTCTTCACGAGCCCTGCCCTCGATCGCCCGCTGCTCGACTGGCTCGGCCTCGGCACAGACGTGCCGGTCACCTACGATTACGTGCCGGTCTTTCCGTGGTTCGGGATGATGCTGATCGGGATCGCGGCGGGGCGATGGCTCGTCCGCCGGAGCGAGCCCCTGTCGCTTGCGCGCTGGCGCTCCCGGGACTGGTTCACCGGAGCCCTCGCCTGGATGGGTCGCAAGAGCCTCCCGATCTACCTCATCCACCAGCCCGTGATACTGGGCATCGTCTACAGCATCCTGATGCTGACGGGCCCGAACCAGACAGCCGCGGCGCGGCCCTTCCTTGCCCAATGCACCGCGCAATGCACGCAGGCGAACGGGGATGCAGCCTTCTGTCGGCGGGCCTGCGGCTGCGTGGTCGAGACCCTGCGCGCCGACGGAATCTGGCCACGCATCGAGGCCAACACGCCCACGGCGGATGACCAGAGCCGGATCTCGGACGCGGCACAGACCTGCCTGCGCCGCGACCCGCCCTGAGGCCTGGGCACCCACCGCCCAGGTTACGGTGCGGCCCCCTCGCCTGACCTTGCGCCGAACGCCTTAGCCTCGCATGGTGCGCGGCCCGTCCTGCCGAACCTCCCTTGCGCCATGTCCATAAAGCCCGATCTCCTCGCCGCCATCGGCAACACGCCCCTCATCCGGCTTCGTCGCGCTTCGGAGGCGACCGGCTGCACCATTCTCGGCAAGGCCGAGTTCATGAACCCGGGCGGCTCCGTGAAGGATCGGGCAGCGCTCTTCATCATCGAGGACGCGGTTCGCAGCGGGCGCCTCAAGCCCGGCGGCGTCATCGTCGAGGGGACCGCCGGCAACACCGGAATCGGCCTGGCGCTCGTCGCCAACGTGCTCGGCTTTCGCACCGTCATCGTGATCCCTGAGACCCAGAGCCAGGAGAAGAAGGACATGCTTCGCCTCGCGGGCGCGGAGCTCGTCGAGGTGCCGGCGGTCCCCTACGCGAACCCGAACAACTACGTGAAGGTCTCGGGCAGGCTCGCGGAGCGCCTCGCCCGGGAGGAGCCGAACGGCGCCGTTTGGGCGAACCAGTTCGACAATGTGGCGAACCGCGAGGCCCATTATGCGACCACGGGCCCGGAGATCTGGGAGGAGACCGGGGGACGGGTGGACGGCTTCATCTGCGCGGTCGGCAGCGGAGGCACGCTTGCCGGTGTCGGCATGGCCCTCAAGGACCGCAACCCCAAGGTCGCGATCGGCCTTGCCGACCCCATGGGCGCCGCCCTCTACAACTGGTTCACGGCAGGCGAGCTCAAAGCGTCGGGCTCCTCCATCACGGAGGGAATCGGCCAGGGCCGCATCACGAAGAACGTGGAGGGCGCCCCGATCGACCGCGCCTACCAGATCCCCGACGAGGAGGCGATCCCGCTCGTCTTCGACCTCCTGGAGCATGAGGGCCTGTGCCTTGGCGGGTCTTCGGGCGTCAACGTGGCGGGTGCCATCCGTCTCGCCCGGGATCTCGGTCCGGGGCATACGATCGTGACGATCCTGTGCGATTCCGGTACGCGCTATCAGTCGAAGCTGTTTAATCCGGATTTCCTGCGCTCCAAGGGCCTGCCCGTGCCGGCTTGGCTGGAGCGCCGGAGCACCATCGATCCCGGCCTCGTGCCGGCCTGACAACCAAACGCGCCGTGAGGCGTTGCCTCGCCATGAGCTCACCGATGACCCGACCGTTCCGCGACTATCTTTCCTCGCTCCCCCTCGTCGCCATCCTGCGCGGGCTCAAGCCCGAGAACGCCGAAGCGGTCGGCCATGCTCTCGTGGAGGCGGGCTTTCGCATCATCGAGGTGCCGCTCAATTCGCCGGAGCCCCTGCGAAGCATCGAGATCCTCGCCAAGACGATGCCGGAGGACGTGCTCGTCGGCGCCGGAACGGTGCTGGAGCCGGAGGCCGTGGACAGGGTGAGGGACGCGGGCGGCGCTCTCATCGTCATGCCCCATTCGGACCTCGACGTGGTGCGGCGCGCCAAGACCCTTGGGCTTGCCTGCGCGCCCGGCGTCGCGACGCCCACCGAGGCTTTTGCCGCGCTGAAAGCCGGGGCGGACGCCATCAAGATCTTCCCCGCCGAAGCCATGCCGCCAGCGGTCGTGAAAGCCTGGCGCGCGGTGCTGCCGAAGGATGCGGTCGTGGTTCCGGTCGGCGGCATCAAGCCCGAGACCATGAAGTCCTACGTGGATGCGGGCGCGGACGGCTTCGGCCTTGGCTCCGCCCTCTTCACGCCCGCCATGCCCCCTGAGGAGGTCGGCCGCAACGCCCGCGCCTTCGCGCAAGCCTGGAGCGCGCTGGCCTAAGGCTGAAGCCGCCCCTATGAGCTGGCTCGTCCAGCCGCGGCTGGTGAACGGACCGTTCGGCGATCCTGGCCTCTATCTGGATTTTCGGCACGGCCGCCGCGCGCTGCTGTTCGACCTCGGCGATCTTTCGGCCCTTTCCTCTCGCGAATTGATGCGGGTGAGCCACGCCTTCGTGTCTCACACCCACATGGACCATTTCGTCGGCTTCGACCGGCTCCTGCGCGTGTGCCTTCACCGCGCGGCCCCCTTGAGCCTCGTCGGCCCGCCGGACTTCATCGATCAGGTGGAGCGTCGCATTCGCTCCTATACCTGGAATCTTCTTGGCGAAGACTCCGTCCCCTTTCGGATCGAAGTCGCGGAAGTGCATGAAAATCGCGTGGCTCGCGCAGCCTCCTTCGCGGCCCGCGATGCCTTCCGCCGCGTCGAGGCCGTCTGTTCCGACAGACCGCCGGGCATCGCGCATATGGAAGAGGCCTTCACGGTCGCGTTCGCCACGCTCGATCACGGCATCCCTTCCCTTGCCTTCTCCATGCGTGAGCCGATGAGCGTGAACGTCTGGCGCGGCGCGCTCGATACTCTTGGCGTCGAGCCGGGACCGTGGCTCGGCGAGGCAAAGCGCGCCGTCCGGAATGGGGGACCCGACACGACCCTCATCGCCCTGCCCGACGGGCGCCTCACGAGCCTTGCCGCGTTGAAGAACGAGGTGCTGCGCATCGGCCCGGGCCAGCACATCGCCTATGTGACGGACGCAGCCGCGACGCCGCAGAACGCGGAGCGCATCGTCGCTCTCGCCCGCGGCGCGGACCAGCTCTTCATCGAGGCCGTGTTCCTGGATGCGGACCGCGCGCTGGCGGAGGCCACGCGCCATTTGACGGCGGGCGATGCGGGCCGTCTCGCGCGGCAGGCCGGTGCGAAGCATCTGCGCCTCTTTCACCATTCGGCCCGCTATCTGGCGACACCCGATGTCCTGGCCGATGAAGCCCGCGCCGCTTTCGGCGAGTGACGGATCAGGTTGCGGGGTCGAAGCGCATCGTCACGCGATGCCGCGCCGTGTCGCCCGGCGCGAGCCACAGGATCGAGTTGCGCTGCGCGATGTCGCCGTCCGCATCCGTCCAATCCGCGTGACCGGTCAGCGCTTCGAGGCACACGAAGCCCGCGTCGGGCTTGGTCCACACCGCCCAGTGACGGAACCCCTCCGCCTCGATCGTGATCGTGGAGCCGCTCGGCCCCATGAGGCGCAAGGACCGGCTCGCCGCGTCCCGGACGATCAGCGCGCCCCCTCGGAAGAGATCGGGCGAGAGATCAAGGCGACGGTCCGCCAGCGGGATCGGGCGAAGGCGGCGCTCGAGGAGGCCCACCAAAGGCACGATGCCCGGAACCTCCGGCACCTCGTCGGCCGCAAAGGCGACGTGATGCCCGTCGCGGGTCGCCGCATCGAACGGCCAGGCAAAGCCCGGATGAAAGCCGAGCGCATAGGGCATCGGCTCCGAACCCTCGTTCACCACGTCCGCGGTGACGACGAAGGTCGTCGGCGTCAGGGCGAGCGCGATGTCGAGGCAAAAGGAGAACGGGTAGTGGCGGCGCGTCGTCTCGTCGGCGCGGAGCCTGAGGCGGACCGCCTCGGCCGATCGCTCGACCGTCTCGAACAGCCGATCCTTCGCAAAGCCGTGCTGCGGCATGGGATAGGCTGCGCCATCGATGCGCACGATGCCGTCGACAGACGACCCGACCACGGGAAAGAGGATCGGCGCGCGCCGGTCCCAGAATGCGGGGTCGCCCGCCCAGAGCAGGCTGCGCCCTGCCGCCGACCAGGCTAAGGGTTCGGCGCCGAGCGGATCGACGAGGACCGTGGCGCCGTCCGCGACGAGCCGGATGGGATGGGCGGAGTTTTCCTTCATCGGGCCGGCGTCCGGCCCGAGCCCGCGATCAGCGAGCGCGCCAAGCCTTCAGGGCGATGATGGGGGCTGCGAGCGGCCAGGCGAAGGCCGCGATCAGGATATGCTTGAGATCGACTCCCTCGTCGCTCTCGATGCTGGTCGAGATGGTCAGCAACACGACGACGACGCCCAGATAGGCGATCAGCAGGCTCTGCATGGTCCGTTCCCCCTGGGATCGTCCCTTCGCAGAGAGCGCGGGCCCAAGCCATGTGGCGGGCCGTCGCGTGCCATCGCAGCACCTTGCGTCACCGCCGCCGGCTGCCGTGGCGGAAGAAGGGCACGGTGATGAGGCGACGGCCCGTGTCGTCCGTGATCTCGAGCTCGATATTGCCCGCGTCCGCCAGCTGGTCGCGCAGCTCCTCCACGGTGGCCAGCGCTTCGGCTCGGGCCGCTTCGATGTCGGGCAGCTCGACCCCTTCGTCGTCCTCGTCCAGGTCGTGGCCGTCCCGGATGTTGAAGAAGTAGCGCGGCATCGTCGTCCACTCGGCAGAGCCGGAGGTCGACCGGCCCCGGAAGCCTAGGGCGACCGCCCCGGGGAGGCAAGCGAGGCGCGCCGCCGCCCGCGAAGCTGGTTCGGTTCCGTCAACGACCCGTCCAAGAAGTCGACGACGGCGCTGCCGTCATGGAGGTCGGTAACCAGCCGTCAACCACGGGGCTGTGGAAAGGACGCGATGGAGGTTCTTCGCTGCAACCGGGGGACCCGCTCCCGGTTATCCGAGGCCGTACACGCCAATGGTAGCGCCCCTTTGATGATACCCCCGTCGCTGTCGTCCCCTGCCCGCACGGGCGATACCTTGCCCCCGGCGGGCTTGGCGCCGCAGCTGCGCCTAGCCTTGCGCCTGCTTGCGCTCATCGCCCTTGGGCTGTCCTCGGGTTTGGTTCTTGTCGCCAGTCTTCGGGTCCTTGGAGGGGCCCTTCTGTGACGGGCCTGCGCCAGTCCTCAGATCGATATCGACGTAGTGGCCGGACTTCGGATCGAAGAGTGTCATGACGCAACGCTTCCTCTGGTCTCATGAGGGCAACGCGCGAAACCGGAATGCGGACAATTCGACTTAAATTCACGGTTAAGCAAGCGTTACGCCGGCGCGGGGGCAGACAAGAAAAGAGCGCCCCGAGGGCGCTCTGAGGAAGGCCGCGTTTGCGGTCCTTGTTCCAGGAGGAGATTGCGCCCCCACAGGCGCCAGAGAATGCTGCGCCCTTATGGTTAACGAACGGTTAACGCCGCAGGTGCGGGGCTCGACGACAGGCAGTTCCCGGGCTTCAGGAAGCACCCACGCGGGCTCCCCGCGACCGCGGAGGTCTCGGAGCCGAGCCCCTCACCTCGATCGCGCCTCGGAACGGCACAAACAAGCTTGGCCGATAGACACGTGCCGTTCAGGAACATGGGTCTATGCGGGCGATATCTCTCACCCGGTGATCTGCCATGGTGGTCTGGAGCACGCTTCTCACATTGCTCGGTTCCGTTCTTGCCCTCGGCCTGTTCGGCGAGAGCATGCCGGACTGGATAGGTCACGGCGCCGAGCTCGTCATGGTCGTCGCGGTGTTCGTGCTGATCTGCCTGTTCGAGTCCGGCTGGCAATCGGCGGAGGGCGACGGCCCCTCGCAGCGGTCCTGACGTCTGCGCGTCAACGCTTCATCGCATTCTTCAGGCCGATCAGACGACGCGCCGCAACGCCGCCGGGCTGCGCCGAGTAGAGGCGCTCGTCCCAGGCCTGAATCTGCTTTTGCTGAAGCTCGAGGAGAGCACGCAGGCTCGCAAGATGCTGCTGAAGCGATCGCGTCTCGGCGAGCGAGTTGTTCGGTGGCGTTTTCGGCATGCCCCTAATCCGCCCAGGCGCGGTTAATGAAACATGAATATTTGTAAAAAAGCGACTAATGGGGAAGTCCGCCGCGCGGCTTGTTGCAGCCCTGCCGCATCGCTCGCGACGGGCGTCGGACCTTCGTCCTACCGACGCTGCGGCAGCCAGGACAGCCATCTCCGCGCCTGAATAAAAGCGGCCCGCCATGGGCGGGCCGAAATGCAGTGGAGGTCTCGAATCGATCCGCGTGTCCGCGGGGTCTCAGATCGTGCTCAGCAGCACCATCACGACGGCGGTCAGGGCTGTCGATGCGATGAACCCTACCGTCGGGACGATGAGCGAGGGCTGCTTGCCGGAAGCGATGGTGGTCATGGTGTCCTCCTGGACGATCGAAGCTCGTTGCGCCGTCCGGCGCGGGGTTGCGGGTTCAGTGCGCCAGAAGAAGCCAGCCCACCAAACTGAACGGGCCGACGGCTCCCAGCAGGAAGCAAACAAGGTTCGCGGTCATGGCAGCGCTCCTTCGATGGCGAACCGTCTAGAGCTGCGCCGTTTCCAGCGAATGTCGCTTTATATTTCATGGGTGAAACATGCGGCGTGCTCCGCCGCACGTCCGCCGTGGCCCAGGGCGGCCGCCCTCCCGGCCACACGAAACATTGCGGCAAAGGAGGCCCGTTAGTTTTCCGGCCTGGAGGGTCACCCATGCTTGCCACTGCCCGAACACAGACCGCGACGCGATCGAATCACGCTTCGGACGCCGCCTCCGAGCTGGAGCGCCGCCGCGCTGAGATCCGCGCGATGCTCGACGACATCCGAGCCAAGGAGCCCTCGCCTTCGGAGCTGGTCGACGCCGTTCGGCGGGCGGGCGGGGATGCGGTGCCCGGCGACAGGCTTCATCGGATTGCCGCAAGCATCCTCTCGCTTTTGCGGGCCAGGTGACCCGCTTGCGCGCCATTACCTCCACGCTGGGCTCCGCCTCGCTCCTCGCGCCGGGCCCCGCCGACGACACCGCGCCCGGGGTTACTCCTGTGCGCAGAAGCCCCATTGGCGTGAGCCGCCTCCCGAGGCCACAATCCTCCGTCGGCCCCACCAGGCGCGGAGCGCAGATGCGCATCAAGTACAAGGTAGCCCTCGTCGGAGGCATCCCCATCGCCATCGCCGCGGCGATCGCGGTGATCGCCTGGCTGCTCCTGGGCGCGGCCGAGCGGGCCCGCAACGGCGCCGTGGTAGCGGGCGCCGTCTATCGCGACCTCCAGGAGGTCATGATCGCCCGCAACGACTACGTGAATGCGGCACCGACGGAACGCCCCCCTTACTCCTCGCGCCTGACCGATTTCGCTGCGCGCGGCCTCGACAAGCTCGAGACCCTGGCAGGCGTCGCCCGCGACCCCGCGAACCGGGCGCTCGCCATGGAGACCCGCAACACCCTCCTCGGCTACCGGGACCAGATGTGGAGCCTCATGCAGGTGACGATCGGGGCCGATCGGCTCATCGAGGAGATGGGGTCTCGCGCCGCCTCCCTCATCGCTCTCACCGACCGGGCCCGCGAGCGGCAGCACGCCTCGAACACCGATATCATCGCCTCCCTGACCGACGGCGACCGCAAGCTTCGCCTCGCCCGCGACGTGGTGGACCGGGCCTACGAGATCCAGGCGACCATCGCGGCGGCCGGCCTGCAGGACGCCTATGCGGATCGGGGCCTCGCCTCCGAGCGTTCCTCCGCCGAGCGCGCGCTCACCACGGCACGCCTGCGCAACATGGCGCGCGATCTCGGTGAGCTCCTCCGCAGCGCGGGCCGCTCCGCCTCGGCCGAGGAGCTCGCCTCCCTGGTGGAGCGTTATGCGCCCGAGTCCCAGGGCGGGACCGGCGGCCGCAACGTGCTGGCGCAGCATCGGCTCGCCGAATGGGTCGAGCGCCTCGTGAAGGTGCACGCCACCGAGCACCGGGCCCTGCACGACGAGGCGGCGCAGCTCCTCACCTATTCGGTGAGCGCCGCCGAGACTGAGCAGGTCACGCAGAACATCGCCATCACGACCCTCAAGCTCAGCCGCCGCACCGCGGACGCCCTGTCCGCCCGCGACGGGGCGGCGGCCGAGCAGGTCCTGAAGGACAGCGAGGATCTCGCCGCGACGGTCGGCGCCCTGCCGATCTCCCCCCTCATCCAGACCGAGATGATCGATGCCATCGATCGCTGGCGCGACGGGCTCGCCACCACGGCGCAGTACCTGCGCCGGCAGAACGACCTGATCTCGGGCATGGACACCTCCGCCGGAACCATGATCCGCAGCGCCTCGACCCTGAACGACCTCTTCACCGGGGATGCGGACAGGATCGGCCAGGTGGTGCGCACCACGCTCGTGCTCGGCGCCGCCTTTGGCCTTCTCCTCGGTTCCGGCACCGCCTTCTTCGTGGCGCGCTCGATCACCGAGCCCCTGCGCCGGCTGGAGGGCCGCATGATCGAGCTGGCCGCCGATCCGAAGGCCGGGCCGATCACCGAGGCGACGCGGCAGGACGAGCTCGGATCCATGGCCCAGGCGGTCAATTTCTTCGTGCGCGAGATCGGGCGGCGCGAGGATGCGCTGCGGCGCGCGAAGGACCGGGCCGACGCCATGCTCATCGAGCTGCGCGAGACCCAATCGAATCTCATCCAGGCCGAGAAGCTCGCATCGCTGGGGCAGCTCGTCGCGGGCGTCGCCCACGAGATCAACACGCCGCTCGGCGTGGCGCTCACCACCTCGACCTCCCTGGAGCGCGAGGTCGGGCGCCTCACGCAGCAGGGCGAGAGCGGACGCATGTCGCGCTCGGACTTCACCAACGCCCTCGCCCGTCTCAACGAGGGGACGAGGCTGCTGCTGAGCAACCTCACCCGCGCCATCGACCTCGTCTACAGCTTCAAGCAGGTGGCGGCCGACCAGGCGAGCGGCGAGCGCCGCCGCTTCCCCATGAAGGCCTGGCTCGACGAACTCCTCACGAGTCTTGGCCCCGTGCTGCGCAAGAGCGGCCACGAGGTCGTGGCCGAGTGCCCGGACGATCTCGTGCTCGACACCTATCCGGGCAGCTTCGCGCAGGTGCTCACGAACCTTCTCATGAATGCGGTGGTGCACGGCTACGAGCCGGGCGAAGCCGGACGGCTCGAGGTGCGCGTGCAGGAATTCGCGCCCGGGATGGTCCGGGTCACCTTCCGGGACGACGGTCGCGGGATCGCGCCGGAGCACCTGCCGAAGATCTTCGATCCGTTCTTCACCACTCGCCGGGACAAGGGCAGCACGGGCCTCGGGCTCCATATCGTCTACAACCTGGTGACCGCGAAACTGCACGGGACGCTCGGCGTGGACAGCCGCCTTGGCGAGGGCACCACCTTCACCATGGAACTGCCTGTCAGCGTCGAGAGCGCCGAAGCCCCGCAGCGCGTGGCGGAGCCCGCATGACGCCACTCGCCCGCAGCCCCACACCCTTTCCAGGAGCCCTCCCATGAGGCGCGTGTCGCAAGCCCTGGCCCTCGCGGGCGCCCTCCTCTGGTCCGGAACGGCGGCGGCCAAGACCTTCGTGTTCTGCTCCGAGGGCAATCCGGAAGCCTTGAATCCGCAGCTCGTGACCACGACGACCGGCATGAATGCGAGCCGGCCCGTCTACAACAACCTGGTGGAGTTCGCGCCCGGCTCCACCACCATCGTGCCGAGCCTCGCGGAATCCTGGACCGTGTCGCCGGACGGGCTCGAATACACCTTCCGCCTGCGCTCCGGCGTGCAGTTCCATGCCAACCGGTTCTTCACGCCGAGCCGTCCCCTCAATGCGGACGACGTGATCTTCTCCATCGTGCGGCAATGGAAGGCCGACCACCCGTATCACGCGGTGTCGGGCACCAAGTACGACTACTTCCAGGATCTCGGCATGGCCGATCTCCTGCAGGCGGTGGAGAAGCTCGACGACCGCACCGTGCGCATCCGTCTCGCGCGCCCCGATTCCGTGTTCCTCGCGAACCTCGCCATGCCCTTCAACGTCGTCCTGTCGGCGGAGTACGGCGCGGCGATGCTGAAGGCCGGCACCCCGGACCGCCTCGACCAGGAGCCGATCGGCACCGGCCCGTTCGAGTTCGTGAGCTACCAGAAGGATGTGGCGATCCGCTTCAAGGCGTTCCGCGCCTTCTGGGGCGCCGAGCAGGCGATCAGCGCGCTCGTCTTCGCGATCACCCCGAACGCCTCCGTGCGCCTCACGAAGCTCAAGGCCGGCGAGTGCCACGCCATGGCTTTCCCGAGCCCCGGCGACGCCGCCCGCATCGCGGCGGACCCGACCCTCACGCTCATGCGCCAGGAAGGACTCAATATCGGCTACATGGCGCTGAACACGTCGCGGCCGCCCTTCACGGACGTGCGCGTGCGGCGGGCCATCAACATGGCCATCGAGAAGGACGCCATCATCGAGGCGGTCTATCAGGGCGCGGGCGTCGTGGCGAAGAACCCGGTGCCGCCGACGCTGTGGTCCTACAACGTAGATGTGCGCGACTACCCCTACGATCCCGCCGAGGCTCGTCGCCTGCTCGGCGAGGCCGGCTACCCGGAGGGGTTCGAGACGGACCTCTGGTACATGCCCGTGAGCCGTCCCTACAATCCGAACGGCAAACGCATCGCGGAGATGATCCAGGCGGACCTCGCCAAGGTCGGCATCCGCCTGCGCCTCGTGACGGACGAGTGGAGCCTCTACCGGGCCCGCCTCCAGGCCGGGGAGGCCACCATGGCTCTTTATGGATGGACCGGCGACAACGGCGACCCGGACAACTTCCTGCACCTGCTCCTCGGCTGCACCGCGGCCCGGATCGGCGGCAACAACATCGCCCGCTGGTGCCACCGGGACTACGACGCGCTCGTGACGGAAGCGAAGGTCCGCTCCGACCAGTCGGAGCGCGACGCGCTCTACAGACGCGCGCAGGTCATCGCGAAGGACGAGGCCCCTTGGGTGCCCCTCGCCCATTCCGTGGTCTTCATGGCGGCCCGCCGCGAGGTGACGGGCTTCGTCATGGACCCGCTCGGGCGGCACATCTTCGATCGGGTGGATCTGAAGCCCTGAGAGCTTCGGCGCGGCTTCGCCGCGAGTCTTGGCCCTGGATCCCGGATCGGCGTTCCGCTTCGCTGCACTTGTCCGGGAAAGGCGTGAGAGGGTGATCACACCCGCAGCGCCCTTTCCCGGACAAGGGAGCAGAGCCAGCTCCGCGGACGCAGATCCGGGATCCAGCGAAGAAAGCTGCGGCGAAGCCGCGCCGCTTCACGAGCAGATCGTCACCCGCCGGACCACCCAGCCCTCCCCCTCGACCCAGAGCCGGCGGCGCGGCTTGGCGCAGGGAATGGCGGCGGCTGCATCGGCGGGCGCGGCCTGAGCGCTCTCGGCGCGCTTCGGCTCGGCATCCTTGCCCTGCGCCGATGTCGGCGCCGGCAGGATGAGGGCGGCAAGGATCGCTGCTGAGGTGATGGGCAAGAACTTCATGATCGTGATCCTGAAAAGGCGTTTTGTCAGACCGCACGTTTGAAAACAGGCGCGGGGGTCGCGGTGCTGGGCTGGGGCGCGGGGCGCACCAGGACCGCGATACGCTCGCGCTCGGCCGGGACGGGGCCGCGCGCGCTGGCGGCGTGAGCGGGCCCGGCAAGAACGGCCCGCAGGAAGGCGAGACCTTCGGGATCCTGCGTGAGGGCGTCGGCGGACAGGCAAGGCATGGTCTTATCCTCAGGGTGTCTCGAACGTCGGGGCGCGGAAGGCGCCCGTCAGCGGGCGGCGACGTCGCTCGGCTGATGCCGGATCAGGATCGAAGTATTCTCCCCCTCGCGCCGCTCGGATGTGACGAGGCGCACGGAACGGCGGAGGGGTCGTCCGTCAGGGCCGGTGGTGCAGGCCGGGGAGATGTGCGGCCAAGCCTCGTCGGCGCAGGCCGCCGGCCGGTCGAGGCGGCTGCCCCGCGCCGTGGATCCCGTGACGTGCAGCACCGCGCCCTCGGGCTCGGCGGCCGCAAGGCGCTCCTGGAAAGGCTTGAGGGAGGGCTGGGCGGCCGATGCCGGCACGCCACCGTTATAGGCCGTGACCACGGAGAACGAGAGAACGGCGCTGACCGCGCTCATCTTGAGAAAACCCAGCATCGCATCCTCCCGCCCGATTTCCGGGCTTGTCGATGCTGGATGTCTAAGGGCCCCGCATTTCGGG
Organism: Microvirga sp.; assembly: GCA_036562855.1. Lineage (GTDB taxonomy): Bacteria > Pseudomonadota > Alphaproteobacteria > Rhizobiales > Beijerinckiaceae > Microvirga. Next base: position 109,785 of record DATCJK010000028.1, read on the forward strand.
CCGTTTACGTTTCATAAATTAATGAATTCAAGACCGTTGCGCGGCGGGCACGGATTGTTGCGTCCCGGGGCCGGCGCGAAACAATCGGCCTCGGGTGGGACCGGTCGGGCGCAGGTCGGGCCCGCCCCCCTCAATCGCCCTCGGGACGGAACACGTAGCCCATGCCGCGCACCGTGCGGATGTAGCGGGGATTCGCGGCGTCCGGCTCCACCTTCTTGCGGATGCGGTTGATCCGCACGTCGATGGAGCGGTCGAAGGCGTCCGGATCGCGAGCGTCCGCAAGATCGAGAAGCCGGTCGCGGGACAGAACCCGCTTGGGGTGGTCGGCGAAGGCGCGCAGCAGCGCATATTCGGATTTCGTGAGCACCTGCTCGGCGCCGGAATCGTCGCGCAGGCGATGGGTCTCGAGATCGAACCACTTGGTGCCGATCTTCACGCTGCGGGTGGACGGCTCAGCCGCCGCCGGAGCGGCGGCCGCCGCCGGCGCCGCGCCGCGGCGGAGCACCGAGCGGATGCGCGCCACGAGTTCGCGCAGCTCGCAGGGCTTCGGGATGTAGTCGTCCGCGCCAAGCTCCAAACCGACCACCCGGTCGATGGGGCTCGCGGTCGCCGTCAGCATGATGATCGGCACGGGCGTGCGGGACTTCAGGTCCTTGACGATGGAGAGCCCGTCCTCCTCCGGCATGTTGAGATCGAGGACGATAAGGTCGGGAGTTACGGCGCCCATCGCGGCGCGCAGGCTGCCGCCGCCGTCGCAGAGGGTCACCTGGAAGCCGTGCATCTTGAGGTAGTCGCCGACCATGTCGCGCGCCGCCGCCTCGTCGTCGACCACAATGATGTGCTGCCCGCCGCTCATGCCCGTTTCGTCCGTCCAACTGCGCCCGATGAAATGATGTGCCGCCCGCCGCTCATGGATGTTCCGTTGGTACTCGTCGCTCCTCGGCTCCCGGCACGGTCAGGCGACCTCGACCGGGCGCAGGGGGAGATGGATCGAGAAGGTGGAGCCGAGGCCGGCGCCGGCGCTCTCGGCGGTGACGCGCCCGCCATGAAGCTCCGCGATCCGCTTGACGATGGAAAGGCCGAGCCCGGTCGAGCCCTCCCCGCCCGTGGGCTTTGCCGAGAGCCGCTGGAAGCGACCGAAGACCCGAGCCAGATCCTCGGGGGAGAGGCCCGGCCCGTGATCCTTCACGCGCACCACGGCCTCGGTCCGGTCCACGTCCACGCAGACCGTGATATCGGCGCCGATGGGGCTGTACTTGATGGCGTTGCTCACGAGGTTGTCGATGGCCTCGCGCAGCCGCTCGGGATCGCCGCTGAGGCGAAGATGGCGGGCGCCGCCGAGGCCGATGGTCTGACCCTTGCGCTCCGCATTGAGGCGGTTCGCCTCCACGACCTCGGCGGCCAGCGCCGCGCAGTCGAGCGGGTCGCGGCGGATCGAGATGTCGAGCACGTCGTTCACCGCGTGCACCATCAGGTCGTCCACCATGCCGGTGAGGCGCTTCGCGGAATCGCGGATATGGATGAGCTGCGTGCGCATGGGCTCGACGGGCGTCGGCTGCACCTCGAGAAGATCGGTGAGGATCTCGGCGCGGCCGAGGATCACGCCGAGCGGGTTCTTGAGGTCGTGCGCGACGGTGCCGAGCATCTCGCTCTTGAAGTGGTTCACCTTCTGCAGGCTCGCGCGCTGGGACGAGAGCCGCTGGTTCGCCCGGTGCAGCTCCGAGGTGCGCTGCATGACCCGCTCCTCCAGGTGCGCGTTCGCCTCCTGAAGCTGCTCGTAGAGAACCACGTTGTCGAAGGTGACCGAGAGGCGGCTGGCGAAAAGCTGCACGAGCTCGCGCTCGGTCTCCGAGAGGGGCTTGCCCGTGTCGAACAGGATGACGATCTCGCGCCCGCTCGCGGTCGGCACATGGAGCACCATCTCCGACCCGTCGAAGCGGCTGCGCCGCTCCGTGAAGGCGCGGATGAGGCCCGACCGGTGGCTCCCGTCGAGCTCGGCCAGCGTGCGGCCGGCGAGGCGCCGATGGCGGCCGCAGGCGGCCAGGACCGGGCTTTGGTCGATCTCGATCGCCGGGTCGCGCGACAGGAGCATCCCGCAGCAATCGATGCCGAGCAGCGAGGTCAGCCAGGCGAGCACGCCATCCGAGAGCCGGCCCATGGAACGCAGGTCCACGAGCGCCGCCGCCGCCTCGATGATCACTTCCAGGCCGCGCCTCGTATCGGTGAGCCGCTCAAGCTGCTGGTAGCTGCGCAAGGCCGCGGTCAGCGTCGTGTAGAGCTTGTCGGCCGTGAGCTCGGTTTTGGCCTTGTAGTCGTTGATGTCGTAGTCGACGACCACATGCCGCTCGGGCGCCTGGCCCGGCTGGCCGGTGCGCAGCACGATCCGGACCGTCTCGTTCTTCAGCTCCTTGCGGATGAAGTCCACGAGGTCGAGCCCGGCCCGGTCGGTCTCCATCACCACGTCGAGGAGCACCACGGCGATATTGGGCTCGGCCGCCATGAGGCGGCGACCTTCGGCGGCAGAAAAGGCGGACAGAATGCGCAGGCCCTGCCCGTTCAGGGAGTAGTCGTAGAGCGCGAACCGCGTACCATCATGGACGGCGGCATCATCATCGATGACAGCGATCGTCCACGCCTTCTCGTCCCGAACGGCACGCGGCGCGGGTTCATCCTCGATGATAAAGAGAGCGTCCTGCTCGCCCACCTTCGTGCCGCCCTGGTCCATGACCATCGTTGATCCCGGCGTAAAACGCCGAGGGCTTGACCGCCCATAGTGCCGGCGGTTCCAGATTCTGTCGAGACCTCAAGCCCCCGGAACACAAGGCTTTCCTGACGCAGGACAGGGGCCGCAGCCTGCCGCCCCGGGCGAGCGCCGTCGAGCATTCCGGGCCGGGGCAGTGGACCGGGGCGCATGCCCTAGCGGAAGCTCAGGCGAACTACGTAAACGCGGCCGTTCGGCGCCTGAAGCCCACGAGGCCGCTTGCTTATCCACATCTTTGTGCCACTCTGAGACAGCTGCTTCGCAAGAGGCAGCGAGGCGAGCACCCGGGAGTGCGCACGGATGAACTGCCCTCCCGGGCGCCTCGTCGGTCCGGCCACTTGAGCCGCCCGGCCTTTTCGACCCTCCATGCCCTTCGCGGAGCGACCTAGCGCAGGCCGAGCCCTGCCCGCTCCAGCGCCGCGTCGGGCACCCGCGTCCAGGCCGCCATCAGGCGCAGGGCCGCCGGCACCGTGCGGCAGGCGAGCACCAGCGCCTGCTGGCCGAGGGGGCTGCGGCTGACCGCGTACAGGTTGGAGGCGAGGCGGATCTGCCTCTCGATATCCCGACGCGCCTCCGCGTGGTAGCGCCCGGCGGCGTTCCCGCGCCGCAGATAGGTGCCGGCGGCCAAGCGCGCCGTGTGAAGGGCGATCGACATGCCGTCGCCGGAAAAGGACGGGATCACCCCCATCTGGTCACCGAGCCGGAACAGGCCCTCCGGGGCTCCGGGCTCTGGCGCGTAGACGAAGCCGTACGGCACCTGCGCGATGGCGAGGGGCTTGTCGAGAAGCGGCGTCGCGTCGGCAAGGCGCCGCGCCAGTTCCGGGCATTCCGCCATGAGACGGGCGAGAAGCGCCTCAAAGCTTCGCCCGACCGCCTCATAGGCCGATTGTCGGACGAGCAGGCACAGATTGGCCTGCCCCTCCTCCACGAGCTGGAACCCCGCATAGCCGCCCTCGAACAGGATCACCTCGATGATCCCCTCGAGCGCCGCCCGTTCCCGGGGCCGCAGGGCGAAGTAGGTCTTGAAGCCGATGAGGTCGCAGCCCTCCCGCGGGCGCTTCGGGTTGCGTAGGTCGTGCTTGCCGCTGGCATGAAAGACGGTCGCGGCCGCGATGGCTCCGTCGCGCCCGAGATCGACGCGCAAGCCCCCCTCCTCGGCCTCGATCTCCCGCGCCACCACGCCCCGGATCACCTGCGCGCCCACCGCCTCGGCGCGCAGCAAGAGGGCTTCGTCGAGCACGCGCCGGGAGAGGCCGACGCCCCTGAAGGGCAGCGGCGCCTCCGCGACCCGGGCCCCTGCGACGAGCCGCACCCGGTCGATTTCCGCACCGCCGAGCGCGCGCGGGTCGATGCCGAGGGCAGCGAGATAGCCCTGCGCCTCAACGCTCAGGAACTCGCCGCAGATCTTGTGGCGCGGCTCGGTCTCGCGCTCGATCACGAGGGGCCGCCGACCGGCCGCCGCCAGGAGGCAGGCCGCGGACGCGCCCGCGGGACCGCCACCGACCACGACGATCTCGGCACTGCCGGGCAGGCTCATTTCACCCGTCCGACGCATAGGCGGAACGGCACGTGCCAGCGGATCTCGACGGCGCTCCGGTCGATCCCCGCCGCATCGACGATCCGCTCCCAATCCGCGCGCCGGAAGCTCCGCGCGATGGAGACCGGCCCGTCATGCTGCACGAAGCGGTGCCACCGGGCGAGGCGGGCCATGGCCGCGAAGCCGTAATAGGGCACGGCATGGCGATGGAGGTCGTTCACGTACCATCCGCGCGTCGCGAACCGTTCCATGAAGGCGACGAAGCGCACCAGCTCCGCATCCGGCAAGTGATGGGTGAAGAGCGAACTCACCACGAACTGAACCGGCCGCTCGGGCGCGAAGGCGAACACATCGGCCGTGTGGTAGGCGATCGCCATGTCGGGCGGCGTTGCCTCCCGGGCGGAGGCGGCGCTCCACGGATTGAGGTCGACGCCCATGAGATCGGGTTCGAAACCCCGCGCCACGCACCAGCGATGGATCGCCCTCAGCGTATCGCCATAGCCAAAACCCACATCGAGAAGCGTGACCCGGTCGCCGCGCTTCATCCCGCGCGTCGCTTGGGCGAGCCAGGCGAGCGTCGGCCCCTTGGCGAGGGTGAGCGTGTTGACGGTCGCCAAATCGCGCAGGCACGCGCGGAAATCCTCGAGCGACACCTCCTCGGTGTCCATGAGCTCCGGCTCGCGGCTGCGCTCGGCGAAGCGCGGACGGGCGGCGCGCGCGGTGTCGAGGGAGGCGCCGGACATGGCGGGCCTCAGCCCACGGTCCGAAAGCGGAAGGTCTCCGCGACGAGGCCGGGCCCGAAGGCCATGCCGAAGCCCGCCTTCCGCTCACTCACCGTGCCGAGCATCCGGTTGAGCACGAACATCAGCGTCGCCGAGGACATGTTGCCGAAATCGCGCAGCACGCCGCGCGACCAGCGCAAGGCCTCGCCGTCGAGGCTCAGGCCGTCTTCGACGGCGTCGAGGATGGTGCGCCCGCCCGCATGGACGGCCCAGAGCTCCACTTCCTCAGGCCGCTCGCCCCGGAAGATGCCGCCCGCATCGTTGCGCGAGGCCTCGTGACGAAGCGCCCGGGTGATCTGGCTCGGCACCTCGCCGGAGAGATGCATCTCGAAGCCCCCGTCGCCGATATGCCAGGTAATGAGGCGCTGCGTGTCCGGGATCGTGACGGCCCGGAAGTCCATGAGCGCCAGGCCCTCCTCGTCGGCCGTCACGAGCGCGGCCGTGCAGCCGTCGCCGAAAAGGAGCGCGCTCAGGATCTGCTCCAGGTTTCCGGTCTCCTGCATGTGCAGCGTGCACAGCTCCACATTCACCACGAGCACGCGGGCGGCGGGCTCGGAGCGGACGATGTGATGCGCCACCTTCAGGGCGTTCACGGCGGCGGCGCAGCCCATGAATCCGACGATTGTGCGCTCGATGGACGGGTTGAGGCCGAGCGCTTCGATGAGCTGCTGGTCGAGCCCCGGCGCCGTGAAGCCGGTGCAGGACGCGACAACGATATGGGTAATGCGCTCGCGCTCCGCCTCGATGTCGAGGGCCGCGGCCGCGCGGGTCGCAAGGTCGAGCGCGAAGGCTTCGTACTTCGCCATGCGGGCCGCCGTGCCCGGGAACTGGCCGCGCCCATAGAAGCCATCCTTGTCGGCGGCGATCTCGATGCGCTCGCCCGGCCTCAGATAGGAATAGCGGTGCCCGATCTCGGCCCGCTGGGCCATGCGCTTGAACAGGGTCCGCGCCCGGCGGTCGGGCAGCAGGGTGTCCGCATAGTCGATGAAGGTCTGGTGCACATCGTGGTCCGGAACGGCCGTGCCGATGCGATTCACGTGTGCCGTCGTCATGAATTCTCCTCGTGGGTGGCCCGGCGGATCGGCCGCCGGGCATCTCGGTCACAACCCTCAAGAATGCCGAAAGTTTGCGGCTGCGCTGCCATGTCCCACGATTGTGACAAGCGCCGCCTTACGCCCTCCCCGCCTCGGGGAGAGAGGCGCCCCTCGCTCGGCTGCGCCGCCATGTCCCAGGATTGTGAGCAGAGCCGCTTCACGCCTGTCGCGCGCCGGGAAGATGGTCGCCCCTTACTCGGCCGGCTGAGCTTCGGCGGCGGGGGCATCCTCCGGCACCCGCTGCCGGAAGGCGGGCGGCGCGGGGTCGCGGGCGGAGGCGAGCTTCAGGCCCTCCCGGGCCCGCAAGCGGTTATGGATGTCCACGGCCGCGATCTCTCCCTGGGCCATGGCGACGCCGAGCTGGTTCAGCCCGGTCACGATGTCCCCGGCGGCGTAGCAGCCATCGATGGAGGTGCGCTGGTGGTCGTCCGTGACGATGCGTCCATCCTCGTGAAGGCGCAGGCCCATCATGGCCGCAAGGTCCGCCCGCGGGTGGAAGCCGAGCGCCGAATAGATGCTGTCGAAGGTGGTCTCCATCCCGTCCGCGAAGGCGAGCCGGGCGATCCGGTTCCCCTCGACGGCGATGTCCGTGACCGGCGTTTCCACGGCGCGGATGCCGGCCTCCTCCATGCGGGCCATGTTGGCCGGGCTCAGGTCGAGCGGCTCGCCGAGGGTCACGAGGGTGATGTCGGAAGTGTAGCTGCGCAGGAAGAGCGCCTCGCCGAGGCCCTTCTCGCCCCGGCCGATGACCACGAGCTTAGCGTCGATCATCTCGTAGGCGTCGCAGATCGGGCATTGCCGCACGAGTCCGCGGCGGACCGCCTCGAGCGCGTTCGGCAGCGGCGGCTCCACGTCCACGACGCCGGTGGCCAGGATCACGTGATCGGCCGTGAGGGTGCCGCGGCCGTATTTCAGGGCGAAGGTCCCGTCGGGCCGGCAGGTGACGGACGAGATCGTGCCCGACAGGACGCGCCCCTCGTGGTTGCCGAGCTGCTCGCGCATCCGCTGCAGCAGCTCGGTCCCGCCGACCCCCTGCGGAAAGCCGGGATGGTTGTGGGAGCGCGGGATCCAGGACGCCCGGCTCTCCCCCGCATCCACGAGCGCGAAGCGGCGCCGGAACCGGGCGAGATAGATAGCGGCCGTCAGCCCGCCCGGTCCTCCTCCGACCACCACGCAGTCCAGGTGATCCATGGCTTGATCCGGGGTGGCATTCACGGTGGCGGCACTCCTCGTTCGTTGGAGACGAAGGAAGCACGGCAGCCCAGCAAAGTTCCCGTTCGTCCTGCTTTAGCCAATTCGCTCCCGCCCATGCGGAGCATCGACGGCCGGCGCCGGAGGGCACGGGGTCGATCGAACGCGAAGCCGGCTTCGACGGCGCCGGGAGCAATAGGCTCGATGTCTAGCGCCTCACGTCGACCAGCATGCGGACAGCAAGACCGCCGAGGACCGCGCCGAGCAACCAGCGTTGCATCCGGATCCAGGACGGACGCCGGTCCAAGAAGCGAGCCACGGACCCGGCGGTAAGGACGATGGCGATACCGACCATCAGGCTGATGCCGATCTGGACGAAGCCCAAGCCCACGCTCTGCATGAGCACCGCGCCTTTGCCGGGGTCCACGAATTGCGGGATCAGCGACAGGTAAAGGACCGCGACCTTCGGATTGAGGAGGTTCGTGAGGAGACCCATCGTGAACAGCCGAAACGAGCTGTCCGGGCTCAGGGTCCGGATCTCGAAAGGAGACGCGCCGTTAGGCTTCACGGCCTGATACGCGAGATAGGCTAGGTAGGCAGCGCCGGCGATGCGGAGCGCGTCGTAGGCATAAGGAATCGCAAGCAGTACGGCCATGATGCCGAATGCGGCGAGAAGCATGTAGACCACATGCCCCGTCATGACCCCCGCGAGCGACAAGACCCCGGCGCCGCGCCCCTGGCAAATGGAACGCGACACCAGATAGGCGGTGTTGGGACCGGGTGTGATCGCGATGCCGAATGCGACGGCGGCGAATGCGGTGAGGGTCACTGCGGAGATCATGACGTTCTTCCTTATTTGATCTACGGCAAGCCCTCGGCCAAGCGGGCGCTTCCTGTCACCGGAGTAGAGCGCACAGGTGCATGGGACGCAATATGATTGCGACCGGGATCGAGTGGAGGCTCACATGCCACCCCGCCCATGCGGAGCATCGAGGTCCATCGACGGGCCCGCGGGCACGATGCCGGTCGGGCTGATGGTGAGGTGGCTCTCGTAATAGTGCCCCTTGATGTGCTGCATGTTCACGGTCCCCGCGATCCCGGGCACCTGGTAAAGGTCGCGCAGGTACCCTGAGAGGTGCTGATAATCGGCGATCCGGCGCAGGTTGCACTTGAAGTGGCCCACATAGACCGGGTCGAAGCGCACGAGGGTGGTGAAGAGGCGCCAATCGGCCTCGGTCGGGCTGTCGCCGTCAAGGTAACGCTGCCGGGCGAGCCTCTCGTCGAGCCAGTCCAGGGTCTCGAAGAGCGGGCGCACGGCCTGCTCGTAGGCGCTCTGGGTGGTGGCGAATCCCGCCTTGTAGACCCCGTTATTGACCGTGTCGTAGATGCGGGCGTTGAGGGCGTCGATCGCCTCCCGCCTGTCCTCGGGATAGAAGTCGCCGGGCGCCGCGCCGAGCCCGTCGAAGGCGCGGTTGAACATGCGGATGATCTCGGAGGATTCGTTGCTGACGATCGTGCCGCGCGCCTTGTCCCAGAGCACCGGGACTGTGACGCGGCCCGTGTAGTCCGATCGCGCCGCCGTGTAGACCTCGTGGAGGTAGCGGGCGCCGTGGATCGGATCGGGCACGACGCCGGGGCCGTCGGCGAAGGTCCATCCGTTCTCCCGCATCAGCCAATGCACGACCGAGACGTCGATGAGGGCATCGAGCCCCTTCAGCTTGCGGACGATGAGCGCCCGATGGGCCCAGGGGCAAGCCAGCGAGACATAGAGGTGGTAGCGACCGGGCTCCGCCTTGAACCCGCCCTCCCCGCTCGGACCGGCCGACCCGTCGGCTGTTACCCAGGAGCGGAAAGCCGAATCCTTTCGGACGAAACGGCCGCCGGAGCTCGCCGTGTCGTACCACTCGTCCCGCCACACCCCGTCCACCAGCAATCCCATGGCCCTGCTCCCTCGAACCCGATTGCCCATGAAGCTAGGGCGACGGTGGGCGAGGGGCAGGCGGAGTGTTGGCCCGTGTCCGGCAAGATGTAATGACGTTAGGGCATGCGCCCTCCGTTCGGCTTGGCTAGACTGAGCCGGGACCGAATCCCGCCGGAGCGGTTCGGTTCTCATTGCAAAATCCTTGATCGACCACGGTTTGGCCGCGCTTGCCGGCTAGCAATCCCTTTCTCTGCAGGAGGCCCGGATGGTTCGGGCCCGCAGGCTGGAGCCCCCATGACCCTGACGCGTCGCTTCCTGATTGCCCCGTCCCTCGCCCGTCTGCTGCGCCGGGAGCGCGGCGGCAACCGGGTCACCGAGGGGCATTTCCCCAATCAGGCCGGGCGCTCGTCGCATGTGCATCTCGACGGGGAGACGAGCAGCCTCGTCCTCGTGACGGTGAGCGCCGACGGGGTGCCGACGGAGGAGCGCACGGATGTGCCGCGGGCTCATGCGGAAGCCCTCCTCGATGTCGCGCCCGGCAAGGTCGACTACGCCCGCACCCGCCTCAGCGGCGGCGGCCGCGAGATCTGGGTGGACCGCTTCGTGACCCCGGGCCCCCTCGACCTCATCTCCGTGCTCTTCGAGACCATCGAGGACGCTGCGCGCTTCAACCCCCTACCCTGGTTCGGGCCGGAGGTGACGGCGGACGCGGCCTACGAGACGCGCTCCATCGCGCTCCAGACCCTGCCGGACGTGCCGGACGTCCCGCTCTCGAACCTTGCCCTCGACAGCATGCTCGACCTTCTCGAAAACCGGCTCGGCGGCTCGCGGCCCTATGCGACGGCGCAGCAGCGACGCCCGGAGAGCGGCGATGCCCTGAGGCGTCTATCGAGCACGTTCGGGGCGGCGCCCGCCCGCCCGGCCCAGGCCGCGAACCCTGCGACCGCCCAGCCGGCGGCACCCGCCGCTGCACCGCCAGTCGCCGACCCGGCGCCGGCGGCCGCAGCGCCCGCTCCCGGCGCGCCTCAGGCTCCGGCACCCGCCACGGACACCGAGCTCGACGTGGAGGACGAGGTTATTCGCGAATTGGCTCGCTCCCTCCGCCCCCGCTCTGGTATCGGGGGCTGATCCGTTTTCGGCCGCGCGGCCGATCCTTGCAGCGATGACGTGAGGGCCTTTCCCCGCCCATGTCGTCCGGCGTCGTCGGCAGGCTCCGACGGCGCCCAGAAGCGAAGAACACCGATGATCGACGACATCCCCGGCATCCGCGAGCAGCTCTCGGACCATTGGCAGAAGATCAGCGTGGACCTGATCCGTCGCGGCTTCCGACCCGAGGCCGTGTTCGAGACCATGATGACCGTGGGGCTTGCCGGCCATGTGGAGATCCACGGCAAGGACGCCACCGCCCAGAAGCTCGCGGCGGTGGCGCGCCAATTGTCCGAGCAGGTGAAGACCGAGAACGACGCCCTGCGCGAGGCCCAGTCCGCCACGAAGAACTAGCGGCGGGTCGCAGCACCCTGATGCCCGCGCCCTAGTCGATCACGGCCTGGTAGGTCAGCACCCGCAATTCGCGGCGGATCGGATAGGTGGACGAGGGCGTGAGCTGGGTGAGCAGGATCACCACCATCTCCTCGGCCGGATCGATCCAAAACGCGGTGCTGGCCACGCCGCCCCAGGCATATTCGCCGGGCGTTCCGAGAATCTGCGCCTTTGCCGGGTCGAGCATGACCGAGAAGCCGAGGCCGAAGCCGATGCCCGTGTAAGGCGACTCGCTGAACCGCGCCTGCCCCATGGCGGCGAGGTCGCCGTCGAGATGGTTCATGGTCATGAGTTCGACCGTCTTGCGGCCGAGGAGGCGCACCCCGTCGGTTTCGCCCTTGTTGAGCAGGAACTCGCAAAAGCGCATGTAGTCGCCGGCCGTGGAGACGAGGCCGCCGCCACCGGAATAGAGGCTGCGCGGGGCGAGGTATCGGCTCTCGGCCGGGTCGTCGATGAGGGTCAGCCGGCCGTCCTGCCCACGGGCGTAGTTGGCGGCAAAGCGCGCGGCCTTCTCGGGCGGCACCACGAAATCCGTGTCCACCATTCCGAGCGGGCGGATGACGCGCTCGCGCAGGAACACGTCGTAGGGCTGCCCCGACACGACTGCGACGAGGTGGCCGAGCACATCCGTGGCGATGCTGTAGTTCCACGCCTTGCCCGGCTGCGCGAGGAGCGGCAGGGAGGCCGCGTGCTCCACCACCTCCCCAAGGCTGCGGGGCGCGGTCTGAAAATCGATGCCCTGATCCCGGTAAAGGGCGTCGACCGGCGTCGCATCCATGAAGCCGTAGGTGAGGCCCGCCGTATGCGTGAGGAGATCGCGGATCGTGATGTCCCGCTCCGCCGGCACCGTGTCGATCTTCCCCCGGCTTCCGCCCGTCATGACCCGCATATTGGCGAAGTACGGCAGAAAGCGCGTCACCGGGTCGTCGAGCTGAAAACGCCCTTCCTCGTAGAGCATCATGACCGCCACCGAGGTGAGCGGCTTCGTCATGGAATAGATGCGCACGATGGTGTCGTCGGCCATGGGCGTGCCGCGGGCGAGATCCGCGACGCCAGTGGAGCGCTGCCAAACCACCTGCCCGCGCCGGGCCACCAGGGTGGAGAGCCCCGCGAGCTTGCCGTCCGCGACGAGCCGGTTCATCCAGCCGTCGATCCGCTCCAGCCGCTCCGACGAGAGCCCCACATCCTCCGGCTTCGCGCTGAACCGTCCATGCATCGCCGCGCCCCTTCCACACCTGTGTGGGGATGATGCTGCAAGGGGGCGGTGGAGCGTGTCAACGCGAGGCGGCGGTGGGGAGCCATGCCGCGCCCGCATCGCTCGCGGACGAGACCTCGCCGGGATGAGACAGGAGAAGGCGGGGGCCGTCCCGTCTGGACGGACCGCCTGCAGAAACGACGCCCCAAAAGCAAAAGGCCCGGCGTTGCCGCCGGGCCCCTGCATCCAATCGCTTGAAGGCGATTAGAACTTGAAGTTCAAGCCGGCCCGGACGACGCCGAACTCGAGGTCGTCGCGGTTGTTGAGGATGCCGGTCGTGAGGATGCCGTCGTCGCCACCCTGATCGAGGTTCACGTAGAGACCCTCGACCTTGACGGTCAGGTTGTTGGTGATGGCGTACTCGACGCCGGCGCCGATGGTCCAGCCGCCGGAGTTGTCGTCGCCGCCACAGCTCGCCACGAAGGTGGTGCCGTAGAAGCAGCCGCTGTCGTTGCCGCCGCCGCCGTAGGCGAAGCCGCCGGTGGCGTAGATGAGGGCGCGATCGAAGGCCACACCGGCGCGAGCGCGGACGGTGCCGAAGTAGTCGAGGCCACCAGCGCCACCGTAGTAGGTGGTGCCGTAGAACCGGCCGTCCGAGCCGCCGAGGTCAGCGTACTGGAGGTCCGCCTCGACGCCGAGGACGAACGAGCCGAACTGGAAGTTGTAGCCGATCTGACCGCCGCCGAGGAAGCCGCCGTCGTCATCGCCGCCCGACACGAAGCCGACGCCGGGGATGAACACGGTGTTGTCGTCGTTGGTCGAGAAGCCGTAGCCGGCGTTCACACCGACGTAGAAGCCGGTCCAGGTGAAGACGGGGACAGCGGCGATCATCGGAGCCGGAGCGCGGCGCGACGGGAGGTCAGCGGCGAGAGCGCCGGTGGCCAGGCCCAGGAAGGCAACGGAAGAGAGGAGAATCTTTTTCATTGGAATGGGTCCGTTTCTTGGAGGGGATCCAGCTACGCTCTTAGCCCAGACCTAGGGGAAGGTCTGTCACTTTCGTGCAACAGCCCTTTTCGAAGCGCAGAAAATCCGCATCTCCGGCGAAAACGAGGCAGGCTTCGGAAGGCCCGCAGCTCCCCGTCAGCCACCGCCCAGCAAACAAAAATAAAGATGTTTCAAGGGTTTCGACCAAAGCTCGACTCGAAGCAAAGCGATTAAACCTTTATTGACCATGCGCTCAGGAAGATCTTTGGCATCGACACTCGAAGTCGTCCGCGTGGGCGTGGACCGGATGCCCTCCATCCGAGGAGGGCTGCGCAGGGCCAAGTCCGCCACAATTCGCGGGAAGCTTTGCCGTCGCCTCGCGCGGCGCGTCATTGCTCTGAGCGCGCCCCGCAAATTCCTTGGCAGCCCCCTTCCTCAAGAAGCGTGGAGCAAAGCATCCTGAAGGGGCCATCCAGGATGCGGCATCCCGACGAGGGGCCGCACGGCGCTACCGGTTCTCAGCCCCTGCGCTCGGCCGCGACCCATGCCCGAAGAGCGTGGTTCACCGCATCGGGCTGCTCCAGGGTGGAGAGGTGGCCGCAATCCGCGAGCACAACGAGGGACGCCCACTCGATGCGGTCCGCCATCTCCCGCGCCATGTCCGGCGGGGTGATCACGTCCTGCTCGCCCACGAGGACGAGGGTCGGAATCTCGACGCTCGGGAGGAGGTCGCGGGAATCGGGCCGGGCCATGATCGCCCGTTGCTGGCGGATGAAGGCCTCGGGGCCGGTCTCCCGCATCATGGCCTTCACCACTTCTTCCAGGACCCGATCCGCCTGCCGATCCGGGTGCACCAGGCGCGGCCAGAGGATGTCGTGGACCTCCTCGAAGCGGCCCGTTTCGGCGAGCTCGATCAGCCGCAGCCGGTTGGCCGCCCCCTCCGCCGTATCGGGACGGGCGCTGGTGTCCAGGAGGGCGAGCCGGGCCACGCGGCCGGGCGCCTGCCTCAGGACTTCCAGGGCCACATAGCCGCCCATGGACAGACCGACGAGGCCGAACCGCTCCGGCGCGTCCGCCAGGAGGCGCCTGGCCATGCCGGCGACCGTGTCGTCGTGGCGCTGGTCCGCCACCACGACCGTAAAGTCATCCGACAAGGCGCCGATCTGAGATTCATAGAGCCGTTCGGTGCAATTCAGGCCTGGAATCAGCACGATCGTGTTATCCGAGGCCATCCCGGCACCCCTTTCGATTGACAAGCGGCAAGCTTGTCCTATGGTCCCGCCCAATCGTTTCGCCAGACCACTGGGTTACCGGCGAAACCAGTCCTGCGCCCGTTCGTTGCCGTCACAGAGCGGCTATATCAGCCGATAGCGCGCCAGTTCCAACGGTTTATCATCTTCATGTCGTTCGCCGAACTCGGACTTAGCGAGAAAGTTCAACAGGCCGTCACTGCGGCCGGTTATACGGAGCCGACGCCTATCCAGGCGCAGGCGATCCCGCATGTGCTCGCCCGGCGCGACGTGCTCGGCATCGCGCAGACTGGCACCGGCAAGACCGCCGCCTTCGTGCTCCCCATGCTCACCAAGCTGGAAGCCGGGCGCGCCCGGGCCCGGATGCCCCGGACTCTCATCCTGGAGCCCACCCGCGAGCTCGCCGCCCAGGTGGAGGACAACTTCGTCAAGTACGGGGTGAACCACCGCCTCTCGGTGGCGCTCCTCATCGGCGGCGTCTCCTTCGGCGACCAGGACGCCAAGATCACCCGGGGCGTGGACGTGCTCATCTGCACCCCCGGCCGGCTCCTCGACCATTTCGAGCGCGGCAAGCTGCTGCTCTCCGGCGTCGAGCTTCTCGTCATCGACGAGGCGGACCGGATGCTCGATATGGGCTTCATCCCCGATATCGAGCGGATCGTGAAGCTCGTGCCGTTCACCCGCCAGACCCTGTTCTTCTCGGCCACCATGCCGCCGGAGATCCAGCGCCTCGCGGATGCGTTCCTCCACAACCCCGTGAAGGTGGAGGTGGCCCGCGCCGCCTCGACGGCGCAGACCATTTCCCAGCGCCTCGTCGCCACCGGCCGGGAGGCGCACGAGAAGCGCGAGACCCTGCGCGGGCTCATCCGCGGCGCGGAGGAGCTGAAGAACGGCATCATCTTCTGCAACCGCAAGCGCGACGTGGCGGTCCTGCATCGCTCCCTTGAGAAGCACGGCTTCAACGCGGCGGCGCTTCACGGCGACATGGACCAGCGCGCCCGCATGGCGGCCCTGGACGGCTTCCGCAACGGCGAGACCACCCTCCTGGTGGCCAGCGACGTGGCCGCCCGCGGCCTCGACATTCCGGCCGTGAGCCACGTGTTCAACTACGACATCCCGCACCACGCCGAGGATTACGTCCACCGGATCGGCCGCACGGGCCGGGCGGGCCGCACGGGCACCGCCTATACCCTCGTGGCGCCGGGCGACGAGAAGTCCCTCTCGGCCATCGAGAAGCTCATCGAACGCAACGTCGTCTGGGAGGGCCCGACCCTCGCGGAGCTGCCGCAGTCGGAGGGTCGCTCCGAGCGGCCGGGCCGTCGCGGCGAGCGCCGGGGCCGAGGCGAAAGGGACCGGGGCGAGCGCGACGAAGGCCGCAGCCGCAACCGGGTGCGGGTGCATCGCGGCGAGCGCCGGGAGCGCAGCCCCGAGCCTGATTCCCTGTCGGCCGTCGAGGTCGAGGAGGCCCCTGCCCCCGTCCGCCGCGAGCCGCAGCCCCGCGCACCCCAGCGCGACCGCGAGGCGCGTCCCGAGCGGGAGCCGCGTCCCGAGCGCGAGGCGCGCCCGGAGCGCGAGCTACGGCCCGAGCGCGAGCCGCGCCAGGAACGCGACCGCGGCGGTGCGCGTCAGCGGCACGACCGGGAGCGCGACCGTGACCGCGACGACACCTCCGTGGTCGGCTTCGGCGATCATGTGCCGGCCTTCCTGCTGACCCCGGGCCGCACGGGCTCGAAGTAGCACGCCGACCTTCCCGACGGGGCCGGACCACACGAGGCCCGGCCACGGCCGGCCCCGGTCCAACACGACCCGTCTCCTTAACGACTTCTTCGGTTGTTTCTGGTGTTGTCGCGTAAAGCGGACGTCAGAAGACCATGCAATCGAACACCGTGGATATCGATCGATCCTTCTTCATTGGCCAGCGGGCCATTGAGCTGATGAAGACCTACGGGTCCTCGGCCGATCCGCGCTCCTATGAGGTGTGGTACACCTATGTGAGCGGGCACAAGCCCGCCATGAACGACGCGATCAAGAAGATCACGGCGGAGCGCGGCTCCCTCACGGAGGGCGATATCGAGCGCCTGCACGAGGACCACCTCGCCACCTCGCGCGCCGCCCAGGATACCGAGAAGGCGAGCACCCTCTTCCTCGGCGAGATCGATCAGGTCATGACCATGATCGAGGCGGCGCTCGGCTCCACCAGCCAGTACGGCGAGTCCCTGCAGGCCTTCTCCAACGATCTTGCCGGCCCCATCGACCGCACCCGCATCCGCGACCTCGTCGCCTCCGTGGTCCGCGAGACCCAGAAGGTGACGGAGACGAACCAGCACCTCGAGGCGCGCCTCAAGGAGACCCGCGGCGAGATCGAGACCCTGCGCGAGACCCTCGAATGCGTGCGCGTCGAAGCCGTCACGGATCCCGTGACCGGCATCGCCAACCGCAAGCACTTCCAGGACATGCTCCACAAATCGGTGGAGACCGCGAATGCGAACCGCAATCCGCTGGCGCTCGTCGTCATCGACATCGATCACTTCAAGCGGTTCAACGATCTTTACGGCCATCTCACGGGCGACCAGGTGCTGCGCCTCGTCTCCATGACCATGCGCGAGCAGGTGAAGAGCAAGGCGACGCTGGCGCGCTTCGGCGGTGAGGAATTCGGCATCATCATGCCGGAGACGAGCCTCGCGGAGGCCCGCGTGGTCGCGGAGGAAATCCGCCAGAGCGTGCTGAACCGCGAATTGGTGAAGCGCTCGACGGGCGAGTCCCTCGGCAAGATCACCGTGTCGATCGGCGTCTCCGCCTTCCGCCACGGGGAACTCGGCACCACGCTTCTGGAGCGGGCCGACCAGTGCATGTACGTGGCCAAGCGCACCGGCCGCAATCGCACCGTCACCGACGCGGATCACTCGGACCGCGAGCGCCTGTCCAACGTCGCTTGACGACCCGGACCGACTGAAGAGCGTCGCTCAGGATCAGCGCCTCTTCACGGAAGCAGCCCGCGCCGCCGCCTCGACGGCGAGCCGTCCCCAGCGCGCCGCCTCCGACGGATCGTCGAGGCCTTCGCCCGGCATCAGCCAATAATTGATGGTCATGGTCTTGCCCTTCGCCTCATGGACGAAGGGCCGGGAGCCCGCCGCCTCGAAGGCGTCGCGGCTGGCATTGTCCACCTTCAGGTAGACCTCGCCACCGGCCTCTAGGGCGAACATCCGCTCGCCCGCATAGATCCCCTGCCCGCCGAACATGCGGCGGATGCGGACAGGGCCGAGTTCCTGGAAGTCATCCCGGATGCTGTCCGCGTCCAAGGCTACCCGGCCGCCTCGGCGGTCTCGGGCTTCGCAGGCGTGATCGCGACCGACTCGCCGCAGCCGCAGGCTGAGGTCTGGTTCGGGTTGTTGAACACGAACTGGGACGAGAGCTTCGTCGTCTGGAAATCCATCTCGGTGCCGAGGAGGAACAGCACCGCTTTCGGATCGATGAGCA
Organism: Microvirga sp.; assembly: GCA_036562855.1. GTDB lineage: Bacteria > Pseudomonadota > Alphaproteobacteria > Rhizobiales > Beijerinckiaceae > Microvirga. The sequence goes on from DATCJK010000028.1 coordinate 127,516, forward strand.
CCTTCACGCCCTTGTCCTCGACCACCTCGTCGAGGGGGCTGACGCTCTCGGCATATTCCATCGTGTAGGACATGCCGGCGCAGCCGCCGTTCTTCACGCCGACGCGCACGCCGACGATGGACTTGTCGGCGCGGGCGATGATGTCCTTCACGCGGTTTGCGGCCGCGTCGGTCAAGCTCATGACCTTAAAGCTTGGCAGTGCCATCGGTCTCTCCTGGCGGCCGGGTTCAAGGCCCGGGCAGATGAGGTTACAAACCTTATGTAATCATGCGGTAAGCGCCCGTCGAGTTCCAGGCACGCTTTTCGGTGCCTCGCCCCTCACGATCAGGAGGGCTGGTCCTCCAATTCGCGGGCTGGCGCCGCCCGAAGGGCCGGGGCCACGTGCTCCGGGCGGAAGCCCATGCCGACGATCCGGGCCGGCAGGCGCCGGAACCGGGGCCAGGCGGCGAGTACCTTCAGCAGCCAAGGAGGGCTGATCGGACCCCGGCTGTCGAGGACCCGGCGGATCATGCGGTTCTGGACCAGCACCTGGAGTCCCTGGGTGAGCCGGGTCGGCAGCTCCCGGCGGGCCTGCACGGCCGCGAGATCCTCTGGCCGAGCCGGGCCGTCCCGGAGCACAGACGCCAAGCGGTTCGCGGCCGCGACCGCATCCTGGATCGCAAGGTTGATCCCGATTCCGCCGATGGGCGACATGGCATGAGCGGCATCGCCGATGCAGAGCAGGCCCGGGCGGGACCATTGCCGCAGCCGGTCCACCGCGACGGTGAGCAGTTTCACGTCGTCCCAGGTCCCGACGCTCGTCACCCGGTCCCCAAGGAAAGGCGCAAGCTCGGCCAGGCTGGAGCGGAACGCGCCGAGGCCCTCCGCCTGGATGCGGTCGAAGGCGCCCTTCGGGATCACATAGGCGCATTGCCAGTAATCGCCCCGGTCGATGAGGACGAGGAGGCGCCCGGCCATGATGCGCCCGAGGAGCTGGCCCGGATCACCGTCCCGGCGTGGGATGCGCAGCCACAGCACGTCCATGGGGGCGCCGAGGGTCACCACGTCGAGCCCCGCCTCCGTCCGGAGCACGGAGCGGCGCCCATCGGCCGCCACCACGAGATCGGCCGTGACGGTCAGGGGACCTTCGCGCGTGCGGGCCTCCACGCCCCGGACCCCGCCCTCGCCTTCCACGAGATCGTAGGCTTCCGTTTCCATGAGCAGCCGGAAATTGGGATAACGGCGCGCCTCGTCGGCCAGGAAGTCGAGGAAGTGCCATTGCGGCATGAAGGCGATGAACCGGCACCGGGTCGGCAGGTGCGAGAAATCGCCGAGGGTGAGCGGCGTGTCGCCGACAGTGAGGCTGACGCTCTGCGCCCGCTGGTGCGGCCGCTCCAGGAACGAGTCCAGGATCCCGAGTTCGTGCATCACCTCCAGGGTGGAGGGGTGAATCGTGTCGCCGCGAAAGTCGCGCAGGAAATCCGCGTGCTTTTCGAGGACGACCACCTCGACCCCGCCCCGCGCCAGGAGCAGCCCGAGCATCAGCCCGGCGGGCCCCCCACCGACGATGCAGCAGCGGGTGCGGATGGTTTTTGGCGTCGGCGGCTCGCCCATGTGTCGTCCGGTCCGTGGTGGCGGAGGGATCATGCACGGATTGGGGAACGGGGACACTCGGGGTCCCTACGCAGGCGACCCGGCTCCGAACCGCCTAGTAGATCGGCCACAGCCCCGGCGTGGCGAGCTCGAGCAGGTGTCCGTCCGGATCGCGGAAATAGATGCTCTCGCCGCCGCGCTGCCAGCGGGTGCGGCCCTCGATGGGGATCGCGTGTTCGGTCAGGCGGGCCTCCCAGGAGGGTAGATCCTCGGCGGCGACCGCAAGTCCGACATGGATGGCACCATGCCCGTCATGGGGCGGGATCGTGCCCCCCGGAAGCGTGACGGTTTCGAGGGTGGCGCCGCGCAGGAAGAGCAGCAGCACGCTGCGCCCGCCCACGTCATAGGACTGAAAGCGGGTGTCTCCGACCATGGGCGGGAGGCTCAGAACCGTTTCGTAGAAATGCCGTGCCCGTCCGAGATCGTCCACGTAGAGGGCGGTTTCGATAATCCCGTTCAGCGCGGGCATCGCGCCCTCACCACATATCGAGCGCGACCCGGGCCTCGTCCGACATGCGGCTCTGATCCCACGGCGGGTCGAACACCATGTTGACCTTCACGTCCTGGACGCCCGGCACGCTCGCGACCGCGTTCTCCACCCAGCCCGGCATCTCGCCGGCCACGGGGCAGCCGGGCGCCGTCAGGGTCATGTCGATGGCGACGTTGCGGGCGTCGTCGATCTCGACCCGGTAGATCAGGCCAAGCTCGTAGATGTCGGAGGGGATCTCCGGATCGTAGACGGTTTTGAGCGCCGCCACGATGTCGTCCGTCAGCCGGTCGAGCTCGTCCGGCGGGATGGCCGGGGCTGGGGCGACCTGCGGAGCGTTCGGGGTGCTCTCGGGATTGGAGGCGATCGTCACTGGTTCAAATCCTCAGCCGAACAGGGTTTCGGCCTTTTGCAGGGCTTCGGCGAGCTTATCGACTTCGGCCATCGTGTTGTAGAGGCCGAAGGACGCGCGGCAGGTGGAGGTGGCGCCGAACCGGTCGAGGAGCGGCATGGCGCAATGGGTGCCGGCCCGCACCGCGACGCCCTGGCGGTCGATAACCGTGGCGACGTCGTGGGCATGGGCCCCCTTCATCTCGAAGGAGAGGATCGCGCCCTTGCCCTTGGCGCGGCCGATGATGCGCACAGAGTTCATGGCGCCGAGCCGCTCATGGGCATAGGCCGAGAGCGCGGCCTCGTGGGCCTGGATCGCCGGGCGGCCGAGCTCCATCATGAAGCGCACGGCGGCGCCGAGCCCGATCGCCTCGATGATCGGCGGGGTGCCGGCCTCGAAGCGGTGCGGCGGCTCGTTGTAGGTGATGCCCTCGCAGGCGACCGCGCGGATCATCTCGCCGCCGCCCTGGTAGGGGGGCATCCGCTCCAGCCATTCGCGCTTGCCGTAGAGAACGCCGATGCCGGTCGGCCCATACACCTTGTGGCCGGTGAAGATGTAGAAATCCGCGTCGAGATCCCGCACGTCCACGTCGAGGTGCACGGCGCCTTGAGCCCCGTCCACCATCACGGGCACGCCGTGGGCGTGGGAGATGCGGATGATCTCCTTCATCGGGGTCACGGTGCCGAGCACGTTCGACATATGCGTGATGGCGACGATCTTGGTGCGCGGCGAAAGAAGCTTCTCGAACTCCTCCAGGAGGAAGTTGCCCTCCTCGTCCACGGGCGCCCACTTGATCACCGCGCCCTTGCGCTCGCGCAGGAAATGCCAGGGCACGATGTTGGAATGGTGCTCCATGATCGAGAGGATGATCTCGTCCCCCTCCCCGATATTCATGCGCCCGAACGAGTCCGCCACGAGGTTGTAGGCTTCCGTCGCGGATTTCGTGAAGATGATCTCGTCCACGGAAGCGGCGTTGAGGAACTGGCGCACGCTCTCGCGCGCCTCCTCGAACCCGTCCGTCGCCGCGTTCGCCATGTAGTGCAGGCCGCGATGGACGTTGGCGTAAGCCCCCTCCATGCAGCGCACCATGGCATCGATCACGGCGCGCGGCTTTTGCGCCGAGGCCGCGTTGTCGAGATAGACGAGCGGCTTGCCATAGACCTGTTGCGCCAGGATCGGGAACTGGGCCCGGATCGCCTCGACGTCGTAGGGTGTCGCAAAGGGAGCGTTCATCGTTCGCGTCCTTTCCCCTCCGCGCAGGGCGGAGCGATGTTCGTCAGCGCGCCTTCAGCCAGCTCTCGACGCCGGCGATCAACGCGTCACGGGCGGCCTCGCATTCGACGCCCTCGATGGCCTCGCCGAGGAACGCCTGCACCAGCAGGCTCTCGGCTTCCGCCTTCGGGATGCCGCGGGCCATGATGTAGAACAGGAGGTCCTCGTCGAGCTGTCCGCTCGTTGCGCCGTGGGCGCATTGCACGTCGTCGGCGAAGATCTCGAGTTCCGGCTTGTTGTTCATGGTGCCGCCCTCCGAGAGGAGGAGCGAGGCGGACATCATGCGGCCGTCCGTCTTCTGCGCGTGAGGCTGGACGATGATCTTGCCCTGGAACACGCCCGTGCCCTCGCCGTCGATCACAGTCTTGAACAGCTCGCGGCTGGTGCAGTGGAGCGCCCCGTGGTCGACGACAAGCGTCGAATCCGCGTGCTGCCGGCCCTTCACCATGGTGGCGCCGTTGATCCGCGCCAGCGAGCGCTCGCCCGCGAAGGCGAGATAGACCTGATGGCGCGAGAGGGCCGCGCCCCACACCACGTTGAGGCTGTCGAAGGACACCGCCTCGCCAAGCCGGGCCGTCACGGTCGAGAGCGCCACCGCTTCCGAGCCCTCGGCGTTGAGCCGCACGTGGCACACCTTCGCCCGGTCGCCGACCACGAACTCCACCACGTCGTTGAGCTGCGCGGCGGCGCCGTCCGGCCCCTCATGGCTTTCCAGCAGGATCACGGAGGCCGCCTCCTCCACCACCACGAGGGTGCGGGTGGCGGTGGCAAACGCGCCGGTGGTCACGAAGCGCAGGTGAATGGGCCGCTCGACCGCGATCGTCGCGGCGATACGGATCACCACGCCGTCGGTCATGAAGGCGCTGTTGAGCTGGTAGACCGGGTTCTCGCGGGCGAGCGGCACGGGGCTCAGATGGTCGAGCAGCGTGTGGCCGACGCCATGCGCCTCGGTGATCGTCGTGATCTCGACCCCCTCCGGCAGGTCGGCGAGCTCGGAGCCTTCCGTCACCACGTGGCCGTCGACGAGCGTCACCACGAGGGCGCCGGTCTCGCCGAACCCCTTGGCGCCGGCCGCAGCCGTCCTCGCCTGCTCGGGCGTCGGCCGCGGGGCGAAGGGCGCCGCCTCGCGGAACGCGGCGCGCAGGTCCGTGTACTTGAAGGCCTCGACGCGCCGATGCGGCAGGCCGACCTCGATGAAGTCGTTGAAGGCCTTCACCCGGGCATCCCGGTCGCCGGGGAGCTTGCCCTTGGCGGCCTCGAAGGCCTGGGCGAGCGCCGTCTCGGCGGGGGTTCTCATGAGAGTGACCGCGCCCATGGCTTACTCCGCAGCCGTCGGCTGGCGATAATCCGCATAGCCGTTGGCCTCGAGCTCGTGGGCGAGCTCCTTGCCGCCCGACCGCACGATCTTGCCCCCCGCCATCACGTGCACGGTGTCGGGCACGATGTGGCTGAGAAGGCGCTGGTAGTGGGTGATGACCAGGAAGGACCGGTTCTTGGCGCGCAGCGCGTTCACGCCCGCGGAGACGATGCGCAGCGCATCGATGTCGAGGCCGGAATCCGTCTCGTCGAGAACGCAGAAGTTCGGCTCCAGGAGCGCCATCTGCAGGATCTCCATGCGCTTCTTCTCGCCGCCGGAGAAGCCGACGTTCAAGGCGCGCTTGAGCATGTCCTTCGGCATTTCGAGCTGCCCGGCCGCATTGTTGACGCGCTTGATGAAGTCCGGCGTCGTCAGCTCCGCCTCGCCGCGGGCGCGGCGCTGGGCGTTGAGGGCCGCCTTGAGGAAGGTCATGGTGGCAACCCCTGGGATCTCCAGCGGATACTGGAAGGCCAGGAACACGCCCGCGGCCGCGCGCGCGTCCGGGTCCATCTCCAGGAGGTTCTGCCCGTCGAGCAGGATCTCGCCGTCGAGAACCTCATAGTCCTCCTTGCCGGCGATCACGTAGGAGAGCGTCGACTTGCCGGAGCCGTTCGGCCCCATGATGGCCGCCATCTCACCGTCGTTCACGGTGAGGTCGAGCCCGTTGAGAATGCGCTTGTCCTCGATCTGGACGACGAGGTTGTTGATCTGGAGCATGGGTGTAGTCCGTCTTTCCGAATGCGCTTGAACCGTCGGCGCTGCCCCCCTTGTGAGGAAGGTCGGGCTGGGGGTGAGCCTCGACGGCCATCGCCGCGCTCACACCCCACCCGACGCCGTCGGCGTCGACCTCCCCGCGAGGGGGAGGCGAAAAAGTGGCGTTATCCGACCGAGCCTTCGAGCGAGATCGCGATCAGCTTCTGCGCCTCGACGGCGAACTCCATCGGCAGCTTCTGGAGCACGTCCTTCACGAAGCCGTTCACGATGAGGGCCGTGGCCTCCTCCGCGGTGAGGCCGCGCTGCTGGCAGTAGAACAGCTGGTCCTCGGAAATCTTGGAGGTGGTGGCCTCGTGCTCGAACACGGCGGAGGCGTTCTTGGACTCGATGTAGGGCACCGTATGGGCGCCGCATTCGTTGCCGATGAGGAGCGAGTCGCAATTCGTGAAGTTGCGGGCGCCGGAGGCCTTGCGGTGCGCCGAGACGAGGCCGCGATAGGTGTTCTGCGAACGGCCTGCCGAGATGCCCTTCGAGATGATCCGGCTGGTGGTGTTCTTGCCCAGATGAATCATCTTGGTGCCGGAATCCACCTGCTGCATGCCGTTCGACACCGCGATGGAATAGAACTCCCCGCGCGAGCCGTCGCCGCGCAGGATGCAGGACGGGTACTTCCAGGTAATGGCCGAGCCCGTCTCCACCTGGGTCCAGGTGATGACCGAGTTCTTGCCCCGGCAATCGCCGCGCTTCGTCACGAAGTTGTAGATGCCGCCCTTGCCCTGTGCGTCGCCCGGGTACCAGTTCTGCACCGTCGAGTACTTGATCTCGGCATCGTCCAGGGCGACGAGCTCGACCACGGCCGCATGGAGCTGGTTCTCGTCGCGCTTGGGGGCCGTGCAGCCCTCGAGATACGAGACGTAGGAGCCCTTGTCGGCGATGATGAGCGTGCGCTCGAACTGGCCGGTATCCTTCTCGTTAATGCGGAAATAGGTCGACAGCTCCATCGGGCAGCGGACGCCCGGCGGGATGTAGACGAAGGACCCGTCCGTGAAGACGGCGCAGTTCAGCGTCGCGAAGTAATTGTCCGTCACCGGGACCACGGTGCCGAGATACTGGCGCACCAGGTCCGGGTACTCGCGGATCGCCTCCGAGATCGGCATGAAGATCACGCCGGCCTTCTTCAGCTCCTCCTTGAAGGTCGTGACGACGGAGACCGAGTCGAACACCGCATCCACCGCCACGCGGTTTTGCGGCTCGACGCCGGCGAGGATCTCCTGCTCGCGCAGCGGAATGCCGAGCTTCTCATAGGTCTTGAGAATCTCCGGATCCACCTCGTCGAGGGATTTCGGCGCCTCGTTCATCTTGGGCGCCGCGTAATAATAGATGTCGTTGTAATCGACCTTGTCGTAGGACACCCGCGCCCAGTTCGGCTCCTCCATGGTGAGCCAGCGCTTGTAGGCGTCGAGACGCCACTGGAGCATCCATTCGGGCTCGCCCTTCTTGGCGGAGATGAAACGGATCACATCCTCGGAAAGGCCCCTTGGGGCCTTTTCCATCTCCACATGGGTCTCGAACCCGTACTTATACTGGTCGACGTCGATGAGCTTGACCTGCTCGATCGTCTCCTGCACCGCAGGCATCGGCATTCTCCTTACCGCTCACGGCTTCAAGGGCCGCGGGTAGATGGATGGCGAGGAGCGTGGCCTTTCAGGCCGCGTTCGCCCGCCGCTTATATAGGGTGTCGACCACCCGACCGCACGCCTCCGCGAAGCGAGAAACGTCCGTTTCGGTGGAATTCCACCCCAAACTCACACGCAGGGCACCGGCCGCGAGCGCAGGCTCGACCCCCATGGCGCTCAGCACCGCCGAGGCCGCGACCTTGCCCGACGAACAGGCGGAGCCCGACGACAGGGCGACGCCCGCCAGATCGAAGGCGATGAGCGCCGTCTCGGCCTTCAGCCCCGGCACCGCGAAAGCGAAGGTGTTGGGCAGGCGCTCTGCCCGGACCCCGAACACGACCGCATCGGCGGCCAAGCGGCGCAGGGCCGACTCGGCCTCGTCGCGCAGCCTGCGCAGACGCGGCATCTCGGCTTCCAGCGCTGCCTTGGCGGCCTCGGCGGCCGCCCCGAAGCCCAGGATGCCGGGCACGTTCTCGGTGCCGGCCCGGGCGCCCCGCTCCTGTCCGCCGCCACGGACCAGCCGGTCGGCGATCTCGAAGCGGTCCGAGGCGAGCACCAGGGCGCCGACGCCCTTCGGGCCGCCGAGCTTGTGGGCCGAGAGGGTGATGGCGTCGACCCCGAGCGCGGCCATGTCCACGGCCACGCGCCCTGCGGCCTGGACCGCATCCGTATGGATGAGCCCGCCTGCCGCGCGCACGAGGCGCGCCGCCTCGGCGACAGGCTGGAGCGTGCCGGTCTCGTTGTTGGCCAGCTGGATCGACACGAGCACCCGCTCGCCGAGCTCGGCGAGCCGCCGCTCGAGCCAGGCGAGATCGACCACGCCATCGGGGTCCACGGGGATCGTCTCGACCGCAGCGCCGAAGCGGTGACCGGCCAGAATGCAGGGATGCTCCGTGGCGCCCACGAGAAGCCGGGTCGCGCCCGCCTCCCCGGCTCGGCGGAAGGTCGGCGAGAGCACGAGGTTCGCGGCCTCGGTGCCGCCGCTCGTGAACACCACGTTCTTCGACAGGGCGCCAACCAGGGCCGCCACCTGCTCGCGGGCAGCCTCGATGGCGGCCCGGGCCGCCCGGCCCTCCGCATGGATGGAGGACGGGTTGCCCACGAGGTCCAGCGCGCGCACGACCGCCGCCGCCGCCTCTGGCCGCAGGGGCCCGGTGGCATTGTGGTCGAGATAGCTGCGCGGGCCTGCCGCCATGGGTCTCCTCAATTCCAGTCCCGCTCGCGGCGGGCCTTCGTCTCATGCCTCCCCGGGGGGAGCCGCCTCAGACCCGCTCGCCGCGCTGATGTGAGGCGGCGTAGGGCCCCCGGTCGCTGCAACCGCGGCCTCTCCCTGGTTCGGGAGAGGTGGGCGCCCGGGGCAAGGCGGTCGGAGATGCTCCGCACGCCCAGGCCCTTCTTTTACGCCGCAACGGCCAGATGGATCGCTCCGGCCCCTCCCCCTCTGTCGAAGGACGATCCGCAACTCCCAACCGGCCCCACGAAATTCTTGCAATCGACCCTGGTTGCCGTGCTAAAGCACCGCGACCACATTGCGTCTGACGCCGTGTCCTGCAGCGCCTCCGCCGTCGGCGGCGGCCCACCGAACCGTCTTTAGAATAATTCTAAGGCGGATTTAGGGATCGCATCGGCCTTGAGTCAAGGCCGCGCTCCGGGTTTCAGCCCGTTTCGAGCGCTCCACGAGGAATTTGTCCATGCCTGAGGTTATCTTCACGGGTCCGGCCGGACGCATCGAGGGGCGCTACCAGCCCGCGAAGCAGAAGGGCGCCCCCATCGCGATCATCCTGCACCCCCACCCACAATTCGGGGGCACGATGAACAACCAGATCGTCTACAACCTGTTCTACAATTTCGCGAACCGGGGCTTTTCGGTCCTTCGGTTCAACTTCCGCGGCGTCGGGCGCAGCCAGGGCGCGTTCGACCACGGCCAGGGCGAACTCTCGGATGCCGCCGCCGCCCTCGACTGGGCCCAGTCCGTGAACCCGGAGGCCCGGGCCTGTTGGATCGCCGGCGTCTCCTTCGGGGCCTGGATCGGCATGCAGCTTCTCATGCGCCGCCCGGAGATCGAGGGCTTCATCTCCATCGCCGCCATGGCGAACCGCTACGATTTCTCCTTCCTCGCCCCCTGCCCCTCGTCCGGCCTGTTCGTGCACGGCTCGGAGGACCGGGTGGCCCCGGTGAAGGACGTGGTCAGCGTGATCGAGAAGGTGAAGACGCAAAAGGGCGTGAAGCTCGAGCACGCCGTCGTCGACGGCGCGAACCATTTCTTCGACGGAAAGGTCGACGAGCTGATGGTCTCGGTGGACGAATATCTGACGAAGCGCTTGGGCAAGAGCGAGAAGGCCGCCTGAGCCCTTTCGCTCCGCGGCTGTTCCGTCATTCAAACGAGAAGGGCCGGTGCTCCTAGCACCGGCCCTTTTCCGTTGTGGTACGGCGGCCTGCGATCAGGCCCAGATCAACCCGAAATCGCTGGCCCGGAGAGCCGAAGGCTTGTTGACCAGAGTAGCGAACTGCACCTGCCCCACACTGCCGACCCCATCGGCGTCGTAGGACACCGCGCCGGTCGTGGCATCGTAGACGAGCCGGTGGTCCGCATTGGTCGCGCTGCGGCCGTTCACGACATGCTTGTCGAGCACAAGTCCCTCGTAGGCGAAGGCCCAGAACGTCGAGCGATCGAGCTGGAGGCGGTCCTGGCCGCGGGTGAAGTCCATCACCTCGTCGACGTTATCGCGCCCCAGAACTCCGCCGAAGCGTTAGATGTCCTCGCCGGCGCTGCCTGTCAGCCAATCGGAGCCCGCTCCCCCGACGAGGAGATCATGACCGGCACCGCCGACCATCCAGTCCCGGCCGCCCTCCCCGTGAAGCTCATCATTGCCGTTGTGGCGGTAAAGGTTGTTCCCGTTCGCGTCACCGTACAGGGTATCCGCGTGTTGGGACCCGCCAAGAGCTTCGATGGACGTGTACCGGTCTCCGGAGGCTTCGCCGCGGTTCCTGCTCTGGTTCGCGAGCGACGCGACCACCCCGGAGGACGCGTTGAAGTAGTTGGCGAAGTCGTAGCCCTCACCACCATCCAACGTATCGTTTCCGGCCCCTCCTTCGAGGTTGTCGTCCCCATTGCCCCCTATCAGGACATCGTTCCCGCCCCGGCCGAACAGCTCATCATTTCCGTTGTTGCCGCGCAGCTCGTTGCGCACGTCGTTGCCGGAGATCCGATCCGAACCGGAGCCACCGTTGGCATTCTCGATCAGGGATTCCAGTTTTCCTTGATACTGGAAGGCGTTGTAGACGTTGCCCGCGACCTTCTTCCCGTCGACGCCCCTAGCGAGCTGAGCCTCGGACACTTTCGAGACGCCGCCGGCGGCAAGATCGATCGATGCGTTGCCGGTGAACTGCGAGAAGTCGTAGGTGTCGACACCGCCGCCGTCCCAGACCGTGAGGAAGATCTTGCTCCCATGCGTTTGGCCTTGTCCGGCGCCATTGACGGACAGTTCGCCCGTGCTTGGGTTCCAACGGTAGACGGTGTTCGTGGCATTGGTCCCGAAATCGGCACCGTACATGTACTGCAAGGCGGCCACATCGTACTGCATGAAGGTCTGTGGCCGATCCGCCGTCTCATTGTAGCTCATCACCGTGAACTCGGTGGTGTCTCGGAACGAGGACATCTTCGGCAGGCCGGGGGCGGAATCGTGCGGATGCTTCAAGCCCAACGCATGGCCGATCTCGTGCATGGCAATGAAGTAGTTGTGGCTCCCCTTCAGCCCCGCATCGCGGTGGCCCGCGTCGAGCCATGTATCGCCACGGTAGACCGGGACACCCGGGTAGTACCCATGGCTTCGCTGGATGACAGAACCGGGCTCGAAAGCCGCGATCTGCACGTCAGCGCCGCCGCGTCCGGTGTAAGAGACCGGGTTCGTGATGAAGCCGGCGACCGAAGACATGATCGTATCGATTGCTGCTTCCGTCGAGGCGGAGAGCCGCTCGAAGCCAGTCGCGCTCGGGTTCACCAGCTCGTAGTCCCAGCGCGAGTCGGGCATTGAATATGTGATCTAGCCCGAATCCCATTTGGATCCCGACAGCAGAGCGTTGACGTCGGCATCGGCATGCCTAGCCTTGAAATAGGTGGTTCCCAGCATCCCGACGCCATCGAACCAGCTGCCCATCTGGGAGAAAAACTGTAACGGGACCCCCGAAACGTTGTCGGACACCCAGTTCCATGCCGAACGGGCTCGATCGCCGATCCAGTCCCCGACCTGCTCCACACGGTCTTCGACCCAGCCGCCGACCGCCCTAAACCCGTCCGAGATCCATGACATGAATTGGCTCCTGGCTGTCAGCCCAGCCTCATATGACATAAAGTTACACTCTTTCCTTATCTTGATAATATGACGTTGCGACAAAAGGAATAAATGCATCATGTATAAGACGCTATCCCCGCGGAAACTGGATGCCAACCGCGCTCCAAGCTGGTAAAGCGCCCTCTCGCACCCGACCAGCTTCGACGAGACCAGCGATGAGCGCGCCCCAGTCCGATTTCCTGCAGGTCCTGACCGAGCGGGGCTTCATCCACCAGGCCTCCGACATGGAGGGCATCGACGCGGCGGCGCGGGAGGGTCGGCTCACGACCTATGTGGGCTACGACTGCACCGGCCCCTCGCTCCATGTGGGGCACCTCCTTTCCATGATGATGCTGCACTGGCTGCAGGAGACCGGCGCCGGCAGGCCGATCGCGCTCATGGGCGGCGGCACGACCCGGGTGGGCGATCCCTCCGGCAAGGACGAGAGCCGCAAGCTCCTGACCCCCGAGCAGATCGAAGCCAACAAGGAGAGCATCAAGGGCGTGTTCTCGCGGCTCATCCACTTCGGCTCCGGGCCGAGGGACGCCGTGATGGTGGACAACGCCGAGTGGCTGACGGGCCTCAACTACATTGAATTCCTGCGCGACGTGGGCCGGCATTTCTCCGTCAATCGCATGCTTTCCTTCGACAGCGTGCGGCTGCGCCTCGAGCGCGAGCACGAGCTGTCGTTCCTGGAATTCAACTACATGATCCTCCAGGCCTACGACTTCACGGAGCTCCATCGCCGCTACGGCTGCGTGCTGCAGATGGGCGGCTCGGACCAGTGGGGCAACATCGTCAACGGGATCGATCTCGGGCGGCGCATGGGCACGCCCCAGCTCTACGCCCTCACCTGCCCGCTCCTCACCACCTCGTCCGGCGCCAAGATGGGCAAGACGGCCTCGGGCGCCGTGTGGCTCAACGCCGACATGATGAGCCCCTACGATTACTGGCAGTACTGGCGGAACACGGAGGATGCGGACGTCACCCGCTTCCTCAAGCTCTTCACCCTGCTGCCCATGGACGAGATCCGCCGCCTCGCGGCGCTCCAGGGTGCCGAGATCAACGAGGCCAAGAAGGTGCTGGCGACCGAGGTGACGGCGCTCATTCATGGCCGCGAGGCCGCCGAGGGCGCCGCCGAGACCGCGCGCAAGACCTTCGAGCAAGGAGCGCTTGCCGAGACGCTGCCGACCATCGAGATCAGCGCCGGCCTCCTCGACGCGGGCCTTGGAATCCTCACCGCCTTCGGCCCGGATTACGCAAAACTCGTGCCCTCCACCAGCGAGGCGCGGCGGCAGGTGAAGAGCGGCGGCCTTAAGGTCAACGACCAGGCGGTCACCGACGAGCGCGGCGTGCTGCGCCCGGGCGATCTCACCCCCGAGGGGGTGATCAAGCTCTCCTTCGGCAAGAAGAAGCACGTGCTGCTGCGGGCGGTCTGAAGCCGGCGCCGGCGCCGGGCGAAGATCAGTTGTTCAACCGCTCGCTGTTGCGCGGCGGCACCGAGCCGGTCTGCGGCTCCGTCGCGTTCGTGCCGCCGCCCGTTCCGAACAGCTTGCGCAGGAAGCCCGGCGCCACCGCGGAGAGCGGGTTCACGGAGAGGGTCGGCGCCGTCGCCTGGCCGGAAATCCGGAAGTTCACGGCAAAGAGGCCCTCATATTGGCCACCGCCCAGAAGCGGGCCGAAGAGCGGCACCTGCGCGAAGGCGTTGTTGAGGCCGTAGGCCGGAACGAAGGTGCCGGCGATATCGGCGCGGTCGCGGGCGTAGTCGATGAAGCCCCCGAGGGTGAAGCCGATCGCCTGCCCCCAGATCGCCGCGTCCTTGAAGTCGAGGCGGCCGGAGCTGCGGGTGAAATCCACGCGCGCCTTGGTGAAGGTCACCTCGTTGAAGTCCATGCGCACGGCCTGGGTGCGGCCGGAGGCATCCGGCGCGTCGACGATCTGGCTGTTCGTCGGGATGATGCGGCGCAGAGCCGGCTCGTTGCGCAGGAGGAAGCTGTGGAGGGTGAGAAAGCCCGCCTGGGGTCCGTCGCCCGTCGAGAGCTGCAGCACGAGGTCGCCGCCCGCCATGCGCCGGTAGATGTCGACGAAGCGCAAAAGCGCCCCCGCATCCTCGGCCTGGATCACGATGGACGGCGTCGTGCCCGGCCGCGGCACCGTCTGGGCCACCACGTTCGTGGAGCCGAGCCGGCCCTTCATGTCGAGCTCGCGCAGGTTGTCCTTGCGCAGCGAGGCCTTGATCACCGCATTGGTGATCGCCTCCTCGTTGTGACCCGTCAGGATGTTGAGGGCGAGGTCGAGATCGAAATCCTTCGCGGGCGTCTTGGCGGATGCCGCGCCGCGCCCAGCCGGTGCCGCCGGCGCTGCGTTCATCACCTTGGTGAAGGGCCGCGCATCCCCCACATTGCCGCGCACCACCACCTTGTAATGGCCGTTCACCCGCTCGATCTGCGCCCGCATGTCGTCGCCGGCCGAGAGCTTGAAGGTGGAGAGATCCGCCTTTTCGAGACCGCCTTCGCCTGACAGAAGAGCGGAGCCGCGCAGCTGGACCGGGCCTGCGTCGAGGGCGAGGTCGCGTATTTCCGTGCCCTGGCCTTCCACCATGGTGAAAGCCACCTTGGCGGGCCGGCCGGCGGGCTTCACCCAGCCCGGCACCAGGTTGTCCACGGCGGCCCGGGCGAGGTCGGCCTCGATGCGAATGCCGGGTTTGGCGGCCTTGCCGAGCGGCACGGCGGCGCGGAGCTGCACCGGGCCGGTGAGTTGGCTGCCAAGATTGATTCCCTTGCGGGCCCTCGCCGCCTCATCGAGGGCGAACGCGACCACGGCTTCGCCCGGCATGTCGCGAGCCTGGCGCACATCGATGGTGGCGGGGCTGCCGGCGATCTTCCCGTCGCCCTTGATGGCGAGAGAGCCGCGGTCGTAGGACACGGCGAGGCTGGCGCCCTCGAGCCGCTCCTTGCCGAAGATCTTCTCGACCGACAGATCCCCCACCGTGCCGGTCACCACGAGCGGCATGTCCGCGAAGGCCGGGATGTCGTGGACCGCGAGCGGGATCGAGACCCGCAGGTCCGCGCGGCCCTTGACGGCGGCGGGGTCGAGTTCGATCGCGGCGATCTCGCGGATGCGGGGCGATTGGAGCAGGGAGCCCAGGGCGTCCGCGCCGCCCGCAAGCCGAAAGCCGATCGCCGCCACCCCGTCCTTGGCCCAGTAATTGTCGAGGGTGAACCCACCCTCCGAGGCCGCGAGAGAGCGGCCGTCCGGCATCTCCACCTGGCCGCCCGGCGCGCGGATCAGCACCTTCTGACCCGTCACCAGGCCGCCAACCTGCGCCCGGGAGAGCGGCGGCAGGCCGTCCGCTGCCTGGAGCGTTCCGTTCGCGATGGAAAAGTCGAGGCGGAGCGCCTCGTCCGGAATGGGTCCCTGGCCGACGGCGCGGGCCATGTCCTCGCCGGTCATGGCGACCTTCAGGTTCAGGCTCTCGACGAGGCCGCCCTTGAGGTTCGCCACGAGGAACCGGCGCACCGGCGGTGCGACCGCCTCGGGCCAGAGGCGCAGGACCGTGCGGGCCGCGGTGCCCAATGCGCGACCCTCAAGGTGCAGGCCCTTCGGGTCGGCGGTCCGGGCCAGCATTCCAGTGAGCGACACGTCGAGAGCCGGCCCCTTGAGGACGAGGCTCTCGATGGCGATCCCATCCTGCCCCGCGACCCGCGCCTCGATCGTGTCGATCTTGACCGGCCCATCCCCGGCACCCAGGCCCGCGAGCGTCGCCTGGCGGCCGGTCAGGGTCGCGCGCCAGCCGGGCTCGCCGGCCGGGGCCGCGAGTTCGCCTTCGAGCCGCACATGGGTGTCGCCGCCCTTCAGCTCCAGCCGGCGGAAGGCGACGACCCGCCGGTCCTCGTTCCAGGCGGCGTCCACGGTGACCGCCTCGACCCGCAGGGGCGACGTATCGGGATCGTCGATCTGAACGGAGCCGGACGTGCTGCCGAGGTTGGCCTTGAACTCGCCGATCTTGCCATCCGCGTAGGTGGCGTCGATGCGGCCGGACAGCTTGAGGTCCGTGGTGGCCGGAAGGGCCGAAAGGCCGGAGAGCAGAAGGATGTCCTGCACCGGCGCGTCCGCGGCCACCATCGTGGCCCGGTAGCGGCCCGTGCCCTCGGCCAGGGCCTCGCCACCGAGCTGCCAGCTGCCGCGCGGGCCCTCGAGGGTGGCATCGAACCGGCGTCCGCCGGCGTCCGTCCGGTCGAAGACCGCATCGACCCGGCGGAAGCTCGCCCGCTCGCGGCCGTCCGGGGCCAGAAGGGTGAGCCGGGCGTTGGTGAGGCGCGCCCGGTCGAGGGAGCCGATCACCCCTTGCGGGCCGACGATGAGATCGAGGATCGAGCCCACCGCCACGGAGATCGGCGAGGCGCCGCCCCGCTCTCCCGCCATGGCGCGGGCGACCGTCTGGGAGGGCGTCTCGGTCGTGGCGGAGACCGGGGCCGTGACCTCGGCGGCCTCCTGGCCCGGCATGAAGGAGAGCGACCCGTCCGCATTGACGGAAGCGCGCAATTGCAGATCGCGGAATTCGATCGAGCGTGGCTGGAGATTGGCGGAGAGAAGCGAGAACCCGTCCACGCTGACCACCGCAAGCGGGGCGCGCAGGACGAGCGCACCTTCCGGGTTGCGGATGTCGAGCCCCGTGGCCCTCAAGGCGGGCGATCCGTCCTCGAGCTGGAGGGCGGTGTTCCGCATGGCCACTGTCCAGCCGGGCCCGATGCGGGCGGCGAGCGATTCCGCCATTCGGTCGGGGAGGCTCCCGAAGCTTAGGGGGCCGGCGCTGAGGCGCAGATAAAGGAGCCCGAAGCCCAACAGGACGAGCGCCATGAGCCCCAGCTTGACGTAGAGCGTGCCCCAGAGGATACGCGCAACCGTTCCCTGGGCGGGCCGGCGCCGCCGCGGTGAAGGGCTGGTGACCTCTGTCATGCGTGTGGCGCCAGGCGGACCAGGAGTGCGGGAATGCGGTGAATCACAGGGCCAAGCTAACCCGTCGGGGTGATCCCCGCGAGACGCTTGTGCGTATCTCATCGCGTCAAGGTGACCCAAGACACCGACAATTCGCCGAAAGGAAGGCAGACATGGCTTTGAAAGTTGGGGACAGGGCGCCGGCATTCAGCCTGCCGGCGACCGGGGGGCAGCCCATTACGCTCGACGGGCTCAAGGGCCGGAAGGCCGTGATCTACTTCTATCCGAAGGACGACACGAGCGGCTGCACCCGCGAGGCGCAGGACTTCCAGGCCCTGAAACCGGAATTCGCCAAGGCTGGCGCCGACGTGATCGGCATCTCCGCCGACAGCGTGGCGAGCCACGACAAGTTCGGCAAGAAGTACGGCCTCGATTTCACTCTCGCCTCTGACGAGAGCAAGGAGATGCTGGAATCCTATGGCGTGTGGGTCGAAAAGAGCATGTACGGCAGGAAGTACATGGGCATCGAGCGCACGACGGTGCTGCTCAAGGAAGACGGCACCATCGCGCAGATCTGGCCCAAGGTGAAGGTGCCGGGGCACGCCGAAGAGGTGCTCGCGGCAGCGAAGGCGCTCTGAAGGGCGACGTTCCGATGGCCGGGCTCGTCCCGGCCATCGTCGTTTGCGAGTTCGAAAGGCGGAGCGGCTTCGCCGCAGCATTTTCGTGCTGGGTCCCGGATCGGCGTGCGCAGAGCTGCGCTCTGCTCCCTTGTCCGGGAAAGGCGTTGTGGGCGACAACACCCTCTCACCCCTTTCCCGGACAAGTGCAGCGAAGCGGAACGCAGATCCGGGATCCAAGCCAGCAAACCGGCGGCGAAGCCGCACCGCACTCTTTGCGGTTCCTTAACCTTAACGCCGTCATATGGCGCCTTCCTTTCACGGAAACGGCGCGATGCGTCCCCTCCCCCTGCTGGTCGATTATCCCAAGCGCCGCTGGACCGCGCGGCGGCCGCGTACGGTCGCGGTGAGGCGTCGCACCATCGTGGCGGCGGCGGCGGCCGGGCTTCTCCTATCCGCCTGGTCGGGCGCGAGCCTGTGGTACTTCGTGGCGCAGGACGAGATCGCCCTGAAGCTGCTGGAGCGGCAGGCCGTGCTGAAGCGCGGCTACGAGGACACGATCGCAGCGCTCCGCTCCCGCCTCGATCAGGCGAGCGAGAGGCGCAGCGCCGAGCAGCAGGCGCTCGACGCGCGGCTGCAATCGCTGCTCGCCCGTCAGGCCGCGTTCGAGAGCCGGCAGGCGACCGTGCAATCCCTGAGCGAGCGCACCGGCAGCCTCGCGGAATCCTCGCGCGGCGACCTGCGCGAGATCGCGCCCAGCGTCAGCGCCTATGTGCCGACAGAAGCGCCGGTGCTTCCGGAACCGTTCCAGCTTCGCCTGAGCCCCGGCGCCGCGCCGCGGGATCAACGCTCCAGCCTCGACACGATCCGGCTCGGCCTCGACGGGGCGGAGCGGCGCTTGCGAGCGCTCGAAGTCGCCCAGGCGCGTTCGCTCGAAACCCTGGCGGCCGATGCGGAGGGTCATGGGCGCCGTATCCTTAAGGCCATCCGCAAGGTGGGTCTCGATCCCCAATCGGTCGATCCTCCGGCCTCCGGCCTTGGAGGTCCGCTCGTTGCCGCCGAGGCGAGCGGCGACCTCGACCTGATGGTGCAGCGCGCCGCCGCCAGCGTCGCGCGGCTCGGACGGCTGCGGCGCTCCGTGGGCGCCCTCCCCTTCGCCGAGCCGATCCGTGGCGAGATCGACCTGTCGAGCGGATTCGGCTACCGGGTCGATCCGTTCACCCGCAGTCCGGCCATGCATACGGGGCTCGATTTCCGCGCCGAGCACGGGGCGCCCGTTCGGGCCTCCGGCGCGGGCCGCGTGGTGGCGGCCGATTACTCCGGCGCCTACGGCAACATGGTGGAAATCGACCACGGCCACGGGGTGGTGAGCCGCTACGCGCATCTCTCCACCATCGGAGTCCAGACGGGCCAGGAGGTGCGGCTCGGCGCGGTTCTCGGGCGGGTCGGCTCGACCGGACGGTCCACGGGACCGCACCTGCACTACGAGACACGGATCAACGACACCGCCGTCGATCCGCAGCGCTTCCTGAAAGCTGCCGCCATCATCGACGGTATGCTGATCACGGAATGAGGTGCCGCCCGCAGGCGCCGACTCCCGATCAGTCGATGTCTTCCACCTCGCCCGCGCCCCCATAGACGCGCTGGGCCAGGGACGCCTCCACGAACGGATCGATATCGCCGTCGAGCACGTCGCCCGGGCTCGTGGACTGCGTGCCCGTGCGCAGATCCTTCACGAGCTGATAGGGCTGGAGCACGTAGGAGCGGATCTGGTGGCCCCAGCCGATCTCGGTCTTGGAGGCCGCCTCGGCATTAGCCTTCTCCTCGCGCTTCTTCAGCTCCGCCTCGTAGAGGCGAGCGCGCAGCATGTTCCAGGCGGTGGCCCGGTTCTTGTGCTGGGAGCGCTCCTGCTGGCAGGCCACGACGATGCCGCTCGGGATATGCGTGATGCGGACCGCGGAATCGGTGGTGTTCACGTGCTGGCCGCCCGCGCCCGAGGAGCGGAACGTGTCGATCCGGCAGTCGGATTCCTTGATCTCGATGTTGATGCGGTCGTCCACCACGGGATAGACCCACACCGAGGCGAAGCTCGTGTGGCGGCGGGCGTTGGAATCGTAAGGCGAGATGCGCACGAGGCGGTGCACGCCCGACTCGGTTTTCAGCCAGCCATAGGCGTTGTGGCCCTTGATCAGCAGCGTCGCGCTCTTGATGCCGGCCTCTTCGCCGTCGGTCATTTCGAGCAGCTCGACCTTGTACTTCCGGCGCTCAGCCCAGCGGGCATACATGCGCTGGAGCATGTTGGCCCAGTCCTGGCTTTCGGTGCCGCCGGCGCCGGAATGCACTTCCACATAGGTGTCGTTGCCGTCGGCCTCGCCGGAGAGAAGCGTCTCCACTTGGCGGCGGGCGGCCTCGGCCTGGAGGCCGCGGATCGCCTCCTCGCCCTCCTTCACCGTATCGGCGTCGCCCTCGGCATCGCCGAGCTCGATGAGGGTGATGGCGTCCTCGAGCTCCTGCTCCAGGCGCTTGATGGCGTTGATCTGATCCTCCAGGGCCGTGCGCTCGCGCATGATCTTCTGCGCGGCGTCGGCGTCGTTCCAGAGGTTCGGATCCTCGGCGTTGGCGTTCAGTTCGGCGAGGCGGCGCTGGGCGTTATCCCAGTCAAAGATGCCTCCTCAGCAGCCCGACTGACTGCTTGGTCTCTTCTACGAGATGCTGGATTTCGGCGCGCATGGCGGTGTGCGGTACCCTTCAGGTGAGCCCGCGTCATAAGGGCGGCCCGCCACGGTGTAAACCCGCCCGATCGCCGCCCCCCGACGGGGCCAGACGCGAAACGGGGCCGCATGGACGGCCCCGCCTCGCAGAACGTGGCTCGACGGCGGTCGCTAGTAGAGGCCGCCGGTTCCGGCGCCGACGGCGCGTTCGGCTTCCGGCGAGGCGATGCCGGCGGTCGCCTCCCCGCCGAGCACCGAATAGGTGTCGGGCGGCGCGGTGCCGGGCTTGAAGGCCTCGAGGATCACGCCCCCGCCTTCGCCGGAGCCGGCGCGCATGCCGGAGGAGGCGCTGACGCGGATGAGCTTGAGGCCCGGCGGCACGCGGAACGGCGTCGCGGGCTTGTCCTTCAGCGCCATCTGCATGAAGTCGCGGAAGACGGGCGCGGCGTATTGGCCGGCGGTCGCCGAGTTGCCGAGGGATTTCGGCTGGTCGTAGCCGAGATACACGCCCACCGCGAGGTCGGGCGAGAAGCCCACGAACCACACGTCCTTGGCGTCGTTGGTGGTGCCGGTCTTGCCCGCGAGCGGCTTGCCCACGGCCTTGAGCACCTGCGCGGTGCCGCGCTGCACGACGCCTTCCATGATCGAGGTGACCTGGTAGGCGGTGAGCGGATCGATCACCTGCTCCCGGTCGTCCACGAGCTTCGGCTCGTTCTGGCCCGACCAGCCCTCCGCGTCGCAGCCCGTGCATTTGCGGCTGTCGTGGCGGTAGATCGTCTGGCCCGCGCGGTCCTGGATGCGATCGATGAGCGTCGGCTTGATGCGCCGGCCGCCATTGGCGAACATGGAATAGGCCGCCGTCATGCGCATGACCGTGGTCTCGCCGGCCCCCAGCGACATGGAGAGCACCGGCAGCATGTCGTCATAGACGCCGAAGCGGCGCGCATATTCCGCGACGAGCGGCATGCCCACATCCTTGGCGAGGCGCACCGTCATCAGGTTCTTCGAATGCTCGATGCCGTAGCGCAGGGTGCGCGGGCCCGCCGACTTGCCGTCGTAGTTCGACGGCGACCAAGCCTCCTGGCCCGGGCCCATGTCCACGGTAATCGGCGCGTCGAGGATGACGCTCGACGGGGTGTAGCCGTTGTCGAGGGCGGTGGCATACACGAAGGGCTTGAAGGACGAGCCCGGCTGCCGCAGCGCCTGGGTCGCCCGGTTGAACTCGCTCTGATCGAAGGAGAAGCCGCCGACCATGGCGTGGACGCGGCCCGTGAACGGATCCATGGCCACGATGGCGCCGGAGATCTCGGGCACCTGGCGCAGGCGGAACTGGCCGGCCTTGCCCTCGATGGGCTCCACATAGACCACGTCGCCCACCGACACGGCCCGCTCGGCGGGACGGCGGGTCCAGCGCAGGCCCTCGGCGGTGATCACGCCGGTCTCGCGCTCGCGCACCACCTGGCCCGAGGCCTCGCGGCGGGGCTGAAGGCCGATCTTCGCCTGGCCGCCGCCCGCCTCGAGGACGATGGCAAGACGCCAGGGCTGAACGTCGCCGAGCGCCGGAACCTCGGCCAGCGCCATGCCCCATTCGCGGCCGGCCAAATCGATCCTGGCCTGGGCGCCGCGCCAGCCGCGGGCCTCGTCGAAGCGCACGAGGCCATCGGTGAGGGACTTGCGGGCCATGGCCTGCATCTTCGGATCAAGGGTGGCGCGGATGGACAGGCCGCCCTCATAGAGCTTGGCCTCGCCGTAGCGCTCGCCGATCTCGCGGCGGACCTCCTCGGCGAAATAGCCGGAGGCGATGGAGTTGGGGGAGACGAAGCGCGGCGTCACGCCGAGATTGGTCTTCTTCGCGGCCTCCGCCTGCTCCCTCGTCACGTAGCCGTTCTCGGCCATCAGATCGATGATCTGGTTGCGGCGGGTCAGGGCGTCCTGGGTCTTGCGGAACGGGTGGTAGTTGTTCGGCGCCTTCGGGAGCGCCGCGAGGTAAGCCGCCTCGGCGATGGTGAGCTCGTGGACGGACTTGCCGAAATAATCGAGGGCCGCCGCCGCCACGCCGTGCAGGTTGCGGCCGGGGGTGAGCGTCCCGAGGAAGATTTGGTTGAGGTAGAGCTCCAGGATCTTGTCCTTGGAGAAGGTGGACTCGATGCGCAGCGCGGTCAGCGCCTCGCGGATCTTGCGCTCGTAGGTCTGCTCGGGGGTCAGGAAGAAGTTCTTGGCCACCTGCTGGGTGATCGTGGAGGCGCCCTGCTTGCGGCCGCTGCGCACGTTCGTGACGAGGGCGCGGACGATGCCCTCCGGGTCGATGCCCACATGGCGGTAGAAGTTCTTGTCCTCGGCGGAGAGGAACGCGCCCTTCACGAGCTTGGGGATCGCCTGGATCGGAAGGTACAGGCGGCGCTCACGGGCATATTCGGCGATGAGGCTGCCGTCCGAGGCGTGGACGCGGGTCATCACCGGCGGCTCGTAATTGGCGAGCTGGGCGTGATCCGGCAGGTCCTTGGAGAAATGCCAATAGGCATAGGCCAGGCCGGCGGTGCCGATCAGGAAGAAGATGGCCCCGATGCTGAACAGGAAGCCGAAGAAACGTAGGATGATGCGCATCCGCAGGTAATCCGTTGGTCGGCGCCGTTGAAACGGCGCTCGCTTGTGCTGGTCTGCGAACGTCGATCTCCGGGTCCCGCCGGGCTCGAAAGCAACCCAAGCCTAAGGTACCCGAGGAATCACGCCCCCGCCACGCCTTTCGACACGCCTTCTATGGTGAAACTGCGGCAGCGCCCTGGCGGGCGAGCCGGGTCGCGAAGAACCGGTCGATGGCCGCCGTCATAGCCGCGGTCGAACGGTCGCGCCACTCGTCCGACATGAGGAGATCGAAATCCTTGCGGCTCGACAGGTAGCCGAGCTCCACCAGGACGGAGGGCACGTCATGGGCCCGCAGCACCCGGAAGCCGGCCTGCCGGTGGGGATTCTTGTTGAGACGCCCCACCTGGTCGAGCTCGCCCACGAGCCGGGTCGCGAATCCCTGCGAGAAGACCCGGGTCTCCCGGACGGTGAGGTCCTTCAGGATGTCGGTCACGTCCTCGTCCGAGGCCTCCCCGGCATCGACCCCCGCCGCCGCATCCGCCCGGTTCTCGCGGTCGGCGAGGCGGGCCGAATCGGCGTCGGAGGCCCGCTCGGACCCGGTATAGACCGTGAAGCCCCTCACCTCCCCGGCCCCAGAGATCGTGTCCGCGTGGATCGAGATGAAGAGGTCCGCCCGCGCCCGCTGGGCCATGCGGACCCGCTCGCCCAGGGGCACGAACACGTCGTGATCCCGGGTCATGACCACCTGGTAGCGCCCCTGCGCCTCGAGCTTCTTCTTCAGCTTCTCGGCGAAGGCGAAGACGATGTCCTTCTCGAACATGCCGGCCGCCGCGGCGGCTCCCGGGTCGATGCCCCCGTGGCCGGGATCGATCATGATCACGGGCCGGCGGTCCTTGGCGGCCTCGGCCTGGGCCGGAGCCGCGGTGGGCTTGGCCGTGGCGGCGCTCTCGGCGGCCGCCCGGCGGAAGGCGTCCCGGTCGGCCCGGGTCAGCTCGATGGTGAGAACCGCCGTGCCGTCCTTGGGGTTGGGCTCCACATGGATCCGGGAGACCACGGCCGGCTGGGCGAGGTCCATCACCACCCGGGACCGCCCCGGGGCGAAGAGCCCGTAGCGGAAGGAGGAGACGAGCCCCTCGCGCCGGCGCCCGGCCTCGGCGGGCAGGTGGAAGGTGACCTCGGGCAGGTCCACGATCACCCGGTCGGGGCGCTCCATCAGGTGGGCGCTGGCGGTGATCGGCTTGGAAAGGGTGACGGAAAAGACCGTCTTGGCGGCCTCGGCGCTCACATCGATCGCGGCCGCGATGGCCGGCGCGGACGCAGCCTGAGCGGCAGCCGCGGCAGGCGCAGGCGCCGGAGCGGCCTCGGCCCGCCGGCCCTGTGACTGCGCCGCGACGGGGCCGGCCGCCAGGGCCAGCAGGCCGGCGAGAAAGCTGATGCGGATGAACGGCGGGAGTCGCATGGGGCCGGAGATTCCTCAACGCTCTCCTAAACCGATAGACCCGGCTTGGTTAACGATTTCACACCGGCCAAGCTCTCTTGTCGCGCCCCTGTTGCTACAGGGTCACAGTGCGACTCCATCTTGCCAAAAGCCGCAACTCCTCTGTAATGATCGAGACCCCGTCCGGCGTGGCCGAATCTGACGGAGGGCCCCGGAGCCGGTTGTGTTGACCGATCCGCCTTGGCCCCTCCCTCACTCTACGGCAGGCTCGCGGATAGGTGTCGGAAGGCGGTTCCCGCCTCCTGTGCCGATGGCCGGCCCCGTGTCCGGCCCATCGATTTCGAAAGGGCCGTTGTTGAATGGTTGTGCAAACGAAGTCATTTCTGACCTTCGTGGCCACGCCGTTCGACGCGCGCGGTTTCCGCGTCCCCTCACGCCCTCATCCGTTCGGCGTGAGTGAGGCCTCTCCCCAGCGTCAAGCTAAACCAGAGCGCGTCACGCTAAGGCGCGCAACGGCGATCGATCGCAATCCGAACGCAAACTCCCCCCGTCGCCGATCTTTCTGGCGCGGCCGGCTGCTCACGCAGCTTCTGCTCAAGGCTTTGCCCTCGATCGCCATGTCGAGAGTTCATCATGGCAAACAAAATGCTCATCGATGCCTCACACCCGGAAGAGACCCGGGTCGTGGTGGTACGCGGTCAGAAGGTCGAAGAGTTCGACTTCGAGTCCGCCACCCGTAGGCAACTGCGCGGCAATATCTATCTCGCCAAGGTCACCCGCGTCGAACCGTCCCTCCAGGCCGCCTTCGTCGAGTATGGCGGCAACCGGCACGGCTTCCTCGCCTTCAGCGAGATCCATCCGGACTATTACCAGATTCCGGTTGCCGACCGGCAGGCGCTCCTGGAAGCGGAAGCCCAGGCCGCCCGCGACGAGGAACACGAGGAGGAGCGCCGGCGCCATCGTCGCCGCCGCGGCTCCCCCAAGCGCGCCTCGTCGGGCGAGTCGGTGAGCGCGGCGCCGGAAGGCGAAGGCGTCACCGAAACGGCCGAGGGCGAGACCCGGGCCGAGGGCGAGACGGCTTTCGAAGCCGCGGGCTCCGAGGAGAGCGCCGGGGCGCAGGCCCCGGGCTCGGACGAGGCATCGTCGAGCGATGCGCCCTCCGAGGAGGCTTTCGAGGCCCCCGGCGCGATGGAAGCGTCCGACGCGGCGCCAGCCCTCGACGCATCGTCCGACGAGGCGTCCTCGGCGGCCGAGTCCGAGGAGGCCGAGGGTCGCGCTCCGGAATCCGACGAGGATGAAGAGGACGACGAGGACGAGGACGGCGAGGCGATCGAGGAGCACGAGATCGTCGAGCAGCTCGGCGGCGATGCCTTCGAGGAGGTCCGCGAGCGTCCCCGCGCCCACCGCAAGCAGTACAAGATCCAGGAAGTGATCAAGCGCCGGCAGATCCTGCTGGTGCAGGTCGTGAAGGAGGAGCGCGGCAACAAGGGCGCGGCCCTCACCACCTATCTCTCCCTCGCCGGCCGCTATTCCGTCCTGATGCCGAACACCGGCCGGGGCGGCGGCATCTCCCGCAAGATCACCAACGTCGCCGACCGCAAGCGCCTGAAGGAGATCGCCCAGGAGCTGGAGGTTCCGGACGGGATGGGCATCATCCTGCGCACCGCCGGCGCCTCGCGCACCAAGCCCGAGATCAAGCGCGACTACGAATACCTGATGCGCCTGTGGGAGAGCGTGCGCGAGCTGACGCTCAAATCCGCCGCGCCCGCCCTCGTCTACGAGGAGGGCTCGCTCATCAAGCGCGCCATCCGCGACCTCTACAACAAGGATATCGACGACATCCTGGTCTCGGGCGAGGAGGGCCACCGGGAGGCGAAGGACTTCGTGCGCATGCTTATGCCGAGCCATGCGAAGATCGTGAAGCCCTACCGGGAGCCCTCGCCGCTCTTCGCCAAGCACGGGATCGAGGCCCAGCTCGATTCCATGTTCTCGAGCCACGTGACGCTGAAATCCGGCGGCTATCTCGTGATCAACCCGACGGAGGCTCTCGTCTCCATCGACGTGAACTCGGGCCGCTCCACCCGCGAGCACAACATCGAGGACACGGCCCTCAAGACGAACCTCGAGGCCGCCGAGGAGATCGCCCGCCAGCTCCGCCTGCGCGATCTCGCCGGCCTCATCGTCATCGACTTCATCGACATGGAAGAGAAGCGGAACAACCGCTCCGTCGAGAAGAAGCTGAACGAGTGCCTCAAGAACGACCGCGCCCGCATCCAGGTCGGCCGCATCTCGCCCTTCGGGCTTCTCGAGATGTCGCGCCAGCGCATCCGCACCGGCGTGCTCGAATCCTCCTCCGTCCCCTGCCCGCATTGCGCGGGTTCGGGCTTCGTGCGCGCGACGCCCTCCGTGGCGCTCCACGTGCTGCGGTCCGTCGAGGAGATGCTGATCAAGAGCGCGACCCATAACCTCGTCGTCCGCACCCGGACGGAGGCTGCGTTCTACATCCTCAACCAGAAGCGCCCACACCTGCGGGAGATCGAGGTCCGCTTCGGCGTCCAGGTCTCCGTCGTCCCCGACGACAGCCTGACGGGTACCACGACCTACGCCATCGACCGCGGCGACATCGCCGTGAAGGTGGAGAACAGGGCGCCGGCCACGGGCGTCCAGATCGACACGGTGATCCCGCCGGAAGAAGACTTCGAGGACGACGTCGAGCTCGAGGCCGAGGACGAGGAGATCTCCGCCGAGGCCGACGCCGAGGGCGGCGAGGAGAGCCGCCGCGCCGAGGGCGACGAGACCGATGGCAACGGCCGCCGTCGTCGGCGCCGTCGCCGCCGTCGCGGTCGCGGCGACCGTGAAGGCGAGCAGCAGGCCTCCGGCACCCACACCGAGGGCGCTCCGGAATCCGACGAGGACGAAGGCGACGAGGAAGGTTCTTCCGAGGCCGCCGAGGGCGAGGCTGCCGAAGCGGGCGATCGGGACGGGACCGAGCGCAGCCGCGACAATGGCGACGAGCGCAACGGCCGCCGCCGTCGCCGGGGCCGCCGTGGCGGACGAGGCCGCGGTCGCGACGAGGCGGGCGAGATCCGCGCCGAGGGCGACGAGGCTGCCGCCGAGGAGCATGGCCAGGACGACGTCGCTCCGGACAATGAGGCGCCCCGCGCCGCCGACGCCCCGGCCGGGCGCGCGCCGCGCTGGTCCGAGAGCTTCGTGGCCCTCACCCAGGCGGACTCCACCCCGGTCGATCAGGTGGACTCCACCCCCGTGGAGATCCCGGTTCCCGAGCGGGCCGCGCCCGCCGAGTCCCCCCGCATCGAGCGCCCCGTCGCCGACACCCCGGCCGCCGAGCCGCCGGCCCCGGCGATGCCGGAGCCCGAACCCGTCGCCGTGGTCCTCACGCCTCCCGACCCGGACCGCCCCAAGCGCGCCGGCTGGTGGTCGAAGGCGAAATCGGTCCTGAGCGGATCCTAAGACGAGAAAACCCCGGCTTCGGCCGGGGTTTTTCGTTGGTGTTCCGCGCGACAAGCGGAGATGCCGCTCCGACTAGCCGTTCAAGTCGTAATAGAGGTCCCGCCAAGCCGGGTTCGTGGCCTCGATGAGTTCGAGCTTCCAGGCGCGCCGCCAGCGTTTGATTGCATATTCGCGGTGGCGAGCGTCGAGGATCGTCTCGTGCGGCTCGTACCAGACCAGCATCGTCACCTCGTGCCGGCTGGTGAACCCAGGCGTATGCCCCTGCTTGTGCGCATGGACCCGCGACGAGAGGTCAATTGTCGAGCCGACGTAGAGCGTCCCATTCCGCGCAGAGGCAAGGATGTAAACGTAGGCTCTCGGCTCCATGATTCATGCTGGCCGAGGATGCGGCGTCTGAAAGCTCCCCGAAGGAAGGGTGCGGTGCGGCTTCGCCGCGCTTTCTTGCACTGGATCCCGGATCTGCGTTCCGCTTCGCTGCACTTGTCCGGGAAAGGGCGAAGGGGGTACAGCCAACCTCCACACCTTTCCCGGACAAGGGAGCAGAGCGCAGCTCTGCGCACGCCGATCCGGGATCCAGCACCAAGACTCGCGGCAAAGCCGCGCCGCATCGCGCTAGCAGTTACAGCCAGCCCTTCAGCCGCCGCACCGCCTCGCGGCAATCCTCCTCCGAGCCCGCGAAGGAGAAGCGCAGGTAGTGGCTGCCCTCCTGCGCGTCGAAATCGACGCCCGGGGTGGCGGCAACGCCCACCTCGTCGAGCATGCGGCGGCTGAAGGCGATGGAGTCGTTCGTGAAGCGGGCGACGTCCGCGTAGATGTAGAAGGCGCCGTCCACCGGGTGCATGTCGGCGATGCCGAGGCGCGGCAGCTCCTCGAGAAGGAGCGCGCGGTTTCTCGCATAGCCCGCCTTCACGGCCTCGAGCTCCTCGCCTGCGTCGAAGGCGGCGAGGGCCGCCACCTGCGAGAGATAGGGCGGCGAGATGTAGAGGTTCTGGGCCAGCCGCTCCATGGGGCGCACCAGGCGCTCGGGCACCACGATCCAGCCGATCCGCCAGCCCGTCATGCAGTAGTATTTGGAGAAGGAATTGATCACGACCGCATCCGCGTCGGAGGCGAGCGCGGTGGTGGCGGGCTCCCCATAGGTGAGGCCGTGATAGATCTCGTCCGACACGAACCAGAGGCCCTGGTCCCGGCAGGTCCGCCCCAGGCGCGCGAGCGCCGCGCGGCCGATCATGGTGCCGGAGGGGTTCGCCGGGCTCATGGCGAGGACGCCCTTGAGCGGCGCGGCCGCATGCGCCCGCGCCACGGCCTCCGCGGTCATGATCCAGCCATCGGCCTTCGCGAGGGGGATCACCACCGGTTCGAGGTTCAGGGCCTCCAGGATGTTGCGGTAGGCCGGGTAGCCCGGAGCCGTGATCGCGACCCGGTCGCCCGCATCGAACAGGCTCAGGAAGGCGAGGACGAAGCCCGCCGAGGAGCCCGTCGTCACCACGACCCGCTCCGGCGCCACGGTCACGCCATAGGCGTCCCGGTAATGCCGGGCGATGCGCTCGCGCAGGGCCGCGATCCCGAGCGCCTCCGTGTAACCGATCCGCCCCGCATCGAGGGCCGCGCGGGCGGCCTCCCGGGCGGCGCGCGGCGCGGGGGCGGAGGGCTGGCCCACCTCCATGTGGACCACGCTCTCGCCCCGCCTTTCTTTTGCCGCGGCGGCGGCCAACACATCCATGGCCAGGAACGGGGCGACGCGCTCGGCCCTGCGCGCGAGGGAGGGCTCGTTGAGGATGGCGGCTTGCTTGATCATGCAGGGCTCGTACCCGCTCGCGCCCCGCGCCTCAAGCGCGGCCGGAGCTGGCTCCTACGAAGCCGTGAATTGACGCTCACGCCTCAAAACAGCTACTCACGAGCTCCAATGAAACGTTGTATTTCCGTCGTTTCCCGTCTGTGCGCCCAGGGCGCGGCCTGGCTGGCGGCCGGCCTCCTCGCGCTGCAGCCCGTCTCCGCCGCCGCCCAGGAGCGGCGGGGCCTCTCCATCGTGCGCGACGCCGAGACCGAGCAGCTGCTGCGCGAATACGCGGCCCCGATCTTCCGGGCGGCGGGCATCAATGTGGGCGCGACCCGGATCGTCCTCGTCAACGACCGTTCCTTCAACGCCTTCGTGGCGAACGGGCAGAAGATCTTCATCAATGTGGGCGCCCTCATGGACGCGGAGACGCCCAACGAGATCATCGGCGTCATCGCGCACGAGGCCGGGCACATCGCCGGGGGGCATCTGGCGCGCCTGCGCGAGCAGATGAAGAACGCGCAGATCCTCTCCGTCATCGGCATGCTCGCGGGCGCCGGCGCCATCGCGGGCGCCGCCTCCTCGGGCGACCGGGTGGGCGGCTCAGGCATCGGCGCCGCGGGCGTCGCCATGGGCGGGCAGGAGATGGTCCGCCGCAACCTCCTCGCCTATCAGCGCTCCGAGGAGCAGGCCGCGGATGCGGCGGCCCTGCGCTACCTCTCGACCACCGGGCAATCCCCGAAGGGCATGCTCGACACCTTCGCGCGCTTCGCGGATTCCGGGCTCTTCCGCTCCCGCTCGGTCGATCCCTACCTGATGAGCCACCCGCTCCCCACCGAGCGCATCAGCCAGCTGGAGCGGCTCGCCAAGCAGAGCCCGCATTTCGGGACCAAGGACTCGCCGGCCCTCCAGGCCCGGCACGACCTCATGCGCGCCAAGCTCTTCGGCTATGTGGAACGCGCGGATACGGTGCTGCGGCGCTACCCGCCCTCCAACGCCTCGGCGCCCGCCCGCTACGCCCGGGCCGTCCAGGCCTATCGCAGCGGACGGCTGTCGGAGGCGCTCGCCACCATCGACGGGCTTCTGGCCGAGCAGCCCGGCAATGCCTTCTTCCACGAGCTGAAGGGCCAGGCGCTGCTGGAGAGCGGCCGCGCCCGGCAGGCGGTGGAGCCCCTGCGCCGGGCCGCGTCGCTGTCGCCGAACGGGATTCCGATCCGCACCATGCTGGGGCAGGCCCTCCTCGCCGCGGGGGACGCGGACGGCGCCATCCGGGAGCTGAAGGTCTCCACCACGCGGGAATCGGATTCGCCGGATGCCTTCCAGCATCTCGCCATGGCCTATGGCCGCAAGGGCGATATCGGGATGGCGGAGCTGGCCTCCGCGCAAGGGTTCTTCAACCAGGGCGACCTCAAGAATGCGCAGACCCAGGCCAGCCGGGCCATGACGAAGCTCCGCCCCGGCTCCGCGGAATATCTCAAGGCCGAGGACATCCTCAACTACCGCCCGCCGAGCCGCAGCGGCTGAGCGGACGACGATCACCCGCCCCAAGCCACCCGGCTTGCCGGCCCAAGACAGGCCCCCAGGGGCACCGACCGAAGGACGAACGATGCGTTTCCCCCTCCCCGCGCTGCGGGCCGCCGCCCTCGCCATGACCCTCCTCGTGGGCCCGGCCGCCGTGGCCCAGAGCCCCGCCTTCACCGAGCCCCAGCGCCAGGCGATCGGCGAGATCGTGAAGGAATACCTCCTCAAGAACCCGGAGCTCCTACAGGAGGTGATGGGCGAGCTCGAAAAGCGGCAGGCCGAGCAGCAGCGCGTGGCCCAGGCCTCGGCGCTCAAGGAGAACCGCCAGGTGCTCCTGAACTCGCCCCACGCGATCGTCGCCGGCAACCCGCAGGGCGACGTCACGCTGGTGGAGTTCTTCGACTACAATTGCGGGTACTGCAAAAAGGCCCTCGCGGACGTGCGCGCGGTCATGAAGGCGGACCCGAAGCTGCGCCTCGTCATGAAGGACTTTCCGGTGCTCGGCCCCGATTCCGTCGAGGCGAGCCGGGTCTCGCTCGCCGTGAAGAACCAGCTCCAGGGCGAGAAGCTGTTCGACTTCCACGTGCGCGTCATGGAGACCCGGGGCCGCGTGAACGGCGAGCGGGCCATGGCGGTCGCAAAGGAAATGGGGGTCGACGTCGCCCGCCTGCAGAAGGACATGGAGGCGCCCGAGATCCGCAACGCCCTCCAGACCAATGTGGGCCTCGGGGACAGGCTCGGCCTCACGGGCACCCCGGCCTTCATCATCGGCGACGAGATCATCCCCGGCGCGGTCGGCATCGAGCCCCTGCGACAGGTGGTGGCGAGCGTGCGCCAGTGCGGCAAGGCGAGCTGCTGAGGCGCCTCTCCTCTCCCGGGAGGGAAGGCCTGAGGGTGGCGGCCAGGCCAGTTCCGGGGAATGGGGAGGCTGCCGCCTCCCCCGGCGCCTTGCGCCGACCTCTCCCGCCTGGGGAGAGGTGAAGCGCGACCCCTTCCCCCTTGCTAACCTTTTGTTTATGAGGGCGCTCCGGCTCTGCTTAGGCGAGCCTCGAGAGCGCTTTAAGCTGCGATGACCGCCGTCCACGTCCTCAACGGATCTCGTTCCGACCGACCGATGTCTTGCGCCCACCCGCGCGACGGCCATCGGGCGGGCGCAATGTTCTGCGGGCGGGGCTGCAAGGGCATGGCAGGGGAACTGCGATGACCGCCGTCCACGTCCTCAACGGGCCCAACCTCAACCTGCTCGGCCGCCGGGAGCCCGGGATCTATGGCAGCATCACCCTGCCGGAGATCGAGCGGCTGGTGCGCGAGCGGGCCGAGGCCGCGGGGGCGAGCATCAGCTTCCGGCAATCGAACCACGAGGGCCACCTCGTGGATTGGATCCAGGAAGCGGGGCAGCAGGGGGCGGGCGTCGTCATCAATGCGGGCGCCTATACCCACACCTCGATCGCGCTCCGCGATGCCATCGCGGGGGCCGGCGTTCCGGCCGCCGAGGTGCATCTCTCCAACGTGCATGCCCGCGAGGGCTTCCGCCATCGCTCGCTCATCGCGCCGGTCTGCATCGGCGTGATCTGCGGCTTTGGCGCCTTCAGCTATCTCCTGGGCTTCGATGCGGTGCACCGGGTCCTGCGCGACCGGACGCAGGCCGCTCCGCCGAAACATTGATGCCACCCATCGCCTGACCGTTGACGCCGCACGTCTCTCCGAGCCATCGACACCAGACACCGCTGCCGAAACATTGATGCCACCAGTCAAAAGGGTTCGAGCCCATGGCCAAAGACAATCCCTTCGATCCGGAACTCGTGCGTGAGCTCGCGACGCTCATCGCCGATACGGATCTGACCGAGATCGAGGTGGAGAAGGGCGATCTGCGCATCCGCGTCGCCCGCACCGTCACGGCGCAGGTCACGGTCCCCATGGCGGCCCCGGCCCCCATGGCCGCGCCGCAGCCCATGATGGCGCCGCCCCCGGTCGCGGCGCCCGCGCCGGCCAACGACGCCAAATCCGCCGCCAGCCATCCGGGCGTGGTGCTCTCGCCCATGGTCGGCACCGCCTATCGCAAGCCCTCGCCGGAGGCGAAGTCCTTCGTGGAGATCGGCTCCAAGGTCGCGGTTGGCGACAAGGTGCTCCTCGTGGAGGCCATGAAGACCTTCAACGAGATCGTGGCGCCCCGGGCCGGCACCGTGACGGCGGTCTTCGTGGAGGACGGCACGCCGGTGGAATACGGCGAGCCCCTCCTCATCATCGAGTAAGCCGTCCCACCCGCTCCCGCGCGGCGCTCCCGCCGCGCGTCCCAAACGGAAACGAGACCGGATGTTCGACAAGATCCTCATTGCGAACCGGGGCGAGATCGCGCTGCGCATCCTGCGCGCCGCCAAGGAACTCGGGATCGCCACCGTGGCGGTGCATTCCACCGCCGACGCCGACGCCATGCATGTGCGCCTCGCGGACGAGAGCGTGTGCATCGGCCCGCCCGCCGCGCGCGACAGCTATCTCAATGTGGCGGCGCTCATCGCCGCCTGTGAGATCACCGGCGCCGACGCGGTCCATCCGGGCTACGGCTTTCTTTCCGAGAACGCGCGCTTCGCGGAGGTGCTGGAGCATCATCGCATCGCCTTCATCGGCCCCAAGGCGGAGCATATCCGCATCATGGGCGACAAGATCGAGGCGAAGCGCACGGCAAAGCGCCTCGGCATCCCCTGCGTGCCAGGCTCCGAGGGCGGCGTCACCGAGGAGGCCGAGGCCCGGCGCATCGCCAAGGACATCGGCTTTCCGGTCATCATCAAGGCGGCGGCCGGCGGCGGCGGGCGCGGCATGAAGGTCGCCCGCACCGAGGCCGATCTGGAGCACGCGCTCCAGACCGCCCGCACGGAGGCGAAGGCCGCCTTCGGGGACGACGCGGTCTATATCGAGAAGTATCTGGAAAAGCCGCGCCACATCGAGATCCAGGTGCTCGGCGACGGCAAGGGCAACGCGGTGCACTTAGGGGAGCGCGACTGCTCGCTCCAGCGCCGTCACCAGAAGGTGTGGGAGGAAGGCCCCTCGCCCGCCCTCAACGCCGAGATGCGCGAGCGCATCGGCGGCGTCGTCTCGAAGGCGATGCAGGAGCTGCAATATGTGGGCGCCGGCACCATCGAGTTCCTGTACGAGGACGGCGAGTTCTACTTCATCGAGATGAACACCCGCATCCAGGTGGAGCACCCGGTCACGGAGATGATCACCGGGATCGATCTCGTGAACGAGCAGATCCGCGTCGCCGCCGGTGCGCCGCTCTCGGTGAAGCAGAGCGACATCCGCATCGACGGCCATGCCATCGAGTGCCGGGTGAACGCCGAGCACCCCTCCACCTTCCGCCCGTCGCCTGGCACCATCTCCTATTTCCATCCGCCGGGCGGTCTCGGCGTGCGCGTCGATTCCGCGGCCTATCAGGGCTACCGGATCCCGCCGCATTACGATTCTCTCGTCGGCAAGCTCATCGTCCATGGGCGCACCCGCAACGAATGCCTCATGCGCCTGCGCCGGGCCCTCGACGAGTTCGTGGTGGACGGCATCGACACCACCCTCCCGCTCTTCCGCACCCTCGTGCGCAACCCCGAGATTCAGAACGGCCAGTACGACATCCACTGGCTGGAGAACTTCCTGAAGACGGGCGGGATCGACGGGGACGCCTGAGGAACTTCCCACCGTCGTCGCAACAAAGTATCGAATTCTCTGCTATGACGGAGGAGGACGATGGTGGCTGGCGAGGCGGCACGGGAGGCACGGAGCTTCCTGCATGTGGGCTGCGGCCAGAAGCGGAAGGATCGCACCCTCGAACTCTTTGCCGGGTCCGATTGGCGGGAGGTGACTCTCGACATCGACCCCGGCGCCGAGCCGGACATCGTGGACAGCCTGCCGGCTCTCGCCAAGGTGCCGGACGCCTCCTTCGATGCGGTGTTCTCGTCCCATAATATCGAGCACCTCTATCCCCATGAAGTGCCGGCTGCCCTCGCTGCCTTCCGGCGCGTTCTGAGGGACGACGGGTTTGCCGTGATCACCTGCCCCGACCTGCAGTCGGTGGGCGAGCGGCTGGCGGCAGGCGATATCGAGACGCCGCTCTACACGAGCCCCGCCGGCCCCGTCGCGCCGCTCGATGTGCTGTACGGATTTCGCCCATCCATGGCGGCGGGACAGCTCTACATGGCTCACCATACCGGGTTCACCCTCAAATCCCTGACGAACGCCTTCAAGGGCACGGGCTTTGGCACAGTGGTGGGGCGGCGCGGGCGCGCGAGGGGCGACCTGTGGGTGCTGGCCACGGCGCGCCGCCTGACTGAGAGCGAGGGACAGGACCTGTTCGCCCGGACCGTGATCCCATTGGGCTGACCCGAGGCGCAGGTAGGCCATTCCCGCAGCGCCCTTCCTCCCCTACCTTAGACCGCACGATGCATGGCGGTCCGATCGACATCACCCCTGAGATCCTGCTCAAGGCCTATGCGGCGGGCATCTTCCCCATGGCCGAGGACGCGGACGACCCGACCCTGTTCTGGGTCGAGCCGCGGGAGCGGGGCATCATGCCCCTCGACGCCTTCCATGTGCCCAAGCGCCTCGCCCGCACGATTCGCTCGGACCTCTACGAGGTCAGGGTGGACCACGATTTCGATGCGGTGATCGCCGGCTGCGCGGCGCCCGGCTTCGACCGGCAGAAGACCTGGATCTCGGGCCGCATCCGCCAGCTCTACGGGGAGCTGTTCGACATCGGCTATTGCCACACCGTGGAGGTCTATGACGGGCGCCGCCTGGTCGGCGGACTCTACGGGGTGCGCCTGGGCGCCGCCTTCTTCGGGGAGAGCATGTTCCACACGGAGCGGGACGCCTCGAAGGTCGCTCTCGTGCACCTTGCGGCGCGCCTGCGGGCCGGAGGATTCACCCTTCTGGACACCCAGTTCGTCACCGAGCACCTGGCGCAGTTCGGCGCCATCGAGGTGCCCCGGCGGGAGTACAAGCAGCTCCTCCGCGCCGCCGTCGACCGGACCGGCGACTGGGACGTGTGGCCCCGCGACCGCCCCATGAGCGGCGAGCGGGTGCTCGCGGCCCTGCTTGGACCCAAGCCCTGAGCGACCACACCGACAGCTGGCGCCGCGTGGCGGGCTGAACCGAAGCCGTAAGGGCTCGGCCTACCGGTCGTTGGTGCGGTTGTTGTTGATGGCCGGGGCGGCGCCGGGGCCGGCCGGGAAGAACCGGCGCTGGGGCTGCGGCTGCGGAGCTGGGGCAGGAGCCGGCGCGGCCGGCGCCAGGATGTCGGTGCCCGGCGGGCGCTGCTGGGCGGCCGGCTGAGTCGGCAGCGGCGGCGGCTCCTCGATCGCCTCCTTGGGCTCGGCGATGATCTCCGTGCCGCCTTTGCAGTCCACGAGCCAGATATCGTAGACCGCGTGCTCGATCCCGTGCAGGCCGGGGCTCGAGGCGAACATCCAGCCCGTGAAGATGCGTCGGGACTTCTGGTCGAGGGTGATCTCCTCGACCTCCACGAAGGACGTGGTGTTGGGGTTCTCCGTGGGTGGGCGCGAATAGCAGATCCGCGGCGTCATCTGGAGGGCGCCGAACTGAACGGTCTCGTCCACCGCCACCTCGAAGGAGACGATCCGCCCGGTGATCTTGTCGAGGCCCGAGAACACCGCCGTGGGATTCTTGATCTTGTCGGCCTGGGCCGTGCCCGCGAGCCCGGCCGTCAGCGCGAAGGCGAGAGCCGCCTGCCCCCACCGCGCGAGCCCGCCCGTCGTCACGGGCGCCAGAACCGCCCTTCCCCATCCCAAGGTCATCGACATGTCCACCCTTGAGGCCGCCCGCGCCGATCCGGCGCCGCGGCCCATCCGGCCCCGCGTTATCATGCGAAGCATGGTGGAAAAAGGGCGGCAAGAACCGTTTCCCCGCCCCTTCGACCGTTCCCTTCCACCCTGAGGCGTTCGGGAAACAGGCAGCTGGCCGCCCTGCCCTAGCGCCGCGTCCGCTCCAGCGGATTGGGCGCCGGGTCACGCATGGGGTCCCCGGCGGCGAGGCGTTGCTTGCGGTGCTCCATGCTGCACTCGATGGAGCAGAGCAGCCCGCGGTCGGACCAATAGGCGGGACCGTTCTCGATGCGCCCGTACTGGTAGCCGAATTGCGGGTCCCCGTAGGCCTTGCCGCAAACGATGCAGTTGGAGTCGTGCAGGCGGTTCAGCATGGTGTCATCCGGCCCGGCCCTCGACGCCGGACCCGGGGGGCAAAGCCCCGGCGGGTCGGCATCGAACGCGTCCTACTCGCCCGGCGTCCAGGGCACGTAGTCGCCGGTCGCGGCGGGGCGCTGGCCCGTGGCGAGCTGGGAGCCCCGGGGGCGATAGGCCTCGGGCGTGCCGGTCATGTTGGGAACATGCGGCTTCTCCCACTCGCGGACCGGAATCGGGTCCTCGGTCGGGGGGAGCTCGAAATTGTGGCAGAGCCAGCCGCGCCAGCCGGGGGGCACCCGCGAGGGATCCGCGTAGCCGTTATAGACCACCCAGCGCCGCTCGGTGCCGACCGACCGGTCGATCTCGTGGCCCTGGGCCCGGTAATAGCTGTTGCCGAACTCGTCCTTGCCCACGAACTGGCCATGGCGCCAGGTGTAGAACCGGGTGCCGAGGGTCTGGCCGTTCCACCAGGTGAACAGCTGGAGAAGGTACTCTTTCATCGCGCGCCGCCGAGGATCCCTTGATCCGGAGCCTTATGGCGTCGGGACGTCCCCAAGTCCAGACGCCCACACCCGTTCTTGACCGCGGTGATTCCCGCCCTGACGTTAGGTAAGAACCGATTCCCAGGCACGGGGCCGTTTTTCGCTGCCGCCAGCGAGGTTTGGCCGGACGAGTGAAGGCGGGATCTGCTCCGCCGCCGGCCGCCGGCACCCCAAGATCTAGGGCCCTCTCCGACCCCCCGGAAGGGGGTGCGACACCCCGCATGACAGCGGCGTGACGGCGATGTCCCGGGGGTAACGAAAAAACCTTGACCGGATTCAGCAAGGACTCTCCGAGACTTAATCGCGGCTTAAAAACTATCCACAGATTTAACAGCCCTGTCACAATATGTAGGGCGGAACCATGCCCGGACATACAAGTTCTTGACGTGAGGCTCTGAACACGACTAGCTTCGTGGGGTTCCGATCGAAGACCGGCCGCCGGCCTAAACCGGCGTGATCTTCCCCCAGGAGGCGAGCCCAAGAGTCGCGTAGCGGGTCCCGCTGCGTGCGCTTTTGCGTCCGGGAAGGCCGTCACTTCGGCGGGCGTGTGTGCGACCCAATTTCGGTCGCGGGGGCGTTGAACAGACAGTCTGGGCTGAGGAGCCGCGCGGAGTCGCGGCCCGGAGACGTTTTGTCTCCGCACAACAAGGAATCGAGCAATGCGGATCGAGCGGCGTTACACCACGGCGGGACAGTCCCCCTATTCCTCCATCGCTTTCCGTCGTGCCACGAGCGAGATCCGCAACCCGGACGGCTCCACCGTGTTCAAGCTCGACGGCATCGAGGTGCCGGAAACCTGGAGCCAGGTGGCCTGCGACGTCCTCGCCCAGAAGTATTTCCGCAAGGCCGGCGTGCCCGCGCGCCTGAAGAAGGTGGAGGAGAACGACGTTCCCTCCTTCCTGTGGCGCTCGGTGCCGGACGAGGCCGCCCTCGCCGCCCTCCCCGAGGAGGAGCGCTACGGCTCCGAGATCCGCTCCCAGCAGGTGTTCGACCGGCTCGCGGGCTGCTGGACCTATTGGGGCTGGAAGGGCGGCTATTTCTCCTCCGAGGAGGACGCCCAGACCTTCTATGACGAGCTGCGCTTCATGCTCGCCAACCAGATGGTGGCGCCGAACTCGCCGCAATGGTTCAACACCGGCCTGCACTGGGCCTACGGCATCGACGGGCCGAGCCAGGGCCACTATTACGTGGACTACAAGACCGGCAAGCTCACCAAGTCCAAGTCGTCCTACGAGCACCCGCAGCCCCATGCCTGCTTCATCCAGGGCGTCGAGGACGACCTCGTCAACGAGGGCGGCATCATGGACCTGTGGGTCCGCGAGGCGCGCCTCTTCAAGTACGGCTCGGGCACCGGCTCCAACTTCTCGCGCCTTCGCGGCGAGGGCGAGCGCCTCTCGGGCGGCGGCCGCTCGTCGGGCCTCATGAGCTTCCTCAAGATCGGCGACCGGGCCGCGGGCGCCATCAAGTCGGGCGGCACCACCCGCCGGGCCGCCAAGATGGTGGTGGTCGACGTCGATCACCCGGATATCGAGGCCTATATCGACTGGAAGGTGAAGGAGGAGCAGAAGGTCGCCGCCCTCGTGACCGGCTCCAAGCTCGCCAACAAGCACCTCAAGGCCATCATGAAGGCCTGCGTGAACTGCGAGGCGGAAGGCGAGGCCTGCTTCGAGCCGGAGAAGAACCCGGCCCTCAAGAAGGAGATCAAGGCCGCCCGGCGCGCCATGATCCCGGACAACTCCATCAAGCGCGTCATCCAGTTCGCGCGCCAGGGCTACACGGATATCGACTTCCCGGTCTACGACACCGATTGGGACTCAGAGGCCTACCTCACGGTCTCGGGGCAAAACTCCAACAACTCCGTCTCCATCACCGACGACTTCCTGCGCGCGGTGGAGAAGGACGGGGAGTGGAACCTCCTCTTCCGGAACGGGAAGGTGAAGAAGTCCCTCAAAGCCCGCGACCTGTGGGAGCAGATCGGCCACGCGGCCTGGGCCTCGGCGGATCCGGGCCTGCACTTCAACTCCACCATGAACGATTGGCACACCTGCCCGGCGGGCGGGCGGATCCGGGCCTCGAACCCGTGCTCCGAGTACATGTTCCTGGACGACACGGCCTGCAACCTCGCCTCCGCGAACCTGCTCCAGTTCTACGACCGCGAGGCGAAGAAGCTCGACGTGGAGAGCTTCGAGCATGCCTGCCGGCTCTGGACCGTGGTGCTCGAGATCTCGGTGCTGATGGCGCAGTTCCCGTCGAAGGAGATCGCGGAGCTCTCCTACGAGTACCGCACCCTCGGCCTTGGCTACGCCAATATCGGCGGCCTCCTCATGACCATGGGCCTGCCTTACGATTCCAAGGAAGGCCGCGCGCTCGGCGGCGCCATCACCGCCATCATGACGGGCATCTCCTACGCCACCTCCGCCGAGATGGCGGGCGAGCTCGGCCCCTTCCCGGCCTACAAGGCCAACGCGAAGCACATGCTGCGCGTCATCCGCAATCATCGCCGCGCGGCGCACGGCGTGACGGAAGGCTATGAGGGCCTCTCGGTGAACCCGGTGCCCCTCGACCACGCCTCCTGCCCGGACGCGGATCTCGTCGCCCATGCCAGGGCCGCCTGGGACCGCGCCCTCTCGCTCGGCGAGCAGAACGGCTACCGCAACGCGCAATCCACCGTGATCGCGCCGACCGGCACCATCGGCCTCGTGATGGATTGCGACACCACCGGCATCGAGCCCGACTTCGCTCTCGTGAAGTTCAAGAAGCTCGCGGGCGGCGGCTACTTCAAGATCATCAACCGCGCGGTGCCGGATGCCCTGCGCAGCCTCGGCTACCGGGAGGCGGAGATCGCGGAGATCGAAGCCTATGCGGTGGGCCACGGCTCCCTCTCCCAGGCCCCGGCCATCAACCCGGCGACCCTGCGGGCGAAGGGCTTCACCGACGAGAAGATCGACGCGGTGCAGAAGGGCCTGAAGAGCGCCTTCGACATCAAGTTCGTCTTCAACAAGTGGACCATCGGCGAGGACTTCCTCACCGGCACGCTCAACGTCCCGGCCGAGAAGCTGAACGACCCGTCCTTCGAGCTGCTGCCCTATCTCGGCTTCTCCAAGGCCGATATCGAGGCCGCCAACATCCATGTGTGCGGCGCCATGACCCTCGAGGGCGCCCCGCACCTGAAGGACGAGCACCTGCCGGTCTTCGATTGCGCGAACCCCTGCGGCCGCATCGGCAAGCGCTATCTCTCGGTGGAGAGCCACATCCGCATGATGGCGGCGGCGCAGCCCTTCATCTCGGGCGCCATCTCCAAGACCATCAACATGCCGAACGACGCGACGGTCGAGGATTGCAAGAACGCCTACATGCTCTCGTGGAAGCTGGCGCTGAAGGCGAACGCCCTCTACCGCGACGGCTCGAAGCTCTCTCAGCCCCTCAACTCCGCCCTCATCGCGGACGAGGAGGACGAGGCGGATGACGCGGTGGAAGCGCTCGTCGCCATGCCGGCCGCCGCCAAGGCTGCCGTGCTCTCCGAAAAGATCGTGGAGAAGATCGTGGAGCGCGTGGTCGCCATCCGCGACCGCGAGAAGATGCCGGACCGGCGCAAGGGCTACACCCAGAAGGCCGTGGTCGGCGGGCACAAGGTGTATCTGCGCACCGGCGAATACGACGACGGCCGCTTGGGCGAGATCTTCATCGACATGCACAAGGAGGGCGCGGCCTTCCGGGCGATGATGAACAACTTCGCCATCGCGATCTCGCTCGGCCTGCAATACGGCGTGCCGCTCGAGGAATACGTGGAGGCCTTCACCTTCACCCGGTTCGAGCCCGCGGGCTTCGTCTCCGGCAACGAGCGGATCAAGAACGCGACCTCGATCCTCGACTACGTGTTCCGGGAGCTTGCGGTCTCCTATCTCGGCCGCAACGACCTCGCGCATGTCGACCCGTCGGAAGCCGGCCCCACCACCATCGGCACGGGCGAGTCCCAGTCGAAGGCCCCGGAAGCCGCCCCCGCCAGCGCGGTGGTCTCCCGCGGCTTCACCCGCGGCAACGCCGACCGCCTGATGCTGATCTCCGGCGGCGCCGCCCGCGCCCTCCCGCAGCAGGCCCCGGCCCGCACGGTCGGCGCCACGGCCCTCAAGGGCGACCTCGCCCCGGCCCTGGAGCAGCCGGTGGGAGAAGCGGAGATGGCCACCCTCCCCTTCGCGGCCCCAAGCGCCGCGCCCGCCCCGTCCATCGCGGACAAGCGGGCCGAGGCGAAGATGAAGGGCTATGTGGGCGAGGCCTGCCCGGAATGTGCGAACTTCACGCTCGTGCGGAACGGGACGTGCTTGAAGTGCGATACGTGCGGCTCGACGACGGGGTGCAGCTAAGCACAACGCACAACGAATAGTTGATATCCGCCCCAGCCAGACTTACCTTGGCTGGGGCGGATATATTGGACGTTGAAGTGAGTACACTGATTTTCGAGTATGAGGGCAATGCACTTGCACGCGGCATAGAAGCGAGCGAGCTGCGGCAAGTGATAGACGGCTATAACCGTTTAGTCATGGATGCAGCCCATCTCCTGAATGGCGATAAGGCTGGGGTCAGTTTCCGCATTAAGACGATCAAATCTAATTCGCTTGATATCGAAACGGTTGTTGAGATTGCCGCCTCTGCGCAGGCCACGTTGCCACTTGCACTCCAGATGTTTGATGGCATCAAGACTACCGGCGAAATGATCAAAACCTGGTTGGACATTCAAAAACACCTTCGTGGTGAATCTCCAAGATCTGTTCAGTCAGTCAGGGACGGGAACGCTGTAAAAATCGAGAACAACAACGGTCAAATTCTGATCGTGAATGGGAATGTCTATGGCGCATTCAACACGTTGGATGTCGGCCAATCTGCGCAAAAGATTGCTGCGCCATTCAAGAGACAGGCCGAGAACCTAACCATAAAAGAGGATCGCCGAATTCTGGGCACCTTTACGGCAGACGACGCCGCCGCATTCAAGAGATTTGCGTCGTCTGCGTATGCTCTCGAAACAAAAGGTGAGGTCCTTCTAACTGTCAAATCACCGATCTTAGAAGGCGATGGCCTTTGGCGCTTTAGATACGGATCGTCCACCATCGTCGCTAGAATGAACGATAACGATTTTAAGCAACAAGTCGAGAACGGTAACCAGACGTTCCGACATGGTGACATTTTTCGTGTGGAATTGCATTCTCGACAGGAAAAGGTTGGTCGCCGAGTTAAGACCTCTCACGCCATCCTTAAAGTTATTGGTAAAATCAGTTGATGGACTCAACTGATGCTTGATGCGCATGTGCATTTTAGCGTCGATTCCAAAAGCTCGACCTGAGGCCCCAATTGAGCGACGCACGAAGTTTTTTCCGGAATATCAAGAAGCACCCCGAGCGCTTCTACATCATTCACTACTCGTCACAATCGCTGTACGACGAGGGT
The DNA here is from genome assembly GCA_036562855.1 of Microvirga sp. Taxonomy (GTDB): domain Bacteria; phylum Pseudomonadota; class Alphaproteobacteria; order Rhizobiales; family Beijerinckiaceae; genus Microvirga. Next base: position 170,595 of record DATCJK010000028.1, read on the forward strand.
GTTGATGGGCTTTCGCCGCGGATCACCTCGATTGTAGTGATGCACTTCTCAACTCGGCAAACGGTGAGCTTCGCGATCCATGCTGTCGCTGAGGATCTTGGAATACCGCGCGACGAGGTCGAAGGAAGATATGACGAGATTGAGCGGGCACTTCTCGAGAGGTTCTATGTTTTTGTCAGAGATAGGAGAGAGAAGTACTGGGTTCATTGGAACATGCGAAATATCGTTTTCGGCTTTGAGCATCTTGAGCACCGTTATCGAACGCTCACGAGATCTGAGCCGCCCCATATTCCAATCGAGGTCCGTATAAATCTAAACGACGCGTTGAAGGAGCGGTACGGGAGCGGGTTCGCCAAAGATCCTCGAATGCTGAGTCTGATGCTTCTCAACGGGGAGCGCGACAAGAGGTTTCTAGAAGGGAATCAGGAAGCAGAAGCATTCAAGAACAAAGAGTTCATTCGAATGAACAGCTCGACGATCTGCAAGGTCGAGTTCTTTCGGCACGTTATGATCCTCGCACAGAAGGGCCGACTGCGAACAGCCAGCAAGGGTCTGCTCGTCGGCGTGGATCGTCTGCTAGATAGCCGGTGGTCAAGGATCTTTGCTCTGTCGGCCTCAACCCTCGGTTTTCTTATGACCTGCAGGGCGCTAATCAATCTCTTTTTCTCGCACTAGACACAGCGTGCCCGATCTGGTTCTCACCACGTTCGATTGGATGCCCGAGCGGCCGCGCGGCTTCGTACGCGACCTGCGTGTGCGGTGGGTGCTCGAAGAAGCCGGGTTGCCCTATCAGTGCCCTTTCGCGATCAGGGCCCAACACATCCCGCGCACCCGCCTTTCAGCCAACAGCCGTGGCTGACGGAGGGCCACCTTTCGATTATCGAGACCGGCGCCATCCAGCCACGCCAGGTTTTGCGTTAACTCTGGATCGTTCGACCCCAACAAGCGGAAGCACTCACCCCTTCGACCGCACCCACCGCGCGCCCTCCCGCAGCGGCACCTCCGCCGCATCAGGCTCCGGCTGCTCAGTCTCGTCGGGCAGCGACGCCCGCGCGGTGAACGGATGCTCGCCGGGAGCGAGCCGCCGCACGACGGGCTCACAGAAAGGAGCAACCACCTCGATGCTCCCGTCTTCACCCTTGATCACATAGCGAAACGGCTGAAGGTTGAAGAGCAGCGGCGCTTCGTCGGTCCAGGTGCCGCCCCATTGCTTCACTGTCGTGCCGGCGGCGCGGGACTCGTCGCACCAATGGTCCATCAGGTCGCGGTCATCCATCACCCGGTAGGCTTCGACGCTCTCGAACGCGGTTAGGAACAGCGCCTCCTGGCTCTCATCGAACACCACGATTTCGAGCGCCCGCGCGCCCGCGTTGCCGAAGATGTAGTGCCGCTCCGGCGTCGTGAGGTGACGCATCAGCACCGGCAGGAAGCGCAGACCAAGCAGGTCGAAGAGGAGCGGCGCAAGCTGATCGCGGAGTCCGCCGACGAGCATCACGCCTGCATCCAGCAGGCCCTCGCCGGCATCGTGCCGTCTTCCAGCGACTCGGCCGAGAGCGTCGCGACTGCCTTCATGGCCAAGTGCGCGGACCACGAGACGAAGCGCGCCCGCCTCGCCGCAGCGCTCTTCGGTGCGCCGACGGATCAGGTCAAACCGGTCGTCGCGGAAGATGTGGAGACGATGCGGAAATCCGTGATCACCGGGATCGTGACCTTTCGGGCCGAGCGGGCGAACTCGGGCTTGGGCGTCGAGCCGAGCGGAAGCCCCGCCTCGCCGCCCGTGCCGGCCGGCAAGCTCTATTGAGCGCCCCTCCTCCCGAGGGTGAACGACCAGCCTAAGTTCCCTTTTTGTTCTTGACTATAAACCTAACCTGTGCTGTTGTGGGTGTACTCCTCTCCATCTGAGGGAGCCGCCGTGATCACCGGATCTGTGGGGCGGAGGGGAGGCGGTCCTGTGGGAGGAGCCCGGTGGCTTCTCTCCCGGGCGGCCGATGCGACGCAAGGCT
>DATCJK010000033.1:0-60143 GCA_036562855.1 Microvirga sp.
GAGAGAAGCCACCGGGCTCCTCCCACAGGACCGCCTCCCCTCCGCCCCACAGATCCGGTGATCACGGCGGCTCCCTCAGATGGAGAGGAGTACATCCACAACAGCACAGGTTAGGAGGATAGTCAAGAACAAAGAAGGAACGAATGCTGATGTCTGAGGTCCGTCCCGCGCCGCGTCCTCACAGGTGCTGCGGCAGTTCCTGGATGATGGAGCCGAGCGCCGGCTCGAGCACGCGGCTGGCGGCGTCCTCCACGGAGAACCAGCCGGACTGGCGCTGCCCCTTCTCGCGCCAGGTGTCGAGCTGGGCGGTGACGTGGAGCGCGAAGACGTCGACGGTGCAGAAGAGGAAATGGTCCGCCTTCCGCTTCCAGTAGGTGTACTGCCCGAGCGGCACATCGCCGATGAGGCCCTTCACGCCCGCCTCCTCGTAGGCCTCCTGGGCGGCGGATTCGAAGGCGGTCTTGCCCTTCATCGGCCAGCCCTTGGGCACGATCCATCGTCCCGTCTCGCGGGAGGTGACGAGCAGGATCTCGACGCGGCCATCCGCGCCGACCCGAAAGGGCAGGGCGGCGACTTGGCGCTGGTCGGAGCGGTCGGAGGCCATCAGAAAACGATAGCACCTTTCAATGAGGTGGGTCCCGCCCGAAAGAGGGATTGCAAGCCGGCTAACAGGATCCGATACTTTTCTCAATAAACATGGGGGCGGCAACTTTCGGAACCAGTCAAAGCTGCGCCGTCAACACCTGTCATTTGATCTTACGACGCGTGCGGCGAAGTTGCGATGCTCCCGAGCCGGACAGGTCGAGCATAGGACCGATCTTACGACGCGTGCGGCGAGGTTGCGATGCTCCCGGACCGGACGGGTCGATCTTAGGATCGAACTTACGACGCGTGCGGCAAGGTTGCGGTGCTGCCGGACCGGACGGGTCGATCATACGGCGCCCGCGGACGGGGTACGACGGTCCCGACTTGAAGGGATCGATCGGACAACGCCTGCGGACAGGTCGCGATGCTCCCGAAATGGAGGGCGTGACGGGACGAAGGGCAAGGTATCCGCTCGCGGCATCGCGCGAGAAGACGGGGGCATACGGATGACGACGGACGGAATCGAGGCGCGCTTCACGGCGGCTTGCGCCATCGCGCGAGAGGCGGGCGTTCTGGCCCGGCGCAGCTTCACGACGCGGCCGCGCTCCCAGCGTCCCGACTTTAAGGGCCCGCAGGATTTCGTCACCGCGACGGACGCGCAGGTGGAGGCGCTGATCCGCTCGCGGCTCGAGGCCCTGTGCCCGGGCGACCAGTTCTTCGGCGAGGAGACCGGCGGCAGCTTCGGCGACGAGGTCTGGGTGGTGGATCCCATCGACGGCACCGCGAACTTCGCCCGCGGCATCCCGCATTTCGCGATCTCCATCGCCTTCGTGCGCGACCGCCGGGTCGAGGTCGGCGTGGTCTACGACGTGATGCAGGACGAACTCTACGCCGCCGCCCGCGGCCGGGGCGCCACCATCGACGGCCAGCCCATCCGGGTGAGCGGCATCGCGGACATGCACCATGCCACCGTGGAGGCCGGCTGGTCGACGCGCCTGCCCCTCGACACCTATGCGGCGCTCGTGCAGCGCCTGAAGCACGGCGGCTGCAACGTGCGGCGCGGAGGATCGGGCACGCTCGGGCTCGCCTATGTGGCCGATGGGCGGATCGATGCCTATTGCGAGTTGCACATCAATTCCTGGGATGCGCTCGCAGGCCTCCTCCTCATCGAGGAGGCAGGCGGATACGTGAACGACTTTCTCGCGGGCGAGGGTCTGGTTGAGGGCAATCCGGTGCTCGGATGCACGCCGGAACTCGCGCGCGAATTGTCGGCGCTCATCGGCATTCAGGGCTGAGCGCGCATGGACGCACCGCAACTCACCGCCCTTCTTGCCGCCGCCGCCGACGAGGCGCGGCGCCGGCTCGGCTGCCTGTCGCTCGAGGCGATGCTCGCCTACCATGAGGCCGGCGTCGCGATCGTCGACCCCTTCTCGACGCTGATCGCGCCGGGCGTCGCCATCGGCGCAGGCACGATCCTGTATCCAGGCGTATCGCTGCGCCAGGACGCGGGCGGCCGGATCGCCATCGGCCCCGATTGCGAGATCGGCGCGGACGGCGGCTTCACGGTGCGAGCCTCGGGCGGCGTCGTCATCACTGTCGGCGCCGGAGCGCGGCTGTCTGGGGGCGGCTCTCTTTCCGAAACCTCCGCCATTGGCGACGGCGCGCAGATCCTGGGCGCCATCGACGCCCGCGCCTGCCGGCTCGAAGGCGGCGGATGCCATCGCGATCCGGATCCCGATGCGCGGGGCGGCGTGCTGAAAGGCGCGGGGCGCGCCCGTGGCCTCCATATTCCGAGAGGGCGTGTCATCCAGGCTTTCGGTCTGTTCGACATGAAGGATATGCTCCCTCAATCCCACTTCCATCCGCATCTGGGGAAAGGGTGAGGATGGCCTTGACTCTGCCCCACGATAAGGGTTGACCCACCATCGTGAGGAACGTGACTTTATTCGACCGGACGACAGACCTGAGGGAGAGAAACATGAAGCCGACGAAATACTTGGCGCTTGCCACCATGCTCGGCGGCCTCGCCGTCACGAGCGCCGCGCCCGCGCAAGCGCAGGGCGCCCTCACCATGTATTGCGGCGTCCAGGAGGAATGGTGCCGCGCCATGGTGAACAACTTCGAGCGCGAGACCGGCATCAAGGTCGCCATGACCCGCAAGAGCGCCGGCGAGATCTACGCGCAGCTGAAGGCCGAGAGCGCCAACCCGCGCGCCGACATCTGGTGGGGCGGCACCGGCGACCCGCATCTGCAGGCCGCGCAGGAAGGCCTCACCGAGGAGTACAAGTCGCCCGGCATGGCCGACCTCCAGGATTGGGCCGTGCGCCAGTGGGATCAGTCGAAGGGCCGTTCCATCGGCATCTATTCGGGCGCCCTGGGCTTTGGCTACAACACCGACCTCGTGAAGCAGAAGGGCCTGCCCGAGCCCAAGTGCTGGGCGGACCTCCTGAACACGAAGCTGAAGGACGAGGTGCAGGTGGCGGATCCGAACTCGTCGGGCACCGCCTACACGCTGCTCGCCACGGTCGTGCAGATCATGGGCGAGGAGAAGGCGTTCGAGTACCTCAAGAGCCTGCACAAGAACATCAACCAGTACACCAAGTCGGGCGCCGCGCCCGCCAAGGCCACCTCCATCGGCGAGACCACGGTCGGCATCACCTTCCTGCACGACATGGTGACCTTCGCGGCGGACGGCTCGCCCGTGAAGCCCGTCGCCCCCTGCGAGGGCACGGGCTACGAGATCGGCTCCATGTCCATCGTCAAGGGCGCCAAGAACCTCGACAGCGCGAAGAAGTTCTACGACTGGGCGCTGTCGCCCGCGGCCCAGAAGCTCGGCGGAGAGTCGAAGTCCTATCAGGTGCCCTCCAACAAGAACGCGCCGGTGCCCCCGCAGGCCCCGAAGCTCTCCGACATCAAGCTCATCGCCTATGATTTCGCCAAGTACGGTTCCACGGAGGAGCGCCGGCGCCTGCTCGCGAAATGGGATGCCGAGGTGAAGAACCTGCCGAAGTAGTCTCGATCCTTCGGCGCCCGCCATGACCCGCTTCGCTCTCCCCCGCGCCGCCCTCGCTTGGATCGCCCTCGCCTGGGTGGGCTATGCCCTTCTGCCCTGGTACGGGTTCGAGGGCGTAACCGGCAGCCTCGTCTCGGGCTCCGGCCTGGGGCAGGGCCTCTCCGGGTCCTGGTGGCTCCTGCCGATCGCGGCGCCGCTCCTCATGGCGCTGCGGCCCGTCTTCGGGGCGGACGAGGGCGAGGCGGGCTCCTGGCTCGTCGGAGCCGGGGTTCTCGGCCTCGCCTTCCTGGCGCTCCAGGGCTTCGCCATCGGCCTCAATGGCTGGCGGGTGGGCTTCGACGCAATCCTGCCGGGGTCGGGCCCCCGGCAGGCCGGCTTCGGCCTCGGGGCGGCGCTCACGGCGGTCGCCTGTCTCATGCTGCTCTGCTTCGGGCTCGCCGCCCGCGGCTGGTGTCGCGGCGATGCCTTCGTGGTGTCGTCCATCGGGCTCATCGTGGCGCTGATCGCCACCTTCGTGTTCTTTCCCGTCGGCACGATCCTCATCAGCGCGGTGCAGGACAATAACGGCGCCTTCGCGCCCGTGCTCTTTGCCCAGAAGTTCTTCGACCGCTCGATCTGGGGCCTCGACTGCCTCACCTCTGATCTGAGCTGCGGGGTCGCCTGGAACACGCTGTTCCTGGGCGTGCTCGTGGGCTTCGGCACCACGGCTCTGGGCCTGGCCTTCGCGCTCATCGCCACCCGCACGGGCTTTCCCCTCAAGGGAACGCTGCGGGTAATGAGCGTGCTGCCCATCATCACGCCGCCATTCGTGATCGGGCTTGCCCTCATCCTGCTCTTCGGCCGCTCGGGCGCGATCTCGAACCTCCTGTTCGAGTGGTTCGACGTTCCGCGCTCGCGCTGGATCTACGGGCTGCCGGGCATTCTCATCGCGCAGCTTCTCGCCTTCACGCCCATCGCCTTCCTCGTCCTCATCGGGGTGGTGCAGGGCATCAGCCCCACCCTCGAGGAGGCCTCGCAGACCCTGCGCGCCAAGGGCTGGACCACGTTCCGCACCGTGACGCTGCCGCTCATGCGGCCGGGCCTCGCCAACGCCTTTCTCCTCGGCTTCGTGGAAAGCCTCGCCGATTTCGGCAACCCGCTGGTGCTCGGCGGCAATTACGAGGTGCTCTCCACCAAGATCTTCTTTGCGGTCGTCGGCGCCGCGCAGGATCAGGGCCGCGCCGCCGTGCTCTCCCTGGTGCTCCTCGGCTTCACCCTCGGCGCCTTCTGGCTCCAGCACGCCTGGCTCGGCAAGAAGGTCTACACGACGGTCACCGGCAAGGGGGATTCGGGGCTCAGCCTGCCCCTGCCGCGCCGCGTCGCCTTCATGTGCTACGCCAGCGCCCTTCCCTGGGCGCTCTTCACCCTCGTGGTCTACGTGGTGATCGCCATCGGCGGCTTCGTGCGCTCCATGGGCCGCGACTACACCCCGACCTTCCAGCATCTCCTCACGGGCTTCCGCATCGAGTGGACGGATCGCGGGTTCTACTTCGCGGGCTCGGCGTGGGATTCGCTCTTCGCCACCTTGAAGATCGCGGGGGCGGCGGCGCCCCTCACGGCGGTGATCGGCCTTCTCACGGCCTATCTTCTCACGCGGCAGACCTTCTCGGGCCGGCGCGCCTTCGAGTTCGGCACGCTTCTCTCCTTCGCGATCCCCGGCACCGTGGTGGGCGTGTCCTACATCCTTGCCTTCAACGTGCCGCCCATCGAGATCACGGGCACGGCCTTCGTGCTCGTCATGTGCTTCGTGTTCCGCAACATGCCCGTGGGCGTGCGCGCGGGCATCGCCACCTTGAGTCAGATCGACAAGAGCCTGGACGAGGCCTCGCTGACCCTCGGCGCCCGCTCCTTCACCACGCTCCGGCGCGTGGTGCTGCCGCTCCTGCGCCCCGCCATCATCGCGTCGCTCGTCTACAGCTTCGTGCGCGCCATGACGGCGGTGAGCGCGGTGATCTTCCTCGTCACGGCCGAGTACAACATGGCGACCACCTACATCGTCGGCCGCGTGGAGGCAGGCGAGTTCGGCCTCGCCATCGCCTACTCGACGGTGCTCATCGTCATCATGCTGCTCGCCATCCTCGCCATCCAGGCGGTGGTCGGCGAACGCCGTCTCGGCCGCCGCACGGCCGCCGCGGTGCCCGTGGGCGTTCCCGCATGAAGCCCCTCTCGCTGGCCAAAGCCGCGCCAGGTGACAGGCCTGCCATCCGCAACGGTCTCGTTGGAGTTCCCGCATGAAGCCCCTCTCGCCCGCCACCGCGCAGCGCGCCCGTCCCGGCAAGGAGGCCGCCTCCGTCGAGTTCCGCGGCGTCTCGAAGCGCTACGGCACCGTCACCGCGGTGGATTCCGTATCCTTCACCATCGAGCCGGGCCGGCTCGTGACCCTGCTCGGCCCCTCGGGCTGCGGCAAGACCACGACGCTGCGCCTCATCGCCGGGCTCGAAATGGCGAGCGGGGGCCAGATCCTCATCGGCGGCCGCGACGTGACGCGGCTCTCCGCCGCCGACCGGGACGTGAGCATGGTGTTCCAGTCCTACGCGCTCTTCCCGCATATGTCGGTGCTGGAGAACGTGGCCTACGGGCCGAGCGTGCAGGGCGTCTCGAAGCGCGAGGCGGAGGCGATGGCCGCCGAGAAGCTCACCCTCGTCGGGCTCTCGGGCCTCGAGCGCCGCGCGCCCTCCGAGCTCTCGGGCGGCCAGCAGCAGCGCGTGGCGGTGGCCCGCGCCCTGGTGCTGGAGCCCCAGGTGCTCCTCTTCGACGAGCCCCTCTCCAACCTCGACGCCAAGCTGCGCCGGCGCGTGCGCGAGGACATTCGCGAATTGCAGCAGAGCCTCAACCTCACCGTCGCCTACGTGACCCACGATCAGGAGGAGGCGCTTGCCGTCTCCGACCGGATCATCGTGATGTCGAATGCCCGCATCGCCCAGGCCGGCACCCCGCGGGAACTCTATGAGGAGCCGGCGGATCTCTTCGTCGCCGACTTCATCGGGGACGCCAACATCGTGGAGGGTCGCGTCGAGGACGTGGCCGACAACGCCGCCATCGTGGGCATCGGCACCCTGCGCCTCACCCTCCCGCGCCGGGGCGTCGAGAAGGGCCCCGTGAAGATCGCCGTGCGCCCGGATGCGATCCGCCTCGACGAGGCCGCGCCCGGGGGCGCCTCGCTCAGCGCCCGGGTCCACAAGGCGTCCTATCTCGGCACCCATGTGGAATACGAGGTGGAGAGCCCGGCCGGCGCCCTGTTCGTGGTCGATCACGTGCGCAAGGACCCGCTGTCCCCCGGCACCCCGGTCTGGATCACCCTCGGGACTCGGGGCGTCACCATCATCCCAGGCTAGACGCGGGGAATGGTCGAGCGGACTGGAACCGCACGGCTCCCTCGTCGCTTGCAGGCGGCACCGTCAGCCCGGGCTAGGCGCGGGGAATCGTCGAGCGGACTGGAACCGCACGGCTCCCTCGTGGCTTGCATGGCCTGAGCGGCGCGGCGCCGCCGGATCGCCCCATGAAGCTTTTCGCCTGCCAGGCCTGCGGCCAGCCCCTCGACTTCGAGAACACCCATTGCGAGCGCTGCAAGCGACGCCTGGGCTTCGATCCGGGGCGCGGCGTGCTCGTCGCCCTCGACCCGCGGGAGGGCTCGTTCTCTGCCGCCGATGAGCCCGCGCGCCGCTACCGCTTCTGCGCCAACGCCGCCCACGAGGCCTGCAACTGGCTGTTGGGGGAGGCGGAATCCGGCTCCTTCTGCCGCGCCTGCCGCCACAATCGCACCATTCCGAACCTCGGCGACCTGGAGCACGCGATCCGCTGGCGCCGTCTCGAAGCCGCCAAGCACCGGCTCTTCTACAGCCTCCTGGCCTTAAGCCTCCCGCTCGTCACCCGCGCGGAGGATCCGGCGGGCCTCGCCTTCGATTTCCTCGCCGATCCGGCCGAGGGCACCGGGGAGGGGCCGAGCGTTCTCACGGGCCATGACGAGGGTCTCATCACCCTCGTCATCGCGGAGGCGGACGATGCGGAGCGCGAGCGCCGCCGCCGCGCCATGGGCGAGCCCTACCGCACCCTGCTCGGCCATTTCCGGCACGAGGTCGGCCATTACTATTGGGACCGGCTCATCCGCGACGATCCCTCGATCGACGCGTTCCGCGCGCTCTTCGGCGACGAGCGCGCGGATTACGGGGAGGCCCTCAAGGCGCATTACGCGAACGGGCCGAAGCCCGACTGGCAGGAGCATTTCGTGAGCGCCTACGCGGCCTCGCATCCGTGGGAGGATTTCGCGGAGACCTTCGCCCATTACCTGCACATGGTGGACACCCTGGAGACGGCGGGTGCCTTCGGGGTGCGGGTGGCCCCCCCGAATGGCGGCGCCGCCGCCCTCGAGAGCCGCGTGGATTTCGATCCCTATGGGGACGCGGATTTCGCCCGCCTCGCCGCGGCCTGGGGGCCCATCGCCTTCGCGGCGAACGCCCTGAACCGCAGCATGGGCCAGCCGGACCTCTATCCCTTCGTGCTCTCCCCGCCTGTGCTGGAGAAGCTGCGCTTCATCCACGATCGGGTGCACGGCCGATAGGGCAGGCCGCCGTCAGCCCTTCGGCTTCTTGCGCGGTCCCGCCTTGCCGGGACCGCCCTTGCCGGGACCGCCCTTGCCCGGCCCGTCCTTGCGGGGACCCGCCTTGTAGGGACCGTCGGCGCCCCTGTGCTTGCCCTTGAAGCCCTCCTTGGGGCCGCCCTTGAAGGTGCCCTTGGGCTTGCGCGCGCCGCCCTCGAAGGCGGCGGTGGCGGGCTCGATGCGGATGTCCTCGTTGTCCGGCGCCTTGCGCACGGCCGCCGCGAAGCGTTGGGCGATGCCCTCCGCGATCTCGAAACGGGTGTCCTGATCGAAGATGCGGATCGTGCCCACATCCTTCTTGGTCACGTGGCCGAGGCGGCAGATGATCGGCAGGAGCCAGCGCGGATCCGCGTTGTTGCGGCGGCCCACATTCATGCGGAACCACACCATCCCGGGCGCCGGCTCGCTCGGATCGCCGTCGCGCTCCCGGCGTTCGCGGGGGCCCCGCGCGTCGCGGGCATCGCGCGTGTCGCGCTCCGCACGGCGGTCCTGCCGCGGCGGCGGCCCGGCATCGACCAGATCCTCCGGGGCGGGCAGGCGGGCGCGATAGAGGCGCACCAGGGCCGCCGCGATCTCCTCCGCCGAGCGTCCCGCTATGAGGGCGCGCGCCATGGCGAGGTCTTCCTCCGTGGTCTCCTCGGAGAAGGCGGGATCGTCGATGAGCCGCTGCTGGTCGCCCGCGCGGATCTCGTCGGCGGTGGGCGGCGGGCCCCAGGCGGCGTCGATCTTGGCGTCCATGACCAGCCGCTCCGCCTTGCGCCGGCGCGTATAGGGCACGAGCAGCACGCACACGCCCTTGCGGCCCGCGCGCCCCGTGCGGCCGCTGCGGTGGAGCAGCGTCTCGGGATCGTTGGGCAGGTCCGCATGGATCACGAGGCCGAGATCCGGCAGGTCGATGCCGCGCGCCGCGACGTCGGTCGCGACGCAGACGCGCGCGCGTCCGTCGCGCAGGGCCTGGAGGGCGTGGCTGCGCTCGTTCTGCGTGAGCTCGCCCGAGAGCGCCACCACCGAGAAGCCGCGCTCCTGCAGGCTCGCATGCAGATGCCGCACCGCCTCGCGGGTATGGCAGAACACCATGGCGCCGCGCATCTCGAAATAGCGCAGCACGTTGACCACCGCGTGCTCGATCTCGTTCGGCGCGATGCGCACGGCCCGGTACTCGATATCCCCGTGCGGCTGGCTCTGGTCGATCGTGTCGATCCGCACCGCATCGCGCTGGTAGCGCCGGGCGAGCGCCACGATGCCCCGGGGCAGGGTGGCGGAGAAGAGAAGCGTGCGCCGCTCCGCCGGCGTCGCGTCGAGGATGAACTCCAGATCCTCGCGGAAGCCGAGATCGAGCATCTCGTCGGCCTCGTCGAGCACCACCACCTTGAGCTTCGACGGATCGAGCCTTCCGCGCTCCAGATGGTCGCGCAGGCGGCCCGGCGTCGCCACCACCATGTGGCAGCCATCGGCCAGGGCCCGCGCCTCGCGCCGCACATCCATGCCGCCGACGCAGGAGGCGATGCGCGCCCCGGCCGGGCCATAGAGCCAGATCAGCTCCCGCTGCACCTGCAGCGCCAGTTCCCGGGTCGGGGCGATCATCAGCGCCAGGGGCTCGCCCGCCGGCCCGAACCGCTCCGCGTCGCCCAGAAGCGTGGAGGCGAAGGCGAGGCCGTAGGCGACCGTCTTGCCCGAGCCCGTCTGGGCGGAGACCAGGAGGTCCCGCTCGTGGGCCTCCGGCGCCATCACGGCGGCCTGAACGGGGGTCGGTTCCGCATAGCCTCGGTCGGCCAGGGCGCGGGCAAGGCTGGGATTGGTGTCCGGAAAGGGCATGGTCTCGTCTTCTGGTAGCTGCTCAGGGTGCTTAGACTATTTCACGGGCGAGGGAACAGGGCCCCCGGCCAAAACCGTTGGCCCTTGGCCAGGACGTCTCAGATAGGCGTTCTTTCCGCGTGGCGTGAGAGCATGGGCCTGCGGCAATGCTGCTATGCAGCAAAAAATTGTGCAATGCAGCAACAAACGCCTTGCGGCTGCGTTCACAGGACCCACCTCTTGGGTTTGGAGACGCCGATGCCCCGCTCTTTCCTGCGCAACCAGACCCTTCGCGGCCTTGGGCCCACGACGGCCCAACTGTCCCAGTTCCGTCGGCGCTGGGAGACCATGGCGAAGGCGGCCCAATCCGCGTCGCACGGCGCGACCCAGTCCCGCCACGCGACGGGGCCGAGCCGCCTGAAGCCCCTGGACGCGTTCGGCAAGAATCCCGGCAACCTGCTCGCCTTCGCCTACGCGCCGGAGAACCTGCCGGCGGGCGCCCCCCTGGTGGTGGTGCTCCACGGCTGCACGCAGGACGCCGCCGGCTACGATGCCGGGTCCGGCTGGTCCACCCTCGCCGACCGCCACGGCTTCGCGGTGCTCTATCCCCAGCAGCAGGCCGCCAACAACCCGAATACCTGCTTCAACTGGTTCCAGCCGGGCAATATCCGCCGCGGTCGCGGAGAGGCTCTGTCGATCCGCCAGATGGTGGAGACCATGGTGGAGCGCCACGGGATCGACCGCAGCCGCATCTTCGTGACGGGCCTGTCCGCGGGCGCCGCCATGACGGCCGCGATGCTGGCCACCTATCCGGATGTCTTTGCCGCCGGCGCCATCATCGCCGGGCTTCCCTATGGCTGCGCCGGCAACGTCCAGGAGGCCCTCGACAGCATGTTCCAGGGCCGGGAGCGCTCCGCCTCCGAATGGGGCGACCGGGTGCGCGGCGCCTCGTCCCACCAGGGCCCCTGGCCGCGGGTCTCCGTCTGGCACGGCTCGGCCGATGCCACGGTGAAGCCGATGAACGCGGACGAGACCGTGAAGCAATGGGCGAACGTCCATGGCCTCGATGCCAAGCCGACCCTGCGCGACAAGGTCGACGGCTTCCCCCGCGCGGCGTGGGTGCGGGACGGAGAGACGGTCCTCGAATCCTACACCATCACGGGCATGGCTCACGGGACACCGCTCGGCTTCACGGAGGGCACGGAGGCGGTGGGAGCCGCGGGGCCCTACCTCCTCGATGTGGGCATTTCCTCGAGCGAGCGCATCGCGGCCTTCTTCGGCCTCGCGGACGCGGCCGATCTCCGCAAGGCCGCGCCTGCCAAGGCTGAGCCCGCCCGCGAGCCCGCGGGGGCATCCGCGCGGCCCGAAGCGGCCGATCCGGCCCGCAACGCTGCGCCCGCCCGCAAACCCACGGCGGCGCCGCGGTCCGAGGGCACCCTGCCAGGGGGGCTGCATGGCGAGATCCTGCCGCCGCTCGGGGACGACGAGCCGGAAGCCCGCGACGGGCCGTCCTCTGCGGGCGGGATCGACGTCAACGCGGTGATCCGCAACGCGCTGCGCTCCGCGGGGCTCCTCAAGGACGAGAAGCGCTAGGCCGGTCTCGCCTCGTCCCCTGCGGGACGAGGCCGGCCGCCGGGTCGTGCCCTGTCTTCTCGGGGACCGCAAGCGCTTAGCTGGGGCGCAGCTTGCGCAGTTCCCGCGCCGCCTGGTTCCCGGCATCGTCGAGATCCGGCGCGTCGATCTGGCGGTAATGGGCCTGCACGAGGCCGAACATCCCAAAGGCGAAAAGGCCGGCGGCCGTGAGGCCCAGCAGCACCCAGCCATAGGGCTGGGCGGAGAGCGCATCGAGCGCGCCGCCGAGCCCCTTCACTTCCGACGAACGGCTGCGCAGGGCTGCTCCGATCAGGAACCAGCCGACCAGGGCGAAGACGACCCCGCGGGCCGCGAAGCCCAGGCGGCCCAGGGGCACGGCCCAGCGGCGCGTGTCGCCGGGCAGGGCCAGGTGCTCCGTCACGTTCCCCCGCCACGCCTTCCAGATGAAGGCAAGGCCCGCGCCGATGATCCCGAGGCCGATGGCGCCGACGAGCCATTGCCCGAAGGGTTGGCTCAGGAGCCACGCGGTCCAGTCCTGCGCGGCCCGATCCTCGCCGCCCCCGCGGCCGGATCCCCAGCCGAGGGCGAGGCCGAGGGCGAAAAAGGCGAGGCTGCCGTAGATGCCGCCTCCGACGAGATGCACGGCCCGTCTGCCGAGCGCCTTCCAGGACGAGCCGAGGCGGTCCGCGTCGGTGATCGGCTCCACGATGCGCCAGACCGCGAAGCCCGCAAGACCGATGGCGATGAGCCCGAGCCAGACCTTGCCGAAGGGCTGCTCGAGCAGGGTCTCGAGCGCGCTGCGGCTGCCGCCCGTCTGTCCGCCCGAATTCCCGGCCGCCGCGAGGAGCGCCAGCCCGCCCACGAGCCCGTAGACGATGCCGCGCGCGCCGTAGCCCCACCGGGCCACCGTTTCCATGGAATTGCGTCCCGTCATCGGCATCGGCGAGCTCCGGCCTGCTGCCGCGCGCCTCTGGATCGGTGATCCCTGCTGATGAGGACAGCGCACGGCTCCGCTTTGCGAGGGAGCAACCGGGAGCCGCGCGGCCCGGTTCCACGGCGGACCGCATCCCTGCGAAAGGGCGTCGCATCTCCAACTTTCGGTCGGAGCCCTCCCCATCCAAAGGGGGTTGCTCTACGTATCTTCCCTAAGGGAAGGGGCGCTTGCGCCCGTGTCCCGGCCCCCTTCCCCACGTCCTGTGCCCTGCGTTCGCCCGACCCCGTCCAGGAGCTCCCCATGATCGCCTGTCGCAACGCCCGCTTCCGTCTCGGCCTGCTCTCCCTGGCATCGGCCCTTGCCTTGGGCGGCCCGATGGCGGGCGGTGCGGCGGCCCAGCAGAAGACGCTCACCATCGCGACCCATTACACGGATGAGCAGCTCAAGCCCCTCACGGCCTGCTTCCGGGCCTATGAGGAGCAGAATCCCGGGGTCAGGATCGTCCATCAGCAATCGACGATCCGCGACTTCCTGCAAACGATCCTGACCGCGCGCATCAGCGGCCGCTCGCCGGACATCTACAACGTCTACAGCATCTGGGGCGCGCAGCTCGTGGGCAACGGCGTGCTCGACCAGCCGCCCGCCGCAATCCTCGATTTCGTCCGCAAGGAATACGAGCCGCAGACGGTCGATGCCGCCACCGTGCAGGGCAGGATCTGGGGCGTGCCCGCGGAGGTGAGCACCTATCTTCTGGTCTACAACAAGGAGCTTCTGGCGAAGGCCGGCTACACGGCCCCGCCCAAGACCTGGGACGAGCTTGCGGAGATCGCCGCCAAGATCACCCAGAAGGACGCGCAGGGGAAGATCACGGTGGCCGGCTACGCCTTCGGCCCGACCCCCGCCAACGCGGTGCATCCCTTCCGCACGCTGCTGTTCTCCCGCGGCATGGGCCTGTTCACCGAGGACATGCGCTCCACCAATCTCGCATCGCCCGAGGCCGTCGAGATCGTGACCCGGCAGGCGGAGCTCTTCCAGAAGGGCGTCACCGCGCCCTCGATCCAGGTGCGCGATTTCCCGAGCGGGTCCGTGGGCATGATGATCACCGCGAACTGGTTCAAGGACACCCTGCGCCAGGGTCTGGGCGAGCGGTTCGAGCGCGTCGTCGGCGTGGCGCCGATCCCGGCCGGAGCCGACTGGAAGAGCTACCAGTACTCCTTCTATTACGGCGTCGATTCCCGCAGCCGCCAGAAGGAGGATGCCTGGCGCCTCGTGCGCTGGCTCAACACCCCTCGGGCGGCCGGCCAGCGCTCCTGCGTCGGCGACATGCTCGCCGCCATGGGCGGGCTCACGGCCAACAAGGCGGATGTGGCGGCCTCGACGGCCGAACTCGCGGATCCCTTCACCCGTCCCTACGTGGACCTTCTCTCGTCCGGCCGCGCCGTGTCGGAGAAGAACGTGCCGCAGGCGGCGGAAATCGAGGTGATCGTCCGCACGGCCATCGAGGAGGCGTGGCTCGGCCGCTCCGCGCCCAAGGATGCGCTCGCCAGGGCGAACGCGCAGATCGAGGGCATCTTGAAGGAAAGCCAGTGACCGGACGGCGCCCACGATGCGGCGCCCCGCAATCCTGACGAAGGAGACGGCGCCCTACCTGTTCCTGGCGCCGGCTCTCCTGTTCGGCGTCCTGTTCTTCGGGGTGCCGCTCGTCGCATCGCTGGCCTTGAGCTTCACGAGCTGGAATTCGCTCGCGCCCCCGCGCTGGATCGGCCTTGCCAATTACGAGCACCTCTTCACCCGCGATCCGCTCTTTCTGAGAACCCTCCTCAACACCGTCGTGTTCGCGGCGGGCGCGGTCTTCGTCGGCGTGCCGATCGCGCTCGGCCTCGCGCAGGCATTCACGCGCAGCCGCGCCCAGACCCTGTGGCGGTCGATCTACGGGCTGCCCATGGTCACGAACGTGGTGGCGGTGGGCTTCATCTGGTGGTTCGTCCTCGCGGATCCCTGGGGCGTGCTGAACCGCCTGCTCGCGCTCGCCGGCATCGCCGGCCCCTCCTGGATCAACGATCCCTCCACCGCCATGACGGCCGTGATCATGGTCTTCGTGTGGATGCATCTGGGGCAGAACATGCTGCTCTTCTCGGCCGGCCTCGGCGGTCTCGACGAGACCTACCGCGAGGCGGCGCGGCTCGACGGGGCCAGCGAATGGCAGGTGTTCCGCCATGTGACGCTGCCGCTCCTCAAGCCCACCATTCTGTTCGTCCTCATCACCAACATGATCACGGCGATCAGCTACTTCGCCCTGATGCTCGTGCTCACCGACGGAGGGCCGGCGAACAGCACCAATGTGAGCGCGCTCTATATCTACAGCATGGCCTTCGCGGACCTGCGCCTCGGCCGCGCCTCCGCCGCGGCCTACGTGCTCCTCGTGGTGGTGTTCGCGGTCTCGCTCCTGCAGTTGCGCGTCATGCGCCGCGGCGGCGTGGAGGCCTATTGATGAGAACTCCGCGCCCCCGCCGCGTGACCGGTGCCATGGGCGAGGCTCGGCCCGGGCCCGAGCGGCGATGGGACGGCGGCGTGGAGGCGGACTGATGCGCGCCGTCCGCCCCGACGATCTTGCCGGCGCCACGAACCTCTCCGCGCCCCTGCGGCCGGGCGGCGGGCTTGCGGGCGCGGTGACGCGCCATGTCCTGCTGACCCTTGGCGCCATCGTCATGCTCGTGCCGTTCGCCGACATGCTGATCGGCGCCCTGCGCACCCCGGCCGAGCGTCTCGCGCGGCCTCCGGTCTACTGGCCGCAGGATCCGCAATGGGAGAATTTTTCGCGCGCCTTCACCGAGCTGCCCATGCTCGCCTGGATCGGCAACAGCCTTCTCGTCACGAGCGCCATCACGGCATTGCAGCTCGCCACGAGCGCGCTCGCGGGCTTCGCGTTGGCGAAGTACCGCTTCCGCGGCCGCGACGCGATCCTGCGCTTCGTGCTCGTGGCGCAGATCTTTCCCTTCTTCCTCTTTATCATTCCGATGTTCTTCCTGCTGCGGTCCTGGCCGCTCGCGGGCGGGAACGACCTCCTCGGGCAGGGCGGCACGGGCCTTCTCGACAGCTATGCGGCGCTCATTCTGCCCTTCGCCGTTTCCTGGTACGGGGTCTTCCTGATGCGCCAGTTCATGATGAGCGTGCCGGACGAACTTCTCGACGCGGCGCGGCTCGACGGGGCGGGCGAGTTCGCGCTCTTCACCCGCATCGCGCTTCCTCTCGTGCGCCCGGGCCTCGTGACGCTCGGTCTTCTCGTGTGGATCTATCACTGGAACGAGGTCATCTGGACCATGACGGTGACGCGCGCCGCGCCGGATCTGCAGACCGTCACGGTGGGCATCCATCTCCTGCGCAGCGAGTTCGCGGACGAGCGCAATCAATCGCTCCAGCAGGCCGCGCTCGCCGTCTCCGTGCTGCCCGTGATCGGGCTCTATCTCGCCCTGCAGCGGCACTATGTGCGCAGCCTGTTCACGGGCGCATTGAAGGGCTGAGGGCGAGAGCCGCGCCACGCCCCTGGGTTCCGCCGCGAACGGGCCTGATCAGGCCGACAGCGTGCGCCGCTCCTGCTCCAGCCGGAAGGCGGCGTGATGCGCCTCCGGCTCCCGGTAGAGCGGGTAGAGATCGCCGACCGCGCGGTCGACGGCCGCGATGTCGAGAAGGGGCTGGCGCCCGCCGAAACGGGCGAGCGCCTCCTCGGTCAGCCGCACGGGCCGCAAGCTGTCGCTCGGCTCGCCGAAGCGGATGAGGGGGCTGTCGCGCTCCAGGAGCTTTCGCGCGTTGCGCTCGCCGATCCGGTAATAGCTCATGGTCTCCACCTCGAGCCCCGGCACCACGACCTTGGCGATGCCGACCGGCTCGCCCGGCGGCGAGCAATCGGCCACGAGCACGTCGAAGCCCTCGGCCTCCAGCCGCTCCCGCGCGAAGCGACCCCGCGCCCGCGTATCGGCGAGGGGCGTCATGGGCAGGGACGAGAAGGGCTTTCGGGCGCGCTCCGAAAACACCACGGCCAGCGCCTCGCGCATGCCGGCCGCGTCGAAGCGCGACCACTCCATCATGGTGCGCAGGGCTCGGCTCTCCTCGTCCTGCAGGGTCGCCATGGCGGCGCCGAGAAACTGCTCCACGTAGCCGGGAGGCGCCACGCGCCGGGCAAGGTCCAGAGGACCGTGGGAATAGGCCTTGCGCACCCGCGCGGAGCAGAATTCGAGCAGCGCCTTGCGCAAGGCCCGCTCCCGGTCCGGATCGCAGGCCTCGCCCGCGCCCGAGAGCATGATGGGCGCCGCAGGGAGGTGACCCTCCCGGTCGTAGCCCACCACGTAGAGATTGGCGAAGCCGAACGCGTCGGTGGCGAATTTCGGCAGGACCTCGATTCCCAGCGCATCGAGCCGGTCGAGCAGCGCCCGCGTCTCCGGGTCCCGCACCTCGTCGAGGTCGAGCACAACGCCTTGGTCGAGGGCGCGAAAGAGCAATCCGTTGCCGTCCCGTTGCAGCAGCTCGAAGAGACCGTGGCCCACCGCCCAATCGAGATCGGGACCGGCGCCGAGGCCATTGGTGATGAGGGTGGTGAAGGGCCGGTAGCCGGGCGGCAGCTCGAACCGGTCGAGGGCGACCACGTCGATGGGCACGAGCACCGTGTCGCCGGTGCCCGCCCGGGCGGTCTCGATCCAGGCAAGCGGCGTGTCCTCGTCCACGGGCGAGCCCGCCGGCAGGCAAAGGGTCAGCGGATTGACGATGGCGCGCTCGCCGACGGCGCGTCGCAGGTCGTTGTAGGATCCGCGGGGCTTCTCCATGGGCGTCAGCCGCAGGGTCGGGCCGATCATCTCCGCGATCTCGGCGAGCGCCCCGATGATCGCCTCGCCGTCCGTGGTGCCGTAGCCGTAGCCCGAGGGCATGGCGCCGGGCAGGCCATGCGCCTCGTCGAGGAAGAGCGCGGCCTTCCAGGCGCAGACCCCCGTGCGGTCGAGGCCCGCAAGGGGGAACGCGACGAGCCGCCCCTTCGGCAGCGCGTCCAGATAGGCGCGGGCGGCATCCGGGAGGTCGCGGGGCAGTCCGGTCATGGGGATCCTGGGCAGAGGGCGGTCGATGGACCAAGCGTGAAGCTAGAGCGGGGCTCCCCTGCCGCCAGGGCTGGATCCCCTCGGCGCATGGCCCTTCAAGGCTTGATCGTTCCAACGGCTGAAAAGCCGTCGGCGCCGCCGGGCCGCAGGACGATGACCTCGCCCTCGGCCGGGAAGATGCCCGTCAGCGCGGTGATGTTCACCTGATGCGTGACGAGGACGAGCACGCCCGGCTGACCCCGCCATCCGGCGATGAGCTCCCGTACGGCCTGGGTCTGCGCCGGCTCCGCGCTGCGCCCGCCAAAGAAGGAATCGAGAGGCGGGAAGGGCTCCGTCCGGTCCCCGAAGGCGAGCCGCGCCGTGTCGAGGCCCCGGCACCAGCGGCTCGAGAGCACGCGCCCCACCGGCACCCGCTCGGCGCGGAACGCTTCGCCGATGCGCCGGGCCTGCGCCCGCCCCTCTTCGGAGAGATTGCGCTGCGTTCGGCAATCCTCGAGGACGAAGCCCGCCGGGTCGCCCGTGCCGGGCGCCCGCGCGTGGCGCAGGAGGGCCACCGTGCCGCCCTCGCGCAGGGCCTGCCAGGCAGGCTCCGCGGCAAGGCCGGAGCCCGCCAGGACCAGCCATCCGAGGACGGCGCCGATTACCGCGCGCAGGTGCATGCCTCACTCCCTGGTCTCGCCTGGCCGAGATACGGCCCGGCGCGGGTTCCGGAACCCGCCGGTGCCGCGGCGCCCGGCATCGTCAAGCTAGGGCCGGGCGCGGGCCCTGGAACCTGCTGGAGCCGCGGCGCTTGATCACGGGGCAGGGCCTCCGCGTCCTGTCCGATGAAGCGCATCCAAGGGAGAGCGCCATGACCGCGTCGAAAACGAACCCGGATCCGGGCGGGCAGCAGCCCGATCCGCTCGCGTCCCTCGAAGCCGCCGCTGAGGCCGGATCGAAGAAGCCCGACGACCAGGGCTTGCGCGCTACGGAACGGACCTCGCCCAAACCCGGCTCCCTCGAGGAGGAAGAGGCGAAGGCCGCCGCGTTCCTCCAGGATTCGGCCCGCAAGGATACGGGCGCCGAAGGCTGACGCCGGCATCAGGGAGCGAAGCGGGGGCGTTCCGCCTCCGATGCTTGTCAAACGGTCGCCGACGGGGCACAGCAGATGCCTCATCGGGGATCGACCATGACTGGCATTCGGGGCGGCCTGCGCCTACTCGGCCTTGCGACGCCGCTGCTCCTCGCGGCCTGTGCCGGGCCCTACATCCTGTACGAATACAGCAGCGCGGGCAGCAAGGTCGTGGAGACCCGCTGCGGGGGCAAGTATCGGGTCACGGAGCGGAGCGGGCGTCTTCTCGTCAGCGCCTATGCGGCGAGCGAGCTCTATCACGGCGTTTGCGCGACGACGGAGCCCGGCGCGACCGGGCTCCGCTACGAGCATGTGGCGACGCAGTACCTCGCTGAGGCGAACCGGGCCCAGTGCCGGATCACAGCCGGGGACGAGCTGGAGCCGCTCCATTCGGAGTTCACGTTCGAATGTCCCGCTCCGCCGGTCGCGCCACCGGCCCAGACGCCGACGAGACGCGGCTGAGGCGCTCGTTCGTCAATCGGCCCCAGGGCATTCTCCGCTGCCTCGTCAGCGGTCCTTCGGCGCCGCGTAGCGGTCGAGCGCTTCCTCGATATCGCCGAAATGCACGACCCGCCCATGCTCCAGAACGAGCGCCTTGGTGCAGAACCGGCGGATGGCGTCGTTCGAGTGCGAGGCGAGGACGAGAATGCCGGACCGCTCCACGAGCTGTTCGAGGCGCACCGACGCCTTTTCCATGAAGGCCGCGTCGCCCGCGCCGATCTGCTCGTCGAGGAGCAGGATCTCGGGGTCGATGCTGGTGGAGACCGCGAAGGCGAGACGCGTCTGCATGCCGGCCGAATAGGTGCGCAGGGGCATGGTCAGGAAGGAGCCGAGCTCCGCGAATTCGGCGATCTCCTCGATCCGGTCGGCGATCTGCTTCTTGGTGAGGCCGAGATACATGCCGCGCAGGCGGATGTTCTCGTAGCCCGTCGCGTCCGGGTCCATGCCGAAGCCCGTATCGAAGAGCGGCGCCACCTGTCCGACCCGGCGGACGCGGCCACGGGCCGGAATGTAGATGCCCGCGAGCACCCGCAGCAGGGTCGTCTTGCCGGCGCCGTTATGCCCGATGAGGCCGACACGGTCCCCATGCTCGATGGTGAAGCTCACCCGGTCGAGGGCGGTGACCACCGTGGGCTGGCCCGCGATGGCGCTGATCCGCCCCCCGGTGCTGGCGGTCACGATGCGGTTCTTCAGGGAGCGGCTCACCCCATCATAGATGGGAAAGCCGACGCTCACCTCGTTCAGGCTGATATGAGCCATGGCGCGTCCCTTAGAGCCAGTACGCGATGCGGGCCCGGAAGCGGGCATAGAGGGCGACGCCGAGGCCGAGATTCGCGGCGGTGATCCCGAGCGCGATGCCCCAGGAGGTGAGCGACGGCGCCATCCCGAGCATGGGCTCGCGCAGGTTCTCGATGAGGTAGTGGAACGGGTTCCAGAGGGCCACCCACATCCGGTCGGGCGGCAGGGTCTCCATGCGCCACAGGATCGGAGTGGCGAAGAAGACGAGCTGCACGAGATTGGTGATGATGAGCGGAATGTCCCGGAACCGCGCGCTCAGGATGCCGAGGGTGAGCCCGAAGCCAAGCCCGTTCAGCATCAGGATGAGAAAGCCCGGGATCGCGAGCAGCGTCACCGGCCCGATCGGGATGCCGAACAGCAGAACCAGCACCACGTAGATGAGCACGTTGTGCAGGAAGATGATCACGTTGCGCCACACCATCCGGTAGAGATGGACGCTGATCGGGACGGGCATCTGCTTGATCGCCCGCTCGGCCGCGATGAAGGTGGCGCAGCCCTCGTTGATGAGGGTCGAGATCATCGTCCAGATGATCACGCCGGTGCCGAGATAGGGCAGGTAGCTGGCAAGGTCCTGCCGGAACAGGGCCCCGTAGACGATGCCGAGGCCCGCCACGAAGATGCCGAGGCTCAAGGTGATCCAGAACGGCCCGAGCAGCGAGCGCCGGTAGCGCTGGCGCACGTCCATCCAGGCAATGGTGAACCACAGGGGCCATTGCTCCAGTCCCCGGCGCAGGTCGCCCAGGGCATCGAGCTGCTGCTCGCGGCGCAGGATCGCCTCTTCGGCGGCGGTGTCGCCAAGATCGGCAGGAGCGGCTGTCGGAGCGGTGGGCGTCATTCTCGAGCCTTGTTTGCCGGCGTCGGGCAGGCGAAGCGGCGCCCTCCCGCGGGATCGGCTAAAGCCTCCCCGTGGCATTGTCTAGGCGGCACCGGCGCGCGGAGGGCCCTCAGCGACACGACCTTCGGCGACTTTATCGGCCGGGGGTTTACAATCCCTCAGCCACCCGCAGCAGGTATTGCCCATAGGTGCTCTTGGAGAGTTTCGCCCCGAGCGCCACCAGCTCGTCCTGGCTGATCCAGCCCGAGTGGAATGCGATCTCCTCGGGGCAGGCGATGCGGAAGCCCTGGCGCTTCTCGAGCGCGCGAACGAATTCGGATGCCTCCACCAGGCTGTCCGGCGTGCCGGTGTCGAGCCAGGCGAAGCCGCGGCCCATGAGCTCCACCTGGAGCTGCCCGCGCTCCAGATAGATCCGGTTCACGTCGGTGATCTCGAATTCTCCGCGGGGCGAGGGCTTCAGGTTGGCGGCGATGTCGACCACCTGCTCGTCGTAGAAGTAGAGGCCGGTGACGGCCCAGTTCGAGCGCGGGACCTTGGGCTTCTCCTCGATCGAGATCGCGCGTCCCCCCTTATCGAACTCCACCACGCCGTACCGCTCGGGATCGGTCACGTGATAGGCGAAGACCGACGCGCCCTGCTGGCGGCTCGCCGCCGATTGCAGGAGGTCCGTGAGGCCGTGGCCGTAATAGACGTTGTCGCCGAGAATCAGCACGGAGGGACCGCCCGCCACGAACTCGGCGCCGATCACGTAGGCCTGGGCGAGACCCTCGGGCTTCGGCTGCTCCGCGTAAGCGAGGCGGATGCCCCATTGCTCGCCGGTGCCCAGGAGCTGGCGGAAGCGCGGCAGGTCATCGGGGGTCGAGATGATCAGGATGTCCTGCACGCCCGCCAGCATGAGCGTGGTGAGCGGGTAGTAGATCATCGGCTTGTCGTAGATCGGCAGCAGCTGCTTCGACGTGACATAGGTCATCGGATGCAGGCGCGTGCCGCTGCCGCCGGCGAGGATGATGCCTTTCATGGGCGGGTCTCTTTCGGTGAGCTATCGTCGAGGATGCGCTTGAGCCGAGTGCGGTTCATGCGCGGGTCTCTTTCGGTGAGGTGTCGTCGAGAAGGCGCCGGACGCAATCGGCGGTCGAGAGGCGCCAATCCGGCAGGGTGACGCCGTGGACCGCGGCAAGCTTCGCGCAGTCGAGGCGGGAATTGGCCGGGCGCCGGGCGGGCGTCGGGTATTCGGCCGTGGCGATCGGCCTCACCCGGGCGCTCGGGCCGCCGCGGGCGGCGGATTCGGCGAAGATCGCCGTCGCGAATCCAGCCCAGGTGGTGTCGCCCGAGCCCGTCATGTGGAAGAGGCCGCGCAGGGCGGGATCGCGCCGCTCCGCGAGGTTGCGGGCGACCGCGATCACGGCGTCCGCGATGTCGAGGGCCGCGGTCGGCGAGCCCTGCTGGTCCGCGACCACCGAAACCTCGTCCCGGTCGCCCGCAAGCCGGAGCATGGTCCGCACGAAGTTCTTGCCGAAGGGGCTGTAGACCCAGGCGGTGCGCAGGATCGCATGATCCGCGTGGGCCGCCACGGCCCGCTCGCCCTCGAGCTTCGAGCGGCCATAGGCCCCGAGCGGTTGCACCGGGTCGGTCTCCCGGTAGGCCCGGTCGAGGGAGCCGTCGAACACGTAATCGGTGGAGAGGTGGACGACCGGGATGCCGAGGGCCGCGGCGGCGGCCGCGACCGCGCCGGCGCCAGCCCCGTTGATGGCCTCGGCGAGGGCGGGCTCGGATTCCGCCTGGTCGACGGCCGTGTAGGCGGCGGCGTTCACCACCACGTCCCCGCCGCGGGCGCGGATCGCGGCCTCCACGCGGGCCGGGTCGGCGAGGTCGAGGTCCGGGCGCCCCACGAGAGCCACGGTCGCTCCATGCGCGGGGCCGCGCTCGGCGAGCGAGCGCGCCACCTGGCCTTCGGTTCCGGTCACGAGGATGCGCATGGGTCGCAGGGGCCGATCAGGAGAAATAGGCGGGGAGTTCCGCGAGCGTCGGGTGGCGCTGGTCCTTGTCGGAGAGCACCGCCCCGGACGCCGCGACGGGCCACTCGATGCCGAGCGCGGGGTCGTTCCAGGCAAGGCCGTGATCGTGCTGGGCCGAGTAGTAACCCGAGACCTTGTAGAGGACTTCCGTGTCGGGCTCCAGCGTGCAGAACCCATGCGCGAAGCCGACCGGCACCAGGAGCTGGCGCCAATTCTCGGCGGAGAGTTCCACGGCCACATGGCGGCCATAGGTCGGCGAGGAGCGCCTCAGGTCCACGGCCACGTCCAGGATGCGCCCGCGCACCACGCGGACGAGCTTGTCCTGGGCGAAGGGTGGGCTCTGGAAATGCAGCCCGCGTACCGTGCCGGGCTTGGCCGACCAGGAATGGTTGTCCTGGACGAAGGGGATCGTGATCCCCGCCTCATGGAAGCGCTGCTGGTTGTAGATCTCGGAGAAGAAGCCGCGATCGTCCCCGAAGCGTCGGGTCGTCACGATCTTCACGTCCGGAATGGCCGTCGGCTCGATTGTCAGCACGGTCGCGGGTCCCCAGGACTAGACCGCGACGCCGAGGCGCTCGCCCCGGTAGATTCCGGAGCGCACGCGCTCCCACCAGGCGCGGTTCTGGAGGTACCATTCCACCGTCTTGCGCAGGCCGGTCTCGAAGGTCTCGGCCGGGCGCCAGCCGAGGTCGCGCTCGATCTTGCTCGCATCGATGGCGTAGCGCAGGTCGTGGCCCGGACGGTCGCTGACGTAGGTGATGAGGTTCTGGCGCGGGCCGATGGCGGCATCCGGCGCCATCTCGTCGACGAGGGCGCAGATGGCGCGCACCACGTCGATGTTGGTGCGCTCGTTCCAGCCGCCGATATTGTAGTTCTCGCCCACCTTCCCCTTCTCGGCGACCAGGATCAGCGCATCCGCATGGTCGTCCACGTAGAGCCAGTCGCGCACGTTCTCGCCGCGCCCGTAGACCGGCAGCGGCTTGCCCTCGAGAGCGTTGAGGGTGACGAGCGGGATGAGCTTCTCGGGGAAGTGGTAGGGCCCGTAATTGTTGGAGCAGTTGGTGATCAGGGTCGGCAGGCCGTAGGTGTGATGCCAGGCGCGCACGAAATGGTCGGACGCCGCCTTGGAGGCCGAGTAGGGCGAGTTCGGCTGGTAGGGATATTCCTCATGGAAGAAGCCCTCGTCCCCGAGGGACCCGAACACCTCGTCCGTGGAGATGTGGTGGAAGCGGAACGCGTCGCGGCGCTCCCCCGTGAGGCCGCGCCAATAGGCGAGCGCGGCCTGGAGGAGGGCAAAGGTGCCCACCACGTTCGTCTGCACGAACTCGCCCGGGCCGTCGATGGAGCGGTCCACGTGGCTTTCCGCGGCAAGATGCATGACAACATCGGGCTCATAGGCCTTGATGATCGCCCGCATCCGCTCCCCGTCGGCGATGTCGGCCTGCTCGAAACGGTAGCGGTCGCTCGCGACCACCGGCTTCAGGGAATCGAGGTTGCCCGCATAGGTGAGCTTGTCCACCACGAGAACATGGTGCCCGGTGTCGCGGATGAGCTTGCGCACGACGGCCGAGCCAATGAAACCGGCCCCGCCGGTGACGAGAAATTTCTTCATGGAAGCAAGCCCCGCTAGGCGGATTTTCTTAAACACGCGATGAGCGTTCCCACGTAGCAAAAGCCTTGATCCGCCGCAAGCAAGGTGGAGTCCGGGGTGGAGGCGGCCCTGGACAGGCGAGCCGATTGCCGTTGGGTCAGGGGAGGGGCGCGCCAAGACAGTGTTTGCCCGGCGGCGAACTTTCGTTACAACCCCGGCCCGATCGCAGAGGAGCGGTGCCGCCCAGTGACGCGCACGGCAGGATTGCGCACAGACCGGACCGAGCGAACGCCATGAAGAGCCTTTTAAAGCAAGTTCCCGGCCTTCGGTCCGCAGCCGTGCTGGGGGTTCGCGTCCTGGCCTCCGCTCGAGCGCGATGGAGCGCTGCCCGGCGCCGGCGCCTGCGCTCCACCCTTGAGCGATCGGATCTCTTCGACGGTGCCTGGTACCTGCGCCGCAATCCCGACGTGGCGGCGGCCGGCGCGGACCCGCTCGACCACTACCTCTACATCGGCGGCTTCGAGGGGCGCGATCCAAGCCCCGGCTTCGACAGCGACTGGTATCTCGCGGCCTATCCGGATGTCGCGGCCAAAGGTCTCAACCCGCTGCTGCACTACCTGCGCCGCGGCCTCGCCGAAGGCCGGTCGCCGGCCGAGGTGGACGAGCGGCGCATCCGCGCCCTCGTCGCCCGGACGCTCGCCTCCGAGACGTACCGCCGCATCCTCGCCGATGCGCCCCGCGTGTCCGTGGTGCTCGCCACGCGCAACCGTCGCGATGAGGTGGTGAACGCCATCGAGAGCGTGCGGGTGCAATCCTACCCTCATTGGGAACTTCTTGTCGTCGACGACGGCAGCACGGATGGAACCGTGGAAGCCCTGGAGGCTCGCTTCGACGACCCGCGCATCCGCATCATTCGCGCCGAGCCGTCGGGCGTGTCCAAAGCCCGCAACCGGGGGCTTGCGGCGGCGACCGGCGCGTACATCGCCTATATCGACAGCGACAATGTCTGGACCCCCGATTTCCTGGCGGTGAGCCTTGCTACGATCGTGGAGAGCGGGGCCGACTTCACCTATGCGGGCATCAAGTGCATCGTCGATCCGGACGTGTCCTACTTCCGCTTCGTGGAGTTCGATTTCGAGCGCTTGATCAAGCGCAACTTCATCGACCTCAACGTCATCCTCCATCATCGCAGCCTCTATGAGGCCGAGGGCGGCTTCGACGAGGCCCTGCGGCGCATGGTCGATTGGGACCTCATCATCCGCTACACCAAGGGGCGCAAGATCGCCTTTATCCCGTTCATCGGCGCGCTTTACGACGACAGCGAGCGCTCCGACCGCATCACGCGGGTCGAGGGACTCTTCTGGAAATACGTGATCCTCAGCAAGCACGTGATGCCCTGGGCGGCGGTGGACGCCGCTCTGGCCGGCCGCGACCCGAGCCTCGTCTCGGTGGTGATCCCGGTCTACGGCCAGGGCGACCTCACGGAGGAATGCTTGCGATCGCTCTTCGCGGAGCCTGCCGGCGCTCCCTTCGAGGTGGTGCTGGTGGACAACGGCAGCGACGAGGAGACCGCGGGGCGCCTCGATGCCTGGGCGCAGCATCCGGGCGTGCGGCTCGTGCGGCACCCGGACAACCTCAACTTCGCGCTGGGCTGCAATACGGGCTTTGCGGCAAGCCGCGGCGGCACCGTGGTGTTTCTGAACAACGACACGATCGTGACGGCGAACTGGCTCGCGCCCCTGGTCGAGGCGCTGCGCCGCCCCGGCATCGGTGCCGTGCAGCCCAAGCTCGTCTATCCGGACCGGACGATTCAGTGCATCGGCGTCGCCTTTTCGCGGCACAGCGCCATCGGTTACCCCATCTACGCCCATGAGCCCGAGGATGCCCCCCACGTGAGCCGCAGCGCGCCGCGGCAGGCTGTGACGGCGGCCTGCGTCGCCGTCCGGGCTGGCGATTTCGCAGCCCTGCGCGGCTTCGATCCGCGCTTCATGAACGGCCAGGAAGATCTCGATTTCTGCCTACGCCTGAAAGGCGAGCGCGGCCTTGGCTGCTGGTATGAGGCGGAGAGCCGGGTGATCCACCAGGAGAGCAAGACGCCGGGCCGAGGTCTTCACATCCGCGACAATCGCCGCCTCTTCCGCGATCTCTGGTCCGAGCGGATCGTAGCGGACGACACGGCCGTCTACGAGGCCGATGGATTCAGCGTCGTGCGGTGGGACATCGACAACAAGGCGCTTCGCGACGAGGGGCTCGAGAGCTTTCGCCCAAGGCTCGTGCCGAGGGGCAAGGCTCGCACCCGCGCGCCCGGCGAGGCGCTTCGCCTTGCGATCAAGATCGGCTGCCCCTCGGCGGAGCAGAAGGAGGAATGGGGCGACTACCATTTCGCGGCCTCGCTCGCGGCCGCCTTCGAGCGCCTCGGCTGCCGCTGCCGCATCGATTTTCTCAACGATTGGGAGATCGTGGAGGGGGATGACGACGTCAACCTCGTCCTGCGCGGCCTCTCGGCCTTCGCGCCGCCGGAAGCGCATGTGAACGTCATGTGGATGATCAGCCATCCGGACCGGGTCGGGACGGCGGAGCTCGCCCGATACGACCATGTCTTCGTGGCGTCGCAAAGCCATGCGGGGGATCTGAGCGCGGTCATGGGCGACCGTGTCTCCGCGCTGCTGCAATGCACGGATCCTGATCTCTTCCACCCCCGTCCCGGAACGCCGCGCCGCTACGAGGCGCTCTTCGTCGGCAATTCGCGCAACGTGTTCCGCCCCGTGGTGAAGGACGCGCTCGCGGCTGGGATCGATGTCACCATCGTCGGCACCCGCTGGCAGGGCTTCATTCCGCCGGAGCGGATCAGCGGTGAGAACATCCCCAATGCCGAGCTCGGCGCCCATTACGGCGCGGCGGCCGTGGTGCTGAACGACCACTGGCCCGACATGCGCGAGAAGGGCTTCGTGTCGAACCGCATCTTCGACGTGATGGCCTGCGGCGTGCCGCTCGTCTCCGACCCGATCGCCGGCCTGCCGCCCGAGATCGAGCGCTGCCTTCTCACCTTCACGGATGCGGCGAGCCTCAAGGCCGCCGTCGAGACGGCCCGTGGAGAGGACGACGCCCGGCGCGCGGAGCGGGAGGCTCTCGCCGCCCTCATCCGCGCCCGCCACAGCTTCGATGATCGCGCCCGGACCATGCTGGCCACCATCGAGCGGCTGCTTCAGGAGCGGGGCGGCGAGACGGCGCGGGTGCGCGCCGCGTCCTGACCGATCGCGCTCAGTCCGTGCGCGGCTGCGGGATCTCGTGGCGGCCTGAGAGGTGAGGCGAGACGAAGGGATCGTCGAGCAACCGCTCGCCCCAGCGCTCTTCGAGCGCCGCAAGCTCCGCCGCGAAGCGCTTGGCCTTCGACCGGTCGCGCAGGTCCGCTCCGCGACTCACCGATTCGTGGTGGATGAGCAGCGCGCGGGGCGTCCATAGATTGGTGCAGCCCGCTGCCTCGACCTTGAGACACAGGTCCACATCGTTGAACGCCACCGCGAAACGCTCCTCGTCGAAGCCGCCCACTGCCTCGTAGAGGTCCTTGCGCAGCACGAGGCACGCGGCCGTGACGGCGGAGACCGCGCGGGTCGTCACGAGCGCATCGCCATAGCCACGATCCGTGCCCGGCGCGTGCTTGTGCCCATGCCCGGCGCCGCCCAACAGCCCCGTCACGATGCCCGCATGCTGCACCGTGCCGTCCGGGTAAAGGAGCTTTGCGCCCACGCAGCCCACCTCCGGGCGCAGGGCATAGCCGACCATCTCGCCGAGCCAATCCTCCGCCACCACCTCGATGTCGTTGTTGACGAGGGCGAGGAGCCAGCCCCTAGCCTCGCGGGCCGCCGCGTTGTTGAGCGCCGCATAGTTGAACGGGCCGGGCTGACGGAGGATGCGAATACGCGGATCAGCCGACAGCGCCTCAAACAGCGCGAAGGTGGCGGGCTCCTGCGAACCGTTGTCGACGATGATGATCTCGAACGAGGAATAGAGCGTGCGTTCGAGGATCGAGCGGATGCAAATGCCCAGGATCTCGCTCCGGTCCCGGGTCGGGACGATGAGGGAGACGAGAGGGGCGGGATTCGGAAGGCGGGGCGCTTCCATGGACGCCGGATCCGCGGCCGTGGGCGGAGAGGTCCGGTGCAGCAGGACCTTGGCGCAGTGGCTCACCCGCGCCGGTCCCGCCGCTTGCGCGATCCTGTGCCGCAGGCTCCGTTCCGCTGCAGCGCCCTCGTCCGGACGCCATCCCCCGCAACCGCGGACGAGGGCCGCATCGAGGAAGACCGGATCGCCGAAGGGATCCGCCTCCGGAGGGACGAGGGGAGACCAGCCGGCCTTGAAGAGCGGCTCACGGCGCCGGCCCTCCCGGTCGAGCTCGTCCTCGTCGGCGGAAAGGAGCGCGAGCCCCGGATCCGCGTCGAAAGCGAGCGCGGCCATGAGGAGCGCGTGGGGCCGGAGCACCGCTCCTGCGGGAAGAGGCAGAACGATCTCGCCCGACGCGGCCGCCATGGCGGCATTGAGGCCGCTGACGCGTTCCGCGCCTGGGGGCACGAAACGGATGCGGGAGTCGTCGGCGGCTTCCCGCTCGGCGGCCGCGACGAGCTCCCATTCGGGATAGATCTGCGCCTGCATCATGGGCGCGAGCGCCGCCACCGATTGTCCGGGTTCAGGCACCGCCAGCACGGAAATGCGTCGACGCCGGTGCAGTGCTGCGCACTGCATTGCGTACAGAGCGGCGTCCTCCCGAGGCCGGTCGTCGAAGAGGGCGATCCACCGCTCATAGGGGTCGGACCCCTCATCGGATCGACCGCCGGGGAGGGCCACCGGCCGGCCGGCCGCCATTCGCTCCAGGAACCACAGGGCGCTGCGAACGAAGCGCGCCGGATCCTGCCGCAGACGCGCCAGGGCAACCCGGCCGAGGGACAGCACCTGACCGGCGGTCGAGCGGCCCTCGAGGGAGAGGGCCACCGGATCGACGCGCCCCGACCCTTCGGCGTGCAGCACGACCGCCTCGATCGTCTCGCGTGCCCGGACCGTGAGTCGAAAGCGGTTGCGGGCGGCGACCGAGGGACGGAATAGGGCGCGCCCGCCGCTGCGGAAGACGAATTCGACCCGTGCATCCACGAGGCCCTCCGCCCCGAAATCCGCGTCGAGGACGATCCATGGACCTCCTGCCGGCGGCGCGAGGCGATGGCTCGCCCGGGCGCCGCCCGGATGCAGAAGGAGCCCTCCATGGCGGGCATTCGCGCCGATGGAGCCCGGCCGGACCGCCGCCTCCGTCATCGGACTTTGCCTTTCACGGCAATGGGGGCCGCTCGCGCGCCGAGGCGGCGCAGGAGATGTGGCACGGCGCGCAACAGCAAGGTTCCGCCGCCCAGGGCCTCGCGAGCCCCGCGGGGCGACAGGGCGGCGAGCGACCGCAGCGCCCTCAGGGGCACGTGGAGTCCAAGAGCACTCGCGAGCACAAGAAGAGCAGCGGCGCGGCCGAACCATTTGTCCGCGTAGAGCACCTGGCTCTGCAGGATGTAGAACAGGCGCCGGTCCTTCACCTGGTCGGTGGTGCCGCCTCCCTTATGCCAGGCGGAGGCCTCGGCGAAATGCACCACATCGGCGCCGGCGCGGCGGGCGCTGAGGCACAGGTCCACGTCCTCGTAATAGACGAAGTAGCGCTCGTCGAACCCGCCGATCGCCTGGAAAAGGGGGCGCCGGATAAGGAGGAACGCGCCCATGACCTGATCGACGGGACGCGTGTCGCAATGGTCCCATTCGACCATGAAATGCGGTGCCACGAGCCCCGGCGCGATCCGTTCGAGGCCGACATTCTGCCCGATGAGGCGGCCGAGGCTCGGCGCCCTCGCGCAGGTGCGTTGGGTCTCGCCCCTCTCGTCCGTGAGGCGCACCCCAAGGACGCCGATGCCGGAGGAGGCGGGATCGCTCATCCGAGCGATCGCCCGCTCCAAGGTCTCCGGCGCGACCCGCGTGTCGGGGTTCAGGAAGAGGATGAGCGGCGCCTCGCCCCGGGCAGCCCCCTGATTGCAGGCGGCTCCGAAGCCGAGATTGACCGGGTTGCGCAGGACCTCCAGGCGCAGTCCATCGCTCAGCCCGGAGAGGGAATCGTCCGAGGACGCGTTGTCGACCACGATGACCCGCAGCGCCGCCGCGGCCGTGCTGGCCTGCAGGGCCTCGATGCAGCCTCGCAGCAGATCGCCCGAATTCCAGTTGGTGATCACCACGTCGATCGCTGGGGAAGCGCTCATGTGAAAGGCGCTCCCTGGGGCGGGCCGAGGCGGCCGAGCACGCCGTGGAGGAAGCCGCGGGCGAACCGCTTCGCCAGAGGGATGCGAGGCCCTGGCGAGGTCATCAGCAGCCCGAATTGCGCCAGGAGGTAGAGCCCCTGCCGGATCTTCCAGGAGAGCGGGATGTGCCCGAGGCGAAAGCCATAGACCGTGTTGCGCACATAGGTCTCGAAGCGAAAATCCTTCTGCCGGGGTGTGGCAAGCCCAAGCCGGCGCGCCGCAATCACTCCCTCGCCGACCGTGTGCGGCATGGCGATGTGCCTGGCGCACCAGCAGGAATAACCCCGCGCCCAGGCCCGGAAGCACCATTCGAGGTCGATCGCGTCGATGAAGTAATCGCCTCGGAACGTCCCCACCCGGCGAAAGGCGTCGAGATCGACGAGCGATCCCGAGGTCGGCAAGAAGTGCACGGCCTCGGCATCCCCGTCGCCCCGGCCCGTAGGCCGTGGGACGTAGCGCGGGGCCTTGTGACCGGGTGGCGCCACGAGGCGGGGGCCGACCACGGCCGGCGTCTCGCCGCGGGACCGAAGGGCGGCGGCCAGCGCCACAAGCCCCGGAACGAGGCCGGCACTGGGCCGGGAATCCTGGTCAAACAGGATCAACTGCCCGTAGCCCGCCCAGATGGCGTGAAGGGCGAGGATGTTCAGGGCTTCGCCGATGCCGAAATTCCGTGGCGCGTCGACGAGGACGAGGCCTGGCCTTGCCGCAAGTTCGCTGCGAAGGGCCGCGTCCGAGAGGGCATTGATGAAGACGAAGGTTGTTCCGACCGCCGGTGCCACGGCCGCGATCAGGCCGCGCAGGATGTCGGTATCGGGTTCGAACACGACGATGGCGGCCGCAAGGGACGGCTCCGTCGGCCCGGATGCCCCCCAGGCCTGGGAGGCGCCGGCGTCGTCAGGGGTGCCGGTGCGGCGGGGCGGTGCTTCCATCAGGCGGGGCGGGTCCCAAGGGGGTGATGGGGCTTAGAAACACGGGCGCGGGCGGGGTTCAACCCTGAACCGCTTCGTCGTCCACCTGGCAGCCCCAAGGCGCCGTAGCGGAACTCAACCCTTCGATGCGTCCAGCGAGGACCCCCGGCGGCCTTGCCGACCCGGCGACGGGCGGGGCGGCGGGTTCCGCAGCAATGTCGCAGGTATCACACGAAATTCAGTTGGACGGGCAGGATCCTGGCCCGTCAATCAGCGCTTCTCCGGCTTGCGCTGCAGCATCGAAACAGCTAGTGACCCGGCGAGCGAATAGAAACATCGCAACATTTTCCGGTGATGCCCCTCCCCCTGCGGTCTAGGGTCTGCTTGCCTCATCGGACTCATGAATTTCCCCTCACCCAAAAGGGGTGACGCACGCAGAGGGCGCAGGTGCCGGACGTTGCAGGTCAGAGAAGCTCAGCTCGCGACGGCGCCGTCCCGCGCAGTCCGGCCGACCGCTCGGCCGAACCCCTGACCGCCAGCCCTCCTCCCCCGACGGGACCTGCCTTCTCGGGGCCGATGTCCGACGTCGCCCTGCAGGCTCTGCTCGCCGATCTCGATCGGCGGCTCGACGGAGCGGCCGAAGCGGCTTTCGTGAGGGCACGCCTGCAGGAGGCTCGGGCTTGGCTCAGCGATGGGGCTTTCGAGCACAACCGGGCAGCCGAGACCCTGCTTCATGACAAGATCGCGGCGCTGACCGAACTCCAGGGCGAGCGGGCCCGCGCAGATGCCCTCGCGCGTGAGCTCAAGGCCGCCCGGGCGGCTATCCGCGACCGGGATGCCCAGCTGCAGATCGTGCGTTCCTCCCTTCTTTGGAACGCGAGCCGGCCCGGCCGTGCGGTGATGCGCCTCATTCGCGGAGAGGCGAGCCTCAGGGGCACCGTGCTCCTCGGCACCCGTCTGGTGTACCGGGCGCTGCCATTGTCCGATCGGGTGCGCCGCCGCATCCGCGAGCGGATCCTTCATGGCCTGCGCCTGTACCGGGCTTATCGGAGCCGCGGGAAGGTGCAGGCTGCTCCGCCCCCGGTGCCAGCCCCGCGCGAGCGCCAGCCTCTGGCCTTCCCGCTGCCGGGCATGATCGCGGCCCTGCCCGAGATCGCCGGCACCCGTCCCGAGACCCTCGACCTCACCGTGTCCGTCGTGATCCCGACCTACAACGCGGGTGCGGAATTCTATTGGCTCCTGCGCAAGCTGCGGGCGCAGCGCGGCCTTGGTTCGGTCGAGATCGTCGTCGTGGATTCGGGCTCGAGCGACGGCACGGTGGAGCAGGCGCGCAAAGCCGGCTGCCGTGTGGTCCAGATCGACAAGAGCCAGTTCTCGCACAGCTATGCCCGGAATCTCGGAGCGCAGCACGCGAGCGGCGATCTTCTGCTCTTCACGGTGCAGGACGCCTACCCGATTGGGGATTACTGGCTCCACACCCTGGCCCGGTGCCTCCGGAACCCGGATGCGCAGACGCAGCTCGCGGCGGTGTCATGCGCGGAGTTCCCGCGCACGGATTCCGAGCTCCTGTACAATGCGCTCATCGACACGCATTACCGCTTCCTGGGCTGCCGCGACCGGGACCGGGTCGGTGCCTTCACGGGTGAGAGCAATGAGGCCCTGCGCAGCCAGGGGCAGCTCAGCGACGTGGCCTGCATGATCGAGCGCTCGACGTTCGAGCGCTACTTCTACCATGGCCGCTATGCGGAGGATCTGACGCTCGGGGTGCGGCTCATCCGGGACGGGCAGCGGATCGGTATGCTCTCCTCGGTGAAGGTGATCCACTCGCACAACCGGCCGAAGGGCTATTATGTGCGGCGCATTTTCGTCGACGTCGCGTTCCTCACCGATGTCTTCCCGGATTTCCAGGTGCCGGACTCCGTGTCGATCATCGGCACCTTCGCGGCTGCCTACACCTTGCAGGATCATCTGCGCCGGTTCCGCTGGCCCGCGGGCGGGTCGGCAGGCCAGCGGCTCGATAGCCTCATAGGGAGCCTCGACCGGGTGGCGCCGCCCGCGCTCGTGCCCGATCTCGTGGGACAAGGCGATTTCGGGCATCCTCCGCTCGGGGAGTGGATCTCCAATCTCGCAAGGGACGCGAGCCGCGAGGGGACGCCCCTCACCGCCGCCGAGCTGCGCGATGCGGAGCGCATGCGCTCGATGCTCATCGACCGGCTCTCGCACCTGCGGGATTACGTCACGGCGGTGGATCCGGCCCTCGACGCTAGGGTTTCGGACGAGATCGAGCAGGCGGTCGAGAAAACCTTGTCGATGACCTTGGGCGCGCAATTGGCCTTCATCCATCTCAACACGGAAGCCGGTCTCGTGACGGAGCACCGCGCCGCGATCGCCCACCTGAAGCCCATGCTGCTGGCTGGAATTTGATGCGCATCCTGTTCGTCGTTCACCAGTTCATGCCGGAATTCGCGGCCGGCACCGAGCGCGTGACGCTCAATCTCGCCCAATCCGCCCAGCGTGACGGCCATCACGCGGACGTGCTCACCTGCTCGATGCGCGACGAGGTTCCCTGGGAAGAGGCCGGCGAATGGCGCTGCGCTCGGGTCGATGGCGTTCAGGTCTTCGGTCTGAGAGGCGCCGGAGTGACGCCCCTGCAGCAGCTCGGCCTTGAGACTGATGTGGGGCGGCGGCACGTGGTGGAGCGGTTCCTGAAGGGCCGCGAGCCTTACGACGTGGTGCATTTCACGCATCCCATGCGGATGCTGGAGGTGGTCGAGGCCGTGCGCGATCGCGGTCTGCCTTATGTGCTCACACTCACCGATTTCTACCTCATGTGCTGGCAGAACAACCTCGTCCGGTTGTCGGGCGAGCTCTGCTCCGGCCCTGCGGGAGGCGCGGCTTGCGTGAGGCATTGCTCGACCCTGCGCCTCAACGACCGCATGCTGCTCGAGCGGTGGGAGCGCATGGGGCAGATCCTGGCCGACGCCGACGCCATCGTGGCCTGCTCGCCCTATGTAGCGCAATCTTTCCAGGCGGAGTATCCGGACCTGCCGATCCGCATCATCCCCCATGGGATCAACCTGCTCGATTTCG
This sequence comes from Microvirga sp., assembly GCA_036562855.1. Taxonomy (GTDB): domain Bacteria; phylum Pseudomonadota; class Alphaproteobacteria; order Rhizobiales; family Beijerinckiaceae; genus Microvirga. The sequence goes on from DATCJK010000033.1 coordinate 34,803, forward strand.
CGCCCGCACGGCCCTCCGCCGGGGACGCGATCGTGTTCGGCTATGTGGGCACCCTGTCCGCCATGAAGGGGGTCGATGTGCTGGTCGAAGCCTTCGCCAAGACGGATCTTCCCCAGGCGCGCCTGAAGCTCGTGGGGCCGACCTTCGACGACGATCTCGCCCGCACGCTCGAACAATTCGCAAGCGCCGACGAGCGGATCTCGATCCATCCGGCGATCCCGGCCGCCGAGGTTCCGGCGATGCTGGCCACCTTCGATATCCTGTGCCTGCCCTCCCGGGTGCCCGAGACCTTCTCGCTTGCGGTCCACGAGGCCTTTGCGGCGAACCTACCCTGCATCGTCTCCGATCTCGGGCATCCGGCTCAGGTGATTCGCGAGCATGGTTGCGGCATGGTCGCTCCGTCTGGTGATGTAACGGCCTGGGCCGAGGCCCTCCATGCAGCCGCCAGGGGCGAGCATGTGCTGGCTGAGTGGCAGGCCCAGATCCCGCTCCCCTTCAGGGTGGAGGAGGAGGGCTTCCTGTACAGCCAGATCTATACGGGGCTGGTCCGGTCCCCCGAAACTGCGCGCCGCCAACACCACGTGGAAGCACTGACGCACGCCTGAACAGGCGTCTGCTGGGGATCGGTCGAGCGAAACGACGATGCCCGGGTGAATGTCATGAGGACGGGAGCCCCGCGAGCCGAACGACCCCGTCCACGACGTCGAGATGCGGGTTGAGGTAAGGATCGTGGAATGCTGGCCTAGCCCTGGTGCCGCCGGCCGCGCCACAGGATCCTTTGGGCGCGCGCTCCAGCACGGCCGGGCGATGCTGCACCAAGCGTGCGAACGGGTTGTAGAGCACACGTCGATTCTCGGCCGCGCGAACACGGCTGCAAAGATCGACATCCGGTCGACCTTGCCCGGCTGCTCGCGTGAGACCGCCGCAGCGGCGCCATGAACCCGACCGGATGCTCAAACAGGCGCCGCTCACGGCGGACCAGTTGCGGTACCAGTCGGCGCGTCCCAGAAGTCCATCGTGGAACTCGGGCTTGCCCTGGTACGGCGCCTCGACACGTCCGTCCGGTGTCTGCACCAAGCCGGCATGCCGCAGCAGGCCCGTTTCCGCGTCCAAGAGGCAGGCACCCACAATCCCGATGTCGGGATCCTGTAAGGGTCCGACCATCTCGCGAAGCCAAGACGAGTCGGCGGGCCGCAAGGCCGCATCGACCAGGACGATCACACCCTCAGGGCACTGCGCCACCAGATGATCCATTTGCTCGAGGGGCGTGAGCCCCGAGGGCAACGCGACGACCCGCAGCCGCCTTCCTTGGCGGTCCGCCGCCTCGCCTGGAACAAGGATCTCGAAGGGCCCGTCGGCCGTCATTGCTGCCAGAGCCTCGGCGGCCGCCATGCATGCCTCCTGGGGTTCGCTGGAGGCAAGGACGACGGACACGGTCGGTTGGAAAGCCGCATCCCACCGGATCTGCAGACGGCGGTCGGAGCGCGTCTCCACGGTCCAGGGCAGGCCTCGTGCGGCGAGGTCGTCCTGCACCGCCCGCCGCTGGGCCTCGAGGGCATAGGGTTTGGCCGCGAGGCCACGCGCGGCCGCCGAGGTCGGCAGGCGCCGCCAGTGGTAGAGAATGCGAGGAATGTGGCGAATGCGGCCGTTGATCCGATGGATCACCCGCAAGAACAGATCCCAATCCTGCGCGCCGTCCGTCTCGCTGCGCCAGCCGCCCACGGCGCGCACGAGATCCGTCCGGATCACGTTGAAATGGGTCAGGTAGTTGGCGCTCAGCATCAGATCCGGCGACCAGTCAGGCTTGAAGAGCGGGCGATCCCTGTCACCCGATACGCTGAGCTGGTCCCGGTCCGAATAGACGAAGTCGATCTCTGGCTCCGCCCGGAGCACCTCCACCACCTCTTGAAGCGCCGTGGGGGCGAGGGTGTCGTCATGGTCGAGGAGGGCCAGGAACTCGCCCTGCGCGAGTTCGAGGGCGCGGTTTGAGTTGGCCGAAATTCCCTTGTTTTCCGACAGGAGACGGACCCGGATGCGCGCGTCACGGCGGGCGAGATCGGCGAGATAGGCCCGGGCGAGCGCGTCCTCCGGCTCCGCATGGGCGATGCACAGCTCCCATCGACCATAGCTCTGCCGCAGCACCGATTGCACGAGTTCCACCAGCACCGAGGCGGGCACCCGGTAGACGGGAACGATGAGGGAGATCAGAGGTCCCTCGGTCGAAGACGATGCAGCCTGCGGAGAACGCCTCGCCGCTTCGACCTCGGTGATCCAGCGGCGATAAACTGTCGTGACGTCCTCAGGCGCGGGCTTCGGCATTGGCTTGTGAGGAGCCTCCGGCACGGGTGCGGCCGGTTGCTCGAGGGCGTCCAGCGCCGTGGAGACCGGCGGCCGGCCGGCGCCGCGCAGCCTATCGCGCAGGCGGGCGACGAGCCGGACAGGACGAGCGAACCTCCAGGATGCGGATTGGTAGATGGCGGCGAGCCGCGCCTCGTATCCCTCCGCCAGGCGCTGTTGGCTGGCGTAGCTCTGGTGCAGAAGATCGCGGATCGTATCGGCCTCGCGCTTCCAGTCGCCCACCGCATTCTCCGCCCGTCGCAGCTCCGCGACGAGGTCCGCCAGCTCGGTCCGGTACTGGGCACATTCGGCCAGGAGCGCCGCCCGCTCCGGGTTCTCCGGATCGGACGGGCTGGGTGCAGCGCCCCCTTGGCTGCCGTTCTCGTGCCGATCCTGTGTCAATGAAATCCCTCGCCGGCCCCGTTCAAGCCTGTCCGCCTCAGTCGGCCACGAGGACGCGCTTGAGGCTTTGCAGCGCCTCCGCCGATTGCGCCTGGAGCCTGCGGCAGACAGTCAAATTAGTCCTTGCCATCTCCCGCCGCCTCACCGGTGAAGGAAGGTCGTTTCGGATAAAATCGTCGAGGGGAACATACGCCATCCCGAGCTCCACGAAATCACCCACTGCTGGCGAATCCAGAACGGGGATCACACCGGCGGCCAAGTACTCGATGAGCTTCGTCGGGCAGGCGACCCGGTTGACCACCGTATCCTGGCGCAAGAGGAAGCCGAAATCTGCTGTCGCGCAGGCCGCCAGCACCTCCTGATGGGAGGCCGACCGAAGCGTCAGACGGTCTCCGTCCGGGGCGAGACCCCGCTCGGCGAGCGCCCGGGCGAAGCCGTCGACGTCTGGCGTCATCAGGATTGCATCGACCTCATCCTGCGTCGCGGCGATCGCCGCGACGATCTTCGGCACCTGCTGCCAGGGCTGCGTGCCCCCCGCATAGATCGCCCGGGGCCGATCGTGGTAGGGCCGCCCATAGGGATCGACCGCCTCGCCGACGGAGACGATGGGGCACACGATCTGGGCGGCGCGAGAGACGTCGTGCTTGGCTGCGTAATGCTGCGCCATGGCCTCGGATACGCAGACCAAGCGATCGGACAGGGCGATGGCCCGCGCTTCGACAGCTTCGAAGAGGGCCGCGCTCCTCTGGCTTCCCCGCATGGCGTATTCTTCCGGTACGGCGCCGTGAAGGTCGAGGATGAGAGGGCCCCCGCGTCCCGCAAGGCTGGTGAGGACCGAAGGAGCCTGGAGCGTGAAGATGCTGTGCGCATAGACCCCGCAGCTCATCTGCATGAGCGCCCGCAGGCCCGGCTCTGCCGCCAGATCGTCCGCAGCCACATGGTAAGACCAGATGCGCTCGCCCAGCTGCCTCATCTCGGGCGCGCCGGCGGCCTCCTCCCGCACGGTGACATAGACCCGCGTGCTAGGATCGAGGGCCGCATCGACGGCCTTGACCCGTTGCACGTATCCGTCCCGTTCGTCGCCCGTGACGGGATCGAAGCCGGAGAGAACGACAAAAGGCTTCCCCGATCCGAGCTTCTCCTCGAAGGCTGAGCGTTCGGCGCCGGCAAGGCGCTCGACAAGGAGCCGGGTCTGCCTCTCCCGCTCATGCAGCCGCTCGGCCTCCTTACGAAGGCCGGGAGCATGCGATGCAAGAACCAGCGCCAGGCTCGCGGCATCGGCGCCACCCGATAGGCTCTCGACATCCTGCAGGAGCGACTCGATCCGGATGGAAGCCGATGGCGGGCCAGCCTTCGGATCGCTCGACTGCTCCATGATCACATGCCGGGCGATCGTCGGGCTAAAACCTGCATCCTTGAGCCTGCGGCAGAAGGCCGGATCGGCCAGCCCGTGCGAGAGGTCCTGAAAGCCTCCGGCCGCGGCGAATGCCTCCCGCCGAATGAGGGCGCCGCAAAACTCGATCTCGCCGGCAGCGACCGGAACCGGCCGCAGAACATGCGGTCGTGCGGCATGGCCCGCCACAGATCCTGTCGGAAGGGCCTGGGCTGTTCCTGCACCGACGGTCACGGGCGCAACGACGGGTTCGCAGGTATCGAGCAGGCGGTCGATAGCCCCCTTCGAGAGGACGGCCCCGGCCGTCAGGAGAAGCACATGACTGGCGGACGTTCGCAGCACGGCTGCGACGGCTTCGCTGACCGCATCCGCAAGGCGGGCGTTCGAGGGCTGCACCGGCAAGACCGTGGCGCTGTCCCAAGCCGCGCCGTCGTGGCGACCGTCGTCCAGCACCAGGACTGAGATCGCGGAGGTCCCGGACCCGCCAGCGAGACCCGCCAGCGACCGCTCGATAGCGGCGCGGGACCCGGGCAGGATGACGATGCCCACCAGCGGCCGCGACAGATCGAGCGCCGCGAGGCGCGGGTGCGGCGGCAGGCCGTTTCCGCGTCCCGCGGCGATGTAGTGCTCCAGCGGGTTCGCTCCGCCGACGGGAGCCATGTCCCGGTACCATGCGGTCGAAAAGGCCGGGCCCGGATCACGTCCCTCGCGAAAGCCGTGGGTCCAGTAGTGCTCCAGCGGGTCGATCCGAAGCGCGGCGACATCCGGATAATGGGCAAGGTACCAGGCAGGGGCGAAATAAGGATTGGGGCGCCGGCCCGTGGTCAGGGAGCCCGCACGGTAGTGCGCCCAAGGATCGTCCCGCCCCTCGGGATAGGTCTGCGCGTACCAGACTGCGTCAAAGAGAGGGCATGACGCCTTTTCGTCCAGCAATTCGGCCCGATTCCAGCGGGACAGGGCGGCGCGGACCCGACGCATCATGGGGCGCCCCCCAGGGATGCGCTGAGAGAACCGGCACCGCCGAACGACATCAGCCGCGGCCAGCTTTGCGCTGATCAGGCTTGTCGCGCCGATAGGTATGCGGCAGCCAGGGGCCCCACTTCTTCTCGTAGATGTCCCGGTTCGCCTGGAACAAGGCCCGGCGCGGCCCGGCCGCAATCTCATTGAAGGATGCGGAGTGCTCGTGATGGACGAACACGTCCTCGGCGCAGGCCACACGCATCCCGGCAAGTTCGACGCGGCGGCAGTAATCGTCGTCCTCGAACATGCCGACCCCGAACGCCTCGTCGAGTTCGCCCACATTCTCCAGCACCCGGCGGGGCAGGGCGACGCAGAAGAAGGCCACGGTCTGGAGCGGATAGGTGTGCCCGAGGTGCCCGGACGTGTATTGCAGGGCCCGCTTCGACATCTCCTCCATGCCGGAATAGGAGATGTCGATCTTGGCCTCGTTGCCGATGCTGTTCGTGACCGGTCCGATCATGGCGAGATCATCGTGCCGCTTGAGATGCGCCAGGAGCGTGCCGAGCCAGCCCGGGGTCACATAGGTGTCGTTGTTCAGCAGGACCAGATAGTCGCCTGTCGCCATCCGCATGCCCTGATTGTTGGCGGCGGCGAAGCCTTTGTTGTCCTGGTTGAGGATGATCTGCCGGTTGCGACCGCGCGACGCCCAGACCTTCAGGTAATCGGGTGTTCCATCCGCCGAGCCGTTGTCGACGACGATGATCTCGACATTCTCATAATGCGTGTTGGCTTCCAGGCTGTGCAGGCACGCATGAGTGAGGTTGAGCTTGTTGTAGGTCACGATGACCACGCTCGCCTTCGGGCGAGGCATGGACTCGAGATGCCGAGCGAGTTTCTCGACCCGGTGGGTCCAGGTTTGCTCGGCTGCGAACTGGCGCCGCTTTTCGACCGCTTCGCCGTCGCCGGGGTTCTCCAGCGCGGCGGCAACGCCGTCCAGGAAAGTCTCGTGGGTGCCGGCGGTCGTCACGAGTCCCTCGAACTGCGTGATCTCCGGCAGGTCGACACAGACCACGGGCTTGCCGGCGCTCAGGTACTCGTAGACCTTCACGGGGTTGGTCGCGAGCGTGAGCGGGATGACCTTGAAGGGCAGGAGGCAAACGTCGAAGGCATAGAGGTAGTACGGCAGCTTGTCGTACTTCACCTCGCCCGTGAACATCACGTTGCCGTAGGATCGCAGCCGATCCTGCACGCCCGCCGAGTCCGCGCCGACGAGGAGGATGAGATCATTCGGGAACCGCTGGGCCAGCTTCTCGACAAGGTCCGCATCGAACCAATCGGCGATCGCTCCGTAATAGCCGATCACCCGGCGCCCTTGGGGCGGCGTGAACACGGCATCGGGACGATTGCAGAAGTGGCTGTATTCGCCGGCATTGCGAACGAGCGAGACCGAGCTGTTCTTGCGCGACGCGATCTCCTCGAGGAAGGTCGAGGTGACAACCACGTGGTCCGCCTCGGCGAGGAGCTTGTGTTCCAGCTCCAGCATGCCGGGCGCGTTGTCGCCGAAACCCTCGTGATGGTCCATCATGTCATAAACGAGACGCCGGTTCGGCATCTTGTCAGCAAAGGGCATCCAGAACGGGTGCTGGACCAGGGACACGACCGCGTGGGGCATAGCCTCCTGGATGAACACCGCGAGGCTCGCCAGGATGGTTCGTTGAACATCGGCGCTGGGGGCCCGGGCGTAGATCGACGGGGTGCCCTTGACGTTCAAGTACACCACGTTCAGCAGGCCATCGTCCGACAGCGGCTCCAGCCGGTACCCCGGCGTATCGCTGTTCACGAAGGCATTGGAGAAGTAAAATACCCGGTGGCCGCGCTGGGCAAAGCCGCGGGCGATGTGCTGAGGGCGCTGGATGCGGAAGTGCCAGTCGATAATTCCCCAGACGAACACGTCAGGCAGCTCGGTGGCTCGCGTCAGGGGCGGCGAGAATACGGGCGCGGTTGCCTTCTGGGTCGCAGCCGCCGCACTCTGCTGGGCCATAGTCGACGCACCGGAAGCAACCGCCGTCGATTGAGCCCTTCTCAGGCGAGCCCGCACCTTCGCACGCGTTGCATCGGACAGGGGAAGGGCCCAGTAGACCATGCGCGCCGTCCGAGCGGCCAAGCTTCGCGAGGTTCGAATGCTCGACCGCATGAGGGTCGTCCCCATTCGCAGGGGGGCGGTAACGCGCCAGGACTCGCTCGCACGCAGGGCCTCGATCTGCGCGCTCAGGTCCTGGATCTGCCGATCCTTGGCCTGAACGAGGCGCTCGCGGTTCTGTACGTATCGTGCGAGTTCCTCGACCTTTCGTTCGCTGGCCTGCAGCGAGGTCGAAAGGGTCGTGCTCGTCTGCATCAATTGCTTGATGCGCGCCTGCAGCCGCTTCTCGTCGCTCCAGAGCTGGTCGAATTGCGCTGACGTTTCGAGAAGAGCTTCCTCCGCGGCGCGGGCTTGCTCCTGGGCGGCCTTCTCTGCTGCCCGGCTCGCTCCGATTTCCTGGATCAAGGCGGCGATCCGCTTCTGACCCTCAAGGGTTTCGGCCGCACGCCCGACGGCGAGGTCTTCCAGCCGCAGAATTGATTGATCGAGACGATCCCGGGTGGCGTAGACCAGCATGATCTGTTCGCCATGCCAGTAGCTCGGCGACATGCGACCTGTATCCACGGCGCACGAGAAGGCGAGGTGGAACTTACCGCCGATAACGACCGGAATATTGCCTTCGGTGAAGGTGGACTCATGCTCGTGGTGACGGTCGACCTCGCGGAAGGGAACCAGCACGACGAGAGCGTTGCGGGCATAGGCCGCCACGGTCTCCAGGGTTCCCCAGGGGTCCGCGAAATGCTCTAGGGTGTTCGAGCAGAATAGGACATCGAAACGGTCCTCGATCGGGGTCTTCAGGAGGTCGACGGCCAAGAACGAGGGTTTCTTGAAGCGCGAGCGGGCGTCCGCAATGGCATTGGGAGCGAAATCGATCCCGGTTACCGGCGTTCCAAGAGCCTGAGCCAGGAGATCGGTGCCCTCGCCGGAGGCGCAGCCCCAATCGCAGATGCTGGCGCGCTCGGCGCGCACGTAGCGGATGAACCACTCCGGCAGATTGTCGAGGGCAATCTGGTAAAAGAACCGACTTTGCTCGCCTCCACCGAGGGCTTGCCAGTCGCTCGCAAACCGCTGCGACCAATAGGCCTCGCTGTTCACAGCGAGCGGTGCGCCCTCCGCCAAGGAGGATTGGCTGTTCGGCAGCGTTTTCAAAGCCCTTCTCCGGCAAATGGAGCATCAGTCACTAAGTCGGGCGCGATACACGCTCGCTCTCCGCCTTGCAAGGTCGAGCATCTTGCTACGCTGCGGATCGCCCCCACGGACAACTTGGGCAAGCTGGTCAGCGCCCTAGGACGCATCCTTTGCCTATCCGCAGGTCTTGAAGTGGATGACCTGTGGAGCCACCAGCGGGATCCGTACCGGTTCGCGGGGGTCGCCCGGCTTACGTCCTTTGGGCCCAAGGCCTCAGACCGGCCCCATTCGCTTCTTGATCACCACAGTTCCGTGATAGATGTGCATGAATTCGAAAGGGGCGGGGCCAAGCGAAGGCATGGCGCCCTCACCTTTCACCATGTCGCCGGCGGCGACGTCCACGAGTTGCTTGACGAAGCCGACCATGCCGTGGTCGTGGCTCGGCAGGCGTTTCGGGATCTCGCCTTGGTAGGATTCGACTGGAAAGCGTTGGTAGCTCCCCCCATCTGGCCAAGTGTCCCAGTACCCCGTCCCCCAATCCTCGACCACATAAAATCCGCCAGGCTTCAACTGGGCAAACGTGTGCTGGAACGTCAGTAGAGAAAAATATCCTACATGAGACGCGTCATCGAGGATGATGTCGTAACCGTCTGGAGCATGGGTATCCGCAATCGCCTTGAGCGCGTTCCCATCGGTTTGGTTGGCCTTCACGTAATGGATGTTGTGGTATTCGCGGAAATCGATGTCGCGGGTGCTCAGGTCGATGCCAATCACAGTGCCTTTGGAAAAGTAGCGTGCGAACACTTTCGTGCTCTCGCCCTCGTGGACCCCAACCTCCAGGAATCGTACAGGAGTTTGACGTAACGGGGAGAAATAAGGCTCGTAAAATTCATAGAACTCGTACCGTTTAGAGAATTCCCCCCGAACCGGTTGGATCGATTTGGCAGTCTCCACCAGGGTAGCCGGAAGCTTTTTCTGAAAGATCATCAGGTCTAGTCTTTCGCTTCGCAACGATGCAGGATCGGTCCTGCAAAAATGTTCGGCGGAATGCCGGCAGCAAAGACCTCCGTCTTTGACGGAACGGCACCCGCCTTACGGCATGCCAGCCAAGGTTCAATGGGCGGTTTCTGCCACACCTTCGTGCGGCGCTGCAAGTTACGGTATTGCCATGGAGGCTTGGCGGTGGATCGGCCGGGGTGCTACGAGGCCACCCCGGGTCTCGGGGTGGCGCCACGTTCCGTACACTGGTTGCCTCTCGGCTGCACCCTGGGCTAGTACCGCGCCGCCTCTGCCCGCTGCCGTGGAAGCCTGCGGCAGGCCAGAAGCGCTTCTCCAAGACTCGGAGCATGATCGTTGCCCAAGAAAATCCTGTGCATCGTCGGCACACGGCCAGAGGCCATCAAAATGGCTCCCGTCATCCGCGCTTTCCGGCAAGCTGACTGGGCCGAAACGGTTGTGCTGTCCACCGGCCAGCACCGGGAGATCCTGCATCAGACCCTCGGAGATTTCGGCCTGAGCGTCGACATCGATTTGCAGCTCATGCAGCAAAATCAATCCCTTGGAGCCCTGACGGCGCGGATCTTCGAGCATCTCGATCCGGTGCTCGGCGAGACCGCCGCCGACCTCGTTCTTGCGCAGGGTGACACGACGACCGTGATGGTCGCCTCGGTCCTGTCCTTCTACCGGCGGATCCTGTTCGGCCATGTGGAAGCGGGCTTGCGGACCTTCGATCTGGAGAACCCGTTCCCGGAGGAGTTCAACCGCGTTGTGACCGGGCGGATTGCCGCCGTCCACTTCGCGCCCACCGCAAAAGCCCGTGACAACCTGCTGGCAGAGGGCATTGCGGCCGGAACGGTCCATGTGACTGGAAATACGGTCATCGATGCTCTTTTGGATACCGCCGGACGGGTGGAGCCGGCCCCTATGCTCCTTGAGGGAACGCGCCGCCTCGTCCTCGTCACCGCGCATCGCCGCGAGAATTTCGGGGAGCCGATCCGGCGCATTTGCGCGGCTCTGCGACGCCTGCACGAGCAGTTCCCCGACGTCACGATCGTCTATCCGGTGCATCCGAACCCGAACATCAACGACGTGGTCCGCTCAGAACTTGCGGGGCTCGACCGGGTCGTTCTGTCCCCGCCTGTGGGTTACCGGGAGATGGTAGGGCTGCTCAAGGCGGCCGATCTCATTCTGACCGACAGCGGCGGTCTGCAGGAGGAGGCGCCGGCCCTCGCAAAGCCCGTGCTCGTGCTCCGGGATGCGACGGAGCGGCCGGAAGCCGTCGACGCAGGCGTGGTCAAGCTCGTTGGAACCGACCCTGACTTGATCGCCACCGAGACGTCCCGCCTGCTCACGGACGACGCCTATTATGCTTCCGTAGCGAAAGGCGTGTCCCCCTACGGCGACGGCTTGGCCAGCGGGCGGATCGTCTCGATCGCCCGCGATCTGCTGCAGGCTTGAGGCAAAACGCCTCGCATGAGAGCGTGAGCCTGGGCCCGCCGGAGCCTTGCGGGAGTTGAAGAATCCGTAGGGCGCGTGTATTCAGCGCGCTACGGCTGATCGCAACTTTTCCCATAACTGAAGGGGCGCAGGCGATTCTTAGGACCCTGCCCGTCATGACGATGCGAACCGCAGCTATCATCCCCTGCTACAAGGTCAGCGCTCATATCGTCGGCGTGGTGCGCGAATTGATCGGACGGGTCGACGCGATCTTCGTGGTCGACGATTGCTGCCCCGAGCGGAGCGGCCAGTTGGTTGAAGCTGCCTTCGCGGGTGAGCCGGCCGTCACGGTCTTGCACCACGAGGTCAATCAGGGGGTCGGCGGCGCGGTGGCGACTGGGTACCGGGTGGCTCTGAAGCAGGGCTACGACATCATGGTCAAGCTCGACGGCGACGGCCAGATGGATCCCGGCTACCTGCAGGCCATCATTGCTCCGATCGTTCAGGAGAGAGCGGATTATACCAAGGGCAACCGGTTTCACGCTCTCGAATACCTGCAATCGATGCCGCCCCTGCGAATTTTCGGCAACTCGGCTCTCTCCTTCGTCAACAAGGTCTCGTCGGGCTACTGGAACGTCATGGACCCGACGAACGGCTATACCGCCATTCACGCCACGGCACTGAAGCGCATCGACTTGGACAAGGTCGCTAGGCGCTACTTCTTCGAGTCGGACATGCTGTTCCGCCTCAGCATCATCCGCGCCGTTGTCCGTGACATACCCACGCCTGCTGTTTACGGCGACGAGAAGAGCAACCTGAAGATCTCCCGGGTGCTCTTGGACTTCCCGAGGCGCTATGCAGCTAACTTCTTCAAGCGGTTCTTCTACAATTATCTCCTGCGGGACCTGAACCCGGCCAGCATCGAAACGGTTCTGGGCACAGTGCTGGTGGTCTTCAGCCTGACCACCGGCATCTATCATTGGGTGCAGGCGGGCCTGACCGGCGAAGCGACGCCAACCGGCACGATCATGCTGGTTACGCTTCCCGCAATCCTCGGAGTGCAGTTCCTGCTCGCCGCGCTCAACTTCGACATCAGCAATACCCCTAAGGAACCGCTGCAGACTATCTCCACCCTGCAGGTGGATCCGCAGCCGCTCCGGACCGAGTCCTCAGCGAGGGACGTCGATCAGAGGAGGCGAGCATTGGCCATCGTCAACGAGAAACGCCTCCCGGGCAGTCAGGTCTAGGATAACAACAAGACGACCAGCTTATTCGGCGCCCCCTGTCCGTGGCGTTGTCGCCGGCAAACATCGGTCGTTGGGCCGGTAACAGATGCATTCCTCCAGTTGACCCTCCGCATCGATCCGCACCGCACTGCGCTAAAGGTGTCCACCCAGATGTACCTCGCAGCCGGCCTTCCCACTTCCGAGGCGACATGAAGCGGTTTGAGTTCCTACTCGCGCCGCTCGTTTATATCGTCGTTCAGTGCGTCGTCTACGGGATTGAGTTTAGTATCTTTGCCGTTCTGCACCACTGGATTGGCCTTGATGCCCTATTGGCGAATGTTGTCTCAAAGATAAATGCCGGATTCTGCGCAGTCATAGCCCATAGATATATTACGTTTAAGGCGACTGATCAGCCACTTGCTCGTCAGGCGGCGATATATTTTCTTCTGATGGCTCTGAATACATTGCTTGCGACGCTGCTCCTGTCATTGCTCTTGTCATTTGGGCTCCATGTAAATCTTGCGAAGTTCGTCTCAGATGTTGCCCTCGTTCTTGTGTCGTTCGTGTTGTCGAAGAAAGTTGTTTTTCGATCCAGTAGGCCACCAGCGTAGGTGAGTCGGTCGGACGGTGATGCTGGATCCTACCGGTCTGCGCTGGTTGGCGTCGTCGACGCGGAGCCCTTCAAGGAGCTTGGGTCATTCGGCTGGCCTGCTGCGGAACCTGGTAGGAAGCAGCAGGGCGGCAAGGCGAGCCGATTCATTGAAGGGCGGAGTCGCTGTGCGGGCACCTCAAATGGAGGAGGCTTGCTCATTCGCGGTCGCCGGAACTGGTGCGGGGATCGCCTGATGGAAGCTCCGGGGTCCGGAGGGGTTCAACGTTGACGTTGGGCTAAGTCACCGGAGGTGTGACGGGAACTAGCTTGAACTCCCTCATCAGTATATAGGCCTCGTTTCATTGCGAGCAGTGCACGAATTGCGCTCAGCGCGTGAGCGTAGATCGATCGGTCGCGACGATCGAACGACACGTTCAATCGGTATCATCGAGGTAGGGCAGGGATGAGCAATCCAGTTGGTGGACACAGGACAGCGATCTCCTCGATCCTCCCGATCTTGCTGCTTCTCACGACTGTCGCCGCTGGGTACAAAATTGCCCAGGGTGCTCTTACGACATCCCATTGGTTGGCACCAACGAACGTTCAAATCCTCTACGTGTTGGGAGCGAGTGCCCTTCTGCTCATCGCCTCATCCTTGGCCGGATGGAGGTTGGGGCGGAATCCCGGTGTCATCCTGGCGATCGCCATCGTACCCGTGGTCGCGAGTTTGTCCGGTCTGTCGGCCTTCGTGTCGGTCACGGCCTTTCTGGCGGGTGCGTTTCTCGTCGGAATGAGCGTTTGGATGGGTGAGGCGAGCGATGAAAGCCCGCCCGCTTCCCTGATAATTGGGCTTGGGCTGGCCTTGATCGCAGTCGTGCTGACCATCGCGGCACGGTTCCCCATCAACAATCCAACATTCTACACGCTGCTGACTCTGTCGCCTGTGGCCGCGCTTGCCCTGCAAAAGGTCAGAAGCGGCTGCCTTCGTCAAATTCAAGCCGTGCAACGTACGCTGTCGCACCAGCAGCCAAAGGATGTCGTCTACCTGTTGGGCACCTATGCCCTGCTCGTTGTGCTGGCCGTGCAGTTGCTTCATAGCCTCCTGCCCGAGCGTTACCACGACGCCATGGCGGTGCACCTGTACATCGCGTCGTTCATGTTGAGCCAAGGGCGGTGGTCTTTTGACGTCTCGACGGCCGTGTACGCGCACATGCCGCTGACCATTGATTTCATCTACGCCCATCTGTTCGCTTTAGGCGGCGAGAAGGCCGTCAAGCTTTTCAATTTCTCTATCCTCGTTCTGATCTGCTCTCTCCTCTACGACGTCGTCAAACGGTATGCGGGAGGCAGGGCCGCGCTCTGGACGGTGGTGCTCTTTGCCAGCATGCCCTTGACGCTCATCGAGACCGCATCGCTCTTCGTCGAGAACACGCTGACGTTCTGGATCCTGTGTGCCGGTGCTCTCCTGATCATGGGGTGGCCTCGCATCCCCCTCAGGTCGGCCTGCATGGTGCTGCTGCCGCTCTGCGCCATCGTTCTCTCGAAGCTGCACGGAGTCGTGGCCACGGCCTTCCTCGGCCCCACCCTTATTGCCGCCTTCGCAGGAACGCGGCCAAATCCGGCGGCCTGGGGGCGCTTCGTGTTGGCGAGCGTTTTGGCCGCGGTCGTGGGATCTCTTCCCTACGCGCATGCTTGGCTTGCGACGGGAAATCCGATCTTTCCGTTCTTCAACAACATCTTTCAATCGCCGCTTTGGCCACCGGTCGCCTTTGCGGACGCGTTCGGCATCCGTTCGTCGTGGACGCTGCTCTGGGACGCCACATTCTCATCCACCAAATATTTGGAGGCATGGGACGGAGCGCTGGGGCTCACCCTGCTGATCTTCCTCCCGATGGCCGTACTCGCTGCCGGTCTCGGGCAAGATAGCCGCATGCGGCTCGCTCTGTTCATGGGGCTGGGTTTCATCGTCGTCATCGCCACGCAGACCCAATACCTGCGGTATTTCTATCCTGGCATTCCGCTGGTTATGGTCGCCGTCGGATTGGCGATGCATGCCGCCATGAAAAGCTCCGCAGGTTCGGCTCTCGTTCTTTCCGTCGCCGCTGCGACAGTAGCCATGAACGTCTTCCTGATGCCGACCGCAGGATGGATCCTGCGCAACCCAGATTTCCAGGCGGTGTTCAACGAGAAGGCCCGCCTGGCCCTGGAGCGGAACACGGTTCCGGAGCGCCACCTGAACGCTATCGTCAATGTGCTGGCGGGACGGTCCGCTCGCGTCCTTTACACGCAGCGATCCTACGGGGCCCTGCTCCAGGGGCTCGCCCTGCCGTCCAACTGGTACAACACGCAATTTGCGAACGAGATCGCCACGTTGCAGACCGCCGATCAGGCTGGCCGACTTATTCAGCGCATGGCTGCGACCCATGTCATACATCCTCAAAAGCCCACGACACCCTATGAATTGGCCATGGATGCGTACCTGAAGGGTTCAGCCCGTGAGGTGACGAGAATTGGAGGTTTCGTGCTCTATACCCTGTCCTTGGGGAGGGCGGTTCCGTGATGCAGAAGGAGATGCAGCGCCCGGACAAGGCGACGAACCTTACCGGTGAACTCCCACCCCTCGCCGTCGATCTCGACGGCACGCTCACCAAGGCCGATACCCTCCACGAGGGCTTCATCGGATGCTTCCGGGCGGCCCCGAGGGATGTGCTTCGGCTGCGCCACGCGCTCAGGAAGGGGAAGGCCGCCTTCAAGCGGGAGGTGGCAGGGCGGGTGCCCTTCGATCCGTCGCTGCTGCCCTACAACGACGAGGTGCTCGCTTACCTGCGTGAGGAAAAGCAGGCGGGCCGGCGGATCGGGCTCTTCACGGCCGCGGATCAATCCATCGCCGATGCGGTGGCGGAGCATGTGGGGCTTTTCGACGTGGCGCGCGGCTCGGATGGCGTCACCAACCTGAGCGGCGAGGCCAAGACCGTCGCGATCCGCGAGGTCTTCGGGGATCGGTTCGCCTATGCGGGCAATGCGGATGTGGACCAGCCGATCTTCGCCGAGGCCGAGAAGGCCGTGCTCGTCGGCCCCGTGGAGCGCCTGCGCAAGGGACTTGCCCGCCCCGACGCCGTGGAGGCCGTCTTCCCGCAAGGACAGGCGGATCTGCGGGTCTGGCTGAAGGCCCTGCGGGTCTCCCATTGGGTCAAGAATGCGCTCATCTTCGTCGCGCCGATCCTCGGCTTTCAGATGGGCTCCCCGCTCGTCGCCGCAGAGGCGCTGCTGCTCTTCGTGCTCATGGGTGTGGTGGCCTCGGCCACCTACCTCATCAACGACATGATGGACCTGCCCGCCGACCGGCAGCATCCGCGCAAGCGCTTCCGCCCCTTCGCCTCGGGCGCCATCCCGGTGCGGGATGGCTGCATCGCGGCGGCTGCCCTGCTCACGGGGGCGTTCGCCGCGAGCCTTCTCCTGCCCGCGGCCTCCACGGCCGCTCTTCTCACCTATCTGGTCGTCACCCTGGCCTACAGCTTCGTGCTCAAGCGCCAGCCCATCGTCGACGTCTTCGTGCTGGCCGGCCTCTTCACCTTGAGGGTCTGGGCCGGCAGCACGGTCATGCCGGTGGCGCCCTCGCCCTGGCTGTTCTCGTTCTCCATGATGTTCTTCCTCGGCCTTGCCATGGTGAAGCGCTACGCGGAGCTCGACCGGGTGCTGAACACCGGCGGCACCGGCGTCGTGTCGCGGGGCTACACGGCCAAGGACCTGCCCCTGCTTCTCGCGGCGGGCATCGGCGCCAGCTTCGCGGCCATCGTGATCTTCACGATCTACCTCATCAACGAGCATTACCCGCTGGGGATCTACACCAACCCGGCCCTGCTCTGGGGCATGATGCCGATCATCCTGATCTGGACCCTGCGGGTCTGGCACCTCACGGTCCACGGCAAGATGGACGAGGATCCGGTGGTGTTCGCCTTAAAGGATAGGCTCTCCCTCGCCTTGGGAGCCCTGGCGGGGGCGCTGCTTTTCGCGGCCTGGTGGTAGGCGCCGTCCGACCCGTCATGGACCTGCGCCGCCGGAGCGGCTGACACGCCCAAGCTCGATGGCGATCCCGCCTCAAGGCGCGGTTGGGGCGGCGCCGGACGGTGGCGGACCGAGAAAGCGGCAATCGCCGAAATCGGCGATCACGGGCAGCCGGGCCACGAAGGCATCCACAAGCGGCTGCAGCCGGCCGTAGGCGAAGGCGTTGCATTGAATGACGCCGCCGAGGCGCGCTCCCCCGAAGGCGGGAGCATTCGCGGCCAGGGATTGGCGCATCAAAGCGCGAGGCGTCCAGGCAATGAGGGTCAGTCCCCGCCGGCCCGCATAATACAAGGCCTCCGACGACCAGTCCTGCCCAAGCACGAGGATGGCGTCGCTGGGCTGCGTGTGGGCCCGGGCCGCCTGCGCCGCCCGGTAGACCGCGCCGAAGCGCGCATCGAGCTGGATCTCCCTCGCGTAATGAACCTGAAAGTAGGCGGCCTGGCCGATGACGATCGCCACGAGCAGGCCAAGCGCCGTCCGCGCCCGCCCCGCTTCCGCGAGAGCCGCCAGGGCGAGGCCGACGGCGGCGAGCCCGAGAACCCCGTTCGCCGCCTGATAGTAGGAGTGAATGACGTGGAGGTTGGTGAACACGAGCGGCGCGGAGATGTACGCCACAAGGCATGCGCCGGTGAGCGCCGCATACCGGCGCCGGGCCAGGGCGCCGAGCAGGGCAAGGCCGGCCAGCGGAAGGGCGTACCCGAAGAGATCGAACAGCGCCCGTCCGCCGATGATATCCCGCCAGAAGGTGAGGCTCGTCCGCTGCTCCAGGGTGCCGAAGTTCCAGCGGGTTAGGGCATCTGACGTGAGACGGGCCGCGAAGGGGTTGAGCGCTTTCACGCGGTCGGTGAACGCGGTCCACTCGTAGGCTGCCGCGAGCGGGAGGAGGGCGAGCGCCGCGCAGCCGGCCAGAACCCATAGCCGCGAGCGGATCTCCCCGGCTCGGAACCACTGCCAAGCGCGCATGGCGGCGAGGCCGAAGCCGAGCAGGGCGAAGGGCGGCCAGGTCGTCGCCTTCGTGAGGGTCGCAAGGCACCCGGCTGCGACGGCGCCCGCGAGGAGCAGCGCGCGCGGCTCGCGGAGAAAGGCCGCGAGCAGGGCAAGCCAGGATACGCTGAAGAACAGGGCGGTCGATTCGATCATCACCGCGCGCCCCCAGTAGAGGTAGAGCGGCGAGGCCAGGAACAGGATCGCCACCATGAGCGCGGTCTCCCGGCCGAGCGCCAGCGTCCGAACCAGCCAGAGGAGCGGAGCCAGGGTCGCGAGGTGGAAGACGAACGACACCGCCCGCCCGGCCGCCTCCAAGGGAACCCCCAGCCGATGAACCCCGGCGACGATGAGCTGGTAGGTTGGAAACTCGAACGGGAGGGACCAGGGCGCCCCCAGGATCGGCGTTTCGTAGGCGAGCCAGGGCCCTCCCGCCGCGATCGCGGCAGCCGAGATCGCCGTCTGGGCCTGCCGGTTGCCCCAGATCACGAAAACGATCTGGTCGAGCCCGATCACGGCAAAATACGCCGCCTGGACGAGGCAGGCCGCCAACAGGGCCTTCAGCACCGCAACGCGGCGATCCTCGTCCTCGAGGAGGCGCGTCACGCTCCCGGCCCAGTGGGCCGGGGAAGCCAAATACTTGGAAAACGCCATGATCCGTTCTGCACAACTGTGTTGCGGGCCGCCATAAACCATTTCGCGGCGGGCGTGACCCCGCGGGCTGCAAAAAAGCGAGGAGCGCTCAGGTCTCGCCGCGCAAGCGCCCTCGCGCCTCCACTGCGCCGATCCGCCCCTCCCGGCTGGGGCGAGGCGGCTTTACGGCGTGGGGCTGGGCTGGCATAGGGCGGCCCCTGGGTGCGGGCGCTGCTCGCCCTGCACCTCCAGGGCGAAGCTTGGCCGGTCGTCCCCTGCGGCTCGGTCCCGCCCTCTCAACCGGGGACTAAGAATGACGGCGCTGTTGCGCGACGATTATCAGTCCTGGGGCCGCGTCGAGGCGGCGCGGCATCATGTGATGCGCCCCGACAGCGTCGCGGCCGCGGCCCGGCTGGTGGCGAATGCGGGGGACCATTCCGCGATCCTCGCCTATGGCTGCGGGCGGTCCTATGGGGATGTGGGGCTCAATCCGGGCGGCGCCCTCGTGGACATGCGGGCTCTCGACCGGTTCATCGGCTTCGACCCGGCGACAGGGCTCCTCACCTGCGAGGCCGGGGTGCGTCTTGCCGATATTCTCGCCCATCTCTGCCGCCCGGAGGCGGATGGCGGCGGCTGGTTCCTGCCCGTGACGCCCGGCACCCGCTTCGTCACCGTGGGCGGCGCCATCGCCAACGACGTGCACGGCAAGAACCATCACCGGTTCGGCACCTTCGGCCGCCATGTGGCCGCCGTCGAGATCGCCCGCAGCGACGGCTCGCGCCTCGTCTGCTCCCGGGAGGAGAACGCGGATCTTTTTGCCGCCACCATCGGCGGTCTTGGCCTCACGGGGCTCATCCTCACGGCGACGATCCAGCTCCGGCGCGTCCCGGGGATCGCCATGGAGATGGAGGACATCCGCTTCGGCGGGCTCGACGATTACTTCACCCTCGAGGCGGAATCGGCCGGCGCCTGGGAGTACACCGCCGCCTGGATCGACTGCCTCGCCTCCGGCCGGCAACTCGGGCGCGGCCTTTACTCGCGGGCCCGCCACGCCCCCGGCGTCGCGGCCGATCCCGCCGCCCGCGAGCCCCGGCTGCAGATGCCGCTCACGCCGCCCCTGTCCCTGGCGAACGGCCTGTCGGTGCGCGCCTTCAACGCGCTCTACTGGCGCAAGCTCGGCCGGACGGGGCGATCCCACCGGGTCGGCGCCTACGAGCCCGTGCTCTATCCCCTCGATGCCATCGGCCGTTGGAACCGGATCTATGGCCCCAAGGGCTTCTTCCAGTTTCAATGCGCGATCCCGCACGCCGCCGCGCGGGAGACCGTCCGGGCGATGCTCGATCTGATCGCGCGCTCAGGGCAGGGCTCCATGCTCGTGGTCCTGAAGACCCTCGGGGACCTGCCCTCGCCGGGGCTCCTGTCCTTTCCGCTGCCCGGCGTGACGCTCGCCCTCGACTTCCCGAACCGGGGTCCCGGCACCCGGGATCTCCTCGCCAAGCTTGAACTCATGGCCGTTCAGGCCTATGGCCGGCTCTATCCCGCCAAGGACAGCCTGATGCAGCCCGATGCCTTCCGGCGCGGCTATCCCGAATTCGAGCGCTTCCGCACCATGATCGACCCACGTTTCTCCTCCGCTTTCGCCCGCCGCGTCGGCCTTCTGCCCGCCGGGGAGGCCCGCTCGTGAGCGCCGCCCCGTCCGCTCCCCGACCCTCCTCCGCGTTCGCCCGCCGGGAGGCCCGCTCGTGAGCGCCGCCCCGTCCGCTCCCCGCCGCGTGGCGATTTTCGGAGCCACGTCCGGCATCGCCGTGGCTTTGGCCCGGCGCTTTGCCGAGACCGGCGCCCGGCTCGTCCTCGTGGCGCGCGACGAGGAGGCCCTCGCGGGCGAGGCCGCGGATCTCAAGGTGCGGGGCGCCGCCGAGGTGGTGACCCAGCGCGCGGACTTCGCCGACACGGCAGCCCTGACCCCCGTCGCGGAGGCCGCCTGGAGCGCGCTCGGCGGCATCGATATCGCCCTCGTGGCCTATGGCTCCCTGCCGGACCAGGCGGAGGCGCAAGGGAGCGCCGCGGCTGCGGAAGCGGCCCTGCGGCTCAACTTCGTGAGCCCCGCGATCCTGTGCGACGCGCTCGCCCGCGCCTTCGAGACGCAGCGCAGCGGCACCATCGCGGTGATCTCCTCGGTCGCCGGCGACCGCGGCCGCCAGAGCAACTACATCTACGGCAGCGCCAAGGGCGGCCTCCAGCGCTACCTCGAAGGTCTGCGCCACCGCCTGTCGAAGGCCGGGGTTGCCGTGCTCGACATCCGCCCGGGCTTCGTCTCCACGAAAATGACCGCGCACCTGCCCCAGAAGGGGCCGCTCTGGGCGACCCCGGAGCAGGTGGCAGCCGACATCATGGGCGCCGTCGACAAGGGCCGGACCGTTCTCTACACCCCGTGGTTCTGGCGCTTCGTGATGCTGATTATCCGCAGCGTCCCGGCTCGCATCTTCCACCGCACCTCTCTGTAACGAAGCCATGTCCTCCACGCGCATTGCCATCACCGGCGCAGCCGGGCTCGTCGGTCGGAACACATAGCCATGTCCTCGACGCGCATTGCCATTACGGGCGCTGCCGGGCTCGTCGGTCAGAACCTGATCGCGCGCCTCAAGCGCAAGGGCGGCTACGACATCGTCGCCCTCGACAAGAACGCGAACAACCTGCGCGTTCTGCGCGACCTGCACCCGGATATCACGGTGGTCGAGGCCGACCTCGCGGAGCGCGGATCCTGGATGCAGGCCCTCGACGGCGCTGAGTCCGTGGTGGTCGGTCATGCGCAGATCGGCGGCCTGGTGGAGGACGAGTTCACCCGCAACAACCTCGTCGCCACCGAGCGCCTGCTGGAAGCGCTCGCCCGGGGCGGCGACCGACACCTCGTCCATATCAGCTCGTCCGTGGTGAATTCCGCGGCCGTCGACTGGTACACGGAGAGCAAGAAGGCCCAGGAGGCGATGGTGCGCGCCACCTCCAACCCGCATGTGGTGCTGCGTCCGACCCTCATGTTCGGCTGGTTCGATCGCAAGCATCTGGGCTGGCTCGCGCGCTTCATGCACAAAGCGCCCGTCTTTCCCGTGCCGGGCCATGGGCGCTATCTGCGCCAGCCCCTCTATGTGGGCGATTTCTGCGAGATCATCGCCGCCTGCATCGACCGCCGTCTCAGCGGCGCCCAGTACAACATCAGCGGCCAGGAACGGATCGACTACATCGATCTCATCCGCCTCGTGCGCGAGGCGAGCGGGGCCAAGGCCCCCATCGTCAAAGTGCCCTACGGGGCCTTCCGTCTGATGCTCACGGCTTACGCGCTCGTCGACCGGAACCCGCCCTTCACGGTCAAGCAGCTCGAGGCGCTCGTCACCCCCGACGTGTTCGAGGTGATCGACTGGCCCGGCATCTTCGGCGTGCGCTCGACGCCCCTCAAGGACGCCATGCACGAGACGTTCCGCGACCCGCGCTATTCACACGTCGTCCTGGAGTTCTGACCATGGTCCGTATCTCCATCGGCCCGCGTGGCGCCATCCTGAACCCGGAGTTCTGACCATGGCCCGTATCGTCGTTCTCGGCGCCGGCGCGATGGGCCTTGCGGCCGCGCACCGGGCCCTTACCCTGGGCCACCAGGTCACCGTGCTCGAGGCCGCCCCCGAGGCTGGCGGCATGGCCGCGCATCTCGACCTCGCGGGCCTGTCGATCGAGCGCTACTACCACTTCATCTGCAAGTCCGATCAGCCCACCTTCGACCTGATGAAGGAGCTCGGCATCGGCGATCTGATGCGCTGGCGGCCCACCTCCATGGGCTACTACACCAAGGGCGGCCTGCATCCCTGGGGCGACCCGGTCTCGCTCCTGCGCTACCCGCACCTGTCGCTCGTGGAGAAGATCCGCTACGGGCTCCTGATGTTCGTGTCGACGCGGCTCAACGCCTGGCCGGCCCTGGAGCATCAATCGGCCAAGACCTGGATCGAGCGCTGGTGCGGTAGAAGCGTCTACGCCAAGCTCTGGAAGCCGCTCTTCGACCTGAAATTCTACGAATATGCCGACAACGTCTCGGCCTCCTGGATCTGGACCCGCATCCGCCGCATCGGCCGCTCGCGGCGCTCCCTCATGCAGGAGGAGCTCGGCTATATCGAGGGCGGCTCGGAGACCCTGGTGAAGGCCCTCACCGCATCGATCGAGCGGGCCGGCGGCGGCATCCGCCTCGGCGAGCCCGCGACCCGCGTCCACACGGCGGATGGCCGTGTCACGGAGGTGGAGACGGCCGAGCGCCGCTACCCGGCCGATGCGGTGATCTCGACCGTGCCGACGCCCTTCGTGAGCGGCCTCGTTCCCGACCTGCCGGCGGAGAGCCGGGCGGCCTACGACGCCATCGCCAATATCGGCGTCACCTGCGTGGTGATGAAGCTCAAGCGCTCCGTGACGCCGCATTTCTGGGTCAACGTGATCGACCCCGACATGCCGATCCCCGGAATCATCGAGTTCTCCAACCTGCGCCCGACCGGGAGCGGCGAGGCGGTGGTCTACGTGCCCTATTACATGCCGGTCTCGAACCCGCTCTGGACCCGCCCCGACGCCGTGTTCGTCCGCGAGGCGCTCGCCTGCATCCGGCGCATCAACCCGGCGATCGGGGAGGGCGATCTCGTGGCCTCCCAGGTGGGGCGCCTGCGCTATGCGCAGCCCGTCTGCACGCCTGGTTTCGGATCCATGATCCCGCCGGTCCAGACGCCGATCCGGGGGCTTCAGGTGGCCGATACCTGCTTCTATTATCCCGAGGACCGGGGCATCGCCGAGAGCGTGCGTCTCGGGGACGAGATGGCCCGGGCCGTCGAGGCCCAACCGGCTGTCGAAAGGGAGCGGGCCGTTGCTTGATCAGCCCTTCATCCGCTTCCTCATGACCGGCGGCCTCGCGGCCGCGGTGAATGTGGGGACTCGCTGGCTGCTCGATTTCGTCATGCCGTTCCAGATCGCGGTGGCGGTCGCCTACCTGGCCGGAATGACCACGGCCTTCGTGCTCGCCCGCCGCTACGTGTTCGAGGATTCCCCTCGCGCCCCGCGGGACCAGTACCTGCGCTTTGCCCTGGTGAACGCGGTCGCCTTCGTTCAGGTCTGGCTCGTGAGCGTGGGCCTTGCCCGCCTCCTGTTCCCGGCCATGGGCTTCACCTGGCATGCGGATACCATTGCCCATCTCGTCGGCGTTCTGAGCCCGGTGGTCACAAGCTATTTCGGGCACAAGCATTTTTCCTTTGCCGGGGCTCCGGTCGGCAAGGGCGGCGCGGGCGGCTGAGAGACCCGCTCTATCGGGGGCCAGCTTCCCGGCGACGGGCCGAGGGCGGGGAGCCAGGATCCGGGGAAGTCGCCGATTGGGGCATCCGCTTAACGCAATCGGAACCCTTCTTGTGGTTGTCTCAAGCCTCGCACCAGAACGGGGCTAACATGCTGGACCGCCTGATTGGGTTGTCGAAGGATTCCTCGGCCACCGGCCGCCGCGAGCTGCTGAACGCGGTCACCGACCTCTTTCTCGTCGAGCCGGCGCCGACGGAGATCGTGAAGGAGCACTACTCCGACATCGCGGTCCAGGCGCTCAACCAGGTGACCGAGCGGGACCGCGCCGATTACGCCACGCGCGTTGCCGCCGAAAAGACCCTGCCCCGCACCATCGCCACGACCCTGGCCGCCGATCCCGCCGCCGCGGTGGCAAGCGTCGTGCTCCGGCTCTCGCCCGTCCTCACCGATGCGGATCTCGCGGCGGTGGCCGTGACCCATTCGGCCCAGCATCTTCTCGCCATCGCCCAGCGCACGAGCCTGTCGGAGACCGTCACGGATGTGCTGGTCCAGCGCGGCGACCGCGCGGTTCTTCGCACCGTCAGCGGCAACGACGGCGCACGCTTCTCGCAACGGGGCATGACGGGTCTTCTCGACCGCTCGGAAGGCGACGAGACCATCGTGGAGAATCTCGTCCGGCGCTCCCACCAGCTCACGCCGGATCAGGCCATTCGCCTGCAGCGCATCGCCGACCAGGTCGGATCCGCCCCGCCCGCCGACGGTCTTGCGGGCGCCAAGCCTTTCACCATGGAGCGCCGGCAGGCTCAGGAGCGCCGGCTCGAGGTGAAGCTCCTCATCGCCGACGTGCAGCGGGGTCTCAAGACCGTGTCCGACGTGATCGAGCTTCTCGCCAATGACGACCGGGCCTTCGACCTTGCCCAGGTCGTCAGCGTGTTTGCCGGCATTCCGAACGTGCAGTGCCTGAAGGTGCTGCTGGAGCCCGATGTGAGCGGCATCGCGGTCGCCTGCCGCTCGATCGGCCTCACGCCGGCCGCCTTCCGGTCCGTTCTGCAGCTGCGCGCCGCGCGACTCAACCAGAGCGGCCGGCAGGTCGAGCAGGACGCTCAGACCTATACGACCCTCCCAGGCGAGGTGGCCGAGCGCACCATGCGCTTCCTTCAGGTGCGATCGAAGGTGGGCGCCACGAGTCACTAGGTCGCGCGCGAACGTGCCCTTCGGATGCCGCGGGCTGGGGTCCGGAACGGGAGCGCGATGCCGCTCGCATAGATCGTTTCCGTAGAAAGCATTACGTAGAGTTTTGCGCCGGTGTTGCGTCTTCTGACGCATGCCGGCGTTGTTCGTTTGTTCTCTGTTGTCATGTTGCGGGTCCAAGCGAAATAGATCTGCCGGATCGACTTGCATCTACATAGCTTCGTGACCCGTTTGGCTCCTTGCCGGCTCACGAACACACTCTCGCCCCATTGCGTTTCCATCAAGCGCCCTCGTTAAGCTTAACACCGCCCATTGGCTCGGATGGCTGAATGCCCCGCGCTTGAACCCCCCTACATCGATTGCGGATGGTGCAATGCCTGAACTCTGGAATGCTGGTTTCGAGATGCAGGATGGCGGGTATGGGTGGAGCCATTCTGTTTTTGGGTCTGGGATGCGGTTTGAGGTTCGCTCGGGCGACCGGTGGCGGCATGACGGCACTGGCAAGGAGCGGGCGGAGATCGCCTCCTATGCCAAGCTCGACTATGGC
>DATCJK010000045.1:0-50205 GCA_036562855.1 Microvirga sp.
CCCTACCCTTAGCCCACCCGGCGCCTCGGCGTCCCGCTCCCTCTCACATGAGAGGGACCTAAGACGATCTCAGCCCCTGCCGTGGGGACGACCACGGGAAAGGGGCCGCTCCCATCAAGAGCGCAAACGATCCCGCGCATCCTCGAGCCCTCCGAACCGCTTGCCGCAGCCGGTGCTCGACCGTCCTCGACAGGACACCCCGGACAGCCCGGAGCCCTCCGGCGCTGGCCGTTCCGTCCTGCGGGATTACCGATCGTTTCGCGCCTGCCGATTTCATCCCCGAGCGCCCGTGCGAGCTGCGCCTCGGTCTTGTCCCGGCGCATCGCCGTCGCCCCCGCGCGCCCGACGAGACCGGGCAGACCGGCTCGCCTCTGGCGGCACGGCGACCGACCCCGCACCCGGTTCAGACAGCCCGGATGGATCATCCCCGCCTCTGGCGGCCCCTCCCGAGCCGAGCATCGTCGAAGGCGCGTTTATACTTTGGCCTAAGGGCGGCACAGCCTGACCTCGTTCCTCGTTTGAGGACGCCCCGCCTCCGCACCCGACGCGGCCCGATGCGCTGCTGGGTCGACACCAGCGAAGGCCCGTCGATTTCGATGGGGCCACATCGCCGTCCCCAGCTCGCAGCCTCCAGAGACGACAGTCTAAACTCAGCTTTTCGCCTGTTGGCGACAGGGGTTACGAGGGCCCCACGAGGCGCCACCTCCGTACGACGGGGGTCAGACCCTGCGCGACGCTCACCGGGTTTTGGGGGCCACGGGACGAGGCGGGCGGCACCGTCATGCGTGGGCCGGCCCTCCATTGCCAAGTCGTTTCCGCCGATCTAAGTAATAGAATAATATTCCACTTCGGACGGAGGCCCACCGTGTCCCTGACCTTGAACGTGCAAGCGGTTCTCCGTCCTGACCCCAATCTCGTGATCAAGCGGCTCTCCACGGCCGCCGACGGCGCCCAGGGCAACGGCAACAGCCACAATGCCACGCTGACCGCCGACGGGCGCTTCCTCGTCTTCGAGAGCGCTGCCAAGAATCTCGTGGTCGGGGACATCAACGGCCGCCAGGACATCTTCGTGAAGGACTTGGCGACGGGAGCGGTCACGCAGATCTCCGCCACCGCCGGCGGCATCCAGGGGAACGGCGACAGCCACAATGCCACGGCGAGCGCGGATGGGCGCTTCGTGGTGTTCGACAGCCAGGCCAGCAACCTCGTGGCCGATGACGCCGACGGTTTCCATGACGTCTTCCTCAAGAACTTGGCCACTGGAGCGATCACCCGCATCTCCAGCGCGGCCGACGGCACCCAGGGGAACAGCGATAGCTACAATGCCATGGTGAGCGCCAACGAGCGCTTCGTGGTGTTCGAAAGCTTTGCCGATAACCTCGTGGACGACGACACCAACGACTCGCAGGACATCTTCATCAGAGACCTGCTGAAGGGCACGATCACCCGCATCACCGCCACCGAGACCGAGACGGAGACCGTCGAGGCGAATGGCGGCAGCTACAATCCCAGTGTGAGCGCGGACGGGCGCTTCGTGGTGTTCGCTAGCTTTGCGGACAACCTCGTGGCCGATGACAATAACGGCTTGCAGGACATCTTCCTCAAGGACCTCCAGACGCAAACGATCACGCGCATCTCCACGGCCCTCGACGGCACCGAGGGGAACCGCGACAGCTACAATGCCAAGGTGAGCCCGGACGGGCGTTTCGTGGTGTTCGAAAGCGAAGCCAACAATCTGGTGGCCGGCGATACCAACGACTCGCAGGACATCTTCCTCAAGGATCTGCAGACAGGGGCGATCACCCGCGTCTCCACCGCCGCCGACGGCACACAGGGGAACAACAACAGCTACGATGCCGCGGTGAGCGCGGACGGGCGCTACGTGGTGTTCGAAAGCGAGGCCAGCAACCTCGTGGCCGGCGACACGAACAATCGCCAGGATGTCTTCCGCAAAGACCTCGTGACGGGCACCATCACCCGGATCTCCGCCGCGGCGGATGGCACCGGGGGCGTCAGCAGCAGCTCCAACGCCACGATGAGCCCGGACGGGCGCTTCGTGCTATTCGACAGCCCCTCCGGCAACCTCGTGCCCGGCGACGGCAACGGCCGCCAGGACATCTTCCTGGTGGACACCGCCCGCCTGGCCGAGGGCCGCGCCATCGCGGAGGGCCGCTCGGTCGAGCTGCGCCTTGGCGTGGGCAATGCCTCCAGCGTCAGCCTCGCCTGGGGCGACGGCACCACCAGCACCCTCGCGCCCGTTGGCGGCAGCGTTGCCTTCAGCCACACCTATGCGAGCGCCGGGCCTAAGGCCGCCCTCGTCACCGTGCAGGAAGCCGGCACCACCTGGGCCGTGCCCTACCTCATCGACCTGCCGACCGGCACCATGACCCGCAACGCAGCCGCTCTGTCCAAGCTCACCGGCAGCAAGGCCAAGGACCAGCTCACGGGCGATGCCTTCGCGGACCGGATCGGCGGCGGCTCTGGCAACGACGTGCTCACGGGCGGGGCGGGAGCGGACGCCTTCGTGTTCGACACCAAGCTCGGCTCGGCCAAGACGGACCGCAAGGTGAACTTCGACGCGATCCGGGACTTCAACGTCAAGGACGATGCGATCTGGCTGGAGAACGCGGTGTTCACCAAGCTCGGCAAGGGCTCGTTCGAGCTTGCTCCCAAGGCGCTGAACAAGAAGTTCTTCAGCCTGGACAAGGCCAAGGACAAGAACGACTACATCATCTACGACAAGAAGAAGGGCGTTCTGTCCTACGATGCGGACGGCTCGGGCACGCGCCACCAGGCGGTGGAGTTCGCGAGCGTGACCAAGAAGCTGGCGCTCACCCACAACGACTTCTTCGTGATCTGAGGAGAGCCGGCGGCCGCGCCGGGAGGTTGCGGACACCTCCATCGTTCAGGGCCGGTGATCCAACCGGCCCTTGACCTTCCCATAATGGGAAGCCCTACACCGACCGGGACTCCCAACGGAAGGACCCCGGTCATGCACCATTTCCATATCCCCACCATGAGCTGCGGCGGTTGCCTCAAGGCCGTGACGCGGGCGCTGCAAGCGCTCGATCCCGCTGTCCGGATCGAGGCGGATCAGGCGCGGCGCACCATCGCGGTGACGTCGGCCCGCGGCGAGGCGGCGCTCATCGATGCGCTGCATCGGGCGGGCTACGCGGCCGAGCCGGTGCTGGTGCCTCTCGGCTGATCGCACCCGCCCGGCCACCCCTCCCCGCCTATTCGGCCGCCGCAGCGCGCCCACGATTGGCTGATCGCACCCGCCCGGCCACCCCTCCTCGCCTATTCGGCCGCCGCCTGGCGGCTCATGCCCAGCCCCTCCGCGACGCGGCGCCCGTAATCCGGGTCGGCCTCGGTGAAGTGGTGCACCATCTTCTCCTGGATCACCGCATCGCAGGTTGAGAGCGCGCCCACGAGGTTGGCGATCAGCTCATCGCGCTCGGCCTCCGAGAAGGTGCGGTAGCGCTCGCCCGCCTGCTTGTAGTTGTTCGGCCGCGAGAGGGGCTGGCGTCCCACATGGCCCTCCACGTAAGTCCGCGGCGGTGGGCCCGCGCGCTCCTGCTCGCGCAGGCCGTTGCGGTTCGAGGGCTCGTAGTTGACGTGCGGATCGGCGCCCTGCTCGGCCCCGTCCACATGGTAGCTCATCTGCCCGCCGCGCTGGTTGGTGGCGAAGGGGCATTTCGGCGCGTTGATGGGGAGCTGCAGGTAGTTCGGCCCCACGCGATAGCGCTGGGTGTCCGAATACGCGAAGGTGCGCCCCTGCAGCAGCTTGTCGTCGGAGAAGTCGATCCCGTCCACCAGCACGCCCGTGCCGAAGGCCACCTGCTCCACCTCGTTGTGGTAGTCCACCGGGTTGCGATCGAGCACCACGCGCCCCACGGGCAGCAGCGGGAACTGGTCCTCGGGCCACAGCTTCGTCACGTCGAGGGGGTCCCAGTCGAGCTCCGCGTGCTCGTGGTCCTCCATCACCTGGATCGCCATCTCCCATTCGGGAAATTCGCCGCGTTCGATGGCGTCGTAGAGGTCGCCCGTCGCGTGGTTGAAGTCCTTGGCCTGGATCGCCTCGGCCTCCGCCTGCGTAAGGTTGCGCACGCCGAGCTTGGGCTGGAAGTGGAACTTCACCAGCACCGTTTCGCCCCGGTCGTTCACGAGCTTGTAGGTGTTGACGCCAGAGCCCTGCATCTCGCGGTAATTGGCCGGGATGCCCCAGGGCGAGAACAGCCATGTCACCATGTGCGTCGCCTCGGGCGAGAGGCTCACGAAGTCGAAGAAGCGGTTCATGTCCTGGCGGTTATGCACCGGGTCCGGCTTGAAGGCGTGGACCATGTCCGGGAACTTCAGCGGGTCGCGGATGAAGAAGACCTTCAGGTTGTTGCCCACGAGATCCCAATTGCCGGCCTCGGTGTAGAACTTGATCGCGAAGCCCCGCGGGTCGCGCAGGGTCTCGGGCGAGTGGCCGCCATGGATCACCGTCGAGAAGCGGATGAAGACCGGCGTGCGCGAGCCCTTCTTGAACACCTGGGCCCGGGTGTATTTCTCGATCGGGTCGCTGCCCGCCGTGCCGTAGGGCTCGAAATAGCCGTGCGCCGCCGCGCCGCGGGCATGCACCACGCGCTCCGGAATCCGCTCCCGGTCGAAATGGGTGATCTTCTCCAGGAACTGGTAATCCTCCAGCACCAGGGGGCCGCGCTCGCCGACGCTGCGGGTGTTCTGGTTGTCGAAGACAGGATGGCCCTGCCGCGTGGTGAGGCCGGCGCCGCCGGGCTTTCTGGACTGGGTCATGGCTTCCCTCCTGGGTGTCGAGGCGTGGCCGCACGGCCGTGTTGCGGCGATCCATCCGCATGGATGCGCGTTTCAAGCGTGAACGGTTTTCCCGCGGCTTGGTTGCCGCGACGCCGTCAGGCTCTCGGCGACGCGCGGTCATTTCCGTGGCCACGCTCGAACCATTCGCCGCCCGGACGTTAACCCCTCAGTCGCCCGTTCCCGCAGCGCAAGCTCGGCGGAAATGGGCGGGGCGCCCGAGGCGCCAGCAGCAGATCCGACGAGCACGGAGCGGAGGAACGCATGAGCGACCGCGGCGAAGACAGGGCGGCCGGCTTCGCGGCCGAAAGCCTGAAGGGCACCGGCCTCAAGCCTGGCCAGAGCGGCGGCCTCCATGCGGAGGCGGGCGACGGCGTCGCCTCTCACCGCTCCCTCACGGGCCACGACACGGCAAGCGAGGAACACACCATGACGAAGAACATCCCCGGCACCCGCACCAATCCCGAGGGCATCCCGCAGGAAGGCCATGGGGGCTCCAACAAGGGCGGCACGCAGCACACGCAAGGCAAGGACGGCAACGGTGCGCAGAAGCGCCAGCAGCAGAAGAAATAACGAGGAAACGGATCTCGCGGTGCGGCACGCATCGCCGGCCCAGCTGAGGAGAACGGCTCATGAGTGAAAAAGGCAATCGCAGCCAGCCGAATGGCGTCCGCGTGGACGGCAAGCCCGACATGACGCCCGAGAACCCGAACCGCAGCGACATCACCGATGCGATGCAGGCGGATTCGAAGAGCGCGGGCGGGCGCCAGCCGATGACGGGCGAAGGCTCCCATCAGGAGAGCCGCGATCACAACAAGCATAACAACGGCGGCCAGAGCGGGCACAAACCCCAGGCCCATCACAGCCCTGCGGAGGAGAAGCACTGAGGCCTGCGTGGGAGAAGCCTCGCGCGTCTCCCACGAGCCCCTCCCGTTGCGGCGGCCGAGCGCGGGTGACGGCGTGAAGCCCCCTCCCGCCGCACGCAACATTCCACGCAATGCTCCCGCAAAACGCTCAGCCTAGAAGCAGCCCTCTCTGAGGGGGCCGCGCCGGCCACGACCGGCTCTTCGTTGAGGAGGTTGCGATGGTGTTGTCGTTCATTCTGTCCCGCATGAGGCGGGTGCTGCAGGCGCGTCGGGCGGCCAAGGAACTCGCCCGGTTCTCGGATCGGGAGCTTGCGGATATCGGCCTCTTGCGTCGCCACCGGGACGAGGCGACGGCCTCGGCCTTCGACCTCAAACTCTCGTGATCCGGCCAGCTCGTTCCTGGCCGTTCAGTTTCCGCTCAGTTCGGGCGCGCTATACACTAACCTTTCGCCATCCTGACGTAACGAAGGAAGACAATCCATGCGTTTCCTCGCCGTTGCCGCCCTCGCTCTCACCGCGGCGGGCACCTCGCTGACCCCGGCCGCCGCCCAGCCGGCG
This sequence comes from Microvirga sp., assembly GCA_036562855.1. Lineage (GTDB taxonomy): Bacteria > Pseudomonadota > Alphaproteobacteria > Rhizobiales > Beijerinckiaceae > Microvirga. The sequence goes on from DATCJK010000045.1 coordinate 6,240, forward strand.
ATGCCCGATCTCACCCGCGCCTATCCGGGCGAGAGCTACACCCAATACTATTATGGGCGGCCCTATTACGGCCGCCCCTATTATGGCGGTCGCTATTATTACCGGCGCGACAACGGCGCCGCCGTGGCGGCTGGCGTCGCGGGCCTCGCGGCCGGCGCCCTGATCGCCGGCGCCATCGCGAACCAGGCCGCCACTCCGCCCCCGCCCCCGGCCACCGTGGACCCGCAGCTCGCCTCCTATTGCGCGCGCCGCTTCCGCTCCTTCGACCCGGTCACGGGCACGTATCTCGCCCGCTCCGGCCAGCGGCTCGTCTGCACCTACTGACGCGCGAACGCCGACACGACCAATCCGAGGGGCGGCTCCGAAGGCCGCCCCTTCGCACGTTTGGTCGGCTCGGCCGTAGGAACGTGGTCCGCGCAGGCTGCGTTGCTCCCTGGAAGCCGTCGGACGCGTGACCCGTTTCAGGCACCCGCACAGCCGCGATGCTCGCGGCGGGACGCCTCCAGCGCCGTGCCACGCTCTCGGCTCGCAAACGCGATGGTTCGCAACAGCGACGAGGAGCACACGATGACGATCAAGACGATTGGTGTTGCCGCTCTCGGAGCGGTGCTCGCGGTGGGCCTCATGGGCACCGCCGAGGCCCAGACCCGGAAGAAGAGCCGTGTCATGCAGCACAACGGCATGACGATGCAGCGGGATGCCAGCAATATCGGCATGTTCACCGTGGCGCCGGGCGACAGCGCCGCGCGCGCCTACCGGGCCTACCCGACCGATGCCAACCCGCCCAGCCTGCGCCAGACCTACAATCTGCGCGGCCGCCTGATGCAAGAATCTCGCAACTGACCACCTGAGCCGATGAACGGGAAAGGCAGGGCTCCGGCCCTGCCTTTTCGCATGTGCGCCAGCGCACCTTCACAGGAGGATGGCGCAATCATATCTCCGGGCCTGCACGGCAATTCTGAAAAATTCACGCCGTGTCACGGAGAATATGATGGCCGCGTCCGCCGAAGCACTCTTCCAGCCCTTCCGCCTCGGTGATCTCACCCTGCCGAACCGGATCGTCATGGCGCCCCTGACCCGCAACCGCGCCAAGGCCGAAGGCGACGTGCCGGGCGATCTCGCGGCTGCCTATTACGCGCAGCGCGCTTCCGCGGGCCTGCTGATCTCGGAGGGCTCCCAGATCTCGCGCCAGGGCCAGGGCTACCTTCAGACCCCCGGCATCTACACGCCCGAGCAGGTGGCCGGTTGGCGCAAGGTCACGGATGCGGTGCACGCGGCGGGCGGGCGCATCGCCGTCCAGATCTGGCATGTGGGCCGGGTTTCGCACGTGTCCCTGCAGAAGGACGGCGCGGCGCCGGTCGCCCCTTCGGCTCTTCGCGCCAATACCAAGACATTCCTGTCCTCGGGCTTTGCCGACGTGTCGGAGCCCCGCGCCCTCGCTCTCGACGAGATCAAGGCGATCCTGGGCGATTACGAGCAGGCGGCCCGCAACGCCAAGGAAGCGGGCTTCGACGCGGTGGAGATCCACGCGGCGAACGGCTACCTCCTCGACCAGTTCATGAAGGACGGCTCCAACAAGCGCACCGACGCCTATGGCGGCTCCATCGCGAACCGCGCGCGTCTCACCCTGGAGGCGACGGAGGCCGTGCTGAAGGTCTGGGATCGCGGCCGGGTCGGCATCCGCCTGTCGCCGGCGCTCGTGAACGACGCGGCGGACAGCGACCCGCAGGCGACATTCGCCCATGTGGTGGAAGGCCTAGACCGGCTCGGCCTCGGCTACATCCACGTGATCGAGGGCGCGACGGGCGGCGACCGGAATGCGGTCGATGTGGATTACGGCGCGCTCCGCCGGTCCTTCCGGGGCGCCTACATGGCGAATAACGGCTACACGCGGGAGACGGCCGCGGACGCGCTGGCGCAGGGACGCGCCGATCTCGTCGCGTTCGGACGCGCCTATATCGCGAACCCCGATCTCGTGGAGCGCCTACGTCTCAACGCTCCGCTGAACGAGCCGGACCGCTCCACCTTCTATGGCGGCGACGCGCGCGGCTACACGGATTACCCGGCCCTGGAGCGGGCGGCCTGAACGATCCCAAAAGGGGCGGCTTCGACCGCCCCTTTTTCGTGCTCTCAGCAGCCGCGGCAGATGCTGCGCATCACCGTGCTGTTGATCCGCTGGTTCGCCCGGTCGATCACCTGATCGGCGCGCGACGGATCGACGGCCGACGCCTGGCCCGGGCGCAGATTGCGGCCAGTGGCACCGACCGATCCGGTCGTGCCGGCCGAGGCCGCCGTCGAGCCGCCGGAGCCGCCCTCGGCCCCGGGGTTCTGAATCGGCGGGGTCAGGGACGAGGAGCCGCCCGGCGCGCGGGGCACCGCCGGCGAGGATGGGTTGGCGACGCTGGGCGAGGAGCCGGGGGATGTCGCGCCGGGAGAGAACCCACCGGGCCCCGTCGATGACGGACTGCCGGAGGCCGCCCCGCTCGAGGCGCTCCCCGACGAGCTGCCCGACGAACCTCCGCCGGACGAGCCCCCACCGGACGAAGACTGCGACAGCGCAGCGGTCGAAATGACAAGCGATGCGGCCAACGCCGCTGTGGCCCAAGCTACGCGCATGATCTGGTTCCGAGATTGTTGGTCCTCACGGGACAAACGTCGCTGGTCGCTCCGAAGTTGCACCCGGATCGCGGCCGCGGTCGCAACCAACCGCTCGGCCGCCGCGTTGGTCCTGCGACCTTCGCCATTCATCGCGGACGCATCCGCCCGGGAGACACGCCATGCGCACCCTCATCGCCGCCGGTCTTGTGGCGCTCCTCTCCACCGCCGCGTTCGCGCAAACCACACCCAATCCGGCGAACAACCCCAACGACAAGCTCGGCCTCGAGCAGAACCCGGGCCTCGGGCAGATGGACAAGCCCAAGGACCAGATCCGCGTGGAGGAGAGCAGCATCCTCCCGAATGCTGGCGCGTCCTCCGACTCCCAATCCGCCGCGCCGACCATGAAGCTCGATTGCCAGAAGACCCCAAGCGACTGCTCGGATCCGGTCAAGAGCACCGGCTCCACGGCGCCCGGTCTCCCCGTCCAGTCGAAGTGATCCGGTCAAGAGCACCGGCTCCACGGCGCCCGGTCTCTCCGTCCAGTCGAAGTGATCCGGTGAAGAAGGCGGCACGGCCTCTCGCTCGGCCGACTTAAGCCCAGGATCCGGCATACACCTCGCTTGACCGGCGCCCCGGCGCGGCTCACAGGACGGGCTCCATTCCCGTTCTGCGAGCCACCCGTGTTATCCTCCGCTCCCTCCCCTGACCTGGCGCAGCGCGCCCGCGCGGTGTCGCTCCAGCTCTCCGCCTGGCCGAGCGTGACGGGCACGCCGGACGAGGCGGCCTTTTCCCACAAGCTCGCCGGACTCCTGCGCGAGATCCCCTACTTTGCCGCGAACCCGCGCGACCTCGTGGTTGCGCCGATCCCCGGCGATCCGCTCGGTCGCTCCAATGTGTTCGCGCTGGTCCGCGGCACCGGCCGCGCGGCCGTTATGCTCACCGGCCATTTCGACACGGTGCCGGTCGAGGATTACGGGCCGTTGAAGCCCATCGCCGGGGAGGCCGAAAGCCTGCTTCCGCGCCTCGTCGACAGCCTCAAGGCTTCCGGGCTCGACCCGCAGGCGCTCGCGGATTTCGAGAGCGGTGCCTTCCTGCCCGGCCGCGGCCTTCTCGACATGAAGGCGGGCGTGGGTGCCGGGATCGCCGTGCTCGAGGCCTTCGCGGCCGACGGGCGACGGCAGGGCAACCTCCTCCTCGTGGCAACGCCGGATGAGGAGGACCGCTCCGCCGGGATGCGCGCCGCCGCCGACATGCTGCCGGGCTTCCTCGCCGAGCGGGAGCTCGATGTCCGCCTCGACATCAACCTCGATGCGATCTGCGACGAGGGGGACGGGGCGAGCGGCCGAGTGGTCGCTTTCGGATGCATCGGCAAGCTCCTGCTCAGCGCCTTCGTGGTCGGCCTCGAATCCCATGCGGCCTACCCGCTCGCTGGCGTCAACGCGGCTTATCTCGCCGCCGAGATCACGGCCGAGATGGAGTTCGCGCCGGAGCTCGGCGAGGATGCGGACGGCGAGCTCGCGGCGCCGCCGACCGTGCTCGGCCTGCGCGATCTCAAGGCCCAGTACAACGTGACGATCCCGGGAGCGGTCTGGACTTACTGGAACGTGCTCATCCATCGCCGCACCGCCGCCGAGGTGATGGAAACCGCCAAGGCCATCACCCGCCGGGCGCTCGACCGGGCCGCTGCCCGGATGGCCGAGCGCGCCGGGCGCCTCAAGGTCCCGGTCGCGCCGACGCCCGCCTGGCACGACATCCCGATCCTCACCTATGCGGAGTTGCGGGAGACCGCAGAGCGCCGCGACGCAGCGTTCCGAACCCGCTTCGATGCGCTCGGAGTCGAACTCAGCCGCTCGGATCTTGATCTCCCGACCCGCTCGCGCCGCCTCATCGAGGAGACCTGGGCGGCTTCAGGGCTCCAGGGACCGGCCGTGATCCTCGCCTACGGCTCCATGCCCTATCCGGCCGTCGCCTGGCGGCCGGAGGATGCGGGCCTGCGCCGCGCGGTGGAGCGTGCCATGCAGGCAACCGCCCAGGCGCATGGCGTCTCGATCGGCGCCGTCGCGTATTTCCCGGCCATCGCCGATATGAGCTTCGTCGGGCCGGTCGATGCACAGGACCTCGCGGAAGCCGCGCGGCAGACGCCGATCTGGGGCTCCAGCATCCGCTGGGATCTCCAGGGCGGCGCAACCCCGGCGATTCCCATCGTGAATATCGGCCCCTGGGGCCGCGACTATCATCACTGGCTGGAGCGCCTGCACGCGCCCTATGCCTTCGAGGTTCTGCCGGCGCTCGTTCAATCGGTCGTGGCCGAGGTCCTCGCCGAGGCGTGAGGGCCGAGCGCGATCGCCGCGCGCATCAGGATGAAGAGCACGAGCGCATTGAGCACGTGCCACATGAAATGCGTGCCGACGGGCAGCGCTGCGCAGGCGCCCGCATCCACCGAGCGGAAGGCAAGAGACAGGACGAAGACGGAGCCCGCCCCGATGAGCGCCCGCGCTGCGAGGGCCCGGCGGCTGGCATCGCCGGCCCTTAGGCGGCACAATCCGCCCACCGCGAACAAGGCCAGCGCCGCCGGCAGATACCCCACGGAGCCGTTGAGGGTGACAGCCGGAAGCACCAGCTTCCAGGCGGCCTCGAACCCCACATTGAACAGGACGAAGCCACCCATCGCCAGCGCCGCGGCGACGGCACCGAGCCCGAGCGCCCGCCGCATGGCGAGGATGAAATAGCTGTAGATGAAGATCGCGATCGGGATCACGTCCGCGAGCAGCGACCAGCGGGTGGCGAAGGTGTGGAAGAGAAAGCTGCCGATCCCGACCGAGGCCGTGACGAGGATGAGCCAAAGGCTCGGCCCGTCCTGCCCGCCGGCCCGGCGCCAGAGCCGATAGGCCATCAGGGCGGCGATCAGGAAGGCCGCATTCGTCACCGCGTTCAGCGGCTCGGCCCAGAAGCCCGGATCCAGGCGCTCGCAATAATGGTCGAGGGTCGTGAACCAGGTCGAGGACATGATCGGAGGTGAGGCTTTCCGTTCCGCTTGGCGCCGCGCCTTGCCAGGCGCAGGCGAACATCCGATGACACAAGACAGCATGCAAGGGCCGCAGGGAGCGTTGCCAAAGGGCGGCCTCAGACCCACAAAGGCCTGAATGCAGGGCACAGGGGCTTGGATATCGATGCGGATCGCGACCTGGAACGTGAACTCCATCAAGCAGCGGCTGGAGCATCTCCTCACATTCGTGAGCAGCGCCGATCCGGACGTGGTCTGCCTGCAGGAACTGAAATGCCAGGACGAGGCCTTTCCCCGCGCGGAGGTGGAGGCGGCGGGCTACCGGGTCGAGATCCACGGGCAGAAGGCCTATAACGGCGTCGCGATCCTCTCGAAGCTGCCGCTCGAGGACGTCCGTCGGGGCCTCCCGGGGGACGAGACCGACGAGCAGGCGCGGTACCTCGAAGGCGTGCTTCCGACCGCCCGCGGCCCCCTGCGCGTCGCTTCCATCTACCTGCCGAATGGCAACCCGCTCGGCACCCCGAAATTCGACTACAAGCTCGCCTGGCTCGACCGCCTTGCCGCGCACGCGAAGGATCTCCTGAAGCGCGAGGAGCACCTCGTGCTCTGCGGGGATTACAACGTGATCCCCGAGCCCGAAGATGCGGCGGACCCGCATGCCTGGCGGAACGATGCCCTCTTCCAGCCGGAGAGCCGGGCGAAATTTCGCAACCTCGTCAATCTCGGCCTCGCCGACGCGGTCCGGGCCTGTAGCGACCAGCCGGGGCTCTACTCCTTTTGGGACTATCAGGCGGCCTCGTTCCAGCGGAACAACGGAATCCGCATCGACCACCACCTCCTCTCGCCCCAGGCCCTCGACCGCCTGAGGACCGCGTCGATCCGCAAGGAAACCCGCGGCTGGGACAAGCCATCGGACCATGTGCCCGTGATGATCGATCTCGACCTGGAGTGATCCGTGGATCGCTCGCCAATCCCACCCATCCTGGCGACCGAGCGCCTCGTGCTTCGCCCGCACGGCGCGGATGATTTCGAGGCGAGCTTCGCGCTCTGGAGCGATCCTCGGACCGTGAGGTACATTTCGGGCAAGCCCACGACCCGCGACGAGGCCTGGTCTCGCCTCCTGCGCTATGCGGGACTCTGGTCGCTGTTGGGCTACGGCTACTGGGCCATCGAGGAAAGGGCCACCGGCGCATTCGCGGGCGAGGTGGGCTTTGCGGATTTCAAGCGCGCGATGGTGCCGTCATTGGAGGGCGTTCCGGAGGCGGGGTGGGTGCTGGCTCCGGCCGTTCATGGACGCGGGTACGCGACGGAAGCCGTGGAAGCCGCCCTTGCCTGGGGCGACCGGCATCTCGCCGTCCCCGAGACCGCCTGCATCGTCACGCCCGAGAACACGCCCTCGATCCGCGTCGCCGAGAAATGCGGGTACCGCGAGCAGGCGCGCACCACCTTCAAGGAAAGCGAGGTCGTGCTCATGCGGCGCTCGGCACGGGGCGCGAACGCCCATTGGCCCGCAGCCTGAGCGAGACCGCAGGAGCGGCTAGCGCCGCGACTGCAGGTGCTGCTCCAGCATGGCGAGCGCGTTCTTGCGATCCGATTCGGCCGAGGTCGCGAAAGCCTTTTCGTAGAGCTCGGACACCCAGACGTCCTTGGCCGGATCGGCGGCCTCGCGGGCGAGCGTCAGCCACATCAGACCCCGGGCCCGCTGGCGGGGTACGCCCTGCCCGTTGATGAGGAGGTGCCCGAGAAGCGCCTGGGATTGGTAATGGCCCTTCTCGGCGGCGAGGTTGAACCAGCGGGCAGCCTGGCGGGCGTCCTTCTCGATGCCCATGCCGTCGAGATAGAGCCGCGCCAGGTTGTACTGGGCATTCGGGTCGCTGAAATAGGACGCCGCGTACTGGAACATCTCATGGGCGCGAACCGGGTTCGCCGCCACGTAGGTGCCCTTGATCCCGTCGAGGAAATAGGTGCCGAGCGCCACGAAGGCGGAGGAGACCACCGGCGCGTTCGGAGAATCCGGCGCCTCGTCAGCGTTCTGATCGGCGAGCTTCGAGAAATACTCGAAGGCCTTGAGATCGTCGTGCTGGACCCCGTCCCCGTCCGCATACATGCGTCCGAGCTTCCAGAGCGCGAGCGTGTGACCGTGGGTGGCGGCGTATTCGAGAGCCCGGGCCGCGCCGCTCTTGTCGCCCGCATTGTAGTCGCGGACGCCGTCGCGAAGCGCTTCCGTGACGGAGCCGTATTTGGTGATCGGCACCAGGGGCTGCGGGCGCGGGGCGGCGTCGAGGGCGAGGGCTGCGCCCTGCCCCATCAGCAGCACACCGAATCCCGCGATGAAGCTAGATATCCGCATAGGTCTGCTTCTCTGCCGCTCCACCCGGATGGGTGACGGCCCCGTCCCGGGCCGGCCCGACCGTCTGGGCGTACTTCCACAGGTAACCCGAGGAGGATGGCATTTCCCGGGCGGTCCAGGCCGTGCGCCGGCGCACGAGTTCCTCGTCCGAGAGCTCCACGTCCATGGTCCCCTTGATGGCGTCGAGCACGATGATGTCGCCATCCTGGAGGAGGCCGATCGGGCCGCCCACCGCCGCTTCGGGCCCCACATGGCCGATGCAGAAGCCACGGGTCGCGCCGGAGAATCGGCCGTCCGTGATGAGGGCGACCTTGTCGCCCATGCCCTGGCCGTAGAGGGCGGCCGTGGTGGCGAGCATCTCGCGCATGCCGGGGCCACCCTTCGGGCCCTCGTAGCGGATGACGAGAACCTCGCCCTCCTTGTAGCGCTTGTTCCTCACCGCCTCGAAGCAGGCCTCCTCGCCGTCGAAGCAGCGGGCCGGGCCCCGGAAGGTTTGCTTGTCGGCCGACATGCCGGCGACCTTCACGATGGCGCCCTCCGGCGCGAGGTTGCCCTTCAAGCCGACGACGCCGCCGGTCACGGTGATCGGGCTGTCGGTGCGGCGCACCACGTCCTGATCCTCGTTCCACTTCACCGAAGCGAGGTTCTCGGCCATCGTACGGCCCGTCACGGTCATGCAGTCGCCGTGGAGATAGCCGCCGTCAAGAAGCGCCTTCAGGATGAGCGGGATGCCGCCCACCTCGAAGAGGTCCTTCGCCACATAGCGCCCGCCGGGCTTGAGGTCGGCGATGTACGGCGTCCTGCGGAAGATCTCGGCCACGTCGAAGAGGTCGAACTTGATGCCGCATTCATGGGCGATGGCCGGCAGATGCAGGGCAGCGTTCGTGGAGCCGCCGGAAGCCGCGACCGCCATGGCCGCGTTTTCGAGGGCCTTGCGGGTCACGATGTCCCGCGGGCGGATCTGCTTGGCCACGAGGTCCATGATCATCTCGCCGGCGGTCATGCAGAACCGGTCGCGGAGCTCGTAGGGGGCCGGGGCGCCGGCCGAGTACGGCAGCGCGAGGCCGATGGCCTCGGAGACGGTCGCCATCGTGTTGGCGGTGAACTGCGCGCCGCAGGCGCCGGCCGAGGGGCAGGCCACCTGCTCGAGCTCGGCGAGATCCTCGTCGGACATGTCGCCGACCGAGTGCTTGCCGACCGCCTCGAACACGTCCTGCACGGTGACGGGACGGCCCTTGAAGGTGCCGGGCAGGATGGAGCCGCCATAGATGAAGATCGAGGGCACGTTGAGGCGCACCATGGCCATCATCATGCCGGGCAGGGACTTGTCGCAGCCCGCAAGGCCCACGAGCGCGTCGTAGGAATGGCCGCGCATGGTGAGCTCGACCGAATCCGCGATCACCTCGCGGGACGGGAGCGAGGACTTCATGCCCTGGTGGCCCATGGCGATGCCGTCCGTCACCGTGATGGTGCAGAACTCGCGGGGGGTGCCGTTCGCGGACGCCACGCCCTTCTTCACCGCCTGCGCCTGGCGCATGAGGGCGATGTTGCAGGGAGCGGCCTCGTTCCAGCAGGTGGCGACGCCGACGAAAGGCTGCGCGATCTGCTGCCGGGTCAGGCCCATGGCATAGTAGTACGAACGGTGCGGCGCCCGTTCGGGCCCCTCCGTCACGTGACGGCTCGGCAGCTTCGACTTATCGACGACCCGCGCATCCATGGCTGAAGACCCCACTCCTTGGCCGGCGTTTTTCGTTATGTCCCAAGGTGTCCGGGACCGCCGTGAATCCTTCGTGATCTGCCATGCCGCCCGGCTCGCGCGCAACGCAACCTTCGGCATTCGGTTAAGGCTTTGTCAGCCTTGCGCCGGTGCCTGCGGCAGGTTCCAAACCCTTGAGGTTTCAGGGACTTCACAGCCCTCCTGAGGTGCTGCCGGTTTATGGCGGCATCGCGGCGGAGTGGGGCAGCAATGACGGCGGGAACAGGAACATTCCTGGGTGTTGCAACAGGGCAACATTCCGGCCGTCATTATGGGGGCCCCAAGTGGGGTCAGGCGGCCACGTCGTCGATGGAAAACCAGAGCTGATCGTAGACCGCCGTCGCTGTCCGATCGGGCGCGCGCTCGCTGCGCATCCATACGGATCGGGTAAACTCGATCCCGAGCCGGGTGATCTCCCCACGCTGGCCGCGGGGCTGCCCCGAGCAGGTGATGAAGCCGACCTGCATCACGGGCCGGGCCATGAAGCCTCCGGCCTGCCGCGTCACGAGAAGCGCCGGCCCCCAGCGCCCGTCGGCCTGCCAGGGAAAGATCAGGCGCCCTCCCGGCCGCAATGCCATGAGCCATTCGGGATCGGGCGCGAACACGCCCGCATTGACATAGACGACGTCGGCCTCCGGCAGCTTCCGGCCGAACGCGCTCTCGTTGCGAACGGTCACGCCCGGTTCGTCGGCGAGATTCCGGGCCGCATCCGCCACAAGCTCCGGATGGACCTCATAGGCCTCCACCCGGCCAGCCGGCGCCACGAGCCGCGCGAGCATCGCGGTGTAATAGCCGGAGCCCGCGCCCACATGCACGACCGTCTCGCCAGGCTGCGGATCCACCGTGGCGAGCCAGGCCGCATGCAGGGCCGGCTCCCCGTTGTTGATGCCCTGCCGCGTATCGAGGGCGACCAGCACGTTCTCGTAAAGGGCCGAGAGGTCGCTGGTCTGCGTGGCGACGCCGGCCGAAATGGTGGTCCAGGGCGGGGGCGGCAGGAACCGCTCCCGCGGCAGGGCGGCGAAGAGCGCCCGAACCCGCGGATGGTCAGCGCCGGCAAGCCGGATCACCGCGTCCGCATAGGCGGAGCGGCGCTCCTGAAAGGGGTCGTCCGTGCTCATCGGGTCAGCATAGCGCAAGACCGGTGGGTGGACGCGAAAAAGATCTCCTGGCGCCGGTTCGCCGCCCCCTGAACGGCAGGTCCCTACATCCGGAATACGCCGAACCTCGTCTCCGGGACCGGTGCGTTGAGGGTTGCCGAAAAAGCGAGCCCCAGCACGCGACGGGTTTCCGAGGGCAGGATGACGCCGTCGTCCCACAGGCGAGCGGTCGCGTAGTAGGGCGAGCCCTCCTCCTCGTATTTGGAGCGGATCGGCGCCTTGAAGCCCTCTTCGTCCTCGGCGCTCCAGCTCCGCCCCTCCGCCTCGATGTTGTCCCGGCGCACGGTGGCGAGCACGCTCGCGGCCTGCTCCCCGCCCATCACGGAAATGCGCGAGTTCGGCCAGGTGAAGAGGAAGCGCGGGGAATAGGCGCGGCCGCACATGCCGTAATTGCCGGCGCCGAACGAGCCGCCCACGAGCAGGGTCACCTTCGGGACCTGCGCGCAGGCGACGGCCGTCACCAGCTTCGCCCCGTCCTTGGCGATGCCACCCGCCTCGTATTGGCGGCCCACCATGAAGCCCGAGATGTTCTGAAGGAAGAGAAGCGGGATGCGCCGCTGGCAGCACAGCTCGATGAAATGCGCGCCCTTCTGCGCGCTCTCCGAGAACAGGATGCCGTTATTGGCGATGATGCCGACCGGGATGCCCCAGATGCGGGCAAAGCCGGTGACGAGCGTGGTGCCGTAGAGGCGCTTGAACTCGTCGAACTCGGAGCCGTCCACCAGCCGCGCGATCACCTCGCGGATGTCGTACTGCTTCTTGAGGTCGGTCGGGACGATGGCGTCGAGATCGGAGGCGTCGTAGCGGGGCTCCAGGGGCTCCGCGAGATCGATGTCGATCGTCTTCCTGGTGTTGAGCGTTCCCACGATGCGGCGCATGACGGCGAGCGCGTGCACGTCGTCCGTCGCGTAGTGATCGGCCACGCCCGATTGCCGCGCATGAACGTCGGCCCCGCCGAGATCCTCGGCGGAGACCACCTCGCCCGTCGCGGCCTTCACCAGGGGCGGACCGCCGAGGAAGATGGTGCCCTGGCGGCGCACGATGATGGTCTCGTCGGACATGGCCGGCACATAGGCGCCGCCCGCCGTGCAGGAGCCCATCACGCAGGCGATCTGCGGGATGCCGAGCGAGGACAGGGTCGCCTGGTTGTAGAAGATGCGGCCGAAATGATCCCGGTCCGGGAAGACCTCCGTCTGGTGCGGCAGGTTCGCGCCGCCGCTATCGACGAGATAGAGGCAAGGCAGCCGATTCTCGCGGGCGATCTCCTGGGCGCGGAGATGCTTTTTGACGGTCATCGGGTAGTAGGTGCCGCCTTTGATCGTCGAGTCGTTGCAGACGATCATTACCTCGCGGCCGGAGACCCGGCCGATGCCGGCGATCATGCCGGCCGCGTGGATCGAATCCTCATACATGCCATGGGCGGCGAGGGATCCGATCTCGAGGAAGGGCGCACCGGGATCGAGGAGCCGCATGACGCGCTCGCGCGGCAGGAGCTTGCCGCGAGCGAGATGGCGCTCGCGGGCCTTCGGCGGCCCACCCTCGGCGACGGTGGCGCGCTTCTCCTGAAGATCGCGGGCAAGCTCGGCCCAGGCGGCGCGGTTTGCCTGGGCGGAATCGGATTTCAGGTCGACGGAACTGGCGATGACGGGCACGTGCGCGGGTCCCCTGCCCTATGGTGATGGTAGCCGCGTTTAGCCTGCGGCTCCGCTCGGAGCAATGGAGACCGCGAGGCGTTCCGCCGTCAGCCGGCCGCGCGGACGACCACGCGCTCCCGAACCGCCGGGCCGCAGCGATAGGCGACGCCGCGGACGAAGGTCCAGTCGGGAGACTGCTTCAGGAGGAGAAGGTCCGTGCCGCCGAGCGCGAGCGTGCGCTCGAGCATCGCCTCGAGGGCGATCTCGAAGCCCGGTGTCGCCTGGATGGCGCCGGCCACGGGGGTCATCCCCGGGGTCGTCGGAACGGTGGCGCTCACCTCGCCGAGGCGGCGGCACGCGTTCATGTCCGCCGGCGAATCATTGATGCGAACCTGCTCCACCGGGATCGGCCGGTACGAGAAGGTCGGGAACACGTCGCGCACGAACTGCGCCCGGGAGGACGGGGTGGCGCAGGCCGAGAGGGAAACGGCCGCAAGACAGGCGAGGAGCACGCGATGCATCTGAAGAGTCACCGAAAAATGGTTGGATGCACCATAGAGGAAGCGCGACAATTGGAAAGGCGCCCGTGGGCTCCCTGCGCCACCTGACCGGCAACCGTGTCGCGAAAGTCACGCTCAAAGGGCCAAGGTCGGCCCGAACACGTCCTCGAACCCCCGCCGCAGCACCGAATCGACCTCCGGCATCGAGACCGGGATGCCGAGATCCACGAGGCTCGTGACCCCGTGCTCGCTCACCCCGCAGGGGACGATTCCCGAAAAGTGCGACAGGTCCGGCTCCACGTTGAGGCTGATGCCGTGATAGGTCACCCAGCGGCGAACCCGGATGCCGATGGCGGCGATCTTGTCCTCCGCGACGGCGCCCGGGATCGGGGAGAGCTTCTCCGGCCGGCGCACCCACACCCCCACGCGGTCCTCCCGCCGTTCGCCCCTGACATTGAAGCTGGCGAGCGTGCCGATGAGCCACGTCTCCAGCGCCGCCACGAATCGGCGAAGGTCCGGCTCGCGGCGGTTGAGGTCGAGCATCACATAGGCCACCCGCTGGCCAGGCCCGTGATAGGTGAACTGCCCGCCCCGACCGCTGCGGAAGACCGGGAAGCGGCCGGGCTCCACGAGATCCGAATCCTCCGCCGAGGTCCCGGCCGTGTAAAGCGGTGGATGCTCCACGAGCCACACCCGCTCTCGGGCCTCGCCGGCCGCAATCGCGGCGACTCGGGCCTCCATTGCGGCAACGGCCTCCTCGTAGCCGACGAGCCCCTCGGCCACGACCCATTCGACGGGGGCGGCCCCGGTCCGGGGAAAGAGGTTATCGGCCAGGATCTCGCGCGTGTTTACCAATGGTTCACCCTGTTTTGGTCAGGTGGAGCCTCAGGTTCAGGAGCGAAGCTTGTCGGCCCTCGACGATCTCAAGGTCAACCTCTCCGTGGTGCTCGGTCGCAACAAGATGCCCGTGCACATGCTCTTGCGCATGGGCCGCGGCGCCGTCATCGAGCTCGAAGCCACCGAGCAGGATATGGTGGAGATCCTGGCGAACGACCACCCGATCGCCCGGGGCCAGATCATCGTCACCGGCACCCGCATCGCCATCGAGGTGACGGAGCTGATCCGCAAACCCGAGGTCATCCGCACCCGCGGCGTGACCGTTGGCGACGGCGCCATCGCGGCGCTGGCGGCTGCGGCGGCCTGAAGGCCGCCTGCCCGTTTCGTTGCGGCGGACGGAAGACAATCGAACGGGCTTGTGGTGCCGCATTCGATCTGTTAAACGCTCCGCCTCGCCGGGACATCGCGCCCGGGTCTACTTCGCGGCCATGGCGGAATTGGTAGACGCGCTAGCTTGAGGTGCTAGTAACGCAAGTTGTGGAGGTTCGAGTCCTCTTGGCCGCACCACTCCCACGCCAGGGAGTATGCCCCTCGCAAAGCGGAGCTTGACCGTCCGGGTCGCTCGCGCCGACGGCGGCGCTGATTTTCCAACCGAAAGTTTACGGTAATTCGGGCCGGACGGCGCGATTCTGCATCGCGCACGCGGCGTCCGCAGTTCGTTTCAAGTTTCCTTTACGCCTCCCCGGCATACGTGACCCAACGGCAAGGGGCCCTGCCCCGCCAGGCGCAGAAGCGGCCTCGCCGGACAGGGGACAAGAATGTCGATCCATCGGTTGATCTATGTGAGCCGCCCCGATCTCTCGCGGTTGAAGCCCAATTTCGACGTGGGGCTTGCTAGGATTCTGGCGGCTTCCCGCGCCAACAACCAGCTCAACGGCATCTCGGGAACGCTCCTCGCGAGCCATCGCTGTTTCGTGCAGGTGCTCGAAGGCCCCCGCGACGCCCTGCTCAGCACCTCCACCCGGATCTTTCGCGACCCACGCCACACAGACGTGACGGTCTACGAGGAGGCTTTCGCACCGCATCGCTACTTCGGCGAGTGGTCGATGCATTTCGGGCAGCTCGATGCGGTGGACCCAAGCTTCATCGACCACCTGCTCCCCGACGGGCTGCTCGACCCGTTCGCGTTGTCAGCCGAGCAATTGCTGTCGCTTGCCTTCGCGGTTGCCGAATGCCCGCGACCATCCCTCCCACTTCTGCGCATCGACCGGCTTGGGGCCGCCGTCGCTGGCAGCACCGCCTAACCTTCTCCTCCGCAGCCGCCGTCGCTGGCAGCGCCGCGTAACGTTCTCCTCCGCAGCCGATGTCTAAAGGACGACCCATGAAGCTTCATCAGCTCATCTATTTCAGCCGCAACACCGTGGCGGGCGACGACCGCGCCCTGCTGCAGCACCTGCGCGAGATCATCGCGGTCTCCCAGCGCAACAACCAGCGCGACGGGATCACGGGCTATCTCGTCTTCGACAAGACATGGTTCCTTCAGATCCTCGAAGGCGAGCGCAACCAGATCTTCTCGACCTACCGCCGGATCGAGGGCGATCCGCGCCACGCGCAGGTCACGCTCGTCCAGACCCGCGAGGTACTGCAGCGTTCCTTCCCGAGCTGGACCATGGGCGGCTCCATGCGGACGCCGGAAAAGCAGGAGATCTACCTGCGCTACGGCATCGGCTCGCAAATCGACCCCAAGAAGCTGACCGGCGGCGACATTCTCGGCCTCGCCGTCGACCTCCAAAATCTGGAGCAGGCCCAGAAATCCGCGCAGCGGATGGCGGGCTGACCCCAGCGCCGTTGGGCGCTTCCGGAATCGGAAGCGCCCGCGCGGGTGCCGTCCCGCCGCCCTGGCCTCGGTGCCCTGCAACGAAATCCGCACCGGACGGCACGAGCCTGAGCCGCGTGCCGATCGGGACGCCACTCCCCCGGACCGTCCTCTCCCTACGCGAGAGCGGCGGCCGTTTGCTCGTGGAGGCCCGGTAGGCCCTCTGAGATCATCCCGAGCCCGCTGGCCGAACGAGAGACGCCGCGCCGCGTTGAACAGGCGAGGCTGCCGTTGTCAGGCTGCGGCCCCGCGCCTAAAAGGCGCTGATCCCACCCTTCCCGAGGACAGGCCCATGCTGGACGTCGAGCCCAATGCGGCGCTCCGAGCGCCTGACGACGCCGCCCTGAAGGCTATGGCATTCAGGGACGAGACGGGGGAAATCGAGCGGGATTTCATCGCTGCGGTCGCGGAGGCCATCCACGCCGCCGACGATGGGCGCCTGCGCGAGCTTTTGGAGGATTTCCACGAATCCGACCTCGGCGACGTGCTGGAAGCGCTGCAGCCGGACGACCGGCCGCGCCTTGTCGAGCTTCTGGGACGCGACTTCGACTTTGCGGCTCTCACGGAAGTGGACGAGGCGGTCCGCGAGGACATCCTCGAGGAACTCGAGACGCAGACCGTGGTCGAGGGCATGCGCGAGCTCGACGCGGACGACGCGATCACGATCCTGGAATCCTTCGACGAAGAGGATCAGGCCGAGATCCTCGACAAGCTTCCGGCCGTTGAGCGCGTCGCTCTCCAGCGCTCCCTCGACTACCCGGAAGGCAGCGCAGGCCGGCGCATGCAGACGGAGCTGATCGCCGTCCCGCCGTTCTGGACCATCGGCCAGACCATCGACTTCATGCGCGAGACGGCTGAGCTGCCCGATACCTTCTACGAGATCTTCGTGATCGATCCGGGCGGGCACCTCCTGGGCGCCGTGCCCCTCGACAAGCTCCTTCGCTCGAAGCGGCCGGTCACGATCGAAGCGGTCATGAACGACGAGCCCGACCGGGTCGAGGCCACGGAGCCGCAGGAGGAGGTGGCGCGCCTCTTCGAGCGCTACAATCTCGTCTCCGCCGCCGTCGTCGACGAGGGCAACCGGCTCGTGGGCGTCATGATGGTCGACGACATCGTGGACGTGCTGGAGGAGGAGGCGGACGCGGACATCAAGGCGCTTGGCGGCGTGAATGCCGGGGAGGAACTCTCCGACACCGTGTGGGACATCCTGAAAAGCCGCTCCACCTGGCTCTTCGTGAACCTGTGCACCGCCCTCCTCGCCTCGGCGGTCATCGGCTATTTCGAGCAGTCGATTCAGAAGATGGTGGCGCTTGCGGTGCTCATGCCGATCGTCGCCTCCATGGGCGGCAATGCGGGCACGCAGACCATGACGGTCGCGGTGCGCGCGCTGGCGACGCGGGATCTTGGGCGCTCCAATGCTTGGCGCGTGGTGCGCCGCGAGATGCTGGTCGGCCTTCTGAACGGGCTCGTCTTCGCGACGCTTCTCGCCGTCGTGGCCGTGTTCTGGTTCGGGTCCGCGCAGCTTGGACCCGTGATCGGCCTTGCGATCATTATTACCCTCGTTTCCGCGGCCTTCGGGGGGATCGTGATTCCCCTGGCGCTGAACCGATTCGGAATCGATCCCGCGGTCTCCTCCGGACCGCTCGTCACCACCATCACGGATGTGGTGGGGTTCTTCGCCTTCCTCGGGATCGCGACGCTCTGGTTTTCGTTGTAGATCGGAAACCGGAAAGTCCCGCATTTGCGGGCCTCGCGGCGCTCAAGCCTCGGATCGCATTCACGAAGCCGTGGGATTACGCCGTTGCATCAAGCCCCTGTTAACCCTCACTCGGGCATCGCTGGTGCGAGAGAGTTGCGTAACCGATCGAGCCGATGACGAAACCCCGTCCCCGACCCGCCGCACGTCCCGCCTCCCGCCGCGCCCCGGCCGCCAAGCCTCGCGGGCGCGGCTGGCTGAGCCGCATCCCGAGTCTCGCGCAGGTCGCGCGGTTCGGGGTTGTGGTCGCGTCCATGGGGCTCGCCTCCTGCGCCGTCCTGCCAACGAGCCGCTACCCGGCCAAGGGCGACGCCAAGCCCCACAACGGCGTGGCCTCCGCGCACGAATACGCGGTCCATGGCATCGACGTGTCCAAGTGGCAGGGTCGCATCGACTGGGCCTCGGTCAGGGCCGCCGGCACCCAGTTCGCCTTCATCAAGGCGACGGAGGGCGGCGACCACCTGGACGACCGGTTCATGGAGAACTGGACCGGCGCCAAGCGCGCCGGCGTTCCCCGGGGCGCCTACCATTTCGTCTATTGGTGCCGCCCAGCCCATGAGCAGGCGGAGTGGTTCAAGCAGAACGTGCCGCAGGACCCGGACGCCCTGCCCCCGGTGCTCGATTTGGAGTGGAACAACCATTCGAGCTGCCCGCAGCATGTGCCGAAGGAAGTGGCGCTGGAGAAGGCGCGCGTGCTCCTCAACGCCATGGAGGCGCATACGGGCAAGCGGCCGATCATCTACACGGATATCAACTTCCACCGGGACGTGCTCGAGGGCGCGTTCAACGACTACCCCTATTGGCTGCGCAGCACCGCCGCTGAGCCCGAGCAGCGCTACAACAACCGGCGCTGGACCTTCTGGCAGTTCACCACCACCGGCCGCGTGCCGGGGGTCAACGGCGACGTGGACCGGAACGTCTTTTACGGCACCGAGAACCAGTGGCGCACCTTCCTCGCCACCGATTGCGACCCGCGGGACGCGCGCATGCTCCAGACCGTGGGGCTCTGCCAGAAATAGGCCAAGCCCTGCCCGTTCGGCAGGGCCTGACGCGGCAGCGGTGGATTGACGGCCCTCAAGCCATCGCCATCGCTCGGCGCGGAGAGAGCAGGAACGGCGTGAGATAGGCGGGAATGTTGGAGAACGGCAGAACCTCCGGACGCAGCCGGATGCCGAGCACCTCCATCATGAAGGAGCGGCGCTTCTGGATGCGCCTCCAGGCCTCCGGATAACGCGACGCGAAGGCAGCGCGCAGCTCCTCGTCCGCCAGCGCGATCCCATCCTCGATATTCGTGGTGAAATAGGCGCTTCCGGTGGCCGGAATCACATCGACCTGAAAAGCCATGCCCGACACGAGAGGAATCGTGGACCCCTGCGACACGGGCGAGTGAAGCCACTCGTCGAGGTGGATCAAGTGGCCTGGATTGAGGCCGACGCCGAAGAAGGGGTCGCCGATCACATTGTTGACCGCTTCCCAGAGCTCCCCGGCCGGAACACCGATGCCGATGGTCTCGTACCAGGCCACCACCGCCTCGAAGTAAGGTCCGACAAGCCTGTCCACGTAATCCTGGATGTCCGCCGGCAGCTCGCTCGCATCGGCAACGAGAAACCCGGCCCGAGCATTGAGCGCCCCCCAGAGCGAGCAGGCCATGGTGAAGGTATCGCCGCGTTCGAGGCGCCGCATCGACGGGCTCGGCAGGCCATAGCGGGCGCGCGGTCCGCCGGACAGCATGAGATGCGCTGCCCAGGGAAAGCCATTGAGCTGCATGAGGCGCACGGCATCGTACTCGGTCATCCCCGGGCGAACGCCGAAGATCACGTTGCGAAGAGCCTGGGACGAAAAGGTCGCCGCGAACTCGAAGGCGGCAAGCTGATCGACGTCGTTGATCGCCCGCAGGCCATCGCGCGGGTTCATGAAGAGGTCGTTCGCATTGACGACGTTGCCGCCGGGGCCGGCGACCGCACGCAGGGCGTCCGCGATGAAGGACGGGATCTCCAGCCATTCCGGCGTCGAGCCCACGTCCTCGGCGCTGAAGCTCTTCCATCCCGCGGAGCCGATCCGCATGCCTGCGCCCAGGCCAGCGTCCGTCAGGAGATCGGACAGCGCCCGCACCTCATCGCGCGGCTGGCCGAGCAGGCTGACCGATTGATAAAGCACCCGCTCGAAGGAGCCGGCCGCGAGCTCCGCATAGCCCCAGCCCTCATTCCCGACGAAAAGCGTCGGAATCCGGCCCGGCGTCACCACCAGCAGCGCCTCCTCGAAACGGGGGTCGTAGCCGGTGAGGAAGGTCAGGTTGGCTGTGTGCTCCCGGTCGCCGTAGACCACCAGGGCATCCAGCCCCTCGGCCTTCATTCGCCGCCGCACCTGCTCAAGGCGCGCCTCGTAAGTGGCGGCGGGGATCTCCGGCTGAACGGTCGGCTCGCCGAATTCAGGCAGTTGGATCTCCGCGAGGCGGGATGGGCGGCGGGAGGCAACGGCCATGGTGGAACCCTGTTCGAGAGCTGGTATGAGAGCGAGCGCAATCAGGGGCTCGATCGGAAAGCCGCCTAATACAGTTACAAGATAGGCTCAAGATCTTTGTACGGCGTGCCTTGTTCGGCATCCTTTGGGTCGCATTGGACAGGTGCCGCCCTTGGTCTAGATGATCGCACGCCCCGGCAGGCCCTTGGCACATGATGGAGAGCAAGCTTTGATCCCGAACGCCGTCCGCGAGTTCAATTTCGACCTCGGCGAAACCGCCGACGCCATTCGCTCGACCGTCCGCGACTTCGCGCAGGAGAAGATCGCCCCCCGGGCCGAGGAGATCGACCGCACCAACACCTTCCCGCGGGACCTCTGGCCCGAGATGGGTGCGCTCGGCCTCCACGGGATCACGGTGGAGGAGGAATATGGCGGCACGGGGCTCGGCTATCTCGAGCACGTGGTGGCCATGGAGGAGATCTCCCGGGCCTCCGCCTCCGTCGGCCTCTCCTATGGCGCCCATTCGAATCTGTGCGTGAACCAGATCCGCCGGAACGGGAACGAGGACCAGAAGCGCCGTTACCTGCCCAAGCTCGTCTCCGGCGAGCATGTGGGCGCGCTCGCCATGTCGGAGCCGGGCTCCGGCTCGGACGTGGTCTCCATGCGCACCCGAGCCGAGAAGAAGGGCGACAGGTACATCCTCAACGGCAACAAGTTCTGGATCACCAACGGCCCCGAGGCCGAGACCCTGGTGGTCTATGCCAAGACGGATCCGGATGCAGGCCCGCGCGGCATCACGGCCTTCCTCATCGAGAAGGGCTTCAAGGGCTTCTCCACGCACCAGAAGCTCGACAAGCTCGGCATGCGCGGCTCCGATACCTGCGAGCTCGTGTTCCAGGATTGCGAGGTGCCGGAGGAGAACGTGCTCGGTGAGGTGGGCCGGGGCGTGAACGTGCTCATGTCCGGCCTCGATTACGAACGCGCCGTGCTCGCGGCTGGCCCCACCGGCATCATGCAGGCCTGCCTCGACGTGGTGCTGCCCTACATCCATGAGCGCAAGCAGTTCGGCAAATCCATCGGCGAGTTCCAACTCGTCCAGGGCAAGGTCGCCGACATGTATGTGGAGATGAACGCCGCCAAGGCTTACGTCTACGCGGTCGCCAAGGCCTGCGACAGGGGGGAGACCACCCGCGAGGACGCGGCCGGCGCCATCCTCTACGCGGCCGAGAGGGCCACCAAATGCGCCCTCGACGCCATCCAGCTCCTCGGCGGCAACGGCTACATCAACGACTACCCGACGGGCCGCCTGCTGCGGGACGCCAAGCTCTATGAGATCGGCGCCGGCACGAGCGAGATCCGCCGCATGCTCATCGGCCGCGAGCTGTTCGAAAAGACGGCCTGAGTCAAAGGCACGCCTTCTCCGGCCGCGCCGCTCATTGCCGCGCGGCCGCCGCGGGTTAGTTAGGTCACAGCCCCAACCCCGGAGCGAGGACACAGAATGGCCGATACCCTCATGGTCGACGCGAACAGCGCCCGCATTCCCGCCATCGGACTTGGTACCTGGCGGCTTGCCGGTGAGGAGTGCAGCCGGATCGTGCAGCATGCGCTGGCGAGCGGCTATCGGCATATCGACACCGCCGCCATGTACGAGAACGAGGAAGCGGTGGGCGAGGGCCTGCGGGCTTCGGGGCTGCCGCGGGACGAGATCTTCGTCACCACGAAGGTCTGGTACACCGAGATCGCGCCCGGGAATCTGGAGCGCTCGGCGGAGGCGAGCCTCAAGCGTCTCGGGCTCTCGGTGGTGGATCTCCTCTTGATCCATTGGCCGAGCCCCGACCTGCCCCTCGGGCCGTCCATCAAGGCCCTCAACAATGCCAAGCGCCGGGGCCTCGCGCGCCATATCGGGGTGTCGAACTTCTCAGGCAGACTGGTCGAGGAGGCGGTGCGGGCGACGGACGAACCGCTAGTGGCGAACCAGTGCGAGTACCACCCCTATCTCAACCAGGACCGTGTGCGGGCGGCCTGCGCCAAGCATGGGCTCGCCTTCACCTCCTATTGTCCACTCGGCAAGGGCGATCTCACGCGAGACCCGGTGATCACCGCGATCGCCGAAGCCCACGGCCGGACGCCTGCCCAGGTGATCCTGCGCTGGCACGTGCAGCAGCCGGGAACAGTGGCGATCCCGAAATCCGGCAATCCGGGCCGCGTGCAGGAGAACCTCGACGTGACCGGCTTTGCCCTGAGCGATGACGAGATGCGCCGCATCTCAGGCCTCGCCCGCCCGGATGGCCGCATGGTCGTGCCCTCCTGGGCCGTCGATTTCGACGCGGTGGCGTAAGCTCCCTTCGCCACCGGGACCTGGCCGGAGATGACAACGTCTCCGGCCCGTGCTGATTAAGCGCGACCAACGGAGCGCCCCATGAGTCTCGATCCCAGCATCCTCGACGCCCTGCGCCTCACCTCGACCGGAACCCTCACCACCGTGCTCCTGAAGAAGGGCATCCGCCGCTGCTGGATGAACGGGCCCATGCCCTTCTTCAACGCGGGCGGAAAGCGCATCGTCGGGCGCGCCTTCACCCTTCGCTTCGTGCCCGCCCGCGAGGATCTGGCGACGCCGGAATCCTGGTCGTCGCCGCGCTCCACGCGCGCCGCCATCGAGGAGATGCCGGAGGGCTGCATCGCCGTGGTGGACAGCATGGGCGTGCAGGACGCAGGCATCTTCGGGGACATCCTCACCGCGCGCATGCGCAAGCGCGGGGTCGCCGCCCTCGTGACGGACGGCGTCGTCCGGGACGGCGTCGGCGTCGAAGGCACCAATCTCCCCGTGTGGTGCACCGGGGTCGCGGCCCCGGCCTCCGTCGCCGGCCTCACCTTCGTGGGCTGGCAGGAGCCCATCGGCTGCGGCGGCGTCGCGGTGTTTCCGGACGACGTGATCGTGGCGGACGGGGACGGCGCGGTGGTGATCCCGCAGGCGCTCGTCGGCGACATCGTGGCGGCGGCGGTCGAGCAGGAGCGGCTCGAGGCCTGGATCATGCGCGAGGTCGAGAAGGGCTTGCCTCTTCCGGGCCTCTATCCGCCGAATGCCGAAACCAAGGCGCGCTACGAGGCCGAGCGCAACCAGGGCTGATCCTTGTTCTACTACGTCTCCAAGGTCGGCTGGTTCTTCGCCACCCCCTCGAACGCCCTCCCGCTCCTCGTGGTCCTCGGCCTCGTCGCCGCGCTGACGCGCTGGCGGCGGGCGGGCCTCGGGGCGGCGATCGTCGGGACCGTGGGCCTCTTCGTCGGCGGGCTGTCGCCCCTCGCCAATGCGGTGATCCTGCCCCTCGAGCAGCGCTTCCCGGCCTTCCGGCCGGACGGCGCGCCCGTGACGGGCATCGTTCTCCTGGGCGGCGCCGTGGAGGCCGACGAGACGGTCAGGCGCGGCCAAGTGGTGGCGAACGATGCGAGCGAGCGGGTGATGAGCACGCTCACCCTCGCCCGTGCCTATCCGGACGCTCGCGTGGTGATCTCAGGCGGGGGCGGCACGGTCTTCGGGGCGGGCATCGCCGAGGCGCCGCAGATCGCCGCCTATCTCGAGGCGGCGGGGCTCGACCCCGCCCGGCTTCTCGTCGAGGACAGGTCGCGCACCACGGGCGAGAACGCCACGTTCACCCGCGCGATGGTGCAGCCCAAGCCCGGCGAGCGCTGGCTTCTGGTGACCTCGGCCTGGCACATGCCGCGATCGGTGGGCGTGTTCCGGAAGGCGGGATTCGAGGTGACGGCCTATCCGGTCGATTTTCGCACCAGCGGGGCATCGGACCTGACCAAACCCTTCGCCTTCATCTCGGAGGGCCTGCGGCGGCTGGATGTGGGCACCCGCGAATGGACCGGGCTCGTGGGCTACTGGCTCTCGGGTCGCACGTCCGAACTGTTTCCCTCGCCGCCGGCAGGCAGCGTGATCCGGTAGATCCCCTTGAAGTCGTCCGGGTCCACGGGACGGCCCTTGCGCAGGATGACCACCCGCCCCTCCTTCATGAGCCGCACGGCCACTCGGCGCACGGGCTGCATGAGCGGACCCCACCCTTCCGGATGATCGCCGCCAATGGCGCGGGCCACCTCCGAGGGGCAGATGGTCTTGCCGGGGCCGCGCTTGGCCGCAAGATCGAGCATCACGGCTTCGAGGTCATCGGGCTTCGTCATCGGGTCTGCTCCGGCTCCTCGCCCAAAGGCGCGTCTCTCGCGCGCGACGCGAAGAAGCGCCGCCCCTCCACATAGAGCATCGGCTCCGCCGCGCCTATGGATGCCGGGAGGACCGCGTGTCGGAACCCTCGTGCTCCTCGTCGCTGCCCAAAAGCGCGGCCCTGGCGTCCGATGCGAATTGGCGGCGCCACATCACATAGAGAACCGCGCCCGTCGCGCCCATGAAGATCCAGGGGCTTACGAACCAGCCGAGGTAGGCGAGCGCGAAGAAGAAGGCCCGCTGGCCGCGGTTGAAGTGCTTGCCCGCGACCACGTTCATGGCCGCGGCCCGGCGGGCGGCGCGGCGGGCCTCCTCCTCGTTGTCGCCGCGCAGCACCGGCACGGAGCCGACCAGGATCGCGACGTAGTTGAAGAGGCGGTAGGCCCAGGCGAACTTGAAGAAGGCGTAGACGAAGATCAGGGCGAGCCCCGCTACCTTCACCTCCCACATGAAGCGCAGGGCGGCGAGGGAGACCGGCGCATCGGCAAAGAGCGTCAGCACGTCGTCCGCGGCGCGGACCAGCGCCAGGGTGCCGCCGATGGCGATGAGCGAGGTCGAGGCGAAGAATGCCGTGCCGTTCTGCAGGGAGGCCATGATGGTCGTGTCGACGATGCGGTTCTCGCGGACCACCATCTCGTCCATCCAGCGGTAGCGGTACTCGTTCATGAGGGGGTTGAGCCCGCGTCCGCCCGCTTGGGTACGCTCGACGCCCGCCCAATAGGCAAACCAGGCAAGCCCGAAGAAGGCGAGCGCCGCGTAGTCCACGACCGAGAACCCGATCACCCTGCCCTCTCCCTCGTCCTGCGCGGCGTGGATTGACCTTGGCGGCCGCGCATCCAGCTTATTGCCAGATCGAGCCGCCGGGCGCCAACATGCCCGTCCGGGAGAACGCCATCCGAGGACGCCCATGCCCCAGACCATCACCCGCGGCTACAAGGCCCTTCTCGAGGAGGCCAACGGCAAGATCGAAACGCTCTCGGCCGAGGAGGCGATGGGCCTCATGGGCCGGGACGACGTGGTGTTCGTGGATATCCGCGACCCACGGGAGCTCGAGCGCGAGGGCCGCCTGCCGGGTGCCATCCACTGCCCGCGCGGCATGCTCGAGTTCTGGATCGACCCGGAGAGCCCCTATCACAAGCCGGTCTTCGCCGAGGACAAGCGCTTCGTCTTCGTCTGCGCCGGCGGCTGGCGCTCGGCGCTCGCGGCCGCAACCGCGCAGGACATGGGCCTGAAGCCGGTCGCTCATCTCGGCGGCGGGTTCGGCGCCTGGAAGGAGGCGGGCGGACCCGTAGGATCGGCCAACAAGGACGGTTGAACCCATCACTCCAGGAACGGGGAGCACCATCCATACCCCTGAAGGGATAAGACACGCCCGTCGTTGAGGAGGCGGTCCGCGCGATGGCGATGGTTCTTTCCGAGTGGGGCATGGCGGGCATCGAGTCCCTACGGGGGCGCGTGTCCGTGTTCGTGATCGTGGATGTGCTGTCGTTCTCGACCGCCGTCGATGTGGCGGTCTCGCGCGGAGCGGCCGTATACCCCTTCCCTCTCGGCGACCGGGCGGCCGCACAGGAGGCTGCCGATCGTGCAGGCGCCGTGCTGGCGCAGCCTCGACGAGCGGGGGGCGGACAATTCAGCCTCTCACCGGCGAGCCTTGCGCGATTGCCGGCTGGAGCCCGCATCATGCTGCCATCACCCAACGGATCGCGCCTGTCTCTCGGCTGCGGCGGCACGCCCGTCCTCGCGGGCTGCCTCAGAAACGCGGGAGCGGTGGCGCGCGCCGCGCTGCGTATCGCGGGTGGAGGGGCCATCGGGGTCATCCCAGCCGGGGAGCGGTGGCCCGATGGAGGATTGCGGCCCGCGATCGAGGATCTCCTCGGCGCCGGAGCCATCGTCCACCATCTGGGCCTCGCATGCTCTCCCGAGGCCCGCGTGGCTCACGACGCCTTTCGCTCAGCCGGCCATGACATGGCCGAGATCGTCAGCGGCTCGGCATCCGGCCTCGAGTTGCGTGACGCCGGCTTCCCGCAAGACGTGGAGATGGCGGTGGCAGGCGACGTGAGCGACACGGCGCCCCTCCTGAGCGGCGGTGCCTACATGGCCGCCTAAACGGTCCCACGGACCTCGAAGCCCGCGCGGGGCGGCGCTTCGGGATCCGGCAGCATCTCGACATTCTCCACCAGCGACCCGGATGGACCCTGGCGGCAGGCCTTGAGAATCACCGCCACGGCGTCCTCGGGCCCCGCGAACAGCGCTTCCACCGCGCCGTCGCGCCGGTTGCGGACCCAGCCCGAGAGGCCATGCAGCTCCGCCTGATGCTGGACCCAGGCGCGGAATCCCACGCCCTGCACGCGGCCATGGACGAGGATGTGGGCGGTACTGATTTGCTTCATGCGAGTTCAGCGGTGCGCGTGGCGCGCGTCCGTATGGCGGCCCGCGTAATCGTCATCGATCGTATCGATGAGCCGCTCTGCCTCGGCGGGTGCCACCCGGCGCAGGATCTCGTCGATCTTGGCCTCCATGCGATCGTCGCCCTCCTTGGATTGCGGCGAGCCGACGAAGAGCAGGATAGCGAGCCCGCCGACCTGCCAGAGGAGTTGCAGGAACTCCGACTGCCAGTTCTCGAGCGTGTCGCGCATGACTTCCACGAAGTAGTCCGAGACCTGAATCGGCTGCGCGTGGGCCTGCTGTTCGCTCACATAAGCGAACCAAGCGAAGACCCAGTGCCCGATCAGGGAGACGAGGAAGAAGCCAAGCGTCACCCACGCATAGCCATATCTCTTCGTAATCGAGTGCCCAGCCTTCATCGCCCACTCCTCTACGCTACTGCGCCGGCCTTATGGCCAAGCCATTGCCGGAACAACGCGGAGGAGAGACAAAGGTTCTAATGTAGGAATTCTACTGATGACGCCGCACGTTCGGCGGCGCCGCAAAGCGCGGACGCACCTTCGGTGCGGCGGGGGCAGCCTCAGCCGGGGTGGGCCGGCCCGGCAGGCTGGCCTGGAGTTCGCGCAGATAGGCCTCCGGCAGGCCCGCGGTCTCGGCCGCGGCGACGACTCCTTCGAGATATCCCGCCTTCGGGGCGCCGGGCTGGTTGCTGCGCCCCACATAGAGCATCGCACGGCGAGGCCCCTGCTCCGTGAGAACCGGCTGCACCACCTTGGCATAGAGGCCGGTGTGCAGGCTCTCGTAACGGTCGAGGGCCCGCACGTCCGAGAGTGCGAGATCCCACAGCAGGCCCCACACCACGCGCCGCGGATCGCGCGTCACCGAGGCATAGCCGTCGCCCGTGACGAGGAAGCGGTGCCGCATCAGCCGGGCCGGCCCGAGCGCCTTCGATTGCGGGCACCGCGCCGCCATGGCGGCGCGGTCCATGTTGGAGCCGTAGGCAAAATAGAGGGGCATGGACCTTGGCTCCCTGCCTCTCCCCGGGGGAGAGGCGTCGTGCTTTACGCGAATTCCATGATGACCGCGTCCACCGCGAGGCTGTCGCCTTCCTTCGCGTGGATCGTGGCGATGGTCGCGTCGCGCTCGGCACGCAGAACGTTCTCCATCTTCATGGCCTCGACGATGCAGAGCGGCTCGCCCGCCTTCACCTCCTGGCCGGCCGTGACGCTGATCGCCTTCACGAGGCCCGGCATGGGGCACAGGAGCTGCTTGCCCGTATCGGCTTCCGCCTTCTCGGGCATGAGGGCCGCAAGCTCCGCCTCCCGGCGCGTGTAGACGCGGACCTCCGCGGAGGTGCCCGCATGGGAGAGCATCATGCCGTTGAGGAGCGGACGCACCTGGACGGCCGCCCTCGCTCCGCCGACCGTGCCGGTCCAGACGGGCTCGCCCGGATGCCAGGCGGAGATCACGGGCCAGGCGTCCCCGCCGGCCACGACGGCGATGCCGCCGTCCACATCCTCCACCAGCACCTCGTGGCGCTCAGCCCCGAGCATCACGACGCGCTCGCGCTCGAAGCGCACGAAGCCTGGGCGCATCTGTCCCGAGATCTGGCGCTTGCGCTCGTTCATCAGGTGGTCGATGGCGGCGCCGACCGCCGCCATGCGACGCGCCACGTCGCCCTGCGGCGCGGGCGCCTTGAAGCCCTCGGGAAACTCCTCGGCGATGAACCCCGTGGAGAGCTGGCCCGAACGCCAGCGGGGGTGCTGCATGAGCGCCGCGAGAAACGGAATGTTGTGCCGGATGCCGTCGATGGCGAAGGCGTCGAGGGCGGTCGCTTGCGCGTCGATGGCCTGTTCGCGGGTCGGCGCATGGGTGACGAGCTTGGCGATCATCGGATCGTAGTAGATCGAGATCTCGCCGCCCTCGCCCACACCGGTGTCATTGCGCACCGTGACGCCGTCCGCCGTGCCTTCCCTTGGCGCCCGATAGGTGACGAGGCGGCCCGTGGAGGGCAGGAAGTTGCGGGTCGGATCCTCCGCATAGACGCGGCTTTCAACCGACCAGCCGTTCAGCCTCACATCGGCCTGCGTGAGCCGGAGCTTTTCCCCAGCGGCGACGCGGATCATCTCCTCCACGAGATCGATGCCGGTGATCATCTCCGTGACCGGGTGCTCCACCTGGAGGCGAGTGTTCATTTCAAGGAAGTAGAAGGAGCGGTCCTGGCCCGCGACGAACTCCACGGTGCCGGCGCTGTCGTAGCCGACCGCCTTGGCGAGGGCCACGGCCTGCTCGCCCATCTTAGCTCGCGTCGCCTCGTCGAGGAGCGGCGACGGCGCCTCCTCGACCACCTTCTGGTTCCGGCGCTGGATCGAGCATTCGCGCTCGCCCAAATAGATGACGTTCCCGTGCTTATCGCCGAGCACCTGAATCTCGATATGCCGTGGGTCGGTGATGAACTTTTCCACGAACACCCGGTCGTCGCCGAAAGACGACGCGGCCTCCGATTTCGCGCGGGCGAAACCCTCCGCGACCTCGCCGGCCGAGTAGGCGATGCGCATGCCTTTGCCCCCTCCGCCGGCGGAGGCCTTGATCATGACCGGATAGCCGATCTCGTTGGCGATCGTGACCGCCTGCTCCGGCCCTTCGATGACGCCAAGGAAGCCCGGCACCGTGGAGACGTTCGCGGCCGCGGCCGCCTTCTTGGATTCGATCTTGTCGCCCATCGCCGCGATGGCATGCGGGTTCGGTCCGATGAAGGTGATTCCGGCCGCCGCAAGCGCCTGCGGGAAGGCCTCGCGCTCGGAGAGGAAGCCGTATCCCGGATGGACCGCCTGCGCGCCCGTGCGCCGGCAAGCCTCCACGATCTTGTCGATGACGAGATAGGATTGAGCGGCGGGCGCGGGCCCCAGATGCACCGCCTCGTCCGCCATCTCCACATGGAGGGCGTCCCGGTCCGCGTCCGAGTACACGGCCACCGTCTTGATGCCCATACGGCGCGCGGTCTTGATGACGCGGCATGCGATCTCGCCGCGATTGGCGATCAGGATCTTGTCGAACATAAGCCCTCGAACGCTGCAGGCCTCTTCATCCGAAAAGGCGAAACCCCGCCTTCCGTTACTGCACTGCCGTGCAGAGGGGAAGCGGGGCGAAAGCAGCAATCGAGCGGATTGCCGGCGCCGGACGGCTTCGAGAACCCGTCCGGGGATGGGGGACCCGCCCCAGCGCGACCGGATCAGGCCGCGAGGGTGTCGGCGGCCTGCCGGCCGCTGAGGAGGAAGGTGAAGAGCGCCTCATCCACCTGCTCGGCCTCGTCGATGATGGCGCGGGCGACGGCGAGGCCGGTCTGCGTGGGAAGTCCCACATCGAGCGCCGCGGCAAGCCAGCGCGCATCGTCGGCCGTGACGTAGCCGGTCGGGCGGGAGCCCCAGACCACGTAATCGACGAGGAGGGCCTTCAGGGCCTCGGTCCAGGTGGGATCCGCCTTCAGCGACCGGTCGAGCGCCAGGAGCGTCTCGGCCTCGTGGCGAGAGGTCAGGCCATCGGCCAGCACTTCCCGGAGGAGCACCCGCACGTCCTCGGCGGTGATTTCCTTGGCTTCGATCACCCGCTCGACGTATTCGCGAAGTTGAGCCTTGATCATCTGTTTGACCCTCCCCGGCTTTTGCTGGTGCCGGTTGCGTTCCTGTCTGACAACGACGTTCGCATGGGGGGAGCCGGGAAAAGGTTAACGGCGAAATCTGAATCCGGGTTCAGGTTAACCAGGATTGAGGATCCAAGGTTGCGAAAGTGTGAGTGGCGTCCAAAACGGCCGCAGCGCCATGCGCAATGACGCAGCCTCATCGGGCTGGCTTTCCATGCGTTCGCGCAAACGCGGCTTTCCGCTCTTCTGCCTGTTCCGGCGCCGCTTATCTCGGCATCATGCAAGCGAGCCCGATGCTCGCCCACAGGACCCGAGGAGGGATCCATGCAGCACGGCATCCACCACGTCACCGCCATCGCGGGCAATGCGCGCCGCAACTTCGACTTCTACACCCGCGTGCTGGGCCTGCGCTTCGTGAAGCGGACCGTCAATTTCGACGATCCGGGTACCTACCACTTCTACTACGGCGACGAGACCGGGAGCCCCGGCACCATCCTCACCTTCTTCCCATGGGACCACGTGGTGAGCGGGCGGCGCGGCGTCGGCGAGACCTTCGAGACCGCATTCCGCGTGCCGGAGAGCGCCATCGGCTACTGGACGCACCGTTTCCTGGAGGCGGGCGTGCCGCACGAGACGCCGGTTCGGCGCTTCGGCGACACGGTCGTTCCCTTCAAGGACCCGGACGGGATGAGCCTTGCGCTCGTGGCCGTCGCGGGGGCGGAGGCGGAGCCTGCCTGGCAAGCGGGCGCGATCCCGGCCGAGCACGCGATCCGCGGCTTTCATGGGGTGACCCTGCTGCTCGAGGACGCCGCCCGCACGGCGGCGATCCTCACCGACGTGCTCGGCTTCGGCGCGGGAGCGCAGGAGGGTCCAGTCGCGCGCTATGCCAGCGGCACCGCGCTCGGCGGCTTCGTCGATCTGCGCACCGCGAAGGGCTTCCTGCCCGGCAGCCCGGGCGGCGGCTCGGTCCATCACGTGGCCTTCCGGGCCGCGGACGATGCGGCGCAGGCCGAGATGGCCCGGCGGCTCGCCAACAATCACCGCATCCGCACCACGGAGCAGCGGGACCGGAACTACTTCCGGTCGATCTACTTCCGGGAGCCCGGCGGCGTTCTCTTCGAGATCGCCACCGACGAACCCGGATTCGCGGCCGACGAGAGCGTGGAGAATCTGGGCCAGGCCCTGAAGCTCCCCCGCTTCCTCGAGCCCCGGCGCCAGGAGATCGAAGCCGTCCTGCCGGAGCTTGCCTGAACCAACATCCATCCCCTCCCGCAGCGCGGGAGGGGATGGCGAGGACCTGTTCGATGACCCTTTCCTTCACCCACCGCTTCGTCCCGGCGACCGCACTCGGCCGCCCTCCCCTGCTGCTGCTCCACGGCACCGGCGGCGACGAGAACGATCTCTTGCCGCTCGGCCAGACGATCGCGCCGGGCGCCGCCCTGCTTTCCCCGCGCGGACGGGTGCTGGAGAACGGCATGCCGCGCTTCTTTCGCCGCTTCGCGGAGGGCGTGTTCGACGAGGCGGATGTGCGGGCGCGCGCCGCGGAACTGGCGGGCTTCGTGGCCGAGGCGCGCGGCGCCTACGGGATCGAGGCGCCTTTGGCAGTGGGCTTCTCCAACGGCGCCAATATCGCAGCCGCGATGATGCTGCTGCATCCGGAGGCGCTCGCCGGCGCGGTGCTCCTGCGCGCCATGGTGCCCCTGTCGGAGCCGCCGCCGGCGGATCTCTCGGGCAAGCGCGTGCTCATCCTGTCGGGCTCGATGGATCCGATCGTGCCGGCCGAGAATGCGGAGCGGCTCGCGGGGATGCTGGAGCGCGCCGGTGCCGCCGTGCAGCACCAGGTGCTGCCGAGCGGTCATGGGCTCAGCCAAGCCGACATCCGCCTGATCACCCAGTGGCAGCCATGAGCCCAAGCCCGATCGGACCTGCCTGAAACGCAGGTTGTGACGCTGCGTCAGGGTGCTACGCTTTCTTTCTTCAACGAAGAACAGAGGAGGAAACGATGCGACTCACCCGAGCCTTAGGGACATTCGTCACCGCTTTGATGGCCGTCGCGGTCAGCTGGTCTGCGCTTGCCGGCACCGTGATCTCGCAGCGCTTCCCATCGCAGACCCTCGGGCGCGACTGGGTCTACAACGTCTACCTCCCGGACGGCTACGACACGGGCAAGCTCCGGTATCCCGTGATGTACCTTCTGCACGGCAACGGCGGCGACGAGAACGAGTGGGTCGCGAAGGGCGAGGCGCAACGCACCATCGACCGGCTGATCGCCGATGGACAGATGCCGCCAGCCGTGATCGTGCTGCCCTCGGCGACGACCACCTGGTATGTGGACCGCAAGGAGCCGATGGAAACGGCCTTCATGCGGGACCTGATGCCCGAGGTCGAACGCAAGTTCCGCGTGATCAACGATCGCATGGGCCGCGTCATCGGCGGGGTCTCCATGGGCGGCTACGGCTCCCTACGCTTTGCCCTGAAGAACCCGGAGATGTTTGCGGCGGTCGCTCTCGTGAGCCCCGCCATTTACGTGCCCGAGCCGCCGGAGACCTCATCCGCCCGCCGCGTCGGCGTCTTCGGCGCCGGGACCTACGATCCCGAGGTTTGGAAGCAGCTCAACTACCCGACGCTCCTCGACGCATTCCTCGCCAAAAAGATCGTCATGCCGGTGCATTTCAGCTCCGGCGATCACGACGAGTTCCAGATCGAGTACCACGCCACGAACCTCTACAAGGTCTGGCGCGACAACAAGATCCCGGCGGAGCTGCGCGTCATCGACGGGGGCCACAACTGGGATGCGTTCAAGCAGCTCCTGCCCGACGCCATGCGCTACGTCTTTCAGACCGTGCGTCGGCCCGAACTCGTGAACGGCACGTCGCAGTAACAGCGGCGTCACGTAACGGGGCCCGGACGAGCGCTCGTCCGGGCCCCCTTTGCGTAAGTAGCGGTCCCGTGCCTAAAGCGGGATGTTGTCGTGCTTCTTCCAGGGCCGCTCCGTCTCCTTCGAGCGGAGCATCGCCAGCGCGCGGGCGATGCGGCGGCGGGTGGAATGGGGCATGATCACCTCGTCCACGTAGCCGCGCTCGGCGGCCACGAAGGGCGACATGAAGCGGTCCTCGTATTCTTTGGTGCGGGCCGCGATCTTGTCCGCATCGCCGATATCCTGGCGGAAGATGATCTCCACCGCGCCCTTGGCGCCCATCACCGCGATCTGTGCGGTCGGCCAGGCATAGTTCACGTCGCCGCCGATGTGCTTGGACGCCATCACGTCATAGGCGCCGCCGAAGGCCTTGCGGGTGATCACCGTGACAAGCGGCACGGTCGCCTCGGAATAGGCGAAGAGCAGCTTCGCCCCGTGCTTGATGAGGCCGCCATATTCCTGCGCGGTGCCCGGCAGGAAGCCCGGCACGTCCTCGAAGGTCACGATCGGGATGTTAAACGCATCGCAGAACCGTACGAAGCGCGCCGCCTTGCGCGAGGCGTCCGAGTCGAGCACGCCCGCCAGCACCATCGGCTGGTTCGCCACGATGCCGACCGAGCGGCCCTCGATGCGCGCGAAGCCCGTGATGATGTTCTTGGCGTAGGCTTCCTGGATCTCGAAGAAATCGCCCTCGTCCACGACTTTGAGGATCAGCTCCTTCATGTCGTAGGGCTTGTTCGGGTTGTCCGGGATCAGGGTGTCGAGGCTGTCATCGTTACGGTTCGGATCGTCGAAGCTCGGCCATTCCGGAGCGCCCTCGAGGTTGTTGGCGGGCAGGAAATCCATGAGGCGGCGGATCTGCAGCAGCGCCTCCACGTCGTTGTCGTAGGCGCCGTCCGCGATGGAGGATTTCGTGGTGTGGACCTTGGCGCCGCCGAGCTCCTCGGCCGTCACCACCTCGTTGGTCACGGTCTTCACCACGTCGGGGCCTGTGACGAACATGTAGGAGCGGTCGCGGACCATGAAGATGAAGTCGGTCATGGCGGGCGAGTACACGTCGCCGCCAGCGCAGGGCCCCATGATCACGGAGATCTGCGGGATCACGCCGGACGCGATCACGTTGCGCTTGAACACTTCGCCATAGCCGCCGAGGGCCGCGACGCCCTCCTGGATCCGCGCGCCGCCCGCATCGAACAGGCCGATGATCGGCGCGCGCATCTTCAGCGCCATGTCCTGGATCTTGATGATCTTCTGGGCATGGGCCTCGGACAGCGAACCGCCGAAGACCGTGAAGTCCTTGGCGAAGACGAAGACCGTGCGGCCGTTGATAGTGCCCCAGCCCGTGACCACGCCGTCGCCCGGGATCTTGGCGTCCGCCATGCCGAAATCCGTCGAGCGGTGCTCGACGAACATGTCGAACTCCTCGAACGAGCCCTTGTCGAGCAGCAGCTCCAGGCGCTCCCGGGCCGTGAGCTTGCCGCGGGCGTGCTGCGCCTCGATCCGCTTCGTGCCGCCGCCGAGGCGGGCCTGCGCGCGCCTGTCTTCAAGCCGTTCGAGCATGTCTTTCATGGGGGATCCGTGGCCACGCACCAAGAGGAAGGGTGCCCCTTAGCATAGCGTGGCCGCGGCCAAAATCCCGTCCGAAGACGCATGGGCAGGTTACGGGCCTGTCGGCGCGAGCTGGATCCCGCCCGAGGAGGGCCTGCCCTATCCGCCGAGAGCGAAGACCTGCGAGGCGGCCTGGAACTCCGCCTCGCGGGTCTCCCGACGCACCATGGCCTCGTGATCCTCGCCCCAGACGCTTTCCTGGTAGATCTCGTCCGCATGGGCGGCCGCCCAAGCCTCGTCCACGGTGAAGCGGCCCTGCGCATGGGCGAGCGCGATGAGGACCGAGCCCGTGAGCGTCGTCATCACGTGGAGCGCCGCCAGCTTGAGCGGCGATGCGATGGGCTGGATCGCGGCCCGGACGGCCTGGGTGGCGGCATCCGGCTGGGAGACGTGCATGACGCCTTCGGACAGGGTGAACCGCGCCCCGTGCTTGTCGCGCATCCAGTCGAGAACGGGATTCCAGGCACGGTTCTGGGCCTCCACGAGCCGGGCCGGCTCCGCGGCCCGGTAGCAGACGAGATCGGAGCCTGCATATCTCACGAGGTCGTCCACCACCTCGTCCCGCCGCACCGCAACCCCGTCGAGGGCGGAGTTGACGATCCGGGTCAGCGGCATGGTGGCGGGATTGACCTCCTCGGCCTGCCTGTCCCACTCGGCCGCGAGCGCCTCCGCGAGAGCGCGCGTCGGCACGGCGAGCGGCTGCCGCCCGGGGGTCCGGGCCGGGCGCCCATCGAGGACGAGCTGGAAGGCGCCGTCCCGCTCCTCGACGCCGGCCTCCTTGTAGAACCGCTTCGGGAGCGCGGGCTTCATGCCGGCCTGGGCGGACCGCATGGGGTTCGGTTCCTCGGGCGAGGGGAACCAGTCGCTGGGAAACTGATCGCTCATGGGGCTGGGTTCCTCGGTCGAGGGGACCGGGTCTTTCGAAGATGGATCGGTGATGGGGCTGGGTTCCTCGGTCTCAGGGAACCGGTCCTTCGAAGATGGATCGCTCATGGGGGTGAGATAGGAGGCCGGAGGCGCGTCTTCGAGGGCTCAGGCCGCGATGGACTCGCCGGCGAGGAAGCGGTCGAGCAGGCGCTCCAGCTCGGCGTAGCTGTGGACGATGGCCTGCGCCCCCGCCTCCTCCAGGGAAGCGACGGGCTGGAAGCCCCAGGAGACGCCGATGGCCGTGACGCCTGCGGCTCGGCCCATGGCCATGTCGAAGGAGGAATCGCCCACGATGAGCGTGTCGGCGGGCTCCGCCCCGACCTCGGCCATGGCCTGGAGGATCATGGCGGGATGCGGCTTCGAAGGCGCGTCGTCCGCGGTCTGGATCGTGGCGAAGATCTGCTCCCAGCCGTGCCGATCGAGGAGATGCGCCACGCCCCGCCGGGATTTCCCGGTCGCGATGCCGAGCAGCACGTCCGAGCGGGCGGATAGCCTCGCGAGGCAGGCGGCGGCGCCGGGAAAGAGCGGCTCCCGAAGGGCCGGCTCCGCGCGGAGCGTCGCGAAGGAAGCCTTGTAGGCCTCGGCCAGGCTCTGCACCGGCCCGTCCGCTCCCACGAGCACCGTGAAGGCCTCGGCGAGGGAGAGGCCAACGATGGAGAGCGCGCGGTCGCGGCTCGGCGGCTCGAGCCCGTGCGCCGTGAAGGCCGCGACCTGAGCCGCGACGATGATCTCCTGGCTGTCCACGAGGGTGCCATCGACGTCGAAGAGGATGAGACGCATGGGGGGCTATCCGGTTACCGCGCCACGCAGGGCGCTTGTGACGCCGAAGAGGATGAGACGCATGGGGCTATCCCGTGACCGTGCCGCGTAGGGCGCTTGCGATCACGGCCTGCAATTCGTCGATCCGGAAGGGCTTGCGGATCACGACCGTCTCGCCGTCGGCCACGGATTCGATGGCGGCCGTGTCCGAGTAGCCGCTGGCGAAGACGATGGGCAAGTCCGGATGGCGCTCGCGCGCCCCTTTGGCAACCTCGACCCCGTTCATTCCAGGCATCGCGAAATCCACCACGAGCAGGTCCGGCCGGCCCGCATCGAGGGCCGCGAGCCCGGCCTCCCCGTCGCCCGCCTCGGCGACGCGATAGCCGAGCGCGTGCAGCGACGCGACGAGTATGCGCCGCATGTCGGGATCGTCGTCGACGACCAGGATCAGGGCCTGCGAGGGCGCGCCGGCCGCCTGGTCCGAGGCGATCTCAGGCCCTGCGCTCGCCGGTGCCTCGGTTTCGGGGAGCATGACCCGCACGATCGTGCCGGCGCCCGGGCGGCTCTCGATCCGGACCGTCCCGCCCGCCTGCCGCGCGATCCCGTAGACCTGAGAGAGGCCAAGCCCGGTGCCCTTGCCGATGCCCTTGGTGGTGAAGAACGGGTCGAAGGCCCGCGTCACCACGTCGGGCGGCATGCCGAAGCCGGTGTCGATCACGGTGAGCTCCACGTAATCGCCCGTCGCGAGTTCCGGATCGTTCTCGATCCGGCACCGCTCGGTCGCGATGGTGAGATCGCCGCCCTCGGGCATGGCGTCCCGGGCATTGATGGCAAGGTTCAGCACCGTCATCTCGAGCTGGGTCGGATCGGACATGACAGCCGCGGCATCGGCCCCGAGCTTGAGCTTGAGGCGCACCATGGGCCCCAGGGTGCGCGTGAGCATGTCCTGCATGCCCTCCACGAGCGGAGAGACCAGGACGGGCTTCAGTTCGATGCGCTGCGCCCTGGAAAAGGCGAGGAGCTGGCTCGTGAGCTTCGCGCCCCGCCCGGCCGCCTCCAGCCCGGCTTCCGCGAAGCGTTTCACGCGCTCCACATCGGTGGGCTTGCGACGGATGAGGTCGAGGGACCCGACCACGGCTCCCAGCAGATTGTTGAAGTCGTGCGCGATGCCGCCGGTGAGCTGGCCCACCGCCTCCATCTTCTGCGCCTGCCGCAGGGCTTCCTCCGCCACCACCTGGCGCGTGACGTTCCGGCTCGATCCGATCAACCGGGTGATGCGCCCATCCGCATCGCGCACCGGCACGAGGGACGTGTCCCAGTGCTCCGGGCCCCGCGGCATGTCGAAGATCTCGCGATATTGGTAGACCTCCCCGCACGCGATCACGTGCCGGTAGGCAGCGGTCACGCGCTCCGCGAGCCCGGGGGGCAGGATCTCCTCCATCCGCTTGCCGCGGATATCCTCGATCTTGAGGCCGACGCCCGCCTCGTGGGCGGGGTTGACCTCCTCGACCACGAAGCCGCCATCCGCCGTGACGCCGATCACGAACAGCGCCTCGGGCGTATGCTCGAAATAGGCGCGGTAGAGCGCATCCGCCTCGCGCCGCGCCGTCTCGGCCGCCTCGAGCGCCGCGCGGGTTGCCTTCTCGGCGGTCACGTCCCGGCCCACGCAGTAGATGAGGCTGCCCTCGGGCTCGATCACCCAGGAGATCCAGCGCCAGCTTCCGTCCTTGTGCCGGTACCGATCCTCGAAATTGAAGGTCCTGTAGCCGCCCTCCGCGAGCCGGACGAGTTCGGCCCGGGTGCGTTCCCCGTCGTCGGGATGCTTGATCTCCCCCGCGTTGCGGCCCGCGAGCCATTCGGCCGACCAGCCGAGCAACCGCTCCCAGGCCGGATTGACGGAGAGGAGCGTGCCGTCGGTCCTGGCGACGCACATGAGATCGGGCGAGAGCTGCCAGATCCGGTCGCGCTCCGCCGTGCGGGCGGCCACCTCGGATTCCAGATCGGCGTTCAATTCGCGCAGGCGCTCCTCGGCCGCATGGCGCTGCCGCTCGGAGACCATGCGCTCCGTCGTCTCCACCACGATCGCCAGCACGCCCGCGGGCAGGCCGTCGTCGCCCGGGACGGGCGAGTAGTCGAGGTTCATCCAGACCTGCTCGGGAAGGCCGTGCCGGTAGAGCGTCAGCTCCTGGTCCTTGTACGACAGGGTGCCGCCCGCGAGCCCGACCCGCATGACGTTGTCGTTGAATTCCGCGACCTCCTGCCAGCCCTCCCGGACCTTGGATCCGAGGAGCTTGGGATGCCGCCCGCCCGCGAACAGCGAATAGGAATCGTTGTAGAGCATCACCCCGTCCTCGCCCCACAGCATCACCATGGGAACCGGGGTGCGCAGGAGAAGGCCGAGCGACGTCCGCAGGCTGAGGGGCCAGGCCTCGACGGGGCCGAGAGGCGTATCGGTCCAATCGCGGGACGCGATGAGCCGGCCCGTCTCGCCGCCTTCGGCGGCCAGACTGTCGATAAAGGCTTGAACCTGCTGGACGGCCAAGGGCGAATCTCACGAAAGGGATCGCCGGGCAGCGATCCCAAGGCGCTTTCTAGGGGAGCGAGCCGCCCCTGTCATGGGTCGATGGGTCGCTAGAGGCGCCGAGGGTTCGACAAGAGGCAGGCCCCGCAACCCTGTCCGGCCTTGGCGAGCCCCCTCCCCGGCCGGCGCTCCTGTGCTTGCCTGGACCGCCTGTCAGGCGACGGCCTGCGCGCCGGGCTCCGCCGCCATGCGGGCTGCGAGCCGCGCCTTCACGTCCGGCCACTCGCTCTGCACGATGCTGTAGACGACCGTGTCTCGGATGTGCCCATCGGGCATGATCATGTGCGCGCGCAGGATGCCGTCCTGGCGGGCGCCGAGACGCTCGATCGCCGCCCGGGACTGGTCGTTGCGCAGGTGGGTGCGGAACTCCACCGCGATGCAGCCCAGCTCCTCGAAGGCGTGCCGCAGCATCAGGTATTTGGCGTGCGTGTTGACGAAGCTGCGCTGCCAGGACCCCGCGACCCATGTGGTGCCGATTTCGAGACGCCGGTTCGCCGCGTCGATGTTCATGAAGCGCGTGGAGCCGACGATCCGGTCTCCCTCGCGGACCACGGTCGCGAAGGGCAATTGGTTGCCCGCCTCCTGCCTGGCGAGCGCCGTGCGCACGTAGTCCTCGAAGCCCTCCGGGCGCGGCACCGTGGTGGTGGTCTTCTCCCACAGCGCGCCGTCGCTCGCCGCGGCGCCCAGCGCCGGCACCTGATCGAGCGCAAGCGGCTTCAGCACGAGGCGGTCGGTGGAGAGGGTGACGGGCGCGATGGCGAGCATGGAACGGCCTCCGGCGGATTCGTCCCGTTCTCGCCGAAGGCGGGCGCGGGCGCAATCGTCGAGGCTTCCATGCGAGAAGCCGGAAGGCGGATGCGCCTTCCGGCCGAGGTCAGGTCACGCGGTCAGCCGAAGTAGAGAAGACCGGGGAGCCCGAGCGCCAGGGTGCCGAGAACCCAGGCTCCGGACACGATGCGGGCCCGGCCAATCGTGGCGTCGTGCAGCCTCCGCGCGAAGGCCCGCGACTCCATCATGTGTCCGCCAAGGCACGAGCAGAAGGCGTGATGCGCCTCGGACTCGTTGAGTTCGAAGAAGTTCATCGCGTCGCCGAGCCGGTCGCCCGTGAGCCCCTCTTCGCGGAGCACGGGATCCTCGTAGGCGAGGGACAGAGGCGAGTTGTCGGCCCGGGCAAGGGGCCTGTCGACCGGCAGCATGTATTCGATTTCGGGAATGGCGGCGAGGCGGCGTGTCGGGTCGCGCTCAAGGATCTCGATCCACCTTTGCAGCCGCTCGGCGCGGGTCATCCGGTGGGTTTGGGAGGGTTGAACGTCGGCGACGTCACGGAGCTGATCAAGTTTCTTGTGTTCCATTGATCTCCTCCTTCAGACCGGAGCGGCCTTCCGCTTGCTCCGGTCCAATGACGCTACGTCAGCCACGCGGCGAAAGTGCGACGGCGCAAGGGGAGATTGCAGGAAGGCTCGACGCGGATCTGGACCGCTCCCCCGACAGGCGCGGAGCCGCGCCCCCGCTCCGGGCTTGGGGCCTGGAGTGCGGGTTTACGGCGGCGCGAGCAGTCGCGCCCCTAGTCCTCGGGTGATTCCACGATGGGGTCGTAGCGCTCGGTCTCGAAGCCCAGAAGATTCCAGCTCTGCTGCATGTGCGACGGCAGGGGCGCGGTCACGTCGATGGGCTTGCCGGTGCGCGGGTGCGGGATGACGATGCGCCGGGCCAGAAGATGCAGGCGCTGCTGGATGCCGCCGGGAAGCTCCCAGTTCTCGATGTCGAAATATTTGGGGTCGCCCACGATGGGGTGGCCGATATGGGCGGCGTGCGCGCGCAGCTGGTGGGTGCGGCCCGTGACGGGCTTCAGGGACAGCCAGGCGAGCTTCTGGGCTGCGGTGTCCACCACCGCGTAATAGGTGAGCGCGTGGCTCGCGCCCTCGTCCCCATGCTGCGCCACCTTCATGCGCGAATCCCCCTCCCCGCCCTCTTCCTTGGCGAGGTAGGTGGAGACGCGGCCCTGGCGCACGCGCGGAACGCCGGCGACCAGCGCCCAGTAGATCTTGCGGGTCGAGCGCGAGCGGAAGGACTTCGCCATGGTGGAGGCCGCGAAACGCGTCTTGGCGACGACGAGGCAGCCTGCCGTATCCTTGTCGAGCCTGTGCACGAGGCGGGGCTTCTGGCCCTCGTCGTCGCGCATGGATTCGAGAAGCCCGTCCACGTGGCGCTTCGTGCCGGAGCCGCCCTGCACCGCAAGCCCCATGGGCTTGTTGAGGACGAGAACGTCCTTGTCCTCGTAGAGCGTGATGGAGCGCAGGAATTCCAGGTCGTCCTGGTCCTTCGCGGCGCTGCGCGCCACGGGCCGCTGCTGATCGAGCTTCAGGGGCGGCACGCGCACCTTCTGGCCGTTCTCGAGCCGCGACTCCGGCTTGGCGCGGCCGCCATCGATGCGCAGCTCTCCCTTGCGGATGATGCGCTGGATATGGGTGAAGGCGAGCTGCGGGAAGCGGGCGACGAGGAAGCGGTCGACGCGCATGCCGGACTCGTCCGGCGTCACCTCCAAGGTCTGGACGCCGGTCGCAAGCGTCTCGGTCGCGGCGGCCTTGACCTCGGCGCGGGTCGGTTGGCGCGGCCCCTCCACGGGCTTCGGACGGGCCGGCGCGGCCTGGCGCGGAGGCGCCTTGTCGGTGGAGCGGGGCGCCGTTGCAGGCTTCGCGCCGGGCCGTCCGGGGGCCTTGGTGCCCCGGGGCGCCGCGCTCTTCACGGCGCTCTTAACAGTGCTCTTGGCACCGCCCTTCGCAGCGCCCTTCGCCGGGCGGTCCTCATCGCGGGAGCGAAAGCCCTGACGGGTGCCCGACCGGCCGCCCTTTGCAGCGCCGCCGCGCCGTCCTGATCCATTCTGTTTCATGGTCATCGCGTATCACCGCCGGGCCACCCGGGTCCAGCACCGGGCGCTTCGGTCCTAGCTGGCAAGGGCCCGCGCCGCGGCAAGTCCCACCGCCAGGGCAGCGATGGAGAGAACCACGGACCCCGCCGCATAGGCCGCTGCGAGCCCGATCTCTCCCCTCTCCCACAGTGTCACCGCGTCGAGCGAGAAGGCCGAGAAGGTGGTGAAGCCGCCGAGCATCCCGGTCGCCAGGAACAGGCGCGCCGGCCCGCTCCAGACGGCGCCCGAGCGGGCGGCGAGCCAGCCCGCGAGAAGGCCCATGGCGAGGGACCCGGCCACGTTCACGACCAGCGTTCCCCAAGGAAACGCACCAAGAGCCCGGGCCGCCGTCAGGTTGACCGCGTGCCGGAGCGCGCCGCCGAGCCCAGCCCCCAAGAAGACGATAATATAACTGGACATGCAGGGGGGCGACTCGTCTACGAGACGTTAGGGGACGAATCCTCTGATCATGGATGGAATGCGCCCCGCAAGGGCGCTTTGGGGGCATAGATGACGATCTCGAAACTACTCGGCGTGGGCGTGCTCGCCCTCATGACGGCGAATTGCGCGACGGTGACGCGCGGTACGACCAACCAGGTGCAGTTCGTGTCGGAGCCGGCGGACGCCGAGTTGCGCACGTCGCTCGGCCATAGCTGCACGACGCCCTGCACCATCGAGATGAGCCGCAAGAGCGAGTTCGTCGCGGTGTTCAAGAAGGAGGGCTACCAGGACGTCTCCGTGCCGGTGCAGACCCGGGTCGCGGGCGGCGGCGCGGCGGGCTTCGCCGGCAATGTGCTCCTCGGCGGCGTGGTCGGCATGGCGGCGGATGCTGCGACCGGCGCGACGCTGGAGCATTTCCCGAACCCGGTGAGCGTGATCCTTGAGCCCACCTCCCGCACCCGGCGCGCTCCGGCTCGCGGCCAGCGCCTGCCGGCCACGAGCCAGCTCATGAACGACCGTGTCAAGGAAGCCGGTCTCCGGCCGGCCTCGTAAGCCATATACGGAAGGGCGGCCTCGGGCCGCCCTTTCAGCATTTGGCGAGCTGCCGCAGCTTCGTCATGTCGGCACTTGTCTGCTCCAGGTCGCGGCCGGCCACCTTGCCGGCGAGACGACAGGCCTCCTTCGGGTCTCCGAGTTGGAGCATCGTCCAGGCGAGGTTCGCGCGGGGCACGGCCCATCCGGGATCCGCCGCGATGGCCTTTTCCAGCAGTGGCTTCGCATCGGCTGGACGCCCGGCCATCAGCATCACGCGGGCATGATCCGCGGGCAGCGCCGGCGACGGGTTCCGCATGCGGGCCGCGATGCGGAAGAGCTCGTCCGCGAAGGCGAAGTCCTTGAACCGGCTCGCCGCGATGGCCGCGAAGCCTTGATAGATGCCGCTCTCGCTTGGATCGAGCAGATAGGCCTGGTTGAAGCGCCGCGCGCCGGTGGCGAAATCCTGGCCCTGGATCACCGCCTGCCATCCTTGAGCGAGGGCGCGCTGCGCCGCATGGCGCGGGTCGATCCCGGTTCCCCGCACCCGCGCGACGAGCGCGTCGTCAGCCGCCTTTTGGTCGGCGCTCTTGGCGGCGAAGTTGAAAAATGGAGCCTCGTTCGCGGGCACCGGATAGACGCGCCGGTTCACCGTGACGCCCGGCGCGACCTCCACGGGCTGGGCGAGCGCCGGCAGGGCCGCGCCTGTGCCGAGGCTATCAACGCAGCCGCCACGATCCCTCTTGCCACCCGTCGCATCATTGCCGCTCCCCCATCGCGTCCCGCCGGACCCGTCAGGGCCGACAGTGACATGGAGTTGCGTTGAGGTCACGGGCACAACTTGGTCGGCGCACGCGCAATCATCGGCGCTCTCAAGGAGCGGCCCCTTTCCCGTGGTCGTCCCCACGGCAGGGGCTGAGGTCCGTCTTTGGCCCCTCTCACGTGAGAGGGAGCGGGACGCCGAGGCGTCGGGGTAGGCGAAGGGCAGCGGGTGGGGCGGCCCAACGCCCCGGCATCCCGCACGGTTCTGGCGCTGCCCTGCTCATCGCAGGAGCGCTTTCCAACCACCGCAACCCCGCGCATCACAGGCTCACACCCTCACGGGTGATCCCCTGCTGGAGC
>DATCJK010000015.1:0-126382 GCA_036562855.1 Microvirga sp.
CCGTGTTGCGGCGGCCGCCCGGGAGGCGCACCACCGGGTGCGCCCCGCAGGACCGCCTTCCCTGGCGCCTCCTGATCCGGTGATCACGGCGGCTCCCTCGGTGCCAGAGAAGCCACACAGCTACAGCACAGGTTAGGACAAGAGTCAAGAACAAAGAGCGAACGGACCCGCCGCATACCAGACGTGCGGGCGGCGCCCCTCCCGAATGGAAGCGGGCGCCTTTGATTGCAGCGGGAGAGACCCAGCTCTCAGTCCTTCGCGCGCTCCACGTAGGAGCCGTCCTCGGTCTGGATCACCACGCGGGTGCCGGCCTGGATGTGCGGCGGGACCATGGTGCGGGCGCCGTTGGAGAGCTTGGC
Organism: Microvirga sp.; assembly: GCA_036562855.1. Classification (GTDB taxonomy): domain Bacteria; phylum Pseudomonadota; class Alphaproteobacteria; order Rhizobiales; family Beijerinckiaceae; genus Microvirga. The sequence continues at coordinate 360 of DATCJK010000015.1, forward strand.
GGGCTTATAGGACGAGGAGGCCGTCTGGCCCTTCACGACCGGCTCGGTCTCCATGATCTCGAGGGTCACGCGGGGCGGCAGCTCGATGGCGATCGGCAGGCCGTTGTGCATGGAGAGCTTCACGACCATGCCCTCCTGGAGATAGACGGCCTGGTCGCCCAGGATGTCCTCCGGCACGGGCACCTGCTCGTAGCTCTCCGGGTTCATGAAGTGGTAGCCTTCGCCGTCCTGGTAGAGGAAGGAATGCTCCCGGTCCTCCACGAAGGCGCGCTCCACCTGCTCGGTGGTGCGGTAGCGCTCGGAGACCTTCACGCCGTCGGAAATCCGGCGCATGTCGACCTGGGTCACCGGGGTGCCCTTGCCCGGATGGATGTTCTGGGCCGTCAGCACGACGTAGAGCTTGCCGTCCACGTCGACGACGTTGCCCTTGCGGAGGGTCGAGGCGATAACCTTCACGAGAAGCCTTCTTTCACTTAAGAACCGGCGGCCGCCGCGACCTGTCGCGGGGCGCCCTTCGACGCTGTCGGGGCCGCACCTAGCCTATCTTGGCTGAAATCGCCAGTCTTTCGGGGCACGCATCCTTGGGACCAAACGCAGCAAGGCCAGTCTCAGATGCCCCCTCCGCCTCCAAGCCGGATGAGCGGAGCTCCGACACAGGATGGCCAGGCCGGAGCGGGGCAGACACCCCCTCCCCTTGGTGGACGCCGCATGTGCACGCGGACCGGCGCCCGTTCCTGATCGGGCGCAACCGCATCCTGGCGGCCCTGCGGGGCTTCTTTGCGGAGCGCGACTTCGTGGACGTCGAGACCTCCGCGCTGCAGGTCTCCCCCGGCAACGAGGCGCATCTGCATGCCTTCACGACCGAGGCGCTGGGCCCCGACGGATCGCGCCAGCCCCTCTATCTCCACACCTCCCCGGAATTCGCCTGCAAGAAGCTGCTCGCGGCCGGCGAGCGGCGGATCGCCTGCTTTTCCCGGGTCTACCGCAACCGGGAGCGTGGCCCCCTGCACCATCCGGAATTCACGATGCTCGAATGGTACCGGGCGGGCGAGACCTACGAGAGCCTGATGCGCGATTGCGGCGCGATCCTGAGCCTCGCCGCGGAAACCGCCGGAACCCGCGCCCTCACCTTCCGCGGCCGCAGCATCGATCCGTTCCTCGAGCCCGAGCGCCTGACGGTGGCCGAGGCCTTCGCGCGCTTTGCCGGAATCGACCTTCTGGCCACCCTCGACACGGGGGGCGGCACGGACCGGGAGGGGCTTGCCGCGCAGGTTTCGGCCGCGGGCCTGCGGATCGCGCCAGACGATACCTGGTCCGACCTGTTCAGCCGCGTCATCGTGGAGCGGGTGGAGCCGCAGCTCGGGCTTGCCCGCGCCACGATCCTCGACGAATACCCGGTGGCCGAGGCGGCGCTCGCGCGGCCGACGCGGCACGATCCGCGCGTGGCGGAGCGGTTCGAGCTCTACGCCTGCGGGGTCGAGCTCGCCAATGCCTTCGGGGAGCTCACCGACCCGGCCGAGCAGCGCCGACGGTTCGAGGACGAGATGCGGGAGAAGATGCGGGTCTACGGCGAACGCTACCCTCTGGACGAGGATTTCCTGGCGGCGCTCGGCGCCATGCCGGAGGCGAGCGGCATCGCGCTCGGCTTCGACCGCCTCGCCATGCTAGCCCTCGGCGCCTCGCGGATCGAACAGGTGCTCTGGGCTCCCGTGGCGGGGACCGCCCCTTGAACGCGCCCCGCACCCTGCGCACGCCCGCCGAACTGGTGGAGGCCGGCCTTCTCGCGCCCGAATTCCTGCATCGGATCGAGACCGTGGCCGAGCGCTACGCGGTGGCGATCAGCCCGGCCATGGCGGCGCTCATCGATCCGGCGGCGCCCGACGATCCCATCGCCCGCCAGTTCGTGCCGCAGGCGCGGGAACTGGAGACCCGGCCCGAGGAGCGCGCCGATCCCATCGGCGACGCGGCGCACAGCCCCGTCGAGGGCATCGTGCATCGCTACCCGGACCGGGTGCTGCTGAAAGCCGTGCATGTGTGCCCGGTCTATTGCCGGTTCTGCTTTCGCCGGGAGATGGTGGGGCCGCAAGGGCTCGGCACCCTCTCGGCCGAAGCCCTCGCCGGAGCGCTCGCCTATATCGCGGACCATCCTGAGATCTGGGAGGTGATCCTCACGGGCGGCGACCCGCTCGTCCTCTCGCCCCGGCGCCTCCGCGAGATCATGGACGGGCTCGCCGCGATCCCGCACGTGAAGATCGTGCGCTTCCATACGCGGGTGCCGGTTGTGGAGCCGGAGCGCATCGACACGGCGCTGATCGGCGCCTTGCTGGCGAGCCGCAAGACTGTCTACGTGGCGCTCCACGCCAACCATCCGCGCGAGCTGACCGAGGGCGCCCGCGCCGCCTGCGCGCGGCTCGTCGATGCCGGGATCGCCATGGTGAGCCAGACGGTGCTGCTGCGCGGCGTCAACGACGATGCCGGGACGCTCGCCGCCCTCATGCGGGCCTTCGTGGAGACGCGGGTGAAGCCCTATTACCTGCACCACCCGGACCTCGCCCCCGGCACGAGCCATTTCCGGCTCTCCATCGAAGAGGGGCAGGCGCTCGTGGCGGCCCTGCGAGGGCGCGTCTCGGGGCTGTGCCAGCCCACCTACGTGCTCGACATCCCCGGAGGCCATGGCAAGGCGCCCCTCGGCGCGCACGTCGTCTCGTCGGACGGCTGCTATACGATCACCGACTGGCAGGGCGGCGAGCACGCCTACCCGCCGCAGGATTAGAGGCCCAGCATCGGAGGCCTGCCTCGGATGCGGTGAGCACGCCTCCCTGCCTGCAGAGCGCTAGTCCGCGGACGGCTTTCGCACACGCATCCGCTTCACCTCGGACCGCTTCGATTTCGATTCCAGGCGACGTTCCTTCGAGGCCTTGGTCGGCTTCGTGGCGCGGCGCGGTTTGGGGCGCTCGGTGGCCTGGCGGATGAGGTCCACGAGGCGGGCGACCGCGTCCTCGCGGTTGCGCATCTGGCTGCGGTGGGTCTGGGCCGTGATGACGATGACGCCGTCCTGCGTCAGCCGGTGACCGGCAAGGCTCATGAGGCGGACGGCGACGTCGTTGGGGAGCGATGGGGAGCGGCGCGCATCGAAGCGGATCTGCACCGCGCTCGACGTCTTGTTCACGTGCTGCCCGCCGGGCCCGGAGGCTCGGACGAAGCTTTCCTCGATCTCGTTCTCGTCGATCGAGAGCCACGGCGTGATCTCGATCATGCCGCCTCTCCCCGCGGGCTCGTGGTGCGGGTCGGCACGGTCGTCTCGCTCTCGTCGATCGACAACCGTGGCGTGATCTCGATCATGGCAGCCCTCCCCGTCACATTTCTCGGGGATCGAACGCAAGCCCCGCTCGCGAGGATTGCCGGGCCGGCCATGATTCCATCACGGCAGCCCTCCCCGCGCCTTGAGCCCTCTATAGGGCGGCGCGGGACAGGGTCATAGTCGGTCGGGGCGATGCCCGGCCTTACTGGAGGGTCGCGGCCGGACGGCGGCGGCGCGGAGCCGGATTCGGCACGGGGGCTGGCGCCTCGGGGGCGGCCCGGCGGCGCTTCTTCGGCACCTCGGCCAGGATGGGCGCATCGCCGCCGGCGGTCAGCTCCAGCTTCGCCGCGTGCCAATGCTCGTCCGCATGGCCGTCGAGGCGTCCGTTCTGCTCCCAGATCTGGTAGGCCCGCTCGCGGATCTTCTGCTCAAGGTCAATCGTCATCGTGTCCTCATGAATTGGTCTGAAACGCAGGCACTGGGAGCATCCGCCGCGCGAGGGCGAAACGCCTGGAAAGGTCAGAATCCGCTTCGCCAAATCCTGTCAATCTGAGGCGCGGTCGATTGTGCGGCCAAGATGGCCACTTTCGCGGCAGATGTGGCCCGCAGGGCGCAGGTCAAGACCTTGCTTTCCTAAGACATGACCTAAGTCTCAGGCGCGGGCCGAAAGCCAAGCTTGCGGACCCTTGGGCTCGGGCGCGCACGCGGCGGGCGGACCGGCCAAGGAGCCTGTGGAGGACCGGCGATGACTCGGAACAGGGACCTCAGCCCGTTTGTTGTCACAAGCCATGTCCCTTTTGGTCTTGGATTGATGGGTAACCGGCTTGAACCTCCAGCCCCGCCTTCGCCTTTGCCTCCGCAGCGCCAGGCCGGCGCGATGACGGGCATCGAGCGCCTCGCCCGTCCGGACGCCCCCTTCACCGAACTCGAGCCCGCAGCGCCCGGCGGCCGCCTCGTGGTGGTCTCGAACCGCGTGCCCCTGCCCACGAAGGACGGCACGTCGAGCGCGGGCGGCCTCTCCGTCGCGCTCGAGGGCGCCCTCAAGCAGCAGGGCGGCCTCTGGTTCGGCTGGTCCGGCAAGACCGCCGACCGGTCCGGCAGCGTGCCGCAGATCATCGAGGCCGGGCCCATCACCTTCGCGGTGCTCGATGTCCTGAAGAAGGATTTCGACCTCTTCTATACGGGCTTCGCCAACCGGGCGCTCTGGCCGATCTGCCATTACCGGCTCGATCTCCTGCAGATCGAGCGCAGCCAGACCGAGGGCTATTTCCGGGTGAACCGCACCTTCGCGGAGGCGCTCGCGCCGCTGCTGCGGCCCGACGACACCATCTGGGTGCACGATTACCATTTCATCCCGCTCGCCGCGGAGCTGCGGCGCCTGGGATTCAAGAACCGCATCGGCTTCTTCCTGCACATCCCCTGGCCGCCCTCGGATATCGCGAGCGCCCTGCCGGCCTACGAGCGCCTGCTGAACGGGCTCACCGCCTACGATGTCGTGGGCTTCCACACCCCGCAGGACGCGGACAATTTCCGCCAATGCCTGCTCAGGGAGCGGATCGGAATGCCGCTCGGCGGGGACGGGTACCAGGTGGACGGCCACCGCTTCACCATCGGCGCGTTCCCCGTCGGCATCGACGTGGATACCTTCACGCAGACCTCCCTCGCGGCGATCCGCAACCCGCTGGTGCGGCGCATGCGGGCCAGCATGGGCGAGCGCGCGCTGATCATCGGCGTCGACCGGCTCGATTATTCGAAGGGCATCAAGGAGCGCATCGAGGCCTTCTCCTGCTTCATCCGCTCGAATCCGCAGTTCCGCAATCAGGTCACCTATCTCCAGATCACGCCGAAATCCCGCTCCGACGTGCCCGAATACAAGAGCATGCAGCACGAGATCGCCCAGCAGGCAGGCTGGACGAACGGCAATCTCGGCGAGGTGGATTGGACGCCGATCCGCTATGTGAACAAGACCGTCGGGCACACGGCGCTGGCGGGCCTCTACCGGATGGCGAATGTTGGCCTCGTCACGCCCATGCGGGACGGGATGAATCTCGTCGCCAAGGAATTCGTGGCCTCGCAGAACCCGGAGGACCCGGGCGTGCTCATCCTCTCCCGGTTCGCCGGCGCATCCCACGAGATGGACGCGGCGCTCCTCGTGAACCCCTACGACACGGAAACGACGGCCGCGGCGATCGCGCGGGCGCTCCAGATGTCGCTGGAGGAGCGGCGCGAGCGCTGGGAGACGCTGATGGAGCGGCTCCGCGCGAACGACATCGATCACTGGGCGCAGACCTTCCTCGACACGCTCCGCGCCGCTCCCGAGGATCCGGCCGGACAGCCCATCGGGCGGCGGCTGCCTCGCAACCGGGTCGCGCATGTGGCAGGTTGACGACGGCGCCCCGCTTCCGCTGGGCGCCGCTTGGGACGGTCGAGGGGTCAACTTCTCCCTCTTCTCCGCCCATGCGACCGGTGTGGAGCTCTGCCTGTTCGAGCCGACGGGGCGGCGCGAGATCGCGCGCATCGCCCTGCCCCGGCGCACGGACGATATCTGGCACGGCTATGTGCGCGGCATCGGGCCGGGCCAGCTCTACGGATACCGGGTCCATGGCCCCTACGAGCCGCGCCACGGCCACCGCTTCAACCCGCACAAGCTGCTGCTCGATCCTTATGCCCGCCAGCTCCACGGCCGCGTGCGCTGGCACGATGCCCTCTACGGCTACCGCCATGGGCGGCACCGCACCGACCTGTCCATCGACCGGCGCGACAGCGCGCCGATGATGCCGAAGGCAGTGGTTGCGGACCCTTCCTATCCTTGGGGCGACGACCGGCCGCCCCGGCGGCCCTGGCGCGACACGGTGATCTACGAGGCCCATGTGCGGGGCCTCACGGCCCTTCATCCGGAGGTGCCGGAGCCGGTGCGCGGCACCTTCTCGGCCCTCGCGCATCCGGCTGTAATCGACCATCTCGTGAAGCTCGGGATCACGGCCATCGAGCTCATGCCCGTGCACGGCTTCGTGGACGACCGGTTTCTCGTCGAGAAGGGCCTGCGCAACTACTGGGGCTATTCCACCCTCGCCTTCTTCGCGCCGGAGCCGCTCTATCTCGGCGAAGCCGGAACGCACGGCCTCAGGAGCGCGATCCGTGCCCTGCACGAGGCCGGCATGGAGGTGTTCCTGGACGTGGTGTACAACCACACGGCCGAGGGCAACGAGCTTGGGCCGACCCTGTCCTTCAAGGGCATCGACAATGCGAGCTACTATAAGCTCACGCCCGAGAACCCGCGCTTTTACTGGGACACCACGGGTACCGGAAACACGCTGAACCTCGATCATCCGCGTGTCTTGCAGATGGTGCTGGACTCCCTCCGCCATTGGGTCGAGGCCTACCACGTGGACGGGTTCCGGTTCGATCTCGCCCCGAGCCTCGCCCGCGAACCCTATGAGTTCTCGCACCGCGCCGGCTTCCTGCGCGCCATCGCGCAGGATCCGGTGCTGAACCGGGTGAAGCTCATCGCGGAGCCGTGGGATCTCGGGGAGGGCGGCTACCGGGTCGGCGGCTTTCCGTCCGGCTGGAGCGAATGGAACGACCAGTTCCGGGACACGGTGCGGGCCTTCTGGCGCGGCGATCCCGGGCAGTTGCCGAAGCTCACCCGCGCCATGACGGGATCGCGCGAGATCTACGAATGGTCGGGCCGCGGCCCCTTCGCCTCGGTCAACTTCGTCGCCTCCCATGACGGGTTCACGCTCCAGGACCTCGTCTCCTACGAGGAGAAGCACAACGAGGCGAACGGGGAGGAAAACCGGGACGGGCACGGCCACAACCTCTCCCGCAACTGGGGTGTGGAGGGCGCGACGGAGGATCCCGAAATTCTCGCGACGCGGGCGCGCCTCAAGCGCTGCCTCCTTGCGACCGTCTTCCTCTCGCAGGGCGTGCCCATGCTGCTCATGGGCGACGAGACCTCGCGGACGCAGGGCGGCAACAACAACGCCTATGCCCAGGACAATCCGACGAGCTGGCTGGACTGGGAGGCGGATGGCGGCGACCCGGCGCTCGCGACCTTCGTGCGCGAACTCATCGCGCTTCGCCGCCGGTTCGATGCCCTTCGCCGGCGAACCTTTCTCACCGGCGCGCCCGTGCCGCCGGACGATCTGCCCGACGTGCTCTGGCTGGCGCCGGAGGGCCGCGAGCTGCGCGACACGGACTGGAACGATCCGGAAAGGCGGGCGTTCGGCATGCAGATCGGCAACGACGCGGCCGACGGTCGGCGCCTCCTCCTGCTTATCAACGCGGCACCCGAGCCCACCGGCTTCAGTCTTCCACGAGAGCTGTCGAACAAATCCTGGGTTCAGGTGTTCGATACGGGCTTAGCCGACGGCGTCGTTCGGGAGCGCGCCCAGGTTCTCGACCCTGGGGAGCCCTACCCTCTCGAACCGAGGTCCGTCGTCGTTTTTTCAGCGTCCTGACGCAAGCGGGGGTCAAACATGCGGCGTGCGCATACCATGCCTTTTGGAGCGGAGATCACGGACGAGGGCGTGCGCTTCGCCCTCTGGGCGCCTACCGCCCGAGAGGTCTCGTTGATCCTCGACGGGCAGGAGCGCCGGATCGAGGCGGCGGAGGACGGGTGGTATCGCACCATCGCGCCGGAGGCCCGCGCCGGCAGCCGCTATGCCTACCGGATCGACGGCAGCCTCAACGTCCCGGACCCGGCCTCGCGCTTCCAGCCCGACGACGTGCATCGGGAAAGCCTCGTGCTGAACCCGAAGGATTACACCTGGCGTGACGAGGGCTGGACCGGACGCCCCTGGGAGGAGACGGTTCTGTATGAGCTTCATGTGGGCACCGCGACGCCGGAGGGCACCTATGCGGGCCTCATGAAGCGGCTCGAGGATATCCGCGATGCAGGCATCACGGCCATCGAGCTCCTGCCGCTCGCCGAGTTCCCCGGCCGTCGCGGCTGGGGCTATGACGGCGTCCTCCATTTCGCACCGGAAGCGTCCTACGGCACACCGGAAGACCTCAAGCAGCTCATCGATCGCTGCCATGCGCTCGGGCTCATGGTCTTCATCGACGTGGTCTACAACCACTTCGGACCCTCCGGAAACTACCTCCACGCCTACGCGAAGTCGTTCTTCACCGAGCGCCACCAGACGCCCTGGGGCGCCGGCATCAACTACGACGGCAAGAGCGGCGGCCCGGTGCGCGACTTCTTCGTGCACAACGCCCTTTACTGGCTGGAGGAATACCATGTGGACGGCCTGCGCTTCGACGCGGTCCACGCGATCCTGGACGACAGCGACCGGCACATCCTCGCCGAGATCGCCGAGCGCGCCAGGGAGGCGCTGCCCGGGCGCGAGGTTCATCTCGTCCTCGAAAACGACGCCAACGAGGCCCGCTGGCTGCCCCGGGAGGGCACGCGTCCGCGCCTTCACACCGCCCAATGGGGCGATGATCTGCACCATTGCTGGCACACGCTGCTGACGGGAGAATCCGACGGCTACTACGTGGACTACGCGGACAAGCCCGTGGAGCGGCTCGGCCGCTGCCTGGCCGAGGGCTTCGCCTACCAGGGCGAGCCTTCGGCGCACCGCGACGGGGAGCCGCGCGGCGAGCCCTCGGCCCATCTGCCGCCCACCGCCTTCGTGGGCTTCATCCAGAACCACGACCAGATCGGCAACCGCGCCTTCGGGGAGCGCATCGCCGCGCTCACCACGCCGGAGAAGCTGGCGCTCGGCCGCGCCGGGCTCCTGCTCTCGCCGCAGATCCCGCTCCTCTACATGGGCGAGGAATGGGCGGCCTCGACGCCGTTCCTCTACTTCGTCGATTTCGCGGAGGACGAGGCTCTCTCCAACGCGGTGCGCGAAGGCCGGCGGCGCGAGTTCGGCCAATTCAAATCCTTCGCGGGGCTCGAGAGCGAAATCCCCGATCCGACCGTTCTCGAAACCTTCGAGCGCTCGAAGCTCGATTGGGAGGAGCGCTCGCGCGCGCCTCATGCGGATATTCTCGCCGACACGCGCGGGCTGCTCGCCCTGCGCCAGCGGGAGGTCGTTCCCGTCATCAAGACCCCGTTCCAGGAGGCGCGGGCGAGCGAGCCGCGGCCCGGCCTGCTGCAGGTGATCTGGCGCTTCGAGAGCGGCACCCTCACCTTCCTCGCCAATTTCGGCGACGGCTCGGCCGAGGCGGAGTTCGCCGGCGAGGCGTTCTGGACGAGTCCCGGCCTCGCCCCTGCCGGCGGGCGCGTGGCCCTGCCCTCCTGGACGGGCCTCTTTGCGAAGGATGGCGGGCGATGAGCGCATCGGATGAGGTGATCCGCCAGCTCGCGGCCCGGGTCGGCGTTGCCGAGCGCTACCGCGACCAGACCGGGCAAACGGTCGAGACCTCCCTCGAGTCGCAGGCGGCGGTGCTGGCCGGCCTCGGATTGCCGGTCGGCAGCGACGGCGAGGCGCGCGACAGCCTGGAGCGGGTCGAGGCCTTGAAGGGCGGCCTCGTGCCGCCGATCGTGGTGTCCGTCGCCGGGCAGCCGGTTCGGGTGCCGGTGCGCGATCCCGGCGGGTCCCTGACCTGGCGGGTGCAGGAGGAGAACGGCGCGAGCCGTGACGGGCGCGCCTCCGCGGCGCCGGACGGCACGATCCAGCTGCCGGCCCTGCCCCTCGGCTATCATCGGCTCCAGGTGGAGGCCGGCGGCCGAAAGGGTCAGGCGACCATCGTCGCGGCGCCCCCGCGCTGCTACGAGCCGCGCAGCTTGCGCGAAGGCGGGCGGCTCTGGGGCACGACCGCGCAGATCTACTCGCTCCGCTCCGCCCGCAATCTCGGCATCGGCGATTACACGGACGTGGCGGACCTTGCGGCCGGCACCGCGGAATACGGGGCCTCGTATCTGGGCCTGAGCCCGGTCCACGCGCTCTTCTCCGCCGACCGCACCAAGATTTCCCCCTATTCCCCCTCCTCGCGCCTCTTTCTGGAGACGCTCTTCATCGACCCCGCCGCCGTGCCGGGCTTCCAGGACAGCGCGGCGGCCCGGCTCCTCGACGAATCCGGAATGCGCGAGCGGCTCGCGTCGTTGCGCGACGCGCAGCTCGTGGACCATGCGGCCGTTTGGGAATTGAAGCGCCCGCTTCTCGATGCGCTCTGGCAGGATTTTCAAGGCAGCGGCGGCGAGGGCGCCTTCGAGGCCTTTCGCCGGGAAGGCGGCGAGCCCTTGCGGGCCCATGCCACCTTCGAGGCGCTCTCCGAGCATTTCCGGAAGGAGAGCCGCTGGTGGCTGGGCGACTGGCCGGAGGCTTTCCGCAATGCCCGGTCCCCGGAGGTGCAGGCCTTCCAGCGCGACCACGCCGAGCGCGTCGCCTTCCACGCCTGGCTGCAATGGCTCGCCGATCGCCAGCTCGGCGAGGCGGCGTCCCGCGCCCGGTCGGCCGGCATGGGCATCGGCCTTTACCGCGACCTCGCGGTCGGCGCCGATGCGGGCGGGTCCGAGATTTGGGCGAACCCGGAGCGCTTCGCGCCGGGCCTCTCCGTCGGCTCGCCGCCGGACCCGTTCGGCCCGACAGGCCAGAACTGGGGCCTGCCGCCCTTCAACCCGCTGACGCTCGAAGAGCAGGGGCTTGCGGCCTTCCGGGCGCTCGTCACCGCCAACATGCGCCATGCGGGCGCGATCCGCATCGACCACGCCTTCCAGATTCAGCGCCTCTTCCTCATTCCCTCCGGTCGCACGGCCGCGCAGGGCGCCTTCGTCGCCTATCCGTTCGAGGCGATGCTCGCGGTGCTGCGCCTTGAGAGCGTGCGCGCCCGCAGCCTCGTGATCGCCGAGGACCTGGGGACCGGCCCCGAGGGCTTCTCGGACGCGATCATGCAATCGGGCATCCTCTCCTACCGGGTGCTCTGGTTCGAGCGCGAGCATGACGGCGCCTTCAAGCGGCCGGATGCTTATCCGCGCTCCGCGCTCGCCGTGTTCACGACCCACGATCTTCCCACCTTCAAGGGCTGGTGGCGCGGCCTCGACGTGGATCTGCGCCAGACCCTCGGGGTCTACGACAACGAGACCGGCGCCCGGGATCGGGAGAGCCGCGCCAGGGAGCTGCGCCAGTTTAGCGAGGCGCTCGCCGAGCAGGGCCTCCTGCCCAATCCGGAGCCCCCGGAGGAGCCGCCCTTCGAGGCCACCATGCGCTACCTGGCGCGCACGCCCTCCGGCCTCGTTGGCCTCCAGATCGAGGATGCGGCCGGCGAGCTGAACCAGGCGAACCTGCCCGGCCAGGATCAGGCCCATCCCAACTGGAAGCGGCGCCTCGGGCAGGATCTCGAGGACATCGTCGCGCCAGGCGGGGGCCTCGCGAAGCTCGCGGCGGCCCTCACCGAGGAGGGACGCGGCGCGGCGCCGCGATCCAGCGCCCTCGCGGCCCCGCCGCCGCGCGCCACCTACCGGCTCCAGTTCCACAAGGATTTCACCTTCGACGACGCGGTGCGGATCGTTCCGTATCTCGCCCGGCTCGGGATCAGCCACGTCTATTCCTCGCCGATCCACACGGCGCGACCGGGCTCGATCCACGGCTACGACATCGTGGACCATTCGCGCATCAACCCGGAGCTCGGCGGCGAGGAGGGCTTCGCGCGCCTCACCGATGCCCTGAAGGAGCACGGGCTCGGGCTCATCCTCGACATCGTGCCGAACCATATGGGCGTCGGCGGCGCCGACAACGGCTGGTGGCTCTCCGTGCTCGAATGGGGCGAGCTCTCGCCCCTGTCGCGCGCCTTCGACATCGATTGGGAGCGCCTCGGCGCCCACCACAAGCTCGTCATCCCCTTCCTCGGCGACCGCTACGGGGACGCCCTCGAAAAGGGCAACCTCAAGCTCACCTTCCACGAGGACGAGGGCAGCTTCAGCGTCTGGCATTGGGAGCACCGCTTCCCGGTCTGCCCCCTCGCCTATCCGATCGTCCTCGACCGGGCGCTCGCCGCCCTCCCCGAGGGCGACGTGGAGGGAAGGGGCGAGATGCTCGCGGTCAGCGAGCGCCTTCGTGCCATGAACGAGGAGCAGGCCCCGGAGCGGCGCGCGGCCTTTCCGGAGGAGGCGGAGGGCCTGAAGCGTCGCCTCGCGGCAGCCGCCGCCGCCTCGACGGAGCTTCAGCAAGCCATCGAGCGCGCCGTGTCGCTCATCAACGGTACGGCCGACGTGCCGGAAAGCTTCGGCACGCTCCACCGCATCCTGGAGGCGCAATCCTACCGGCTTGCCCATTGGCGCGTCGCGGCGAGCGACATCAACTACCGCCGCTTCTTCGACATCAACGGGCTCGCAGGCCTGCGCGTGGAGGATCCGGAGGTCTTCGAGCGCACCCACGAGACGATCTTCCGCCTCGTGCGCGAGGGCCGCATCCAGGGCCTGCGCATCGATCACATCGACGGGCTCGCGGACCCGGAGGGCTATACCCGCGCCCTGCAAGGGGCCGTCGGTCCCGGCTTCTACATCGTGGTGGAGAAGATCCTGGAGCCCGGCGAGCCCCTGCGGCCCTGGCCCATCGCCGGCACCACGGGCTACGACGTGCTGAACCTCATCGACGGCCTCTTCGTCGATCCTGCGGCCGCCGACACGTTCGAGCGCATCTACCGGGCGTTCTCAGGCATGGAGGGTCGCTACGGCACCCTGCTGCGGCAGGCGAAGAGCGAAATCCTGGAGATCAGCTTCGCGAGCGAGCTCGAGGTGCTCACCTCGGACCTCAAGCGCCTCGCCGACGCGGACCGCAAGACGCGGGACTACACCATCTATGCGATCCGGCGGGCGCTCATCGAGATCGTCGCGCGCTTTCCGGTCTACCGCACCTATCTGGGTGAGGGCGAAACGACGCCCGAGGACCGGCAGCTCCTGGAGGATACGGTGGAGTCCGCCAAGCGCTGGTCCGCCCTGCCCGACCGCACGGTGCACGACTTCATCGCAAGCTCCCTGCTGCTCGACCAGAACGCGGAGACCCCTTCGGGCACGGCGCCGGATCTCGTGCGCCGTTTCCGCCGCCGCTTCCAGCAGCTCACCGGCCCGGTGATGGCAAAAAGCCTGGAGGACACGCTGTTCTACCGCTATGTGCGGCTCCTCTCCCTCAACGAGGTCGGCGGCGACCCGCATCATTTCGGGATGCAGCCGGAGGAGTTTCATCGGCTGAACGCCGAGCGCGCCCGGTCCTGGCCCCATGCCATGATCGGCACGGCGACGCACGACACCAAGCGCGGCGAGGATGCGAGGGCGCGCCTCAACGCGCTCTCGGAGATGCCGGAGGTCTGGGCACAGGCGCTCGACACATGGCGGAGCATCGCGGCCCCTTACCTCGACAACGGACAGGAGACGGCGCCCGACGCCAACGACCAGTACCTCATTCTCCAGGCGCTCCTCGGCGCCTGGCCGATGGAGCTCCTAGGCGACGAGACCGACCCGGGCGCCGTCGACGATTTCCGCGAACGCATCGAGGGCTTCGTCCTCAAGGCTCTGCGCGAGGCGAAGCGGCATACGAGCTGGGTTCACACGGACGAGGCCTATGAGAACGCGGCGCTGGGCCTCGTGCGTGGGCTCCTCGATCCCGCCTCGCCCTTCCTCGCGGAGTTCCGCCCGCTCGCGCGCCGCCTCGCCTTCGCCGGCATGGTGACGAGCCTTGCGCGGACGGCCCTGAAGGCCACCCTGCCGGGCGTGCCCGACATCTACCAGGGGACCGACTTCTGGGACCTGTCGCTGGTGGATCCGGACAACCGGCGCCCGGTCGATTACGGGAGCCGCGAGAAGGCGCTCGCCGCCGAGACCGCCGCGGCGGATCTCATGAGCCATTGGAGCGACGGCCGCATCAAGCAGCGTCTGCTCGCCGCGATCCTCGAGGACCGGGCGGCGGCGCCGGGCCTCTATGCCTCCAGCGACTACCAGCCCCTGAAGCCGCAGGGCCCCCAGCGGGCGAGGCTCGTCGCCTTCGCACGCGGGGCCGGCGGCGAACGGCTCGTGGTCGCGGTGCCCCGCCTCGTCGCGTCCCTCACGGAGGGCGACGCGCTCCCGGTGGGCGATGTCTGGGGGGACACGGCGGTTCCGCTCCCGGAGGGCACCTGGCGCGACGTGGTCACCGGCCGCTCGGTCGAGGGCGGCCGCGCGGTGCCGGTCGCGGAACTCTTCGATGGGGTTCCGCTTTCGATCCTCAGGAGCAACGGGTGACCGGGGGCGGGACGGCCCGCCGGATCGCCCTCTCGCGATGGCGAGGCGATGGGGAACGCTCATGAGAGGGCAGCTCGGGCCGACGGGTTCGGCTCAGCCGGTGCGGAGGGGACGCGCATGAACATGGTGGATCACAAACGCTCCGGCACCGCCCGGGACGTCCAGGTACCGACGGTGCAGGGCCCGCGGATCTACAACCTGTTCCCGCTCCTCGTCGGCCGCGTCTCGGCCTGGCGGGCGGAGCTGCCGCGCATCGCCCGCATGGGGTTCGACTGGGTCTATGTGAACCCGTTCCACGAGACCGGCGCCTCGGGCAGCCTCTACGCCGTCAAGGACCCCACCCGCCTCGACCCGCGCTTCCGCGACGAGGGCGAGGACGACGACGCGCAGATCCGCCGCTTCATCGAGGAGGCCGCGGGGCACGGCCTCAAGGTCATGACGGATCTCGTGATCAACCATTCCGCCATCGACGCGCATCTCGCGGCCGAGCGGCCCGATCTCTTCCGCCGGGACGAAGACGGCGCGATCCACAAGCCTTTCGCCGTGGACCCGGACGACCCGACGAAGCGCACCGTCTGGGAGGATCTCGCCGAGTTCGACTACGAGAACCCGGCCTCCCGCGACGAGCTTGCGGCCTATTGGGACCGCTACATGGCGCATCTCCAGGGCCTCGGCGTGCGCGGCTTTCGGTGCGATGCCGCCTACAAGGTGCCGCCCGCCGTGTGGCGCACGCTCATCGGCGCCGCGAAGGCACGCGATCCCGATTGCTGCTTTGCGGCCGAGACGCTCGGCTGCACCCTCGCCGAGACGAAGGCCACCGCCGGCGCGGGCTTCGACTACCTCTTCAACAGTTTCGCCTGGTGGGACCTGAAGGCCCCGTGGGCCCTCGCGCAATACGAGGCCCTGCGCAACGTGGCGCCGTCCATCGCCTTTCCGGAAAACCACGACATGCCGCGCCTGGCGGCGGGCGCCGGCAGCGACCCGGAGGCGGTGAGCCGGCTCCTGCGCACCCGCTACGCGCTCGCGGCGTTCTTCTCCAGCGGCATCCTCATGCCCATGGGCTACGAGTGGGGCTACCGCCGTTCGCTTCATGTGGTGGAGACCACGCCCGCCGACCGGGAGCTGACGGGCATCGACATCTCGGAATTCGTGGCGGCCATCAACCGCCTGCGCTCCGAGCTGCCGCCCGCGAACCGGGAGGGCGCCCAATGGGCCGTGACGGGGCCGGACAGCCCGGTCGCGGCACTCCTGCGCTACGATGCGGGCCATGCGGCGGCGGCCGGGCATGCGACGCTCGTGGTGGCGAACCTCACGGGCAGCCCGCAGAGCGTCGATCCCGGGACGCTTCTGGCCCGCACGGGCGGCGTGTTCGGCGCGTTTCGGGACCTCACCCCGGGCGCCCCGCCCCTGCCCTTCGCGCCGGGGACCGCCCTCGTGCTGCAGCCGCAGGAGGTCCGCATCTTCGCGGCCCTGAAGGCGGCACCGCCGAAGAGCCGCGGCCGGGCGCGCCAGCCCACGGGCGAGAACCGCGTCATCATCGAGGCGGTCTCGCCCGAGATCGACAACGGCCGCTCGCCCGTGAAGCGCGTGGTGGGCGACGTTCTGGAGGTGGAGGCCGACATCCTCACCGACGGGCACGACAAGTTCAACGCGGCGATCCTCTATCGCGCGGCCGGCGAGACCGAATGGCGCCGCGCGCCCATGCGCTTTGTCGACAACGACCGCTGGGGCGGAGGCTTCCCGCTGGAGCGCAACACCCGCTACCAGTACACCATCGAGGGCTGGCGCGACCCCTTCGCGACCTGGCTCAACGAGGTGGAGAAAAAGCGGGGCGCCGGCATCAATGTGAGGCTCGAAACCATCGAGGGCCTTCACATCGTCGAGAAGGCGGCGGGTCTCGCGGATGGGGAGGACGCCCATGCGCTCGCGGATCTCGTTCGACGGCTGAAGGCGCACGAGGCAGGCTCCGAGGCGCAGCTCGGGCTCATGCTCGACGAGACGAACCGGGCGCTGATCGACCGGAACGCCGAGCGCCAGAACGTCTCCCGCTACGAGCCGGTGCTGGAGGTCGTCGCCGACCGCCTCGCGGCCCGGTTCTCGGCCTGGTACGAGCTGTTCCCGCGCTCGCAATCGGCGGAGCCGGGGGTCCACGGCACCTTCCTCGACGTGATCGCGCAGCTGCCGCGGGTGAAGGATCTCGGCTTCGACGTGCTCTATTTCACGCCGATCCATCCGATTGGGCGCACCAACCGCAAGGGGCGCAACAACACCCTGACCCCTGGGCCCGACGATCCGGGCAGCGTCTACGCCATCGGCGCCGAAGAGGGCGGGCACCGGGACGTGCACCCGGAACTGGGGACCTTGGAGGATTTCCGCACGCTGATGAAGGCCGCCCACGAGCATGGGCTGGAGATCGCCCTCGATTTCGCGATCCAGTGCTCCCCCGATCATCCCTGGATCAAGGAGCATCCGGAATGGTTCGACTGGCGGCCGGACGGCACGATCCGTTTCGCCGAGAACCCGCCGAAGAAATACGAGGACATCGTCAACGTCCATTTCTACGGGGCGTCGCTCCCCTCGCTGTGGTGCGAGTTGCGGGACGTGGTGCTGTTCTGGGTCGAGCAGGGCGTCAAGATCTTCCGGGTCGACAACCCGCACACCAAGCCCATCCCCTTCTGGCAATGGATGATCGCCGAGGTGAACGCCCGTCATCCGGACGTGCTCTTCCTCGCCGAGGCCTTCACGCGGCCGAAGATGATGCGCAAGCTCGCGAAAGCGGGCTTCCAGCAATCCTACACCTACTTCACGTGGCGCAACACGAAGAGCGAGCTCATCGAGTACATGACGGAGCTCGCCCACGGTCCCATGGGCGAGTACTACCGGCCGAACTTCTTCGCCAACACGCCGGACATCAACCCGTACTATCTCCAGACGAGCGGACGGGCGGGCTACATCGTGCGCGGCACCTTGGCTGCGACGCTGTCCAGCGTCTACGGCATCTATAACGGGTTCGAGCTGTGCGAGGGCCGGCCGGTGCCCGGCAAGGAAGAATATCTCGATTCCGAGAAATACGAGCTGAAGGCCTGGGATTACGACCGCCCCGGCAACATCGCCGACCACATTCGGCGGCTCAACCAGATCCGGCGGGAGAACCCCGCCCTCTGGGATTTCCGGAACATCAGCTTCCTCAATGCTTGGAACGACCAGATCCTGGCCTATGTGCGAATGACCAAGGAGAAGGACAATTGCGTGTTCGTCCTGGTCAATCTCGACCCGCGCAACCGCCAGGAATGCACCTACGAGGTCCCGCTCTGGGAGTTCGGGCTGCCCGATCACGGGGCCATCGAGGTGGAAGACCTGCTCAGCGGAGGCCGGTTCACCCTGCACGGCAAGTCGCACCGGATCGCCCTCGATCCGGCCGAGCGGCCGGTGGTGATCTGGCGCCTCATCCCGCCGGGGCGGCGCTGAGTTCCGCGCGGTCCCCGGCCCCGACGACACCCTTCCATCCGCCCCTGTTTTCCAAGCCCGTGTTGAAGAAGTAACCCATGATCGACCGCAGCGACACCGACTGGTACCGCGACGCCATCATCTACCAGCTGCATGTGAAGTCGTTCTTCGACTCCAACGGCGACGGCATCGGCGATTTCGAGGGCGTGACGCGCAAGCTCGACTACATCAAGGACCTTGGCGTCTCGGCGATCTGGGTGATGCCCTTCTATCCCTCGCCCCTGAAGGACGACGGCTACGACATCGCGGATTACCGTGGCATCAATCCGGGCTACGGCACGATGCGCGACTTCCGGCGCTTCGTGAAGGAGGCCCACGACCGGGGCCTGCGCGTGATCACCGAGCTCGTGATCAACCACACCTCGGACCAGCACCCCTGGTTCCAGAAAGCCCGCACCTCCCGCCCCGGCTCCGCCGCGCGCGACTTCTACGTCTGGTCCGACACGGACAAGAAATACGACGAGACCCGCATCATCTTCATCGACACGGAGCCGTCGAACTGGTCCTGGGACCCGGTGGCGAAGGCCTATTACTGGCATCGCTTCTACGCGCACCAGCCGGATCTCAACTTCGACAACCCCAAGGTTCTCGAAGCGGTGCTCGACACCATGCGCTATTGGCTCGACATGGGCGTGGACGGTCTGAGGCTCGACGCGATCCCCTATCTCATCGAGCGCGAGGGCACCAATTGCGAGAACCTTCCCGAGACCCATGAGGTCATCAAGAAGATCCGCGCCGCCCTCAACGAGAGCTATTCGGACCGGATGCTGCTCGCGGAGGCGAACCAGTGGCCGGAGGAGACCGCGCCCTATTTCGGCGACGGCGACGAATGCCACATGGCGTTCCACTTCCCCTTGATGCCGCGCATGTACATGGCGCTGGCCCAGGAGGACCGGCACCCGATCACCGACATCATGCGCCAGACCCCGGAGATTCCGGAGGGCTGCCAATGGGCGATCTTCCTGCGCAACCATGACGAGCTGACCCTCGAAATGGTGACCGACAAGGAGCGCGACTATCTCTGGTCCTACTATGCCGGCGAGCAGCGCGCCCGCATCAACCGGGGTATCCGCCGCCGCCTCGCGCCGCTCCTCGACAACGACCGGCGCAAGATCGAGCTCCTGAACTCGCTGCTCCTCTCGATGCCGGGCACCCCCGTGCTCTATTACGGCGACGAGATCGGGATGGGCGACAACATCTATCTCGGCGATCGGGACGGGGTGCGCACGCCGATGCAATGGTCGCCCGACCGCAATGGCGGCTTCAGCCGCGCGGACCCGGCGCGGCTCTTCCTCCCCGCCATCCAGGACCCGATCTACGGCTTCGATGCGGTGAACGTGGAAGCGCAGCTGCGCTCGCCGGCGAGCCTCCTCAACTGGACGCGCCGGCTCCTCGCGATCCGGCGCAATCACCTCGCCTTCGGCCGCGGCTCCCTGCGCTTCCTTTATCCCGCAAACCGCAAGGTGCTGGCCTATATCCGCGAGGCCGCGGACGAGACGATCCTGTGCGTCGTCAACGTGTCGGGCTCGCCCCAGGCCGTGGAGCTCGACCTCTCGGATCACAAGGGCTGCACGCCGACCGAGATGACCGGCGGCAGCGATTTCCCGCCGATCGGCGAGCTGCCTTACCTTCTCACCCTGCCGGCCTACGGCTTCTACTGGTTCCAGCTCGGCGCCGCGTCGGCCGACCGGCCGCACGCCCCGCCCGCTGCACCCGAACTGTTCACCCTCGTCCTCACGGGCGGGCCGGAGACCATCTTCCAGGGCCGCGAGCGCACGGCCTTCGAGCGCACGGTCATTCCGCGCCTCATCTCGACCCGTCGCTGGTTCGCCGGCAAGGGCAAGACCATTCAACGCGCGAGGCTCATGGATTTCACCACCATGCGCAGCCGCGCCGGCCGTGACGACATCCTCTGGCCGCTCGTGGCCGTGGACGTCTCCGGCGGCGAGACGCAGGCTTATTCGATGCCGCTCGCGCTGGAGGAGGACACCGAAGGAGAATCCCTCCTCCCCTACGCGGTGGCCCGGATCCGGCGCGGGCCGAGGGTGGGCCTGCTCTATGGCGCCGGCTCCTCGCCGAACTTCGCCGTGTCGGTTCTCGACGCCTTGCGGCGCGGGGACGAGGTGCCGACCACCGAGGGTGGGCGCCTGCGGTTTCGCGCGACGAACGCCCTGGCGGACCGGGCCGACGTGGCACCCGAGGACGTGCGCCGCCTGTCGGCGGAGCAGAGCAACACCTCGATCACGCTCGGCTCGGACATGATCCTGAAGCTCTATCGGCGCCTCCAGCCGGGCATTCACCCGGAGGTCGAGGTCGGGCGCTTCCTTACGGAGGTCGCGGGATTCGAGCAGACGCCGGCGCTCCTCGGCTCCGTGGAGCACGTGGCCGCCGACGGCACGACCACGGCCGTCGCCGTGCTCCAGAGCTTCGTGCGCAATCAGGGCGACGCCTGGACCTGGTCCATCGACACCCTCAAGCGCGAACTCGACACGGCGGCCCTCGTGACCGGGGAGGACACGAGGGAGCTCGACGATGCGCTCGGCCCCTATCTCCACGTGGTGCGCACCCTCGGCCGGCGCACGGCGGAGCTGCACCTTGCCTTCGCGACGCCGACGGAGGACGCCGCTTTCGCCCTCGAACCCCTCACCGCGGACGATGTGGGCGTCGCGGCGGCCGATGCGCGGGCTCAAGGCGAGCGGGCCTTCGCGGCCCTCGCCCGTCTGGCGCCCGGCGCCTCGGAGAATGCCCGCACCTCGTTGGAGGCCTTGATGGCGCGCCGCGACGAGTGCTTCGGCCTCATCGAGCGGCTTTCCGTTTCGCCCACCGGCGCCGTGAAAACCCGCATCCACGGCGACTACCATCTCGGCCAGGTGCTGGTGGCGCAGAACGACGTGGTGATCGTCGATTTCGAGGGCGAGCCGTCCCGTCCCGCGGACGAGCGCCGGCAGAAGAGCTCGCCCCTCCGCGATGTAGCCGGGATGCTCCGCTCCTTCGCCTATGTGACGGAGACGGCGGCGCGGAGCGTCGAGCAGCGCGTCGTCGACGGGGCCGTGCGCCTCGCGGATCTGGCGGAGACCCGCCGGCACATGATCGAGGCCGCGTTCATGGAGGGCTACGACGGCACAATCGCCGGCACGCCGGTCGAGGTCGCCGATCCCGGCACGCGCCGGGCGCTTCTCGACCTTCACCTTCTGGGCAAGGCCCTGTACGAGATCAACTACGAAGCCGACCACCGGCCCGAATGGATCGAGACCCCCGTCCGGGGCGTGCTGTCGATCCTCGACCAGGCGGGGAGCCGCTCATGACAATCGACCTTCAGACGCTCTGGGTCCTCAACCAAGCGGGGAGCCGCTCATGACGACCGAGATCGAGATCGCCGCCAAGACCGGCGAGACGCCGGCGGCCCGCGGCCGCGCGAAGCCGGCCGCCCTCGCCCGGGAGGCCATCGACGCCATCGTGGAGGCACGCCACGCGGATCCCTTCGCGGTGCTCGGCCCCCACGAGGTGGCGCCGGGACGCTGGGAGATCCGGGCCATGCTGCCGCACGCGGCGGGGGCCGAACTCCTCGGCTTTGACGGCGTCACGGTGCTTGCGCCCATGGAGCGCCGGCACGAGGCGGGGTTCTTCGTCGGCACGATCAAGGCCGACCAGCGGCCCGGCTATCGCCTGAGGATCGACGGGCCGAGCGGGTCCGAGGTGCGGATCGATCCCTATTCCTACGGACCGATCCTTTCGAACGAGGAACTGTCGCACACGCGGGATGTGGGGAGCGACGCCCATTACCGGGTGCTCGGCGCCCATCCGCGTCAGGTGGGAGAGGTTCAGGGCTTTCTGTTCTGCGTGTGGGCGCCGACGGCCCAGAGGGTCAGCGTCATCGGCGACTTCAATCGCTGGGATGGGCGTGCGCACCCCATGCGCCTGCGCCACCATGCGGGCGTGTGGGAGCTCTTCATCCCCGAAATCGCGCCGGGCACGCGCTACAAGTTCGAGCTCAAGGGTCCGGGCGGGCACCTGCTGCCCCACCGCGCCGACCCCCTCGCCTTCGCGTCCGAGCGCCCGCCGGCGACGGCCTCCGTGCTCCACGACGACGCACCGTTCCGCTGGCGCGACCAGGCCTGGATGGAGAAGCGCACGGGACGCGATCAGCGCAAGATCCCCATGTCGATCTACGAGTGCCATCTCGGCTCCTGGGCCCGGGTGCCGGACGAGGCGAACCGCTATCTCACCTATCGCGAGCTCGCCGAGCGCCTGATTCCTTACGTAAAGGAGCTGGGCTTCACCCATATCGAGCTTCTGCCGATCACCGAATATCCGTTCGACGGGTCCTGGGGCTACCAGCCGGTCTCGCTCTTCGCGCCAACGAGCCGCTTCGGCACGCCGGAGGATTTCGCGGCTTTCGTGCAGGCGGCGCACGATGCGGAGATCGGCATCATCCTCGATTGGGTGCCAGGCCATTTCCCGAACGACTCGCACGGGCTCGGGCATTTCGACGGCACGCATCTCTACGAGCACGCGGATCCGCGCCAGGGCTACCACCAGGATTGGGGCACCTACATCTACAATTTCGGGCGCCAGGAGGTGGCGGCCTTCCTCGTGGCTAACGCGCGCTTCTGGCTGGAGCGCTACCATCTCGACGGCCTGCGCGTCGATGCGGTCGCCTCCATGCTCTACCTCGACTATTCCCGCAATGCGGGCGAGTGGGTGCCGAACCGCTACGGCGGCAACGAGAACATCGAGGCCATCGATTTCATGCGCCGCATGAACGAGACGGTGTACGCGAACGCGCCGGGCGCCGTGACGATCGCGGAGGAATCCACCGCCTGGCCGGGCGTCTCGCACCCGACCTATACGGGCGGGCTCGGCTTCGGCTTCAAGTGGAACATGGGGTGGATGCACGACACCCTGCGCTTCATCTCGAAAGAGCCGGTGCACCGGCGCTACCACCACCACGACCTCACCTTCGGCCTGCTCTACGCGTTCACGGAAAACTTCGTCCTGCCCCTCAGCCACGACGAGGTGGTGCACGGCAAGGGCTCCATGCTGGGCAAGATGCCCGGCGACCGCTGGCAGCGCTTCGCGAACCTGAGGGCCTATTACGGCTTCATGTGGGGCCATCCGGGCAAGAAGCTCCTCTTCATGGGTGGGGAGATCGCCCAGGAGCGCGAGTGGAACCACGACACGAGCCTCGACTGGCACCTCCTCGACGACCCGTTCCACCGGGGCGTCCACGATCTCGTCCGCGATCTCAACCGCGTCTACCGCGCGCACCCGGCGCTCCACGAGCGCGATACGGAAGCCGCTGGCTTCCAGTGGCTCGTGTCGGACGACGCGGAGAACAGCGTGATCGCCTGGGCCCGGCGCGGCGAGCACGAGGACGAGATCGTCATCGTGGTCTCGAACTTCACGCCGGTCCCGCGGGAGGGCTACCGGATCGGCGTGCCGAAGGCCGGGTATTATCGTGAGGTTCTGAACACGGACGCGGAAGGATACGGGGGCAGCAACGTGGGGAATATGGGCGGGGTCGATGCCGAGGCGACGGAGAGCCACGGCCAGCCCTATTCCCTCTCCCTCACCCTGCCGCCGCTCGGGACCGTGATGCTGGCCCTGTCGCGATAGGATTGCCCCGGCAGTTCAGCCCAATGCGAGCTTCTTGCCGAAGCGCGCGACCGTTCGGGACCTGATGCTGGCGCTGTCGCGGTAGGCTCGGGCCGGTTCCGGCAGCTCAACCTACGGCGAGCTTCTTGCGGAAGCGCGCGACCGCCTGATCGAGCTGCGTCGCGGCTTCGGCGACGTCGGAGGCAAGATCGGCGAAGCGGCGCAGAGCGTCGCCGCCGAGACCGGCCGGGCGCCGGGCGTCCAGAGCCTGCACGGCTTTCGCGTAGTCCTCGAGCGCGAGGTCGAGGTCGTCAGCGAGGTCCGCGAGTGGCGTTCCCATGACGAGATGTTCGAAGTGGAACTCGGCCTCGTCCGTGGGGTCGACGATGGCGCCGTAGCGCAGGCAGAGAAGTTCGATCTGGTGCCGACACCAGCCCTGCCCCGCATGGGCGGCGCAGGAGCAGCCCATCCGCAGGCGTCCGCCACGCAGCCGCTCCGTCGTCACCGTATGGCGCCCGCCATCCAGGTCCTGAACGGTCAGAACCACTGGGTTTTCCGGCAGCTCGCTTCGCGTCAGCATTGGTCGTGTCCCCCGCAAAACTCTTTGTTTTGCGAGAGTATTCGCCAAGATGCGGGGCGCGTCCAGCTGACGAAAGGTGAACCTCAGGCCGCCGTTGCTTGCGCGGCCCTCTGGTAGACGTCGCGATACTTGCCGGCCGCTTGGCTCCACCCGTGCGGCCGGGCCATGGCGGCCTTGCGCATGGCGGCGAGCTGCGATTGCGAACCGAAGGCCTGGAGGCCGCGCTTGATGGCATCCACGAAGCCCGTCAGCGACATTTCCTTGAACAGGAACCCGGTCACCCCATCCTCGATCGTATCGGCGAGCCCGCCGGTGCGATGGGCGATGGGAAGCGAGCCAAAGCGCTGCGCGTACATCTGGCTGAGGCCGCAGGGTTCGAAGCGGGAGGGCATCAGCAGGAAGTCGCTGCCCGCATACATGCGCCGGGCCTCGCGCTCGTCGAAGCCGATGCGCACGCCGACCGCGTTCGGATGGCGGGCGGCGAGCGCCTGCATGGCGTGCTCGAAGCGGGCCTCGCCGCGCCCCGTCACCACCACCTGGCCGCCATCCGCCACGATCTCCTCCGCCGCCGCGATGGCGAGATCCACGCCCTTTTGGTGGACGAGCCGGGACACGACGGCGAAGAGCGGGCCGCGGGAGACCGCAAGGCCGAAGGTCTTGCGCACCTCGTCGGCGTTGGCGCTCTTGCCGCGCCAATCGTCCGGCGCGAAGGGGCTCGCGAGATGCGGATCGGTCGTCGGGTCCCAGCTCTCGTCGATCCCGTTCAGGATGCCGTCGAGCCGCCCCTCCTCGGCGCGGGTCTTCAACAACCCGTCGAGGCCGCAGCCGAATTGCGGCCGGGTGATCTCGTCCGCATAGGTGGAGCTCACCGTCGTGATGTGCGAGGCGTAGAAGATGCCGGCCTTGAGGAACGAGAGCTTGCCGTAGAACTCGACCCCGTTCACGTGGAAGGCGCTGTCCGGGATACCGAGCCGCCCGAGCCGCTCGCGCTCGAAGAGACCTTGATAGGCAAGGTTGTGGATCGTCAGGATGCTCGGCACGTGCCGGTCGCGCCAGGTCAGATAGGCGGGCGCGAGGCTCGAGGGCCAATCGTTGAGGTGCAGGAGGTTCGGCTGCCAGCCGCTATCGCCGAGGCCGCAGGCGAGGTCGGCCGCCGCGAGGCCGAGACGCGCGAACCGGATGTCGTTGTCGGCCCAGTCCACGCCGTTGGCATCCCCGTAGGGGGTGCCCTCCCGGTCGTAGAGCTCCGGACTCAGGATGATGTAGATCGTCAGACCGTCCTTGGTCCTGACGCGGCCAAGATCGCAGGCCGGGATCCCGCAGGTGCCCGGCAGACGCCCGATCACCTCCACGGGCCCGGCACCCGCCAGGACCTGCCGGTAGCCGGGGATCAGGACGCGGACATCGTAATGCTCGCGCAGGGCGCGCGGGAGCGCGGCCGACACCTCACCGAGGCCGCCCGCCTTCACGAAATCAGCGATCTCGGAGGTGACGTAGAGGATGGATTGGTGCTGCCGACCTAGACTTGCCGGGAGAGTCGTCGTCGAGGCAGGACTGGAATCGACCCGCTCAATATTCGTTGGTTGAGATGTAGACCGTCCGGATGTGCTTTCCGCCGCCTGAAGCATGTGCCGTGTCGATTTCGAGCGTGGCCCCCGCAAAACCTGCCACGCTTAAGGGGAGGGTCGCGCCTCTAACGCGCTTCCGCACCGTAAGTTCCACATTTTTTGCACCGCAACACCGAGTCCGAACGACGCACACGCAACGGGCGGCCCCGTGGCCACCCGCGCAACCGGCTAGTGCACACCATCAAAAGCTTGGCCGGACCCGCCAAATCTCGTCGGCGTATTCCCGGATCGTCCGGTCGGAGGAAAACCAGCCCATCCGCGCCGTGTTGAGGACGCTCCGGCGCCACCACTCGGCGGGATCGGACCAGACCCGGTCCGCCTGCCGCTGCGCGGCCCAATAGGCCTCGAAATCGGCGGCGATCATGTAGGGGTCGCGGCCGACGACCGCTCCGACGAGCTCCCCGAAACGGCCGGGATCGTCCGGCGAGAAGCGGCCGGATCCGATGGCGTCGAGCACGGCGGCAAGACGCGGGCTCGAGGCCAGGGCCTCGCTTCCCGTCATGCCCGCTGTCCGGCGGGCCGCCACCTCGTCGGCCGTGAGACCGAAGATGAACAGGTTTTCGAGCCCCACCTGCTCGCTGATCTCCACATTGGCGCCGTCGAGGGTGCCGATGGTGAGCGCGCCGTTGAGGGCAAACTTCATGTTTCCGGTGCCGGAGGCTTCCAGACCCGCGGTCGAGATCTGCTCGGAGAGATCCGCCGCCGGGATGATCGCCTCGGCGAGGCTCACATTGTAGTTCGGCAGGAACACCACCTTCAGTCGGTCCCCCACCACCGGATCCGCGTTCACGACGCGGGCGACGTCGTTGGCGAGCTTGATGATGAGCTTGGCGCGGGCATAGCCCGGCGCCGCCTTGCCGGCGAAGACCTTCACCCGCGGCACCCAGGGACCGTCGGGCTCTGCCCGGATCGCCTCGTAGAGGGCCACCGTCTCCAGGATGTTCAGGAGCTGGCGCTTGTATTCGTGGATGCGCTTCACCTGCACGTCGAACAAGGCGTCCGGATCGACCGCGACGCCGAGGCGCTGGCGGATGAGGTCCGACAGCCCGCGCTTGTTGCGGGCCTTCTCGGCCGCGAACAGCGACTGGAACGAGGCATCGGTCGCGAGCGGCTCGAGGCCGCGCAGGAGCGTGACGTCATCCAGGACGCCGTCGCCGAGGGCCGCCACGGCGAGCCGGCGCAGGCCCGGATTGGCCTGGTGGAACCAGCGACGGACCGTGATGCCGTTGGTCTTGTTGACGATCCGGTCCGGGTGCAGGGCGTGCAGGTCCCGGAACACCGTGAGGCGCATGAGATCCGTGTGCAGGCCCGAGACGCCGTTCACCTTGTGGGAGCCGATGAAGGCCAGATGCCCCATGCGCACCCGGCGGCCATGGCCTTCGTCGATGATGGAGAGCGCCGCGAGATCCCGGGTATCCGACCCTTTCGCGGCCGCTTCCAGATGGTGCCAGTTGATCAGGTAGATGATCTGCATATGGCGGGGCAGCACCCGCTCCATGAGGGCCACGGGCCAGGCCTCGAGCGCCTCCGGCAGCAGGGTATGGTTCGTGTAGCTCAGGGTCGCGGTGGTGAGGCGCCAGGCCCGATCCCAGTCGAGGCCGTGCTCGTCCACCAGAAGCCGCATGAGCTCGGCGACCGCGATCGCCGGATGGGTGTCGTTGAGCTGGATCGCCGCCTGGTCGGGCAGGCTCTCCAGGCTTCCGTGCTCCTTCAGGTGCTCGGAGACGAGATCCTGAAGGGAGGCGGACGTGAAGAAGTATTCCTGCCTGAGGCGAAGCTCGTGCCCCTCGTGGCTCGAATCGCTGGGGTAGAGCACCCGGGAGATCGCCTCGGCCCGGGCCTGCGCCGCTTGAGCGCCCACATGGTCGCCCGCATTGAACCGCTCGAGATTGAGCGGCGCCTCGGCGCGGGCGGCCCACAGGCGCAGGGTGTTCACCTGACGCCCGCGCCAGCCCACCACGGGCGTGTCGTGAGCCACGGCCAGAACGGTCTCGTCCGCGTGCCAGGTCTGGTAGACGCGGCCGCTGCTGTCCGTACGGCTCTCAACCGTGCCGCCGAAGCGCACGGGAAAGACCGTCCGGGGCCGGGCGAATTCCCAAGGATTGCCGCCGGCCATCCAATCGTCCGGCGCCTCCTGCTGCCAGCCGGAGCGGAAGGATTGCCGGAACAGGCCGTAATCGTAGCGGATGCCGTAGCCGACGGCGCGCACGCCCGTCGTCGCCATGCTTTCCATGAAGCAGGCCGCGAGGCGCCCGAGGCCCCCGTTGCCCAGCGCCGCGTCGGTCTCGGCCGCCTTCACCACATCGAGCCCGACCCCGAGGCCCGACAGCGCCTCGTGGACGGCGGCGGTGAGACCGAGATTGCCGATCGCCTCGGAGAGCAGGCGGCCGATGAGGAATTCCATGGAGAGGTAGCAGACCTTCTTGCCGCCCTCGGTCTCAGCGCGCGATCGCGTCCAGGCGGCCGCCACGTGGTCCCGCACCGCGAGGGCGGTCGCCATGAACCAGTCGTGGTCCGTCGCCTCGTCCGGGGTCACCCCGACCTGTCCCACAAGCTTCGCGAGGATCTCGGCCCGGAGCGCCGCGGCCTCGATCTCCCCGCCCGTCCGGGCGACATCCGCGTCGCGAAGGAAGGCCCGCGCCTCGGGTTTACGGTGGTCTTCGTCTCGTTCGAGGTCGAACATGCAATCTGCCCCGGTCGTCGTTGCGGCCTACCTGACCCTTAGAGTCAGGGACCAATGATTAAAATGATGCTTGCGCAACGGTGATACAAAGGCCATGCGCCCTTACACCGCTGGCGCAACGTCACCTGTCCCGGTGTGTCTTTCCTGGCTACATCGCGGGCGATGAACCCCAGGTGATCGGGCGATTTGCCCGGACGTCAGGCGAATTGGGCCGAGTGGACCCGATTCACCATTCAGGCGAACAAATCGGGATGCCGCAGCCGCAGCGCCTGAACGAGGGCCAGGGTCTTGAGATCCCGAATCGCCCCGCTCTCCGCAAGGCGCCAGAGGTCCGCGAGCGGCATCTCGACCACCTCGATATCCTCGTTCTCGTCCGCAACGCCGCCCCCCTCCCCGATCCTGTCGGCGGCCCGGTAGGGCGCCAGGAACAGGTGCATCTGCTCCGTGGAGATGCCGGGCGACGACCAGATGGTCGCGACGGGCTCGACCTCGCCAAGGCGCAACCCGACCTCCTCCTCGGCCTCGCGGCGGGCGCACGCGGCGGGGTCGTCCTCGTCGAGGAGACCGGCCACCACCTCCAGGATCTGCGGGGGACCTCCGGAATGGAGCACCGGCGCCCGGAACTGGCGCACCAGGATCGCCGTGCCGCGCTCGCGGTCGTAAGGCAGGACAGCAGCGGCCGCCCCGTGATCCTCAACCTCCCGGTCCATGGTGCCGCCGTCGGGCTTGGCGATGGTCAGCTTCAGGAGCTTCACCCAGCCCTCGTAGAGCGTCGCCACGCTTACGATGGCTGCACGCTTCGCGGGTTCGTCCACTATCCGATCTCCTTAGTCCTCCTGCGGGTAACGCACGAGACGCCAATCGGATCATTGTCCCATTTCGATCGATCTTCCGGGGCCCTTCCGCGTTGTCCCCGGCGCAGAGGGGCAGCGGCTCGGGAGTTTGGGCGTGCACGAGGATTTGGCGAAGGCGATCCGGAACCGTCAGGCGATCCTGTTCGCCGGAGCGGGCGTCTCGATGACCGTGGGCCTGCCGTCCTGGCGGACGCTTATCGAGCATATCGGCCAGGAGCTTCGCCTCGACCCCGAGGTCATCGAGGCGCCGGATCTCAACTATCTCACGCTGGCGGAGTTCTACCGGCTGCAGCAGGGCAGCATCGGCCCCCTGCGGAGCTGGATGGACCGGAACTGGAGCATCGACGAGGACACGATCCGCAAATCGAAGGTGCACGAGCTCATCTGCCGACTCGACTTCCCGATCATCTACACGACGAATTTCGACCGGAACCTCGAGACGGCCCTCGACGTGCACGGCAAGGACTATGTGAAGATCGTCAACGCGAAGGATGTGGCGCGGATCCGGGACGGGGTCACGCAACTCGTGAAGTACCACGGGGATTTCGACGACGACCAATCGATCGTCATCGCGGAGACGGATTATCTCGACCGGCTCTCCTTCGAGTCGCCCCTCGACATCAAGTTCCGCTCGGATGCGCTCGGCAAGACGATCCTGTTCATCGGCTACTCGCTCTCCGACCTCAACATCCGCTTCCTCCTCCACCGGCTCTGGAAGACATGGCTGGCCTCGGGCTTCGAGCGGGACCGGCCGCAATCCTACGTCTTCATGATGCGGCCGAACCCGGTGGAGGCCTCCGTCCTCGAGCAATGGGGCATCCGCGTGATCGTCGACGACACTGGCAAGCCCGAGCATGCCCTGGAGACCTTCCTGTCGCATTTGCTGGAGCTCGTGGAGGAGGAGCGGCCCGCCCCGACCCGCAGGCGCCGCACCAGCGCCCGCTGAACGGACCGCGATCGTCCGCCCGGACGGTCCCCACCCCCGGCGGCGCTCGCCGGCCCGACCCGTCCCTCAACAGGATCCGCCCATGGCTCGCATCGGCTACCATAATTCCCACGAGCAGTTTGCTCCCTCCGAGCTCCTCCGCCTCGTGAAGGCTGCCGAGGCGGCCGGCTTCGACTGCGCCATGTCGTCGGACCATTTTCGGCCCTGGGGGGCCGCGCAGGGCCATTCGGGCTTCGCCTGGGCATGGCTCGGGGCCGCCCTGCAAGCGACGAGCCTGCCGTTCGGGATCATCTCGGCGCCGGGCTACCGCTACCACCCCGCGATCCTGGCGCAGGCCGCCGCGACCTTGTGCGAGATGTACCCGCAGCGCCTCTGGATGTGCCTCGGCAGCGGCCAGCGCCTCAACGAGGACATCACCGGAATCGCCTGGCCCGAGAAGGCGGAGCGCAATGCCCGGCTGAAGGAATGCGCGCAAGTCATCCGCGCCCTCCTGAATGGGGAAACCGTCTCGCATTACGGGCGGGTGACCCTCGTCGATTGCGAGATCTACAGCCTGCCCGAGCGCCCGCCGCTCCTCCTCGGAGCAGCCGTGAGCGAGGCGACCGCGGAATTCGTCGGGTCCTGGGCGGACGGCCTGCTCACCGTGAGCGGCAAGCCCGATCAGGTCCGCAAGGTCGTCGAGGCTTTCCGGCGCGGCGGCGGCGAGGGCAAGCCGCTCTTCATGCAGGTCGGCCTCAACTGGGCCGAGACCGAGGATGCCGCAATCGCCGGCGCCCATGAGCAGTGGCGCACCAACGTGCTCGGCGGCGAGGTGAACTGGGAGCTGCGCTCGCCCCGCGACTTCGACACCGCCACCCGTTTGGTGAGGCCCGAGGACATGAAGGAATCGGTCCTCATCTCATCGAGCCTCGACCAGCACGTGGACTGGCTCTCGCAATATATCGAGCTCGGCTTCGAGGAGTTGCAGCTCCATCAGGTCGACCGCCGGCAGGACGCCTTCATCGAGGCCTTCGGCACGCGTGTCCTGCCGCAACTCCGCGGCCGCTGACGAGGGGCGCCGACGGCGCCCCCCACTAAGCGTCAACGTCCGACGCCGGGCAGGCGCACCGGCTCGGCGGCGGCCTCCTCGAAGGCCTGGAGCACGTGCTGGTAGGAGCGCTCCGCGTCCGTCACCTGCCCACGGGTATGCTCCGGCTCGAGGATGAAGAGGAGGAAGGATCGGCCGGTCACGGTGTAGTCGTGCCCGAATTCGAACTTCTCCGGGTCCTCCAGCTCGGTGAGGTTGGTGTCGATGAGGCGCACCCAGCGGCGGCCGTCCGCCGCCTCGGGGAGCTGGAACGGCACCACGTCGTGATGGGCGTTCATGATGATGAGCAGCGTCGAGTCGGAGCCGAGACGACGGATGCCGGTCTCCTGGGCGCGCCCGTCGAGGAGGATGCCGAAGCAGCGCCCGTTCGGATCGGTCCAGTGCTCGGGCGTCATCTCCTCGCCGGAGGTGGTGAGCCAGCTCACGTCCTTGACGCCCAATTCCTCGTCGTACTCGCCCGTGAGGAAGCGTCCGCGGCGGAGCATGGGGAGCGCCTGGCGGATCGCGGTGAGGCGCTGCACGAAGGTGGCGAGCCCGCGCCTGTCCTCGTCGATGCCCTCCCAATCCATCCAGGAGATCTCGTTGTCCTGGCAATACGCGTTGTTGTTGCCGGACTGCGTGCGCGCCACCTCGTCGCCGGCAAGGATCATGGGCGTGCCGCGCGACAGGAGCAGCGTCGCCAGCATGTTGCGCATCTGGCGCATGCGGATGGCGTTGATGGCGGGATCGTCGGTCGCGCCCTCCACGCCGTAATTGCTCGACAGGTTGTGCGAGTGGCCGTCCCGGTTCTCCTCCCCGTTCGCCTCGTTGTGCTTGTCGTTGTAGGAGTTGAGGTCGTTCAAGGTGAAGCCGTCATGGGCGGTGATGAAGTTCACCGAGGCCCAGGGCCGGCGGCCGCGCTTGTTGAAGAGGTCGGCCGAGGCCGTGATCCGCGAGGCGAGTTCGGGCAGCTTGCCCTCCTCGCCCTTCCAGAAGGCCCGCACCGTGTCCCGGTAGCGGTCGTTCCACTCCGCCCAGCCGGGCGAGAAGCGGCCGACCTGATAGCCGCCCGGCCCGCAATCCCACGGTTCCGCGATGAGCTTCACCTGGCTGAGCACCGGATCCTGCCGGCAGGCGTCGAGGAAGCGGCCGTCCTCCTCGAATCCGTGCGGCTCGCGCCCGAGAATCGTGGCGAGGTCGAACCGGAACCCGTCCACATGCATCTCCTGCACCCAGTAGCGCAGGCTGTCCGTGACGAACTGCATGACCCGGGAGTGACTGAGGTTCACCGTGTTCCCGGTGCCGGTGTCGTTGATGTAGTAGCGCCGGTCCGGGGCGAGCCGGTAATAGCTCGCGTTGTCGATGCCCTTGAAGGAGAGCGTCGGCCCAAGCTCGTTGCCCTCGGCCGTGTGGTTGTAGACCACGTCCAGGATCACCTCGATGCCCGCATCGTGGAGATGGGCCACCATCTCCTTGAACTCGGCGAAGGCGAATTCGGAATTCGCCGCGTAGCGGCGCGCCGGCGAGAAGAAGCCGATGGTGTTGTAGCCCCAGTAGTTCCTCATGCCCTTTTCGGTGAGGTAGCTGTCGTCCACGAAGGTGTGGATCGGCAGGAGCTCCACGGCCGTGACGCCGAGGGATGCGATGTAGTCCACCACCTCCTTGCTGGCGAGACCCGCATAGGTGCCGCGGAAGGCCTCCGGCACCGAGGGATGGCGAACCGTGAAGCCCTTCACGTGGGTCTCGTAGATGATGGTCCGGTCCCAGGGGATCTGCGGCGGCCGCTCCCGCCCCCAGGTGAAGGCGGGGTCGATGACCCGGGACTTCAGCATGTAGGGGGCGCTGTCCCGCTCGTCGAAGGTGAGGTCGTCCGTGGTCTCCATCTGGTAGCCGAAGAGCGCCGGGTTCCAGGTGAGCTGGCCGACGATCTGCTTGGCGTAAGGATCGAGAAGGAGCTTGTTCGGGTTGAAGCGATGCCCGGCCTGGGGCTCGTAGGGCCCGTGGACCCGGTAGCCGTAGACGGTGCCGGGGCGCGCGTCCGGCAGGTAGCCGTGCCAGACCTCGTCGGTGTATTCCGGCAGCTCGATGCGTTCGATCTCCCGCTCGCCCGCCTCGTCGAAGAGGCACAGCTCCACCTTGGTGGCGTGGGCGGAGAACAGGGCAAAATTGACCCCCAGGCCGTCCCAATTGGCGCCGAGCGGATAGGGGCGCCCTTCCCGCACGCGCGAGCGGTGGGTCGGGCGGAAGACGGCAGGCCGGACATTGCCGGCGAGTCTCTTTCCGGGATCGAAGTTCATGGCGGTGTGGGCCTCTTCCCTGTGCTGATGCGCTGATAACGCCCAGCTTCAATGAAGGTGCCGCGCCAAATGGAACTTCAGCCCGAGAAAACCACCGTCTTGTGGCCGTTGAGAAACACCCGCCCGTCCAGGTGATCGCGGACCGCGCGGGCCAGCACCCGGCGCTCGATATCCCGGCCCTTGCGAACGAGATCGTCCGGCTGGTCGCGGTGGGAGATTGGCTCCACGTCCTGGGCGATGATCGGCCCCTCGTCGAGGTCGGCGGTCACGTAATGGGCCGTCGCGCCGATGAGCTTCACGCCGCGGGCGTAAGCCTGATGGTACGGCTTGGCGCCCTTGAAGCCCGGCAGGAACGAGTGGTGGATGTTGATGCAGCGGCCCGCGAGCTTCGCGGCGAGCCCGTCGGAGAGCACCTGCATGTAGCGGGCCAGCACCACGAGCTCGGCCCCGCTCTCACGCACGACGCGCCAGACCTCCGACTCCTGTTCGAGCTTCGTCGTCTTGGTCACCGGCAGATGGTGGAAGGGCACATTCCCGAAATCGAGATGGGCATAGGTCTCGCGGGCGTGGTTCGCCACGATGCCCACGGGCTCCATGGCAAGCTCCCCGATCCGCCAGCGGTAGAGCAGATCGGCCAGGCAATGGTCGAATTTCGAGACCAGAAGCAGGACGCGCCGGGGCTCCGCCTGGTCACGGATCGCCCAGGTCATAGCGAAACGCTCGGCGAGGGGCGCGAAGGCGGCGCTCATGGAGGCGGCGTCGGGCTCCCCGTCCACCGGGTTGAACACGACGCGCATGAAGAACCGGTCGGTCTCCACGTCGTCGAATTGCTGGGCGTCGAGGATGTTGCAGCCGGCCTCGAAGAGGTGCCCGGCCACGGAGGCGACGATCCCCGGCCTGTTGGGGCAGGCCAGGGTGAGAACGAGTTGCTTTTGCATGGATGGGCTTAGGATCCGGAGCGCGGCGTTAGTAGATCACGACGGAGCGGATCGACTTGCCCTCGTGCATGAGGTCGAAGGCGGTGTTGATCTCCTCCAGCGGCATGGTGTGGGTGATGAGATCGTCGATGTTGATCTTCCCCTCCATGTACCAGTCGACGATCTTGGGCACGTCCGTGCGGCCCCTCGCCCCGCCGAAGGCCGTGCCCTTCCAGACCCGTCCGGTGACGAGCTGGAACGGCCGCGTCGCGATCTCGCGGCCGGCCTCCGCGACGCCGATGACGATGCTCTCCCCCCAGCCCCGGTGGCAGCATTCGAGCGCCTGGCGCATCACGTCCACATTGCCGGTGGCGTCGAAGGAGAAATCCGCCCCGCCGCCGGTGAGGTCCACCACCGCCTGTACCACCTTGTCCCGCCCGACCTCGTTCGGGTTGATGAAATGCGTCATGCCGAACTTCTCGGCCATGGCGCGCTTGGAGGGATTGACGTCGATGCCGATGATCTTGTCGGCGCCCACCATCCGGGCGCCCTGGATCACGTTGAGGCCGATGCCGCCGAGGCCGAACACGGCCACGTTGGCGCCGGGCCACACCTTCGCGGTGTAGAGGACGGCGCCGATGCCTGTGGTGACGCCGCAGCCGATGTAGCAGATCTTGTCGAAGGGCGCGTCCTCGCGGACCTTCGCGAGCGCGATCTCCGGCAGCACCGTGAAGTTCGCGAAGGTGGAGCAGCCCATGTAGTGGAAGACGGAGTCGCCCTCGCAGCGAAAGCGGCTGGTGCCGTCCGGCATCACGCCCTTGCCCTGGGTGGCGCGGATCGACGTGCAAAGGTTCGAGCGTCGCGACAGGCAGGTTTTGCACTGGCGGCATTCGGGCGTGTAGAGCGGGATCACGTGGTCGCCCGGCTTCAGGGTCGTCACGCCCGGTCCCACCTCGCGCACGATCCCCGCTCCCTCGTGACCGAGGATCGCCGGGAAGAGTCCCTCGGGATCGGCGCCGGAGAGCGTGTAGTAATCCGTGTGGCAGACGCCCGTCGCCATGACCTCCACGAGAACCTCGCCGGCCTTCGGCCCTTCGATCGTAATCGTCTCGATGGTGAGAGGTTTGCCCGCCGCCCAAGCGACCGCCGCCTTAGTCTGCATACCGCTTCTCCTTGGTTGCGTAGGATTATGGGGCAGCCGCCTCGGCCCAGCCACCCGACCATGGGTGAAGCACGGCCGGGCCGCAGCCATGCAGCCAGGGCACGGCGGACCTGCCCGGCCGCCCCATTGAGGTGCCGGACATCCCATGCCACGTATTCACGACTTTCCTCGTGAATACAGGTATATTCACATGATACAAACGTGGTTTTCGCGCCCGCTCTGGCAGCGGGTGGCCGTCGCCTTCGCGCTCGGCATCCTGGCCGGCGTGCTCGTGGGCGACAAGGCGACCGTGTGGTTCAAGCCGCTCGGCGACATCTATCTCAATCTCGTGCGCATGGTGGTGATCCCGCTGGTGTTCTTCACCATCGCGTCGAGCGTGGCCCGTCTCGCCGAAGCCGGCAACGTGGCGCGGCTCGGCGCCCGCACCCTCTTCTGGTTCGTGGCGACCTCGGCGCTGGCGGTCCTGGTCGGGATCGCGTTCGGTCACCTCATCGATCCGGGCGTTGGCCTCTCCAACCTGCCTCTCGGCGAGGTGAAACCCCGCGTGATCCCAAGCCCCCTCGACGTGCTCATCGGCCTCGTGCCGACGAACCCGATCAAGGCCATGGCGGACACCAACGTGCTTCAGGTCCTGGTCTTCGCTGGCATCGTGGGCGCCGCCCTCGTCTCGCTCGGCGACAAGACCGCCGGCCTGCGCTCCCTCGTCGATCAGGGCGCCGAGTTGGTGTTCCGCATCACGCGCTGGGTGCTTCAGCTCACCCCGATCGGCACCTTCGGCCTGATCGCCTGGGTGGTCGGCCGGTACGGGCTGTCCTCGCTCGCGCCCCTGGCGAAGTTCATCCTCGCCATGTACCTCGCCTG
Organism: Microvirga sp.; assembly: GCA_036562855.1. Taxonomy (GTDB): domain Bacteria; phylum Pseudomonadota; class Alphaproteobacteria; order Rhizobiales; family Beijerinckiaceae; genus Microvirga. Next base: position 36,921 of record DATCJK010000015.1, read on the forward strand.
CCTGTTCCACATCGTGGTGGTCTATGGCGGGCTCCTGAAACTCCATGGCCTGAGCGCCGGCCGCTTCTTCCGTGGTGCCCTGCCGGCCCAGCAGATGGCGTTCGCGACCTCGTCGAGCCTAGCGACCCTGCCGATGACCCTGCGCTCCGCCGTGGAGCGCCTGGGCGTTCCGCAGAGCTATGCGAGCTTCGCGGTGCCCCTCGGGGCCAACGTGAAGATGGACGGGTGCGGCGCGATCTATCCGGCCATCGCGTCGATCTTCATCGCGCAGTACTTCAACCTCGACCTGTCGCTCACCCAGTACGTGCTGATCGGCCTCACGGCCGTCCTCGGCTCGCTCGGCACCGCCGGCGTGCCCGGCACCTCCATCGTCATGCTGACGCTGACCCTCAGCACGGCCGGCCTGCCGCTCGAGGGCATCGGCTACATCGTGGCGATCGACCGGGTCGTGGACATGATGCGCACGGCGACGAACGTCACGGGCCAGATCCTCGTCCCCGTCCTCGTGGCGCAGGAAGAAGGCATCCTCGACCGCGCCGTCTATGACGGCGTCCCGGCACCCGCTGCCGCCAGGCCCGCGCCTGGCGTGCTCGCCCCGGCCGAGTGACGACACCGCGCGGCCCGGCCTCCGGGCCGCGCGTCAACTCGGCAGCACGACGCAGCTGCCGCCCGTCGCGCGGATGCGGTCGCAGAGCGTATTCGCCGCCTGCCGTGTCTCGGCCGGCACGCGGACCCGGTAATAGGTCCGCGCTCCTCGGCTGCGAAGGCGGGTGCCGATGACCATGGGGCGAACCTCGCCCAGCACTGCCCCATAGCTTTGGCGCGCCCGCTGGAAGCTGGCGAGCGCGATCGATTTCGAGAAATTGCCGGCCAACTGCACGCCCCATGGGGCGAAGGGCGCCTCCTCGGGCGCACCGCGGGCCGGCCGCCGCAGGGACGCAGTCACCTGAAGGCAGGAGGCGGTGCCCTCGTCGGGCAGCGCGGGCGCGCTCTCGGGGTTGCGCCGCGCCTCCGCCCAATCCTCGGCCGGGTGGCCCGTCACCGCGATCACATAGGCCCGTGTCTCGCCGGGCAGCCCGCCGTCTCCGGCGAGCCATGCCGCCACGCGTCCGGGGCCCCCGTTATAGGCCGCCGCCGCGAGGCCCAGATTCCCGAAGCGTCCCCGCAGCTCCGCGACGAAGCGGGCGGCGGCCGGGATGGCCTGCTCAGGGTCGAAGGGATCCGCAAGGCCGCGCTCCTGCGCCGTTCCGGGCATGAACTGGGCGATCCCCTGCGCGCCCACCGGGCTGACGGCCGTTGCGCGAAACGCGCTCTCCCGCCAGATGAGCCGCGTGAGAAACCCCACCGGCACACCCTGCCCGCGCGCCGCGCTCTCAACGAGCCGGCACAAAGCCTGTCCGACGCTCTCCCCGGCCCCGCCGCCCGTCGAGGCCCAGCCATCGCCCGCCCACAATACGATCCCGAGCGCCAGCACCCTGCGCATCCGCCACCCATGTCACGCTTGCTGTTGAGGTTCGCCAAGACAAATGAGGCGGACGGCGCAGCTGTCCAGATGGCGGCGGTGCGGGAGGCTGGCAGGCTTGACGGATGCCGATGCACGGCTACGGTCCGCCCGCTTCCCCAGACACAGACCCGGACATGCCCCCTCACTACAGCTTCGAAGGCTACGCGATCGTGTCCCGCGACGACCGCATCGCGGACGCGTCGGGCCGGTTTCCCGATGGCCTGAGGAACGAGGCCGATTGGCTCTATTTCCAGGAGGGTCTCGACCGGACGGCGCTAACCCTCCTCGGCCGCGCCTCCCACGAGGCGAGCCCCAACGCCAAGAATCGCCGCCGCCTTGTCATGTCGCGCAAGGTTGCCGGGGTTGTCCGCCAGCCGGACGGGTCATGGTGGTGGAACCCGGCCGACGCCCCGCTGGCGGACGCATTGGCGCTCGCCGCGCCCGAAGGCGGCACGATCGCCGTTCCGGGCGGGCGGGACATGTTCGACCATATCGGCCCAGGCGGGTTCACCACCTTCCACCTCGCCCGCGCCCATGGGTGCATCCTGCCGGGAGGCCGAGGTCTGTTTGCCCCTTGCGAACAGGGGGTGCCGGCCGAACGGCTGCTGTCCGAGGACGGAGGGCTGACGCCCGACGGGCCGGCCTGGCTCGACGAGACCGCGCAGGTGAGCCTCACGGTCTGGAAGCGGTCACCATAAGGGGCGAGCCAGGGCACCGTCGGGTCTCCCTCAGATATCCCAAATGAGGCCCGCGAGGGTGTTGACCGGGAAGAGAAAGCGGCCTATCTCACCGCCACTGCCGGCCCGGGTTATTGATATCCAGGGCTGATCCCGCTGACCGGACGGCGTCCAGCCCCCCGGCGCAAGGGTTCCCGGTGGGGGATAGTTTAACGGTAGAACTGCGGACTCTGACTCCGTTAGTCCTGGTTCGAATCCAGGTCCCCCAGCCACTTCCGACCGCTGAAAACCTCCATAGATCAAGCATTTGTCTGGCACCGGCTCCGCAGGTGCGACGGATCTTCGGCTGTCGTTCACGGACATGCTCGGCACTGTCTCAGCGAGCCAGGGCGGTTTTCCCCGGGGAAGCCAAGTCACCCGCCGAATAGGTCGAGCCGCATCTCTGCCCTGCGGCCTAGTGCCCAGCCACAGAACAGACACGATCCCGCTTATGAAGCACGCGAACCTCGGCTACCATCGAGGTCGGGAGCCGGCTAAGGCTGCGCCAGAACGGCGAGCGGGGGGTTGCGACGATGACGTGGGTTGAGGCGCTCGCTTGGCTTGGGGCGGTGCTGGCCGTGGCCGGGACAGCCATGAAGACCATCATTCCGCTCCGCTGCGTCGGCATCGCGGGCAATTTGGTCTCGCTGGTCTGCTCGGCCGCCATGGGCAACGTGGCGGGTGTGGTGGCGAATGCGATCCTGCTTCCCGTCAACTCCGTGCGCCTCGTCCAAATGATCCGCCTCATCCGCAAGGTGAAGCTCGCCGCGCAGTCAGACCTGTCCATGGAGTGGCTGAAACCCTTCATGACCCGCGCCAAGGTGACGACGGGCGACGTGCTCTTCGCCAAGGGCGAGACCGCATCCTGCATGTACTACACGGTGACGGGCCGCTACCGCCTGCGGGAATCCGCCATCGAGATCGCCCCCGGCCAGGTGGTGGGCGAGATGGGCATGATCGCGCCCGAGAACCGGCGCACGCAGACCCTCGAATGCGTCGAGGCGGGCGAGGTGCTCACCATCACCTACGACCAGCTGCGCCAGCTCTACTTCCAGAACCCGGAATTCGGCTTCTACTTCCTGCGCCTCACGAGCGAACGGCTGTTCCAGAACATGGCACGCCTCGAGGCGGAGGTCGCGGTGCTGCGCGCGTCGGGAACGAAGGTCGACGTGGAGCGCGCGGCCTGACGGGCAGTTTGGAACAGGTCTAGGTTCAGCCCAGTTTAGAATACCTATAAACTATTGATCTCACACGGTTTTTTCTTGACCGGCCCTGGCCGCCGTGGTTTCACCGCCCCGTTGCGGATTGCAACGCACCCGACAGGGGCCTTGAACCCTTGGACGACGAGGACATCATGACCAAGACCGTATTCGCGCGCCGCCTCGTGCTCGGCGCCCTCGCCGGCGCCGCGCTCGCCGGCACCGCCCTCCCGGCCGCTGCCCAGGAGCTGAACCTCTACACCTATCGTGAGCCGGCGCTGATCAAGCCGCTGCTCGACGCCTTCACCAAGGAGACGGGCGTCAAGGTGAACACCGTGTTCGCATCGAGCGGCCTCGAGGAGCGCCTGCGCACGGAAGGGCAGAACAGCCCCGCCGACGTGCTGCTCACCGTCGATATCGGCCGCCTTCAGCAGGCCAAGGATTACGGCGTCACCCAGCCCGTGAAGTCGGCCGCCCTCGAGGGCGCGATCCCCGCCACCTACCGCGACCCCGAGGGTCACTGGTTCGGCGTCAGCCTGCGCGGCCGCGTGGTCTATGCCTCGAAGGACCGGGTGAAGCAGGACACGATCACCTACGAGGAGCTCGCCGATCCCAAGTGGAAGGGCAAGATCTGCATCCGCTCGGGTCAGCACGTGTACAACGTCGCCCTCTTCAGCGCCGTCGTCGCCAAGCTCGGCGAGGCGAAGGCCGAGGAGTGGATGAAGGGCCTCAAGGCCAATCTCGCCAAGAAGCCCTCGGGCGGCGACCGCGAGCAGGCCAAGGACATTCTGGCCGGCGCCTGCGACATCGCCATCGGCAACACCTACTACGTGGGCCTGATGCGCACGGCCACCAACGAGCAGCGCCAGTGGGGCGAGGCCATCAACGTGCTGATGCCGACCTTCCAGGGCGGCGGCACCCATGTGAACATCTCCGGCCTCGTCATGGCGAAGAACGCGCCGAACAAGGACAACGCCGTGAAGTTCATGGAATTCATGGTGTCCGACCAGGCGCAGAAGATCTACGCGGACGTGAACTTCGAGTACCCCGTGAAGGCGGGCGTCCGGCCCGACGAGCTCGTCGCCTCCTTCGGCAACCTGAAGCCCGACACGCTCGCCATCGCGGAAATCGCCAAGCACCGCAAGACCGCGAGCCAGCTCGTGGACAAGGTCGGCTTCGACAACTGACAACCGGCAGTCTCGCCGGCCCGGGAGCGCATCAGGCGCGCCCGGGCCGGCGAATGCCCCATGAGGCCGACCGGGCGATGGCAGCAGGAACGCTGAGCCGACCCTTCCCTCTTGCCGTCGCAAAGCGGCGCGCCCTCGGCGCGCCGCTTTGGGCGTTGGGGGTTCTCGGGCTCACGGCCGCCGCCGTGCTGGCGCCCCTGCTCTCTCTCCTTGTCACGGCAACCGGGGGCGATGCGGATCTCTGGCCGCATCTCATCGCGAACGTGCTGCCCGCCGCCCTGAAGGACACGCTGCTCCTTCTCGCGGGCGTCGCATTCGTCACCGGAACGATCGGCATCGGCACCGCGTGGCTCGTCACGACGCACCGCTTCCCGGGCCGCGATGCGCTCGCCTGGCTGCTCCCCCTGCCGCTCGCCGTGCCGACCTACATCACGGCCTATGTCTATGTGGAGCTGTTCGACGCGGCCGGGCCCGTGCAGATGGCTTTTCGGGGCGTCTTCGGCTTCTCGTCGCGCTCGGAATACTGGTTTCCCGAGGTGCGCTCGCTGATGGGCTGCATCTTCGTCATGTCGGCGGTTCTGTATCCTTACGTCTACATGTCGGCGCGGGCCATGTTCCTCACCCAGAGCGCCTGCATGATCGAGGTCGCCCGCACCCTCGGAGCGGGACGCGCGAAGCTCTTTTCCACCATCGCGGTGCCACTCGCCCGCCCTGCCCTCGCGGTCGGCCTCTCTCTGGCTCTGCTCGAAGCCCTCAACGACATCGGCGCGAGCGAGTATCTCGGCGTCCGCACCCTCACGGTGTCGGTCTTCACCACCTGGCTCAACCGGGGCAGCCTGCCGGGCGCCGCGCAGATCGCCTGCCTCATGCTGGCCGTGGTGATCGGCCTCATCCTGCTGGAGCGGCATGGGCGGCGCGACCGGCGCTACACCCTCTCGACCCGGCGCCCGCGCATCGCCCAGCCCGTGGCGCTCCCGCGCGGGGCCGGTCTTGCGGCGGCTGTCGCCTGCAGCCTGCCCGTGATCCTCGGCTTCGGCCTGCCGGTCGCCTTCCTCCTGAAAGAGGTGGCGGAGCGCGGTCTTCTAGCGCAGATCGACGCCACGTTCCTCGGCCACCTCGCGACGACGGTGGCGCTCGCAGGCGCCGCGACCGCCGTGGCTCTTCTTCTCGGCATGGTGGCCGTGACGACCACGCGGCTCACGCGCAGCCGTGGCACACGCTTCGCGCAAACGATCGTCGGCTTGGGCTATGCGGTCCCCGGCACGGTGCTGGCTCTCGGGCTGCTGTCGCCGCTGATCGCCGTCGACAGCGCGCTCGCGACCATCTGGCGGTCGCTGACCGGCGAGCGGCTCGGCCTTCTGCTCATGGGCTCGGGCGCCGCCATCGTGATTGCCTACACAATCCGCTTCCTGCCGATCGCCACCGGCTCCCTCGCCGCGGGCCTCGACCGGGTCTCGGGCGGGCTGGAGGATGCGGCCCGCACGCTCGGGGCAAAGCCCCGGGAGCTGGTGCTGCGCGTGCAGCTGCCGCTCCTGAAGCCTGCCCTCGCGAGCGCGGCGCTCCTCGTCTTCGTGGATTGTCTCAAGGAGCTGCCGGCAACCCTGCTGCTGCGGCCTTTGAACGTCGAGACCCTGGCGACGCTCGTCTACGGGCACGCGGCGCGGGGCCAGTTCGAGGACGGGGCTCTTGCCTCCCTCCTCATCGTGCTCGTCGGCCTCGTGCCGGTGATCCAGCTCACGCGCCACGCCGAGGCGCGGCGGGAGCGGCGGTCTCACGGATAGCGTGGTTCGATCAAGACGCGATCCGACCCGGTAGGCGTCAGGATCATCCGCGCCATGTGGGACCGCTGAAAAGACAATGGCCGGGTCGTGCCCGGCCATGACTTGAACTTCGGGAGATCGAGCCTCCCTGCCCTCGGGTGAAGTGACCGCCTACTCGGCGGCAGCCGGCATCTGGCCCAACGCCACCGTGAAGTCCGCGTCGGTCTTGGCCTTGATTTCCTCGACCGTCACGCCGTCCGCGAGCTCGATCAGGGTCATGCCCGTGCCGCCCTTCTTGTCGATGGCGAAGACGCCGAGATCCGTGATCACCATGTCGACCACGCCAGCGCCCGTGAGGGGCAGGTTGCAGGCCTTGAGGAGCTTCGGCTCGTCCTTTGCCGTGTGCTCCATGACAACGACGACTTTCTTGACGCCTGCCACCAGATCCATGGCGCCGCCCATGCCCTTCACCATCTTGCCCGGGATCATCCAGTTGGCGAGATCGCCGTTCTGGGCCACCTGCATGGCGCCGAGGATGGAGAGGTCGATATGGCCGCCGCGGATCATCCCGAAGCTGTCGGCCGACGAGAAGTAGCTCGTGGTCGGCAGCTCGGTGATGGTCTGCTTGCCCGCATTGATGAGGTCGGGGTCCTCGTCGCCCTCGAAAGGAAACGGGCCCATGCCGAGCATGCCGTTCTCCGATTGCAGCTGCACCTTCATGCCGGCCGGAATGAAGTTCGACACCAGCGTCGGGATGCCGATGCCGAGATTGACGTAGTAGCCGTCGCGGAGTTCCTTCGCGGCGCGGGCGGCCATCTGTTCGCGGGTCCAAGCCATCGCTGATGCTCCTTTGCTCAAGCCGCAGCGCGCGGACGGGTGGTCCGCTGCTCGATGCGCTTCACGGGATTCTCCACATGCACGAGCCGCTTCACGAAGATGCCCGGCGTGTGGATGTGGTCGGGGTCGATCTCCCCTGCGGGAACGAGATGCTCCACCTCGGCCACCGTCACCTTCGCGGCGGAGGCCATCATCGGGTTGAAGTTGCGGGCGGTCTTTCGGTAGACGAGGTTGCCTTCCGTGTCGCCCTTCCAGGCATGCACCACGGCGATGTCTGCGAAGAGGCCGCGCTCCATCACGTATTGCTCGCCGTCGAACTCGCGGACTTCCTTGCCCTCGGCGATGATGGTGCCGACGCCCGTCTTGGTGAAGAAGGCCGGGATGCCCGCCCCGCCGGCGCGAATGCGCTCGGCGAGCGTTCCTTGCGGGTTGAACTCGAGCTCGAGCTCGCCCGAGAGGTACTGCTGGGCGAACAGCTTGTTCTCGCCCACATAGGACGAGATCATCTTGGCGATCTGGCGGGTCTCGAGGAGCAGCCCGAGGCCGGCTCCGTCCACGCCCGCGTTGTTCGAGATGAAGGTGAGGTTCTTGGCGCCGGAATCGCGGATCGCCAGGATCAGCGTCTCCGGAATGCCGCACAGGCCGAACCCGCCGGCCATGATCGTCATCCCGTCCTTCACCAGCTCGGCCAAGGCCGCGCGCGCGTCTGGATAAACCTTGTTCATTGGAGTGTCCCTCGGCTCTCATGCCGTGCCGTGATCCCGTCTTAGAGCGAGGCGCCCCCTCCCTGCAAGGAGGTGCCGGCCCGCGGAATCGCCAACCCGGACCGTTGCTTTCCTGCAACGGCCGCCCGCTTTGACGCGAAGTTGGAGGTGGAGGTCGGGAACCGGCCTCATTTTGGACATGGCTCCAGGATGATTGTAATCAAATCCCGAGTCGGCGGCACGCCTTCACGACCCTCCCCCGCCGGCGGCACGGGCCCTTAGCGGATCCATCCATCATTCCCATGCGACGTCGCGTTTTCCTCCTCATCGCCCTCGTGGTGCTGGCGCTGCTGGCGACCGCCGTCGCCCCCTGGACCCTGTCCAACGGCGGCTTCAGCGCAGTCGTCGCTCAAGCCCTGCGCGAGCGCTACGGCATCGAGATGCAGGTCCAGGGGCGCAGCACCCTGGCGATTCTGCCCGTCCCCCGAGTCAAATTCGAGAACGTAGCCCTTGCGAGCGCGGACGGAAGCATCGCCGTCAAGGGCGGCACCCTCCGGGGGGAACTCGCCATCCTGCCTCTCCTCGTCGGGCAGGCTTCCCTGACGGAGATTGCCCTCAGCGAGGCGGAGATCACCGTGAGGGACGCGGCCGCCCGGACCGATTGGGCAGCCCTGGTGCGCAGCGGCAAGGCCGCGAACGGCTCCGTGCGGCGCCTGATCGTGACCAATACCCGCCTCAGGGCCTTCGGCGGGAGCGTCGAGAACGTCAACACCGTGGTGCGCTGGCCCGGGGGCGAGAGCCGCCTCGATGTTGCCGGCACCTTCACCTGGCGCAACGAGAATGTGGAGATCACGCGAGCCTCAATGGTGCCGGCAACCCTGGCCAGCGGCCAGCCGAGCGCCTTCACGGTGTCCGTGGCCACCTCCTTCGGCAAGGCTGTGATCGACGGTGAGGTTCAGACCGGCAACGACCCGCGCGTCACGGGTCACAGCAGCCTCGAATTCCGCTCCGTTCGCGATTTCGCCCGCTGGACGGGGCTCGACCTGCCCCTCGGCTCCATGCTCCACGTGGCATCGGTGGAGGGTGATTTTTCGGCGGATCGCCGCCGCCTGTCCTGGCCGTCCGTCACCCTGCAGCTCGGAGCCGACACCCTCGAGGGCACGCTGTCCCTGCGCTTCGACGGGCAGCGCTCCATCGTGACCGGCACCCTTGCGGCGGACCGGCTGGACCTCACCGATTACTTCGCCCCCTTCCTCCAGGCGCGGACCTCCTCGGGCATGTGGAGCGGCGAGGATGCGGTGATTGCCGGCACCACCGGGGGCGACCTCGACCTGCGACTTTCCGCGTCGGATGCCCGGATCGGCCGCCTGCGGCTGTCCGAGATGGCCGCCAGCGTTCTCGTGCGGCCGGGCCGCGTCGAGGTTTCCTTGAGCCGCGCCGGGTTGAACAAGGGCTCCGTGAAGGGCCGGCTTGCCCTCGCCTCGGTCGCCGGCGGCACGGACCTCAGGGGCCAAGCGACTTTCGACCGGATCGAGGCCTCCGGCCTCCTGTCCGACCTCGGGCGCTCCCGCTGGATCGCGGGACCCACCTCGGGTCAGGTGACGCTGGAGAGCACCGGCCGCACCGTTGCCGACCTCGTCCGCCAGGTCCATGGACGGGCGACGGCGACGATCCGCCAGGGAGAGCTCATCGGCATCGGCCTTGGCGACGCGCTCCGGCGCGCCGAGCGCCAGCCGCTCGCGGCCTCCCTGGAGTGGAAGGGCGGCCGCACACCCTTCGATCTTGCCCAGATCACCTTGAATGTGGGCGCCGGCACCGGCGAGATCACGGAAGGCTTGGTGCTCGCGCCGACCATGCGGACCGCCGTCCAAGGCACCGTGTCGCTCATCGACCGTTCGGTCGGCATGAGGATCCTGGTCGATCCGGCCGTGCCGGGGGGCCTGCCCTCCCCGGTGATCGCCCTGGAGGTCGCTGGTGGTTGGGACGATGTGGCGGTGGTGCCGGATGCGCGCGCCCTGATCCAGCGCTCGGGCGCCGCGAAGCCTCTCTTCGGAGACCGCATCGCGCCGGCGGGCTCCTCGCGTCCCCAGGCGACGGCGCAGTAGCCTCGTCCCAAGCCTAGCAGGCGTTGCGCTTGCCCTGTCTCCAAACGACGGCGCGGTAGCTTCGTCACAAGCCTAGTGGGCGTTGCGCTCGCTCTTCAGAACGGACCGCTTGCTCAGCAGGGTCGCGGCGATCACCCCGACGGCCACGATCCCGATGAGAATCGTGGAGGCGGCGTTCACCTCCGGCGACAATCCCCGGCGCACCGAGCTGTAGATCTGGATCGGCAGCGTCGTGGCGCTCGGCCCCGTGTTGAAGCTCGCGATCACGAGATCGTCGAGGGACAGGGTGAAGGCGAGGAGAAAGCCCGCGAGCACCGACGGGGCAATGAGCGGCAACGTGACCGAAAAGAAGGTCCGCAGCGGCGGCGCGCCGAGATCCATTGCGGCCTCTTCCAGCGACCGATCGAGGGTCACGAGACGCGCCTGCACCACCACCGTCACGAAGCAGAGCGTGAGGGTCGTGTGCGCGAGCATCACGGTCCAGAAGCCCCGGTCGAGGCCGATGGCGACGAAGAAGAGCAGGAGAGCGAGCCCGGTGATCACCTCCGGCATCACGAGAGGCGCGTAGACGAGCCCCGTGAACAGCGTGCGCCCGGTGAACCGCCCGTACCGGGTGAGCGCGAGCGCCGCGAGGGTGCCGAGCACGGTCGCGAGGCTCGCCGAGACGAGGGCGATCCGGAACGTCATCCAGGCCGCGTCGAGGAGCGGCTGGTTGCTGAACAGCGCCCCGTACCATTGCGTCGAGAACCCGCCCCAGACCGTCACGAGCCGCGAGGCGTTGAAGGAATAGACCACGAGCAGCAGGATCGGCAGGTAGAGGAACGCAAAGCCGAGGACGAGCGACGTGAGATTGAACAGCGAGAAGCGCCTCATGCGCGCTCTCCCAGCCGGCGCGCTTCGAGATCGCGGTAGATCACGATCGGCACCACCAGAATGATCAGCAGCACGATGGCGACCGCGGAGGCGAGCGGCCAGTCGCGGTTCGAGAAGAACTCGCTCCAGAGCTGGCGGCCGATCATCAGGGTCTCGGACCCGCCAAGGAGATCCGGGATCACGAACTCGCCGACCGCCGGGATGAAGCACAGGAGCGAGCCAGCGATGATGCCGGGCAGGCTCAAGGGAAGCGTGATGGTCCAGAAGGATCGCCAGGGTGGGGAGCCGAGATCGAGGGCGGCCTCGTTGAGCGTCGGGTCGATCTTTTCGAGCGTCGCGTAGAGCGGCAACACCATGAAGGGCAGATAGGCATAGACGATGCCGATGAAGACAGCCGCTTCCGTGTTGAGGATGGCGAGCGGCTCGGCGATGAAGCCAAGGCCCATCAGCGCCTGATTGAGGAAGCCCTCGGGCTTCAGGATCGCCACCCAGGCATAGATGCGGATGAGGAAGCTCGTCCAGAACGGCAGGATCACGAGGGCGATGAGGAGGGCCCGCCAGCGCGCCGGCGCCCGCGCCATCGCATAGGCGATGGGGTATCCGGCGAGCAGCAGAAGCAGGGTCGCGATGGCCGCGATGCGGATCGAGGAGAGCGTCGCCGACCAATAGAGGTCGTCGCTCGCCAGAAGCTCGAAGTTTTCGAGATCGAGGCCGCCGAGGAAGCCCCGCCAATCGTCCCAGGAGAAAAGCGGCCGGTAGGGCGGCTGCGCCACGGCGGTGTCCGACAGGCTGATCTTGAGCACGATCAGCACCGGCACGAGGAAGAAGAGCCCCAGCCACAGGAACGGGATCGCCGGCACGAGCCACGCTTCCGCCCGGCCCTTGAGGAACGCGCCCGCGCGGCTCATTGGGAGAGGATCACCGCGGCGTTCGGCGCGAAGCTCAAGGAGACGCGCTCGTCCCAGTCGATGGGCGCCTCCACGAAGCGGCTCGCATTGGCGCAGGACACCCGCATGATGGCGCCGGAATCGAGCTTCACCCGATAGACCGTCCAGTCGCCGAGATAGCCGATGTCCCAGACCTCGCCCGAGAGCGCGTTGGGATCGCCCCCTTTCGCCTCCCGCCGGATCACCATCTTCTCCGGGCGCACCGCGATGGCGACGGGCTGGCCCGTGTGCAGCACCTCATCCGGGTCGTCGATGAGAAGCGGGCTTGAGGCCGCGGGGGTTCCGATCCGCCACAGGCCGTTCTCCTGGCCGAGAACCTGGCCCTCCAGGATGTTCACGTCGCCCACGAATTCGGCGATGAAGCGGGTCTTGGGCTGCTCGTAGATCTCGCCCGGCGTCGCGACCTGGGCGATGCGGCCGTGATCCATCACCGCGATCCGGTCGGCCATGGTCATGGCCTCCTCCTGGTCGTGGGTGACGACGATGAAGGTCATGCCGAGCTCGTGCTGGATGTCCATGAGCTCGAACTGGGTCTCCTCCCGCAGCTTCTTGTCGAGAGCCGCGAGCGGCTCGTCGAGGAGGAGCACCTTGGGGCGCTTGGCGAGAGCCCGCGCGAGCGCGACCCGCTGGCGCTGACCGCCGGAGAGCTGGTCCGGGTAGCGGCGCGCGAGCTTTTCGAGCTGCACGAGGCGCAGCATCTCGGAGACACGCGCGGAGATCTCGTCCCGAGGGAGACGGTCCTGGCGCAGGCCGAAGGCGATGTTCCGTTCCACGCTCATATGCGGGAACAGCGCGTAGGATTGGAACATCATGTTCACCGGCCGCCGGTACGGCGGCACGCCGGCAAGGTCCTGCCCCGCGAGCGTGATGCGCCCGGCCGTGGGCTGCTCGAAGCCCGCCAGCATGCGCATCAACGTCGTCTTGCCGCAGCCGGACGGGCCGAGCAGGCAGAAGAACTCGGCGCCGTAGATGTCGAGGGAGAGGTCGTCCACGGCGAGCGCGTCGCCGTAGCGCTTGGAGACCCCCTCGAACCGGATCAGCGGCGTCGCCGCCGGATCGGTCCAGGGCGCGAAGGAGCGCCGCACGGCGCCGACGGAGGCCTGTTTTCGGGGAACGGGGGACGACGACACTTCGGGGGGCTACACCACGGGTCCGGTTGAAACGGCGCGGACGTTAGGGCTTTCGGGTCCGGCGAACAACTCCCTTGCGCCATGACCGCCCCGGCGCGTCAGCCGTCCTCTCCCATGCCCTCGGCGACCCAGGTCTACCGTGACCACCCCGGCGCGTCAGGCGTCCTCTCGCATCGCCTCGGCGACCCGGGTCTGGAGCACGTCAGGGCGCTTCAGAACCAGCGCGCCACGGGTGCGTTCGATGAGCCCCTCCTGGGTCATCATGGTGAATTCCCGGGTCACCTGCTCCCGGCGGCAGCCGATGCGGGCCGCGAGGATGTGGTGGAAGGGCGGGGGCGTGACCACCCGTTCTCCGACTCCGTTGGTCCCATGGGCCCGGGGGATCGAGAGGCGCAGGAGCTCCGAATAGAGCCGGTGCCGCAGATCGAGTACCGTCTGCTCCATGAGGCGGGAATTGAGCTCCCGGATTCGGCTGGTGAGAAGCCGGAATAGCCGGTCCGCCACGTCCTGCGAGGAGAAGACCAGCTCGCGGAACACGGTCGCCGGCATCACGCAGACTTCGCCGCGGGTGAGCGCGCTCACATTCGCCGAACGCTTCACCCCGTCCATCGCCGAAAGCTCGCCGAACAATTCGCCAGCGCGCATCTCGTCGAGGATCACCTCCTTGCCGGAGGCCGTGCGCATCAGGACGCGGACGTCGCCGGAGAGCAGGAAATAGACGTCCGTGGACGGGTCGTCGAAGTCGACCAGGATTTCCTCCGGGTCGAACCGGCGCCAGTTCGACCGCGCCTCGAAGGGCGCAAGGTCAAGCGTCAGCCCCTTGAAGAGATCCGTACCCACCAGACGCGCCATTCAGCAACTCCTTGAAACATATGGTCGGACGAGACCCGCCGGAGGGTCAAGGCTCATTTCGCCCCAGCCGCGCTCGATGCTGCGGCATCGGCGCCGCTCTTGCCTGGAAAACCGTCACGTCGGGCTCGCCCCGCCCATCGCCGCCGGTCACGCCTTGATCACGGTCCCGGTCGTCACCCCGGCCCGGGCGCAGGCATTGCGGGTATCGACCACCACGGGCGCGTGCTCGGCGACGAGCCGGTAATCGACGCCGTCATGGTCCGTCGCGATGAGCACCGCGTCATAGCCCGCGACCGCCTCCCCGGTGAGGGGTATGGAGCGCCGGCCGCGAAGCGTCGGGTGTTCGCGGGTCGGCGGGATCTCCTGGACGAAGGGATCGTGGTAGTCGCACGAACCGCCCCTCCCCTCGATCAACTCGATGAGCTTGAGGGACGGGCTCTCCCGGGTGTCGTCCACGTTCTTCTTGTAGGCGAGACCGAGCACCAGGATCCGGGCGCCCACCATGGACCGGCCGATGCCGTTCACGGCCGCCACGAGGCGGTCCACCACGAGGTAGGGCATGCGGGTGTTCACCTCGCCCGCCAGCTCGATGAACCGGGTGGAGATGTCGAATTCCCGCGCCTTCCAGGTGAGATAGAACGGATCGATGGGGATGCAGTGGCCGCCGAGGCCCGGCCCCGGATAGAAGGGCATGAAGCCGAAAGGCTTGGTTTTGGCCGCCTCGACCACCTCCCAGATGTCGATCCCCATGGCCTCGTAGACGACCTTCAATTCGTTCACGAGGGCGATGTTCACGGCCCGGAAGATATTCTCCGTGAGCTTCACGGCCTCGGCGGTCCCCATGGAGGAGACCGGCACCGTGCGGACCACCAGGGCCGCGTAGAGCGCGTCCGCGAGGCGCAGGGCCTCCGGCCCGTCGCCGCCGACCACCTTGGGGATTCGGGCGGTCTCGTAATCCGGGTTGCCCGGGTCCTCCCGCTCCGGCGAGAAGGCGAGGAAGAAATCGCGGCCGCTCCTGAGCCCCGTGGCCTCCAGGATCGGCTTCACCACCTCCTCGGTCGTGCCCGGATAGGTGGTGGATTCCAGCACAACGAGCTGGCCCGGCCGCAGATGCGCGGCGATGGCCTGGGCGGTCGTCTCGACGAAGGAGAGGTCGGGCTCCCGGTGGCGGGTCAGGGGCGTCGGCACGCAGATGAGGAGCGCGTCGGGCTCGGCCAGGCGGCCGAAATCCGCCGTCGCCTCGAAGCGCTTCTGGTCCACCACGTCGGCCACATGGGCCGAGGGGATGTTCGTGATTGGGCTCAGGCCCCGGTTCAGCCCGGCGACGCGCTCGGCGTTGATGTCGAAACCGATGACGCGGAACCCCGCATGGGCCGCGGTGAGCGAGAGCGGCAGGCCCACATAGCCGAGCCCGATGACGCCGATCACCGCGCGGCGCTCCGCGACGGCCGCGAGCAGGGCTTCGAGGGAGGGCGCGGTGGGGTCCATAAGGCAAAGCTGTGTGGAAGCGGGCCCGCCGGGAGTCAAGCGGATCGCCGTCTTCGCGGATCGGCACCCGCTCCGTGGCGGCTATGGAGCCGTGGACGCCCTGTGCGGAAACCCAGCTGGAGGGAAGCTAGCGGATCGGCACCCGCTCGGTAGACTCGACGGAGCCGTCGGCGCCCTCCACGTAGAGTAGGATCTGCCGGGCGGAGGCCGGAACCGGCAGGGCCACCTCCTCGCGCAGCGCCTTCACCACGGTGGCGCAGGCGCCGCCCTCGCGGACCAGCCGTGCCGTCACAGGCGTGCTGCCGGGCGGTGGGGCGACGGTCGCAGGAGTGCCGAGCCGCACCGAGGCGATGCGGATGCAGCTGTCGGAGGCGGTCGCCACCACCTCCACCATGACCTGCCCATCCGCGCGCCGGTTCGCGTGGCTGCCTGGATGATGGGCCTGCGCGGCCAAGGGCAGGAGAGCGGCGAGGATCAGAATGGGGCGGCGCATCGGGAATCCATGGCTATAAGGCCGTCATGTAGGCGATCCGGGGGCGTTCCGCCATTCGGGCGACGGGTCCCTCCCCTCCCTCCATGCCGCGACACCCATGATCCGCCATGCGGGCGGAGCGCCTCTCCCCTCTCCGCTTTGCTGGGGAAAGGCATTGCCTTGGCTCCCGCCCCGGGCCAAAACGCCGCCCATGTTGCACGTGAAGGACCTCACCTACCGGATCGGCGAGCGGCTTTTGCTCGACGGCGCCACGTTCGCCCTGCCCCCGGGCTCGCGCGTGGGGCTCGTCGGCCGCAACGGCACCGGCAAGACCACCCTGTTCCGCATCATCCAGGGCGAGATCTCCCCGGAGAGCGGCGACGTGTCCCTGCCCCGCAACATGCGGATCGGCACGGTGGCGCAGGAGGCGCCGAGCGGACCCGAGACCCTGGTCGAGGTGGTGCTCGCGGCCGACACCGAGCGCACCCGCCTTCTCGCGGAGGCCGAGGCGGCGGACGGCTTTCGGCGGGCGGAGATCGAGACGCGGCTCACGGATATCGGCGCCCATTCGGCGCCGGCCCGGGCGGCCGCGATCCTGCACGGGCTGGGCTTCGACGCAGCCGCCCAGAACCGCCCCTGCTCGGACTTCTCCGGCGGCTGGCGGATGCGCGTGGCGCTCGCGGCGGTGCTGTTCACCGAACCCGATCTCCTGCTCCTCGACGAGCCCACGAACTACCTCGATCTCGAGGGCACCCTGTGGCTCTACGACTACCTTGCCCGCTACCCGCATACGGTGCTGATCATCAGCCACGACCGGGAATTGCTCGACACCTGCGTCGACCACATCCTCCATCTCGACCGGGGCAAGCTCACGATCTATCGCGGCGGCTACACCTCCTTCGCGCGCCAGCTCGCCGAAAAGCGCGAGCTCACCGCGAAGATGCGGGTGAAGCAGGAAGCGGAGCGCAAGCATCTCCAGGCCTTCGTGGACCGTTTCCGCGCCAAGGCCTCGAAGGCGCGGCAGGCGCAGTCGCGCATCAAGCGGCTCCAGAAGCTGGAGCCCATCGCGGCCCTCGTGGACGACGACGTGCTGCCCTTCGACATGCCGAGCCCGGAAAGAGCCCTCGCTCCCCCGCTGATCGCCGTCGAGGGCGCGGCGGCGGGGTATGGCGACCGCACGGTGCTCGAGCGGCTCAACCTCACCATCCTGCCCGACGACCGGATCGCGCTCCTCGGCTCCAACGGCAATGGCAAATCCACCTTCTGCAAGCTCATCGGGGGGCGCCTGCCGCCGCTGAAGGGCGAGATCCGCACATCCACGAAGATGGATGTCGCCTATTTCGCGCAGCACCAGCTCGACGAACTGAACCCGCAGGCCACGGCCTTCGATCACGTGGCGGCGCGCATGCCGGACACGCCCGTCGCCAAGGCGCGGGCACGGGCGGCGCGGTTCGGGTTCTCGGGGCCGAAGGCGGACACGCCGGTCTCCTCGCTCTCGGGCGGCGAGAAGGCGCGCCTCCTCATGGGATTGGCGGCCTTCAACGGCCCCCATCTGCTCATCCTCGACGAGCCCACGAACCACCTCGACATCGACAGTCGCCAGGCGCTCATGGAGGCCATCAACGACTTCACGGGCGCGGTGATCCTGGTGAGCCACGACCGCTTCCTGATCGAGGCCTGCGCGGACCGCCTGTGGCTCGTGGCGGATGGGTCCGTGAAGCCTTTCGACGGGGACATGGACGATTACCGACAGTTCGTTCTCTCCGGCGGGCTCGATTCGACGCCAAACCGCTCCGACAAGGGCGCGCCCGCCTCCTCCAAGGTGGACGAGCGCCGCGCCGCCGCCGAACGGCGCGTGCAGCTTGCGCCCCTGCGCAAGAAGCTCGAAGCGCTGGAAGCCCGCATGGACAAGCTCTCGGAGGTGATCACCAAAGTGGACGCGGCGCTCGGCGACGGCACTGCCTTCCTGAAGGACCCGGCGAAAGCCAGCGACCTCGCCCGCATGCGCGCCGAGGCCGCCGAGGCGCTCGCGAAGGTGGAGGAGGAGTGGCTGGAATTGAGCGGGGAGATCGAGGCGGCGGGAGCCTAGAATGAACGCCCATGCGCTTCTTCGACCAGCGACACAGGACGATGCAGATGCCATCAGCCGGATAGTCGTTGCCGGCTGGAGGGACAGCTATTGTCATTTCCTGCCTCCGTCCTTCCTCGGCGGCCTTGCCGAGAACCCCTACCACGATGCGTCGAGCTGGATCGCGCGCTTACGGGCGCCCAGCTGCGCTACATGGATGATCGCCGAGGCTGGGCACGAGGTCGGCGTGATCAGCTTAACCCTCGGATCATCCTGCGTGCCTGACGCCGATTGCGAACTGACAACGCTGTATCTTGCGGCCGATTTTCGGGGCCGTGGGCTCGGGGAGAATGCACTTGCCGCTGCCCGACAATTTACCCTAGGGGCTGGGCACAATCGCCTGAGCACAACTGTCCTGATGGGCAATGTCCGAGGCCGACGGTTCTATGAACGCCTTGGCGCCAGGATGATCGGTCGGCAGCCGGTCTTTGAATGGGACGGACAGGTGATTGAGGAAGGGATGTACCTCTTCCAATAGAATCACCGCCTCGCGCTACCGCACCACCCGGTCCAGCCGGTCGTTCACGAAGAAATACAGCTCCCGCCCGCCGGGCTCCGAGTAGAGCACCTGCACCTCGCGCTGGCCCTTGCCGCTCTCGCCGACGAGCACGTCGGTGGGCGGCTTGCCCTTGAGGCGGACGAGCTCGCATTCGCCGATGCCGGGCTCGATGGAAGCGGCATTGCCCGGTGGGGTGCCGGTGCAACGGCCATCGGGGCCAAGAAGCGGGCCGGAGAAGGTGGGACCGGCGGGCACCGCGACCACGGGGGCCGTGGGCGCGACGGCGGCCACAGGTTCGGGGCGGCTCGTTGTGCAGGCCGCAAGGCCCAGGGTCAGAACCGCCGCCAAAGCCGTGATGCGCATGCGTTATCCCCCGTTGAGGCGCGCGCTGAGCGCCTCGTTGAACAGCCGCTCCGCATCCCGGCGAAAGGCCTGCCGCGACCCGTCGCGCGTGTAGAACATGTGCCCGCCGCCGTAAACCTGGAGGCTCGCCCGGCGCTCCGGCCCGAAATCGGGGAGCTGGTTGAGGAGGAGCTGGCTGCCGAAATAGGGCGTCACCAGATCCGTGAAGCCGTGGGTGATCAGAATGCGGAGCTTCGCGTCGAGGGCGAGCGCCTCGCGCATTTCGCTTAATGCCTCGGGCTGGCCGCGCCCGCGGCCCCAGCGCCAGGCGCCGTTCACGCCGCCGTTGAGGAGGTTGTAGCGCCCCTCCGCCCGGTAGTTCAGGTTCTCCTGCAGGTGATGGAGGATGGCGCTCGTGAGGGGCGCCGTGAGCCCCGTGAGCCCCGGATCGTCGAAGCGCGAGACGCCTGCGGTCGGGTCGGGATCGTAGGCGACGACGCCCGTGTCGTAGGCGGAGACCACCTCGGCGGCGGCGCGCCGGAACTCCCGGGTGAAGGTGCCGGTGTCGATGCGCCCGGCCTGGCGCCGCACGATGGCCGGATCGAGCCCGATCATCGGCGCGACTCGCTGGGTCAGCCGCTCCACGGCCGCCTTGTCCTGGAGGCCGCGCATGAGGTCCGTGAGGTATTCGCCGGACGCGTAGGCCTCCGCGTCCTGCACCCGCGCCCGGGTCACCTCCCCGTTCCGCTCCAGGGCCGCGGCCGCCATGGACGGGAGCCGGGTCACGTGGACCCAGGGCGCGTGAGCGGGCTGGCTGAACCAGCCGAAATCCAGCACCGGCGAGACGAGGACGAGACCGCTGAGCCCGATGCCCTGATCCTCCTGGAGCTTGTCGGCGAGCAGCGGACCGCGAAAGCCGCCATAGCTCTCGCCCGTGAAGAATTTCGGCGAGGCGAGCCGGTTCTTCTCCTTGAGCCAGCGGGTCACGAAGGCCGCGAGCCCGTCGATGTCGCCCTCGACCGAATAGAAGCGCTCCCGCACGGGATCGCCGCCGAGCACACGGCCGTAGCCGGTGCCCGGCGGGTCGATGAAGACGAGATCCGTGAAGTCGAGCCAGGTTTCCGCGTTCGGCACGAGGGAAGGCGGCGTGGAGGGGCTGATGCGCGCCCCGTCGAGCGGGAGCCGCCACGGGCCCATGGCGAGCAGATGGAGATAGGCCGAGGAGGCGCCCGGCCCGCCATTCACCACGAAGGTGACGGGCCGCGTCGCCGCGTCGGCACGGTCGAGGGTGTAGGAGACGAAGCCGTATTCAGCTTGCGGCGCGCCCTGCGGATCGGTGAGCGCGAGCGAACCCGCCGTCGCCGTGAAGGCGAGCGTGCGGCCGGGCAGCGGGAGTTCGTGCCGGGTCACGGCCTCCGGCGGCAGCTTGCCGGGCTCCGGCGCCGGACGCTCCCGGCGCGCGCCCTCCCCACGCTGGGCCTGCTGGGCCTCGGGGGGCTGCTGCGCCAGAACCGGCACGGCCGGCGCGAGGGCAAGGAGGGCCGCGAGGCCGACACGGGCGAGTGGGAACATGGCAATGGATCTCGATGGGGCGTCCCCACAACCTAGGGGCCCGCCGGGCCGAGCCCAGGGTCCGTCACGGGGACGTGTGGGCTGTCCGGTCGATGCGGTCGCTCAAGCCTTGCGCTGCCAGCGCCCCCGCTCGTCCTGCTGCCAATAGGTCGCCTCGTGGCCGGCTTCCTTCACGGCCTTCCATTGGTCGCGGGCGATGGCGAGGGCGTGCGGGTCGGTGCCGTCGAAGAGGATCACCATGCGCTGGTAGGTGGCGATGTCGGCGGGCAGGTCGGCGCCCTCGATGAGGAAGCGGATCGAGGCGGCGTTGGGGTTGTCGGCGCCCGTGGTGAGCAGCACGGGCTGGTCGGCCGCGTGGGCCTCCCTGTCGGTGCCGTGGGGCAGGAAGCTCTCGTCCGAGAAGGTCCAGAGGGCGTCGTCCAGGGCGGACAGCCGCTCGTCCGACGCGACCTGCACGACCGCGCGCCAGCCGCGCTCCAGGGATTTTTCCAGGAGCGTCGGCAGCACCGCCTCGAGGGGCTGGCGCTGGAGGTGATAGAACAGGACCTCTGTCATGGGATGGCCAACGACGACGCGCCGTTTCTCGAGTGCCCGATCAGCCCTCGTAATAGTCGCGCACGAGCCGGTCGAGGAGGCGCACGCCCCAGCCCGAACCCCAGCTCTTGTTGATGTCGCTCTGGGGCGAGCCCATGGCGGTGCCGGCGATGTCGAGATGGGCCCAGGGCACGTCGTTGACGAAGCGCTGGAGGAGCGCAGCCGCGGTGCTCGACCCGCCGTTGCGGCCCGCGGAGTTCTTCATGTCCGCGAATTTCGAATCGATCATCTTGTCGAATTCGGGCCCCAGCGGCATCCGCCACACGCGCTCGCCGGTCGCCTGGCCGGCCGCCGTGAGCCGCTCGGCGAGTTCGTCGTTGTTGGAGAAGAGGCCCGCATATTCCTGCGCGAGCGCCACGATGATTGCCCCGGTGAGGGTCGCCAGATCCACCATGAATTTCGGCTTGAAGCGGTCCTGGATGTACCAGAGCACGTCGGCGAGCACGAGGCGGCCTTCCGCGTCCGTGTTGATGATCTCGATGGTCTGGCCCGACATGGTGGTGACGATGTCGCCGGGGCGCTGGGCCTTGCCGTCCGGCATGTTCTCGACGAGTCCGATGGCGCCGATCACGTTCGCCTTTGCTTTCCGGGAGGCGAGCGCGTGCATGAGGCCGGTGACGCAGGCGGCGCCCGCCATGTCGCCCTTCATGTCCTCCATGCCGCCGCCGGGCTTGATGGAGATGCCGCCGGAATCGAACACCACGCCCTTGCCGACGAAGGCGACCGGCGCGTCGTTTGCCCTGCCCCCGTTCCAGCGCATGATCACGATCCGGCTCTGCCGCTCGGAGCCCTGGCCGACCCCGAGGAGCGCGCCCATGCCGAGCCGCCGCATGGCCCGCTCGTCCAGCACCTCGACCTCGCAGCCGACCTTGCGCAGGGCCTCGGCCCTGGCCGCGAATTCCTCGGGGCCGAGCACGTTCGGCGGCTCGTTCACGAGGTCGCGGGCGAGGATCACGCCGCCCGCGAGCCCATCGCGGCCCTTGTGCAGGCGCTTCGTGCCGGCGGGGTCCGCCACCGCGAAGGCGAGGCGGGTCGCGCCCTCGGGCTTGTCCTCGTCCTTCTTCTTCGTCTTGTAGCGATCGAAGCTATAGGCCCGCAGCCGCGCCCCGACCGCCATGTCGGAGACCGCATCCGGCCCCGCCTCGACCCCCGGCAGGTCTGCGATCACGGTCGCGCCCTTGGCCGAGACACGGCCGGCCACGAGGCCGCCGAGCTGGGTGAAATTGAGCTTGCCCCGCTCCTTCTCGCCGCCGATCCCGACCAGGATGAGCCGGTCCACGGACGGAGCCGGGGGAGCCGTGAGGACAAGGACCGACTGGGCCTTGCCCTTGAACCGCTCGATGGGGGCGACGCGCCCGACGAGGTCCATCGCCTTCGGCCCCAAAAGCTTCGCGACCGCCGGCGTCGGCTTCAGATCGTCTCCGACGAACACCACCAGATCGCCGCCCTCCACGGGGCCGATGGCCTGGAAATCGATCTTGAAGCTGTCTGGCATGCAAACCTCTTGCGGAGTCGGGGTCGGGGCTCGGCCGGGTTCGGCCGCGGCATATTCGTTGGAGATAGACCAAATTCGGCGTGGAGGAACAAGGCTCGGTCGAAAAACCCGCGCAGAACCCCGTTCGGCGAACCGAAACGGGCAGCCCGGCCGTCCCGAGGGCGATCTCCCACCCGCCCCGGCCTGCCAGGCGCAAAGCGTCGCAGTACCGTGATCACGGCCCGGCCGGCAGCCCGCCCGAGAGCCGAATCCCTGGGTCAGCAAGGACTTTCCACCGCAGTCCGGAAGCGGCAGGCTGACGCGAAAGCGCCGCACTCCTGGGGTCAGAAGCCCCCCTCGGCTTGCCTCCCCCCTGCTGCCGAGTTAACCCAGGCGGAGCGCCGAGCGGCGCCGTGGTTTCAGCATGACTTTGATCGAACGCTATATTCTGAAGATCGCGTTCAACGCGTTCGCGGCCTGCCTCATCGCCTTGACGGGCGTGATCTGGATCACCCAGGCCCTGCGCGAGCTCGATCTTCTCACCGGCAAGGGCCAGACGATCATCGTCTTCCTCACGGTCACGGGCCTCTCCCTTCCGGCTCTCGTGACGGTGATTTCCCCGGTCGCGCTCTTCATTTCCACGATCTACACGCTGAACCGGCTCAACGGCGATTCCGAGCTCATCGTCATGAGCGCCGCCGGCATGGCGCCGCGACGGCTCATCCGGCCCTTCGTCGCCCTCGCGGCGCTCGTCTGCGTGCTGGTCGGCTACATGACCATCTACCTGATGCCTGCGAGCTTCCAGGAGCTGCGCGACCTCGTCACCAAGATCCGCGCGGATTTCGTGGCCAACATGGTCAAGGAGGGGCAGTTCACGACCCTCGATAACGGCATCACCTTCCATTACCGCGAGCGCGCCGGCGACGCCCTCATGGGCATCTTCATGCAGGACCGGCGCGAGGCGGGAAAAACGATCGTCTATCTGGCCGAGCGCGGACGCACCATCGAATCGAACGACCAGGCCTATCTGGTTCTCGAGAAGGGCAGCGTGCACCGGCAGGAGCCGAACAGCCGCGACTCGTCCATCGTCGCCTTCGAGCGCTACGCGGTGGATCTCTCGGCCTTCAACCAGGACGGCGGCGACGTGGTCTACAAGCCGCGCGAGCGCTCGACCACGCAGCTCATCTTCCCGGACAAGAAGGAATTCTACTACCAGTTCCAGGAAGGCCGCTTCCGGGCCGAGCTGCACGACCGGCTCTCCGGCTGGCTGTATCCGCTCGCGATGATGATCATCGCGTTCGCGGCGCTCGGCGATGCCCGGACGACGCGCCAGGGCCGCGGGCTCGCGGTCGCGGCCGCGGTGATCGGCGTCGTCGCCCTGCGCATCGCGGGCTTTGCGGCCTCCAGCGCCGCCGTGCGCTCGCCGGTCGGAGTCCTGGCGATCTACGGGGCCCCGCTCGCGGCCATCGGCATCTCGCTCATGTTCATCTTCCAGGGCGCCTTCACCCGCGGGCTTCTGGCGAAGGCGACCGCACGGCTGCCTCGCCTCGCCCTCCCCCGGCTTCCCGGCCTGCGCAGGGCATGAGCCGATGCCTGTCCCGCTTCTCCGGCCGGTTGGGGCCTGAACCATGCTGATCGGCGCCACCCTCGGCCGCTATTTCTCGGGCCGCTTCGCCAAGAGCATCCTCATGGTGTTCGGGACCGTGTTCGCGCTCGTCTACACGATCGACTTCGTGGAGCTGATGCGCCGCGCGGGCGATGCGGAAGGCGCCTCGGCGACCCTCATGGCGCAACTGGCGCTCTACCGCACCCCGGCGGTGGCCGAGCAGGTGCTGCCCTTCGCGGTGCTGTTCGGCAGCATGGCGGCCCTGCTGCAATTGAGCCGCAAGCTCGAACTCGTGGTGGCCCGGGCCGCGGGCATCTCGGCCTGGCAGTTCCTCCAGCCGGGCCTCTTCGTCGCCGCCGCCATCGGCATCCTTTCGGTGACGGTCTACAACCCGGCCTCCGCTCTCCTGAAGCAGCATGCCTCGAACATCGAGGCGCGGATCTTCGCCCGCTCGGCGACGAAGGTGAACGGCAAGGACATCTGGATCCGCCAGAAGAGCCGGGACGGCCAGGCGATCATCCGGGGCGACGGCGCGATCGCCGGCACCTCCACGATCACGGGGGTGACCATGTTCACCTTCGAGGACAGCGGCACCTTCTCCCAGAGGATCGAGGCCCGCGAGGCGACCCTCTTTCAGGGTTACTGGGAGCTGAAGGACGCCCGTGTCCTTACGGCAACCGAGCAGCCGCAATCCTACCCGACCTTCCAGGTGGCCTCGAATCTGGAGCCCTCCCAGGTCCGCCAGAGCTTCATTCCCGCGGATTCCGTGCCGTTCTGGGACCTCGACGACACCATCGCCCGCACCGAGCGCGCGGGCCTCGACGCCACCCGCTATCGCCTGCAATACGACGTGCTTCTGGCTCGTCCCCTGCTCTTCATCGCGATGGTCTTCGTGGCGGCGTCCGTTTCGTTAAGATTCTTCCGATTTGGTGGTGTGGCCGGAATGGTTCTCGGTGGCGTAGCCGCAGGGTTCATGCTTTATGTCGCGACGGAACTGATGGAGGATCTCGGGGCCTCCGGTCTGGTCAGGCCGGTGCTAGCCGCGTGGTTCCCCGCAGTGGTGGGTAGTTTGTTGGGCACGCTTGCCTTGTTGTACCAAGAGGACGGCTGAATGGTCGTCGAGGCAGGGACCCGACAGGGAGCAAGTATGGGACGCATGGGCGCAACGATCGCAAGGAGTGCGGTCGCGATGGTGCTTCTCTGCACCGTCGCACCTGTGCCTGCGCTCGCCCAGGCCACCCTGAACGACGCCATTTCGGCCAAGGCTCAAGGCCAGGGCGGCCAGCAGGACCGCCTCCTCGTGGATGCCCGCGAGCTCGTCTACGACAACGACCGGAACACGGTCTCGGCCTCGGGCGACGTCCAGCTCAACTACCAGGGCCGCACCCTCCAGGCCGATCGGGTCACCTACGATCGCAATACCGGACGGGTCTATGCGGAGGGGAATGCCCGCCTCACCGAGACGAACGGCACGGTGGTCACCGGCGACCGGTTCGAGCTCACCGACGACTTCAAGAGCGGCTTCATCGATTCGCTCCGCGTGGTGCAGACCACCACGGACCAGGGCCGCCCCGTCACGACCCGATTCTCCGCGCCCCGCGCCGAGCGCGCCGAGGGCGAGACCACGATTTTCGAGCGCGGCACCTACACGGCCTGCGAACCGTGCAAGGACAACCCGGAGCGCCCGCCCCTGTGGCAGGTGAAGGCCGCCCGGATCATCCACAACAACAGCGAACGCACGATCTATTACGAGAACGCGACGCTGGAATTCTACGGCATGCCGATCGCGTATCTGCCGTATTTCTGGTCGCCGGACCCGACGGTGAAGCGCAAGACCGGCTTCCTGTCGCCGCGTTTCGTGGTGTCGAACTCCCTGGGAACGGGCATCTCCACCCCGTTCTTCTGGAACCTCGCGCCGAACTACGATCTCACCTTCAGCCCGACCTTCCTGACGCGCCAGGGCGTGCTCGGCGAGGTGGAGTGGCGCCACCGCCTGGCGACGGGCGCCTACAACATCCGCGCCGCCGGCATTTTCCAGCGCGACAGCGACGCCTTCCTGCCGAGCCCGTTCGGCCCCGGGGACCGCGACACCCGCGGCTCTCTGGAGACCACGGGCGAGTTCTTCATCAACGACAAATGGAAGTGGGGCTGGGACATCGCCCTGATGTCCGACAAGTGGTTCCTGCAGAACTACCGGATCCGCAGCGAGAGCGTCAGCGCGCTCTACGTGAAGGAATCGATCTCGACCCTGTATCTGCAGGGGAAGGGCGACCGCTCCTTCTTCGACGTCCGCGGCTACTATTTCCAGGGCCTGTCCACCTACGACTGGCAGAAGCAGCAGCCGATCGTGCATCCGGTGCTCGACTACAACAAGCGCTTCGACGGCCCCGGCGGCATCGGCGGCGAGGTCGCGGTCGACGTGAACGTGACGAGCCTCACCCGCGAGGCCGCCCAGTACCAGCAGGTGCCAAAGCAGGTCCGCAATCTCTTCGGGCTCTATGAGAGCTGCGCGGTCTTCGAGCGCGGCTCGTGCCTCGTGCGCGGCCTCAGCGGCACCACCTCGCGGGTCTCGGCCAACCTGTCCTGGCGCCGCGAGTTCATCGACCCCATCGGTCAGGTCTGGACGCCCTTCACCTACCTGCGCACGGACGGGTTCTGGGTCCGCCCGGATCTGGAGGGCTACCAGAACGCCGCTCTGCGCAATTTCGGCGTCGACGAGGACGATACCGCCTTCCGGGTGATGCCGGCGGTGGGCATGGAATACCGCTTCCCCTTCGTGGCGAGCCTCGGCACCTCGGGCACCCAGGTGCTCGAGCCGATCGCCCAGGTGATTGCCCGCCCGAACGAGACCCGCGTCGGCCGCCTGCCGAACGAGGACGCCCAGAGCCTCGTCTTCGACGACACCTCGATCTTCGATTGGGACAAGTTCTCGGGCTACGACCGGGTCGAGGGCGGCGTTCGCGCCAATGTGGGCCTGCAATACACCCTGACGGGCGCGGACGGCTTCTCGGCCAACGCCCTCGTGGGCCAATCCTTCCAGCTCGCGGGCCGCAACTCCTTCCGCCAGGGCGATCTCGTCAATATCGGTCGCGACTCGGGCCTCGAGTCGAGCCGGTCGGACTACGTGACCCGCCTGCAGGTCTCGCCGAACAACAACTTCACCCTCGTGACCCGCGGCCGGTTCGATCAGGAGAATCTGAACCTGCGCCGGATCGAGGTGGGCGCGACGGCGAACTTCAATCCGTGGCTCCCGATCTCCACCTCGCTGGTCTATGCCCGCTACGGGGCCCAGCCCGAGATCGGCTACGACCGCCGCCGCGAGGGCCTGATGGGCTCCACGACCTGGAACCTGACGCCGAACTGGTTCGTGAACGCCTCGGCCCTGTTCGACCTCGACCGGTACCTGAACAGCCGCGACCAGTTCATCAACGCGTATCGGGCCAACCCGACCACCGCCGCCTACAATCGCGGCGACCTCGTGACCTTGAGCTCGCTCACCCTCGGCTTCGGCTATATCGACGAGTGCACCACCTTCACGGTGAACTACGTGATGGCCCCGCGGGACATCGCGATCAGCTCCGGCGAGAAGGATCGCAACCACACGCTCCTGCTGCGCCTCGAGCTGCGGACGCTCGGCGAAGTCAACGCCAACCAGCGGATCGGCGGCGGCGCCGCCACCCAGGACGGCATCGCGCCGTAGGCTTGAAGGCCGGCCGCGATCCGGCGGCCGCAACTGGGATGGCATGGGGATGACGCGGGGGTCCGGCACCGAACGCAAGCCTCTGGCGCTGACGCAGGGCGATCCGGCCGGCATTGGCCCCGAGCTCGCCTTGCGGGCATGGCTCGCCCGGGCGGAAGCGGATCTTCCGCCCTTCGGTATCCTGGGCGACCCCCATCAGCTCTCCGCCCTCGCCCGCACGCTCGGCTGGACGGTGCCGATCCGGGAGGTCTCCCCCGAGGACATAGGCGCCTGGTATCCGAATGCCCTGCCGGTCCTGCCGCTCTCCCGGCAGGTCGAGGCGATTCCGGGCCGGCCGGACCCGGCGACGGCGCCCGCGACCATCGAGGCGATCGAGCGCGCCGTCGCCCTCGCCCGCACGGGGGCCGTCGCGGCGCTCGTGACGAACCCCATCGCCAAGCACGTGCTCTACGATGCGGGCTTCCGCCATCCCGGTCATACGGAATTCCTGGCGGCGCTCGCCGTGGAGCCCGGCGCTGAGGCGCCGCATCCGGTCATGATGCTGTGGAGCGAGGCCATGGCGGTGGTGCCCGTGACGGTGCACATCCCGCTCGCCGAAGTGCCGGGCGCCCTCACGACCGATCTCATCCTGCGCACCGCCCGCATCGTGGCCCGGGACCTCACCGGCCGCTTTGGCGTGCTTGCTCCGCGCCTGTCGCTCGCGGGGCTCAACCCCCATGCGGGCGAGAGCGGCGCTCTCGGGGCCGAGGACGACGCGGTGATCCGTCCGGCCGTCGAGCAACTGCGGCGGGAGGGCCTTAGCGTGGAGGGCCCGCTTCCGGCCGACACTCTCTTTCACGCCCGCGCCCGCAGCCGCTACGATGCGGTGCTCGCCATGTATCACGATCAGGCCCTCATCCCGATCAAGACCATCGCCTTCGACGAGGCCGTGAACGTGACGCTCGGCCTTCCCTTCGTGCGCACCTCGCCCGACCACGGCACTGCCTTCGACATCGCGGGACGCGGCATCGCGCGGCCCGACAGCCTCATTCAGGCGATCCGCCTCGCGGACAGGCTCGGCAACGGGGCTCGCGCATGAGCCGTATCGCCGAACGCTCCTTGAAAGCCGCCCCATGAGCCAGATCGACGGCCTCCCGCCCCTTCGCGAGGTGGTGCGCACGCACGAGCTGATGGCCAAGAAGTCGCTCGGCCAGAACTTCCTGTTCGACCTCAATCTCACGAGCCGCATTGCAAGGTCCGCCGGGCCGCTGGAGGACGTGACGGTGGTGGAGGTGGGTCCTGGACCCGGCGGCTTGACGCGCGCGATCCTGGCCGCCGGCACCAAGCGCGTCATCGCCATCGAGCGCGACAGCCGCTGCCTGCCGGCCCTCGCCGAGATCGCCGCCCATTATCCAGGCCGGCTCGACGTGGTGGAGGGTGACGCGCTCACCTTCGATCCGCGCCCGATGATCGGGGACGCGCCGGTCCGCATCATCGCGAACCTCCCCTACAACGTGGGAACCCCGCTCCTGACCAATTGGCTCACCGGCGAGGCCTGGCCGCCCTGGTGGCTGTCGCTCACCCTCATGTTCCAGCGCGAGGTCGCCGAGCGCATCGTGGCCGACGAGAGCGATCCGAAGGATTACGGGCGCCTTGGAGTGCTGTGCGGCTGGCGCACGCAGGCGCGGATCCTCTTCGACGTTCCGCCCTCCGCCTTCGTGCCGCCACCGAAGATCACGTCGAGCATCGTCCATTTCGTGCCGCGGCCCGATCCCCTGCCCTGCCGGGTCGGCGCGCTCGAAGCCGTCACCCGGGCGGCCTTCGGGCAGCGTCGCAAGATGCTGCGCCAGAGCCTGAAATCCCTGGTGCCGGAACCCGCCGCCATCATCGGGGCGGCCGGTCTCGACGAGACGATCCGCGCCGAGGAGGTGCCGGTCGCAGGCTATGTGGCGCTGGCGAGTGCCTGGGACGCGTCCCGCGGCCGCTAGCACGCGGTTGGCTTGAAGGGCGCCGCCTCGATGCAGGAGGGGCGTGATTGCTAGCCGATCGGCTCGCTCAGCAGGCCCTGCACGAAATCCTGCAGGCCGACGAGCCGGTCGCGTTTCAGGCGTTCGGCGGCCTGGATCGCCTTCAGGTTCTCGTAGGAGGTCTGCAGGTCCTTGTTGACGAGCACGTAATCGTACTCGACCCAGCGCTCCATCTCGACGCGCGCATTGGTAAGGCGCTTTGCGATGATCTCCGCGGAATCCTCCGCGCGGCGCTCCAGCCGGGCCTTCAATTCCTTGAAGCTCGGAGGCAGCACGAAGACCGTCACCACGTCCTCGGGCAGCTTCTGGCGAACCTGGCGGGTGCCCTGGTAGTCGATGTCGAAGATCATGTCCTGCCCGGACGCCAGGGTGCGCTCCACGGGCTTGCGCGGGGTGCCGTAGAAATTGCCGTGCACCTCGGCCCATTCGAGCAGTTCGTCCCGGTCGCGCAGGGCCATGAACTCCTCGACCGAGATGAAGTGGTAGTGCCGACCCTCGATCTCGGAGGGGCGCTTGGCCCGTGTCGTCACGGAGATCGACAGCACGCCTGCCTGCTCCTGCACCAGGTTGCGCGTGAGCGTGGTCTTTCCGGCGCCCGACGGCGAGGAGAGAATCAGGATGAGCCCGCGGCGGCCGACGGGGGAATTCTGTTCGGGGCTCACGGCCTTACTCCACGTTTTGAACCTGTTCGCGGAACTGCTCGATGACCGCCTTGAGGTCGAGCCCGATCCGCGAGAGCGCCACGTCGTTGGCCTTGGCGCAGAGCGTGTTCGCTTCGCGGCCGAATTCCTGCGCGAGAAAATCGAGACGCCGGCCCACGGCCGCGCCCTCTGCCAGCAGCGCCCGGGCGGCGGCCACATGGGCGCGCAGGCGGTCGAGTTCCTCGCGGATATCGGCGCGGGCGGCGATGAGCACCGCCTCCTGATGCAGACGCGCGGGATCGAGCCCGCCTCTCGCGTCGAGGATCTCCGCGATCTGCGCCTCGAGCCTTGCGCGGATCGCCTCCGGCTGGCGGCCGGGAGCGGCTTCCGCATCGTCGACGAGCCGCTCGATGCCAGCGACATGCTGCTCCAGCACCGCCCGCAGGGCGTGGCCCTCGCCGAGGCGAGCGGCGCGCAGGGCCTCGATGAGCCTGCCGATGCCGGCCCGCAGATCAGCGGCCAGCGCCGCATCCTGCTCCGGGTCGCCGCCCTCCTCCTCGATCTCCACCACGCCGCGCACCGCAAGCAGCCCATCGACGGAGGCAGGCTGCACGCCGGCCGGCAGCGCGATGCTGCCGATGGCGGAGACGAGGGATTGCAGGACATCCCGGTTGATGCGCACCTTCGGGGTTGTCGAGGCGCGGGTGATTGCGAGGTTGAGCTGGCCCTGGCCGCGCGTGAAGGCCTTGAGGACCTGGCCTCGCGCCTCCTCGCCGACGGCATCGAAACCCGATGGCGTCCGCACGCGCACCTCGAGGCCGCGGCCGTTCACGGTCTTGATCTCCCAGGCCCATTGATAGGGTCCCGTGATGCCGGCTTCACGGGCGAAGCCGGTCATGCTCGCGATAGCCATGGATGAGCCCCGATGTGCGAAGTGGGCGCGACCATAGTGTCTGCCCGTCGCGCTCACAAGCAGGGGCTATCGCGGGATTGGGGATGGGGTGAAAACCTCTCCCGCCTTTCTCTCCCCCGAAGGGAGAGGCGTAAGGCGGCAGCCTGCCTTCTCCGGAGAACCCAGAGGCTCCGCCTCACCTGGCACTTCGCGCCGCTCTCTCCGGCCCGGGAGAGACGAACTCACGGCTGCCGCAGGGGCGGAACCGTCTTGGCGCTGTTGAGGTCGTAGCTGCGGTTGCGCAGGGGATCGCGGGGCGTGCCCTCGCTGGCGTCGAAGCCGCGGGTGCGGCCGCCGCGGGCGGGAGGCTGCCCGGCGCCGGGCGCCGCGGGCGCGGCCGCCGGATCCCCCGTGAACGACGTGGCGGCGGCCGGGAGGCCGGGCCCCGGCGCATCGCCGCGCAGGTCGGGCTCGGCCCGGTCCACGGGCGCCTGACCCTCGGCCGCGCGGGTCTTCTCGATCTGGCGCCAGCGCGCGACGTTGCGCAGGTGCTGCTCATAGGATTCCGCGAAGGCGTGGCCCCCGGAGCCGTCCGCGACGAAGTAGAGATCCTTGGTGCGGGACGGGTTGGCCACGGCCTCCATGGCCGCGCGGCCCGGATTGGCGATGGGCCCCGGCGGCAGGCCGTCGATCGTGTAGGTGTTGTAGGGCGTCGGCCGCTCGATCTCGGTGCGCAGGATGCCCCGACCGAGGGTGCCCTTGCCGCCCACGAGCCCGTAAACGATGGTCGGGTCCGATTGCAGCCGCATGCGCTTGGCGAGGCGGTTGATGAACACGCCCGCGACGCGGGTGCGCTCGTCGGCCCGGCCCGTCTCCTTCTCGACGATCGAGGCGAGGATGACGAGCTCCTCCGGCGACTTGAACGGCAGGTCCTGGGAGCGCCGCTGCCAGATCTGGTTCAGGGACTGCTTCTGGGCGGTCGTCATCGCATTGACGAGCTGCTGGCGCGTCATGCCGCGCTCGAACTTGTAGGTGTCGGGCAGAAGGGTGCCTTCGCGGGGCACCTCGTTGACCTCGCCCGTGAGGATATCGTTCTCCTTGAGGCGCGCCAGGATCTGCTCGCTCGTGAGCCCCTCCGGGATCGTCACGGCGTGGAGGATCGCCTTGCCCTGCACGAGCGTGTCGATCGCGTCGTCGATGCTGGTGCCGGCCTTGAAGTTGAATTCGCCGGCCTTGAGTTGGCCGCGCTGCCGGTTGAGGAGCGCATAGAGCTCGAAGAGCAGCGGCTGGGCGATGACGCCCTCGCGTTTCAGGATCGAGGCGATCTCGTTCGTGCCGGTGTTGCGCGGCACGACCACCACCTTGTCCTCCTGGAGAGGGCCACGGGCCGAGACCTCGCGCTCAAGCATCACCACGCCGAAGATCACCGCGCCGGAGAGCGCCACGAGAAGGGTGAGGAAACCGCTGATGGCGGCCAGCATGCCGCCGCGGGGCGGGCGCTGGGTGCGGGGCGGCGGCGGAGGCGCCGCCATCGGCTTGATGGCTTCGCTCGGCGAGCGCGGCGCCAGGCGGAACTGGGCGTCCTGCGCGGGCAGCTCGGCGGATGGCGGAGGAGGCGTCTGCTTTTTTCTGCCGAACATCACGACCCAAATGGTGGCGCGGGCGAAACGCCCGCTGGCGACCGGCTTGTCCCGGCTCCCACGACACGCGGCTCACCCTGTGGCGCGTCGTCCATGGACGCTGGGGGATCCCGCGGTTGCGGGAGCGACTCTAGCCGAGATTGTGGCGAAAAGCCGTAACGGCCGCGCTTTGCGTCAGGCCGCCCGGCGGAAAATCAGGGAAGCGTTCGTGCCGCCGAACCCGAACGAGTTCGACAGAGCGATATCGATATCCTTCTTCTTGGCCTGGTGCGGCACAAGGTCGATGGCCGTTTCCACGGAAGGATTGTCGAGGTTGAGGGTCGGCGGAACGATGCCGTCGCGCATGGCGAGGATGGAGAAGATCGCCTCCACGGCACCGGCGGCGCCCAGGAGGTGGCCGATGGCGGATTTCGTGGACGACATGGAGAGCTTTGCGGCCGCGTTGCCGACGACCCGCTCCACCGCCTTCAGTTCCAGCTCGTCTCCGAGCGGCGTCGAGGTGCCGTGGGCGTTCACGTAATCGATGTCCGAGGCCGAGATCCCCGCCCGCTTGATGGCGGCGCTCATGCAACGAAAGGCGCCGTCGCCGTCCTCGGACGGAGATGTGATGTGGTAGGCATCGCCCGACAGGCCGTAGCCGATCACCTCGGCATAGATCTTGGCCCCGCGTGCCTTGGCGTGCTCGTATTCCTCGAGCACCACGACGCCGGCGCCCTCGCCCATGACGAAGCCATCGCGGTCCTTGTCGTAGGGACGCGAGGCGCGGGTCGGATCGTCGTTGAAATTGGTGGACAGGGCCCGGCAGGCCGCAAAGCCCGCGAGCGACAGGCGGTTGATCGCCGATTCAGCGCCGCCCGCCACCATGACCTCCGCGTCGCCGAGAGCGATGAGCCGCGCGGCGTCGCCGATGGCGTGCGAGCCCGTGGAGCAGGCGGTGACGACCGCGTTGTTCGGGCCCTTGAGCCCGTGCTCGATCGACACGTAGCCGCCCGCAAGGTTGATGAGGCGGCCGGGAATGAAGAAGGGAGAGACGCGGCGCGGGCCGCGTTCGAGCAGGGTGACGGAAGCCTCGTAGATGCCGCCGATGCCGCCGATGCCGGAGCCGATCAGCACGCCGGTGGCGCACTGGTCCTCGTAGGTGGTGGGCTTCCAGCCGGAATCGTTGATGGCCTGGGTCGCTGCCGACATCGCGTAGACGATGAAGGGGTCGACCTTGCGCTGCTCCTTCGGCTCCATCCACTGGTCGGGATTAAAGGTGCCGTTGGAGCCGTCGCCCAGGGGGATCGGACAGGCGATCTTGCAGGCGATGTCCGAGACGTCGAAGGTCTCGACCCTCGCGGCGCCGCTCTTGCCCGCCAGGAGGTTCTGCCAGGTCGGCTCGACGCCGCATCCCAGCGGGGTGACCATGCCGAGGCCGGTGACGACGACGCGACGCATCGAATGACCCTGCTCTTGAAACTTGGATGTGAAGACGCGGCCGGGCGGGAGCGCCCGGCCGCGAAACGGCCTTAGGCCGCGTTCTTCTCGAGGAACTTCACGGCATCGCCGACCGTCACGATGGTCTCGGCAGCGTCGTCCGGGATCTCGACATTGAACTCTTCTT
The DNA here is from genome assembly GCA_036562855.1 of Microvirga sp. GTDB lineage: Bacteria > Pseudomonadota > Alphaproteobacteria > Rhizobiales > Beijerinckiaceae > Microvirga. Next base: position 71,392 of record DATCJK010000015.1, read on the forward strand.
CGAACGCCATGACGAGCTCGACGGTATCAAGGCTGTCGGCGCCGAGGTCGTCGATGAAGTTCGCGTTCTCGACCACCTTGTCGGCCTCGACGCCCAGGTGCTCGACCACGATCTTCTTCACGCGATCAGCGATGTCACTCATCGTTCTTTCCTCACTCGTCGATGGCTGCCGCCGCGCTATTCGGGCGGATCAGGATGGGATTCCAGGGACCGGCTGCTCAAGCCGGTTCATAACCGCTCGAAAGGCCGCCTTGCGCCGTGCAAACCCTCAAAACCGGCGCGGGTCAAGCCCTCAGAACCAATGGGCAGGATGGATAACACAAGCTTAACCCCTCTGGCGAGAGGCCCGGCGGGGGCTGCCAACAGGTTCCTCGGGGCGCCTCAAGCCCTTCTAGAACATGGCCATTCCGCCGTTGATGTGAAGCGTGTGCCCGGTCACGTAGGCCGCCTCGTCGGAAGCAAGGTAGACCACCGCCGCGGCGATCTCGTCGCCCCGCCCGAGGCGCGCCACGGGCACGGTGCCGAGGATCCCCTCGCGCTGCTTGTCGTTCAACGCGTCGGTCATGGGCGACTCGATGAAGCCCGGCGCAACACAATTCACGGTGATGTTCCGGCTCGCCACTTCCGCCGCGAGCGCCTTGGTCATGCCGATGAGGCCGGCCTTGGAGGCGGCGTAGTTCCCCTGCCCCGGATTGCCTGTGGAGCCCACCACGGAGCCGATATTCACGATGCGGCCCGAGCGGCGGCGCATCATGCCCTTCACGGCGGCGCGGGAGAGGCGGAAGGCGGCCGTGAGGTTCACGGCGATGACCGTGTCCCACTCCTCGTCCTTCATGCGCAGAAAGAGGTTGTCCTTCGTGACGCCCGCGTTGTTCACGAGGATGTCGAGCCCCTCCATGGCGGCCTCGGCGGCCGGCACCAGGGCCTCGACGCTGTCCTTGTCGGACAGGTTCGCCTCCACGATGTGCACCCGCTCCCCGAGCGATGCGGCCAGCTCGTCGAGAGCCGCGCGGCGCGTGCCGGAGATCGCGACCGTGGCGCCCGCCCCGTGGAGCGCGCGGGCGATGGCGCCGCCGATGCCGCCCGTGGCGCCGGTGACGAGAGCCTTCTTGCCGGTGAGATCGAACATCCGTGTTACCTCGAGAACCGTGACGAGGCCGCCGCGCGGCTTTCCCGTCGAATGCTGTTAAGCCTGAAGCGCTGCCTTGAAGGCCGCCACATCCTCAGGGTTGCCGATCGCGCTCCCGCTCGCTCCCGCGGCGATGCGCTTCACAAGGCCGGTCAGCACCTTGCCGGAGCCGACCTCGTAGAACTGATCGACGCCCTGAGCCGCCATGAAGGCCACGCATTCCCGCCAACGCACCGTGCCGGTGACCTGGCGGACGAGGGCGTCGCGGATGCGGTCCGGATCCGTGACGGGCGCGGCCTCCACATTGGCGATGACGGGCACGACCGGGGCGTTCACGGTCACGGCCACCAGCGCCTCGCGCATGGCCTCCGCGGCGGGTGCCATGAGGGAGCAATGGAAGGGCGCGGAGACCGGGAGCATCACGGCGCGCTTGGCGCCCTTCGCGGGCGCGAGCGCCACGGCGCGTTCCACCGCCGCCTTGTGGCCGGAGACCACCACCTGCGCGCCGCCATTGTCGTTCGCCGCGTCGCAGACCTCTCCTTGAGCGGCCTCCCGGGCGACCTCGACGGCCGCGTCGTATTCGAGCCCGAGGAGCGCCGCCATGGCCCCCTGCCCCACCGGCACCGCGCTCTGCATGGCGTTGCCGCGGATGCGCAGGAGCCGGGCCGTATCGCCGATGGACAGGCTGCCCGCCGCCGCAAGCGCCGAGTATTCCCCTAAGGAGTGACCGGCGACGAAGGCGGCGTCGCGCTTCAGGTCGAGCCCGGCCTCGGCTTCCAGCACGCGCAGGGCGGCGAGGCTCACGGCCATGAGGGCCGGCTGGGTGTTGGCGGTGAGAGTCAGCTCGTCCGCCGGACCCTCCCACATCAGCGTCGACAGCTTCTGGGAGAGAGCCGCGTCCACCTCGTCGAACACGGCCCTTGCCTGCGGGAAGGCCTCGGCCAAGGCCTTGCCCATGCCCACGGCCTGGCTGCCCTGTCCCGGAAAGATGAATGCGCGTGTCATGCGGACCCTCGTGAAAGCGGGGCGGGAGGTCGCATCGGGCGCGGGGGAAGTCAATATTGTGCTGGGCGGGTAACGCGGTTATGCCTCAATGAAACTAAGTTTCACACATTGAGCAGGCCGCAATGGAAACGAACGCATCAGCCCCGACGGCGGAACCCGCAACGACGGATGCCATGCCGGCTCATTCGACCCCCAGGGGGGTCCGAGGCTGGCTGCTCTTACCGGCTATCTTCGCGTTCATCGCACCGCTCGGCTACATGGCAAACGCTGCCTTGGTATTGACGAGAAATACAGCCGAACTGACCATCCCGAGCGTACCTCATCAAATGATAGTCGCGAGCGAACTCATCGTCAGCGCTTTGATGACGATAGCTTGGCTTTACGCGTGCAAGAAGCTCGTGAAGAAAAAAATGAGCTTTACTAAAGTGTTTATCTGCCTGATCTGGGTCGACATTGCAGCTGAGATTTGGTCATTTCTGTTATTCGATAACGAATTCAGAGTCGATACAAGCGACTTCACCATCGATTATGATGAACTGCTATTTCTATTCTGTTACACGATCTTTGTTGGTCTTCTGTCGATCTACATGCTGGTGTCCAAGCGAGTGCGCAACACGTTCGTGGAGCCGTAGCCCCGCGTCTTGTTTTCCGCCGCCCTTCGGTGTATCCCGCATCGTTTCCGCTATTCCCGAACCAAGAAGGAGCCTCCCATGGCTCGTGTGACCGTCGAAGATTGCATCGACAAGGTCGACAACCGGTTTGAGCTCGTGCTGCTCGCCGGCCACCGCGCCCGCCTGATCTCGTCGGGCTCGCCTCTCACCATCGACCGCGACCGGGACAAGAACCCCGTCGTGGCCCTGCGCGAGATCGCCGACGAGACGATCGCTCCGGACGACCTCAAGGAGCAGCTCATCCATTCGCTCCAGAAGTATGTCGAGGTCGACGAGCCGGAGGCCGAGACGGTCCCGCTCCTCGGCAACACCGCCGCGGCCCCGGCCGCGACCGGCGGCGACAACGATGCCGACGTCCAGTTCGACCGCATGAGCGAGGACGACCTCCTCCGCGGCCTCGAGGGCCTCGTGCCTCCGGCGAACAGCGCGGACGACGACGACCGCGAGTAAGCGGCGATCCCGCACGGAACGTTACAAGCCCGGCCGTATGGCCGGGCTTTTTCTTTTCGGGCGTTGGGCGCCCCCCTTTCGCCCATTCGGCTTGCGCTAATCCCGTGTTGCACAATATCTTTTCCATTCACCCCGATTTGTGTGTGAAACGAGGGATGGTCTCGCCGGATGATGCGCCAATACGAACTGGTCGAGCGGGTGAAGCGCTACAACCCCTCGGCGGATGAGGCGCTTCTGAACCGCGCATACGTGTACGCCATGATGGCGCACGGCAACCAGAAGCGCGCCTCGGGCGACCTCTATTTCGGCCATCCCCTCGAAGTCGCCGCGATCCTGACCGAGCTGAAGCTCGACGACGCCACCATCGCGGCCGCGGTGCTCCACGACACGGTCGAGGACACGACGGCGACGCTCGACGAGATCAACAAGTCGTTCGGTCCGCAGATCGGCTCCCTCGTGGACGGGCTCACCAAGATCAAGCGGCTCGACCTCGTGTCGAAGCGCGCCGCTCAGGGGGAGAACTTCCGCAAGCTGCTGCTCGCCATCGCGGACGACGTGCGCGTGCTTCTGGTCAAGCTCGCGGACCGGCTGCACAACATGCGCACGCTGCAGTTCATGCCCCCGGAGAAGCGGCAGCGCATCGCCGAGGAGACGCTGGAGATCTATGCGCCGCTCGCGGGCCGCATGGGCATCCAGGAGATGCGCGAGGAGCTGGAGGACCTCTCCTTCCAGAACCTCAATCCGGAAGCCTATGAAACCATCAGCCGTCACCTGCGGGAGCTGACGGAAAAAAGCGAGAAGCTCATCGGCGGCATCGAGCGGGAGCTCACCGCCAAGGTGGAAGCCAAGGGCATCGGCGCCGTGGTGAAGGGACGCCAGAAGCGGCCCTATTCCATCTGGCGCAAGATGGAGCGCAAGTCCGTCTCCTTCGAGCAGCTCTCGGACATCTTCGGGTTTCGCGTGATCGTCGGCGATCTCGACGAATGCTACCGGGCCCTCGGCATCGTGCACACCACGTGGCCGATGGTGCCAGGCCGCTACAAGGATTACATCTCGACGCCGAAGCAGAACGACTATCGCTCGATCCACACCACCGTGATCGGCCCCGGCAGCCAGCGCGTGGAGCTCCAGATCCGCACGCGGGAGATGGACGAGATCGCCGAATACGGCATCGCGGCGCACTCGCTCTACAAGGAAGGCATCAACGACAATTCGCGGCTCGCGAACGAGAGCCGGGCCTACCAGTGGCTGCGCCGGACCGTGGACCTCCTGGCCGAGGGGGACAACCCGGAGGAGTTCCTGGAGCACACCAAGCTCGAGCTCTTCCACGACCAGGTGTTCTGCTTCACCCCGAAGGGCCGCCTCATCGCCCTCCCCCGCGGCGCCACCCCCATCGACTTCGCCTATGCGGTGCACACCGATGTCGGCAACACGGCGGTGGGCTGCAAGATCAACGGGCGCATGGCGCCGCTCCTCACGGAACTCCAGAACGGCGACGAGGTCGAGATCGTCCGCGCCGACGGGCAGACGCCGCCCGCGGCCTGGGAGTCCCTCGTCGTCACCGGCAAGGCCCGCGCCTCTATCCGGCGGGCGACGCGCGCGGCGGTGCGCCGGCAGTACACGGGCCTTGGCCGCCAGATCCTGGAGCGGGCCTTCGAGCGCGCCGGCAAGGCCTTCTCCGACGAGAAGCTGAAGGGCGCGCTCCCCCGCCTGGCGCGGGCATCCATCGAGGACGTGCTCGCCGCGGTCGGCCGGGGCGAGATGTTTTCCGGCGACGTGGTGCGCGCCGTCTATCCGGACTTCAAGGATGAACGTCGCTCCGGCAGCGCCGCACCCGCCGAGGGCCAGGACGGGCAGAAGGCGAAGGGCGCGAACGGTGCCCCCGCGGGCATCCCGATCCGCGGCCTCACCTCGGAACTCGCGGTGCGCTTCGCGCCCGAGGGTGGCGCCGTGCCGGGCGACCGTATCGTGGGCATCCTTACGGCCGGCGAAGGCGTGACCATCTACCCGATCCAGTCCACATCGCTTGCCGCCTTCGACAACGAGCCGGACCGCTGGATAGACGTGCGCTGGGACATCGACACCCAGGGCGACCAGCGCTTCCCGGCCCGCATCGCGCTCCAGTCGATCAACGAGCCCGGCAGCCTTGCCCAGATCGCCCAGGTGATCGCGGACCACGACGGCAATATCGACAACGTCTCCATGAAGCGCCGCACCCAGGACTTCACGGATGTGACCATCGACCTCACGGTCTGGGACCTGAAGCACCTCAACGCGATCATCTCCGAGCTGCGGGCGAAGCGCGTGGTGAGCAAGGTGGATCGGGTGACGGGATGAGGTCTCCGGCATCGCAGACCTCCTTCGTGCCGTGTCGCTGCCGGCGTCGGACGGCGCCATGAGCCGCCCACGCATCGCCGTCCTGCTCGACGAGAACACGAGCACCGGCGGAACCCGCTACGACATGACGAAGGCCTACTTCACCGCGGTACATTCCGCGGGCGGCTCGCCCTTCGGCATCCCCTACTTCCCCGACATGGTTCCGGAGGTGGTGGAGGGGTTCGACGGATTCCTGGCCGTCGGGGGCCGGTTCGCCTATCCGGACACCTGGTACGTGCCAGGCGAGATATCGCCCTCCCCGGCCTCGGAGCGCCTGGCCGTCGAGCGGGGCCTGATGGAAGGCTTTATCGCGGCGGACAAGCCTGTGCTCGGTCTTTGCGCGGGCATGCAGATGCTGGCCTGCCTCCATGGCGGCCGGCTGGTCCCGGACCTCCGCAGCCTCGGCCCCGAAATCGGCGAGCACGACCGTCGCGAGGTGATGCACCCGGTCGCCATCGCGCCAGGCTCGCGGCTGGCAGCGATTCTTGGTTCGACATCCCTTGAGGTGAACTCGTTTCATCGGGAGGCCCTGGTCGAACCGGGCGAGGGCATCACTGTCACGGCGCGGGCGCCCGACGGGATCATCGAGGCGATCGAGCGAATAGAGAGCCGCTTCGCCATCGGCCTACAGTGGCATCAGGAACTCCTGTCCGGCAGCGATCATCCAGGCAACCGGATCTTCGAGGCGTTCGTCAGGGCGTGCTGACGAGCCTCAAGGCCGTTGCGGACCTTGGACCTCCTTGCCAGCCGGGGGAGCGCCTGCCAAAGACCGGCGACCCGCAGGAGCATCTGGAGACCCCCATGACGCCGCAAGAAGCCCTCGACGAGTTCCGTGACGCCGGCGCGCTGCTCGAGGGACACTTCATCCTGTCCTCGGGGCTGCACTCCTCCGTCTTTCTCCAGAAGATGTTCGTGTTCATGGACCCGGCGCGCACGGAGCGGGTCTGCCGCGGGCTCGCGCAGCGCATCGCGGCCGCTTACGGGCCGGTGGATTATGTGGTGTCGCCGGCCGTCGGCGGCATCGTGCCAGGCTATGAGACCGCGCGGCATCTGGGGTGCAAGGCGATCTTCGTGGAACGGGAGAACGGCGCCTTCGTCCTGCGCCGCGGCTTCCGGATCCCGGAGGGCGCCCGGGTCGTGATGGTGGAGGACATCGTGACGACGGGACTGTCGTCGCGCGAGTGCCTGGCCGCCATCGGCCGCTATCCCGGAAAGGTGCTGGGCGCGGCCTGCCTCATCGACCGCTCGGGCGGATCGGCCGACCTCGGCGTACCCCTCGTCTCCCTCGTGCAGCTCAACATTCCCAATTACCCGGCCGACCAGCTGCCGCCGGAACTCGCCGCCCTGCCGGCCGTGAAGCCCGGCAGCCGGGAGATCGCAGGCTGACGACCGGCACTCGGTCTCAGGAAGCAGCTGCGACCGGCTTAGGAAACAGTCCGGCGCGATGTTGAAGCTTGCGACCTCGCGGGGCGAACGCCGGCCTCGGTCCTTGGCGCGGGAGGGGTTGCGGTGAAGCCTGTCACCCACTCGTCCGTTCCAAACCAGGGCCGCGCCGCGGAATACCGAGCAGCGTTCGCGATGCAGCGGCAAGCCGTTCGGTGCTCCGCCAAGCAGCAGGTCGTTCTCACCGCACGAGCATATCGGCGAAGCCTTAGCCTTCCATCGTCCACAGGCATGTCCGAAACGGCATCCGCTCGTCAAATTCGGTGTGAAAAATTTTACACCAAGGCCCTTCGAATGGAGAGGCCAAACGGATCCGTTTGCGCGCAATTCGAGCAGAAACGGCAGTGTGCAGTGAGTTCGCGCAAGATCCTGTTCATCCTTATGCTTAGGTCTGAGACCATAAAACTGTCATTAACTTGACACTATCTCGCCATGGGGCTTATTTCGCAATTCTATAGATTAGTGCTCACCTGACAGGGCTGTCGTCTGTCCGTTCTTCTGGGTCCGTCCGCATATCGATTGCGTCACGTCGTCGTTACCGCATCGCATTCTGCTGCCGTGGCTTGAAAACCGATTGTCGTTGAAGCTCTTGCGCACATTGGACCCGAGAACACCCATGGTCGGCCAGCAACGAATTGCCCTCTTCATCGACGGCGCCAACCTCTACGCAACCACGAAGACTCTGGGCTTCGACATCGACTACAAACGTTTGTTGAAGGAGTTCCAGGGCCGCGGCCACCTGGTGCGGGCCTTCTATTATACAGCCCTCGTGGAAGATCAGGAATATTCGTCTATCCGCCCGTTGATCGACTGGCTCGACTACAACGGCTACCGGGTCGTGACGAAGCCCACGAAGGAGTTCGTGGACTCGACCGGACGCCGCAAGGTGAAGGGCAACATGGATATCGAGCTCGCGATCGATGCGCTGGAGCTCGCGCCCTATATCGATCACATGGTCCTCTTCTCCGGCGACGGCGATTTCCGCTCCCTCGCGGAGGCGATGCAACGGCGTGGCGTGCGGGTCTCGGTCGTATCGACCATCTCCACGCAGCCCCCGATGGTCGCGGACGAGCTCCGCCGCCAGGCCGACGAGTTCATCGACCTCGCGCATCTCATCCCTAGGATCGGCCGCGATCCCGCGGAGCGTCCGGTGCGGGCGGTGGGCGAGAACGGTGAGCGCATCGAGCGTCCCCGCTTCCCTCAGGCGCAGGCGCAGGCGGGGCTCGAGCGTCGCTACGGCATCCGCCAGGCGGCGGGCGACGACGACGTGGTCGAGGGCTGATCCCCCCTCGACCGGCCCGCAAGGCCGTTCGCCTCACGCCCGTTCTCCCACACGAACCCCCAGCCGTTCTGGCTAGCGCGGGTGCGCGCGCAGCCAATCGGCCACGTCCTGCGCATTCCGGTCAGGCGGGAAGACCGGGTAGAAGATCTGCACCACCCGGCCGTCATCGACCACCAAGGCGAAGCGCTTGAGGAGCACCTGCCCCTCGACCTCGAAGGTCGGGAGCCCGGCGGCCTTGGCAAAGGCGAGATGCTCGTCGGACAGGATCGGGAACGGCAGGTGAAGCCGCTCGGCCGCCTCGCGCTGATAGGCGGTGTCCTGGGTCGATAGGCCCAGAACCCGTGCGACCCCAAGCTCCTTGAGCTCCGCGAAATGATCCCGGAACCCGCAGGATTGCGGCGTGCAGCCGCGCGCGCCGGGGATCAGGTCCCACCCGGCCGCAGGTGCGAGGCCCGGTTGCCCGGTGCGCGGATAACCATAGACCACGACGCGGCCCGGCAGCCGGGCAAGGCTCACGGCCTCCCCATCGGTTCCCGGAAGCGACACATCGGGGAGCATCGCGCCAGCGAGATGCGCCATGCCGCCGTCATCGACGGGCACGGGCAGGTCTTCGGGCAAGGCGTTCGGATCGAAGGCAGCGTTCGTCATGGGCCGAAGAGTAAGGCCGGGCGACGCGCCGTGCCAAGGGGTCACTCGGCGCCTGGGGCCTAACGCCCCTCAGCCCTTGTCGCGCATGAGCCGTGAGCGCTCCCGGTTCCAGGTGCGTTCCTTCTCTGTCTCGCGCTTGTCGTGGAGCTTCTTGCCGCGGCCGAGACCAAGCTCCACCTTCGCGCGCCCGCGATCGTTGAAGTAGATCTTGAGCGGAACCACCGTAAAGCCGTCGCGCTGCGTGGCGCCGATGAGCTTGTTGATCTGCCGCTTGTGCAGCAGCAGGCGGCGCGGCCGCTTGGTCTCGTGGTTGAAGCGGTTCGCCTGCAGGTATTCCGGGATGTAGGCGTTGAAGAGGAAGAACTCGTCGCCGGACGGGCCCGCAAAGGCCTCGCCGATGGTCGCCTTGCCGCCGCGCAGGGATTTCACCTCCGTGCCGGTGAGCGCGATGCCCGCCTCGTAGGTCTCGACGATCTCGTAGTTGAAGCGGGCCTTGCGGTTGTCGGCGACAACCTTGTTCCCCGTCTTGTCGGTCTTGCTCATAACCTCATGTCCGTGCGGGCGCCCGAGCGGCCCGCTTTACTGGTTCCTCGCCGGGGGCGGGTCACGCGTTCAGCAGACCCGCATGGACCATGGCGGAGCGGATGGCCTCCTTGGTCGGCGCCGTCACCGGCATCAGCGGCAGACGAACCTCCTCGTTGCCGCGCCCGAGCAACGACAGCCCGCACTTGGCACCCGCCAGGCCCGGCTCCATGAAGATCGCCTCGTGCAGGGGCACCAACCGGTCCTGAACCGTGAGGGCGCCGGCGAAATCGCCCGACAGGCTGCGGTCCTGAAGTTCGGCGCACAGGCGCGGCGCCACGTTCGACACCACCGAGATGCAGCCATGGCCGCCGGCCGCGTTATAGGCGAGCGCCGTCATGTCCTCGCCGGAGAGCTGGATGAAATCCGGGCCCATGGCGTGGCGCTGCTGCGAGACCCGGGCGAGATTGCCGGTCGCGTCCTTCACGCCCACGATGTTCTTCAGCTCGTAGAGGCGGGCCATGGTGGCAACCGACATGTCGATCACCGAACGCGGGGGAATGTTGTAGATGATGATCGGAATGCCGATCGCGTCGTTCACCGCCTTGAAGTGCTGGTACAGCCCCTCCTGGGTCGGCTTGTTGTAGTAAGGGGTCACCACGAGCACCGCATCGGCGCCCACCTGTTCGGCATGCCGCGCGTAGTCCACGGCCTCCACGGTGTTGTTCGATCCGGCGCCCGCGATCACCGGCACCCGGCCTCGCGCCTCCTGGACGCAGATCTCGATCACACGATCGTGCTCCTCGTGGGTGAGGGTCGGGCTTTCGCCGGTGGTGCCCACGGGAACGAGGCCCTGGGTGCCGTTCTCGATCTGCCAGTTCACGTGCGACCGGAGGGCCTCCTCGTCGAGAGCCCCGTTCCGGAACGGGGTTACGAGAGCCGTGAAGGAGCCTCTGAGGGTGGTCATGACAGGCATATCCTCGGGGTGCGACTTGTCAGGGCAGCTTGCGTTACGGAAAGCTTGGCCTAATGTGGCTCGACACATAAGGGCTGCGGCGCTTCGGCGCAAACAAGGCTTTAGACGGTTGTCGGGGGCGACGTGTTAGTGTTTCCTCAAGGGCCAAGTCCCAGGATGGGACGGCTCATGACAACTCGGGGGGTCCTCATGGGTCTCAAGACGCATCTCTTGCTGCGCCAGCGATCGCATCCCTCCTCGACGCGAACGGCTTCCTGCCGTCGGAGCCGCGCCTGGCGGCACCTCCTGGCATCCGTCGCGATTATCTCCGGCCTGCCCGCCTGGGCCGCCGTGGGGCCAAACCCCGGTTTTGAGGCACAACGCGCGAAGGCGCCCGCAGGCTCCATCCGAGTTGCCGTGACGGACGCCGAGGCCTTCGGGCTCCTTCTGACAAGCACCGCAACGGCCTATCAGGCACCTGCCGACCTCGACTACCTGCCCCGGATCCTCGAATCCTTCCGCTCGGGCGACATCGCCGAGGCGGATATCCTGCGCTCCAAGCTCTCCCAGCCCGCTGCCATCGCCTTGGCCGAATGGTTCGCGATCCGCATGGGCATCGCCGTCGGCTTTGACCGGATCGCCGCCTTCCAACGGGACTACAAGGATTGGCCGGTCACGGCCCAAATCCGGCGGCGGACCGAGGAAGCGCTGCTCAACGGCCGGCGCAACCCGGCCCGGGTGCGAGCCTATTTCGCGGCGCAGCCACCCATGAGCGGCGCCGGTCGGATCGCCCTTGCCTTTGCCCTCAAGGCCGAGGGCCAGCACCCGGAGGCCGCCGATCTCGTCCGCCACATCTGGCGCGAGGAGACCTTCGGGGCCGACATGGAGAGCCGGATTCTCGACGAGTTTCCGGGCGTGCTCTTCCAACCCGACCACCGGTTCCGCATGGAGCGGCTTCTGTTCAAGGAGGCCTGGGGCGGCGCTCTGCGGGCGGCCGGCTATGCGGGCGGCGGCTACGACACCCTCGTGAAAGCCCGCATGGCGATCTATCAGGGACCGAAGAAGGCCGAGAAGGCCTTTGGGGCGGTGCCGGGATCGCTGCGCTCGGACTCATCCTACATCTTCACGCGCGCCCTGTATCTGCGTCGCAAGAACCAGCTCGTGGAAGCCGCCAACCTGATGAACCAGGCGCCGCGGGATCCGTCGGTTCTGGTGGATGGCGACGAGTGGTGGAGCGAGCGGCGCCTCATCGCGCGCGCCCTCCTCGATAAGGGCGACGCCAAGACTGCCTACGCGGTCGCGAGCCATCACGGAGCGGAGACGCCGGCGCAGCGGATCGAGGCCGAGTTCCACGCAGGATGGATCGCTTTGCGCTTCCTCGACGATGCGGCATCCGCCGCAAAGCATTTCGCGGAAGCCGCTTCGATTGCCGCAACGCCGATCTCCGTCGCCCGGGCCGCCTATTGGCAAGGCCGGGCCGCCGAAGCCTCAGGCGCCCTGGCGGACGCGCGGCGCCATTACCAGCGCGCCGCCGACAGGGCGATTACCTTCTACGGCCAGCTCGCGCGAGAGAAGCTCGGGCGTCCGTTCGATCTTCGCGCACCGGAGCGCCTCGACGAGGCCGGACGCCAGGCCTTCGAGCAGATGGTGCCGGTTCAGGCCCTGAAACTCCTGAAGGACATGGGCGAGACCGAGCTCGCGATCAGCCTCTACACGGATCTTGCCGGCACCCTGACCGACCCGGCGCAACTCGAAGCCCTGGCGAGCCTCGCCCATGGGTGGGAGAACCCGCGCGCCGTGCTCGCGGTCGGCAAGACCGCCGTGCAGCGGGGCTACCCGCTCGACCTCTACGCCTACCCGACGATCGGCATTCCGCGCTTCAGCCCCGTGGGCGACAAGGTGGAGCCCGCGATGGTCTATGCGATCGCGCGCCAGGAAAGCGCCTTCAACCCGAAGGCCCAATCCCATGCGGGCGCGCGCGGGCTCATGCAGCTCATGCCGGCGACGGCAAAACGAACCGCCAAGCGCTTCGGCGTCGGCTACGACGTGAACCGGCTCATCGAGGACCCGGCCTACAACGCCAAACTCGGCTCGGCCCATCTCGGCGAGCTCATGGAGGATTGGCGCGGTTCGCACATCCTCGCCTTCGCCTCCTACAATGCGGGCGGCGGCAATGTGGCGAAGTGGATCAAGTCCTATGGGGATCCGCGCAAGCCGCAGGTGGATTGGGTCGATTGGGTCGAGCGCATCCCCTTCTACGAGACGCGGAATTACGTGCAGCGCGTCATGGAGAACCTCGCGGTCTACCGTCACCGCTTTGGACCCGCGAGCGACCCGGCGGTCAACCCGCTGCTGCTGCCGACTGCCAATGCAGAAGACGCGGCTGCTGGCGACAACGATTGATCGCGTTCGCCCGTCTCCGTGAGTTGGACTGAAAAGCCCAGCTCGTTTTGAGCTTTGATGTCGGCTTTCGTACCGACGAGACCTGCCGCGAAGCACGCATCAACGAGTGCTCCTCGGGTCAAGGCTGTAGGTGTGAAATTTTGGCCAGTCGTTGAAGGCAGGGTTTGGAAGGCGGGAGGCGCCCTCCTTCGATGCGAACAGCAGACTCGGCGGTGACAGGTTGCGATATGGCCGTTAGCCTTCGCCCATGCCCCAGCCCTACCGTGACCTGATCGTTTCCGCGCCCGACGGCCTCAAACTATACGCCCGCGATTACGGACCTCTGCACTCCGCCGCCGTGGCGGTCCTGTGCCTGCCCGGTCTCGCTCGCACCTCGGCGGACTTCCACACGCTGGCACTCGCTCTATCCGGTGACGAGGCAGCGCCCCGGCGCGTGCTCGCGGTCGATTACCGAGGACGTGGGCGCTCAGGGCGCGACCCGGACCCGCGCCGCTACGATCCGCGCGTGGAACTCGACGACCTCCTGCAGGTCGTGACCGTAGCGGGCCTCGAGAGCGCGGTCGTGATCGGTACGTCCCGCGGCGGGCTTCTCGCCATGGGCCTGTCTGCGATCCGGCCCGCTTTTCTGAAGGCCGTCGTGCTCAACGATGTGGGTCCTGTGATCGAGGCGGCCGGCATCGCACGGATCCGGGCCTATGTGGGGCGTCTGCCGAAGCCGGGGTCTCATGCGGAGGCGGTCTCTATCCTGCAGGGCCTGATGGGCAGCCAGTTCCCACGCCTGTCGCAGGGACAATGGGACGGAATGGCACGCGCAACCTGGCGCGAGACGGCGGATGGACTCGAGCCCGATTACGATCCGGCGCTCTTAAAATCCTTGGAGACAGTCGACCTGGATGCGGCCCTGCCGATGCTTTGGTCCCTCTTCCAAGGCCTGACCCTGGTCCCGGTTCTGGCCATCCGGGGGGCGAACTCGGATCTGCTCTCGGACGAGACGCTCCGGGCCATGGCTGCCGCGCACCCGCGTCTTGAAGCAGTCACCGTCCCTGATCAGGGCCATGCCCCGCTCTTCGAGGGTGATCTCCTGGAGCGCGTCCGAGCCTTCATCGTCGCACAACCCAATGCAGCCCCTGCCGGCTGAGTGGCTGCCACAGAACAGCAGGCGGCGCAGGCTTCAGCAGAGCTGAACCGCACACTGATCTACTTCGCTTAAGCTCCTGTCCCAAAAAGGAAAGCCCCGGTGTTTCCACCGGGGCTCCCTCGACCAATCGGATGAACCGATTAGAAGTCGCGCTGGATGCGCAGACGGCCTTCCCAGATATCCTCGGAACCCACCGACTTGAAGAAGGTGGTGCCCGTGGAGGCAACGGTGCCCGTACCCACGAGGACGCGACCGCGGGGGTCGACCTTCGTGTAGAGGGCCTCGACGCCGAGCTGGAGACCGGCAACCGGCAGCCAGAAGGAGTTCACGCCGATGCGATACTCGTTGAAGTCCACGAGACCGATCGTTGTGCCGGCAGCGATACCAGCGGTCGTGGTGACCGGGATGGTGTAGGACGCCGCACCCGGAGCATCGAAGCGAGCGTACGAGCCGAAGATGCTCGAACGGAAGTTCGGGCTCCAGTTGTGGGTGTAACCACCGGCGATCGAGTAGGCCTTCACCGTCTTGAAGTCACCCGAGAACGGATCGACGTAAGCGTCGGCGATCGGGAGGCTGAGCAGACCGGCGCCGATGGAGGCGTTGGTGTTCGGCCCCGACTGGCCGCCGTTGATGTATGCCGTCGCGCCATCCGTGTAGGTGGCGAAGAACCAAGCAGCGTCGCCCGCGCCGAGCGACGGCAGGTTGACGTAGCCGCTCAGACCCACGGCGAAGCCGAAGTCGGAGTCGGCGATGCCGTTGTTGAGAACGACCGCCGTGGAGCCCGGAAGGAAGCGGGTCTGACCCACTTCGCGGATCTGGCGAACCGAACCGGAGAGCTGCAGGCCACCCCAGGTGCCGGCGTAGCGAACATTCGCCACGACGTCAGGAACGCGCGTGCCACCGTAGGTGAAGGCACCCGGAGCAGCGATCAGAGCCGTGCTCGGGAAACCCGCGAAAGCGAACGGGTTGTTGTTGCGACGCTCAAGCGGATCCTCGAGCGACAGGGTGGCCGAGAAGCCATTGCCGAACGAGTAGGTGTAGGCGAGCAGGTTCACGTCCGGCGCGTCGTCGAACCGGAGGCCACCCATGTGAGCGGTCGGCAGATCCGGGTTCGAGAAGAACGACGTCACGCGACCAGCGGTGAGACCACCGAACTGGATGAACGCCTGCTGGAGCTTGGTGTTCGTGGTGATCGTGCCCGTGCCCGTGAAGAACGTGCCGCTGTTGCGGTCGATCTCGTAACGAACGTAGGTGCGCAGCAGGCCGTAAGCCGTCGCGGTGCGGTGATCGAAGTTCACGCGGCCACGAACGCGGATGCCGAAAGCATCCGAAGCGCGGGTGAGCGGCTCGAGGTAGCCCACGTCCATACGGACGCGGCCCGAGATGCGCAGGCAGCTATCGGTGCCGGGAACGTAGAAGAAACCCGTGCCGTAGGTGGAGCAGACACGGACGTACTCAACAGGAGCGGCCTTCCGAGCGGGAAGATCCGCAGCCTGAGCTCCGGCAACAGCCGCGATACCCGCAGCGGTTCCGAGGAGAAGGCTCTTAGCGAGCTTCATTAATGACCTCCAAAGTTTCGAGACCCTGGGGGGCCGGGCTTTTGTGCCTCGACAGCTTCGACGAAGCCTTAGAACACGTCCCTTTTCCCCTTCATTCGGCAGCTCCACCGGTCTCCGGTTGAAGTGATGCCGAACACGACTGGGGTGCCCCCTGTCGCATCTGCACATTACGCAGGACCGCCGCCCGATCAATCGAATGAAGGCGCAAAACGGGCCAAACGGGGGGCTTTTCGAAGGCATGTTGCACAAAGGCAACTTTCCTGGCGACGAGCCCCGGATTTCGTTAACCAGAACTTAGGAAACCCAGGCGGCGCAAGGGTTTTAGCGCTTTGGGCCCGGGCCGCCCAAACGGCCCAACAGGCCAATTTTGGGCATTCTGGCGGCCTTTCCCAAGCGGCAGGACGCCCCTCTTGGGTCCCACGGCAAGGCGGGATTTGCCGCGCCACAACGGCAAAAGGCCGGGCATCGACCCGGCCTTCCCCGTCCAGTCAGCTGATTCCGTGCCTCAGGCCACCTTCTCCGTCAGCACGCCACGGCGAATCTGATCCTCTTCGATCGATTCGAAGAGAGCTTTGAAGTTGCCCTCGCCGAATCCGTCGTCGCCCTTGCGCTGGATGAACTCGAAGAAGATCGGGCCGATGGCGGTTTTCCCGAAGCGCTGGAGCAGCACCTTGGTGAAGCCGCCCTCGACGACGCCCTCGCCGTCGATGAGGATGCCGTTCTTCTGCAGGCGCTCCAACGGCTCGCCGTGCTTCGGCAGGCGCTTGTCGATGCGCGAGTAGTAGACCTCGTTCGGCGCCGGCATGAAATCCACGCCCCGCCCGATGAGGGTTTCGATGGATTCGTAGAGGTCGTGGGACCCGAGCGCCACGTGCTGGATGCCCTCCCCCTTATACTCTTGCAGGTACTCCTGGATCTGCCCGGTCTCGCCCGCATCCTCGTTGATCGGGATGCGGATCTTCCCGTCCGGGCTCGTCATGGCCCGGGAATGCAGGCCTGTGAGCTTTCCTTCGATATCGAAGTAGCGGATCTGCCGGAAGTTGAAGAGCTTCTCGTAGAACGCAGCCCATTCGTTGAGGCGGCCACGGAAAACGTTGTGCGTGAGGTGGTCGATATAATGCAGGCCAACGCCTGGGGGCCGTGGATCGCGCTCGCCGTTCCAGACGAAGTCCACATCGTAAATCGAGCCCTTCGCCCCGTAGCGGTCGACCAGGTAGATCTGGAGGCCGCCGATCCCCTCGATGGCCGGGATCGCCAGCTCCATCGGCCCGACCTGCGTCTGGGCGGGCTTCGCGCCGAGCGCGATGGCGCGCTCATAGGCTTGTTTCGCATCCACCACGCGGAAGGCCATGGCCGGTGCCGAGGGACCGTGAGCCTGGGCGAACTTCGCCGCAAAGGATTCGGGCTCGGCGTTCAGGATGAAGTTGATGTCGCCCTGCCGGTAGAGCGTTACGTTCTTCGAGCGGTGCTTCGCCACGGGCAGGAAGCCCATCTGCTTGAACAGCGCGTCGAGCTTCTCGGGCTCTGGATGGCAATACTCGACGAACTCGAAGCCGTCGGTCCCCATCGGGTTCTCTTCGGAGATCGCCGGGGGCGGTGCATCATGCGGGAACGGTCCCATGGTCTTCCTCCTCTTGGGGCCGGTGCTGGCTGCAGCCGGCCGTTTTTGGCGCAGGATCAGGCTGCGTCCGGCTGATTTTCCGGAGCAGCATTGCGAAAGGCATCGAGACTGGCGCAGGCCGCGTCGATGCCGACGATCTTCGGATAGGCGTCGAGCGGAACGTTGAACCTCCGCGCGTTGAACAATTGGGGCACGATATACAGGTCGGCGAAGGTCACCCGCTCGCCGAACGCGTAGGGCCCGGGCTCCACGAGGGTCTCCACGGTGGAGAGCCCCTGGTGCACCCAATGGGCGAACCACTCGTCCACCGCCGCCTGGTCCTGGCTCATGCGGTTCTTCAGGAAGGCCATTGCGCCCGAATTGTTGAGCGGGTGGATATCGCACCCGATCACCGCGCAGACGGCGCGGATCTTCGCTCGTGTCACCGGGTCTGGCGGCAGGAGGGGCGGCTCCGGATAGACCTCCTCGAGGTACTCGATGATGGCGGGCGACTGGATGAGCACCGGGCCGCCGAGATCGAGGGAAGGCACCCTGCCCTGCGGGTTCACGGCCTTGTATTCTCCACCCGCCTGCTCGCCTTTCAGGAGGTTCACGGCCGCCTGTTCGTAGGAGAGCCCCTTCAGGTTGAGGGCAATCCGCGTCCGGTAGGACGTGGAGGAACGGAAGTAGGAATAGAGCTTCACGGGGCGGCCTCCTGCGGCGCGTGCGGCTCGGAGCCGAGCCCTTTCACGGTGCGAGACTGAGCCGCCTTCGACCAGTGCAGATCAGAACCAAGCCTCACGAGGCCGCCTCCTCGGGTGCGAGCGATCGAGCACGGCGCTCCAGCTTCTCCATGAGGCCGATCAGCATCCTCTGTTCGCCCTCGGACAGTACGGATGTCAGCGCGTCCTCGAACGACAGCGCCTCGGGCGCCAGGGCCTCATAGATCGCCCGCCCCTCCGGGGTGAGCTCCAGAAGCTCCTCGCGCCGGTCGTCCCGGTTCGCCCGGCGGATCACCAGCCCACGAGCCTCCAGAGCCGAGACGGCCCGAGACACGGTGGATTTGTGCATCACTCCATGGGCGGCGATGTCCCGGGCGGTGCGCACCTCGTACTGCCCGAGCGTCGCCACGATGCGCCAAGCCGGGATCGTGAGGCCGAACCGTTCCGCATAGATCTGAGCGAGAGCCTGGGAGGTGAGCGCCGCCAGCACGTTGAGCCGATAGGGCAGGAATGCCTCCAGCACCACGCGAGGCGCGCGGTCCGGCTCAGGTTCGGGCACTTGGCGGGCTGCAATCTGCGGAGCCATGCTCGATCGGGTGCGTTGACGAAACTAGTTGCTCGTGCAACTAATATGCACATCTTCCGTAGCGTTAGCAAGCCGGCCCTGACCACCGTGCCCCGCCGGCCCTCATGAAGGAGCGCGCCGATGAACATCCAGAATGTGAGCGGGCTGTCCCGGTCCGCGTCCGAGCCGCGCACAAGCGCCCTGGTCCCCGGCTACATGTCGGGCTTCGGCAATTCCTTCGAGACGGAGGCCCTGGAGGGCGCTCTCCCGGTCGGGCGCAACTCGCCCCAGAAGCTGAATTACGGCCTTTACGCCGAGCAGCTCTCAGGCTCGCCTTTCACGGCGCCCCAGGCCACGAACCAGCGCTCCTGGCTCTACCGCATCCACCCGACCGTGAAGCATTCCGGCCGCTACCGGAAAGCGGACCGTGGGCTCATCCGCACGGCGCCCGGCGCCCGCGACGAGAGCGACCGCCCGATCGGCCAGCTGCGTTGGAACCCGATTCCGCTCCCGACCGAGGAGGTCACCTTCCTCACGGGGCTTCGTACCATCACCACGGCGGGCGATTCCGACACCCAGGTCGGCATGGCGGCGCATATCGTCCTCGTCACGCGCTCCATGGAGGACGAGTACCTCTTCAATTCGGACGGCGAGTTCCTGATCGTCGCCCAGGAGGGACGCCTGCGCTTTTGCACCGAGTTCGGCGTGATCGAGATCGAGCCCGGCGAGATCTGCGTGATCCAGCGCGGCATCATCTTCAAGGTGGAGCTCGTGGACGGGCCGGCTCGCGCCTATGTGTGCGAGAATTACGGCGGCGCCTTCACGCTGCCGGACCGGGGGCCCATCGGCGCCAATTGCCTCGCCAACCCGCGCGACTTCCTCACCCCCGTCGCGGCCTACGAGGACCGGGAGGTGCCCTCGCGTCTTTACGTGAAATGGGGCGGCGAGCTTTTCGTCACCGACATTCCGCAATCCCCCCTCGACGTGGTGGCGTGGCACGGCAACTACGCTCCTTACAAATACGACCTGCGCCACTTCTCGCCCGTGGGCGCCATCCTCTTCGACCACCCGGATCCCTCGATCTTCACGGTGATGACAGCGCCCTCGGAGACGCCCGGCACCGCGAATATCGACTTCGTGATCTTCCCCGAACGTTGGATGGTGGCGGAGAACACCTTCCGGCCGCCCTGGTACCACCGCAACCTCATGAGCGAGTTCATGGGCCTCATCTATGGGGTCTACGACGCCAAGCCCGAGGGCTTCGTGCCCGGGGGCTTCTCGCTGCACAACCAGATGCTGCCCCACGGCCCCGACGCGCCGGCCTTCGAGCACGCCTCGAACACGGAGCTGAAGCCCGTAAAGCTGACCGGCACCATGGCCTTCATGTTCGAGACCCGCTTCCCGCAGCGCGTGACGGCCTACGCGGCGGGCCTGCCGGAATTGCAGGAGAGCTACATCGATTGCTGGGCGGGACTGAAGAAGCACTTCGACCCGAACAGGCGGGAGCCGAAGTAGCGCAGGAGCTTGCCTATGCTTCTCAGCAGGGCGGCGGCATCACAGCTTCGGACGGAACTGTAGACCGTCGCCCACCTGCGCGAGCGTCGGAGGCGCGCGCTGCGGCAGGTTCTGCCAGGACACCTTCTTCTCGTCATCCTCGATGGTGCCGCGCTCCGTCTTCATGCGGCCGGTGAGATAGTTGATGCTGATCTCCGTCATCCCGCCCGAGCCCCTGTGCACGTCGGTGCGGTCGTAGCCGATAAGCTCGAAGCGATTGGCCTGATGGCGAAACGTGTAGGTGACCGAAAAGGTCTCGTAGCTGCCGGCGCTCATGAACCACGAAAGCCGCACCCGCAGGGTACCTCGGGCGATCGAGAGATCCTCCGGCGAAAAATGATCCTCCGCGGCGGGAATTTCGCGCCGCGGGATGAGCGTGTGGTTCGAAAGGGCGAGAGCGTAATCTTCCCCGGCCTGCCGGAACGCCACCGCCAGAAGGCGGGGGTTGGTATCCAGGGGCTTCTCGCCAAGGCCGTCGTGGTCGATCCGAAAGGCCGGATTGGACTGCCGCAGGACGAGGGCAAGATCAGGCCTTCCATCGCCGTTGAGATCGCCCTCGACCGAGGCCTCGACCACCCAACCGGGCGGTGCGAAGCCCTCGGCCGAGCGGGCCTTCGCGGGAAGGTTCGGATAGGCCGCCTTTGGTATGACCAGATCCTGCGCGGCGGCGAGGCCGGGCAGGATCACGGCGACGAAGGCGAAGACGGCTCTGCGCATGATCAACCTATATCCATCCCCTCCCGCCGAGAGCCCTCGCCTTTGAAGGGAAAGGCCCCAGCATGAGCGAAATGTGGGGGTGGCACTGCGACATCTCCGAAGAGTGCGGAGGCTCCCCCACGCAGCGCTCACGCGCGGGCCTCTCCCTTCTGGGGAGAGGTTTCCTTCAGGCCCGCCCGCGCGTGCGGATCATGAAGGTGTCGTAGGCGTATTCGTTGAGCTGCCACCAGGGCAGCACGTCGGCCCGGTAGGCGGCCATGGAATCGTATGCCTTCTTGAACTCGGGGCTTTTCGCCGAGAGTTCGGCGTAGAGTTCGTTCGCTGCCTTGAGCGAGGCTTCCATGACGGGCTGCGTGAAGGTGCGCAGCTCCGCGCCCGCCGCAATCATGCGGCGCAGGGCCTGGCCGTTCACGGCATCGTACTTGGCGAGCATCCAGTTATTGGCGGCCTCCGACGCATGGTCGAGGATCGCCTTGTAGTGCTTGGGCAGCTCGTCGTACTTCGCCTTGTTGACCACGAGGTGGAGCATGGCGCCGCCCTCCCACCAGCCGGGGGCGTAGTAGTATTTGGCGACCCTCAGGAACCCGAGCTTCTCGTCGTCGTAGGGTCCCACGAACTCGGCCGCATCCAGGGTGCCGCGCTCGAGCGCCGGGAACACGTCGCCGGGCGCGATCTGCTGCGGCACGACGCCGAGCTTCGCCAGCACCATGCCGCCAAGACCGCCGATGCGGAACTTGAGGCCCTGAAGGTCCGCGACCTCCCGGATTTCCTTGCGGAAGAAACCGCCCATCTGCGTGCCGGAATTACCGCAGGCGAAGGAGATGGCGTTGAATTTGACGAGCGCCTCGTTGATGGCCTCCTTGCCTCCCGCGAAATGCCACCAGGAATGCTGCTGGCGGGCGTTGAGGCCGAAGGGCACGCCGGTTCCGAGGGCGAGCGTCGGATCCTTGCCGAAGTAGAAATAGGTCGGCGTATGGGCGCATTCGACGGCGCCGGTCTGCACTGCGTCGAGAGCCTGGAGGCCGCCCACGATCTCGCCGGGGGCGAAGGTCTGGATCTGGAACTTGCCGTCGGTCGCCTCCGACATGTACCGGGCGAAGGTCTCTGCCGTGCCGAAGATGGTGTCGAGGGATTTCGGGAAGCTGGAGGTCAGGCGCCAGCGGATCTCCGGCATGGACTGGGCGATGGCCGGGGCCGCCACGGTGGAGGCGGCAGCGGCGAGACCTGCCCCTTTGAGGAAGCTGCGGCGCTTGAGATTCGTTGTCGTCATCTGGGCGTCTCCCCTCGTCGGTGTCGGTTCGATGCCCTATCCAAGCACAAAATCCCACGGCGTGGCTATGAAGCTCGCGCTGGGGCGGCCATGATGCGGCCTGCGCCCCCGGGGCGACGAACGGAAACGAAGCCGCGGGGGCCAACCCCGGGCCAGGACAAGGGTGAGGACCGAATGAAGCTTGCGTCGTTGAAACAGGGCCGGGATGGCCGGCTCGTGGTGGTATCCCGGGATCTCACCCGGGCGACGGACGCCTTCTTCATCGTGCCGACCCTCCAGGCGGCCCTGGACAATTGGGAGCGGGTGGCGCCCCTTCTCCAGGATCTCAGCGAGCAGCTGGAGCACGGCTCCGTGCCCTCCTCCCGGTTCCATGAGCACGACTGCGCGTCCCCCCTCCCCCGGGCCTATCAATGGGCGGACGGCTCGGCTTACGTGAATCACGTGGAGCTGGTGCGCAAGGCGCGGGGCGCCGAGATGCCGGCTTCCTTCTGGACCGACCCGCTCATGTATCAGGGCGGCTCGGACTCGTTCCTTGGACCGCGCGAACCGGTGCCCATGACGGACGAAGCCTATGGGATCGATTTCGAGGGCGAGGTGGCGGTGATCACCGGCGACGTGCCCATGGGCGCCAGCCGCGAGGAGGCCGCCGCCGCGATCAGGCTCATCGTGCTCGTGAACGACGTGAGCCTGCGCAATCTGATCCCTGGCGAACTCGGCAAGGGTTTCGGCTTCTTCCAGTCGAAGCCCTCCTCGACCCTGTCCCCGGTAGCCGTGACGCCGGACGAACTCGGCCCCGCCTGGGACGGCGCCAAGGTGAGCCTGCCGCTGCATTCGGCCATCAACGGCAAGCCGTTCGGGCGGCCCGATGCGGGCGTCGACATGACCTTCGATTTTCCAACCCTCATCACCCACGCGGCAAAGACCCGGCCCCTCGGCGCCGGCACGGTGATCGGCTCCGGCACGGTATCGAACAAGGACAAGGACGGCGGTCCCGGCAAGCCCATCGGCGAGGGCGGCCTCGGCTATTCCTGCATCGCCGAACAGCGCACCATCGAAACGATCCTGACCGGCGAGGCCAAAACCCCCTTCATGCGCTTCGGCGACACGATCCGCATCGAGATGAAGGATAGGGCCGGCCATTCGATCTTCGGCGCGATCGAGCAGGAGGTGGTGCGGTATGAACGGTGATGTAGTCGAACGCGGAACCGCAACACCGTCCCTCCCCTCAGGGGAGGGACGGGGTGGGGCCTTGGGCATGACGAACGCCCATCTCGAATTCCTGGAGCGCCCGCATGTCTGAGAAAGCCTTCGCCTCGACCGGCGACACCGCCGACAAGCAGGTCTCCTTCGCCGAGGTCGGACCCGATCTTTACGCCTACACGGCGCAAGGCGATCCCAATTCCGGCATCATCGTCGGAGACGACAGCTGCATGGTGATCGACGCGCAGGCGACGCCCGCCATGGCCGAGGACGTGATTGCGCGGGTCCGCGCGGTGACCGACAAGCCGATCAAGTATGTGGTGCTCACCCATTATCACGCCGTGCGCGTGCTCGGCGCGTCCGCCTACGGCGCTCAAGGCATCATCGCCTCGCAGGCGACGCACGATCTCATCGTGGAGCGCGGCGAACAGGACAAGGCCTCCGAGATCGGCCGCTTTCCAAGGCTCTTTCGGGGCGAGGATTCGATCCCGCCGGGGCTCACCTGGCCGACCCTCACCTTCGAGACCGGCATGTCGGTGTTCCTCGGTCGCCGCGAGGTGAAGCTCTTTCATCTCGGCGCAGGGCACACGGCGGGGGACATCGTCGCCTGGGTGCCCGATGCGGAGGTGATGTTTTCAGGCGACCTCGTGGAGTACCATTCGGCCTGCTATTGCGGCGACGCGCTCTTACGCGAATGGCCCCTGACGCTCGATGAAATCCGCGACTTCAACCCCCGTGCCCTGGTGCCCGGTCGGGGCGATGCGCTCACGAGCGAAACCCACGTGCGCGAGGCGCTCGCCATGACGCGCGACTTCGTGACGACGCTCTACAACACGGCCGAAATGTCCGTGGCGCGGGGCCGGAACCTGAAGCAGACCTTCGCGGCCGCCCGCGACGTGATGGACCCGAAATTCGGCTCCTTCGCCATCTACGAGCACTGCCTGCCCTTCAACGTCTCTCGCGCCTTCGACGAAGCCTCGGGCATCGATCACCCCGTAATCTGGACCGCCGAGCGCGATCGGGACATGTGGGCGACCTTGCAGGGGTGAAGTGATGCGCAAGAGCCTCTACCAGTTCGGCTATCGCCGCTCCCCGGACCAGGACCGGCCCTCCCCGGCTCGCCATCCGGTCGTGGTGGTCGGGGCCGGACCGGTGGGGCTATGCACCGCCATCGACCTTGCGCAGCGCGGCGTGCCGGTGGTGCTCCTCGACGATGCGGACCGGATCGGGGAAGGCTCGCGGGGCATCTGCTATGCGAAGCGCACCTTGGAGATTCTCGCACGACTCGGGGTAGCGGCGCGGTGCCTCGAGAAGGGCGTCACCTGGAAGATCGGCAAGGTCTTCCAGCGGGACGAACTCCTCTACCCGTTCGATCTCCTGCCCGAAGACGGGCATGCCATGCCGGCCTTCATCAACCTCCAGCAATATTACCTGGAGCACTTTCTGGTGGAGCGCGCGGCCGAGCTGCCCCATCTCGACATTCGCTGGCGCAACAAGGTGACGGCGACCGCGCCCCGCAACGATGGGGCGACGCTGACGGTGGAGACGCCGGAGGGCGCCTACGATCTCCAGGCCGATTGGGTCGCCGCGGCGGACGGGGCCCGCTCGGGCCTGCGGCGCATGCTAGGCCTCGATTTCCGCGGCGAGGTGTTCGAGGACCGCTTCCTCATCGCCGACGTGAAGATGCGGGGCGATTTCCCCACCGAGCGCTGGTTCTGGTTCGACCCGCCGTTCCACGAGGGCCGCTCCGCCCTCCTCCACAAGCAGCCGGACGATGTCTGGCGGATCGACCTGCAGCTCGGGCCCGAGGCCGACGCGGTGGAGGAGCAGCGGCCCGAACGCGTGATCCCCCGCTTGCGGCAGATGCTCGGCCACGACGATTTCACCGTGGAATGGGTGTCCGTCTACACCTTCCAGTGCCGGCGGCTGGAGCGCTTCGTCCATGGGCGTGTGGTGTTTGCAGGCGACGCAGCGCACCAGGTCTCGCCTTTCGGGGCGCGGGGCGCCAATTCCGGCATTCAGGACGCGGACAACCTCGCCTGGAAGCTCGCCCTCGTGGTGAAGGGCGAGGCGCCCGCCGGCCTGATCGACACCTACGATCTCGAACGCTCCGCCGCGGCGGACGAAAATATCGGGCACTCCACCCGCTCCACGGATTTCATCGCTCCCCGTTCTGCGCAGGAGTTGCGGTTCCGCGATGCCGCTTTGGCGCTTGCCCGGCACACCGGCTTTGCGAAGCGCATGGTGAATTCCGGCCGCCTCTCGATGCCATCGACCTACGACACGCCCCTCTCGACGCCGGACGACGACGCCTGGGCCGGATCGGCGCGGCTCGGCGGGCCCCTCCCCGACGCTCCGCTGCTCGATCGGCAGGGTCACCCCGTCTGGCTGCTCGACGCGGTCGGGGCTGAGGAGACCGTCATCCACGTCCCGAACGGCGGCACACGGCCAGATGCGGCTCGCGTGCTCGTCGTCGGCGAGGACGTTCTGGACCACGAGGGCCACTTTGCTCGCCGCTACGACGCCAGGCCCGGCAGCACGTATCTGGTGCGTCCCGACCAGCACCTCGCCGCCCGCTGGCGCCACCCGGACCCGACCGCCCTCGCCCACGCCTCCCGCCGCCTGCGGGGCTGGGGAGACGCCCCATGAGCCTCGCCACCGAGAGCCGCTTTCCCGATCCGGACATGGCCTACCGGGCGCTCATCGAGGCCCATCGCGGCCTCTCGGACGAGGAGAGCGCCATGCTCAACACCCGGCTCGTGCTGATCCTCGCGAACCAGATCGGAGATCTCGACACATTGCGCGAGGCCATCGCACTGGCCCGGGAGGGGCTCACCGATGAGGCGTGAGGGTGGCCTAGGATCAGGCGGGGCCAATCTTGCCTCCCCGGCTGCGCGCCGACACCTCCCGGCAGGGAGGCGTGACCAGCGCTCCCAAAGCCCCATTGCGCAGGGGAATGGGTTCTGACACCGTGAGCCCAAGCTCTTGCCGGGCGGCCCTGCCATGTCAGTTCAGCCGCACCGCTGGAGACACCTCAAAAGCCTCGCCAAGAGGCCAATCCTCGGAGGAGATCCCATGACCCCGAACCGTCGTCGATTCCTGGCGCTCGCAGGCAGCGCCGTCGCGGCGCCCGCGCTGCTGCGCGAGGGCTACGCACAGGCGCCGCAGGTCACGCTGCGCATGCACCACTTCCTGCCCGCCGTCTCGAACGGACATGCCAAGTTCCTGGCTCCCTGGGCCCAGAAAGTGGGTCAGGAGTCGAACGGCCGCATCAAGATCGACATCTTCCCGGCCATGCAGCTCGGCGGCTCCCCGCCCCAGCTCTTCGATCAGGCGCGGGACGGCGTGGTCGATCTCGTCTGGACGCTGCCGGGCAACACGCCGGGCCGCTTCCCCGTCAGCGAGACCATGGAGCTGCCCTTCGTGGCGCACCGCAAGGCGGTGGTGAATTCGAGAGCCCTGCAGGATTTCGCCGACGCGAACATGCGCGACGAGTTCAAGGACGTGAAGCCGATCTGCTTCTGGGCCCACGATCACGGGCTGATCCACGCCAACAAGCCAGTCCGCACCCTCGACGACATGAAGGGCCTGAAGCTGCGCTTCCCGACCCGCCTCGCGGGCGAAGCCCTCCGGGCGCTCGGCGTCAACGCCATCGGCATGCCGATCCCGCAGGTGCCGGAATCCCTCGCCCAGCGAGTCATCGACGGCACCGTGATCCCGTGGGAGGTCGTGCCCTCCATCAAGGTGCACGAGCTCGTGAAGAACCACACGGAGATCCCGGGCTCCCCGACCTTCTACACCGCGACCTTCGTGCTCGCGATGAACAAGGCGAAGTACGACAGTCTGCCCGCCGATCTGAAACAGGTGATCGATGCGAATTCCGGCCTCGCCGCCGCCACGATGGCCGGCAAGGTCTGGGACGAGCAGGCCGTGTCGGTTTCCGAGATGGTGAAGGGCCGCGGCAACACCCTCATCACCCTGACCGAGGAAGAGGCGGGCCGCTGGCGCAAGGCGACCGAGCCGGTGGTGGAGAACTGGCTCAAGACCACCAAGGGACGCGGCCTCGACGGGCAGAAGCTCCTGGACGATGTCCGCGCCGCCATCAAGAAGCATGAGAGCGCCGCCTAAGGCCGCCTTGCCTCTCCCCGCTCCCGGGGAGAGGCCCCCACCTGGGATATCGATGCCCGAGACCCCCGCGCCACCGCCCCCGAGCCACGACCACGGCGCCGCCCGTATCGCCCGCATCCTCGCTTTCATCGGCGGGGCGGTCGTGGTTGGGCTCGCGCTGCTCGTGACCGTGAGCGTCGTCCTGCGCTGGTTCGATCTCGGCGGCATCAACGGGGATTTCGAGATGGTGCAGATGGGGCTGGCGCTCGCCGTCTTCGCCTTCCTGCCGCTCTGCCAGGCTCACCGGGGCAACGTGATGGTGGACACCTTCACGACCTGGCTGCCGCCGCGGGCGCAAGCCGCGCTCGATGCGCTGTGGGATCTCGTCTATGCGGGCTTTGCAGGCTTCGTCGCATGGCGGCTCGCCATCGGCGCCACGGAGGCTTTCACGAGCCGCACCACCACCATGGTGCTCGGCCTGCCCCAGCACTACGCCATCGGCGCATGCTCCGGCATGGCCGCGTTCCTCGCGATGATCGCGCTTCTTACGGCCCTGCGCCGGGTCAGGGCTAACGGATGAGCGGACTTTCCCTCGCGATCTGGGGCTTCGTCGGCATGCTGGCGCTGATTGGGCTGCGCATGCCGGTCGGCCTTGCCATGCTCGCCACCGGGAGCGCCGGCTATCTCGCCATCGCCGGGTGGCCCGCCTTCCTCAACTACATGAAGGCGACGCCCTACTTCCTGTTCTCGAACTACACGCTCTCCGTCATCCCCCTCTTCATCCTCATGGGCGCCTTCGCCGAGCGCTCGGGCCTCAGCCAGGATCTCTTCCGCGCGGCGAGCGCGCTGATCGGGCACCGGCGCGGCGGCATGGCGATGGCGGTGATCGGCGCCTGCACGGCGTTCGGCGCCATCTGCGGC
Organism: Microvirga sp.; assembly: GCA_036562855.1. Lineage (GTDB taxonomy): Bacteria > Pseudomonadota > Alphaproteobacteria > Rhizobiales > Beijerinckiaceae > Microvirga. The sequence goes on from DATCJK010000015.1 coordinate 99,629, forward strand.
TCGTCCGTCGCCACCACGGCCACCTTCGGGCGCGCGGCGTTGCCGGAACTGGAGCGCTATCGCTATGCGCCGAGCCTTGCGACCGGCACCATCGCGGTCGGCGGCACGCTCGGCATTCTCATCCCGCCCTCGGTGATCCTCGTGGTCTATGCGATCTCGACCGAGCAGAACATCGTGAAGCTGTTCCAGGCGGCGCTGATCCCTGGCCTTCTCGCCACCCTTTTCTACTGCCTCGCCATCGGCTGGAGCGTGCGGCGGAGACCCGACCTCGCACCGCCCCATGCAAAGCCCAGCGGAGCCGAGCGCCTGCGCGCATTCCTTACGGTCTGGCCCGTGCTCGTCGTCGCGATTGTGGTCGTGGGCGGCATCTATGGGGGCGTGTTCACGCCGACCGAGGGCGCCGCCGTGGGTGCCATCGCCATGCTGGCCATCGCGCTCCTGCGGCGCTCGCTTTCCTGGGAGGGATTCAAGACAAGCCTCGTCCAGACGGCGGAAACGACGGCGCTCATCTTCATCATTCTGCTCGGCGCCGAGGTGTTCAACGCGTTCCTGGCGTTCTCGCAACTGCCGACCACGGTCGCGGCGATGATCACGGAGGCCGGGCTTGCCCCCTATGCGGTTCTCGTCATTCTCCTCGCCTTCTACATCCTGCTCGGCGCGGTGATGGACGAACTTGCCATGATCCTGCTGACGCTGCCGGTCTTCTTCCCGATCGTGACCGCGCTCGATTTCGGCCTGCCCTCCGACGAGGTGGCCATCTGGTTCGGCATCCTGGTTCTCATCGTGGTCGGGATCGGCCTCACGGCCCCGCCGATCGGTCTCAACGTCTTCGTGATCAATGCGATCGCGCGACGCATCCCGATCACCGAGACCTACAAGGGTGTTCTCCCCTTCCTCGCCACGGACTTGGTGCGCCTGGGGCTCTGCGTGGCATTTCCGGGGCTGAGCCTTGCGATGGTGCGCTGGCTGAGCTGAACCGCCACCCGTCTGGCTGGTCTGCCCGAATCCATCACCTCACGTCCCGAGCAGAAGCCGGCGTGAGAGTCATGCGTCCAGCGTGTCCAACTCCTCGCCCAGGACCTCGCGCACCCAGCGAAAGCCCGCATTGGCGGCCGGAACGCCCGCATAGATCGCTGTCTGCATCAGGAGGGCACGCAGCTCCTCCACGGTGACGCCGTTCTTCAGGGCCGGCCGCACGTGGAGCTTGAACTCCTCCTCCCGGTGCAAGGCCACCATTATGGCGAGCGTCACCAGCGAGCGGGTCTTCCAGGGGAGCGTCGGGTCGCCCCAGATCTCGCCCCAGGCGTTACGGGTGATGAAGTCCTGCCAGGGACCCGCGAAGGCCCCGGCCTTCTCGAGCGAGCGCTGAACGTGCTCGACGCCGAGCACGCTCTTGCGGTTGGCGAGTCCCGCCTCGAAGCTGATGCCGCCCGAGGCGGGCCGACGCTCCCCGGCGGTGCTGGAGAGAAAGGCGAGCAGCAGGTCGTTCAGGGCGTCCGGCTGCTCGACGGCGACGAGGTGCGCCGCCTCCGGCACCACCACGAGGCTGGCGCCTGGAATGCGTGAGGCGATCTCCTCCGACATCTCGAGCGGCGTCGCCGGGTCGTCCTCGCCCGCCACCACCAGGGTCGGGACCGAGATGGCACCGATCTGGGTGCGCAGGTCCATGTCGCGGATGGCAAGGCAGCAACCCGCATAGCCACGAGGATCCATAGCGAGGAAGCGCTCGCGCACCGGGCGCACGGCATCGGGCGCTAGAGCCACCGTGTCGGGCGTGAACCATCGGCTCATGACCGCATCGACGATGGCGCCCATGCCCTCGGCGCGGACGAGTTGCGCGCGTTGGTCCCAGCCCTCGGGGGGCGGCAGATGGGCGGCGGTGGCCACGAGGGTAAGGCTCGCCAGGCGCTGCGGATAGCGTACCGCGAAAGCCTGCGCCGTCATGCCACCGAGGGAGAGCCCCACCACATGGGGGCGGTCGATGCCGAGCGCGTCGAGGAGCCCCACGAGGTCGTCGGCGAGGCTGTCGACGGTGAACGGCCCTTCCGCCACTGGGGAGCGTCCGTGGCCGCGGGTGTCGTAGCGCAGGCAGCGGTAGCGGGGCGCGAGAGCCCGCACCTGCGCGTCCCACATTTCCAGCGTGGTGCCGAGGGAATTGGAGAACGCCACCACCGGCGCGCCGTCCGGCCCCGTGATGTCGTAGAACAGCGTGGTCCCGTTCGCCTGGATCAGAGGCATGGCCTACCCTCCCGTCAAAGAAGCGCGAACCCGCTCCGCCTCCGCGCGTGCCCTGTCGATCCAAGGTCCCGCCGCCGCAACCGCAGGACCGAGATCGAACGCCGCGCTCACATCGTGCGGCGTCATGCGGGCAAGGACCTGCGGGAGCGGCTCGCCGGTCCGCCTCACCTCATCGGCGGCGCGCTCCACAAGGGCGTGCGCCTCCTCGCGGCCGAGCACGGGGCCGAGCCGAGCCGCGGCCGCATCCGCGAAGAGAAGGCCGCCGGTCACGTCGAGGTTGCGCCGCATGCGCGCCTCGTCGATCTCGAGACCTTCCGCCAGGACGCGCGCCTCGCGAAGCGCGCCTGAGGCGATGCCAAAGAGCATCGGCAGCGCCTGCCATTCCGCGTGCCAGAGCCCTGCCGGCCGCTCGTGCTGCGCAGCCATGGCGTCGAGCAGAACGGCAACCTGAGCCTTCGCCGCCGCATGGGCGGCCAGGATGATCGTCGCGGAGACGGGATTGCGCTTGTGCGGCATGGCCGAGGACCCGCCGCGCCCTGGCTGATAGGGCTCCGCGACCTCTCCGACCTCGGTGGAGGTAAGATGCGCCACGTCCGCCGCCATCTTGGTCAGAGCGCCGATGAGGATCGCAAGCCAGGACCCGGTTTCCGCCATGCGGCCGCGCAGAGCATGCCAAGCGAGCGGGGTCGGCTCGAGGCCAAGTTCTCGCGCGAAGGCCTCCAGCACCTCAGGTCCCCGCTCGCCCAAGGCGGCGAGCGTGCCCACAGGTCCGCCCAGCGACGCGACGAGCACGCGCTCGCGTAGCCAGGGGAGCTGGCCGGCGATCTCCGCCACGCCGGTGAGCCACACGGCCGCCTTGAATCCGAAGGTTACCGGCGCCGCGTGCTGGCCGTAGGTGCGCCCCGCGCAAGCGGTGGCGCGGTACCGGTCGGCGAGGCGCGCAAGGCCGTCGATGACCGCCACCAGATCCTGCCGCAGGAGCTCCAGCGCATCCCGGATTTGCAGCACGAGCGCCGTATCGAGCACGTCCTGCGTCGTGGCGCCTCTATGGAAGGCGCGTTCGAGATCGGGCGGCAGGCGCGCCTGCACGGCCTTGACGAAGGGGATCGTCGGCACGCCGGCGAGAGCCGTCGCGCGGCCGAGGCCTGCGATGTCGAGGCTGCCCGGATCGATGCTTTCGATCGCTGCCGCAAGCTCCTCCGGGGCGAAGCCATGGACGGCCTCCGCGCGGGCAAGCGCAGCTTCCATGCGCAGCATCGCCGCGATCCGCGCCCGGTCCGAAAACACCGCGCGCATGGGCTCGGTCGCGAAGAGAGGGCCCGCGAGAACGGAATCGAGGACGGAGAAGGTCACGCGGCCTCGTCCATCGGCAGGCCGACGTAATTCTCGGCGAGCGTCGCCGCAGCCGAGCGCGAGGTCGTCACGTAGTCGAGCTCGGCGAGTTGGCGGCGCGCATCGAAGGCATTGTCGTCGCGGAATTTGTGCAGCATCGCGGTCATCCACCAGGAGAAGCGCTGCACCTTCCAGATGCGCCGCAGGCACGTTTCGGAATAGGCCTCCAGGCGGTCCGTACGGCCTGTTCGGTAATAGGTGTCGAGAGCCCGCGCCAGCACGCGCACGTCGGCGACCGCAAGGTTCATGCCCTTCGCGCCCGTGGGCGGCACGATATGGGCCGCATCGCCCGCAAGGAACATCCGGCCATATTGCATCGGCTCCACGACGAAGCTGCGCATGGCGGTGATGCCCTTCGAGATCACCGGGCCTTCGGCCAAATGCCAGTTCGGACCGCCGCCGAGCCGTGTCTGCAATTCGTCCCAGACCCGGTCGTCGGGCCAGCGGGCGATGTCCTCGTCGGGCTCGCATTGAAGATAAAGACGGCTGATCTCGGGTGAACGCATGGAGAGCAGGGCGAAGCCGCGCTCATGGTTGGCGTAGATCAACTCTTCCGAGGCTGGCGTGGCGCGTGCAAGGATGCCCAGCCATGCGAAGGGATAGACCCGCTCATAGGTGGTGAGCACGCCTGCGGGGACCGCCGGGCGGCAGATGCCGTGAAATCCGTCGCAGCCCGCGATGAAGTCGCAGGCGATCACCTGCTCCACACCGTCCTTGCGAAAACGGATCGTGGGGGAGCCGTCGTCCATGTCGTGGACGCTTGCCTCCTCGACCTCGAAGAGGATCTCGCCGCCATCGCTCAGGCGTTGCGCGATGAGGTCCTTCACCACCTCGTGCTGCCCGTAGACCGTGACGGCCTGGCCGTTCGTGAGTTCCGAGAGGTCGATGCGGTGGCTCCTGCCGCCGAACTTCAGCTCGATCCCGTGATGGACCAGCCCTTCCCGCCGCATGCGCTCGCCAAGACCCGTTTCGTTGAGGAGGTCCGCGGTGCCCTGCTCCAGCACGCCGGCCCGGATCCGCTCCTCAACATAGGAACGGCTCCGCGCCTCCACGACGATGGACGAGATGCCCTGCAGGTGCAGGAGGTGCGACAGCAGCAGGCCCGCTGGCCCCGCCCCCACAATGCCGACTTGTGTCCGCAACGCTATCCTCGTCTTTCGAAAGGGTAGCCTTGATTATGGCACATCAAGCGGTCGCGACCAGCCTCGCCTATGGTCCCCCTCCTGTGAGCGCCCATCAAGCTTCGAAGAACACTGTTTCGCCTTCGCCCTGGAGGCGAATGTCGAAGGTGTAGACGGGCGGGGCACCCTCCGCGCGGTGGGCGATCAGCGTGTGGCAGCGGTCGCCGGGGACGAGGGCGAGAACGGGGTCGCCCGCATTGTGCATCTCGTCGGAGAAGTAGAGCCGCGTGAGCATGCGGCGGATCACTCCGCGGGCGAAGACGCTCACATTGATGTGAGGCGCCTGCCGCGTGCCGGCGGGGCCCGGCACCGGACCCGGCTTCACGGTCGTGAAATGATAGCGCCCCTCACCATCGCATTCGGCACGCCCGAAGCCGCGAAAAGGCAGGTTCGCGCCCTGCTCCCCCCGAACGTAGTGACCCTCCGCATCCGCCTGCCAGATCTCGATCATGGCGTCCGGCACGGGCGCCCCGTCGCCGTCGAGCACCCGGCCTTCGATGCGCAGGCGCTCCCCGGCGATGCCCTCGTGGGTGAGGTCGTTCGAGAACACCGCGCGATAGGCGTAGGCGGTCGGCGTAAGGCAATAGGCGAAGAAAGGACCAACCGTCTGGGAGGGCGTGATCACGAGCGGCTCGTCACTCATGGAGCGGCTCCGTCGATCCGGAGACCTGGCCCAGTCGTGCCCGGCTGCAAACGCTAGTCATCATGCGGCTCCTCCATGGGCGTCGCGTCCCGGCCGCGCAGCACGACGTCGAACCGGTAGCCCAGCGCCCATTCGGGACGGGTGGTCTCGATGTCGAAAGCGGAGACGAGGCGGGCACGGGCGCGCTCGTCCGAGATCGCCTGGTAGATCGGGTCGAGGGCGAGAAGGGGATCGCCCGGGAAATACATCTGCGTCACGAGGCGCGTCAGGAAGCTCGGGCCGAAGAGCGAGAGATGGATATGGGCGGGTCGCCAGGCATTGTGGTGGTTGCGCCAGGGATAGGCGCCGGGCTTGATCGTCGTGAAGGAATAGCGGCCCTGCTCGTCCGTCACCACGCGGCCCGCGCCCGTGAAGTTCGGGTCGATGGGCGCCTCGTGCAGATCCTTCACATGGATGTAGCGGCCCGCCGCATTGGCCTGCCAGATCTCGATCAGGGCGTTCGGCACCGGGCGCCCATCCTCGTCGACCACGCGGCCCGCGACGATGATGCGTTCGCCCAGCGGCTCGCCCGCATGCTGGCGCGTGAGGTCGTTGTCGCCCTCGGCGACGCTCTCATGCCCGTAGACCGGGCCGGTCAGCTCCGACAGGGTGTGCGGCAGCAGGATGAGCGGCTTTGATGGCGAGCGCTTGCGCGTCGCCGCGTAGTCCGGTGCCAGGTAAGGCGGGTGCGCCTTGAGGCTGTCCAGCGGGTAAGCGGTCATCGGATCAGTCCTCCCCATGCGCGCGCCGCGTCCGGGCGTGGAGTTCGCGCAGCACCGCGAGCTCCTCGGCACTGGGCGCTGGCGTCTCGGTGAGGTGTTCTGCAAAGCGCAGCGGCCAGCCGCAGCCCGCCTCGACGGCTTCGCGCGTCGCGCCTGGATGCAGCGTGGTGACGGTCAGCTCCTTCGTCTCCGGATCGGGCTCCATGACGCACAGATCCGTGATCACCCGGGTCGGCCCCTTGGTCGTCACGCCGAGCGCCTCGCGGGAGCCCGCGCCGGCGCCGTGACCCATCGAGGTGACGAAGGGCAGCTTGTCCACGAAGGTTCGGGGCGAGAGCGCCATGGTGATGAAGATCTCGCCGCAATGGGTGGCGATCTCAGGGGCGCCGCCGCCCCCGGGCAGGCGCACCTTCGGCTTGTGATAATCCCCGACGACGGTGGTGTTGAGGTTGGCGAAGCGATCGATCTGAGCGCCGCCCAGAAAACCCACGGTGATGCGCCCGCCCTGCAGCCAGTAGCGGAACATCTCGGGCACCGAAACGGTGGTGAGCGCGGTATCGCACAACTCCCCATCGCCGATGGAGAGCGGCAGCACGTCCGGCTTGGTGTCGATGGTGCCGGATTCGTAGATGAGCGTGATGCCGGGAGCATGCGTGAGCCGCGCAAGGTTGCAGGCGGCCGATGGGGCACCGATGCCGACGAAGCACACATCCTTGGAGGAGAGCGCGCGGGCGGCCGTGACCGTCATCATCTCGGTGGGGGTGACGTTGGTTGACATCATCGCGCCCTCCTACTCGGCCGCCTGCGGCAGCCGGCGCACGTGGTCCGCGAAGACCTCCGGTCCCTGCTGCAGCACGTTCTCGCGCATCCAGGCCAGAAACGTGTCCCGCTCGCGGGAGATTGCATCCCAGGCCTTGTAGAACGCGTTGGCGCGCTTGTAGTAGCCATGCGCATAGGACGGGTATGCCCCGCCCGGCACCACGCAGATCGCCGTCACTGTCCAATGCGGCAGGATCACCGCGTTGGCGTTGCGCGGCCCGAAATCCTCCACCACCTCCTCGACCGTGACGATGGAGCGTTTCGCCGCGAGCACCGCCTCCTTCTGCACGCCCACGATGCCCTCGAGCAGCACGTTGCCGGCCCGGTCGGCGCGCAGGGCGTGGATCACCGCCACGTTGGGGCGGATCGCGGGGACCGTCGCCAGCACCTCGCCCGTATAGGGACACGTGACGGAGCGGATGGCCGGGTTCACCTTCGGCAGGTCAGCGCCCTTGTAGCCGCGGAAGACCGCGAAGGGCAGGTTCGCGGCGCCGGCCTCATAGGCATTGGCGAGGGCCGCATGGGAATGCTCCTCGATGGCGAGGGCATGGGGCCAGCCGTTCTCCACCGCGTCGCGCAGGCGGTGGGTGGAGCCGACGCCCGGATTGCCGCCCCAGGAGAAGACGAGCTTGTCCGCGCAGCCCATCCCGATCATCTGGTCGTAGATGAGGTCCGGCGTCATGCGGATGAGGGTGAGCCCCCGCCTCCCCTGCCGGATCGCCTCGTGGCCCGCCGCAAAGGGAATGAGGTGGGTGAACCCCTCCATGGCCACCGTGTCGCCGTCGCGCAGATGCGCGGCGACCGCGCCGGTCAGGGACATCAACTCAGCCATACGCGCTTCCCGCCTCCCGTTGGGTCAATTCTGGAGACCGGGAGGGGGAGCGTCAATCGGCAGGAAGCGTGGTGCGTCAGGTCGTGGCCGGAGGGCGGCGCTGGGCCACCCTCCCCGTCGTTGCGGTCGTCAGATGACGAAGAAGTCCGACGCCGTCATCTTGAGCCCCTTGGTCAGCAGGGCGATCTGGACCTGCGCCTTCGACCCGGTTCCGTCCTGGTCGTAGTAGAGCTTGCCGGACTTCGCGTCGTAGACGATGCGGTCCTCACGGTCCTGCGCCCGCGTTCCGATCTTGAAGGCGTCCGACGCGAGCTTCTGGGGCTTGGCCATGCTGCCCTTGCTGCCAAGAGCCTTGAACACCGCATTGTCCAGCCAGATGCTGTCCTGCGGAACGGTGAAGTCCATGATGGCATCGACGTTCGTCCGCCCCGGCCGGGTGTCGAACACGAAGATGTCGTTGCCCTCGCCGCCCGAGAGCGTGTCCCTGCCGGCGCCGCCGTAGATGGTGTCGTGGCCGGCCTTGCCCTCGAGCAGATCGGCGCTGGACCCGCGCCGCAACACGAATGACGTGGTGTCCCCCGCGTCGGTTGACGCTCCCGTTGCGGCGGCGGTCACGGCGATGGTGAACGTCTGGCTTGTCATGCCGCCGTACTCGTCGCGAGCCTGAACCGTCACAGCGTGCTGGCTTGCGGCCTTGAGGTTTACGGCATTCGCGACCACGAGGCTGTTGCCGACAATGGCGAAGGGGCTGCCTTGGTTCAGGGTGTAGGTGAGCGCATCCCCATCGGCATCCCGCGCCTGGAGGGTCGCCGCCACGCTGCCGACCGGCGCGTTCCCCGAGATCGCCTGTGTGGTTAGCGCAAGATCCGTCGGAGCCGCGTTGGTGAGCGCCACCACCTGATCGGCGAATTTGAGGAAGCGCACGTCGCGCACCAGATCCCGGCCGTCGGGGCCGACCACCGTTGCGCCACCGGCGCCGTCCGGGGTGATCTGGTAGGCCGCCCGGGCGCCCGAGAAGACCGCCGTATCGGTCCCGCTGCCGCCCTCGAGCGTATCGTTGCCGGCGCCGCCTTCCAGAACGTCATTGCCGCCAGCGCCCGACAGGAGATTGGCCAATGTGTCGCCAAAGAAACGGTCGTCGCCGGAGCCGCCGGTCAGGTTCTCGACTTCATACAGGAAATCGAACCCGTAACCGGTGTCCTGCGCCCTGTCTTGAATCCGCAGATCGACATTAGCCGCCGCCGATTCTGAGAAGACAGTTGTGTCGTTGCCATGTCCTGCGAGCAGCGTGTCGTTGCCCTGCCCACCCTCAAGAAGGTCGTTGCCGTCCCAGGTCGAGATGAAGTTGTTTTCAGCGCTGCCTATGACCTGATCCGATCCACGGCCGGTGCCTAAATTCTCGACATTCCGGACGGTTAATCCCCCAACGCCCGTCTCCTGGCGAGCGGTAATCCTGAGATCTACTCGAACGTTTGCGTTGCCATCCTCAATCCCAAGGCCGTCGATCCCGGCACCACCATCGATGAAGTCATCCTGCCTGTCACCGTCGTGGCGAAGGCTGAAATTATCGGCCCCCCTGCCGCCATAGGCCATGTTTCCGCCTGCCCCAAAGGAGATTGTGCCGTCACATAACCCCTCCTGACCAAAGTATCTGTCATGTCCGGCACCAAGTGTAATATTTCCGACGATGCGGCCTTTGTTGGTGACGAAATCGGAGCCGCCCCCGCCAACGACTGCGTAGTGATTAGAACTAATATTTCCGCTGATGATTGTGCCAGTGTTCACCAGAGTAGATGACGAATTTTCTCGAGTCACTAGTGTGACGGCTGCGATCAATACTCCAAGGTTTCCACCCGGAACTACGATCGTTCCAGTATTGATGCATTCAATAATTTCTCCTTCCAGGCGCACGCCACCTTCATAGCCTGAGATGGTGCCTTCATTCCGCAAACTGATCGGAAAGGCGCCGCTCGCACCCAGAGACACGCCAAGCCTGCCCCCTGTAACATTGCCGGACTGGCTGACGAATACGGCGCTCTCCGCTCCCGTCAGGCGGATGCCGACATCGGCGGCAGCCACATCGCCGAACACAGTCGCTTTCGCAGCAATTCCCGTGCTGCTGATGCCGACGCCGCCGGCGGCTCCGAAGGCGATGGCCGCTCCGGAGAGAACCGTGAGTGAGTCACCCGCGCCCAGAACCTCACCGTCCATGTCCAAGCCCGTGACAAACCTATAAGCCATGATCCCCTCGCGAATTCTTTTCGTTTCAGGGCGACTTATAGGAAATGATAGGCGGGCTGCCTCCTACTTGTTCGAAGAGGATCGACGCTTTGCTATGGAGGCGGCAGAACGTCTCCTTGCCATCTGCGGCTCGGACGGTAGAACCAAAGACACATTTCTTTGGATCTACCCCTCCAACTCCTCCCGCAGCATCTCCAGCTCCAGCCACCGCTCCTCGGCAGCGTGCAGATCCGCCTGCAGCTGCGTGAGCGCATCCATGGCCTTCTGGAAGCGGGCGGGGTCGCGGGTGTAGAGATCCGCGTCGGCGAGGATGTCCTGGACCTTGGCGATCTTGGCGGACGTCTCCTCCATGCGTCTGGGCAGCGTCTTGAGGTCGTGCTGCTCGTTGAAGGACAGCTTGCGCCGGGACGCAGGCGCCTCCGCGGGCGCGGCCTTCGCGGACTTCGCTTTCGCTTCGGCCTTCTCCACGCCGCGCGCCTCCACGCCGCGTCCGCGCTGCGCCACCATGTCGGTGTAGCCGCCCGCATATTCGACCCAGCGTCCCTGCCCTTCCGACACTAGAACCGCGCTCACGGTGCGGTCGAGAAAGTCGCGGTCGTGGCTCACCAGGATGACGGTGCCGGCATAATCCGTGATCATCTCCTCCAGGAGGTCGAGCGTTTCGAGATCCAGGTCGTTCGTCGGCTCGTCGAGGACCAGCACGTTCGAGGGCTGGGCGAGCGCGCGGGCGAGCATCAGCCGGTTGCGCTCGCCGCCCGAGAGAACCCCCACCGGCGTACGCGCCTGTTCGGGCGCGAACAGGAAGTCCTTCATGTAGCCGATCACGTGCTTCGCTTGCCCGCCGATGATCACCGTATCGCCGCGCCCGCCCGTCAGCGTCTCGGCCACCGTGGAGGTGGGGTCGAGGCTTTCGCGCTTCTGGTCGAGGGTCATCATCTGGAGGTTGGCGCCGAGCCGCACGCGGCCCTCATCGGGCTCCATTACGCCAGTGAGAAGATTGATGAGCGTCGTCTTGCCGGCGCCGTTCGGCCCCACGATCCCGAGCCGGTCGCCGCGCAGGATGCGCAAGGAGAGGTCGGCGACGATGGGGCGCTCCGCATAAGCCTTCACGACGCCCTCCGCCTCCACCACGAGGGTGCCGGATTGCTCGGCCTCCGTGACGTTCATGGTGGCGAGGCCCGTGGCTCTCGTCTGGGTGCGGCGCTGCTCGCGCAGGGCATAAAGATTGCCGAGGCGGCGGACGTTGCGCTTGCGCCGGGCCGTCACCCCGTAGCGGAGCCAATCGGCTTCCGCCGCGAGCTTGCGGTCGAGCTTGTGGCGCTCCGTCTCCTCCTGCTCCAGCACCTCGTCGCGCCAGGCCTCGAAATGGGCAAAGCCCCGCTCCATGCGGCGGGTGATGCCCCGGTCGAGCCACACGGTGGCGCGGGACAGGTTTTCGAGAAAGCGCCGGTCGTGGCTGATGAGGACTAGCGCGGAGCGCAACGAGCGCAGCTCCCCTTCGAGCCATTCGATGGCCGGCAGGTCGAGATGGTTCGTGGGCTCGTCGAGGAGCAGGATGTCGGGCTCGGGCGCGAGCACCTGGGCGAGCGCGGCCCGCCGCGCCTCGCCGCCCGAGAGCGACGCCGTGCTCTCCTCCCCCGTGAGCCCGAGCTGCTCGATGAGATAGCGGGCGCGGTACGGGTCGTCGCCTGGGCCGAGGCCCGCCTCCACGAAGGCGAGCGTCGTCGGATAGGCGGAGAGGTCCGGCTCCTGGGCGAGGTAGCGCACCGTGGCGCCGGGCTGCACGAATCGGGTCCCGCGATCCGCCTCCACGATCCCGGCGGCGATCTTGAGGAGCGTCGACTTGCCCGAGCCGTTGCGCCCTACGAGGCAGGCGCGCTCGCCGGGGCCCACCGCGAGCTCCGCGTCGCGGATCAGGGGCGTGCCGCCGAAGGTCAGCGTGACGGATTGGAGGTGGAGAAGGGGGGGAGCCATCGGGGTTCACGTCGCAAATCGAGCCGGAAAGCGCAAGCCGCACCCGGCGGGAGCGAGACCGCTCGCAACTTCGTGTTGCGGCGCGACCACCGGCGGCGAACGGGCGATTGGACGCGGACCTAGCTTTTATGCTCCAGTTTCCCTATCGACATGGGGTCGAGGGCCTGATGACACTGACACGACGCCTCCTTCTGCTGGCCCTGATCTCGATCCTGCCCGCGACGGTGATCTGGACTTACACGGAAGTCTCGCTGCGCCGCGCCCGGGAGGCGGAAGTCCACGATCTCGCGCGTCGGCAGGCCCAGCTCGCCGCGTCGGAGCTGGAGCGGATCTTCGAAGGCATCCGCAACCTGCTCGTGGTGCTCGGCGAGGTGCCAGCGATCCGCGCCCTCGATACTCCGGCCTGCGTCGCGTATCTGGCGACGCTGCAGCCGAAGATCCCGCATCTCCTTTCCATCTCGGCTCTCGATCTCGACGGGCGGGTCCGCTGCCGGCAGGAGACTCCGCCGGAGACCATGCGCTTCAACGATCGCTCCTATTTCCAGGAGGCGGTCGCGGAAGACGGCTTCGTCATCGGCGAGTACACGGACGGCCGGGTGGCGCTTCGGCCGATCCTTCCGCTTGCGATGCCCCTGAAGGATGCAGGCGGGCGCACCATCGGAGTCGTCGCGGCTGCCCTCGATCTCGAATGGCTCGGCCAGCGCCTGCGCGAGCGGGCGGTCCCGGAGGGGGGCTCCATCACGGTTGCCGACCGGCGCGGCCGCATCATCGCCCGCGAGCCCCTGTCCGAGCGCTTCCTCGGCACAGCCATCCCGGAGAACTTCCAGCGCTACATCACAGCCAAGGAGCCCGGCTCCATGGAGGTGGTCAGCCAGGACGGCACCAGACGCGTACTCGGCTATGTGCCGGCGACCCACGAGCCCCGCAACATCTATGTGAGCGCGGGTCTTTCCTCGAAACAGGCCTATGGGCCCATCGACCAGGCCGCCAAGCGCGGTTTCCTCCTCATCGCGGTCTCCTTCATCCTCGCCCTGTCGCTCGCGTGGCTCTCAGGCAGGGCCTTCGTGACGACGCCCTTCGGGATCATGACCCATGCGGTGCGCTCGTGGCGGCGGGGCAATTATCGGGCCCGCATCGACCTGCCGCGCAGCAGCGGCGAGCTCGGGCTGCTCGCCGAGGCCTTCAACGACCTCATGGACGACGTGGCGGAGCGGCAGCGCGCCCTGCGGGAAAGCGAGGAGCAGGCCCGGCTGGCCCTCGAGGCCGGCGAGATGGGCACCTGGTGGATCAATCCGACCGACCGCAAGAGCGGATGGTCGCAGAAGACGGCGGCGCTCCTCGGCCTTCCCGTGGATGCCAGCACGACAACCCTCGACGCCTGGACCCGCCTCATCCACCCGGACGACGTGCCCTGGATTTCCGAGCAGCTCGAGGCCGCCTTACGGGGCGAGCGTGAGTACGACGTGGAATACCGTCTGGTGCGAGAGGACGGGACGGAGACTTGGCTCAACTCCCGCGGCCGGGTGTTCTTCAACGTCGAGGGCAAGGCCGTCCACATGCTCGGCATCGTGTTCGACATCACGGCCCGCAAGAAGGCCGAGGAGCAACAGAGGCTGCTGCTGGACGAGCTGAACCACCGGGTGAAGAACACCCTCGCGACCGTGCAATCCATCGCGAGCCAAACCCTGCGTACGGCCGCCGATCCCGCCGAGTTCCGTACCGCGTTCGAAGGGCGCCTTCTCGCCCTCTCGAAGACCCACGATCTTCTCACCCGCAATGCCTGGCGTGACGCGGATCTGCGTGCGATCGCCGACCAGGAGCTGCGGCCCTACGGACGCGATGGCGACGACCGGGTCACCGTCTCCGGTCCGCAACTCCGGCTCCCCGCCCGGATGGCGATCAATCTCGGGCTCGTCCTGCACGAGCTGGCGACGAATGCGGCGAAATACGGCGCGCTCTCCGTGCCTCAGGGACGCCTTGCGCTGACCTGGAGGCTGGAGCCCGGCGCCTGCGGCAAGACGGACCTTCATCTCTCATGGCGCGAGTTCGACGGCCCCAAGGTCGCTCCGCCGAACCGGAAGGGCTTCGGCTCGCGGCTCATTCAGCGCAGTCTTGAGGGTGAGCTCAACGGCCGCGCGGCCCTCGACTTCCCTCCGACCGGCGCGCGCTGCGAGATCGTGATCCCGTTCCAGGCCGGCACTCCGGTTCCCGATGAGGAGCAGAAGCTCGCTGTCGCGGTGTGAGGCGCCGCTCCGTCGGGTCGACGGACTCCCGTGAGGTCGCCCAGGGCGTTACTCGGGTTTTGGGATCGGCACCACGTCGGGCGCGATGATGCGCGGGCGCTGCGGGGTTCCGGGTCCGCTGTCGACGCTGCCCGTCACGTCCACATCCGCCGTGCCGGAGGCCGACGGGGCGATGGTCGTTTTCGTGCTTGTATTGGCTGCGGCAACCGCTTGCGCGGCGTCGCCGGACTTGAGGCGCCGCGATTGGGGGCCGGAGAGGCGAGGACGCGAGAGGCGCTCGGCCATGGCGGCCGTCACGACCACGTCTGATTTCTCCCGCTCGATCATGCGATCCGCTTTTTGAAGAGCCTCCGCCCAGCTCTGTCCAGGCTTGCGGCAGGAGCAGCTCGGATCGGTACCCTTCTGATACTTGAGGGCGTTGGCGAGCTGCATGTAGGACCGTCCCCGCTCGGACACGGCATCCTCGATGCCGCCGTCTTGCGGCGCGCGGTAGACAGCCGTCTCCGCGTTCGGGCAAAGGGCCTGGCAGAGTTCCTCCGTGGACCGGCGCCCGCGTGGCTGCGTCTCGATGGGAAAGAAATATCCGTCGCAGGTGCGCACGCAGACGAGCCGCCCGCCTCCGCGCGCCGTCGCCTCGGTCGGCGGGCTCGCGACGGGCGGCGGCGGGGCATCGCAGGTGCGCGCGATGGCGGCCTGAAGCTGGCGACGGCGCGCATCGATCGCGGCCGGATCGACGCCGCCCTGATCGGCCACCGCTCCATAGCTCGCCTGCAGGGCCCGGATCCTCGATGCGATGGCGCTGCATTCGGCCGGCGCCTGGAAGAATAGGGACGCCTGTTCGCAGCCGATGCCGCGATAATAGTTTGCGAGTCGCACGATCTCGTTGCGCTGGCGTTGCGCCGCGATCTCCGCGCCGCGGGCGGCAGCGCCGCTGCGATTGAGTTGCGTGAGCTCCGCCCGATAACGCTCGCATGCTCCTTGCGCCAAAGCGCCCGTGCTGAGGCCGGCCAGAGTGGCCACGAGTGCGAGACGGCGAAGGGAAGAGCTCAGCTTCATGGGAAACCAACTGAAGCTGAGCGCGGCGGTTCCGCCCCAAATTTGCTTGATCGAAGAGCCTAGATCGCATCGCGCGTGGGTGCCGGAGCCCAGCACATCCGGCGATTGCGGAGGCTCAATTCCAAGGCGGCGCGGCAGCGTTGCGGGGGCGTCTCGATCAGTGCGGCCGAAAGCGCCTTGCCTGAAGCAGGTTGCCCTCCACGGCGCGGATGCGCGTCATGAGGCGGTCGAGTTGGAGCAGCAGGACGCGCTCCTCGGCCCGCGCCTGGGCGGCGGCGACCGCGTCGGGGCTGAAGCGCTGGCGCTGGAGCGCGTGAGAGATGCGGCGGTCGAGATCGGCCCTCTCGCGATCAAGCAAGGCGAGCTGGCTTTCCAAGGCGAACGGGTCGTCTTCGTTGATCCGCATGTCAGGATCCGCGGCTTTTCTGGCCCAGTTGCCGCCCGCGTTCGATGAGCCAAGCCACCCGGTCGGATACGGCGAGCGCATCGGCACTCGTATCCTGGGTCCGGAGGGCGTTCACGAAGCACCGAAGCAGTGCGGAACTGAAGTAATAGCGCCCAAGATCGCTATCCTTCAATGGTTCGGAGCGTCGCGCCGCCATATCGAGTTTGGCAAGATAGGCTTCCTGCTCGAAATCGGGGCATGCCGTAAAGGCACCCGGCCCGCCGAACTCCTCGATGAACCAGGCCCACAAGACGGAAAGCTGCTGCGCGACGCCGTCGCGGCGCTCCCCGTCCAGGGCATCGTAGGCCGCGATGAGG
Source organism: Microvirga sp. (assembly GCA_036562855.1). Lineage (GTDB taxonomy): Bacteria > Pseudomonadota > Alphaproteobacteria > Rhizobiales > Beijerinckiaceae > Microvirga. The sequence goes on from DATCJK010000015.1 coordinate 115,771, forward strand.
CGCTGCTCAGGGGTCTCCTCCACCTGAGGTTCTGGCCTTGCCGTCCACCGCCTGAAAAAGCTCACCGGATCCTTCCGAACATTTCTTCACCATTTATTATCAGTTCTTAAAATTAGCGACCCCAAACCCGCCTCCGGGGCTAATCGCGTGCGCTTTTGGTTACCACCGCCCGTTGCGGGCCGATTGCCGCCGGAGGCCCTCGCCTGCCCTCACCCGTGTCCGGTCGAAGAGGGCGCGCCCGCTCCGGCGCGATCCCGGACGGGCCTGCGACGGCGAGGCCGCACCTCATGGAAACGAACCTTCACTGCGGAACCAGCCCAGTTGGCCTCGCGTTGCATCGCCAATCGGGCAACTGGAGTAACCCTATGTTCAAGTTCATGTTTACGTCGGGCACGGCGGCAATTTCCCTTCTGGCGGCTGTGATGGCGAGCACCGCGCCCGCCCAGGCTCAGGTCGGCATCGAGATCGGGCCCGGCGGCGTGCGCGCCTACGAGCAGCGCCGCGAGTACCGGCCGGTGATCGAGCGCCGGGAGCGCCGCGTGATCGTCGAGGAGGATGACGAGGAGGTGTGCCGCTATCAGGTGCGCCGCCGCGTGAATGCCCGTGGCGATGTGGTGACCCGCCGCGTCCGCATCTGCGAATAAGATCGTCCAGCATAGCCGGACAACAGCGCTGGCGGGGCCTCGGCCCCGCCGGCACTCTGTCATTGATGGATAAGGCCCCGGCTCCTGGCTGGACGGGGCCGCGCCGATCACCGACACGACACGCGAGCTCGCACCAGGAGGGACCCATGACACAGTCCGCCGTTCTGGTGGTCGAGGAGGAGACGGATCTCCAGGCCGCGTTGGTCGAGCACCTGAACGCGTCGGGCTTTGCGGCCGAAGGTGTTTCAACCTCCGACGAAGCCCTGCGCCTCGTCGACCAGCGGCCAGACCTCAAGGCCCTCGTCACGGACGCTCACCTGCCAGGTGGAATCGAGGGCCACACCCTGGCATCCCTGGCCCAGGAGCGACGGCCGGATCTCGCGATCGTTCTGACCTCGGGCCATTCCGACCCAACCTCCGGCCCCGTCCCGGACGGTGCGGTATTCATCGCTAAGCCGTACCTATCGGAGCACCTCGCCGCAACGCTGAAGCGGATCCTGGGCGAGCGGTAATCACATCGGCCTAAGGCAAATTCCGCATCGGATGCCAGCCCGCGCCGCGCGGCGGCATAGGATTTGCGTCGCTCCACCGACATAAACTTCACATATGTCATGGCACAATCACTCCGTGCAGGTTCTCATGGAGTGAATCAGAGGCTGATTCGATGACTCGTCAGCAGAGCTACAACCTGTTTCGCCGCAGCCACGAGCCGGAGCTCGTTTGCGCTGTCCCCGAAGACCGTCCTGTGCCGCCCTTCCTGTCGAGCCCCGGCTGGGTGTATGGCGGCACGATCGGTGCGGAGAATCCGCTGACGCGACCGATCGACGAGCGGCTCCTGCAGGAATCCGTGCATCTCAACGGCTTTTATCTGCTCCACCGCCTGCAGGACGGCTCCCAGGCCTGACGGCGCGGCGGGCGGAGCAACGCCCCATCCGGTCCGCAGCCATACGGATGCTGCCTGAGCGATCGGGATCAGCTAGACTTTATTTCGTGAAGGATCCGACCGGATTACGGTCCGGGTCCCGGGTCGGCAGCCCTACGCATCCGCAGCATCACAGCGGCGGTTTGGCGTGTGGGCGCGCAGAGGCTCTTGAGCGAAGTGCGGCGGCGCGGACAGCGCTGCTGGCGTAACAGCAAGGCCTCACAGAAGGCCATGACGGGGGCTCCAGAACAGGACCGCGCTCGACATGCATCAGATCGGCATGAATTCTTCGTCGCTCCTAGCGGCTCCACCGCCTGCCGTGCAGGCGGTGCCGAGCTCTGACCTACGCCCCCAATCGACTGTCCTACCGACCTGCCAAGCCTGTGGGTCGACCGGAATCGAGATGCATGGAACCGTCAGCCGACTCACCCGAGTGCTCTGCGTGACCTGCGGCGCCGATCAGGGCCGCTGGTGCGACCTGCTGCCCCTGCTCCATCGGCGGATCGGAATTCGCTAGAACGAAGCTCGATCCTAACGGAATGACAGGCCGCTTCCCGGCTGCAGCGCCGTTGGCTGCATAAGCTTGGCCATTGAGGCAAAGAAAAAGCGCCCTCGAGAGAGCGCTTTTAAGGTTCCGGCCCGTGGGGGCAGAAATAGGCCGGTCACATCGATAACGCCGAGCCCTGAGCAGGGTTCCAATGTTTTTGAAAATTTTTCGGGCGCCAGCTTCAGGCTTGCAGATGGGGTCCAGCGGTCGCTTGAGCATGCCTGGGAAGACCCCGCCTTAGGAACGCGGATGCCGCAACAGGGTTGCGTCGAACAGCCCAAAGCGCTTAGAATTCCCCGACCCGTGGGGGTAAACGGGCCAGGAGGGCCGCGCATCTGGTCACAGAACGGAGCGCGGCCCTTTTCTCCATGGATCAGAAGCCTTGCCATATGGCCGCGCCTAAGAATTCATCTCCCAAGCTTGGCCGCATGTTTGCCCTATTCTGGTCCGGATTCCGAGTGATCCAGGGACAACGCAAGGAAGCGGCATAGCGCCGATCCTGAGGGCCGCACCCCAGCTTGGGCGGCCGGAACTCCCGTGGGGCAGATACGGGCCGAAGGGTCGCAGACCCGGTCAAAGAACCGGGCGCGGCCCTTCTTCTTTTCGGCAACATGCGAGGAGTGCGTCGGACACCACGAGGTCGGCAACTGGAGTCGCGCCCGGTTGGCGGGTGACGCGAACGTCACCTTCCCCTGGATGCAGTTGGCGGCATGGTAGAGCGCGCTCATCCCCGACCGAGGGCCGTCCAGCGCCGGCGTCCACGTCAGCCATCATCGCCGAGGTCGCGCGGATCGACCCTCAAGCGCCTCGCCCGAGCGGGTCTCGCGCGGAATCGCAGCGCCCGAGCGGTTCGCATGGTTCAGTGAGGAAACCCTGGATGATTTCACTTGGTCATCTCGTCATCGCAAGGAAAGCTGTCGCTTTCGGGGAGCGCTTGCGGGCGGATGACGCCGCGCTGGTTCGTCCAGCGTCAGGCGGGGCCTCTAGGGCAGGAGAGCAGGGAGTTCTGGCGCGGTCTGCGGCGTCGGCGCAACGGCGCGGAATTGGGCGGGTGGGCAGACCGGCTCAGCGCCGGGCCGCCATCATGTCATGGGCGAGCACCGTGAGCTTGCCGATGAGCGTTGCGATGTCGCCCGGCGCGCAGGACCATTGGGTCCCGATGGAGGCGCCGTCCTCCGACACGGACACGACCGCGACTGAACGCAGTTTGCCCTCGCGGGCGAGCTTCAGATGCTCCTGAAGCACGTCGATGATCGATGCGACGTTCTCGTCGATCGGCGCGTCATTGACGGGACGGAGCCGAATGGCCGCGTTCGTCTTATCGGTCTTGCTGTCGCTCATGGGTCAAACCCCCGAGGTTTCTTGACTTTTTTGCAGGGAGAAGCGGTAGCCCCGGAGCGCGGACGCTGCAAGCGGAGCAAAGAAAAAATCGAACAAAGGAGCCGGATCCCGGGGCGTTTGCCCCGAGATCAAGCTTAGGTAGTGCATTTAGATCACGATCAGATCGCTGGCCTGGAGCGCCACCGTCGTTGCGAAGGTCGCCACAGCCGTGGCACCGCCTTCGGCCGCGCCGTTCCCATCCCAGAGCAGCGTTCTCGTCGTGGTGTTGTAGACGAATTGACCGACCGTCCCCGTTGCGGCGCCGGCGGCGTTCGCCGCGAAGGCGCCAGCCGCGAGGCCGCCGGCGGCAAGACCGTAATCGCTGCCGCGTATGGCGACCTTGTCGTAGCCCCGCTGAAAATCGGTGATGGCGTCGGCGCCCGAACCCGGCCCGTGAAGGACGAACCAGTCGCAGCCGCCCCCGCCATTGAGCTTGTCAGCGCCGGCGCCGCCCCACAATCGGTCGTCACCCGCCCCTCCGAGCAGGTGATCGCTGCCGGCATCGCCGAAGAGCTCGTCAGCTTCCGTGCCGCCGTCGAGACGGTCGTCGCCGGCACCGCCCGATAGAGTGTCGGTGCCACCGCCGCCCCGCAGATCGTCGCCGGCGGAGAGGTTCGTTCCGCGGAGCGTATCGGCACCGGTTCCGCCGTCCACATAGGTGACGCCGCTCAGGCTTTGAAGGCCCGAGAGATCGATCGAATCCGCGTTGCCGGTCCCATAGAGATGGCGCCCATTGCCGACCAGGTTTTCGATGGACGATGCCGCTGCGTCGAAGCTGTGGATCTGGGCCACGATCGTGCCCGCAATGGCGAGGGTGTCGGTGCCGGTGCCCCCCGCCATCACATCGCCCACGGCATCGCCGGCTGCCACAATGACGAAGCGGTCGTCGCCCGCGCCGCCGGAGAGCTGGTCGGCGCCGCCGCCGCCCGTCACGGTATCGGAGCCGCCGCCGCCCGTGATCGTGTCTGCGCCGGATCCACCCCGCAGGTCGTTGGCCACTGCCGTGCCGACGAGCCGGTCGTTCCCGCTCATGCCGTCCACGAAGGTGAGCGCGCCCACCTTCACGAGGCCCGACAGGTCGATGACATCGTTGCCGGTGGTTCCGACGACGCCCTGGCCGTTGCCGGCCCAGATCTCGATCCCGACCTTCGCGGCATCGAAATTGGCAAGAACGAGAGCGCCCGTACCTTCGATCTTGAGGGTGTCACCGACGCTCTCGCCCGTCTCGCCTGCATCGAGCGTGTCCCAGGTGAGTTCGGACGCACGCACCACGATCACGTCGTCGCCGCTCCCCGCCAGAACAAGGTCGTTGCCGGAGCCCGCATCGATCGTGTCGTTGCCCGATCCGCCGTTCAGGGTGTCGTTGCCGGACAGGGACACCATGAGATCATGGCCGCCCAGCGTTTCGATCCGGTCGTTTCCGCCGCCGCCGTTCACCGTGTCGTTCTCGTCCGTCGTCGTGCGCTGTCCCGCGACGGATACGGTGCCGTTGATCACATCGCTGCCGGCGGAGCCAAGGATGTAAGCGCCTGTGACATCCTCGACCGTGACGGTCACCGCGCGCTCCTTGCGCAAGCCGCCAGCATCCGTGACAGCCAGGGTGATGACGTGAGACGATGCGATATCCGCGTCGAGCGCGGCGCCTGGGGCGACAACGAGCTTGTTGCCGACGATCGCAAAGCAGCCCGACGGGTCGCTCACGATGCTGAAGGTGCCCGCGTCGCCGCGGTCAGGATCGACGCTCGACAGGTTGGCGACGGTCGTGCCGGCCCCGGCGCGCTCCTTCACGACGAGGCCCGAGGCCACGAGGTCAGTCGGCGCATCGTTGGCGCCGACAACCGTGACGAACGCGGTCTGATCGACGAACCCGCCGCGCGCATCGACGATCCTGTAGCTCACCGGCAGGGTGCGTCGCTCGCCGTCCGCCAGGTCGTTGAACCCGGCATGTTCGGTGTTCACCACGAGGGATCGCCCATCGGCGGCAAGGCTGAGGCCCGGGGGCAGCGGCGCGAGCGCGGTCACGGCCAGGAGCGCGGTCTCGCCCGCATCCGCGTCGCTCGCTCCCTGCAGGAGATCGATGATCATGAGACCGCCGCCCTCCCCGCCTTCGACGAGTAGCGGACCCGCGACCGTCGGCGCCGCGTTCGCGGGCGCCTCCGTTTCCGGTTGATATTGGCCATATGCCCCGAAGGTCAGCACGGGACTCTGCGCGGTCAGGCGGAAGTCGTGGCCCGCCGCGTCGACGAACATCGGGTTGCCGTAGAGCTCGCCCGCTCCCAACACCATCGACCAGTTGTTGTAGAGGTGTGTTGCAGGCGAGACGAGGTGGAACAGGTTGTCGGAGTGGTAGTCGCCCTGCTGCTTGAACACCGAGTCGCCCGCCACCAACGACACGATGTTGTGGTGGAAGTAGAATTGGGAGCGCAGAGCCGGCGCATCGAGAAACACCGCAGCCATGGTTCTCGTCGGGGGCTCGAGTTGGACGATCGTGTTCTGGCTGACGTCCATCTGCGAGATCTGTCCGGTGAACGCGCCGGAGCCGTTGTGGACCACCATGAAGACGGTATTGTCGATGCTGGTGTTATTCTGGACACGGATATTCGACATCAGATGGCCCTGGGGGCCGCCGGTTTCGAGGAAGCCATCCGAATCCTCCACCCAGTTGTGGTGGATGTAGATGTTGCTCAGGGAGCCCCAAAGTTCGAAACCCCCGCCATCGTGCCCATAATCGTAGCTCGCCGCGCGGGCGTTCACGATGGTGTTGCCGGCGAACTCGTTGTTGCTTCCGGAGATCAGGAAGCCGTTGGCGCCGTAGTCGTCGTCGGCATGCACGCTCGTCGGCGTGTTCTTCACCATGTGCAGATCGTGCGCGTGGTTGTTCTGGAAGAGATTGTGCTGCCCCGCCACCATGTAGCCGAGGCCCACATTCGTGGCCTCGGTGTTCTGGACGAGCACATGATGCGAAGCGGCGTCCACATGGACGCCCGCTCGCGGCGCCTGCGTGAAGGCAAGGCCGTCGATGACGATGTGGCTTGCCCCGATCAGCTTCACCGCGTCGCTGTAGGTGGCTGTGGTGGTGTTGGCGATCGCCGGCTTCTCGCCGGTGCCATAACTCGTGAAGGTGATCGGCGCTTCGGCGGTGCCCTGCGAGGTGATCCGCAGTGCGCCCGTGTCCGCGGCCGCAGCCGCGTAGGTGGTGCCGGCCTTGAAGGCGATTACATCGCCTGGCTGAAACGTGCGGCCATTGAGGGCCGCGAGACTGAGGAACGGCTTGTCCGCGGAGGTGCCCGCATTGGCATCGCTCGCGAAGGCCGAAGAATTATCGACGTAATAGGTGGTCATGGAATCTGCCCCGATTGGCCGCGTCCAGCCTCTGCGGGCCGGATCGCGGCTCAGTGTCTTCATCCGCCGCCGGTTCGCCCGGAGGCAGCGCCTCACTCGCCCGAAGTTCGGGCGTCACTTTCGGCAGCGGCACCACGGCTCGCCCTCAACGGGATCGCCGCTCAGGCACGACGGGTCGTTCCGGCGCCAGAGGAGCGCAAGATCCGCAGCCAATAGACGTCATCGAAGACCGGACACCTTCCCCAAGGTCACATTATCGATATATTTCGCTATCCTAAGGGAAGTTAATCCGTACTCACAGATACAGGTATACCAAATGAACTGAGTACTAAGTTTTGAACTGAACAGTGTATTTTTCTTATTCTTGTACGTTCTCGGATAGGTCAACTTGATTCATCTGTCGAGACCCGCACCGAAAGAACGTATCATCTCACGTTACGGCAAGTCGCAACTGGCGAATGCGTGACGGGCGGCCGCCGACGTGGTCCGGTTTGGAATTTGCGGATTTGCTAGAGAGACTTAGCTCGACTGCCGCGCCAGCTTCCCAACCGGCCGCGGAGGATCTGCGACCAAACAACACGGCCCGGGAGGCTATGCCTCTCGGGCCGCAAGGGCGTTCGCGCGGCGCTCGCGAGCGCAGTGACAGGATGCCGGATCGACGAATTACGGACGGCGGCGAGATCGAGGCGATGCCACCGTCGAAGACGCCGCTTCCTGCTGCCGGAGACGCTCGAACGCCTCCTTGTTCGCGCGCCCTTCGTCGAGAAGGCGCTGGTAGCGGCCATCGCGCATCATCTGCTCCATCTCGCGCTGAACGCGCTGCAGATCCGTGCCGCTGCCGGGGCCGGCAGAGGATTGCGCGAGCGCTGCGCCCGGAAGGATTGTCAGGGCGAGAGCGAAAAGAACTGATTTCATCACACAGGCTCCGTGTTGGGCGGGGCACGGCCGCCAACTCGTTGGGCCGCATGACATCGGCGCCATGCGACAGCCCTGATTTGGGGATCCGGCAGCCGAGGCCAGGTGCGCTGGCGCACGCATAGTCACCGTAAGCCGACGTTGCGCTGGCGGCGCATGTCATGGCGGCCCACAGACCGTGGATCTTCGTCGCGCGCGCGCCGGTACCGGTCCGACGGAGGTTCATCAAATCTGCTCCCTTCCGAACGGCTATCGTCATCGCCTCAGCTGGTTCGCTGGGGGCTCGGGACGTGGACGGCAACCGCGTCCCAAGCAGAGTTCCGACGCAAGGGTGACGCGCGAAGCGGATCGCGCGCGGTGACGCGGAGACGGGGACGAATGCGCGGCGCACGACGGGTCAGCCGTCGCCGCACGACGTGCTCGGCTCCGCAAGGTGCGGAGATCGAGAGGCCGCGAATGCTTGAGATGCCCCTTCGGGTGCCGCCGAATAGCCTACTTGGATGAGTGACGGCGCGTCGGCGGATTACGCGGCGATGCGCAGGTCGCGCTGGGCGGCCTCCGCGGTGCGCTCCCTGGCGGCCGGGCGTGCGCCCTCGAACCGCTGTTCGAAGCGCTGACGGGCATCGCGCAGGAGGCGGCGCTTGCGGGCTTCCGGCTGGAGGCGAACCACGCTGTCGCGCACCATGACCTCGGCGGCTGCATAAAGATCGGCCGCTGCGGCGAGAATGCCGGGATCGCGCTCGATGATCACCACGATGTCCATGAGGCGCAGCCCGAGATCGCGCAGGTTCACCTCCCCGCCCCCATTCTCGATCGCGCCAAGGATCCGCGACACGTGACCATGCAGCTCACCGATGGTACGCGCGAATTCGTCAGGGCTCATCGTCGAATCTCCAGGGCGGGGCGGGCGCCGATCATCGGCCCGCCAACCCTGACGGCTTATGGTTAACGGGTGGTTAGCGAAGCCTCCCGGACCGTGTACCAAATCCCGCGACCACAACGGTTTGCGGGAAGCGCCGCCCCGGCCTGGGGGTGTTGGCTTAGCGGACCGTCACCTGGTCGCGGATCCGTTCGAAGGTGGCCCGGTTGAGGACCCGCTTTGCGAGAAGGTCCTCCATGGAGGCATAGGGCCGTCCTTGCACGATGGCTCGGCCGATCATGCCGCCGTTGCGCAGGCCATTGAGCTCCGCCAGCGATGCCGAGTTGAGATCGATTCGTCCGGCCAGTGCCGGGCTCGCCGGCGCGGGCACGCTTTGCGGCTGGCCGAGGGCCGCGACCTTCACCTCGTCTTTGGAGACAAGCTTCGCATGGGGAACGGACGGCGTTTCCTTGCCGCCCGCCGGCTCGGCTGCGAGAGGCTGCTGGTACGACTTGGCGGTTTCGACCGGAGGCTCGACCCAGGGCTTGCGGGTGGAGATCTTTCCGGCGGGCGCCGGCCCGATTGGTGCCGGAGCCGCGACGGCCTGCACGACTGCGCTGCCCTCGGTCGGAGCCAACCGACGTTCCGCATAGGCCGGCTCGGAGCCGGAGAATAGGAGAGCGCCGGCGCCCAGAACGGTGCCGAGGACGACGCAGGTGCTCAAAACGCGGGAGACGGTCTCAACCACGTGACGGTCGCGGCGGCTCGGATACACGAAGGGATGGTTGCGGAGGGTCGAGGGCATAACGTGGGCTCTGCGATGGTTGGGGTTGGAGAAAGGGTTCGGGGCAGATCTCAATCGCACTCGTGCACGAGCCGAGTGACGAGCCTCCCGTCCGCCAGACGCTCCACTTCCTTCTCGATGTAGCAATTCTCGGCGAGGCTCGTGGCGGCACCCGCCCGCTGCCCGACCGTGTCCGTTTGCGCCAGAACGGTCCGCCCGCCGGCGAGGGCGGCAGTGGGGGCCAGGGTGGTCCGCCCGGTGGCGGGCGCCGCCGCCGCAAAAGCGATGTGGCTCAAGGCGAGGCTGGTCCCGATGAGGGCGACCACGAGGCCGCGGCGGTAGGAAGGGGTGAGGCGCATGTGAAAGGCTTTCGAGAGGTTGGCGGGTCCGCATCTGCGGCTTGCACTATTAACTAACGAACGATTTATTTGCGCGCTATAATACTAACGGCCAATCTGATTGCGCGCTATTTAATTGGACAACCAGGGGCACCCGCCGTATGGGTATGGGCTCATCGAACAGGCTGACCGCAATGATCTCCGACGAAACCGTCTCCCCGACCGCCCCCACCGGCGCCGAGGCCACCCCGCCCTCCAACGGCGACGCCGACGCGACGCGCTCCCTGCGCCTTGAGGATCAGCTCTGCTTTGCGGCCTATTCGGTCGCGCAGGCCTTCAACCGGGTTTACAAGCCGCAGCTCGACCGGCTCGGCCTCACCTACCCGCAATATCTGGCGCTTCTCGTCCTTTGGGATCGGGACGACCGGACCGTGAAGCAAATCGGCGACCAGCTGAACCTCGATTCCGGCACCCTGACCCCGTTGCTGAAGCGCCTCGAGGCAGCCGGCATCGTACGCCGCACCCGTGATGTCCACGACGAGCGGCAAGTCCGCATCAGCCTCACGGACAAGGGCCGGTCTTTGAAGGAACCCGCTGCGGACACCCGCAGCGGAGTCGCCTGCGCCACTGGCATGAGCATCGAGCAGATCGAGGCGCTCCGTCGGCATCTGATTGAACTGCGGGATACGCTGAACCACGTTCTCTGACCGCGAGGGCGGGAATACCAGCGCGGCTCAACCCTGCGTTTGCTCGATCTCGTCGAGCACGGCTTCTGGGGCAACGTTCTGGCGGATCTCCCGCACCTCGGGATCGTTCACCTCGGACACGCCCATCTTCTCCGCCATGGCAGAGACGAGACTGGCGAGCTTCGTAATCTCGTG
>DATCJK010000026.1:0-18188 GCA_036562855.1 Microvirga sp.
CCGTGTTGCGGCGGCCGCCCGGGAGGCGCACCACCGGGTGCGCCCCGCAGGACCGCCTTCCCTGGCGCCTCCTGATCCGGTGATCACGGCGGCTCCCTCGGTGCCAGAGAAGCCACACAGCTACAGCACAGGTTAGGACAACAGTCAAGAACAAAGAAGGAACAGTCAGCAGCTGGCCTCTAAGCAGTAGGCGGGCCGCGCATCAGCCTCGCCGCTCCTCGCGCAGGCGCGCCCACCAGTCGAGGCGCTTCCTGATCTCGCGCTCGAAGCCGCGATCCACCGGCTCGTAGAAGCTCTGCGCCTCCATGCGGTCGGGCCAGTAGTTCTGGCCGGAAAACGCGTCGGGCTCGTCGTGGTCGTAGGCGTAGCGGTCGCCGTAGCCGATCTCCTTCATGAGCTTCGTCGGCGCGTTGAGAATGGTGCGCGGCGGCATGAGGGAGCCGTGCGTCTTGGCGGCCTGCGTGGCGGCCTTGTAGGCGGTGTAGACCGCGTTCGATTTCGGCGCGGTGGCGAGATAGACCGTCACCTGCGCCAACGCCAGCTCGCCCTCGGGGCTGCCCAGAAAATCGAACGTGTCCTTGGCGGCGTTGGCGATGACGAGAGCCTGCGGATCCGCAAGGCCGATATCCTCGATGGCCGCGCGCACCAGGCGCCGCGCGATGAAGAGCCGGTCCTCGCCCGCGTCCAGCATGCGGCACAGATAGTAGAGCGCCGCGTCCGGATCCGATCCGCGGATGGTCTTGTGCAGGGCGGAGATGAGGTTGTAGTGCCCCTCCTGGCCCTTGTCGTAGATCGGCGCCCGGCGCTGCACGATCTCCTGGAGCGCCTCCGCGTCGAACACCTCGCCGGGCTTGGCCGAGCGCCACACCTCCTCGGCGAGGGTGAGCGAGGCGCGTCCGTCCCCATCCGCCATGCGCACGAGCGAGGCGCGCGCCTCCTCGGTGAGCGGCAGGGGCTTGCCCGTGACATCCTCGGCCCGGGCGAGGATCTGCGCGATGGCCGCATTGTCGAGGGCCCTGAACACGAGCACGCGCGCCCGGGAGAGAAGCGCTGCGTTGAGCTCGAAGGACGGGTTCTCGGTGGTGGCGCCGACGAGCGTGATGGTGCCGTCCTCCATCACGGGGAGGAAGGCATCGAGCTGGGCGCGGTTGAAGCGGTGGATCTCGTCCACGAAGAGGAGCGTGCCCTTGCCCGTGGAGCGCCGCCCGCGGGCCGCCTCAAACACCTTCTTCAACTCGCCGATGCCCGAGAAGATCGCGGAGATCTGCTCGAAATGCAGCTCCGTCTCGTTCGCCATGAGCCGCGCCACCGTGGTCTTGCCGGTGCCGGGCGGGCCCCAGAAGATGAGGGAGCCGAGAGTCTTGGAGGCGATGAGCCGGGAGAGGATGCCGTCGGGCCCGACAAGGTGATCCTGCCCCACCACCTCGGGGAGGCGCGTGGGGCGCATCCGGTCCGCGAGCGGGCGCGGGGCCGCCTTGTCGAGGCCGGCGGAAGCGAAGAGATCGCTCACCGGTGTCTCCCGCCGGCGGGGCGGCGGCGTCTTAGCTCGCGCGCAGCGGTCCCGGCATGGGGCCCGTGGGGCGGGCTCAGCCCCCGATCACCGTCGTGAAGACGCGGCCGCCCCGGTTGATGGTGATTTCCCAATAGCCGCCTCCGCCCCTGAGGGCCCGGTCCAGGTCCTTCGTCGTGGTGAGACGCTGGCCGTTGATGGCGACGATCTGGTCGCCCTTCTGGAAGCCGACCCGGGCCGCCGCCGCGTTCTCTTCCAACTCTGCCACGACGACGCCTTCCTGCGAAACCTCCAACTGGAGCTCGTCCGCAACGGCTGGGGACAGATTCATGAGGGTGGCGCCGGTGAGCGGGGAGCGGGTGCGCACCTTCACGGGCTCCCGCGGCCGGGTCTCGGGCGGGGTCATGAGGCGGACCGGGAGGGTGAGGCGCTTGCCGGCCCGCAGCACCGTGAGCGGGGTCTCCCCGTCGATCCCCTTGAGGGTATAGCGGTAGCCGAAGGTTTCCGGGCTATCGACCGGCTGGCCGTCCACCGCGAGGATCACATCTCCGGTCTTGAGGCCCGCCTGGGCGGCCGGGCCCTTGTCGTAGACACCCGCCACCAGGACGCCCGTGGGACGCTCCAGCCCGAGGCTCGTGGCGATCTCCCCATCGACCCCCTGCAGCCTCGCGCCGAGCCACGGGCGCCGCACCGTGCGGGAGCCGCCCCGGGCCGATTCGATCACCGTGCGGACGATGGAGGTGGGGATCGCGAAACCGATCCCGTGGCTGCCGCCGGAGCGGGAGAAGATCGCCGTGTTGATGCCGATGAGGCGGCCCTCCATGTCCACCAGGGCGCCGCCGGAATTGCCCGGATTGATGGCCGCATCGGTCTGAATGAAGAACTGGTAGTCCGTGACGCCCACCTGCGTGCGGGCGAGCGCCGAGACGATGCCTTGAGTCACCGTCTGGCCGACCCCGAAGGGGTTGCCGATGGCGAGCACGATGTCGCCCACCTCCAGCGCCTCGGAATCGCCGAGATCCAGCACCGTGAGATTCGTGGCGTTGACGAGCTTGAGCACGGCGAGATCCGTGCGCGGGTCGCGCAGGACGATCTGCGCCTCGAACTCGCGCCGGTCGGCGAGCGCCACCTTCACCTCGGTCATGTTCTCGATGACGTGGTTGTTGGTGATCACGAGGCCCGACGGGTCCACGATCACGCCCGAGCCGAGGGAGTTCTGCGACCGGCCGGGAGGCGCCCCGCCCTCCCCGCCGAAATGGCGCCGCAGGAACTCCTCCATGCCGTCGTTGCGGCCCCGCCGCTCGGTGCGGGAGCCGTAGACGTTCACGACCGCCGGAGCCGTCTGGCGCACCACCGGCGCGAAGGAGAGCTGGACCTCCGCCTTGCTGCGCGGCACCGCCTTGGTCTGGGCCTCCGCGGCCTCAAGACCGGCGACCGCGAGGAGGGCGGCAAGGAGGAGACGGGGAAGTCGCAAGCGGCGCATGGCGAATCTCACGGGGCGTATCTCACGGGTTGGACCGGCGCTCACATAAGCACAGCCCCCCGCCGCATGTGGCGAATCTGGCGGGTCGGGCCGGCGCTCACATAAGCACAGCCTCCTCAAAGACAAAGGAGTGCGGCGCGAGGATGGCCCTCCGGGCTGAACGCGTCGGGAGGGCCCGAGAACGGAAAAAGGGCGGCCCGAGAGCCGCCCTTTCCTGAAGATCCGATCGCCGGAAGCCCTTAGGCCGCGGCGCTCTCCACAACCTCGTCCTTCTGGGACGGGCCGGAATCCTGGCCGCGGGCATCCACGTCCCGGTCCACGAACTCGATCACGGCCATCGGGGCGTTGTCGCCATACCGGAAGCCGGCCTTGAGGACGCGGGTGTAGCCGCCGGCGCGCTCGCCGTAGCGGGGGCCGAGCACGTCGAAGAGCTTCTTCACCATCGCGGCGTCGCGGAGCTGCGACATGGCGAGACGGCGGGAATTGAGATCGCCGCGCTTGGCGAGGGTCACGAGCTTCTCGACGACGGGACGCAGGTCCTTCGCCTTCGGGAGCGTGGTGACGATCTGCTCGTGCTTGATGAGCGCGGCGGACATGTTGGCGAACATCGCCTTACGATGCTCGGAGGAGCGGTTGAAACGCCGCCCGCGGAAACCGTGACGCATTGGCTTTCTCCTGGTCTTGCGGCCGCCGTGCCAAGGTACGGCCGTCCTTCTGATAAGGCCGTCCCTTGCTGGGCCGGCGATGGTCCGTCCGCCGAAAAACCGGCGGACGGGAAAGGCTTAGTAGTGCTCTTCGAAGCGCTTCCTCACCCGAAGGCTCCGCCGTGCTCCTCAAGACAAGTCCTTGCCCGAGGGCTTAGTAGTGCTCTTCGAAACGCTTCGCGAGGTCCTCGATGTTCTCCGGGGGCCAGCCGGGCACTTCCATGCCCAGGTGAAGACCCATGGAGGCGAGCACTTCCTTGATTTCGTTGAGCGACTTGCGGCCGAAGTTCGGGGTGCGGAGCATTTCCGCCTCGGACTTCTGGATGAGGTCGCCGATATAGACGATGTTGTCGTTCTTCAGGCAGTTCGCCGAGCGGACGGACAGCTCGAGCTCGTCCACCTTCTTGAGCAGCGCCGGGTTGAAGGGGAGCTGCGGCGCCGTGGTGGCGGCCTCCTCCTTGCGGGGCTCCTCGAAGTTCACGAAGACCTGGAGCTGATCCTGGATGATGCGGGCGGCGTAGGCCACCGCATCCTCAGGCGTCACGGCGCCGTTGGTCTCCACGGTCATGGTGAGCTTGTCGTAGTCGAGAATCTGGCCCTCGCGGGTGTTCTCGATGCGGTAGGACACCTTCTTGACCGGCGAGAAGAGGCTGTCGACCGGGATGAGCCCGATCGGAGCGTCCTCGGCCCGGTTGCGCTCGGAGGGAACGTAGCCCTTGCCGGTCGCGACCGTGAACTCCATGCGGATCTCGGCGCCGTCGTCGAGGGTGCAGAGCACGAGGTCCGGGTTCAGGATCTGAACGTCGCCCACCGTGTTGATGTCGCCCGCCGTCACGGCGCCCGGGCCGGTCTTGCGGAGCGTCATGCGCTTGGGACCGTCGCCCTGCATGCGGATCGCGATGGTCTTCACGTTGAGGACGATGTCCGTCACGTCCTCGCGGACGCCCGGGATGGACGAGAACTCGTGCAGCACGCCGTCGATGTGGACGGAGGTCACCGCCGCGCCCTGGAGCGAGGACAGGAGAACGCGACGGAGCGCGTTGCCGAGCGTCGTGCCGAAGCCGCGCTCCAGAGGCTCGGCGACCACGGTCGCCACACGCTTCGGATCGTCGCCCGGAGCCACTTCGAGCTTGTTCGGCTTAATCAGCTCTTGCCAGTTCTTCTGGATCACAACCACACCTCTCGAGGTACGGGTTCAGGGCGGACCCGGTGCGGGACCGCCCTCAAAACCGGAAGGCGCGTGGGACAGCCCCACGCGCCGGATGAGCGCAAATCAGACGCGGCGGCGCTTGCGCGGCCGGCAGCCGTTGTGCGGGATCGGGGTCACGTCGCGGATCGACGTCACCGTGAAGCCCGCGGACTGGAGGGCGCGCAGGGCCGACTCGCGGCCGGAGCCGGGGCCCGACACCTCGACCTCGAGGGTGCGCATGCCGTGCTCGGAAGCCTTGCGGGCGGCGTCCTCGGCAGCCACCTGGGCGGCGTAGGGGGTCGACTTCCGCGAGCCCTTGAAGCCCATGGAGCCAGCGGACGACCAGGAGATCGTGTTGCCCTGCGCGTCCGTGATGGTGATCATCGTGTTGTTGAACGAGGCGTTCACGTGAGCCACGCCGGACACGATGTTCTTGCGTTCGCGGCGGCGGACGCGGGTTGCTTCTTTAGCCATTGGTCTGGTCCTTCAAGCGCGCCCGTCATGCCAGGCGCTCGGGATGAATGTTGGTTTGCCGCGGGGCGGTGCCCCGCGCTGGATCCGGATCGGGTCCGGGATGGGCTCAAGCGCGGCTCGGGCCGCGCCCAGCCTCACTTCTTCTTGCCGGCGATCGGCTTCGACTTGCCCTTGCGGGTGCGGGCATTGGTGTGCGTGCGCTGACCGCGGACCGGCAGGGAGCGGCGGTGACGCAGGCCACGATACGCGCCGAGATCCATGAGGCGCTTGATGTTCATCGACACCTCACGGCGAAGGTCACCCTCCACCATGTAGTCGCGGTCGATGGTCTCGCGGATGGACAGCACCTCGGCGTCGGTGAGCTGGTTCACCCGGCGCTCCATGGGGATGTTCACCTTCTCCACGATCTCCTGGGCCTTCTTGGGGCCGATGCCGTGGATATACTGAAGGGCGATCACGACCCGCTTGTTGGTCGGGATGTTGACGCCTGCGATACGAGCCATCGTCGTCTCCATGTCGCCGAAGCTGGGCTTCGGACCTTGTTGTCGCGCGTCCGGTGGAGCCCGGCCCTTGCGCGGATGATTGCAAACGAAACGATCCCGCGGGACTTCTCGCGAAGCCCTTCAGGTCGAACGGTTCTTTTGCAAGAGAGGGTTCGCCTAGCGTACCTGACCGCAGGCGTCAACCCTTCCCTTGGAATTTCCTTGGACCGGACGGGGAGCGGTTCAGCGCCCCAGGATGCCCTTCAGGGCCTCGGTCACCTCGTCGATGGGGCGCATGCCGTCCACCGTCTTCAGGCGGCCGGTCGCGCCGTAGAAGGCGGAGAGCGGAGCCGTCTGCGTGCGGTAGGCGTCGAGGCGGGTCTTGAAGACCTCCGGGTTGTCGTCCTTGCGGACGGTCTCGCCCCGGGCCTCTGTCTCCTTGGCGCGCTTCACGATGCGGTCCACGAGCGCCGCCTCGTCCACCTTGAACTCGATCACGGCGTCGAGCTTGAGGCCCTTCTTCGCCAGCATGGCGTCGAAGGCCTCGGCCTGGGCCACCGTGCGCGGGAAGCCGTCGAGAATGAAGCCGCGGCGGGCGTCCTCCTCCTCGATGCGGTCGGCCACGATGCCCACCACCACGTCGTCGGAGACGAGCTGGCCGGCATCCATGATGGCCTTGGCCTTGAGGCCGATCGGGCTGCCGGACGCCACTGCCGCCCGGAGCATGTCGCCCGTGGAGAGCTGCGGAATCCCGAGCCGCTCCACCAGACGCACCGCCTGCGTGCCCTTGCCGGCTCCCGGCGGTCCGAGCAGGATGATTCTCATCGACGCCCCCTGACTTCCCTGCTTACCCGGCCTTTGCGGCGGCCGGGCCTCGCTTCCCTCAGCCCCCGCCCGGGAGGCGGGCGGGAGGAGAAGCTTTGCCGCACTCCCCTGCCCTTCTCAAGGCAGGAGGGGCGGATTATCGGCGCCTCGCGCCCTTGAGCTTGGCCTTTTTCACCAGACCTTCGTACTGGTGCGCCAAGAGATGCCCTTGGACCTGGGCCACCGTGTCCATCGTCACGGACACGACGATGAGCAGCGACGTGCCGCCGAAATAGAATGGCAGCGCCGCGTAGGAGACCAGGAACTCGGGGATCAGGCAGATCAGCACCAGATAGGCGGCGCCGAGCACCGTGATGCGGGTCAGCACCTGATCGATATAGCTCGCGGTCCGCTCGCCCGGCCGGATGCCCGGAATGAAGCCACCGTGCTTCTTCAGGTTGTCGGCGGTCTCGGTCGGGTTGAACACGATCGCCGTGTAGAAGAACGCGAAGAAGATGATCAACGCCGCGTAGAGGAACATATAGGCCGGGCGCCCATGGCTCAGATAGGCCGTGAGCGTGGCCACGAAGCCCGTGCCGCCCTGGTCCGCCTGGAAGCTCGCGATGGTGGCGGGCAGCAGGAGGAGCGAGGAGGCGAAGATCGGCGGGATCACGCCCGACGTGTTGAGCTTGAGCGGCAGGAACGAGGTCTGCCCGTCATACATGCGGTTGCCGACCTGGCGCTTCGGATAGTTGATGAGCAGCCGGCGCTGGGCCCGCTCCATGAACACCACGAAGTAGATGATGGCGATCGCCATCACGAGCACGAACAGGATGAGCCCCGTCGAGATCGCGCCCTGACGGCCGAGCTCGAGCGTGCCGGCGAGCGCCGACGGCAGGTTGGCGACGATGCCCGCGAAGATGATGAGCGAGGTGCCGTTGCCAATGCCCCGGGAGGTGATCTGCTCGCCGAGCCACATGAGGAACATGGTGCCGCCGGTGAGCGTGATGACTGCCGTCACCACGAAGAACAGGCCCGGGTTCTGAACGATGCTGCCGGAGCTCTGCAGGCCCACGGCGATGCCCCAGGACTGGAACAGCGCCAGCACCACCGTGAGGTAGCGGGTGTACTGGTTGAGGATCTTGCGGCCAGACTCGCCCTCCTTCTTCAGCGCCTCCAGCGTCGGCAGGACCGACGTGAGCAGCTGGATGATGATGGAGGCCGAAATGTACGGCATGATGTTCAGGGCGAAGATCGCCATGCGCTCCACGGCGCCGCCCGAGAACATGTTGAAGAGGCCGAGCACGCCGCCGGACGCGTTCTGGAAGCTCTGGCGCAGCGCCTCGGGATCGATTCCCGGCAGCGGGATGTAGGTGCCCAGGCGGTAGACGATGAGCGCGCCGAGGGTGAACCAGATGCGTTTCTTGAGTTCCTCGGCCTTGGCGATCGCACCGAAATTGATGTTTGCGGCCAGTTGCTCGGCTGCTGAAGCCATGGTCCGTCCTCGAATGACTTTATAGCTGTCGCGATGTCAGTCGCGCGAACGGCGGCCACGCGATGGAACGCGGGCCGCCGCTTGGGATCAAGCCAGATGTGGGTGCGCGATCACGCCTGCGCAACAGCACCCAGGATGGTCACCGAACCGCCCGCCTTTTCGATCGCCTCGAGCGCCGACTTGGACGCTCCGGCCACCTGGAAGGAGAGCTTCGTCGTGAGCGCCCCGATGCCGAGGATCTTCACGCCGTCGCGCGGCTTGGAGACCACGCCGGCGGCAACCAGCGCCTCGACGGTGATCGGCGCGCCCGTGTCGAGCTTGCCGGCCGTCACGGCCTCCTGGATGCGGCCCACATTGACCTCATTGAGGTCGCGCTGGTTCGGCTTGTTGAAGCCGCGCTTGGGCAGGCGACGGTGAAGCGGCATCTGACCGCCCTCGAAGCCCTTGATGGCGACGCCGGTGCGGGCCTTCTGACCCTTCACGCCGCGGCCGCCCGTCTTGCCCTTGCCGGAGCCGATGCCCCGTCCGACGCGCATGCGGTTCTTGGTCGAACCTTCGTTGTCACGGATCTCGTTGAGTTTCATGACGCTCTCCTCACTGCCCGTCCGCGGCGTTTTCGTGGACGCGCACGAGGTGCTTCACCTTCTCGATCATGCCGCGCACGGACGGCGTGTCTTGAAGAGTGGACCTCCGATGGAGCTTGTTGAGCTTGAGGCCGATCAGCGTCTCGCGCTGCTTGCCCTCGCGGCGGATCGGCGAGCCGATCTGCTCAACGGTGATGGTGCTGCCCTGGGCAGCCTCAGGCTTCTTTGCCATGGTCGAAGCCTCCCTTACGCTTCGGCGCCGGCGTCGACGGCATCGGAGCCGGCGTCGCGACGACGGGATTGCAGGGTCGACACCTTGAGGCCACGGCGAGCGGCGACCGCGCGCGGGCTGTCCTCGTTCTTGAGCGCGTCGAAGGTGGCGCGAACGAGGTTGTAGGGGTTCGACGAGCCGAGGGACTTCGACACCACGTCCTGCATGCCCACCGCCTCGAAGACGGCGCGCATCGGGCCGCCGGCGATGATGCCGGTGCCCTGCGGGGCGGCGCGGAGCACGACCTTGCCGGCGCCGTGGCGGCCGCGCACGTCGTGATGGAGGGTGCGACCCTCGCGGAGCGCCACGCGGATCATGGCGCGCTTAGCGGCTTCGGTGGCCTTGCGGATCGCCTCGGGCACCTCGCGGGCCTTGCCGTGGCCGAAGCCGACGCGGCCCTTCTGGTCGCCCACGACGACGAGGGCCGCGAAGCCGAAGCGACGGCCGCCCTTCACGACTTTTGCGACGCGGTTGATGTGAACCAGGCGGTCCACGAACTCGCTATCGCCCTCTTTGCGCTCGTCCCGGCGCTCTCTGGGTTCTCTTGCCATTTCACCGTCTCACTTGCGCGGGCGGCGGGCCCGCTCGCTTCAGGGTTTGTCAGTCAAAACCCGCCGTTGATGGAATGCGCCGCCGGAGGGCCGCCCCCGACGGGGCAGCCTCAGCCGGCGGCGCGATATTGACTTAGAAGTCGAGGCCGCCTTCGCGGGCCGCGTCGGCCAGAGCCTTGACGCGTCCGTGATAGAGGTAGCCCGACCGGTCGAACACGACCTGCTTGACGCCAGCGGCGACCGCGCGCTCGGCCACGAGACGGCCGATTTCCTTGGCCGCGCCCACGTCGGCGCCAGTCTTCAGCTTGCCCTTGAGGTCAGCCTCGAGGGACGAGGCCGCCACAATGGTGTGGCCGCGCTCGTCGTCGATGATCTGCGCGTAGATCTGCTTGGAGGAACGGAAGACCGACAGACGCGGGCGGCCGTTCGCAGCCTTCCTGATCGCCCGGCGCACGCGCGCCTTACGACGATCCTCGGCCCCTTTTTTCTCAGCCATGGTGCCTCGCCCTTACTTCTTCTTGCCTTCCTTGCGGAAGATGAACTCGTTGGAGTACTTGACGCCCTTGCCCTTGTAGGGCTCGGGGCCGCGGAACTCACGGATCTCGGCAGCGGTCTGACCGACCTTCTGCTTGTCGATGCCGGTGACGATCACCTCGGTCGGCTTCGGCGTCGTGATCGTGATCCCGGCGGGGATCTCGTAGTCCACGTCGTGGCTGTAACCGAGCGAGAGCTTGAGGACCTTGCCGGCGACCGCGGCCTTGTAGCCGACGCCGTTGATCTCAAGCTTCCTCTCGAAGCCCTTGGAGACGCCCTCGACCAGGTTCGCGACCTGGGCGCGGGACATGCCCCACTTGGCGCGCGCCGTCTTGGACTCGTCACGCGGGTTCACCTGAACCGCGCCGTTCTCCATGGCGACCGTCACCTCTTCAGGGACGAGGAACGACAATTCGCCCTTCGAGCCCTTCATCTTCACCATCTGACCGTCAACGGTCGCCGTCACGCCGGACGGCACCGTTACGGGCTTCTTGCCTACTCGAGACATATGAGTTCTCCCCGTGTTCTGGCTGTTGCGCTCGCGGCCTTAGAAGACCTTGCAGAGCACTTCGCCGCCCACGTTCTTCTCCCGGGCCTCGTGATCGGCCATGACGCCCTGCGGCGTCGAGAGAATGGTGATGCCAAGACCGTCCGCCACGCGCGGCATGGTGTCGACGGACGCGTACACGCGGCGACCGGGCTTCGAGACGCGCTCGATGGAGCGGATCACGGGCAGGCCGTCGTAGTACTTCAGCTCGATCGAGAACTCGGTCCGGCCGTTGCCGAAATCGGTCTGCGAGTAATCGCGGATGTAACCCTCGGACTTGAGAACGTCGAGGATCCGGGCGCGAAGCTTCGAGCCGGGGGTGGAAACCGTGCCGCGACGGCGCATCTGCGCGTTGCGGATACGAGTCAGCATATCGCCGACAGGATCGTTGACCATGTGGACGCCTCCCTTACCAGCTGGACTTCACGAGGCCTGGGATCAGGCCCTTGGAGCCGAGCTCGCGGAGTGCGATGCGCGACATGCCGAGCTTGCGGTAATACGCCCGCGGACGGCCCGTGATCTCGCACCGGTTCCGGATGCGGGTCGGGTTCGCGTTGCGGGGCAGTTCCGCGAGCTTGAGGCGAGCCTCGAAACGCTCTTCCATGGAGAGCGCCTCGTTGTTCGCCACCTCAAGAAGCCGCGCGCGCTTGCCGGCGAACTTCTTCACCAGCTGACGGCGGTTCTTGTTCTTCTCAATAGAGCTTTTCTTCGCCATTGTGCTTTATCTCCAGTGTCCGCGTTTGAAGCAGGGCTTCACTGCCGGAACGGGAAGTTGAAGTGACGCAGGAGAGCCCGGGCCTCTTCGTCCGTCTTCGCCGTAGTGGTGATGACGACGTCCATGCCCCAGGCGTTCTCTGCCTTGTCGTAGTTGATCTCGGGGAACACCAGGTGCTCCTTGATCCCGAGAGCGTAGTTGCCGCGACCGTCGAAGGACTTCGGGTTCAGGCCGCGGAAGTCGCGGACGCGCGGGAGCGCGATCGTGACCAGGCGGTCCAGGAACTCGTACATGCGCTGCTTGCGCAGCGTGACCTTGCAGCCGATCGGCATGTTCTCGCGCACCTTGAACTGCGCGATGGCCTTGCGGGCCTTCGTGATCACCGGCTTCTGGCCGGCGATGAGGCCGAGGTCGCCGGCGGCGACGGTGGCCTTCTTGGAATCGCCGGTGGACTCGCCGACGCCCATGTTGAGCACGATCTTCTCGATCTGCGGAACCTGCATGGGGTTCTTGTAGCCGAACTCTTCGATCAGCTTCGGACGCACCACGTCTTCGTAGTGCTTCCGCATGCGCGGCGTGTAGCCGTCCACCTGAGCCGGAGCCGTTTGCGCTGCCTTAGCCATCGATCAGGTCTCCCGAACGCTTCGCAAAGCGAACCTTGCGCCCGTCTTCCAGTACCTTGAAACCAACCCGGGTCGGCTTGCCGTCCTTCGGGTCCGCATACGCCAGGTTCGACAGGTGGATCGGCGCCTCTTTCGAGATGATGCCGCCGTCCTGCTGCGCCGTCTGGCGCTGGTGGCGCTTCACCAGGTTCACGCCGCGGACGAGCGCACGCTCCTCCTTCGGCATCACCTGAACGACTTCGCCGGACTTGCCCTTATCGCGGCCGGCGAGGACGACGACCTTGTCGCCCTTCTTGATTTTGGCGGCCATCAGAGCACCTCCGGAGCCAGCGAGATGATCTTCATGTGATTCTTGGCGCGCAGTTCACGGGGAACGGGGCCGAAGATACGGGTGCCGACCGGCTCTTTCTGATTGTTGATCAGAACGGCGGCGTTCCGGTCGAACCGGATGACGGATCCGTCGGCGCGACGGATGTCCTTGGCCGTACGAACGACGACCGCCTTCATGACGTCGCCCTTCTTCACGCGGCCGCGCGGGATGGCCTCTTTCACGGAGACGACGATGATATCGCCGACGGAAGCGTACTTGCGCTTCGAACCGCCCAGAACCTTGATGCACATCACACGACGAGCGCCGGAATTATCCGCGACGTCCAGATTCGTCTGCATCTGGATCATGGCTTTGATCCTTTCCTTTGTTTCAGACAGGTTTCCGGGCCAAGGCACGATTGCCTTCCCGGACTACGCCTGATGGGGATCTGACGTCCCCTGCCCTTTTGTAGCGAAAGGCGGCCCTATACCTGAGCCGCCCGTCACATACAACCCCCAACACCTAGCTTTTTAGGCCTTCGGCTGGTCCACGAGCACCCAGGTCTTCAGTTTCGAGATCGGCTTGGCCTCTTCGATGAAGACCGTATCGCCGACCTTGGCCGCATTGGCCTCATCGTGAGCGTGGTAGTTCTTCGTCCGACGCACGGTCTTCTTCATGACCGGGTGCGTGAAGCGACGCTCCACCTTCACGACGACCGTCTTGTCCTGCTTATCGCTGACAACGACGCCCTGCAAAACGCGCTTTGGCATCTTGGATTCCTTTAAGCCTTCGCCGCCGCCTTTTGGCGGCTCAGCGTCTTCACGCGGGCGATGTCCTTGCGGACCACGCGCACGCGACCGGTGTTCTCGAGCTGACCCGTGGCCTTCTGGAAGCGCAGGTTGAACTGCTCCTTCTTCAGGTTGACCAGCTCATCGGAGAGTTGGTCCGGCGTCAGAGACTTGAGGTCGGAGAGCCTCTTGGTCGACTTCATGATCCCCTCCCTTACTCGGCGATGCGCTGGATGAAGCGCGTCCGGATCGGAAGCTTCGCCGCGCCGAGGCGAAGAGCCTCGCGAGCGATATCCTCCGGCACGCCGTCGATCTCGAACATGATGCGGCCGGGCTTGACCCGGGCAGCCCAGAATTCAGGGGCGCCCTTGCCCTTACCCATACGCACTTCGGTCGGCTTGGACGACACCGGCACGTCCGGGAAGATCCGGATCCACACGCGGCCGGCACGCTTCATGGCACGGGTGATCGCGCGGCGGGCCGCCTCGATCTGCCGGGCGTTCACACGCTCCGGCTCCATGGCCTTGAGGCCGAACTGGCCAAAGTTGAGATCCGTGCCGCCCTTGGCCGTACCGGAGATACGACCCTTGAACTGCTTGCGGAACTTGGTTTTCTTCGGTTGCAGCATGGCAAACCTCTCCTGACCCCTTCAGGCTTTACGCCGCTTGCTCGCGGCGACCGCCCGAACGGCCACCTTCGTCGTTCATGCGCTTGTCCTGGGCCATCGGGTCGTGCTCAAGGATTTCGCCCTTGAAGATCCAGACCTTGATGCCGCAGGTGCCGTAGGTCGTGAAGGCCGTCGCCGTGCCGTAATCGACATCGGCGCGGAGCGTGTGCAACGGCACACGGCCCTCACGGTACCACTCGAGGCGCGCGATCTCTGCGCCGCCGAGACGGCCGGAGCAGTTGATGCGGATGCCTTCCGCGCCCAGACGCATGGCCGACTGAACGGCCCGCTTCATGGCGCGGCGGAACGCAACGCGGCGCTCGAGCTGCTGGGCGATCGAGTCGGCGACGAGCGTCGCGTCGACCTCGGGCTTGCGCACCTCGACGATGTTGATCGTCACGTCGGCCTTCGTCATCTTGTTGACGAGCTTGCGCAGCTTCTCGATGTCCGCGCCCTTCTTGCCGATCACCACGCCCGGGCGAGCCGAGTGGATGGTGACGCGGCACTTGCGGTGCGGGCGCTCGATGACGATCTTCGAAACGGCGGCCTGCTTGAGCTGCTTCATGAGGGCATCGCGGATCGCCATGTCCTCATGCATCAGCTTGGCATACTCGCCCTTGCCGGCGAACCAGCGCGAGTCCCAGGTCCGGTTGATGCCGAGCCGAAGACCGATCGGGTTTACTTTCTGACCCATCTGGTTCTCCTTCAGGCCTGCTGCTCAGCCGAGACTTCCCGCACCACGATGGTGAGGTTCGCGAACGGCTTTTCGATGCGGGCGCCACGGCCGCGGGCGCGGGCGTGGAAGCGCTTCAGAACGAGCGCCTTGCCCACATACGCTTCCTTGACCACGAGATCGTCCACATCGAGGTTGTGGTTGTTCTCGGCGTTGGCGATGGCGCTCTCGAGGCACTTCCGCACGTCGCGCGCGATGCGCTTGCGGGAGAACTCGAGGTCGGCCAGCGCGGTCGAGACCTTCTTGCCGCGGATCAGCTGAGCGACGAGGTTCAGCTTCTGCGGGCTGACGCGGATCATCCGCGCCACGGCCTTCGCCTCGTTGTCCGGCAGAGCGCGGGGAGTAGCGGCTTTACCCATCTTACTTCCTCTTCGCCTTCTTGTCCGCCGCGTGACCGTGGAAGGTGCGGCTCGGCGAGAACTCGCCGAACTTGTGACCCACCATTTCCTCGCTCACGTAAACGGGGATGTGCTTCTGACCGTTGTAGACCCCAAAGGTGAGGCCGACGAACTGCGGCAGGATCGTGGAGCGACGGCTCCAGATCTTGATGACCTCGCTGCGGCCCGAACCCCGGGCAGCCTCGGCCTTCTTGAGGAGGTAGCCGTCGACGAACGGACCCTTCCAAAGCGAACGCGCCATGACGCCTTAGCCCTTCTTTTTCCGGTCGTGACGGCTCGACACGATAAACTTGTCGGTCCGCTTGTTCGAACGGGTTTTCTTGCCCTTGGTCGGAATACCCCACGGGGTCACCGGATGGCGACCACCGGAGGTGCGGCCCTCACCACCACCGTGCGGGTGGTCGATCGGGTTCATGGAGACGCCGCGGTTATGCGGGCGCTTGCCGAGCCAGCGATTACGACCGGCCTTGCCGATCGAGGTGTTCATGTGGTCCGGGTTGGACACCGCACCGACCGTGGCAAAGCAATTGCCATGGACGAGGCGCTGCTCGCCGGAGTTCAGGCGCACCGTCACGTAGCCTTGGTCGCGACCCACGATCTGAGCGTAGGTGCCGGCGGAGCGGGCGAGCGCGCCGCCGCGGCCGATCTTGAGCTCCACATTGTGGATGATCGTGCCCACGGGCATGTTGCCGATCGGCATCGCGTTGCCCGGCTTGATGTCGACCTGGTCGCCGGCCACCACCTGGTCGCCCGTCGCGAGACGCTGCGGGGCCAGGATGTAGGACAGCTCGCCGTCGGCATACCGGATCAGCGCGATGAACGCCGAGCGGTTGGGATCGTACTCGATCCGCTCCACCGAGGCGACGTCGTTCGGGCGCGAGCGGCGCTTGAAGTCGACGTTGCGCAGGGTGCGCTTGTGGCCACCGCCGCGGAACCGAACGGTCACGCGGCCGAGATTGTTACGGCCGCCGGACGAGGACTTGCCCTCGGTCAGCGCCTTGACCGGCTTGCCCTTATAGAGCTCGCTACGGTCGACGATCACCAGCTGGCGGAGGCCGGGGGTGACCGGTTTGAAGGTCTTCAAAGCCATCGGATCACTCTCTCAACCGATCAGAGGCCCGTCGTGACGTCGATGGTTTGGCCCTCTTCGAGGGTCACAACCGCCTTCTTCACGTCCGACCGCTGGCCGCGGGTGCCGCGGAACATCTTCACCTTGCCTTTGGTGACGAGCGTGTTGACGCTCTTCACCTTGACATCGAACAGCTTCTCCACCGCAGCCTTGATCTGCGGCTTGGTGGCGTCGAGCCGGACCTTGAAGACGACCTTGTTCTGTTCGGACAGGGTCGTAGCCTTCTCGGTGATCACCGGGCTCACGATCACATCGTAATGGCGCGGATCCAGGCTCATTTGAAGCGCGCCTCCAGCGCATCGACAGCCGCCCGGGTGAGAACGAGCTTCTCACGGCGGAGGATGTCATAGACGTTGATGCCCTGGATGGGCAGAACGTCGACGTTCGGAATGTTGCGGGCCGCGCGCTGGAAGTTCGCCTCGATCTCCGTACCCCCGATGATGAGGGCATTGCCGAGGCCGAGCTTGCCGAAGCGCTCGATGAGAGCCTTCGTCTTGGGCTCGGAGAGCGTCACGTCATCGACGACGATGAGCGAGGCGCCCTTGGCCTTGGACGAGAGAGCATGCTTCAGGGCGAGCGCGCGGACCTTCTTGGGCAGGTCGTGCGCATGGCTGCGGACCTGCGGGCCGAAGGCGCGGCCGCCACCCCGGAACTGGGGAGCGGATGCTGCGCCGTGACGAGCCGAACCGGTGCCCTTCTGCTTGTAGAGCTTCTTGGTCGTCCGGTCGATGTCCGAGCGGTTTTTGACGGCATGCGTGCCGGCCTGGCGCTTCGCGAGCTGCCAGCGGACGCAGCGGGCCAGCAGGTCGGCGCGGGGCTCGAGGCCGAAGATGGCCTCGTTGAGCTCCACCGAGCCGGCAGCATTGCCCTCAAGCGTGGTGATATCGAGCTTCATCACGCGTTCTCCTGTTGGGCCTCAGCGGCCGGGGCCGCGGGAGCGGCGTCGTTGGCGCCCGTCCGGAACGAGCCCGGCATGGGAACGTCCTTCGGCAGCTTCCGCTTGACCGCGTCGCGGATGAAGATCCAGCCGCCGGCGACGCCGGGAACGGCGCCCTCGACGAGGATCAGACCGCGCTCGACGTCGGTCGACACGACGCGCAGGTTCTGCGTCGTCACGCGCTCGACACCGAGGTGACCCGGCATCTTCTTGTTCTTGAAGGTCTTGCCGGGATCCTGCCGGCCACCGGTCGAACCGATGGAGCGGTGGGAGACCGATACGCCGTGGGTGGCGCGCAGACCGCCGAAGTTCCAGCGCTTCATGCCGCCCGCGAAGCCCTTACCCGTCGTGGTGCCCGTGATGTCCACGAACTGACCGGCGACGAAGTGGTCCGCGGTGATCTCGGCGCCGACCGGAATGACGGCGTCCTCGGTCACGCGGAACTCCGCGAGCTTCTGCTTCGGCTCGACCATGGCGACGGAGAACCGTCCGCGCTCGGCCTTCGAAACGTTCTTCACCTTGGCCTTGCCCACGCCGACCTGCAGCGCGGTGTAGCCGTTCTTGTCCTTGGTCCGATGGGCGACCACTTGACACTGGTCGACCTTCAAAACCGTCACCGGGACATGCTCGCCTGCATCCGTGAAGACGCGGGTCATCCCGACCTTTTGTGCAATGACGCCTGAGCGCATCTCAATCCCCTCGGCGTGTCCTAACCGATGCCCTGAACCTTGCGGCTCAGAGCTTGATTTCCACGTCCACGCCCGCGGCGAGGTCGAGCTTCATCAGCGCGTCCACCGTCTGGGGAGTGGGGTCAACGATATCGAGAACGCGCTTGTGGGTGCGCATCTCGAACTGCTCGCGCGACTTCTTGTCGATGTGCGGCGAGCGAAGCACCGTAAAGCGCTCGATGCGGGTCGGAAGCGGGATGGGCCCGCGGACCTGCGCGCCGGTCCGCTTCGCCGTCGACACGATTTCACGCGTCGAAGCGTCGAGGATCCGGTGATCGAACGCCTTGAGGCGAATGCGGATGTTCTGACCGTTCATGGGTTGCCCCGTTGAATGAATGAAGCGGCGCGGCCGACCGTATCGGCCGCGCCTTCATTGAGAGTGGTGGATTAATCCATGACCTGGGCGACGACGCCGGCGCCGACGGTGCGGCCGCCTTCGCGGATGGCAAAGCGCAGCTTCTCTTCCATGGCGATCGGCACGATCAGCGTCACTTCCATGGTCACGTTGTCGCCCGGCATCACCATCTCGGTG
>DATCJK010000030.1:0-7067 GCA_036562855.1 Microvirga sp.
GCCGTCGCCCACAAACAGCACCTTGGCCCGGATCCCCTCCTGGCGCAGGCGTGCCGCCGCCTCCACAAGCTGCCCATGGTTCTTCTCAGGCCGAAACGCCGCCACAAGACCAAACACAACATCAGACGGCTCAAAACCGAGGCGAGCCCGAGCCGCTTCACGCTCTTGGGGTGCCATGTCGAACCGGTCGAGGTCGATGCCGTTCAGGATCGTCGCGCTATCCCGGCAGCGGAGGCCATGCCCCTCCCAATAACGCTGCTGATTGCGGCTGATATAGACGAGGGCGTCGGCCCGCCCGATCATCCAGCGAAACAACCCGATCCGGCGCTCCTCGGACGGCCGCAGGATGGTGGTGTGGAAGATGCACGCGATCTTCGCCCGGGTGGCGCACAAGATGCGCGCCAAGATTGCGACGATGAGCGGGGTCTGATTGACGGCGATGACGATGTCGGCGCGCTGGGCATGGAAGGCGCGCCAGATGCGCAGCCATCCCATCGGGTTCGGGATGCCCTTGATGTCAAGATGCACCGCGCCCTCGCTGCCATCCAGCGCCGTGATCACCGCCGAGCGATGTGGCCCATGGACCAGTAGGCTCGTCGGGTAGCCCCGGTCGCGCAAGCAGGCCCGAAGCTTGACCGTGTGGCGCTCCGCTCCGCCGACCCCGAGATTGGAGACGAACAGCAGGATCCGCGGCTTGGCGCCCGTAGTGCCGGCCCGCAGGCCCGGATGGGAGCTGTCTGCCGTCATGGTCGACCCTTCCGCATGACGATTGAAACGGAAGGCCCGCGGCCGAGCGGTGACTGTCATGCCGTTTCTCCGGAAATGCCTGTTCCTCCTGTCGGCTTGCGCCAGAGAAACGCCCAGGCGGCGGCCCCGTACAGGATTGCGTAGAGCACGCAGCCCGCAGCCGTGACCAGCAGCGAACGCTCGCCCAGGAGGTCTGTCGCGCCCCGTGCCGCGAAGGCAAGGGCGAGCGCCACGAAGGGTGGCAGGAGATCGCGCGGGTGCCCCGGCACGAATCCGAGAACCCGGGCCACGTAGCCGTAGCGCACCAGATTGACGATGAGAAAGGCGATGGCCACAGCTGCGGCGGCTCCCACCTGCCCGTAGGGCGGGATCAGGAGGGCGCAAAACGCGACGAGCACCACGCTGCCGAGCCCCAGGATCCCGAGCTCGCCCCGGTGGCGCCCTGTCATGGACAGGGCATAGCCGGTCGGTGCCAGAGTTGCGCTGAGAAGATAGCCGAGGGGCATGAGGATGCTCACCTCCCAGCGGAACTGGAAGCTTGGGCCAAAGAGGAGGTCGAGGCGCGTGCCGAAGGCGGCGATGCCGGCGAAGATGAAGCTCGCGACGATGGAAGCCTTGTGGATGTAGGAGCCGAGAGCCTGGCGTACCCCATCCATGTTGCCGGCATGGTAATGCCGCGACACGTCGGGGCCGAGCGATTGGCTCGCGGCGAGAGGATAGACCTGCACGAGCTGCGCGATGGTGCTCAGAGCGCCATACTCGCCGACTTCCTTTGCCGGCGCGAGGCTCCCGAGCATCAGAATGTCGACGAAGCGCATGGCCCCGTAGACGAAGAGGTTCAGGGACATCCATACGGATTCGCGGAGCACCCCCCTCGCCTCGGCCCATGTCCGGCCGCCCTCGCCTGGGGCGGCGTGGAGGGCGAGGCGACGGCGGCGACCGATGTCGTGGCCCGATAGCGCGATGGCGCTCAGCCCCACCTGGACGGTGTTGATGAGAACGACCGCCATCACGGTCGGCCACAGCCAATAGGCGAGGCCGAGCAGGACGGCACGCGCGGCGGGCTGGAGGTAGAGCGTCATCAGGGCGTAGGTGCCGGCGAGGCCCCGTGCCCGGTAATAGGCGCCCACGATGGCAAGATCCGCCGCGAAGGGCAGGGCCACGAGAGTCGCAAAGAGGAGCGCCTCGAAACCTTCGAAGGGATAGACGTGCTCGCGCAGCAGCCCACCGAAGCCAAGGGCGATGATGAGGGCCGCCGCAACGTTGACGAACAGGCTCACGATCCGCAGGCGACGGATGGTGGCAAGCACCTGAGCCTCGTCGGCGGAATCGCGCCCGCAATATTTGAGGAGGGCGAGGTCGAGCCCAAGCGGCGCCAGGGTCGCCAGCATCTGGAAGACCGTGCGGAGCAGGTTCACGAGGCCGTAGCCTGCGGAGCCCAGCATCCGGGCGACGAGAATGCCGGTCGCAAGGGTGAGGACCTGCTGAAACACCTGTCCGGCCGCGACGATCGACACCTCGCCGCGCAGAACCCGCGCCCAATCCTTCTGCAGACTGCGTCCCAACGCGATGTTCCTGTGGCAGACCTGGCGGCAGGCGAGCGGCGGACGGCGGCGACGAAGCGGCCGCGCCGCGCGAGGGCGGCAGGACCCGAACTAGGGCACCGGCCGCGTTCGGGGAGGTCGGCTGGGGGCGATGCGCCGCACCCGCTGGCGCTTCGCCGCCGCAAAACGAATTGTGGGGAGACGGCGCGCCGCTCTTATGAGACCTTGGCGGTGCGGCGCCCATGGTGGGTGCGCCGTCCCCGATTTCGGAGAGCTTTACGATGCGGCCAGCCTTCGACGAGGCCTTGATCGGCGGCCTTCAGACCGCCTGGGCGGAGGTCCTGCAGCTGGCGCCGGGCTTCTGGCTCGTGGCGCTCCTGCCGGTCGTCGTGGCCCTCGCCCTGCGCGGCTTCGTGGAGGCGGTCGGCGCCCTGCTCCTCGCCCTCGTTCTGGTCGTCCTGCTCGGGGAGGGAGCGCCGCGGCAGGTGGTGTTCGCGCTGCTGGCGGCGCTTGGCCAATGGGTTCTGGTTCTGGCCGCGATCCGACGCCTGCTGCTGCATCGTGCGCTCCGGGCGACAGGTCTTGCCATCGAGACCCTGCGGTCCGACCTCAACCTGATCCGGGCGCAGCACGAGGGCGTGCTGATGAACGTGGTGCGGGCGCCCCGGAAGCCTGCCGCCTGAGAGCGCAGAGGCGCGCCAGCCTCGTTGCGGCAGCACGGCTTTGCGGCAACAGCCTTGATTTTGCAGCGCTTCGCCCAAGTTCCCGGGTCATTGGTTCACCCGCAACGGGCCGCACCGACCCTGCCGCGATGCAGACCTGCGTCCCCGGGAAGGTGTCGCCCCAGCGGACCCGCGCCCGCCATCGGCGGCCGGATTCGGAAGGATCGAGGCGATGAGTGGTTTGCTAATGAAACAATGGATCGGTGCCGTCCTCGGCCTTACGGCTCTCCTGGCCGCGCCGGTCGCATCCGCCCAGACCGCCGACTACAAGCTAGCGACCGGGGATACCCTCGAGATCTCGGCGGTGGGCGTGCCGAGCATGCGCCAGCGGGCCACCATCGGGCCTGACGGGACCTTGTCCCTCCCCTTCGTCGGCGACGTGAAGGCCGGCGGCCTCACCCTGCCGGAGGTCCGCAGTCAGGTGCGCGAGGTGATCGCCACCAAGGACGTGCGCCTCGTGACGAGCGAGGGCCGCGAGGTCCGGACGGTCATCGCCCCCGAGGAGGTGAGCCTCGAAGTGGTGGATTACCGGCCCATCTTCCTCCAGGGCGACGTGGCTCGCGGCGGGCAGCAGCCCTTCCGTCCGGGACTGACCGTTCGCCAGGCCGTGGCGGTGGCCGGCGGCTACGACATCAACCGCATCCGCGTCGGCAATCCCTTCATGGAGCAGCCGGAGCTTCAGAGCCAGTACGAGGCCCTGCGGACCGAGCTCGTGAAGGAGCAGACCCGCATGCAGGCGGCCCAGGCCGAGCTCGACGGCAAGGAGGAGTTCAACAGTGCCGAGCTCCTCGGCGCCAATGCCGACAATGCCCTTTACGCCCGCGTCGCGGAACTGGAGGCGCAGCAGCTGAGCCTTCGGATCGCGGATCAGCAAAAGGAGCGCGCCTTCCTGGAGAGCGCCCTGCGCCAGACGGACGCGAAGATTGCCGCGCTCCGGCGTCTCGCGTCCTCGCCGCGGGGGCTCGAGGCGAACGTGCAGGCCGCTCAGGCCCGCATCGATCGGGAGGAAATCGCCCGCAAGCTCCAGGCTCTCGACGATCGCCGCAAGATCGAACTCCTGCGTGCCATGCAGGAGGCCCAGGTCAAGATCGCCGATCTGCGCGGCCGGGTGCAAAGCGTCGGGGAGAAGCTGCTCTACACGGGCAGCATCAAGCCGCAGATGAACCGGTCGCGCGGCGACAAGGTGTCGGTCGTCATCCACCGGACCGGACCCAACGGCCCCGAGCAGGTCGAGGGCAACGAAGACATGGCGCTGCTTCCGGGCGATTCCGTCGAGGTGAGATTGCAGCTCGACCAGGAGGCCCCGCGCCAGCCCTGATGGTGCCGGTCAGCGGCGCGAGGTCACGCGGACGGCAGGTCCTACGTCCTCGAGCTTCTTCTGATCGCGCCGCAGGGGCGAGGTGGGGACCGCAGGCGCAAGATCCGCGATGAAGCCCGCATACTCCTCGACCATGCCGTCGATGCCATATCGTTCGGCGGAGAGCCGCGCCTCGGCCGATAATCGTGCACGCACGGGTGCCTCGGCCAACTGACCCAGGCACTGGACGAGTTCCGAGGTGGAGCCGCCCCGGAACAGGTAGCCGTTGACGCCGTGCTGCACGATCTCCGATGCGCCGCCTATATCCGACATCACCATGGGGACGCCGCTCGCCAGGAACTCGAGCGCCGCAAGCGAGAAGGTCTCGCTTTGCGGGCTGCAGAGCACCCCGGCATCGCTTGCGCGAATGAAAGGTCGAACGTCGGCCTGCTCGCCCGTGAACAGGACATGCTCCTCGACCCCCTGGGCGCGCGCCCGCTCCTCGACGGAGGGACGGGTCGGCCCATCACCGACGAAGAGCGCTTTCGCGGGCACACCGGCGGCACGAAGCTGCGCCACCGCATCGACCAGTTGGGCATGGTTCTTCTCGGGCCGGAACGCTGCCACGAGACCGAACACGACATCCGTGTCAGCGAGGCCGAGCTGGTCCCGCACCGCTCCGGGCCGATCCTCACCGGAGCCGAAGCGCGACAGGTCGACGCCGTTGAGGATGACCGGCGTGCGCCGACACCAGAGCCCGCGCCCGCGCCAATAGGCCTTCTGGTTGCGGCTGATATAGACCAGCGCATCGGCCATCGTGAGCGCCGCCCGGAAGAAGGGGAGCTGACGCTCCTCGTTCCCCGGAAGCACGGCCGAGTGGAACACGCAGGCGATCTTGGCGCGCGTAAAGCCAAGCAGCCTTGCGGTCACCGCGATGATGAGCATGGTCTGGTTCACCGCGACGATCACATCGGGGTTCTGCTGGCGCAGCGTCCGGCGGATCGAGCGCCATCCAGCCAGTCCGGGCAGCCCCCTCAGGTTGAGGATCGCCGCATCCCTCGCGCCCTCATGGGCGGCAACGGCTTGTGAGCTGTTCGGCCCATAGACCATGAGGTTGGTCTCTAAGCCGAGAGCCTTGAGCCGCGCCCGCAGATCCACGGTATGGCGCTCTGCCCCGCCAACGACGAGACCGGATACAAGGAAGGTAATCCGGGGCCGCATACTTGATACTCGCTTCGGCGCTCGGCCTAAAAACTATTTATGTAAATTAGGCCCATATTTCGAATTGACAAGCGAATAACAACTCGCGCGCCAGCAAATTATTCTTGAATGGCTTAGCTTTAGCGAGGATTGCGCAAGTTGAAGCTAAGCGTTTTGTCAGTCGCCTGCTTGGACAGCGGCGCGGATACGGCTGCGCATATGCTCGGCGCCGCCGACCACCCCGGCAACGCGCGGTAGATCACGCGGGAAGGGGAAGCGCGGAATGGCGAACGGCGCCCGTCCGTCGGCTGCGTAGCGCGCCCGCGTGACATGGCGCGGAAGCGTCGTTACGGCGCCGCCGAGGCCTGCCTCCCGAACCGCTTGCTCTTCCCGCGCGGAAAAAGACCAAGGCGTGCCGTTCGGATAGCAGAACACCGGAACCATGGCGTCGGTCTCCTGCCGCAGCCTCGCCGTGGATTGCGCGATCTCCCACCGCGCGGCCTCATCGCTGCACTGGGAGAGGATTGGATGAGTCACGGTGTGAGGCCCGAAGCTGACGCCCTGCCGCGCGGCGCGGCGGACCTGATCCCAGGTCATGGGAGCGTAGAGCGGCGGGCAGCCGGCAGGTAGGGCTACCTCCAACTGGCGCGCAAGCTCCGCGATGAATTCGTGCTTACGGGCATCGTCTACATGCTTCAAAGCTTCGGTGAGATGGTCGATGGCATGGCGCCGGTCCTGCGGCGTGCGAAGGGTCGCCGCGAATGGCATCGCGTCGAGCCGGATGGCGGGATTCTGCCGGGGTGAGCGCTCGATGGCGTATTCGACCTGATCCCACCACAGCCAGAGTTGTCCATCGAGAAAGCCGGTGACGAGGAAGACGGTCGCCGGACAGTCGAACTCCGCGAAGATGGGTCCCGCCACCTCAGCAAAATCCGCATAGCCATCGTCGATGGTGAAAACCACGGTGTCCGGGCGGGGCTCCTCGCCGGCCGCAAGCGTCGCGAGAACGTCGCCCAGCGGCGCGAAGGTAAAGCCGTGGCGGCGCAGGAAGGCGAGTGCCTGGCGCAGCAGCTCCGGGCTATGTCCGTCGTTGCCGCGCGCCGGATCGTGGAAGCGATGCAGAAAGAAGATCGTTGCGCCGTTCCGGCGGACGGGTCGCATGAGCCGCATGAGCCGGTCGTTCGCGAGAAGGCTGAGCAGGCGGTCCTTCATGCTGTGCACTCCCGAAGAGCGCCACCCTAGCCGGCGCGGGCTCGTTCCGTCTGGCCCGCCGCCAGTCCGGATCCCTCCGCAGCAAGCTCAAGGGCGAGGCTTTCATAAGCTGCGATCATTCGGTCCACGTTGTAGCGCTCGACGGATGGACGCGCGGCGCGGCGCATGCGCTGGCGGGTCTCGGCCGCGGCGATTGTCCTGAGACGTTCGACGAGTTGTTCGGTGTTGCCGGCCTCGAACAGGTAGCCGTTGACCCCGTCCTCCACGATCTCGGAGGCTCCGCCGATGTTCGACATGATCATCGGAACACCGCTCGCCAGAACCTCGAGGGCTGCCAGGGAGAAG
>DATCJK010000002.1:0-16398 GCA_036562855.1 Microvirga sp.
GCCGTCGCCCACAAACAGCACCTTGGCCCGGATCCCCTCCTGGCGCAGGCGTGCCGCCGCCTCCACAAGCTGCCCATGGTTCTTCTCAGGCCGAAACGCCGCCACAAGACCAAACACAACATCAGACGGCTCAAAACCGAGCTTGCGCTTGGGCTCCGCGTTGTCCTCGGCATAGGAGGCGTAGTGGCTCACATCGACGCCGTTGACGATGGCGAGGTTGCGCCGGCTGCGCAGGCCCCTCCCCTCCCAGTAGCGCTTCTGGTTCACGCTCACATAGACCATGGCATCCAGGAGCCGCGCCGCCATTTTGAACAGGGGCAGGCGTGTCTCCTCGGTCCGTGAAAGCAGGGTCGTATGAAACACGCACGCGATCCGCGCCCGGGTGCCGCCGGCCAGGCGCAGGAGAGCCGAGACGATCGCGGGCGTCTGATTGATCGCAAAGATGACATCCGCGTCCTGGCGGCGCAGCTCGCGCCAGACCACGCCCCAACCCATCAGATCCGACATGCCGTTGCGGCCAAGGCCGATCGGGCTTTCGGCTCCCGGCAAACGCAGGATCACTTCCGAGCGGAGCGGACCATAGACCAGGAGCGTGGTGTCGAAGCCGCGCTTACGCAGCTGATCGCGAACGAACACCGTATGCCGCTCCAGCCCGCCGAGGGGCAAGCCTGGTACGAAGAAGCAAATTTTCGGGCGGCGGCCGCCGGAGCCGCCTTGATCGGCGGTGGCGGACGGGACCGGCGCGACGTCAGGACGTGACGGGGCGTGTGGCAGGGTTCCCTCCCGCGATGGCAAGGCGATAGGCGTCGATCAGGGTGTCGGCGACCGTGCTCCAGGCGAAGGCCGCGCCGGCCGCGCGGGCCGCTTCGGTGGCGAGGGTTTCACGCAGTGCCGTGTCGGTCAGAACGCGTCGCAGCGCTTCAGCCAAGGCCACGGCGTCGCCGGGGGGCACGAGGAGGCCTGTCGCCCCATCCCGCAACGCGTCCACGAGGCCGCCGACCCGAGACCCGACGCAGGGGCGCCCGTTCGCGATGGCGGCCGCGACGACGCCGCTCTGGGTCGCGTCGAGATAGGGCACGGCCACGGCTGCCGCTTTCTGGAACTCGGCGACGGCCTGCGCCGGCGTGAGGAAACCCTCGAGCACCGTGACGGACGGCATGTCGGCGATGCGGGGGCGGAGGCGGTCGAGCTCCGGGCCACGTCCGGCGAGCACGACCTCGAACGGAATGCCGTCCGCAGCCAAGCGGTCGGCGGCATCGAGGAGCACCTCGATGCCCTTGTAGGCCTCCATGCGGCCAAAGAAGAGAATGCGCCGCGGATCGGGGGCTCGCCGTTCCGGCTGGCCGGGCACCAGGATCACCCCATGCATGGTGTCCAGGATCGGCCGTTCGTCGCCAACGACGGAGCGCAGTTCCTCGCGGCAGAAGGCGCCATGCACATGGTAGATGTCGGCGCTCGCCCGCATCTCGTCCCGATGGATGCGGTTCTGCTCGGCCCAGACCGCATCGCGCCCCCGGTGCGGTTTCGGGTCATGGACGGTGAGCACCATCGGATAGCGCGGCGCGAGATATCGAACGATGCGGGCCGTCGAGCGGTCGGCCTGCTCCTGCACGTGCAGCACGTCGGGCCTGAACAACGCCACCCGCAGGCAGACCCGCGCGAAGGTGAGAGCCCGGCTCGCGGAGCCCGTATACCGGTACTCGACGAGCGTCACCTTTCGGCGCAGCTCGTCCATGAGGCCTGGGTCGCATTCCTTGTCGCTCAAGGAGCCATCGAGGACGAGGAGCACATCGGCGCGCTCCGCAAGCGCGAGTGCGAGCCGAGCCGAGTACTCGGCGAACTGAACGGCCAGGAAGGCGATCCTCACGAACGCCTCCCGTTGGGGGTGACGATCGAAGATTGCCCTTGCCGTGGTGAGGGGTCAGCCCTTCGCATGCCGCGGGCGGACGACCCGGCCATGGCCATGCCCTTGCGATCGAGGCATGCCGCTGAGCCAGCGCCGGGTGGACGCTGCGGGCAGCGCAATGACGGCAAGCGGGCGCGCGTCGCCGCAAGCGGAGAAATCCCCCGGGTCATGACGCTCTCGCCGGTCCAGCGATGATCGTCCGGGCGCGCGGCACGCCGAGTGCCGCGCCGGAGCCGCATGGATTGCGGGAGCAGGATACGACGTGGCGGGTCTCCGCGAGCCCGATCCCGCCATGGAGCGTCTCCACGAGTCCGAATGCGGCGCAGCCGGACGCTTCGAGGACCATCGCGTGAGCGAGCAACGGATCATCGCGCGCGGCGATCCGATCGCCCTGGGCCAAGAGCCGCTCCATGAGGTTCGCGCCGACGGCCTCTGCGCCGCCCATGATGAAATGCACATTGCTCAATGGTCATTCCCTGGCACAGCCAATCCGCGCCCGGTAACTGGAGCCGTTCCGGCTGCGGTCAATCCTCCATGCATGACCGCCGAACGTCTTTGATCAGCTGGGGCCGTCCTGCGAGCTCGGCGCCCGGCCCCACAGGCCGGTTCCCTCGCGCATGACGGCGACGCCGACCGCGCAAGGCGCCGCGGGAGAGCGCCGCGCTCAGCTCCGGGCCAGGGATGGCTTGAACAGGCGCGCGAACATTTCGAGATTCAGCAGCGCCCAGAGGAGCTTTTCGTGATTGCGCACGCCCGACACATGCTCCCCGACGATCCTGTCGAGCGCAGCTCGACGGTAGAACGCGGTGGTGACGGCGGAGGGTCCCGAGAGGTGATCCATCAGGTAGTCCTTGAGGGACGACTGGAACCATACGCCCACGGGCACGCGGAACCCCACCTTCTTGCGATTGGCGATCCCTGTCGGCAGCAGGCCGGCCGTGGCTCTGCGCAGGATCGCCTTGCCGCCCGCATGCCCGGTGAGCAGGCGGCTCGGGAAGGTGGAGACGAGCCGGGCGAGTTCGGTGTCCATGAAGGGCATCCGCCCTTCGATGGACCCGGCCATCATCATCCGGTCGCCCCGCTCCAGAAGGTTGTCCGGCAGCCAGGAGGTCTGATCGAAGAACAGAGTCCGTTTCAGGGCTGAGGCGCGGCTTGAGAAGGGAAACGGATCGAGCGGTCGGCTCGCGTGGGGCTTCACCAGAAGCGCCTTCCGGTCCGCTTCGGTCGTCGCGCCGAACCAGACCCGCATCCGGGCTTCGGGATCGCGCTCCCCGGCGGCGCGGAGCGCGATGGCGAGCCGCCGTGACGAATAGGGGACCGCCTTCATGAGCGGCTTCATCAGAAGACGATGCAGCGCATCCGGCACGAGCCGCTGATAGGTGGTGAGAAGC
Organism: Microvirga sp.; assembly: GCA_036562855.1. Taxonomy (GTDB): domain Bacteria; phylum Pseudomonadota; class Alphaproteobacteria; order Rhizobiales; family Beijerinckiaceae; genus Microvirga. The sequence continues at coordinate 3,298 of DATCJK010000002.1, forward strand.
CCGTCGACCCGGTGCTTCGGATAGCCGGCGAGCAGCTCGTCGCTTCCCTCCCCGGTCAGAACCATCCGGACGGTGCCGGAGGCGGCCTTGGACAGGAGGAGGATCGGGATGTCCGAGGGCTCGGAGACCGGTGCCCCCCTGTGAAGGATGGCCTTGGGCAAATGATCGATGATCGAGGCGGAGCGGACGACCACTTCCGTGTGCTCGGTCCCGAAATGGGCGGCGATCCCGCGCGCGTTCTCGAGCTCGGAATAGGCCGCCTCGTCGAAGCCCGCCGAGAAGGTCTTAACGGGGCTTCCGAGCTCCTGCGCCATCAGGCCGACGATGGTGGCCGAGTCGATGCCGCCGGAGAGGAAGGCGCCGAAGGGCGCGTCCGAACGCAGGCGGATGGAAACCGCTTCGCGCAGGGTGCGCATGAAGGCCTGCTCCGCCTGCCCGTCGTCGATCTCGTGGTCGACGGCGTCCGCGTAGGGCGGGGTGTAATACCGCTCCGTCCGGAGCACGCCATCGGACCAGACCGCAAAATGGCCGGGTTGCAACTTACTAACGTTTTTAAAGAACGTGTTTGGACCCGGCACATATCGGTATTCGAGATATTCCGGCAGCGAGTCCCAATCGAAGGACCGATCGAAGCCGGGCATCGCGAGGAGCGGCTCCAGCTCCGAACCGAAGGCGAAGCCTTGGCCGGGCAGGCTGGCGAGGTAGAGGGGCTTCTTGCCGAAATGGTCGCGGGCCAGGATAAGCTCGGACGAGCGGGCATCCCAATACGCGAAGGCGAACATGCCCCGGAGCTTCGCCAGGCAGGCCGCCCCACGACGGATCAGGAGCCGCAGCAGGACCTCCGTGTCGCTCGGCCCGTTGAAGGCCACGCCCTCGGCCTCGAGCTCCCGGCGCAACTCGATGTAGTTGTAGATTTCCCCGTTGAAGATGAGCACCTGGCCACCTTCGCCGTGCATCGGCTGGGCGCCCGTTTCGGACAGATCGATGATCGACAGACGCCGATGGCCAAGGCCGATCTGCCACGCACCACCGGCGACATCCGCCAACCAGTAGCCGCCGGCATTGGGGCCCCTATGTTGGAGGCAGTCGGTCAATCCAATCAGTTGGCCTTCGTCGAGCCGCATCGAGTCTGGCAACGCCCATCCGAAGATCCCGCACATGAGCGCCCACGCCCTTTCCGCCCTGGCCTTGGTTGGAAACCTGCTCGCGTCAGGCCTCCGAGACGAGTTTTCCAGAGCGCCCCACGTCGCAGCCTTGGAAAATTATAAATGTAATAATTTATTATATTTTACTAGTAAGGAAATGCAATGCTGGCGCGTGTAAAACGATCGAACACCCGGCCCGAGAGTTCCGGCGGGGGCACGGACGCCAGCGCGGACCAGGCGCCATTGCGTGTCGACATGCTCGTCCCGAATGGACTTGACGGGCCCGGCGGCGTGGCGCGTGTGGCGGCCGTCATCGCCGACGAGTTTGCAAGATCGGGCGGAGTTCACGTCAGGCCCATCAGATCTCGGCTCTCCGCCGACCGGAAGATCGCAGAAGTGCTGATGCCGCTCTACCTGCTGCGTTTCGCGTGGCAATTGGCCAGCGGCCGCCCCGACATCGTTCACATTAACCTGTCCATCGGCGGCTCAACCCTGCGCAAGGCGCTGTTCGCCGCGATCGCGCGCGCCTTTCGTGTCCCGTATGTGATTCATCTGCACGGTTCGAACTACGACGTCTTCTTCGCGCGCCTGCCACGCTTCGCACAGGATCGGGTGCGGCGCCTGTTCCGCGGGGCAGCCGCGGTGGTGGTGCTGGGAGAATATTGGCGGCGGCATGTGGTGGACGCGATCGGCGTGGACGATGCCCGGGTCAGCGTGGTCGACAATGCCGCCCCCTCCACGCCGCCCCCGCCTGGGGACCGCAATGAGGTTACCCGCATCCTTTTTCTTGGGGAGGTGGGGCGGAGGAAGGGCGTGCCCGAGCTTCTGCGTGCCCTTGCGGATGACCGCGTCAGGGCACTGCCGTGGCAGGCCTCCATCGCGGGCGAAGGGCTGATCGAGCCTTACCGGGTCGAGGCGGAGCGCCTTGGCCTCGGCGACCGGGTCCGCTTCGAGGGATGGGTCGGCCCGGACGGGGTGACGGCTCTCCTGGCGCAATCGGATGTATTCGTGCTGCCCTCCCATGGGGAGAACCAGCCTATGTCCATCATCGAGGCGATGGGAGCGGGGCTGGCCGTCGTCACCACCCGGGTCGGCGCCATCCCTGAAATGGTCGAGCACGAGCGGAGCGGCCTTCTCGTGGAGGCAGGAGACTCCGACGCTCTCGCCCGGGCCCTCGAACGTGTCCTTGTCTCACCGGAGGAACGGCAACGCTTGGGCAAAGCAGGGCGCGCGGTTTATGCGAGCCGGTTCACCCCAGCGGTTCAAGCCAAGAAGCTGCTCGACGTCTACCGCAGGGTCGCCGGCGAGCGGCGGCAACCGTTGAAGCTCGCCCCGCAAGGGCTGGGCAAAGGCGGCTAGCGCTATTCGAGCAGGGCGCGCTGCGTACCCTCGAGGATGAGGCAGGTGAGGACGCCGGTTCGGTAGGCGCCGGTGTCGATGTTGATCCTGTTCGGGTGAACGCTCGGGCTGCGCACCGGCGTGTGTCCGTGGATCACGACCTTGCCGAAGGAGCCCTCGAAGGCGAGGAACTCCTCGCGGATCCAAAGGCAATCCTGAGCCGCCTGCTCCTCGAGGGGGACGCCCGGGCGGACCCCCGCATGGACGAAGAAGTAGTCCCCGATGCTTGCATGGAGCAGCAGAAGCTGAAGGAAGCGCCGGTGGTCGTCCGGGATGCGCAGGCGCAGCGCCTCTGCCAGAGGCGCACAATCCGCAGGGCCGATCTGCGGAGGTGGCGTCACGCCGTAGGAGATCATGGTGTCTAGGATGCCATGCCGCTGCCAATCCATGAGGAGACGCGGCTCCCGGACCACCTCGCCGAGCATCCATTCGTGGTTGCCCGACAGACACACCGTTTCGCGCATCCCCTGACGCTCGATGAGCGTATCGATCACACCCTTCGAGTCGGGCCCGCGATCGACGTAGTCGCCCAGCAGGATCTCGGTGCTGCGGGCCACCGGCCGTCGACGCAGGTCCTTGTCGATCTTGTCGAACGCGCGCCGCAGGAGATCGCGGCGCCCGTGAACGTCGCCGATGACGTAGACGCGCTGCCCAGGCGGGATGCACGGCAGCGCGGCCGAAGGCGCCAAGCTATGAGCCGGTGACGGCTCCGGCCGTCCTCGCAAGCGATGCAAGAGCGGATCCAACGCAAACCACTTCGCCATTGCCGCGAGACACCTGCTCCTATTGCAGCACGCGACCTAGCGCATGGCCAAGCTTTGTCGAGGCCCGCGCGTCGAAGCTCCGCACTCCCATGACTGCGATGAAGCGACCACCCCACGCGGCTGCCGCGACAATGCCAGTCCTGGCCAAGCTTGGAACCATCGCGCGTCTTTCGTGTTGGTGGGAGGCTGCAGCGCGCGTGCACTCCCATTACGGCGAGGTCTACCGGGCCGCACGGGTTCGGGGGAACGAGGTCTGGGCAGGCGCCAAGGCGCGCATAAATTCTGATCGCCATAGTGCTTCCAGGATTTATCCACGCACCTGGACGCCTTTATGCATGTTCCGCCATGTATACCAAAAGACTAAGGAACATCTTCGGCCCACGCTCCGTTCCAACGTGACTCACATTAATCTTAGCGATATTATTAATGTTCTATGTTGCGGAGCAACATACGGCGTGATATCTACGGTGTGCGATTGAATCCTTGAGAGAAAATCCGCGATGGAAGGCGTCAAAGTGGAACTGTCAGGGCCGACTCGGATCGCGCACGCTGAACGCCGCACTGGTGCTTGGCCCGCCTTCTACGACAATCTCGCGCCGATCACGGCCGCGGCGGATGCAACCTCGATCATTCTCATCAGCATCCTCACCGGTGTCGGCTATCATGTCCTGGCACTCGGCGAGGTGAACGATCCTAGCCAGCTCTTCGGGGTTGGCGCGACGGTGGCGGCGATCCTCATCCCGCTCCTCATTCTGCGAGGCGCCTACCGTCCGACGACTCTTCACTCGTTCCGAGCGAGCGCAGCCACGATCGCGGCTCTGTGGTGCGTGGTGATCCTCTTCCTCATCACCCTCGCCTTCTTGATGAAGGTGAGCCACATGTTCTCCCGCGGTGCCGTCCTGTCCCTGGCGGTGGTGGGCCTTCCGCTCCTCTTGGCCCAGCGCTACTGCCTGACACGCTTCATCGCTCAGGCGGCCCGTTCGGGCCGGCTTCAGGGGCGCAGGGTGGTGGTGCTGACGGACCAGCCGACCGAGCTGAGCGGCGAAGTCGGCATGCTCCGGCGCTACGGGTTCCGCCCCACCCGCATCTTTCAGATTTCCGACAACCCGAATTCTGGCGAGTTGCGCGCCATTGTCGAACGGGTGCTGGCCTTCGCCCGTGGTTCGGATGTGGAGGAGATCCACCTCGTCCTTCAGCCCTGCCATCTCGAGAATGTGGGCAGCCTCCTCTCCGCCTTTCGGGCGACCCCCTTGCCCGTGCGGCTGATCCCGAGCGGTGCAGCGGCCGAGCTGCTGCGTCACCCCCAGGCCCAGCTTGGCGATCAGATCGTCTTCGAGCTGCAGCGCGCCCCGCTCTCGACGGCAGAGCGCGTGTCCAAGCGCGCCCTCGACATCATGCTGGCCGGCATCGGCCTGTGGCTTCTGGCACCCCTCTTTGCGGCCGTGGCCATCGCGGTGCGCCTCGACAGCAGGGGCCCTGTGCTGTTCCGCCAGATGCGCAACGGGTTCAACGGACGTCCGTTCGAGATCTACAAGTTCCGCACCATGAACGTGATGGAGAACGGCGCCGTCGTCGTGCAGGCACAGCGCAACGACCGCCGGGTGACCCGCGTCGGCCGCTGGCTGCGGCGCACCAGCATCGACGAGCTGCCGCAGCTTCTCAACGTGCTGCGCGGCGAGATGTCCCTCGTCGGCCCCCGCCCCCACGCCATGGCTCATGACGACCAGTACATGCAGCTCATCGGCACCTACGCCTACCGCCATCACGTGAAGCCCGGCATCACCGGCTGGGCTCAGGTGCACGGCTTCCGCGGCGAGACGCCGACTGTGGACGCCATGGAGCGGCGGGTCGAGCTCGACCGCTGGTACATCGAGAACTGGAGTTTCTGGCTCGACATCTCGATCCTGTGCCGCACCGTCGTCGAGGTGATGCGAACCCGCAACGCCTACTGATCCATCGGCCCCTCAGGAAACGCGGCGCGGCGGTGACGCCAGCGCGAACCCCCGAGGCCCAACACTCCAGAACGGACGAAACAAGGCGAATGCCAGAACAAAGACCGACGAGACCAGGAAGGAAGCAAGGATGAGACCGACGCTTCCGCTCTGCATGGTAGCCGCCTGGCTGGGAGCCCTCCCGGCCTGGGCCGCATGCCCTTTGCCCGGCGCGACTCTGCCGCTCGAAGCCGCAGACCGCTACACCAATGATCCCGGCTCCTTGTTGGCGCGCCACCCGCAGGGCGGCGCCGGCCTCATCTTCGACACCCGCAGCCTGGCGGCGGATCCGAACCGCCACCGGGCGATCCTCACCATGATCCGCCAAGCCAACGCCTCGCAGGCTCGCGCCATCGGGGAAGGCTTGGGCCGGGCGGCTATCGTCTGCCTGAGACTCGATCCCGGCACCCAGCAGCGGATCGTCGGCGTCGTGCGCGTCTCGGCCAATGCCGATGTGGGCCTCGCCTATCGGCGCGCGCTAGGGGACGAGCCGAACGCGACCCTGCCCGATTCTGCACGCGACACCGGGCCGGGCGACCGGCAGTTCGGGGATCCGAACCGCAGCCAGGTGCCCTTCGGCACCGCCCTGCAGGGGCAGCAGCCCGGCCGAGGCCTTCCCAGCCTGTCGCAAAATGCTCCGGAGCGTCGCGCCCTGCGCAACAACGACGATCCTTTTGCACCGGTCGAGCTCGCCCGATGAGCCACGCGACCGCTCCCCTCTCTCCGGCCCGACTCCGCGAGGACTGCCTATGTTGAAGATGAAGGAAATCATGCCGTCCGGGATCGATCCGGACGCCAAGCCCCTTCCGGCTCAACAGCCGATCGATCTCGCCTCCATCCGTGGGATCATCGAGCGGCAATGGCCTCTGCTCCTGGGCGCCGTCATCACGGCGCTCCTGCTCGCCGGCGCCTACCTGTCGACGGTCACGCCTCAATACACGGCGTCGTCCCACATCCTCATCGACACGCGTAAGAACCAGTTCCTGCGCAATCCGATGGTCGGCGACCAACCCATCGATGCGAGCACGGTGGAGAGCCAGATCCAGATCATGAGATCGGAAAGCGTGGCGCTGAGCGTCATCCGCAATCTGAAGCTGACCGAGGACCCGGAATTCGTGGACCCGCGCGGCAACATCCTGCAGGCCGCAGCCGATCTCTTCGGGCTCGTGGACCAGCCCAGCGGGGATAACGTGCTGGAGCGCCGGGCTGTGAGCGTCTTTATTCGCAAGACGACGGCGCGGCGGGTCGGTCTGTCCTACGCCATCGAGGTGAGCTTCGAGTCCCAATCCCCTGCGAAGGCCGCCCAGATCGCCAATGCAATCTCCGACGCCTACATGGTCGGCGAGCTCGAGGCGAAGTACCAGGCGACGCGCCGCGCCAGCAAATGGCTCCAGGACCGCATCGTCGAGCTGCGCGACCAAGCGACCGCCGCCGATCGCGCCGTGCAGGCTTTCAAGGCGGACAACAACATCGTCGATACGAGCCGCGGCCTCATGAACGAGCAGCAGCTCTCCGACGTGAACAGCCAGCTCATCATGGCCCGCGCCGTCACGGCCGAGGCCAAGGCCCGGCTTGACCGGATCAACGACATCAACCGCGCGGACGTGCCGGACGCCACCGTCACGGACGCCCTGCGCAACGAGGTGATCACCCGCCTTCGGGCCCAGTATCTCGACCTGTCCAGCAAGGAGGCCGACTGGTCGTCGCGCTTCGGCGCGAACCACGCCGCAACCGTGAACATCCGCAACCAGATGCGCGAGCTGCAGCGGTCGATCGCCGACGAGATCCGTCGCATCGCGGAGACGTACAAGAGCGATTACGAGATCGCGCGGAGCCGCGAGGAGTCGCTCCAGCAGAGCCTTGCCAAGCTGGTCGGAGAGGCCGGCACCACGAGCCAGGCGCAGGTGCAGTTGCGGGATCTCGAGAGCTCCGCTCAGACCTATCGGAGCCTCTACGACAACTTCCTCCAGAAGTTCACCGAATCCACGCAGCAGCAGGACTTCCCCATCACGGAGGCCCGCATCATCAAGGCCGCGACCGAACCCTTCGGCGCCAGCGCGCCCAAGACCTCGCTCATCCTTGGCACCGCCGCCTTCGTCGGGCTCTGTTTCGGCTTTGCCGGCGCCTGGGGCCGGGAATACATGAACCGCGTGTTCCGCACGCAGTCCGATGTGGAGCGGATTGCCGGCATCGAGTGCCTCGGCATCCTGCCGCGAATCCGCACGAAGGAGCGGGACGATGCCCAGGGCGAGGGGGCCGGCGTGGATGGCCGGTCCGTCGCCCGAAGCCCCTCCATCGCACGCCACGTGATCGATGCGCCGTTCTCCCGCTATGCCGAGACCCTGCGCAACGTGAAGGTCTCGACCGACATCGCCCGGCTCACCCGCGACGTTCGGGTGATCGGCGTGGTGTCGTCCCTCCCGAAGGAAGGCAAGACCACGGTCTCGTCGAACCTCGCCCATCTCGTGGCGCAGACCGGCCACCGCACGCTGCTGATCGACGGCGACCTGCGGAACCCCTCGCTCACGCGCCTGCTGACGCCGAACGCCAAGGAGGGCCTCCTCGAGATTCTGGTGGAGCGCAAAACCCTGAAGGACGTGGTGCTGCGCGAGCCGACCACGGGGCTCGACTTCCTGCCCGCGGCCATCAAGGGGCGGATGTCCTACACCTCGGAGCTCATCTCCTCGGATGCCATGGCGCAGCTCCTCACACGCGCCCGAGAATCCTACGACTACATCATCGTCGACCTACCGCCGGTGGTGCCGATCGTGGACGTGAAGGCGGCGAGCCATCTCATCGACGGCTTCGTGTTCGTGATCGAGTGGGGCCAGAGCAGCCACGAGATCGTGCGCGAAGCGCTCTCCTCGGCCGATCTCGTCGGAGAGCGCATGCTTGGCGTGATCCTCAACAAGGCCGATCCGAACGTCCTCAAGCGGCTCGAAGGCTACAAGGGTCGCCACTACCAGAACTACTACACCAACGAAGCGGCCTAGAGGCCTGCCCCACATGACGTCCATGCCTTCGCCTCCGGGCGGAGGCATCGTCATGCTGGAGGACTGAATGGGCCTTGGAGGGTCGAGCGAATGCTTGAGCTTGCCGAGCGAGGCCCTAGTTGCCCGAGGGGCGGGTCGCCGCGACGACCGCCCGCCCTTCGTCTGCGAATGTCAACGTTCACCCGTGACCAAAGGACGGACCATGCGGATTGCTGTTTTCGGATTAGGCTATGTCGGGCTGACCGCGGCCGGATGCCTGACGAAGGATGGCCATTCCGTCCTCGGCGTCGACGTGAGCGAGCAGAAGGTCAAGCAGATCGGCCAGGGCATCTCGCCCATCGCGGAGCCGGGTCTTGAGGATCTTCTGCGCGACGCGATCGCCAAGGGCACCCTCGAATGCACGACCGATGCGCGCGGCCGTCTTGGCGATTGCGACATGGCGATCGTCTGCGTCGGCACGCCGAGCGGGGCGGACGGCTCCCACAACATGACCTTCATCGCCGAGGTGTCGCGGCAGATCGCAGCCGCCATCGAGCCCGGTCGCCCCAGCCCCCTCACCGTCGTCTACCGCAGCACGGTGCGCCCCGGCACCATCGAGCACCTCGTCCGTCCCATCTTCCGCTTTGCCCTCGGCCCGCGGATCGGCGACGTGGAGCTCGTCTACAATCCCGAGTTCCTGCGCGAGTCGGTCGCGATCCGGGACTATTTCAACCCGCCCAAGATCGTTGTCGGCACGGCCGACGGGAAACCCTGCGCGCGCATCGACGAACTCAACCGCAACATCGAAGCGCCGGTCTTCTACACCCGCTACCCGGAGGCCGAGTTCACCAAGTTCGTGGACAACACCTTCCATGCCCTCAAGGTGTCCTTCGCGAACGAGATCGGCCGCATCTGCGTCCAGCTCGGGATCAGCGCCAAGACCGTGCACGAGATCTTCGTGTCCGACACCAAGCTCAACATCTCGCCTTACTACCTGCGTCCTGGCGGCGCATTCGGCGGCTCGTGCCTGCCCAAGGACGTGCGCGCGCTCCAGTACATCGCCAGCGATGTGGGCGCGAACACCCATGTGGTGGATTCGCTCATCCGCTCGAACGAAGCGCACAAGCATTTCCTGTTCGAGTACTGCTCGAAGGATGTGCCGAAGGGCTCCCGCATCCTGATGCTCGGCCTCGCCTTCAAGGCGGAGAGCGACGATCTGCGGGAATCGCCGAACGTGGACCTTGCCCGCAAGCTCCTGCAGGCCGGCTACAAGCTCTCCGTCTATGACCCCACCCTCGATCCCGGCAAGCTCGTCGGCCAGAACCTCGGCTACATCTACGCGCAACTGCCGAGTCTCGCCGACATCCTGGTGCCGCGCGAGGTGGTGGAGAGCGACGATTTCGATCTCATCATCGACACGAACGGCACGATCGGCAAAGTCGCCGTGAAATCCGGACGCGTCGTGGACGTGAACAGCCTGCCTTGATGGCACGACCCCTCCAGGAGGCGCCGATGGACATGATGAACCCACTCCAAACCGGGACCGACGCGGCGCTCGCGGACGAGCCCCTGCGCGGCCGCCGCGTCCTCATCGTCGTCGAGAACCTGCCGGTGCCCTTCGACCGCCGGGTCTGGCAGGAGGCCAGGACCCTGCGCGCCGCGGGCGCGCAGGTCGTCGTGATCTGCCCGACCGGCAAGGGCTTCGAGGCAGCCTACGAGGTCCTCGAAGGCATTCACATCTACCGGCACCCGCTGCCGCCGGATGCGTCCTCGGCGCTCGGCTACCTGAAGGAATATGCCTCGGCGCTTTACTGGGAGACGCGGCTCGCCTGGAAGGTATTCTTCCGGCACGGCTTCGACGTGATCCATGCCTGCAATCCGCCTGATCTCATCTTTCTCGTGGCGCTGCCCTTCAAGCTGCTCGGCAAGCGCTTCCTCTTCGACCACCATGATATCAACCCGGAACTCTACGAGGCGAAGTTCAACCGTCGGGACTTCTTTTGGAAGCTGCTGCTGCGCCTGGAGCGGATGACCTTCCGGCTCGCCGACGTCACGATCGCCACGAACGAGAGCTACAAGCGCATCGCGGTCGAGCGCGGCGGCATGGATCCGGACAAGGTGTTCGTCGTGCGCTCGGGCCCGGATCTCTCCCGGTTCAAGCCCGTGCCGCCGAACCCGGCGCTTCGGAAGGGCCGGCGCTTCCTTGTGGGCTATGTGGGCGTCATGGGCGAGCAGGAGGGAATCGATCTTCTCCTCGAGACCGTGGCCCATCTGGTGCAGAAGCGCGGGCGCACGGACATCCAGTTCTGCCTCGTGGGCGGGGGACCGAGCCTTGCGAGCCTGCAGGAGAGCGCGAAGGCGCTGGGCATCGACGATTACGTGACCTTCCTCGGACGCGCTCCGGATGCGGAGCTCTTCGAGGTGCTGTCGACGGCGGATCTGTGCGTGAACCCGGACCGGGTGAACCCCATGAACGACAAGTCGACCATGAACAAGATCATCGAGTACATGGCGATGGAAAAGCCGATCGTGCAGTTCGACGTGACCGAGGGCCGCTACTCGGCCGAGAGCGCCTCGCTCTACGCCGCGCCGAACGATCCGGTCGACTTCGCGGACAAGATCGTGACGCTCCTCGAGGATGAGGGACAGCGGCGGGAGATGGGGACCTTCGGGCGCGCCCGGGTCGAGCGCGAGCTATCCTGGAGCCACCAGGTTCCCAAGCTCATCGCTGCCTACAAGGCCGCTCTCCCATGAGACCGGCCAGGACGTCCCCGGCGGGTTTTGTCGGCACCGGATCCCGGCCGGCCGTGCGGCCCGATGGGTACCTGCCGAGCGGGCAGCGCCTGCGGGCTCAAGACGAGTTGCTCTGCTACCTGCTCTTGGCCGGCCTTCTTCTCACCTATGGCGAGATCGGGCGCGGCCTGCTGTTCAACCCCCTGCGCGCCGGCGGGGCGGAGGAGCCCTACGCCTTTCTCGCCAACTACGCGCGCTACCTGCAGATCATCGGGACCATCGCGGTCGCGGCCCTGGGAGGAGCAGCCTCCATCGGGCGGCCGCTGCGCCTGATGACGCCGCTGCTTCCCTTCGCGATCGTCTCGGCCCTGACCCTGATCTGGTCGGTCGATCGGGAGTTCACGGCCCGCTACAGCATCCTGCTGTTCGGCCTGCTCGTCATCTCCGCATTCCTCGTTGATCGCCTGGGACCGGTCAGGGTGGTCAAAGGCGTCCTGCACTTTCTCGCCTTCCTGATGATCGTCAGCTTGATCGTGGCCCTGCTCTGGCCCGTTGTGGGCCGCCACGACCCGTCCGACCTTGCAGAGCTCGGCCATGTGGGACGCTGGCGGGGCATATTCGCCCACAAGAACGCGCTTGGCGCCTATGCGGCGTTCGCGGCCGTCCTCCTCTTCACCCACAGCCACCTCATCAAGGGCGGATTCGTCTATCTCTGGATCGCGCGGATCTGCGCTTTGGTGTGCCTTGCCATGAGCGGCTCATCGACGGCGGTGTTCGGGGTCGTCGTGCTGCTGCTGACCTACGTGATGTTTATCCGCCGTCAGCTCGCCCATCCCATCGTGCTGATGTTCGTTTTCGTCTTCGCGGTCCTGGCTTTTCAGTTTCTGTCGAGCGAAATGGTGGCCGAATGGCTTGGGCGCGACGCCACCTTCTCGGGCCGCACGGAGATCTGGCGGGCGGCGATCGGCATCTGGAGCGAGCAGCCCTTGGGCGGCTACGGCTATTCGGCCGCCACCGCTTGGGTTCTGGCTCCCACCCTCACCGAAGCCCTGTTCACCTCGGCGATCGACGCGCACAACGCCTATATCGACGTGCTTCTTGATTGCGGCCTGCTTGGCCTCGGCGCTCTCCTCTTCGGAATCCTCGTTGGGCTCTGGCGCGGATATGTCGGCGCGCTCACCCTGGAGGGGCCGCAGCGCAGCGCCACGATCGCGCTGTTGATGCTCGTCCTGGGCAACTGCGCCATGGCCATGGGTGAGGTGTCCCCATTCCGGATCGTTGGGAACGGCGGCTACCTGCTTTTCCTTGCCTCAGTCGCTCTTTGCTATTCCTACCGGCGCATGCCCCGGCACTGAGCAAGACCGTCCGCCCCGCCGATCGATTGGCGGGAACGCCGCGCGTGCCTCTCACAGGCCGGCGCCAGCCCTCCCCGGCTGGCGCCGAACGCCTCAGATCACGAGAATATCGGCATGGGTGAGAACCAGGTGCTTCTGCACCGTCGCAAACACGATCGCGTCGGCGGCGCCTGTCCCATCCGGATCGAATGAGAGCTTGCCGGTCTTACGATCGTGGATGATGCGGTCCTCCGCATCCTTCGCCTTGGTGCCGACCACGAAGGCGTCCTTCACGAGCGTGCCGGCGCGTCCGATACCCTTGTACACCTTGTTCTCGATGTGGATCCTGTCCTCGGCGCGCTGAAAGTCCACGATGCGATCGACATTGGTGCGGCCGAGCAGGGTGTTGAACACGAACGCGTCCTGACCCTCGCCTCCCTTGAGCACGTCCCTGAGATTGCGCCCGTTCAGCACGTCGTCGCCCGCTTGGCCGACGATCACATCCTTGCCCTTCGAGCCCGTGAGCCGGTCGTTGCCGTCCGTCCCAACGAGGGTTTTGGTGGGCGCGGCCGCCACGACGGGAGGAAGCTTGCCCGGAGTCACCGTGAGATCGCGGTACTGCGCGGCCATGGTTTCTGGGGAGGCTTCGCGGTAGATGCCGTTTTTCCAGTAGGGTCCGATCTGGTCGTTGTAGCCGAGCGGGCCCGCATAGGAGACCAGCTCAGCCCCATCGCGCCACACCTTGAGGACGCCCTGACCGAACG
>DATCJK010000007.1:0-3700 GCA_036562855.1 Microvirga sp.
AAGCGGGTGATGACCTCCGCCACCCGCTCCTGCAAGGTCGCGTCACGCTCCTCCTGCCGCCTCCGCTCGCTGAGCGCGTGAATATTGCGCTCCAGGACTGAGCTGAGACCGCTTGGATGCGGCGGGGGCACGACTGGCCCCGGGCGCCCCCCTACCCCCATTTCGCGACGCTGCTGCACGACCACGTTCCCCCACCTCTTCCTCCGGCATCGGGTATCGGCCGAATCCAGAGTAGAAGGCTTGGGCAGCGGGCCGGGTTCCCCGCGCGGAGGCAACCCTATCGGCTGCCGAGCAGCGCCGGGAGCGCCGTGCTGATCCCGGGGATCAGAGTGATGAGCGCCAGCACCAGGATCTGCAGGGCGAGCATCGGATAGAGCTCACGGTTCAGCTCGCTCATGCGGATCTTCGCCACCAGCGCCGTCACGAAAAGCAAGCTTCCCACGGGCGGCGTGATCATGCCGAGGGTGAGGTTGATGATGACGACGATCGCGAAGTGGAGCGGATCGATGCCGAGCGTCGCCGCCATGGGGGCGAGGATCGGCACCAGGACGACGACTCCGGGAAGCGGCTCGATGAAGATGCCGAAGAGGAGGAGCAGGACGTTGACCGCAAGCAGGAAGGTGAGCGGATCGAGGCCAAGGGAGCCGATCCAGAGCGAGAGGGTCTGAGGCACCTGCACAACGGTGAGGACCCAGGCGAAGGCCGAGGACAGGGTGACGATGAGAAGAATCGCCGCCGTCAGGAAGGCGGAGCGGGCGAGGATCGCCGGCAGCATCCGGAACGTGAGCGTGCCGTAGACGAACTTGCCGACGACGAGAGCGTAGAAGACCGCGATGACCGAGGCTTCCGTGGGCGTAAAGGCGCCGCTGTGGATGCCGCCGACGATGATCACGGGAAGAATGAGGGCCGGGATGGCTTTGAGGCTCGTCACCAGCATCTCGCGTCCGCCAGGCCGCGCGCCCTCGCTGCGGAAGTTGCGGCGGCGGCTTGCCCAGAAATTATAGACCAGGAGCGAACCCGAGATCAGCAGGCCGGGCACGACGCCTGCCCAGAACAGGCCGAGCACGGACACGTTCGGATCCTGCAGGGCGTAGATGATCATGATGATCGAGGGCGGGATCACGGGGCCGACCACCGCAGTCGTTGCCGTGAGCGCCGCCGCGTAGCCGACCGGGTAGCCCGATTGGCGCATCATTCGGATCAGAATCGCGCCGGGCCCGGCCGCATCCGCGAGCGCGGAGCCGCTGATCCCAGAGAAGAACGTGAGCGCGAGCACGTTGGTATAGCCGAGCCCGCCCCGCTTGTGCCCGACGAACATGGCCGCGAACCGCAGGAGCACCTGGGCGAGCGCGCCGCCCGTCATGAGCTCCGCGGCAAGGAGGAAGAACGGCATGGCGAGCAGCGAGAAGCTGTCGACGCCCGTGAGCGCCTTCTGGGCCAGCGCAATCGGCGGCAGGCCGTGAGCGACGATGGCCGACAAGGTCGCCATTCCGATCGCGAAGGCGACCGGAACGCCGAGCGCCATGAAGAGCACGAGGCTCCCGAACAGGATGGCCGTCGTCATACGGAACCGGCCTCGCCCGGGTTGATATCCGCCGAGGATTCGAAGGTTCCGGTCGCGACGAACCCCTGAACCACGGCGAGGATGTGCCAGATCGCGAGCGCGAACCCAGTCGGAACCGCCGCGGAAACCAGACCGAAGGAGACGTCGGTGACGGGAGTCGTCTGCGGGATCGTGCGCAGCACCAAAGCCCGCCCGTACCAGATCGCCGCCAGGCAGAACCCGATGATTAGCGCCGCCACGAAGAGGCGCAGCGCCCGCGCCGCGCCCGCCGGCAGGGCTTCCGGCAAGGTGTCGATGGCGATGTGGCCGCCCACCCGAAAGACCGGCCCGATCCCAAGGAAGACCAGCCAGATCATGAGGTAACGCGCCACCTCCTCGGACCAGACGATGGACTCGTCTGTGAGATAGCGCAGAGCCACGTTCGCGAAGACGATCACCGCCATGGCGCCGAGCGCCAGGATCATCAGCGCCCGGTTCACTGCGAGCACGCCGGAATCGACACGCCGCAGCACGGACGCTCGTGGAGAGGTCCGCGGCTCGGCGGAGGCCGGCGGATGGCCAGGCAGGTCGTGGGTCATTGCAGCTCGGCGGGATGGCGTCTCCCGCATACAAGCGTGGTGGACAGCCGAAGATCAAGGGCGGCAGCTCATCGGGATGAGCTTGTCCCGCATTCAAGCGTGCGGGGCCGCCGAAGATCAAGCGCTGTCGCCCATGGTGCCGCGCAGGGGCGGTGGACAGGCCCGAGGCCCGGGCCTGTCCGTTTTTGAAGCTAGAAGCTGTCGGGCGCGCCGCTGGCGGCGCCTGCTGCCCGGCTGGCCTCCATCAGCTCGGCCTCGGCGCGGCGACGCTCGGAGCGATCCATGTCCCGCATGGGCCGGCGGCCATAGGCCGGCAGCCGGCGGCCCTGGGAATCGCTGCGGCCGAAGAGGAGCCAGGCCAATCCGAAGCCTGCCGCGCCCGCCGCGGCGACCGCGAGTAGCGGGTGGTTCGACAGGGTCTCGCGCCCCTGATCGAAGGCTCCTGGGATGCGGTTCATATAGGAGCCCATCCCCTTCCGCGAACGGGTCTCGCCCTTGGCCTCACGCTCCCGCTGCGCGGCAACGCTTGCGGAGCCCGTGGTCGTCCAGGACGGCGGGTCGCTCGCCGGGAAGGTATCTTCCACCGTGTCGTCGACGAGCCGCTGCTGCATCCGGGCGAGGTCGCTGTCCTTGCGCCCGTGGCTGGATGGGTTGCTCTCGGTTGTCATGGTCGCCTCCTGATCTCACACCGGCAATGACCATTGCGGGCGCAAGGTTCCGGTGCCGGAAGCACTTGGGATCGGAGTCCGCCCCGACGTCTCAAGGGATGCTGGAGGCCGACAAGGAACGAGCGCCACAAGGGCGCTCGAGGCGGGCCGTCGGTCGGCCGGGAGGAGAACCGTCTGGACGCTGCCCCAGACACACATAGAGTGCCTGAGGAGCGTCGAGTCGGCTGTCACATAAATGGGACAGCGTCAGACTTCATCGGATCCGCGCCGCTCATCAGATCAGTTCGTCCGACGCGGAGGCGGCCTTCAGGGGCAGATCGATGGAGCAGACAAGACCCGTCGGCGCAAAGTCGATCCGGACGGTCGCGTCGAGGTCCTGGGCGAGGCTGCGCTCGATGAGGCGTGAGCCGAAGCCCTTGCGGGTCGGGGGCGTCACGGGCGGGCCGCCGCTCTCCTCCCAGCCAAGCGCGAGGCGCGGGCCGTCCGATCCACCGTCCACGGACCAGTTGATGCGCACGGCGCCGCCATGGCGGGACAGGGCTCCGTATTTGGCGGCGTTGGTCGCAAGCTCCTGCAAGCCCATGGCGAGGGCGAGCGCCCTGCGCGGGGAGAGCCGCACGCGAGGCCCCCGCACGTGAAGCCGCTCCTCACCGCTTGCCGCATAGGGCGAGACCGCCTGTTCGACGATTTCGGTGAGGTCGGCTCCGTCCCAGTTCTCGCGGGTGAGCACGTCGTGGGCACGGGAGAGTGCCATGAGGCGGCTCTCGAAGGCCTCGCGGGCCTCGCCGACGCTGCCCGCGTTGCGCAGGGTCTGGGTGGCGATGGACTGCACCGTGGCCAGGGTGTTCTTCACCCGGTGGTTCAGCTCGTTGATGAGCAGACGCTGGTGC
>DATCJK010000010.1:0-8146 GCA_036562855.1 Microvirga sp.
AAGCGGGTGATGACCTCCGCCACCCGCTCCTGCAAGGTCGCGTCACGCTCCTCCTGCCGCCTCCGCTCGCTGAGCGCGTGAATATTGCGCTCCAGGACTGAGCTGAGACCGCTTGGATGCGGCGGGGGCACGACTGGCCCCCGGTACGGCGATGGGGAGGAGTTGCTGCGGGTCTGAGCCGTCACGCTACCAACCTTCTGGGTAAGGTAACCGGAGCCCGCCCTTGAAGGGCAGGCTCCGGAAGCCAAGGTAGAAGGCATGGACCCTCAGGTGGGTTCCGCAGTTGGGCGAGCGCGATGACGGTTCAGTCGATTTGGACGCCAGCCTCCTTCACCACTGGCGTCCACTTGGCGATCTCCGCCTTCACGTGCTCAGCGAGAGCCTCAGGGGTGGATCCCACCACGGTGGCGCTAAACGCTTTGAGCCGCTCCTGCACGCTCGGATCAGCCACGGCCTTGCGAGCCTCTTCATTGAGGCGGTCGATCACCGCCTTCGGGGTGTTCGGCGGGGCAAAGAGCGCATTCCAGGTGTAGGTCTCGTAACCTGCAAGACCTGCCTCGGCGATAGTGGGGAGATCTGGGAAGGAGGGCGCCCGCTCCTTTGTGGTGACCGCAATACCCCTCAGCGTCCCAGCCTTCATGAACTCGGACGCCGAAGGCAGGTTGTCGAACATGATCGGCACCTGCCCGGCCACGACATCGTTCAACGCCGGCCCGGAGCCGCGATAGGCGATGTGCTGCATTTGCACCTTTGCCAGGGACTTGAAGAGCTCACCCGAGAGGTGCAGCGGGGTGCCCACGCCCGATGAAGCATAGTTGTACTTGGTTGGTTCGGCCTTCAGCAGCGCGATGAGCTCCGGCACGGACTTCACCGGGAGCTGGGGGTTCACCACAAGCACGTTGGGCACAATGGCAAGCAGGGAGATTGGGGCGAAATCTGTAACGGGGTCGTACGGTTTCCGCTTAAGCATGAGCGGATTCAGCGCATGGGTCGCAACCGTCGCCATCAGGATCGTGTAGCCATCGGGATCGGCCTTGGCGACGCGGGCTGCGCCGGTGCTGCCGCCTGCACCGGCCACATTCTCTACGACCACTTGCTGGCCGATGCTCTCGCCCATCTTCTGGGCGACAATGCGAGCCACCACGTCGGTCGATCCGCCTGCCGCGAA
Source organism: Microvirga sp. (assembly GCA_036562855.1). Taxonomy (GTDB): domain Bacteria; phylum Pseudomonadota; class Alphaproteobacteria; order Rhizobiales; family Beijerinckiaceae; genus Microvirga. The sequence goes on from DATCJK010000010.1 coordinate 1,169, forward strand.
GGGCACCACCAGCGTGATGGGGCGCTGCGGGTAAGTTTGCGCCACGGCGCTGCCCACAAGGAGCGAGGCGGTGGCAGCACCGAGCGCAGTCTTGAGCAGGCCTCGACGGGTACGCTGAGCATTGAGCATGATTCGATCCTCTGGCTACCGGGCTTCACCTAACGCTCAGTCTCGACATTGGTAGGCTGTCATTCTCGAGTGGCTACTCAATGCAATGCTAACCTGTGCTATTGGATCTTTGGTGGCTGCCCAAGATCGAACTGCGGCAGTCCCGGCAGTCCGCCATCGCCCGAACCGCTGGCAGGCGGCATAAACATTTCGTCCAGCTTACGCTGCACTTCCTCTTGGTTGATGACCTGCCCCTCGCCGAGCCAGTACGTCACCGACTCTGGCCAAACGATCAGAACACCGACAAGAATGAGCTGCAGGATAATCCAAGGGATTGAACCCCAGTAGATATCTGAGCTCTTGACCTCCTTCGGCGCGATCCCTCGTAGGTAGAACAGCGCAAAGCCGAAGGGCGGATGCATGAAGCTCGTTTGCATATTTACGCACAGCAGCAGGCCAAACCAGACCAAGTTGATGTCCAGCGCTTTGGCAACCGGCACCAGCATGGGCACTACGATGAACGCGATCTCGAAGAAATCGAGGAAGAAGGCTAGGAAAAATACGAAGATGTTCACGAAAATCAGGAAGCCGACCTGACCGCCTGGCAAACCCGCGAGGATGTGCTCGATCCACTTGCCGCCATTGACACCCTGGAACGTGAGACTAAACACCGTGGCTCCGATGAGGATGAACAGCACCATCGCGGACAGACGCATGGTGTTGTCCATGGCCGACCAGATCAGGTTCAGGCTCAGGCGGCGGTGCATCGCGGCAAGCACCATCGAGCCTACTGCCCCCATCGCACCGGCTTCCGTTGGCGTTGCCAGACCCATGAAGATGGTACCAAGCACGAGAAAGATGAGCACGATCGAGGGGATCATGCCCCACAGCACTTTGCTCAACAGAGCCCAGCCCTTGAGAGTCCGAGCGGATAACGGCAGCGGCGGCACCTTCTCGGGCCGGATGATCGACACCGCTGCGATGAAGACGACGAAGAGCGCCACTTGCAGGATGGAAGGGCCGATGGCTCCTAGATACATGTCACCTACTGACACGCCGAGCTGATCGGCAAGGACGACGAGCACCAGTGAGGGCGGTATGAGCTGCGTGATTGTACCGGATGCCGCAATTACGCCGGTGGCAATCCGCATGTCGTAGCCGTACTTCATCATCACAGGCAAAGAGATCATGCCCATAGCAATTACGGACGCGGCAACCGTTCCGGTGATTGCACCTAGGATCGCGCCAACGAAGATCACTGCATAGGCTAGACCGCCTGGAACTGGACCGAAGAGCTGGCCTGTTCCGTCGAGGAGATCCTCGGCAAGGCCCGACTTCTCCAGGACCACACCCATAAATGTGAAGAACGGGATTGCGAGCAGCAGGTCGTTCGACATGATGCCGAAGATTCGGTAGGGCAGCGCCTGCAGAAAGGCGACCCCGAAGTAGCCGATCTCGATTGCGACGACGCCGAAGAAGAGTCCTAGCGCCGCTAGTGAGAATGCGACGGGAAATCCCACCAGCATGAATGCGATAAGCCCGACGAACATGGCGGGTGCGGTGAGGCCGTAATCCAGCATCGATGTGGCTTTCGAACTTGAGACGGATGAGGCGATTGACAGTTACTGAAGAGGCTTCTCGTAGGCGGCGATCTCGCCAGCCGGAGCCTCGCCGCGTAGGGCGGCAATCCGCTTGATCAGCTCGGACACTCCCTGCAAGGCGAGAAGCGCGAACCCGAGCGGCAACAGCATCTTCACGGGCCAAAGTGTTAGGCCGCCAGCATTCGACGAAGTCTCACCTGAGCGCAGGCTCTCCAGGAAAAACGGAATAGCGAGATACAGAACGAAGACGATAGCGGGAAAGAAGAAGAACAGAATGCCGAATACGTCCGTCCAGAGCTTACCGCGCTCAGAACGGGGGCCATACAGAAGATCAACCCGCACATGCTCGTTCAAACGGAAGACGTGCGCTGCACCGAGGAGGAAGGTGCCGGCAAACATCTGCCATTGGATCTCGAGCCAAGCATTCGACGAGATGCTGAACAGGTATCGAGAAACTGCGTTGCCCGCGCTGATCATGCACGAGAACAGCACAAGCCAACTCGCCACGATCCCGGCGAGACGGCTAGCGGCATCGATGATGTGACTAAAGGCGAGTGCGCTGCGCATGATTTTACCAAGACAATGCTATGCTGTTGAGGCATAGCGCCTTTGCATTGATTGCAATCAAAGCGCAAGAGCAAAGATCAGGATCGAACTAAATGCCTAAGCGAGGTGGGGTACGTCAGAACTAATTAACATCACCAACTGGTTAGCTGTTGTAACGGCAGCGCGGTTGGGTTCTATCATTGGGACCGCCGCTGAACTGGGTGTTCAGCAGAGCGCAATTACATGGCGGATACAGCGGCTGGAGAACGTTCTTGGTGTGCGTCTCTTCTACCGTCTGCATAGAGGGGTAGCCTCGACTGAGGCTGGTCAGCACTTCATTACTAGTATTGAGCAGGGGCTCTCATCTATTCTGGAGACTTTGTAACGCGAGACGGAGTGAACGCTGTGGCTGGCAAGGAAAAGAAGAAGGCCGTAGCCTATCTGCGGACCTCATCGGCGGCTAACGTGGGAGCCGACAAGGACTCCGAGAAGCGCCAGCGGGCCACCATCGACGCCTTCGCCCGCTCGGCCGGGTTCGAGGCCGTGGCCTATCATCGGGACGAGGCGGTGAGCGGCGCAGATCATGTGACCACACGCCCGGGCTTCGCGGCCATGATGGAGCGGATAGGAGCCGAGGGCATCCGCACCATCCTGGTGGAGACCGCCAACCGGTTCGCCCGTGACCTCATCGTGCAGGAGACGGGCTTTGCCATGCTCAAGAGCCGGGGCGTTGAACTCATCGCAGCCGACAAGCCGGATGCCTTCCTGGACGATACCCCAACGGCAAACCTCATCCGCCAGGTGCTCGGCGCCGTGTCCGAGTTCGAGAAGGCCATGGTGGTCTCGAAGCTCAACGGAGCCCGGGACCGGAAGCGCGCCACGGGCGTGAAGGTCGAGGGCCGCAAGAGCTACATGGAGATAAGCCCCGAGATGGTCCGCCTGGCGAAGAAGCTCCATCGGTATCCGGCGAACGGCCGCCGTCGGTCGCTGCGGGGTATATCGAGCGCCCTCGCCTCCGCAGGCTATCTGGCGGCATCCGGCAAGCCCTACGGTGCGGCTGCCATTGCACGGATGGTTGAGGCTTAGGCTCGACACCCCGCCGGAATGAACGTGAAGTCCTTCAACGGCCCTCCGACTGCGGCCCGTGCGCCAGGGGTATCGTTCCGCAGATCGAAAACGAACATGTGGGCATTCTCGAAGGTCACCATCGGCAGCTCGGTGGTTGGCGTAGTGCGACGCCACTCGGGGGTGGCATCCTTGAGCGCCACGGAAGCAAGGGCCTCAACCGGGCTCCCGCCGGTCCACTCGCGAGCGACGATGTAGGTCTGCCCATCCATGGTGCCCTGAACGGAAATCTCCCCGACAAGCCTCGGCGCGTCCTCCTTGAGAGGTCGGGGCCTGTCCTCAAGTTTCCGCTTGTCCACATCGTCATAGAGGAAGCCGAACCTCAACAAGGCTGCCTTGGCCTGAAAGGATTTGCGTGCGTCGGTATCGCGAAACAGCACGCGGTCGAGCCGGCAGCGGAAGGTCTTTGGCAACTTCGATGTAGGGCCCGTCGAGGGGCCAGGGCAAGGGATACCGGCCTGGAGGTGAGCGGCGTACTCAAAAGGGGGTGGGGCATAGTTCATCAGCTCGGGCGGATAGGGCGCATCGAGGATGGACTTCAGCTCCTCACGGCGTTCCAGCCATTTGGCGGCGCTTTCCGGTTTCGATGTCTCCAGCGGATCCAGCTTCGCCAGGTCGCATGAAGCCTTCACGAATGCCTCAGTGTAGCGGATACGGGGATGCTCCTTTGGCAGAGCCACGGACGGCAGCGCCATCGATAACACGGCAGCCATAAGGGGGCGTTTCACTCGCAGGCTCATCCTGAAAGCGTATCCGCTCTCAAGAAAGAAGCCAGCCCTCGGCGGCGGCGATACATCCACGCTCACCTCCGCCTCATGGCTGTTGAGCCACGACGCTACGGTGATAGCACAGCACGACCGTGCGCAACAATACTCGTAGCGTCGTTGTTCTTCTGTGCCCCCTCACGATCCGAGTGACGCCATGCCCGAACTCTTCTGGCCCACCGTTGTGAAACCCCCGGTCGTCACGCTCCGCCGCGTGGACCCGTCCCGCAATATGGCCCGCTTCTATTCTATGGAGGTCGAGCGGGATCTGTTCGGTCACGTCGTCCTCGTCCGCCGCTGGGGTCGCATCGGCACGAAGGGCCGGACCCGCCTTGATGAGCACAAGGACCAGGGGAAGGCTCTGGCGGCCCTAGTGGCTATCGAGGCCCGCAAGCGCCGTGGCGGTTATCGGGGGCTTTAAGAGCCCGCCCCACAGATGGACGATGCGAAGAAGCCTGCATCCGCTCTCAACGCAGGATGCCACTCAGGACGAACGACGCACCCATCGTGAAACAGAGCAGGATGGCAAAGGCATACATGTCGCTCCACCGGCCGACCACTGCTGGACGCGGCACGCCGTTCACCGGCAACCCCTTTACGAGCAGCAGCACCCCAAGGGCGAGCATGACGAGGCCGCCGAGAATGGAAATGATCTGCATGGGTGCCTCCTAGGTCAGAACAGCCGGATCAATTCGGCAAAGCCAATCACAAGGAATAGCAGCGGCAGGATAGGGTACAGGAACCTAAGGTTGCCGTTGCGCAGGAAGTTGGGCGGATTTCCATCCTTGCGCATGGCGACAACCATCAGGGCAATGCCGATGCCAAGGCACGCGACGCTGATTAGGAGATGGTAGCTCATGGGGCCGTCCCTATAGCCTACTGAATGGGCAGCGCTTTGATACGGCATGTGGGTTGAGAAGGAAACGTAGCAGTTAGAAGCGTGATGGTGAAAGCGGGCCGGCTACCAGAACCGGCATTGAGGCCCGCGCACCCGGTAGATCGGCCTTTTGGGAATTCGCGGAATAGACGCCTCCCCAACAGGGTGGGGGGTATCGCAATAAAAAATCAGGTTCTTTTGTAAGAGCGGGCAGTAACGAAAAACCCGTCCGGCATGTTCGACCGGACGGGCTCTCCAGAGGGGTCACAGGGCCGATATGCAACGAGGCCCAAGGTCAGGGTGCGCCTGCATGGTTGAGAAGGTCTTACCTCCAACCTTCAAGCCCGTGCGCACATAAACCTATGTAAATGACCCTATGGACGCCTGGTGCCAGCCTCCCGACATGGCTCCGCACATCACCTGTCAGGCCATCCTGGTCCCAACTACCCACCGCGACGGTATCGAGCAGGGGCTGCTCATCTTCGCCGATGACGCGCTTATGGCCGTGGTCACCTACCTCCATAACAGCGTGGACGAGGAGGGACCGCGCGGGCGCTGGTTCCTCGAAACAGGCTATGGCGCTTGTTCGGCGGAAGAGGATGTGCTGTTCGACACGCCTGACGAAGCACAGCAATGGGTGCTCGAACGCCTCCGCAAGGCACATCTTGCGCTGTCATGACGGAGAGCCTCTTATAGAGGCCCCGGCCGGTCCCTCTTCTCCATCCAATTCGGCTGCGTGTAGACTTCCTTCGAGCCGCACCGGGAGCACCGCAGGCGCAGGCCCACGTCAGGCACGAAGGTCTCATCGGGGAAGGGGGAGGAATCCACCGCCGCCCCATGCTGGCAGCGGGCGCAGTAGGCCATCACCGTCTTGATGCCGCCTGCCCGGAGCTGCACGAGCTTCATGGGAGTTATGGGCGTGCCGTCGTTGTAGCGGGCGCGGCGCGGGATGCGGACCATGGCGGCCGACCGGCCTTCAGCGGGCGCGCCGAGGGATAGGGACCATCTCCATGTCAGGAAAGTTGTTGTCCCACCGGATCACTCCGGTTCGCATGTTGATTTCCAGCGAGAAGCGGCGAGGGGTGGTCTCCGGGGCTCCTCCGCACGCCTTGTTGTGCTTCTCCCGAACATCCACGATCACCACGTCGCCAATCCGGTCGGACGCCACCAGGGAGGAGCAACGCAGCTCCTTTGCGGTTAGAAGGCCATGACGGCGGATGGCGTTCACGGCGCGGTCCAAAGCGGCCTCTGAAGCCCGTGCAGGCGCCGCCAGAAAGCAGGCCACCAGAACCCATCGCATCATTGCCATTGCCCTACCCGCACCAGTGCGCAGCACGCTTGTCCCGTGCCTCGGGTCCATCCTGCCACGGGAGAGCGAGCCGTTCACGCACCAAGACCTCGCCCACATCACGGCCGTTGGCAGAGACCCGGGCGAGGGTCCGGCGGTAACGGTCCTCGCCATGTCGATCGACCTCGATGGTGCTAACGCGGAGGAGGGCGGCCAGACGTTCCTTGGCCTTGAGTCCTGCGACCAACTCCGCCTCGCACCGGGCATTCCGCGTCTCGGGCGCGTCGATGTTCAGGATCCGCACCCGCTCTGATCCGAGGGCGATGGTGTCCCCGTCGATGATGACCGCACGTCGGCCGTCGAAGCTTTCGGAATGGGCTTCGACATTAACAAAGGTCAACAGGGTGAAGGTAAGGACAGCGGCGCCCCCAAGTGTCAGTTTACCCAGAGGCTCCCTCCATCGGGGCTGAGATTGTGCAGACGAGACCCTGAGGGTTGAACGTCATCTTGACCTCACCCTCAAGGTCACTCGCAAGGCTGCGCTCGATGAGCCGTGTGCCAAAGCCCCGCCGCTTGGGTGCTTCCACGGGTGGTCCTCCGCGCTCCTCCCAGCGTAGCAAGAGGCTCTCGGGCTCGGTCGTATGATCCAGGAGCCACGTCACCAGCACC
>DATCJK010000018.1:0-130523 GCA_036562855.1 Microvirga sp.
ACCAGCCGGACCTTGGGTCCGGCGGCCGCCTGCCTGCACCCGCGGGAGCGGCCCAGGCCAGACCCCGCCACCAGCCCCGGCCCACAGCCGGGGCTTCTTCGCGTCAGGGCGCCGCAGAACCACCCTCCGACACATCGCCCCGCGAACGGCGCGCCCGCTCGACCGCTCGAAGACGCCGCAGCCGCTCCTTCAAGTCCTCGGCGGTCGGCAGGCGCCAGCCGCGCGTCGCGCTGAGCGCCGCGTCATCGGCCTCTCGAATAGGACGCGCCCGATAGGCTTCCCTCACGGTCGGCATGCGCCACCGAGCCCACACATACCCCGCCGGGTTGCCGATATGAGGATAGCGCGCCGCTTCCTCCGCGCCCAAGGGCGTTGTCTCCACATCCTCGAACACCACGACCCCGAAGGGGCCGGCAGCCACTGGCTCGTCCATGGGGGGCAGGTCGTCGCCGGGAACGGGGTAGCGTCGCTGCCGCCGGTCGGCGGCGAGCGGATCGCGCGCCGGTTCGGCTCCGGCGGCCTTCCGCTCCTGCTGGCGCCGCCGCCGCGCCTCGGGCTCGTTGTACCGGGCCGCCTCCTCGATCTCGGGCCAGCGCGCCTTCAGGCCCTCATAGGATCGAAAGGGCACCCGCCAGATGCGCTCGTCCGGGTCCCAGCGGGCCCAGGGGATCTGGCGTATGGCTTCGACGATTGCTTGCGCGTAGGGCGTACGGACCTGGAGGTCGTCGCCCACATGCAGGTAGGGGCTCTCCAGCGGCTCGAACTGGAAGGCGTCCCGGCCCTTCGCGTCCGCGTGCCGGTCCAGGGCGTCGAGTTCTTGCGAGATCCAGACGTTGAGCCGCGCCACTGCGGTGGTGCCCGGCACGAACCAGCATTCCTCGTCCGTCCGCCAGCGGGCGCGGGGAAAGGCCTCCCGGAACCGCTGCACGAGTTCGCGGTCGTAGGGAAAGCTCGCGAAGGCTCCGGGCCGCTCGCCCTCCGCCTCCTTCACGTGAAAGGCCGGAACGATCTCCATGCCAGGCTTCCGCACGCCCCCGCGGGGCTCACGGCGTCAACGGACAGGCCCTCGATTCGATCCCGCTCAGGCGGCGGTGGCGGGCTTGCGGCTGGCCGACGGCCAGAAGCGCTTGAGCGAGCCGACGAGCCCCTGCCGGAAGAGGAGCACGCTCACCACGAAGATGACCCCGAGCACCACGGTGACCCAGGAGCCCACCCGGTCGGCGAGCACGTTCTCGAGCCCGGTGATGACGAAGGCTCCGATCACCGGCCCCGTCAAGGTGCCGATGCCGCCGATGAGCGACATGAGGATGACGCTGCCCGAGGTCGCCCAATACACGTCCGAGAGCGTGGCAAAGCCGAGCACCAGCGCCTTCAGGGAGCCGGCAAGGCCGGCAAGCGCCGCCGAGAGCACGAAGGCGATGAGCTTGAACCGGTCCGTGTCGTAGCCGAGCGAGATGGCGCGCGGCTCGTTCTCGCGGATCGCCTTGAGGATCTGCCCGAAAGGCGAGTGCACGATGCGGGCGATGAACAGCCAAGCCGCGACGACCATCGCCAGGACCACGTAGTAGAGCGTGAGGTCGCTCTGGAGGGAGATCACGCCGAAGAGATTGCCCCGCGGGATGCCCTGGAGCCCGTCCTCACCGCCCGTGAAGGGGGCCTGGAGGGCGATGAAATAGACCATCTGGGCGAGCGCCATGGTGATCATGGCGAAGTAGATGCCCTGCCGGCGGATCGCGAGGCTGCCGGCGACGAGCCCCAGCAAAGCCGCCACCGCGACCCCGAGGAGGATGCCGAGCTCGGGCGAAAAGCCCCAGCTGCGCATGGCGTAGCCCGCCGCATAGGCGGCGCTGCCGAAGAACATGGCATGGCCGAAGGAGAGGAGCCCCACGAAGCCGATGAGCAGGTTGAAGGCGCAGGCGAAAAGCGCGAAGCAGAGCAGCTTCATCAGCAGCACGGGATAGAGGCCCAGGAACGGAGCCGCGATCCCGATGAGGACGACGAGGGCGAAAAGGCCGATACGGGCTGCCATCTCACGCCCTCCCGAACAGGCCTGCCGGACGAACCAGCAGGACGATCGCCATGATGACGAAAACGACGGTGGCCGAGGCCTCCGGATAATAGACCCGGGTCAGCCCCTCGATGAGGCCGAGGCCGAGGCCGGTCAGGATGGCCCCGAGGATGGAGCCCATGCCGCCGATGACGACCACCGCGAAGACCGCGATGATGATGTTGGAGCCCATGAGCGGCGTGATCTGCACGGCGGAGGCCGCGAGCACGCCCGCAAGGCCCGCTAGCGCGACCCCGAAGCCGAAGGTGAGGGTCACGAGGAGCGGCACGTTCACGCCGAAGGCCTGGGTGAGGGAGGGGTTCTCGGTCGCGGCCCGCAGGTAGGCGCCGAGCTTCGTGCGCTCGATCACGAACCAGGTGGTGAAGCAGACCACGAGGGACACTCCGATCACCCAGGCGCGGGAGATCGGCAGCACCATGAAGCCGAGGTTCCAGACGCCGTTGAGGGCCGGCGGCCGCGGGTAGGAGCGGCCCGAGCTGCCATAGGCATCGCGCAGGATGCCCTCCAGGATCAGGGACACGCCGAAGGTGAGGAGGAGCCCATAGAGCGGATCGAGGCCGCGCAGCCATTGGAGGAGGCCGCGATCGACCAGAATGCCGATGAGCCCCACCGCCAGCGGCACCACGATCAGCGCGACCCAGTAGTTGAGGCCGAGGGTGCTCAGGGCGAAGAAGGCCCCGAAGGCGCCGAGCATGTAGAAGGCGCCGTGGGCGAAATTGACGATGTTCAAAGTCCCGAAGATCACCGCGAGCCCCAGCGAGAGCATGGCGTAGAAGGACCCGTTGACGAGGCCCAGCACGAGCTGCGAGGCGAGCGCCACGAGGGGAACGCCGAAGATCTCCATGGGGTGCTTCAATCCTGGAAGTGTGGGAGCGATCGCTTGTAAGAAGGAGGCGCGGGCCCGAGGGCCCGCGCCGGATATCCGATTAGCTCTTGTTCACGAGCGCGCAGCGCGAGGCCTGCAGGGGCTGGAAGGCCTGCTCGCCCGGCACCACGGCGACCTGCTTGTAGTAATCCCAGGCGTACTTGGAATCCTTCGGCGCCTTCACCTGGAACAGGTACATGTCGTGCACGTGCAGGCCGTCCTGACGGATCTTGCCGTTCTTGGTGAACATGTCGTTGATCGTCATGGACTTGAGCTGCTTCACCACAGCATCGGAATCATCCGAATTGGCGGCCTGCACGGCCTTCAGGTAGTTCGTCACGGCGGAGTAGACGCCGGCCTGGTTCGAGTTCGGCATCTTCTTCACCTTCTCGAAGTAGCGCTTCGCGAAGGCGCGGGTCTCGTCGTTCTGGTCCCAGTACCAGGCTTCCGTGGTGAAGAGGCCCTGGGCCTGCTCGATGCCGAGGCCATGGACGTCGGTCACCAGGGTGAGGAGACCGGCGAGCTGCTGCTTCGGGGTGAGGCCGAAATCGAAGGCCGCCTTGATCGAGTTCACCGTGTCGGTGCCCGCATTGGCAAGGCCCACCACCTTGGCGCCCGAGGACTGGGCCTGGAGGAGGAAGGACGAGAAGTCGGAGGCCGAGAGGGGATGGCGCACGGCGCCGAGCACCTTGCCGCCCGCCGCCTTCACCACGTCGCCGGTGTCCTTCTCGAGGCTGTGGCCGAAGGCGTAGTCGGCGGTGAGGAAGAACCAGCTGTCGCCGCCGGACTTCACCACGGCCGCGCCCGTGCCCTGCGCGAGGGCGTAGGTGTCGTAGACGTAGTGGATCGTGTAGGGGCCGCAATCCTCGTTGGAGAGGCGGCTCGTCGCCGCGCCGGTGACGATCTGCATCCGCTTCTTCTCGGTCGCCACCTTGGAGACCGCGAGGGCCACGGAGGAGTTGAGGGACTCGGTGATGAGGTCGACGCCCTGGGTGTCGTACCATTCACGGGCCTTGGAGGCCGCCACGTCCGCCTTGTTCTGGTGGTCGGCCGAGATCACCTCGATGGTCTTGCCCAGCACCTTGCCGCCGAAATCCTGGACGGCCATGCGGGCGGCTTCCACGGCGCCGGCGCCGCCGAAATCCGAGTAGACGCCCGAGAGGTCGGTGAGCACGCCGATCTTCACGGCATCGCCCGAGACCTGCTGAGCGGAGGCGGCGCCGCCAAGCAGGGCGGTGGCGGCCACGGAGGCCAATAGTACTTTGCGCATGTCTCTCTCCCTGTTGCTGTTCTTCGCCTGGCGAGGCCCGCATTCCGCGGACCGTCGATGGCGCATCATGTCGTCCTTCCGGGCTGCCCGGCAATCCCTCCCGACGAAGGGATAGGCCGGATCAGACCCCAAGGAAGCGGGCGAGCTCCTCCTGCCGGGCATTGAGCTCGGCCTGATCGAGCTGCATGGCGACCTTGCCGTGCTCGATCACATAGAAGCGATCAGCCAGCGGGGCCGCGAAGCGGAAGTTCTGCTCCACCATCACGATGGTGTAGCCCTTGGCCTTCAGAAGCCGGATCGTCTCGGCGAGCTTCTGCACGATCACGGGGGCGAGGCCCTCCGAGATTTCGTCGAGGAGCAGGAGCTTTGCACCCGTGCGCAGAATGCGGGCGATGGCCAGCATCTGCTGCTCGCCCCCCGAGAGCTTGGTGCCGGGGCTCATGCGCCGCTCGTAGAGGTTCGGGAAGATCTCGTAGATCTCTTCCACCGACATGCCGCCCTCGGCGACCTTCGGCGGCAGCTCAAGGTTCTCCTGTGCCGAGAGGCTCGCGAAGATACCGCGCTCCTCGGGGCAGTAGCCGATGCCGAGGCGGGGAATTTTATGGGCCGCCATGGCGATGGTCTCCTGTCCGCCGATGCGGATCGAGCCCTCGCGGCGGGAGAGGAGACCAAGGATCGCCCTCAAGGTCGAGGTGCGGCCGGCGCCGTTGCGCCCGAGCAGGCTCACCACCTCGCCCTCGTTCACCCGGAGCTGCACCCCGTGGAGCACGTGGCTCTCGCCGTACCAGCCATGGAGGTCGGCAATTTCGAGAAGCGGCTTCATGGAGGACTCGCGGCGGGGGATGGTGTCGGGTGCGGTCAATGGGCGGTGCCGAGATAGGCGGAGACCACGCGGGGGTCGGAGGAAACCTCCGCATAACTGCCCTCGGCGAGGATCTGCCCGCGCTGGAGCACGGTGATCCGGTCGGAGATGTCGGCCACCACGCTCATGTTGTGCTCGACCATGAGAACCGTGCGGCCCTCGGCCACCCGCTTGATGAGCGCCTTCACCCGGTCGATGTCCTCGTGTCCCATCCCCTGGGTCGGCTCGTCGAGGAGGATGAGTTCCGGGTCGAGGGCGAGCGTGGTCGCGATTTCGAGCGCCCGCTTGCGGCCGTAGGGCAATTCGACGGCCTGATGGTGGGCGAAGGACTCGAGGCCCACCTGTGCGAGCAGTTCGAGCGAGCGGGCGTCGAGCGCCTTCAGGCTCTCCTCGGAGCGCCAGAAATGATAGAAGGTCCCGACCTTGCGCTGGAGCGCCACGCGCACGTTCTCCATCACGGTCAGGTGCGGGAACGTGGCGGAGATCTGGAACGAGCGCACGATGCCGCGCCGTGCGATCTCGGCCGATTTCAGGCCCGTGATGTCCTCGCCCTTGTAGGTGATGCGGCCGCTCGACGGGGACAGGAACTTGGTGAGCAGGTTGAAGAAGGTGGTCTTGCCCGCGCCGTTCGGCCCGATCACCGCATGGATGTGCCCGCGCCGGAGGGTGAAGTTCACGTCCTGGACGGCAACGAAGCCGAGGAAGGACTTGGTGAGCGCCTCAGTCTTCAGAACGACGGCGGGTTCGGTCAAAGGCAGGACTCCGCTCGGGACAACCGATCGATCAGCCCCGCGTTGATAGGATGAACCCAGCCCTCGACGCAACGGCAGGAAACCCTCGGGCCACCCCGACTATCGGCCAGGGTTGAGCCGCCGGAGCGCCGTTTTGACCCGTCGTGTTTGCTGCATCGCGGGATACAGGTCATGGAGCTTGACCTAAATGACAGATGAAGGTTGGGGTATCGGCGCCCGCCGCGATCCCGCTCATTTCCTTGTTATCGCTTTGATTTTCGTGTCCTGCGATCAGGTCGCGCCACGCTTTCGAGAGCGTTGGATTTCCGCTTGATCTTTTGTGCGATGCAGCATACATTGACTTCGTGACAGGGCGATTGGCGTCGTCTTGTCCGTGCCCTTCTTGGGCGTTTCCTCCCTAAACTTCGGGCCGCTCTTCGGAGTGGCCTTTTTTCTTGGCCGAAACGGTCGAGCTGCGGCTCCCGGCGGCCTCGCCCCCACGTCCAAGCTTCCGTTTGACAGCCCCGAATCCCTTTGATCAGATGGTCAAATCATGAGCCTGCCCCTCGAGAGGCGGGCCTGAGGGTGAACGATTCGACAGCCTGATGACCCGCGTTGTGCGGGGTGGAGGACCTATGACCTCAGCACCGGACATCCGCGCCGGCCGGCGCCCCTTGGGCGAGTACGGCGAAGCTTTTTCGGACCTCCATGCCCCGCTCGACCGGCATGAAGCGCGTGTCGCCGCCGAGCGTTGCCTCTTCTGTTACGACGCTCCGTGCGTCCAGGCCTGCCCGACCAGCATCGACATCCCGCTGTTCATTCGGCAGATCGCCACCGGCAACACGGCGGGGGCCGGCAAGACGATCCTCGATTCCAACATCTTCGGCGGCATGTGCGCCCGGGTCTGCCCGACCGAGACCCTGTGCGAGGAAGCCTGCGTCCGCATGGAGGCGGAGGGCAAGCCGGTGATCATCGGCGAACTCCAGCGCCATGCGACGGATGCCGTGATGGCCTCAGGCAAAACGCTCTATCGCCAGGGCGCCGCCACGGGCCGGCGAGTCGCCGTCGTCGGCGCCGGCCCCGCGGGCCTTTCCTGCGCCCACAAGCTCGCGACGCTCGGCCATGAGGTGGTGGTGTTCGACGCCCGCCAGCGGCCGGGCGGCCTCAACGAGCACGGCATCGCCTCCTACAAGTCCACCAACGACTTCGCCCAGAAGGAAGTGGACTTCATCCTCAGCGTCGGCGGCATCGAATTGCGCTGCGGCCAGGCGATCGGCCGCGATTTCACCCTGGCGGACTTGCGCCGCGACTATGACGCGGTCTTCCTCGGTCTCGGTCTCCAGGCGGTGAACAGCCTCGGAATCGACGATGGGGGCCTGACGGGCGTCGAGGATGCGGTCGCCTTCATCGAGGTGCTGCGCCAGAGCCCGAATCTCGGCGCGCTTCCCATCGGCCGCCGCGTCGTGGTGGTGGGCGGCGGAATGACGGCGGTGGACGCCGCCGTGCAGGCCAAGAAGCTCGGCGCCGAGGAGGTGACGATCGTCTACCGGCGCGGCGCGGAGCAGATGGGCGCGAGCCGCTACGAGCAGGAGCTCGCTCTCACCGAGGGCGTGGTGATCCGCCACTGGGCGCGCCCCCTCAGCCTGCGCGGGGAGAACGGGGCCCTTGCCGCCGTCACCTTCATGACGACGAAGGAGGAGGGCGGCCGCCTCGTCGATGCGGGCGAGACCTTCGAACTGCCCGCCGACCAGCTCTTCAAGGCCATCGGCCAGCTCTTCGTGCCGGCGGATATCGAGGGGTCGAGCGACGTGCTCGAACTCGCCTCCGGCCGCATCGGGGTCGATCCCGAGCGGCGCACCTCCCTTGCGGGCGTGTGGGCCGGCGGCGATTGCGCCGCGGGCGGGCGCGACCTCACGGTCGTCGCCGTGGAGGACGGCAAGCAGGCCGCCCTGTCGATCGACCGCGCGCTCCTGGGCTTCGTGCCCATGGCCGCCGAATAAGGGGGGCTTCGATGACCGCTTCCGGCACCACCGTCGCTTCTGCGCCTCACCGTCACTCCTGCCCTGCAACGGCCGTTGCGGCTGGCCGATAAGGAGGGTTCCATGGCCGATCTCAGCGTCAACTTCGTGGGCATCAAGGCGCCGAACCCGTTCTGGCTCGCCTCCGCGCCGCCCACCGACAAGGCCTACAACATCGAGCGCGCCTTCCGGGCCGGATGGGGCGGGGTGGTTTGGAAGACCCTCGGCGAGGAGGGGCCGCCCGTCGTCAACGTGTCCGGACCCCGCTACGGGGTGGTCCATGGGCCCGACCGGCGCGTCAATGCCTTCAACAACATCGAGCTCATCACGGATCGCCCCCTGGAGGTGAACCTCCAGGAGATCGCCGAGATGAAGCGGCGCTGGCCCGACCGGGCCATCGTGGTCTCCCTCATGGTGCCGTGCGAGGAGGAGGCCTGGAAGCGCATCCTGCCGCGAGTCGAGGCTACGGGCGCGGACGGCATCGAGCTCAATTTCGGCTGCCCGCACGGCATGTCCGAGCGCGGCATGGGGTCGGCGGTCGGGCAGGTGCCCGAGTACGTCGAGATGGTCACCCGCTGGTGCAAGCAGCACTCGCGCATGCCCGTCATCGTGAAGCTCACCCCCAACATCTCCGACATCCGCAAGCCCGCCGAGGCGGCGAAGCGCGGCGGCGCCGACGCGGTGTCGCTCATCAACACCATCAACTCCATCATGGGCGTCGATCTCGACCGCATGGTCCCGGCCCCGCACACGGACGGGAAGGCGACGCATGGCGGCATGTGCGGACCGGCCGTGAAGCCCATCGCCCTCAACATGGTGGCCGAGATCGCCCGCGCGCCCGCGACGCGCGGCCTGCCGATCTCCGGCATCGGCGGCATCGAGACCTGGCGCGATGCGGCGGAGTTCATGGCGCTCGGCTCCGGCACCGTGCAGGTCTGCACCGCCGCGATGGTCTACGGCTTCAAGATCGTCCAGGAGATGATCACGGGGCTCGAAGCCTTCATGGACGAGCGGGGCTATGCCCGGGTCTCCGACTTCGTGGGCGCCGCCGTGCCGAACGTCACGGACTGGCAGTATCTCAATCTCAACTACGCCGTGAAGGCACGGATCGACCAGGATCTGTGCATCAAGTGCGGCCGCTGCCACGTGGCCTGCGAGGACACCTCCCATCAGGCGATCACGCATCTCGTCAACGGCGTGCGCCATTTCGAGGTGATCGACGAGGAATGCGTGGGCTGCAACCTGTGCGCCAGCGTCTGCCCCATCGAGAACTGCATCACAATGGAGCCCCTGGTGAACGAGCTCGACCGGCGCACCGGCCGGGTGGTGGATGGGTCCTATCTCAACTGGACCCAGCATCCGAACAACCCGATGTCCGCGGCCGGGAAGCCGCTCGAACCCCTCGAACCTGCGGAGTAGGGCGCGATGGGCGGGGCGGATGGCGAACGGCTCGCGGCAGCCCCGGCTCTCCGTTCCCCGCTATTGGCCGCCGGCATCCGGCGGCAGGATCCCGTCGAGCAGGATGCGCGCCAGGGCGTCCCGCGTCGCCGCGTAATACCCGGCATCCTCGATCCCGGTGCCGGTGAGGGCCCGGATCTGGGTGCTGAAATCCGCGTAGTGCTGCGTCGTAGCCCAGATCGCGAAGATCAGATGCTTCGGGTCCACCGGCTTGAGGCGTCCCGCGCGCACCCAACCTTCGATAGTGCGGGACTTCGCCTCCACCAGCTCGGAGAGCGCCGTCTTGAGCGCCACGTCGAGATGCGGGGCGCCCTGCAGCATTTCCATGGCAAAGAGCCTCGAGGCGACCGGATGGCTGCGGGAATAGGCAAGCTTGCGGGCGATATAGGCGCTGAGCGCCTCCCGCGGGTCGCTGTCGGCATCCAACAGGCGCAAGGGCTCGAGCCACATGTCGAGGGTACGGCGCAAGACAGCCCCGTAGAGTTCGTCCTTCGTCCGGAAGTAGTAGAGAAGGTTCGGCTTCGACAGGCCTGCAACCTTGGCGATTTGGTCGATGCGCGCCCCCTGCAGGCCGTGGGCGGCGAAGACCTCGAGAGCGGCGTCGAGGATGCGCTCCGCATTGGCCTCGCCTGCCCTGGTCTTGCGGGTCGCGCGGGCGGCTCCCGTCTCGTCGGCCGAGGCCCGTCCCAGGCCGGCCGTCGATTTCTCCCAGCCAGCCTGCCTCGGCATCTCGTCAGCCACCAAACGTCCCTCTATGCTGATCCGATGTCCGGACCCTACGGCGCGCAGGACGGCCGCCGCAAGACCGCATGCACCATTTGCCGCCGCCCACCTGCGCGGGGCCTACGGAGACCGAAGCCATGAACGTCGTGCCCATGCGCCGGCCGATCCCGAACGATCTTGCCTCCTTCTGGATGCCGTTCACCGCCAACCGGCAGTTCAAGAAGGCGCCCCGCCTCCTCGCGGGTGCCCAGGACATGCACTACTACACGGATGACGGCCGCCCGATCCTCGACGGCACGGCGGGCCTGTGGTGCGTGAATGCGGGCCACGGCCGGCCGAAGATCGTGGAGGCGGTGCAAAAGCAGGTGGCGGAGCTCGACTATGCGCCCGCCTTCCAGATGAGCCACCCGAAGGCCTTCGAGTTCGCTTCGCGCCTGACGCAGATCGCGCCGGAGGGCCTCGACCACGTGTTCTTCACCAATTCGGGATCCGAGTCGGTGGAGACGGCGCTCAAGATCGCGCTGGCCTATCACCGGGTGAAGGGCCAGGGGGCGCGCACGCGCCTCATCGGCCGCGAGCGCGGCTATCATGGCGTGAATTTCGGGGGCATCTCGGTCGGCGGCATCGTGTCGAACCGCAAGATGTTCGGCACGCTCCTCGCGGGCGTCGACCACATGCGGCACACCCACGATCCTGCCCGCAACGCCTTCACCAAGGGCGAGCCGGAGCATGGGGCGGAGTTGGTCGAGGATCTGGAGCGGATCGTCACCCTGCACGACGCCTCCACCATCGCGGCCGTGATCGTGGAGCCCGTCGCCGGCTCGACGGGCGTTCTCATCCCGCCGAAGGGCTACCTCAAGCGCCTGCGCGAGATCTGCGACAAGCATGGAATTCTTCTGATCTTCGACGAGGTGATCACGGGTTTCGGCCGCCTCGGCACGCCGTTCGGCGCGGATTACTTCGGGGTCACGCCGGACATCATGATCACGGCGAAGGGCATCACCAACGGCGTGGTGCCCATGGGCGGCGTCTTCGTCACGGGCGACATCCACGATGCCTTCATGACGGGGCCCGAACACCTCATCGAGTTCTTCCACGGCTACACCTACTCGGCGCATCCGCTCGCCTGCGCGGCCGGCATCGCGACCCTCGACACCTACGCGGACGAGGGCTTGCTCACCCGCGGCGCGGAGCTTGCGGGGTACTGGGAGCAGGCGATCCATTCGCTCAAGGGCGTGAAGCACGTGATCGACACGCGCAATATCGGGCTCGTGGGCGCCATCGAGCTAGAACCCATGCCGGGCGAGCCGACGAAGCGCGCCTTCTCGGTGTTCCTGGAATGCTTCGAGCGCGGGGTCCTCATCCGCACCACGGGCGATATCATCGCCCTCTCGCCCCCGCTCATCATCTCCAAGGCGCAGATCGACGAACTCATCGGCACCATCACGGATGTGCTGAAGGCAACGGCGTGATGCCCAACGCCCGGGCAGGCGGCCGCAATCCGCCCGGCCTGTTCCCTGGGTGAGACGCGGCACGATGCTTGCGAGGGGAGTGGGACCCGGTACACCTTGAGGGAGCGACAGTGCTGAAGCGCGTGACGGAGGAGTTCATGGAGGGCGGTGTCGGGCCGGCAGCGGCATCTGGAGCGGCGGCGCCCGCCCGCGCGCCGGTCGTGGATATCCGGGGCCTCTCCCTCACCTACGAGGCCGCGGACGGCCCGGTCTATGCGCTCTCGAACGTCGACCTTCAGATCGCCGAGGGCGAGTTCGTGTCCTTCATCGGCCCCTCGGGATGCGGCAAGACAACCTTGTTGCGCGTCATCGCGGATCTTGAGCAGCCGAACGGCGGCCATATCCGCGTGAACGGCGTAAGCCCGGGGGAGGCGCGGGCCCGCCGGGATTACGGCTTCATTTTCCAGGCGCCGGCCCTCTATCCCTGGCGCACCATCGCCAAGAACGTGGAGTTGCCGCTCGAGATCTTCGGTCTTCCCAAGGCCGAGCGGCGGGAGCGCTCGCGGCGGCAGCTCGAACTCGTGAATCTATCCGGCTTCGAGAACAAATATCCCTGGCAGCTCTCCGGCGGCATGCAGCAGCGCGCCTCCATCGCGCGGGCCCTCTCGTTCGACCCCAAGCTGCTCCTCATGGACGAGCCATTCGGAGCCCTGGACGAGATCGTCCGCGATCACCTGAACGAGCAGTTGCTCCGGCTCTGGGACAAGACCCGCAAGACGGTGCTCTTCGTCACACATTCCATCCCGGAGGCGGTGTTCCTGTCCTCCAAGATCGTGGTCATGTCACCGCGGCCCGGTCGCATCATAGACGTGATCGACGCAACGAGCCTCGGGCGCGAGCGCAAGCTCGAAATCCGCGAGACGCCCGAATTCCTCAAGATCGCGCACCGGGTCCGCGAGGGCCTGCGCGCCGGGCATTCCTATGACGACTGAGGCGCTCGCGCTTCCCGCCGAGCCCGCGCGGGCCAAGGCGCCGCGTCGGCGCGAGGGCAACACGGGGCCTGTGATCGCCGTGGTGCTGGCCATCGTCGCCCTCTGGTACGGCGCCGCCGTCTTCATGAACTGGCAGGGCACCGCGGACGCGTTCGAGCGGGCCGGGGAGGCGAAGACCACGGGCGAGATCTTTCGCGCGACCCTGGAGCAGGAGCGCCCGATGCTCCCGGCGCCCCATCAGATCGTGACGGAACTCAAGAAGACGGTGATCGACACGCCGGTCACCTCGCGCCGCAGCCTTGTCTTCCATGCTTGGGTGACGCTCTCCTCCACCCTCGTCGGCTTCGGCCTCGGCGCGCTTCTTGGCATCGTGCTCGCCGTGCTCATCGTCCATGTGAAGACGCTCGAAAAGAGCCTGATGCCCTGGATCATCTCCTCGCAGACGATCCCGATCCTCGCGATCGCCCCCATCATCATCGTGGTGCTCGGCGCCATCGGCATCACCGGGCTCCTGCCGAAATCCATCATCTCGGCCTATCTGTGCTTCTTTCCGGTGACCATCAGCATGGTGAAGGGACTCACCTCGCCCGATCCCATGCAGCGGGACCTGATGCGCACCTATTCGGCCTCGCTCGGGCAAACCTTCTGGAAGCTGCGTCTGCCGGCCTCGCTGCCCTACCTCTTCGCGGGCCTGAAGATCGCCATCGCGATCAGCCTGGTGGGTGCCATCGTGGGTGAGCTGCCGACGGGTGCGCAGGCGGGTCTCGGCGCGCGGCTGCTCGCCGGCTCCTATTACGGGCAGACCATCCAGATCTGGGCCGCGCTCTTCGGAGCCGCGATCTTGGCCTCGGTGCTGGTGGCGGTGGTCAGCGTCGCCGAGAGCCTCATCAACCGTCGGATGGGGGCACGTCCCGCATGAGCGCCAACATCGCCTCCCGCGCCGCCGAACGGACCAGTCTGGTGCGGATGAGCGCGCAGCAGCGCGCCACCATCCTCACCCCGCTCGTGATCCTCGGCTGCCTTGCGGCCCTCGCCCTCGTGCATCGCCCAGGCGTCGCCGGGCAGGCCGGGCCGCTCTTCTGGAGCTTCGTGTTCGTGCTCTGGCTTGCGGCCGTCGCGGCCCTGAGCGGCCTGTCGCATCTCAAGCTGAAGCAGGGGCTCGCGCGGCGCCTCGTGGGTCTTGCCGTCCCGGTGCTCTTTGGCGCCTTCCTGTTCTTTCTCTGGGAGGTGATCGTCGTCGGCGCGGGCGTGCCCTCCGTGCTGATGCCTGCGCCCTCCGCGATCGCCCGCCGCTTTGCCGTCTCGCTCCCCGTGCTCCGGGACGATTTCATCCAGACCTTCGTGAAATCCGTCCTCTCGGGCTATGCGATGGGGTGCCTTGCGGGCTTTCTCGTCGCCATCCTGGCGGACCGGGTGCCGTTCCTGCGCCGCGGCCTCCTGCCGCTCGGCAACTTTGTGTCGGCTCTGCCCGTCATCGGCATCGCACCCATCATGGTCATGTGGTTCGGGTTCGACTGGCCCTCCAAGGCCGCCGTCGTGGTGGTGATGACCTTCTTTCCCATGCTCGTGAACACCGTGGCGGGGCTCGGCGCCGCCGGGCGCCTGGAGCGGGACCTCATGCACTCCTACGCGGCAGGCTATTGGACGACGCTCGTCAAGCTGCGCCTGCCGGTGGCGCTGCCCTTCATCTTCAACGCGCTCAAGATCAACTCGACCCTGGCGCTCATCGGCGCCATCGTGGCCGAGTTCTTCGGCACGCCGATCGTGGGCATGGGCTTTCGCATCTCGATCGAGGTCGCCCGCATGGCCCTCGACATGGTCTGGGCCGAGATCGCGCTCGCGGCCATCGCCGGATCGACTTTCTACGGGCTTGTCGCGCTCATCGAGCGCGGCGCAACCTTTTGGCACCCGTCGTACCGCACATAAGGGGACCCCGCGGACGGCGCAAAGGAGGAGAGAGCGATGATCAAAAGCGTTCTACTGGCCGGCGCCCTTGCCGTCGGCTTCACCACCGCCGTCGCCGCGCAGGCCAACAACAAGGTCACCCTGCAACTAAAATGGGTCACGCAGGCCCAGTTCGCGGGCTATTACGTCGCCAAGGACAAGGGCTTCTACAAGGAAGCGGGACTCGACGTGACCATCAAGCCGGGCGGCCCGGACATCGCGCCGCCGCAGGTGATCGCGGGTGGCGGCGCCGATGTGATCGTGGACTGGATGCCGTCCGCGCTCGCGGCGCGCGAGAAGGGCGTGGCTCTCGTCAATGTCGCCCAGCCCTTCAAGAAATCCGGCATGATGCTCACCTGCCGGGCCGAGACGGGCGTGAAGCAGCCGACGGACCTGAAAGGCCGCACCCTCGGCGTGTGGTTCTCGGGCAACGAGTACCCGTTCCTCGCCTGGATGTCGAAGCTCGGCTACAAGACGGACGGGTCGGCCGGCGGCGTGAAGGTGCTGAAGCAGGGCTTCAACGTGGATCCGCTGATCCAGAAGCAGGCGGACTGCATCTCCACCATGACCTACAACGAGTATTGGCAGGTCATCGATGCCAACTTCAAGCCCGAGCAGCTCGTCACCTTCCGCTATGAGGACCAGGGCGTCTCGACCCTTGAGGACGGCCTCTACGTGATGGAGGACAAGCTCAAGGACCCGGCCTTCGTCGCCAAGATGGCGAAGTTCGTGGCCGCCTCCATGAAGGGCTGGGACTATGCCCGGCAGAACGTGGACGAGGCCGCCAAGATCGTCCTCGACAACGACGCGTCCGGCGCCCAGACCGAAAAGCACCAGAAGCGCATGATGGGCGAGATCGCCAAGCTCCTCGACACCTCGGCCAAGGGCAAGCTCGATCCTGCCGATTACGAGCGCACGGTCTCCACCCTTCTCGCCTCCGGCGGCGACGCCCCGGTGATCAGCAAGAAGCCGGCCGGCGCCTGGAGCCACGCGGTCGTCGACGCCAAGATGTGATTCCTAGCGGTCCCCTCACCATAACGGTGAGGGGACCGCTCCATTCGCCTGCCGGCGCCCTCTCCGTAACGGCGAGGGAACAAGCCCAATCAGAAACTGACCAGGGGAGACCATCATGACCCTTCTCATCCACGGCGGCACCGTCGTGAACGCCGATTTCAGCCGCCGCGCCGACGTGCTGGTCGAGGGCGAGCGCATCGTCGCCGTCGGCGAGAACCTGGAGGCGCCAGCCGGCGCCGAGATCGTGGATGCGGGCGGGGCGCTCGTGATGCCGGGTGGGATCGACCCGCACACGCACATGGAGCTCATGTTCATGGGCACCGTGTCGGCGGACGATTTCGAGTGGGGCACCAAGGCGGCGTTGTCCGGCGGCACCACCTCCATCGTGGATTTTTGCATCCCGGGCCCGAACCAGTCCCTCGTGGAGGCCTATCGCGACTGGCGCTCGAAATCCGAGAAGGCCGCCGGCGATTACTCCTATCATCTCGCCGTCACCTGGTGGTCGGACCAGGTGGAGCGGGAGATGGGGGAGATCGTCAACACCCACGGGGTCAATACTTTCAAGCACTTCATGGCCTACAAGGGTGCCTTGATGGTGGACGACGACGTTCTCTTCCGCTCCTTCAAGCGTTGCGCGGAGCTTGGCGCCACGGCGCTCGTTCACGCCGAGAACGGCGACGTGGTGGCGCAGATGCAGGAGGCCTTCATCGGGCAGGGCAAGACCGGCCCAGAGTTTCACGCCTATTCCCGCCCGCCGGAAGTGGAGGGCGAGGCCGCGCAGCGCGCGATCATGATCGCCGACATGGCGGGCTGCCCGCTTTATATCGTGCACACCTCCTGCAAGCAGGCCCACGAGGCCATCGCCCGGGCGCGCGCCACGGGCCAGCGCGTTTTCGGCGAGCCGCTCATCCAGCATCTCGTCCTCGACGAGACCGACTATCTCAACCGGAGCTGGGACCATGCGGCCCAGCGGGTGATGTCGCCGCCATTCCGGCCAAAGCACCATCAGGACAGCCTCTGGACGGGCCTCCAGGCGGGCTCGCTCCAGGTGGTCGCCACGGACCATTGCTCCTTCACCATGGAGCAGAAGCGCATCGGCGCGAACGACTTCCGGATGATCCCCAACGGCACGGGCGGCCTCGAGGACCGGATGCCGGTGCTCTGGTCGGCCGGCGTCAACACGGGCCGTCTCACGCCGGAGGAGTTCGTGGCGGTCACCTCGGCGAATTCGGCGCGCATCCTCAACATGTATCCGCAAAAGGGCGTGATCATGCCGGGCGCTGACGCGGACATCGTGATCTGGGACCCGAAGGCCACCAAGACCATCTCGGCGAAGAGCCAGGTGAGCCGCATCGAGTACAACGTGTTCGAGGGCTACGAGCTGACGGGGCTTCCCGCCAAGGTGTTCCTCCGCGGGCGCTTGGCGGCCGAGAACGGCGAGGTGCGCGCCGAGCGCGGTCAGGGCCGCTTCATCGCCCGCCAGCCCCTGCCGCCCTTCGCGGCCGCGCAGCGCCTGTGGAAACAGCAGACGGCTCCAAAGGCCGTGGCGCGTTGAAGGCCCGAGGCAGCGAGAGACCCATGCAAAACCTCACCATCAACCCGCAGCGTCTCTGGGACAGCCTCATGGAGACCGCCCGGATCGGCGGGACCGCGAAGGGCGGCATCTGCAGGCTCACGCTCACCGATCTCGACCGGGAGGTCCGCGACTGGTTTCGCGCCCAGTGCGAGGCGCTCGGCTGCACCGTCACGGTCGATCAGGTCGGCAACATGTTTGCCTTCAAGCCGGGCCGGCGCGACATGCTTCCCATCGCGATCGGCAGCCACCTCGACACGCAGCCCACGGGCGGCAAGTTCGACGGCATTCTGGGCGTGCTCGGCGGGCTCGAAGTCGTGCGCACCCTGCACGATCTCGGCTACGAAACCCATGCGCCACTCATGCTGGTGAACTGGACCAACGAGGAGGGCTCGCGCTTTGCCCCCGCCATGCTTGGATCGGGGGTCTATGCGGGCGTGTTCGACCGGGCCTATGCGGATAGCCGCGAGGACCGGCAGGGCGTGCGCTTCGCCGAGGCCATCGAGGCCATCGGCTACCGGGGCGAGGCAGCGCCGGGCTCCGTCAAGTTCGGCGCCATGTTCGAACTTCATATCGAGCAAGGGCCGATCCTGGAGGCCGAAGCCAAGACCGTCGGCGTGGTGACCGGCGTGCAGGGCATGCGCTGGTACGAGATCGAACTCACGGGCCGCGAGGCCCATACGGGCTCGACCCCCATGCATCTTCGCGCCAACGCGCTCCTCGGCGCGGCGCGTGTCGTCGAGCGGGTGAACGCCATCGCGCTCGAACACGCGCCCTCCGCCGTCGGCACGGTCGGCCTCGTGGAGGTGAAGCCGAATTCGCGCAACGTGATCCCGGGCCACGTATTCTTCACGGTCGATTTCCGTCATCCCGAGGATGCGGTCCTCGACGAGATGGAGGCTAAGCTCAACGCGGCTGTGCCGCGGGTCGCGGCCGAGATCGGGCTTGAGCCGCAGATCAGAAAGGTGTGGGATTCGCCCGCCGTGCGCTTCGATCCGGACTGCATCGCGGCCGTTCGCTCCGGCACCGAGAAGGCGGGCTTGCCCTCCCGCGACATGGTCTCCGGCGCCGGCCACGATGCGGCCTACATCGCGCGCGTCGCCCCCACCACGATGATCTTCGTCCCCTGCGAGGGCGGCCTCAGCCACAACGAGGCGGAGAGCACGACCTTGGAGGAATGCGCGGCGGGCGCCCAGGTGCTCCTCAACGCGGTGCTGGAATACGACCGGCGCTTCGCGGGAGCGTGAGATCGGCGCTCAAGCCTTCCCGCGCAGCCGTCCGACCACGCCGCCCGGGAAGGCGTAGACGCTGACCACGAAGAGGATGCCGAGCCACAGGAGCCAGCGATCCGGGTGGAGCACGTTCGGCAGGAGCGGCACGCCCGCGAGAGCGCCGCTCGCCGCGCCCATGAGCACCTGTAGGTAATTCTGGGCGAGCACGAAGAGGAAGGCGCCGATCACCGCGCCGTACATGGTCCCCATTCCGCCGATCACCACCATGAGCAGGATATCGATCATGATGGCGAAGGAGAGGGTGGTATCGGGCCCGTTGTAGCGCAGCCAGAGCGCCATGAGGGCGCCCGCCACCGTGGCGGCGAGCGCACCAATGACGGAGGCCGCGGTGCGGTAGGCCACCACGCGGTAGCCGAGGGCCTCCGCCCGGAACTCGTTTTCACGCACCGCCTGGAGCACGCGGCCGAAGGGCGAGTTCACGATGCGCAGGAGCACGAGAAAGCCGATAAGCGCTACGGCGAAGATGCCGTAATAGGCGAGAAGCCGCCCGTTGACCGTGACGCCGAACAGGGGCTCGGCCAGCAGCCGGTAGGCCGGGCGCAGCTCGGGGGGCAGCTGGAACGAGAGCCCGTCCTCCCCGCCCGTGATGCCGGAGAGCTGGGAGGCGAGCACAAGAGCCGCGGAGGCGACCGCGAGGGTGATCATGGAAAAGAAGATCGCCCTGACCCGGAGAGAGATCAGCCCGATGATGCAGGCGAGCACTGCGGAGAGAGCGAGCGCGCCCATGAGGCCGACGAGGACCGCGCTCCAGCTCGCGCCCATGCGGTTGAGCGCGATGGCGATGCCGTAGCCGCCGATCCCGAAGAACATGGTGTGCGCGAAGGAGACGATGCCCGTATAGCCCAGAAGCAGGTCGTAGCTCGCTGCGAGCAGGATGAACACGCAGATCTTGGCCGCCGTGCCGATCGGCTGGCTGCCCGGCAGAAGGAAGGGCG
Organism: Microvirga sp.; assembly: GCA_036562855.1. GTDB lineage: Bacteria > Pseudomonadota > Alphaproteobacteria > Rhizobiales > Beijerinckiaceae > Microvirga. The sequence goes on from DATCJK010000018.1 coordinate 19,197, forward strand.
TTGCGGCAAGGCCCAGCACGATGAGAAGAAGTACGCCGGACAGGATGCGCGAGCCCGGCGGGTCGGCCGAGAGCAGGCCGCCTGTAACGATCGAAAGGTTGGCTACAATCATCGCCGCGCCACCGGAAAGAGACCTTGCGGGCGCCACACGAGAACGAGCGCCATCACGAGGATGTTGGAGACGAGCGCCAGCTTCGGCGCCAGGAAGCCCACGTAATTCGCCACGAGTGCCACGAGCAGGGAGCCGATGAAGCAGCCCCCGATGGATCCGAGCCCGCCGATGATGATGACCGTGAAGACGAGCACCATGACCTCCATGCCCATGCCGGCGGTCAGCGTCTGCCGATAGAAGGCCCACATGACGCCGCCGAGGCCGGCCAGAGCGGAGCCTGCGATGAACACGGCGACGAACAGGCGGCGGATCCGGTAGCCGAGGCTCTCCACCATCTCCGGATTCTCGACGCCTGCACGGATGAGAAGGCCGAGGCGGGTGCGGTTGAGGACGAGGTGCATGAGGCCGAAGACCGCAAGGCCGATCACCACTGCGGCGACCCGGTAGCGCTCCACCGCCATGTCGCCGACCACGAAGGCGCCCCGCAGGGTCTCGGGGAGAGGAATCGGGATCGGCGAAGCTCCCCAGACCGCGTGGATGAGCTGCTCCGTCACGATGAGCCCGCCCATGGTGACGAGGATCTGCTTCAGGTGGCTGCCATAGACGGGCCGTACGATAACCCGCTCGAAGAAGGCACCTGCCGCCGCCGTTACCGCCATCGCGGCGCCGATGCAGAGCAGCAGCAGGCCGACATTGAGGAGAACCGAATCCGCCCGCGCCCAGGCGGCGAGCGGCCCAAGCACCAGAAGCGTCGCGTAGGCGCCGAGCGAGATGAAGACCCCATGCCCGAAATTGATCACGTCCATGAGCCCGAAGACGAGGGTGAGCCCCGAGGCCATGAGGAAGATCATCATGCCCATGGCAAGCCCCGCGAGGGTGAGCGTCACCCAGGATGACGGGTCGCCGAAGAGCGGCAGCGCAAGGGCCATGAGCGCGGGCAGCAGCACCAGCGGCAGCCAGTCGGTCCTGGCTTGGGGCAGGTCGGCAGGGGCCGGCGTGGCGGGGGTGACGGTCGACGTCATTGATGCGCGTCCGCGGGGTTTCCCTCCGCCTTGAGGGGAGGGGCCAAGGGTGGGGGCGGTGCCGCGTGACGCGAGGCGGTGCCTTCTGCAACAGGCCCACCCGCCTGCCGGCGCCCTCTCCCCAAGAGTTCGGGACAATTGTGAACTGAGGTCATTGATGGGCGTCCAGGGAGAGGCCGAGCAGGCGCTGCTGAAGGGTAGGATTCGCGACGAGATCCTGCATCGGGCCCGCATGGACGATGCGGCCCTCGTCCATGACGAGAACGCGGTCGCCGAGCATGGAGGCGGCGTGAAAGTTCTGCTCCACCAGCAGGATCGTTTCGCCCGCGTCCTTCAGCGCCCGGAAGGCCTCGATCATGTTGCGGACGATCACGGGCGCGAGCCCCTTCGTCGGCTCGTCCACGAGGAGAAGGCGCCGCGGCTCCGCGATGGCGCGGCTGATGGCCAGCATCTGCTTCTGGCCGCCCGAGAGGTGCCCCGCGGGCAGGGACCAGAAGCGCTTCAGGGCTGGGAAGAGCGAAAAGATCCAGTCGAGGCGTGCGCCGTCGATGGGTCCGGAGCGGGCCGCGAGCACCACGTTCTCGCGCACCGTGAGGTCCGTGAAGATCCCCATGGATTCCGGCACATAGGCGATGCCGCTCCGGGCGACGTCCGGTGTCGCGCGGCGGGTGATGTCCTCGCCCTCGAACAGAATGCGCCCGTGGGAGGCCTGCCAGAGGCCCATGATGGTGCGAAGCGTCGTGGTCTTGCCGGCGCCGTTGCGCCCGAGCAGCATGGTGACGCCGCCCCGCGGCACCGCCGCATCGACCCCGTGGAGAATGTGGTAGGGCCCGATATGGGTCTGGACGCCCTCGAGGCGCAGCAGGGCATCCGCCGGGGAGGTGCTCATGCGGCCGCCACTCCGAGCAAGGCTGTACGGATCGAAAGGCTCCCGGCGGATCCGGGCACCACATGCGTCGAGGCCGGCGTGGAGAAACGGGGCTCCATGGTCATGCGGCCGCCACGCCGAGATAGGCTTCCTGCACGATGGGCGAGGCGATCACGGTTGCCGGCTCCCCGTCCGCCACCAGAGCGCCGTTGTGGAGCACCACGATCCGGTCGGCGAGGGAGCGCACCACATCCATCTTGTGCTCCACGAGGAGGATGGTGCGATCGCCGAGGGCCTTGAGGTCGTGGATCAGCTCCAGCACCGTCGGCACCTCGTCGACGCTCATGCCGGCGGTAGGCTCGTCGAACATGAACACCTTGGGCTCGAGGGCAATGAGGAGCGCCACCTCGAGCTTGCGCTGGTCCCCATGGGAGAGCGCCTTGGGGGCGACATGGCGCTTGTCGGCAAGGCGCACCCGCTCGAGGATCGACTCGGCCTTCTCGATGAGGTCGCGCCGGCCGTTCCACACCTTGAACAGCGACCAGCCCGCCTCGGCACGGCTTTGCACGGCCAGCCGCACGTTCTCGAGCGCGGTGAGCTGAGGAAAGAGATTCGTGAGCTGGAAGGCGCGGCCAAGCCCCTTGCCCGTGCGCGCGGAGGGGCTGAGGCCCGTGATGTCCTCGCCCTCCACCAGCACTCGGCCGGCGCTCGCGGGCAGCTGCCCGGAGATCAGGTTGAAGTAGGTGGTCTTGCCGGCCCCGTTGGGGCCGACGATGGCGGTGAGCGTGCCGGGGGTGAACCGGCAGCTCACGTCGTCGACGGCCACATGGCCGCCGAAACGGATCGTCAGCCCGCGCGTTTCCAGCGCGGGCGACGGGGTGACGATGGATCCGGTCACGTGAGCGCTTGGTGTCAGCGCTTGTTGCGCACCGGGATCGGCATCTGCTCGGCCGGAATGGTGGCTACGAGATCGAGCAGGTCGTTCTCGTCCTTGCCCTCGGCCTTGACCTTGAAGTGGTACATCACCTGGAGCGCTTGGTGATCCTCCTTGCGGAAGGTCATCGGGCCCTTCGGGGTCTCGAAGGTCATGCCCTCCATGGCCGCGATGAGCTTTTCGGTGTCCGTGCCGCCCGCCTTCTCGACGGCGGTGAGCGCCGCCGATGCAGCCGCGAAACCGCCGGCGGTGAAGAAGTCCGGCGGAGAGCCGAAGCGCTTCTGGTGCTCGGCCACGAGCCAATCGTTCATCGGGTTCTTGGGGAAGGCATGGTAGTAGTACACCGCGCCTTCGATGCCGGGGTAGTTCTTGTAAATCTTCATGGCGGGCAGGATGTTGCCGCCGGGCGCGATCTCGATCCCATAGCGCTCGGGCTTGAGGTCCGCGATCTTCGGCAGCGGATGCTGGCCGGCCCAGATGATCGAGATGATCTTCTTGCCCGGCTTGTCCTTCAGCTGGTCGAAGAGGCGCTGTGCCGAGGCGGTGAAGTCCGTGGTGTTCTGCGGCGCGTATTCCTCGAACACGACCTTGGCGTTGGGGCGCAGTGACGTGACGGCGGCCTTCAGCGCCGCGACGCCGTCGCGGCCGAAGGCATAGTCCTGCGCGAGCGTCGCGATGCTCACCTCGCCGGAGGTCGGAATGGCGGCTGCGGCCGCATAGGCGTCCTGGGTGGAGTTGCGGGCCGTGCGGAAGATGTACCGGTTCCACTTGTCTCCGGTAATGGCGTCCGCAACGGCCGGCTCGACGATGAGCACCTTGCCGTTCTCCTCGGCGACCGGGAGCATGGCGAGCGCCGCAGCCGAGGAGGACGTGCCGACGGCGAGGTCCACCTTGTCGTCGTTATAGGCCTGCTCCAGCAGGGTCTTGGCGAGGTCCGCCTTGAGCTGATCGTCCTTTATGATCACCTGGATCTTGCGATCCTTCCAGGTCATCGTGCCCTTGGTGAGGTATTCGAGGCCGAGCATGAAGCCGGCTTCGGTCTGCTTGGCGTAAGCCTCGAGCGGGCCCGTCTTGCCGGCAATCAGCGCGATCTTCAGGTCGGCGGCGTGTGCAGTAGCGGACAGGCCGAACAGGCCGCCGACGGCAACGGCAGCGGCACGGTGCAAGAAACGCATGGTCTTCCCTTTATCGTTGTTGATTAGCGTCATCTGACGCGCCGAGCCCCGGCCGTGTCAAGGTGCCGGGAACGCGCCAAGCGGAGCCGCAGGCGGCTTCTTCGCATGGCCCGCATTCCTGCGACACCATTGCCCCTAGGGCGCTCTGCGGGACGGCTTTTCCCTGCGATTTCCTCCCTAGGAACTGCTGTGGCAATATATTAACAAACCGTAAATTAACCTTGCATGTTAATAAGAATCGAGCGCTTCATAGGTATGGGGGAGTTCGGGTGTGCCAGAGCAGGGGACGTAACGTGCAGGGCTGAAAAGCCATTCTGACAACGTTTCATTTCTTTCGAGCGCTGTCCGCCCTCTCCCGGCGTCGGGGGATGCGCTGTGTCGGATGCAGGTTCGGAGCCGATTGAAGAGGGAGTGGGCCTGCTCGATGCTGGCCTGATGGGTCTCCTATCCGACGCCATCGAGATCCAGGCGGCCGGCGACGGCGAGCCGGTGACGATCCCAGACCCGGACCTTCTGTTCAACGGCGATTTCGGACGACGGCGGGACGATCTCATCATTACCGACGAGGACGGGCGCAGCGTCGTCGTCCTCGACTATTTCCGCAGCGACCAGCGCAGCTGGCTGCAATCACCGGACGGCGCACTGCTCTCGCCCGAAGTGGTGGAGGTTCTGGCCGGTCCTGCCAATCCGGGGCAATATGCGCAGGCAGCGCAGGCCCAGAGCGGCGCCCGGGTGATCGGCCGCGTGGAACGGGCGAGCGGCACCACGCTGGCGGTCCGCAACGGCGCACAGGTCACGCTGAACGTGGGCGACCCGGTCTACGAGAACGACGCGGTGCAGACCGGCGCCAACTCGGCGCTTGGCATCAGCTTCATCGACGGCACTGCCTTCAGCCTCTCGGCCAATGCCCGTCTCGTGCTCAACCGCATGGTCTACGAGCCGAACGGCAGCGCGAACGCGTCGATGATGAGCATCGTGCAGGGAACGATCAGCTTCGTGGCCGGTCAGGTGGCGAAGACGGGCGACATGAAGGTTGCAACGCCCGTCGCCACCATGGGCATCCGCGGCACGGCCGTGGAGGTGCAGGTTCAGGCCAATAACGGCGAGGTGACGTTCAAGGTGATGCGCGAGCCGAACGGCACGGTCGGCAGCATCCAGCTCTTGAGCATTACGACGGGCCTACCCATCGCGACCCTATCGAATGCGGAGTTCAAGCTCATCCTCACGCCGCAGATCGGCGCTGAACCGCGCATCGAAACGCAGGCCAAAACCGTTGCCGAGATCGCGGCCGAGGCCGCAACCGTATCGAACGTATTCGGCATTCAGGCACAGGGCATCGCGCCTCCGCCGACCGCCCCCGACAACCAGACCCCGAACGATCCCAACGCTCCCCCGCCCGAGCGCCGCGGCGACAACAGCGGCGGCAATGGCGGTGGGCAGACGCAGAACGCCGCCGTCGGCTCCTCGACGCCAAATGACATTACCAAGGCCTCGGACAGCACCAACGCGCCTGGCACGGCTGTCATCGTCCTCACCCCCATCGGTGGAGGAACCAGCGGTTCCTTGTTCCCCACCGATTCGGGCTTGCCCGAGGTGCCCCGGATCGAGGTGCAGGATCCCGAGATTCCCGGCACGGCGCCCGTGCGGGATGAGCCGGATCCCATCACCGCCACCATCGCCTTTGCGGACGTACGCACGGACGAAGACCAGCCGATGCTGATCACCGTCCCAGGTGCCGGGTTCGCCGCGCTCGGCGCGTCCCGTCAGATCACGGCGACTCTCGCCGACGGAAGCCCGCTGCCGTCCTGGCTGACCTTCGACCCGGTCAAGCTCACTCTCACGGGCACGCCGCCCGAGAACCAGGCCGTCTCATTGGCCCTCAGGATCACGGGCTCGGACGGGGCCGCGGTGATCACGGCGACGCTCAACATCGAGGTTGTCGCGGTCAACGACGCTCCGGTGATCATTGGCGCGTTCACCCCGCTCGCGGCCGAGCAGGGGCAGGAGCTCTCCGGCACCTTGCGAGGCGGCATCGATCCCGAGGGCACGCCGCTCACCTTTGCCCTGGTCGCCGGCTCGGTCGAGGGCGGGACCGTGGTGATCGATCCGGCAACAGGCGATTACACGTTCAAGCCGGATCCGACCTTCGTGGGCACCGCGCGGTTCCGCTATGCCGTCAACGACGGCGATACGTCGAGCGAGCCTGCCACGGTCACCATCGATGTGGCTCCGAGTCCAAAGGACGATCTGTTCGAGCTCATCGAAGACCAGTTCCCGAGCCTGTTCTTCGCGCCCGCGGCACTTCTTGCCAATGATGGTCGCGCGGGCATGCCCAGCCTTGTTCCGGGCAGCGCCAAGGGCGGAACCGCTACGCAGCAGGCGGACGGCACCATCGTCTTCTCGCCGGACCAGCATTTCAGCGGCCTTGCGGAATTTTCCTATCAGATCGGGAAGTCGGCGCCCGCAAAGGCTCTGATTCTCGTCAATCCGTTCGCGGATGTCCCGATCCTGACCCTGACGCCGGCCTCGGGCAGCGAGGGCGGGGTGATCAGCCTCTCCATCGCGGCTCCGGTCCTGACCGACACCGACAGCTCCGAGACACTCGTGCCCACCCTCACGATCGGCGGCGTGCCGGATGGCGCCACGCTCTCGGCCGGAACGTCCCTCGGCGGCGGCTTGTGGTCGCTCGCCTTCGCCGACCTCCAGGGCCTGACCCTGACGCTGCCCGCCGAATGGGACGACAGCTTCAACCTGACGGTATCAGCCACCACGATCGACACACTCGACCTGCCTGCACTTGGCATCAGCCGGACCTCGCGCAACACCACCTCCGAAACCCTCCAGGTCACCGTCGCCCCGGTAAACGACGCCCCTGTCGCTGACGCGCAGCCCGAGAGTGCGGAAGGACGCGAGGACGAGGCTGTCATAGGCCGGTTGCGCCCAGGATCCGACGCCGATGGCGATCCTTTGACCTTCGTGCTGGTGGACGGCAGCGCCGAGAACGGCACCGTGACCCTCGACGCCTCGACCGGCGCCTACACCTTCACGCCTGCGCCGGGCTACAACGGACCTGCCTCGTTCCAGTACGTGGTCACGGACGGCGCGCTCAGCAGCGCACCCAAGACCGTCACCATCGCCATCGCGCCGCAGAACGACGCCCCATCGGCATCGGTCGCTATCGAGATCGCAGCTGGCCCGGAGGACGCCGTCGTCACCGGGACGCTGCTCGCGGGCCTGGACCCCGACGGCGACCCGCTGATCTTCCAGCTCGTGACGCCGCCTCAGACCGGCACCCTCTCCCTCAACCAGGCAACCGGCGCTTACGCCTTCACTCCGGCCCCGAATTTTTCAGGCACGGCAAGCTTCCAGTACGTGGTGTCGGACGGTCTCCTCACCTCGCTGCCGAAGACGGTCACGATCACGGTCTCGCCCGTGAACGACGCTCCCGTGATCGCCGCCGGATCCGAGGACCGCTCGGGGCTTGAGGGTGAATCCATCGCCGGCACGCTCCTGCCGGGCACGGATGCGGATCTGGACGCGCTCATGTTCGAACTTGTGAGCGCGCCGGAGAACGGCACGCTGACCTTCGACCCGACCAGCGGCGCCTACCGGTTCACGCCCGCCCCAAATTTTTCCGGCGAGACCTCGTTTCAGTACCGGCTCAGCGACGGACAGGCGGCAAGCGCGATCAAGACGGTCACGCTCACGATCGTGCCGGTCAACGACGCACCCGCGACCGCCCCGGCCTCAGAGGATCGGGAAGGCAGCGAGGATGCCATCCTGACCGGGACGCTTCTGCCCGGCGTCGACCCGGATCAGGACAACCTCACCTTCGTGCTCGTGGGCACGCCGACGAATGGAGCCATCACCCTCAACCCCATTACCGGCGCCTACGTCTTCACGCCCTCAGCCAATGCCTCCGGAACGGCAAGCTTCCAGTACGCTGTCAGCGACGGGGTGCTCACGAGCGCTCCCAAAACCGTCACGATCGCCATCACACCCGTCAACGATGCGCCGACCGCCTCGCCCCTGCCGGAAGCTTACTCCGGCGAGGAGGACGGGACGGTCCTTGGAATTCTCCGCCCGGGCACGGATGTCGACGGCGACACGCTCACCTACATCCTGGTACCGGAATCCGCGCAGAACGGCACAGTTGTGCTCAACCCTACGACGGGATCGTTCCTGTTCACGCCTGCGCCTGGCCATAGCGGGCCCGCCTCCTTCCAATATGCGGTCTCGGACGGCTTTCTCATCAGTGGTCCGAAGACCGTGGCGCTCACCATCGCGGGCACGAACGATCGCCCGGCAGCAGGCGAAAGTCCGGAGAACAGGGAAGCCGCGGAGGACACGGTCGTAACGGGGACGCTCCTGCAGGGAAGCGATCCCGATGGCGACCCGCTCACCTTCCAACTCGTCTCGAACTCGGCCGTGAACGGCACTGTTACCCTGAACGCGCAGACAGGCACCTATACCTTCACCCCGGCTCCCGATTTCTCAGGCACCGCGAGTTTCCAGTACGTGGTGTCGGATGGGCGTCTGACTTCGGAACCGAAGACGGTCAACATCGAGGTCCTGCCCGTCAACGACGCGCCCGTGGCAGCAACCTCGCCGGAGACGAATGCCGGGCCGGAGGGACAGCCTATCAGCGGGACGCTGCTCACCGGCAGCGACGCCGACGGCGACCAGCTCACTTTCGCGCTCGTCGACGGCTCGCCCGTGAACGGCACCGTGGTCCTGAATCGGGAGACAGGCGCCTATACGTTCACGCCGGTCGCGGGCTACAGCGGCCCCGCCTCCTTCCAATACGTGGTGAGGGACAGCGAGGAGGCGAGCGCGCCAAAGACCGTCAGCCTCGCGATCAGCAGCGTCAACACGCCGCCGGAAACGAGCCCCGAACCCGAAGATCGGAGCGGTTTCGAGGACGTGCCGCTGACCGGCACCCTGCGCCAAGGCTCGGATGCGGACCAGGATCCGCTCACATTCGCTTTCGTCGACGGCTCGGCCGTGAACGGAACCGTAACGATCGATGCCACCACAGGGACCTATACCTTCACGCCTGCCGCAAACGCCTTTGGTATCGCGAGCTTCCAATATGTGGTGAGCGACGGGCTGGCGACGAGCGAGCCGAAAACCGTCACTCTCACCCTCGCGGCGGTGAACGACGCGCCGACCCTTGCGCCGAGCACAGAGACAGCAGCCGGGATCGAGGATCAACCGATCACCGGCCGGCTCCTCGCCGGAAGCGATGTCGACGGAGACAGCCTCGCCTTTCAGCTCGTCGGCGAGGCGTTGAACGGGACGGTCAGCATCGATGCGGCAACGGGCGATTACACGTTCTTGCCGGCACCCGGATACAACGGGCCTGCCTCGTTTCAGTACCGGGTGACGGATGGTTCTCTCGCCAGCGCGCCGAAGACGGTGACGATCACCATCGCGAGCGCCAATGATGCTCCCCTCGTCAGCCCCGCATCCGAAAGGGCGACTGGAAACGAGGATGCCGCGAACGCGGGCACTCTGCTGCCCGGATCGGATCCGGATGGAGACACGCTCACGTTCGTCCTTGTGCCGGGCTCAGCGCAGAACGGCACGGTCACCCTCGACGCGACGGGGGCCTACACCTTCACGCCCGCACCGAACTTCCACGGGGAGGCGTCGTTCGCCTACCGGGTCAGCGATGGGCAACTGACCTCCGCGACGAAGATCGTGACGATCACGGTCCTGCCCGTGAACGACGCGCCTGCCACTGCTTCGGGTTCGGAGAACCGGAGCGGGATTGAGGATACGGCGGTCCAAGGGGTGCTGCTCCAGGGCAGCGACATCGATGGCGACGTGCTCACCTTCGAAATCGTCGGGACGCCTGAGAACGGCGCGGTCGAGCTTGACGGAGCCACGGGCGAATACGTCTTCACGCCGGTGCCTGGTTTCTTCGGGCAGGCGACGTTCCAATACCGGGTGAGCGACGGCGAAGCGGCGAGCGCGGTGAAAACGGTCACCATCACCTTCGGTGGGGACAACGATGCTCCGACACCAAATCCGGGCAACGAGGACCGTCCGGGCACCGAAGACGAGTTCGTCACCGGGTCCATCCTGACGGGGCAGGATCCGGACGGCGACACGCTCACCTACCTGCTGGTGGAGGGCTCCCTTCGGAACGGCTCCGTGACGCTCGACCGGGTGACTGGATCCTACATCTTCACCCCGGACCCGGACTTTCACGGGGAAGCCTCCTTCGCCTACCAGGTGAGCGACGGCACGGCGGTGAGCGAGCCGAAGACGATCGTCCTCGCGATTGCCCCCGTGAACGACGCCCCCGAGACTTCGCCGGCCGACGAGAACAGGACGGGCGTCGAGGACAAGGCCGTCACCGGCACGCTGCTCGACGGGAGCGACGTGGATGGAGACCCGTTGACCTTCGCGGTCGTTGGCGATGCCCAGAACGGCACAGTCGATCTGAACCCGGATACGGGGACCTATATCTTCACGCCCAGACCCGGCTTTTCGGGCGTTGCCGGTTTCACCTACGTGGTCCGCGACGGCACCACCGTCAGCTTGGCCAAGACCGTAACGATCACGTTCGGCAGCGACAACGACGCGCCGGAGGCCTCGCCCGAACCCGAGGACCGGGAGGGGTTCGAGGACATGCCGATCACGGGCGTGTTGCATCAGGGCTCCGATCCCGACGGGGACGATCTCGCCTTCGTTCTCGAGCCCGGTTCGGCCCTGAACGGCACGGTGACGCTCGACCCGGCGACCGGCGCCTACACCTTCACGCCGGAACCGGACTTCCACGGCACAGCCTCGTTCCAGTACCGGGTGAGCGACGGCAACGCGTTGAGCGATCCAAAGACCGTCACGTTGAACATTGCCCCCGGTGCTCCGATCGTGGCCGGGGACGACGTGTTCACGGTCGCAGAGGACGGGACGCTCGCGGTCGGCGCCGCCGATGGCCTTCTCGTCAACGACTCGGGCGGCGAGGGCGGTCTGCAGGTGGCCGCCGGAACCGCAGTGACGCTCAAGGGCGGCACGGTCACGATTTCCGCGGACGGCTCCTTCACCTACGCGGCTCCGGCGGATTTTTCCGGGCAGGACAGCTTCACCTACACGGTGAGGGACGGTCTTGGCGGACCGGAGCAGGCCACCGCCACCGTGCGGATCAACGTGGGCGCCGTGAACGATCCGCCTGAGATCGGCGGCACCCTTGCGAACGATCCGGTCACCGACAAGAGCGTCACCAAACCGTTCCGCACCATCACGATTGCGGATCGCGACAGCGCCACGCTGACCGTGCGGGTCCAGGTCAATCCTGCTCAGGGCGCCTTCACGGCGTCCTCGCTGGCTGTCTCGGGATTCACGGCCCAGGGCAGCGCCGGCACCTACCTCTTCACGGGTCCGACGAGCCAGGCCGCCGCAGCCCTGATGCTGCTCGAGTTCCGGCCCGTGGAGAACCGCCTCCCGCCGGGCGGGACCGAGACCGTCACCTTTGCGCTCACCCTGGAGGACGGGTCGAGCGTGGAGAGCGACGACACCACGACCGTCGTGGTGACCTCGATCAACGATGCGCCGGCAGCCGCAGGCGATGCCGCCGAGACCAACGAAGATGCGAGCGTCGTCTTCGACGTGGTGGCGAACGATGCCGACCCGGATATCGGACAGGAACTCGTCGTAACCGACGCCGTCATCGTCGAGGGGGAGGGAGTCGTCGCCGTCGCCGGGAACGGGCTCTCGCTCGCTTATGATCCGGGCGGCGCCTATCAGAGCCTCGCCGAGGGCGAGAGCGCGACCGTACGGATACGCTACACGCTTTCGGACGGCGCGAGCACCACAACGGCCATCGCCGTGGTGACGGTGACGGGCCGGGCGGACACCACCACCGGAACGCCGGGACCCGACACCCTCATCGGCACGGCCTTCGCGGACCAAATCGAGGGGCTCGGCGGCGACGATCAGATGGCGGGGCTTGCCGGCAACGACATCCTGGACGGCGGCGCCGGGACGGATCGGGTCGACTACAGGCTCGACGCCCAGCGCCAGAATGCCAGTGGTGCGCTCGGCACAGGCGGCGTCATCGTCAACTTGTCAAACGCCGTGTACGTTTCAGGAGCGGCGACGATCCAGAGCGGTACGGCCCGAGACGGCTACGGGTCCATCGACACGCTGATCTCGATCGAGGAGGTGTTCGGCACGGCGGCGGCGGACACGCTGATCGGCGGCGCCGGAAGCGAGTTCTTCTGGGGCGCGGGCAGCGGCGACCTGCTCCACGGCGGGGCCAACAACGACGGTCTCCAGGGCGGCCGAGGAAGCGACACGATCAACGGCGGCGACGGGGCCGACGAGGTGAGCTACGGCGATTACGACGGCCAGGGAACGCTCGGCCTGGCCGGCATCACCTTCAGTCTCGCGGGTCTCGAGGGTGGCGCCAGCAAGACCTATATCGACCCTTGGGGTGGCACCGACACGCTCACCTCCATCGAGCGGGTCCGTGGCACCATGTGGGACGACAGCCTCACGGGCAACGGGGAGAACAACCGCTTCCGGGGCCTTCGCGGCAACGACACCATCGACGGCGGAGGCGGCGGTAGCGACCGGCTCGACTATCTGGTCGAGCACCTCTACGAGGGCTCCTCAGGCGGCGTCATCGTGAACATGCGCAGCGATGCCTCCTTTACGGGGACCCTCGGCGCCGTGACCGTGACCCTTGCGGCGCGAACGGCCCGTGACACCTTCGGCACCACCGACAGCTTCATGAATATCGAGTCAGCGGTGGGATCGATCGCCGCCGACATCCTCGTCGGCAGCCTTGGGGCGGAGAGCTGGCTCGACGGGCGCGGCGGGAACGATCTCATCATCTCCAATGCTGGCGGCGACTGGATGACGGGCGGCGCCGGCGAGGACACGCTCAACGGCGCTGCGGTGGATGGCAGCGTCATCGATGACGAGACGGTGGGCTACATCGACGAGGAGGGGCCGCAGGGCGTCTTCGTGAACCTGTCCGGCACGGCGCAGACCCGTGGCGGCATCACCGTGGCGGCGGGCCGCGCGCTGGACAGCTTCGGTCACACGGACAGGCTCATCGACATCGAGGAGGTCTTGGGGACGCGGTTCGCGGATGTGCTCATCGGCGGGAACGCAGGGAACGACACCTTCGAGCTCTTCGTCGGCTTCGACGGCGCCGACACCATCGAGGGCGGAACGGGAGCCGACCGGGTCGCCTACCACGTCGAGAACCGCTACGGCGGCTCCATGGGGGTGATCGTCAATCTGTCCGACCAAAACCGGTCGGTCGCGGGCTATGGCACCATCCTCAAGAACACCGCGCGCGACACCTTCGGGTTCGTGGACACGTTCGGGTTCGCAGATGCCGGCGGGCTCAGCGACATCGAGGAGGTCGAAGGGTCACAGTCGCACGACCTCGTGTTCGGTTCGGTGGTGAGCAACCGCTTCCGCGGCAACGATGGGAACGACACTTTCGAGGGCGGCGGCGGGACGGACACGATCGACTACTCCCGCGAGCTCGATCGCGGCGGCGAAAGCGGGGTCATCGTGAACCTCTCCACGGACGCGGTGGCGGGCGTCCTCGCGGGCCAAGCGCGGGATACCTTTGGACGAACGGACGTCCTCACATCCATCGAGAGCGTGATCGGATCTGGCGCCAGCGACCGCATCGTCGGCGGGGCGGCGGCCGGAACCCTCGGGGTGTTTTACGATGGACGCGAGGGCAACGACGAGATCGACGGCGCGGCCGCGAACGAGAGCCTTTACGGCGGCACCGGCAACGACACCCTGCGGGGCGGCGGCGGCGACGACGTTCTCTTCGGTCATGACGGCGCCGACAGCCTGCTCGGCGGCGCGGCCGGCGATTACCTCGATGGAGCAGCTGGGAACGACACGCTCCAGGGCGGCGCCGGTTCGGACGTGCTCATCGGGGGAGCAGGCAACGACGACCTCGATGGGGACGCCGACGACGACTATCTCGAGGGCGGCGCAGGCGACGACACCCTCGACGGCGGTACGGGCGACGACTACCTGCAGACTGGCACGGGCTCGGATCGGGTCTATGGCGGCGACGGATTCGACATCGCCGCGTTCCGGCTGCCTGAGGGCTCGGTGGGAACGCTCGAGGTCGTGGTCGACGACGTCTACGCGACGATTCTTCTGAACGGCGTCGAGATCTTCGCCATCGCTCCGGGCGATCCGGGTTATCCGTTCACGGTCGTGGACCTGCGCTCTGACACCTCGCTTGTGACGGAGGTCGGCCGGGATGTGGAGGAAATCCACGTCCTGATCCCGGACGATTCCATCGACGGCTTCTCCGAGCTCCTCGTCCTCAACCTCGCCGTCAATACGTCCCCCTTCGACGGTGGGCTCCATGTCCAGGGCACCTATTTCGGCGACGCCATCGACGTGCTCGATGAGGTCCCGGGCGTCACCCTCCAGACCGTCGTGAACGTCAACGGCGAGACCGGCGACGACACGATCGCGGGACACGACGGCCAGAACGGGATTAACGGTGGCGCTGGCGACGACTTCATTCAGGGGCGTGGTGGTCGGGATTACTTGGCCGGTGACGAAGGTGACGACACACTGGATGGCGGCGCCGGCAACGACTACCTGCAGACCGGGATCGGGTCCGACCGCGTCTTCGGCGGAACGGGTTTCGACGTCGCCGGTTTCAGGCTGCCGGTCGGAACGCCCGGAACCCTGACCCTCGCGGTTGAGGGGAGCACGGCCTCGATCTTTCTTGGCGGCGCGGTGATCTTCACGGTGAGTACGGGCACCGCCACGGCCCCGTTCGCGGTCACGGATCTGCGGTCCAGCCCGCCAGTCACCACCCTGGTCGCCCGGGATGTAGAGCAGATTCACTTTGTCATCCCGCACCCCACCGATTGGAGCATGGATCAGGTCCTCTCCCTGAGCACCGGATACAGCACCACGACCGAAGGCGACTCCGCACACATCTTGGGCACTTTCACCGGCGACTTCATCGATGTTGCGAGCGAATTGCCGGATTTTGGGCCGGCGACGTTCATCGACGTGAACGGCGAGGCCGGAGACGACGTCGTTATCGGGCACGCAGGAGCCAACATCCTCTTCGGGGATTTGGGCAACGACGATCTGCGCGGATTGGGCGGTGAGGACAACCTTTTCGGGGCCGAGGGCAACGACACCCTGCGGGGAGGAGAGGGCGCCGACTACCTGCAGGGCGACGAGGGCAGCGACTGGCTTCAGGGCGGCGGCGGGAACGACGTTGCGGCGTTCGTATTCGAGGGTTCGCCGGGAGAAATGGCCATCGTGCACAATGCGACAGGCGCCATTGTCACCGCGGGTGGGGTCGCGGTGCTCGACATTCGCCGCGTGGATGCGGGCTGGACCGTCGAGGATCTGCGAGCCGGCTCACCGCTTGGTAAAGACACAATCGCCCTGGATGTCGAGGAGATCGTCGTCAACGGGTATTTCGAGGGCTTCCCGCTGCAAGCGGCCGTGACCGTGTCGGAGAATGGCCCCGGCGCGTTCCGGGTGGTCGGTACCTTTGCGAGCGACACGCTCGACGTGGGAGCGCTCATCCCGGAAGCGGACAGCGATACCAACGTCTCGGTCGAGGCAGGGCAGGGGAACGACACCGTCGTCGGCCACGCCGGGAGCAACCTCCTGATTGGGGATCAGGGGAATGACCGGCTCATCGGACTTGCCGGCGACGACTCACTTTTTGGCGGCTTGGGCCGTGACGAGCTCTATGGCGGCAGCGGCGCCGACTACCTGTCGGGCGGATCGGGAGACGATTTCCTCTCCGTCGGCGATGTCGGTGGGATCGCGGCGGACGAGCCTGCGGACGTCGTGCTCGGCGACGAAGGTGACGACACCTTCGAGGACGTGAGCAACGGCTTCGTGGAGGACGTGCTCTACGGAGGCGCGGGCATGGACACCTACACGCTCCGCTGGAGTGCTGGCGGAGCCCCCGATCAGGTGATGGATTTCGCCTCGGGGTCCGGCGGCGACATCATCGAACTGCGGCATGTTCTCTGGAACCTGCAGGGCTACGCTCCCAACGAGGATCCCTTCCTGACCGGCCACGTTCGGCTGCTGACCAACGGGAGCTTCGGCTCCCTCCTGCAGATCGATAGGGACGGGGCGGGCGGCTCGGACGATCGGGTGACGATCCTCTCGCTTGTCGACGTCATGCCCCAGCAATTCACCACCGCGAACTACCGCTACGTCGTGGATACGGCCTGACCGCCGCGAGGTTCCCCATGAGGAGCACCTGGATCACCCTCTGCAACCGTAGGCGGCCCGGTTGGGATACGCGCGCCTGCGCCTCGCGGGGAGCCGGCTCATGAGAGCGCTCCTCCGCCTCGCCCGGCGCATTGGGATCGGCACGATGATCTGCTTCGTGCTGCTCGTCGATTTCGTGCTCCTGCGCGTCTGGGATCCGGCGCCCCTCGAAACCCTGCGGGCCCGCACCTTCGACCTGTTCCAGACCATCCGTCCGAGGGAGGTCGCGGCGCGCCCGGTGGTGATCGTGGATCTTGACGAGCGAAGCCTCAAGGCCCTTGGCCAGTGGCCCTGGCCGCGCACGCTGCTGGCCGATCTCGTCACGCGCATCAGCGGCGACGGAGCCCTGGCGATCGCCTTCGACGTGGTCTATTCGGAACCCGATCGCAGCTCGCCCGACGTTGCGGCTGCCACCTTCCGCGGCCTCGACGATAGCCTGCGCGAGCGCCTGCGCAATCTGCCGAACAACGATGCGGTCCTGGCCGAGGCCATGCGCCAAACCCGTGTGGTGCTCTCGCAATCCGGCTATACGGGACAGGCGCGCGACGGCCCCGCATTGAGCCATGCGCCCGAGGCCGCCGGCATCCCAGCAGGCGGCGAGACGGCCTCCGCGCCACCGCCGGCCGGCGTGGGTTTTGCCGTGATCGGACCCGATCCGACCCCCTATCTCGTGAGCTTCCAGCACCTGCTCCGCAACATACCGGTGCTGGAGGAGGCGGCGGCCGGTCGTGGCCTCTTCACCATCCGGCCTGAACGAGACGGCGTCATCCGCCGCGTGCCGCTCATCATGTTGGCCGGCGAGGTGATGGCGCCTGCGCTCGGCCTTGAGGTCCTACGCGTCGCGACGGGCTCCGAAACGGTGCTGGTGCGCACCGATGCGGCTGGCGTTCAGAGCGTGTCGCTCGCGGGCGTCACCATCCCGACCGACCTCAACGGTCAGCTCTGGATCCATTTCTCGCCGCACGACACCAGCCGCTTCGTCTCGGCGGTGGATGTGATCGAGGGCCGCGTAACGCCCGGCACCTTCACAGGCAAGCTCGCTCTCGTCGGCACTTCGGCGGTGGGTCTCCTCGATCTCAAGACGACGCCGGTCGATGCTGCGATGCCGGGCGTCGAGGTCCACGCGCAGGTGATAGAGAACGTGCTCACCCAGTCGGTGCTCTGGCGTCCGAACTACAGCACGCTGGCGGAGATCGCCGTGTCGGTGCTGCTCGGTCTCGCCATCATCGCGCTCTCGCCGCATCTCGGGGCCATGCCGCTCTTCTTCGTCGGAGGCGCGATCGCGGCCCTCGTCGTTGGGCTTTCCTGGTACTGGTTCGTGGCGAAGAACATTCTTTTCGACCTGACCTTCCCGCTCATCGCGAGCTTCAGCATCTATCTGACGGTCGTGTTCACCAATTACCTGCGTGCTCATCGCGAGCGGCGGCGCATCCGTCTCGCCTTCCAGCAATATCTCTCGCCAGCCCTGGTGGAGCAGCTCGCCCAGTCGCCCGAGAAGCTGGTGCTCGGGGGCGAGCACCGGGAGATGACGGTGATGTTCAGCGACGTACGCGGCTTCACCAGCGTCTCCGAGCTCTACCGGGACGATCCGCAGGGCCTCACCGCCCTTATGAACCGCTTTCTGACGCCTCTCACGAATGCGATCATCCATCGGCAGGGCACGATCGACAAATACATGGGCGACAACATCATGGCGTTCTGGAACGCGCCCCTGTTCGTCGCCGATCACGAGTTCCATGCCTGCGAGGCGGCTCTCGACATGCTGGACGCTCTGGCGAAGCTCAACGCGGACCGGGAGGCGGAGGCTGCCGCGGAGGGCCGACCTTTCATTCCGCTGCGCATCGGCATCGGCCTCAATGCCGGGCCCTGCGTCGTCGGCAACATGGGCTCGGACCTTCACTTCAATTATTCCGTGCTCGGCGACACTGTGAATCTCGCTTCACGCCTCGAGGGACAGTCGAAACGTTACGGAGTGCCGATCCTTGTCGGGGCTCGCATTGCCGAGGCTGTCGGCGAGCGCCTCGCGCTGCTGGAACTCGACCGGGTTCGCGTCGTCGGCAAGAGCGAGCCCGAACTCGTCTACACGGTGCTCGGCCGAGGCGAGACCGCCCGCGAACCGGAATTCCAGAGCCTGAAAGAGGCGCATGCGGCGATGCTCGCCGCTTATCGCAGTCGCGACTGGGCTGGCGCTCTCGAGGCCATGCTCCAGTGCCGCGAGCGAAGCCGCCGCTTCGGTATCGATGCCCTCTACGAAACCTATGTGGAGCGGATCCGCACCTGGGCGGACGCCCCGCCACCCGCGGATTGGGATGGGGTTCACGTGGCGGAGACGAAGTAGGGCGTCGCCACGTCTCCGGCTTGCAGGAGGAGCAGCCGCTACGAGGTTAGCAAAGCCATTCCCAGAGCCGTTCCCGTGAGCATCACGAGGGCAAGCAGCAGGATTTCGGCTGCCGAGGGCCGGAGAGCTGGCGAGGTGGTTGATCGTGCGTGAGTTATGGAGCGCATGGCGTCCTCCCCAAGAGGAGCGCTTCGGCTCCCTTGAATGAGGCTAGTGGGCGCCGTTGAAGCGCTCGTGTGCCCAGTCGCTCAAATGCGACGTAATGGGTGATTATGTTGCGCGCGCTGTGTATTTTTCGGCGCGCTGCCCGATTGACGCCACAAGCGGCGCTTCCAAGTGGCGATATCGGACGCACGTAACATCATCGGGAAGGACATAACGTGGCAGAATCGAAGAATCCGGCGGGCCTTGACGGCGCGACCTCGGTCAGCGCGCTCGGCCTGCGCTGGGCGGCTTTGCGCGGTATGCTGGCCTCGCCCCTCATCGAGGCGGACGAGCAGCGTCCCCTGCGCGACGAACTCCTGCGGGAGCTCCAGGTCATCGAGCAGGACTTCGCCACGCTCCCGGCCCGCAGCCCCATCGAGATCTCGGCGAAGATCGACGTGGTGAAGCAGGTCCTGCGGCAACTCCCACTCGAGGGTCAGGCCTGGCTCACGGACCTTCTCGACAGCGTGCAGACGGATCTGCGCGCCGCCGGCCTGCGCGCGACCGGTCGCCCGGAACGCACCGGAGGGCCTCTCTCGCGCACGTTCCAGCCGCGGCCGGAGCCCGCCCCGGCCGCCCCCGCCCCGCAGGACGCGGCGGAGCCGTCGGCCATCGCCTCCTGAGAACGGCCGCATCGCGGCGAACGAAAAACCCCGCGGCTCGCACCGCGGGGTTTTGAATGTCAGCCGGCGCGTTCAGGCGCGGGCGGGGAGCTTGGAGACGGTCGGGATCTCCACGTCGATCTCGAGGGTCGAGACGGCGCCGCCGCGATCCATCTTGATCTGAACCTGATCGCGCTCCACCGTCACGTGCCGGGTGATGACGGCCAGGATCTCCTCGCGCAGGATGTTCACGAGATCGGGCTCACCGCCGACGATGCCGCGCTCGTGCGCCAGCAGGATCTGCAGGCGATCCCGCGCCACCGGCGCCGAGGTGCGCCGGCTGAAGAAGCTCATCAGGTTCATGCGGCCCTCCGTCCGAACAGTTTGCCGAGCAACCCGCGGCGATCGTTCGGGACCACCATCTCGACGCTCTCGCCCTTGAGGCGCCGTGCGGCGTCCGCATAGGCGCGGGCCGGAGCGCTCGCCGGGTTGTTGATGGTGACGGGCGCGCCGACGTTGGAGGCCCGCAGCACCTCCTCGCTCTCGGGGATGATCCCGAGGAGCGGGATGGAGAGGATCTCGAGCACGTCGTCCACCTTGAGCATCTCGCCGCGCTCGGCCCGGGCGGGGTCGTAGCGGGTGAGCAGGAGGTGCTTTTCCATGCGCTCGCCGTGCTCGGCGCGCAGGGTCTTGGAGTCGAGAAGGCCGATGATGCGGTCGGAATCGCGCACCGAGGATACTTCGGGGTTCGTCACGACGACGGCGACATCCGCGTGGCGCATGGCCAGCGTCGCGCCGCGCTCGATGCCGGCTGGGCTGTCGCAGATCACCCAGTCGAACTTCTCCTTCAGCTCCTCGAGGACGCGCGCGACGCCTTCCTCGGTGAGCGCGTCCTTGTCCCGGGTCTGGGAGGCGGGCAGAAGCGAGAGGTTGTCGAGGCGCTTGTCGCGGATGAGGGCCTGAGCCAGCTTCGCGTCGCCCTGCACCACGTTGATGAGATCAAACACGACCCGGCGCTCGGCGCCCATCACGAGATCGAGGTTGCGCAGGCCGACGTCGAAGTCGATCACCACCACCTTTTCGCCCGTCTGCGCGAGGGCTGCGCCGAGCGCCGCGCTCGACGTGGTCTTGCCGACGCCGCCTTTGCCGGATGTCACGACCAAAATTTTGGCCATTGTCGTCCCCTCTTTCCTTTGGTCAGTCCAGGGCTGTCATGATGATGGCGTCGCCGTTCAGAGCGATCTGAACTGCTTGGCCGCGCAGGGTTGAGCCGAGGTCGTCGGCCGTCTTGTACAAGCCGTCGATGGCGAGAAGCTCCGCCTCGAGTTTCCGGCAGAAGATGCGCGCGCGGGAATTGCCCGTGGCGCCGGCGATGGCTCTGCCGCGCAAGGCGCCGTAGATGTGGATCGAGCCGCCGGCGATCACCTCGGCGCCGGACGCCACCGAGCCGAGGATCGTCACGTCGCCGTCCATGTGCTGGACGGCTTGGCCGGAGCGCACCGACCCCTCGATGACGAGGGAGCCGCCAGGAGCTGGCGTGGTCACTGCGGCTGCGGGGGCTTCGGCCGCCTCGGGCTCGGGTTCCGCCACGAGCCCCGGCACCTCGATGACGCCCGCAGGCTTGCCGCCGCTGATCGAGGGGGGCAAGCCGAGGCCCGAGAGGGACGGATCGGAGCCCTCGAGCGCCATGATGCGGATGCCGCGCTCGTGGAGGTCCGCAACCAGAGAGGCGAGTTCGCGCTTGCTCACCTTGCAGGCCGACACGTCCACGATCACGGCCCGGCCGGCAAAGAAGCCCGGCGATTGGGCGAGGATCACGTCCACCTGGTTCAGCCAGTCCTTGAACGGCATCTCCGGTGCGAGGACGAGGGCGAGAAAGGATCGGCCGCGAAATCGGATGGTGGGTTTGGGGCGGACGGCGATGGTCACGGGCAATCGGTTCCTGAAGGATGCCAGCCGATCTCGTCGTAATATGGTTAATGCGTGGTTAATGGTCCGGCCCGCTGGTTGCGTTTTTTCGGGATCAACAAACGATTTCCCCAGAAGCGCCGGGACGGTGCGGCTCCTTCCCCGATCCCTTGCCAGCCGGGATAGGGCATCCCTACCTTAATCGGTCCCCATCAGGGGCCGCGCCGGGCTGTGCCGGCGCACAGGAGCGTGGAGTCGATGCCTCTCCCGGACGATTGGCGCATTCCCGTCGAGGCGCAGCCCGACCCGGCCCGTCTCGCCTATGATCTCAAGGCCGCGCTTGCTGCCGTGGTGTCCCTGCGCGCCGTGGTGCCGGCCGATGCTTTTACGGCGGAGACCCTCGGCACGGAGCGCTCGGGCCAGGGCGTGGTGATCCGCGCGGACGGGCTCGTCCTCACCATCGGCTACCTCGTCACCGAAGCGAGCGAGGTTTGGCTCACCACCGGCGAGGGGCGCGTGGTGCAGGGCCATGTGCTCGCCTACGACTACGCCTCGGGTTTCGGACTCGTGCAGGCCCTGGGGCCGCTCGGGGTCCCGGCGCTGCCGCTCGGCGATTCGCGGCGCCTTGCTCCCGGCGATGCG
Source organism: Microvirga sp. (assembly GCA_036562855.1). Lineage (GTDB taxonomy): Bacteria > Pseudomonadota > Alphaproteobacteria > Rhizobiales > Beijerinckiaceae > Microvirga. The sequence continues at coordinate 41,269 of DATCJK010000018.1, forward strand.
GTGGTGGTGGCCGGCGCCGGCGGGCGGACGCGCTCCGTGGAGGCCAGGGTCGTCGCCCGGCAGGAATTTGCCGGATACTGGGAATACCTCCTGGAGGACGCGATCTTCACCGCGCCCGCCCATCCCAATTGGGGCGGCACCGCGCTCATCGGCCCCAAGGGCGATCTTCTGGGCATTGGCTCCCTGCAATTGCAACACCAGGCCGAGGGCGGGCGGATCGTGCCCCTCAATATGATTGTGCCGATCGACCTCCTGAAACCCATTCTCGACGACCTTCTCACGAAGGGCCGTGTCGCCGGGCCGGTGCGCCCCTGGCTCGGGCTCTACGTGATGGAGGACGACAACGACCGGGTGGTGCTGGTGGGGCTCGCAGGCGACGGGCCGGCCAAGCGCGCGGGCTTGCGGGCGGGCGATGCCATCGAGGCCGTGGCGGGACAGCCGATCGAATCCCTGTTCGATTTCTACCGAGGCCTTTGGGCGCTCGGCGAGGCAGGGGTCGACGTTCCCCTCACCGTGGAGCGGGAGGGCGACCGCTTCGACCTGACGGTTCGCTCCGCCGATCGTGGGCGGTTCCTCAAGAGCGCACGGCTTCACTGACGAGCTGCGCGCCCTCGACCCTTGCCGGCTATCCCCAGCCGAGCAGGGGTCAAAACCTTCCGTGGACGGCGGAAATCCGGCAATGTCGCCGCGTCCTTAATCGGTCGTTAACCATACCGGCTCAGGCTCAAATCCTGACCGGCCAAGGGTTGCGGCCGGGGACACGAACAGTGGGGCAAAGGGCGCCGCCGCCGCGGAGCGGGCGCGCTCGGGCCTCCAGGCAAGGCTTCGGGGGTTTTCATGAACGTACTGGTTTTCGCCTCGCGCAAGGGCGGCTCGGGCAAGAGCACGCTGGCGGCGCATCTTGCGGCCCATGTGGCGAAGCCCTCGCGGCCGACGCTGCTCGTCGACGGGGATCCGCAGGGTTCCCTCGCGCTCTGGCACGAGTTGCGTGGCCAGGAAGAGCTCGCCTTGAAGCGCGGTGTCCGCTCCCTCGGCGACACCCTCAAGGGCGCGGCCCGCGAGGGTTATGCCTGGGCCTTCATCGACACGCCCCCGAACCGCTCGGCCGCCGTCGTCGAGGCCATCCGCCATGCCACGATGGTAATCATCCCGGCCCGGCCCTCGATCTTCGACCTTGCCGCCGTGCAGGATACGATCGAGCTCGCCCGCGAGCTGCGCAAGCCCTACGCGGTGGTGCTCAACGGGGCTCCGCCGAAGCGCTCCGACATGGAGGTCGCCACGGTCACGGAAGCCCGTGAGGGCCTTGAGGCCCTCAAGGTGCCGGTCTGGTCGGGCCAGATCACCCATCGGGCCGATTTCTCGCTCGCGCTCGGCGCCGGCGAGGGCGTGAAGGAATTCGATCCGGCCTCCGCGGCCGCCGCCGAGATGGCCCAGCTCTGGAGCGCCGTCGACCGCTCCGTGAAGGCCATCAACGGCGCCTACAAGACCGCGCGCGGCATGCACAAGCTCGCCGCCTGAACCGCATTCGATCACTTGCCGAGCCGGTCACGCCGCGAGCGGCGGGGCCGGCTCTCGCATGTCGGGACCCGTCAGGCTCCCGCCGACCAGGGAGCCGATTACGCCGCGAGCGGCAGGGCAGGCATGTCTGTGCCGAGATCCGTCAGGCTCTCGTCCACCGCATGGGCCTCGCGCAGGATCTCGGCAAGGATGCGGGCACCGCGCGGGCTCGCCGTCTCGCCGGTGAGCAGGGGCTTCAGCCAAGCCGCCAGGTCCTGGTCCACCACGCCGGTGGGGCGTGCGGTCCAGACCGCAAACTCCGTCACGAGCCCGATGAGGGCGGCCGGCCAAGTGGCGTGCACCGAGACGGCGCTCCGGTCGAGGGCGATGAGAGCCTCCGCCTCCGCCCGGCTGCTGAGACCGTCTGGCAGGATATCCCGGCACAGGGCCTGCACGTCGGCCTTGCCGATGCGCGGAGTGGTGGCGATGCGGGTCGCGAAGGTCTGAAGAGCGCTGGTCATCGGTTCGGTCCTCCCCGGCGCCTTGGCCGGTCCGTGTGCCTGATGAGCCGACCTTGCCCCCCGACCTCCCTCGCGGTGGTAAACGCGCAAATCTGAATCCGTTTTCAGGTTAAGCGGGATTGAGCGGATTGGGTGAGCGATCCGTTAGCGATACCCATCCGCTCGCTTCTGAGAAGCCGCAGCGCCTACCGTGATTGCGTCGTGGTGATGATGTGCGCGTTGCGGCGCGGTGGGCCGAAGACCCGCGTGAACACCCCGGCGGAGTTCCGAGACGCTCGCGGGCGGGTCGCGGTCCGGGCCGGCGGCGCCGAGCGGCGAACGGCCTTGGCCGTGCGGGCGGTTTCGGCCTTCGGCTCGGCGGCTGGCGGGGCTGGAGGGGCGAGGGCGCTCGTCTGTGTCGGAGGGGCTGGGGGAACCGGAATGGCCTCCCGCGACGCGGCATTCTGCGGGTCGTCCGGAGGATCGACCCAGCCGCTCGCTTCGGCGCCGGCCGGTCCCGCGGCCGCGAGCAGAATGAGCCAAAACATAGATCCGATGACGGGTGCTCGGCGCATGTGGGTCCCCCTTGGACGGGGACAAGCATCTTGGCCTTACCGGGGTTCCACGGGCGAGGTCGAGGCCGGCGCCCCGCCGGCCATGCTCGAAATCGCCCCATGGAGATCCGCCTCGGACGGCCTCCGCCTGCCCGGGCGAAGGGTGCCGGGACGCGGGCCCACTTGACGCTGCTCGGTGTTTGGCCCCAGCCATAGAAACTCATGACCCAGAGCCCCGCCACCCCCATCATCCGCCCCGTCGGCGACACGGGTGTGCTCGTGGAGTTCGGGGACCGAATCGATGAGGCGGTCCATCGGCGGGTGCTCGCCTTCGACGCGGCGCTCGCCCGGGAGCCTTTCGCGGGCTTCACCGAAAGCGTGCCCGCGTTCGCATCGGTGTTCGTGGGCTACGATCCCCTCGTGACCGATCCGGCCGCCGTCGCGTCCCATGTGGAAGCCTTGGTGGGACGGCCCGAAATGGCGCGGCGCGAGCCGCGGCTTCACGCGGTCGAGGTCTGCTACGAGCCGCCCTACGCTCCCGATCTGCCAGCCGTCGCCGAGCGGCTCGGACTCACGCCCGAGGCCGTCATCGCGGCGCATCTGGCAGGCGAGTACCAAGTCTATCTCTACGGTTTCGCGCCCGGCTATGCCTATCTCGGCGGCGTGCCCAAGGCGATCCGCCTGCCGCGCAAGCCCGAGCCCGTGCGCGGCGTGCCTGCAGGCAGCGTCATCATCGCCGGGCCGCAGTGCCTGGTGACGACCCTGACCATGCCGACCGGCTGGTGGATCATCGGGCGCTCGCCGACACGCATCCTGAGCCCGCAATCGGACACGCCCTTCCTGTTCGAGGTCGGCGACCGGGTGCGCTTCACGAGGGTCGGCGCAGCTACCCTGGCCCAGCCCGAGGCCGCCCCATGAGCCGCGCGGTCTTTCGCGTGGAGCAGGTGGGGCCGCTCACCACGATCCAGGATCGAGGCCGTCCCGGCTCCATGCGCTATGGGGTGCCGAATTCCGGACCCATGGATCGCGCCTCGTTCGCCATCGCGCAGGCTGCGCTCGGGAATCCGCCGGAGGCCGCGGCCATCGAGGTGTCGCTCGGCGGCCTTGCCCTCGCCTGCCTTGAGGGCGAGGTCACCTTCGCGCAGGCCGGCGGCGGCTTCCGCCTGGAGGTCGACGGCGCGCCGCGGGAGGCCTGGAGCGTCAGTCGCATCCGGGCCGGGCAGAGGCTTGTGGTGAAGCCGGGCTTTTGGGGCAGCTGGACCTATCTCGCCTTCGCTGGGGTGATCGAGGCGCCGCGCTGGCTCGGCAGCCAGGCGACGCACGCGCTCTCCGGGTTCGGCGGCGGGCGGCTTGCGGTCGGGCAAGAGGTCGTGATCGCGGAGGCGCGCCTGCGCCCCGGCCACGAGGGCAGCCTGCCTCTCCCCGTCACGGCGCGGCCCCGGCCCACGATCCGCGTGGTGCTCGGCCCCCAGGACCGGTTTTTCGCGCCCGAAACGGTGGCGGCTTTTCTGGATCAGTCCTACGTGCTCACCACCGATTACGACCGGATGGGCGTGCGCCTCAAGGGGCCGCCGCTCCCCATCGCGGTGCCCCTCGACATGCCCTCCGAAGCCCTCGTTCGCGGCTCCGTGCAGGTGCCGGGCCATGGGGACCCAATCGTCCTCCTCGCCGATCACCAGAGCACCGGGGGCTATCCCAAGATCGCGACCCTTGCCTCCGTCGATCAGGACGGCTTCGTGCAGCTGCGCCCCCGCCAGACCATCCAGTTCCGCGCCATCACGCCCGAGGCGGCGGTGGCAGCCTTGCGCACTGGGCGGCTGACGTTGGAGGGATACCTGGGGATGCTGGAAAGGCGGGGTTGACCGCCCTCCCGGTCGCGAAAGCTCGGCGCGCGGCCGGGGCAGGCTCATCTGCGTTGGGGTAGCGCTCCGCCCGGCATCAAGATGCAGGCCTCCCTGCCAGGCAGGGGGCCGCGAAAGCCCTCGCGCCAGGGTTGGCGGGCCCGCTTTCCAGATCACGCAGCGCCCGACCCTTCCATTGCCTGGCGAGGGCCGGATGGGATTGAGAATTTCAATGGCTGAGATTGAGACGCGGCCGTTGCGTGAGCGACCGGCCGCGCCCATCTGGAGTGCTCCCGGAAGGTCCGGGCCCCTCTGGCGACCATCCCGGTCGCGATGTCGGACCTGCGCCGCGCATCCATGCGCGGCGTTCGCCCAACATGCAAAGAGGTGCGACCCATGGACGTTCTGCTGTCCTTTCTGACTGCCGACTTTCTCGGCAAGCCCGCCTGGATCTGGTTCAGCTTCCTCGCCATCGTCATGGCCCTTCTGGCCTTCGATCTCGGCGTCCTGAACAAGAAGGACAAGGAGCTCGGCATCGCCGAGAGCCTGAAGCTCTCCGTCTTCTACATCGGCATCGCCGTTGCGTTCGGCGCCTGGCTCTGGTGGTCCATGGGCCCTGAATCGGGCATGCAGTACTTCACCGGCTATGCGATCGAGAAGGCGCTCTCCATCGACAACGTCTTCGTGATCTCGCTGATCTTCGGCTATTTCGCGATCCCGCCGAAATACCAGTACCGCGCCCTCGTATGGGGCATCGTGGCGGTGCTCGTGCTGCGCGGCTTCATGATCGCCATCGGCGCGGCTCTCGTGCAGGAATACGACTGGATCCTGCTCTTCTTCGGCGCCTTCCTCATCGCCACGGGCGTCAAGATGCTTCTCGTCGGCGAGGGCGAGCAGGACGTGTCGAAGAACCCGGTGGTGCGCCTCCTTTCCAGCCGCATGCGGGTGACGAACGAACTGCACGGCGAGCGCTTCTTCGTGAAGAAGCCCGACCCGAAGACCGGCAAGATGGTGCTGTGGGCGACGCCGCTGTTCCTGGCGCTTGCGGTCATCAACGTGGCCGACCTCGTCTTCGCGGTGGACTCGGTGCCTGCGATCTTCGCCATCACCACGGACACCTACATCGTGTTCACGGCCAACATCATGGCGATCCTCGGCCTGCGCGCCCTCTACTTCGCGCTTGCCGCCATGGTGCACCGCTTCGAGTACCTGAAATACGCCCTCGCCGGCGTCCTGGTATTCATCGGCGGAAAGATCTTCTGGAACTACTATTACGGAAAGCTCGATCCCGCGATCTCGCTGGGCGTGACCCTCGCCATGATCGCGAGCGGCGTTCTGTTCTCGCTCTGGAAGACCCGCGGCGAGGCCAAGACCCACGCGGCCTGACGACCAGCCCCGGGCACCGGGGACCCGCCCGGGGTTACAAGAAGGGCCGGAGCATCCATTGCTCCGGCCCTTTCTCGTGGCGCGGCGCTCAGGTCTCGGCGGCGGGCTCGCGGCCGCTCACGCCCTCCAGCGAATGCACGATGTGCTCGGCCAGGAGCTCTGCGGCGCGGGGGAGGGTACCGGGAGCCCGGTAGAGGACGATCTCGGTATCGGGCAGCGGGGGCATCCCATGCTCTGCCTCGCCGAGGATCACGAAGCCCGGCGGCACCATCTCGCGCGGCAGAACCGTGACGCCGAGCCCTGCGCGCACCGCGGCCTGGAGCCCCGCAAGGCTCGGGCTCGTATAGACGATTCGCCAGGGCCGCCCGACCGCATCGAGCGTGGCGAGCGCGCGCTTGCGATAGACGTCCGGCACGGGCGCGAGCACGAGGGGCAGGGGCTCGTTGCGGGCGATGACGAGCCGCGGTGCGGCCGCCCAGACCAGCACCTCCCGCCACACCCCGACGCCGCCGCCCGCTCCCTGCGGCTCGCGCTTGAAGAGCACCACGTCGTATTGCCCCTTCGAGAACCCGTCGAGCAGGTTCACGGTGAAGTCGCAATTGACGTCGAGCGCGACGCGCGGATGCGCCCGGGCGAAGCGGGCGAGCACGTCGGGCAGATGGGCGGTGGCGAAATCCTCCGGGGTCCCAAGGCGCACCGTGCCGGCGACGTCCGGCTCCATCAGTCGCGAGCGCGCCTCGTCCCCAAGCCGCAGCATCTGCCGCGCATAGGTGAGGAGGATCTCCCCGTCCGGGGTGAGCCGCACGTCACGGCTGTCCCGGTCGAAGACGCGCTTTCCGATCCCGTCCTCAAGCCGTTTGATCTGCAGGCTGATCGTGGATTGCGTGCGCCCGATGCGCTCGGCCGCCCGGGTGAAGCCCCCGTTGTCGACGATGGTGACGAAGCTGCGCAGAAGGTCGAGGTCGAAGGGCGGCGGCGGTGTGGGCATGGGGCCTCGCGGGTTGGGGGCACCATCATCATTGATTTTGTCAATGTCAAGGATGCGAGACGCCATGCGGCTCCAATGATAACTGGCGCTCGTTGTCCCTGGGGCCGGCGCTGGATCCGGCCTGGAGAAGACCATGACCTTCGCCGATCTCGTAGCCGCGAGCCTCCTGTCGCCTCCAGTGCTCTGCTTCGTGCTCGGCGCCGTCGCCGTCCTCCTGCGCAGCGACCTGCGCCTGCCGGAGCCGGTCTTCCAGGCGCTGTCGGTTTATCTCCTCCTCGCCATCGGCCTCAAAGGCGGCGTCGATCTCTCGCAGGCGCGGCTCTCCAGCGTCGCGCTGCCGGCGCTGGCGGCGTTGGGCCTCGGCGTTGCGATCCCGGTTTGGATCTACCAGGTTCTGCGGCGGCTTGCGGGGTTCGCCGTGGCGGATGCGGCGGCAATCGCCGCCCATTACGGCTCGGTCTCGGCCGTCACGTTCATCGCGGTGCTCGGCTACCTCGATGCCACCGGCACGGCCTACGAGGGCTTCATGACGGCGCTTCTCGCCATCATGGAGGTGCCGGCCATCGTCGTCGCTCTCATCCTCGCCCGCTGGAGCGGCGCGGGCGGGCAAGGTCTCGGGGCGGCCCTGGGCGAGGTGATATCGGGCAAGAGCATCCTGCTGCTCACCGGCGGCATGGCGATCGGCTATCTCGCCGGCCCTGAGGGAATGGCGCCGGTGAAGCCCTTCTTCGTCGATCTCTTCCGCGGGGCGCTCTGCCTCTTCCTCCTCGAACTCGGCGTCGTCGCGGCGCAGCGCGCCCGGGACGTGCGGGCGGCGGGGCCCATGCTCATCGCGGTCGCCCTCGGTGCTCCGGTGCTCCACGCCATGGCGGGGCTCCTCATCGCCTTCCTCGTGGGCCTCTCCATGGGCGGCGCCATCGTGCTCGCCACACTCGCGGCCAGCGCGTCCTACATCGCGGCGCCCGCGGCCGTGCGGATCGGCCTGCCGGAAGCCAATCCGGGCTATTATCTCGGCGCCTCGCTCGGGGTGACCTTCCCGTTCAACGTGATCGTCGGCATCCCGCTCTACGCCGCCGCGGCGCGTCTGCTCTACGCGTAGGCGAAACCCGTTCGGCAACATAACCTTTGTTATCGATGACTCCGAAGGGACCGCCTGGTTTCCTCCGGGCCTGACCAAACTTCGCGCCCAAGCTGAAACCTTGACGACGTCCGCCCGTTCCTCTCGCCTCAGGAGGAGCGCGATTCAGATGCCGTGGGCGATGCAAGAATCGGTCGACGAGGCGCACGGACGGGTGGGGGTTTCATCATGACGATGCTGAGCGGATTACAGGTTCTCGTCGTCGAGGACGAACCGATCGTGGCGATGGACCTCGCCGAGACCATGAGCGAAGGCGGCGCGGATATCGTCGGGCCCTGCTCGACGGTCCGGGAGGCGCGCCAGCTCATCCGCGACCACGCGATCGACGTGGCGATCCTCGACGTCAATCTCAGGGACGGGGACCTGACGCCGGTGCTCGAGGCACTGCGCGCCCGTGATGTGCCCGTGCTCGTCTATACGGGCGGCGAGCTGCCGGCGCGCCTGCGCGAGCGGCACCCGGATTTGATCGTGCTCCGAAAGCCCCTGCAGCCGGGCCGTCTCATGCTCGAACTGAAGCGCCTGCGCAGTCACGGGGCGCCGGCCTGACGTGCGTGTCCCCCGCGGATCGAGATTTGGTCGCGGCGTTCTTGAGCCTTTCCCCAACGGGTCGTCTCATGGCTCGTCTGGGTTGCGCGGGCCACGCAGGTGTTTCGCGGACGATGCTCCGGGTGCTCGTCACTGGACTCGCCCCTTGCATCGCCTACGCGATCTCGAGGGGAGGGCGGCTCCTGATCCTCGCGGACAGGGCGGTCTGCCGCCTGGGAAGTACGACCCTGTCCTTCCGCCCAAGAGCAAGGGTGGCCGCATGACGGGCGACGCCCGACTTCGTTCGCGCCGCGCCACCAGCAGGGTCATGCCATTCGCGCCGAAGGAGAGGTGAGGCGATGCCGGTCAGGAACACGACGGCGGTCAAGGCCGTCATCTTCGATGTCGACGGGACGCTCATCGACACGGTGGATCTCCACGCGGAGGCCTGGGTGGAGGCGCTGCGGCATTTCGGGGTCGAGGTCCCCTTCGCCGATATGAGGGTGCAGATCGGCAAGGGCGGCGACCAGATCCTCCACGGCCTCATTTCGGCCGCCATGGTGGAGGAGCGGGGTGAGGAGATCCAGCAGTTCCGCACGGAGCTGTTCGCCCGCGACTACATGCCGAGGGTCAAACCCTTTCCGGGCGTGCGGACCCTGTTCGAGCGCATCAAGGCGGCCGGTCAGCAGGCGGTTCTCGCCTCGTCCGGCAAGGCCGAGGAAGTGGAGCGCTACAAGAGCATCGCCCATATCGCCGATCTCATCGACGACGCTACCTCGTCGGACGATGCGGAGCGGTCGAAGCCGTTCCCCGACATCTTCCAGGCGGCGCTCCACAAGCTCGATGGGGTGAGCGCCCAGGAGGCGGTGGTCGTCGGCGACACGCCCTATGACGCCGAGGCGGCCCGGCAGGCGGGGATCGCCTGCGTGGGCGTCCTGTCGGGCGGCTTTTCTGAGGAGTCGCTGCGGGCCGCGGGCTGCCTTGCTGTCTATGCGGGCCCTGAGGAAATGGCCCGTCTTTATGCGGAGACCCCGCTGGCGGGGCGCCAAGCTTGACCATGTGCCATGGCGACGGGAAACGCGCCTAGAGCGGCAGCGGGAACCAGACCCTGGTGCGTGTGCCGGGCGCGGCGTTCTCCTGCTCCACGTGACCGTTGAGCTGCACCGCGAAGGTCTCGATGAGGCGCAGGCCCATGCCGCCCTCCCGGGCCGCGCTCATGCCGCGGCCGTCATCCTCAACGACGACCATCGCTTCCCCGATCTCGGGATGCACCTCGAAGGCCACGCGCACGGTGCCGCCCTTGTCACAGAAGGCATGCTTGTAGGCGTTGCTCACGAGCTCGTTGACGATGAGACCAGCCGGAACGGCCCGGTCGAGGGGCAGAACGAGGCTTGTCGCAGCCACGTGGATAGCCACGTTCTCGCGGCGAGGATCGATGTTCTTGCACAGGGCCTTCAGGTAATCCCCAAAATCGACCGAGCCTGAATGGTCGGCCTGCGAGAGCTGGTCATGGGCGAGCGCGATGGCCAGCACCCGGTCCATCACGGTCGAGAACCGGCTCTTCAGCTCCTCCGTGGGCACGTGCCGGCGCTGCAGCGCGAGGAAGGACAGGATGACCTGGAAGTTGTTCTTCACCCGGTGCTGGAGCTCCTCCAGGAGGAGCCGTGCCCGTTCCCGGTCGGCCGTCTGGAGCGCCAGGAGGCTTTCCCGCTCGGTCAGCATCTCCCGGTGCTGAACCCCGGCGCCGATCACATTGGCCAGCGTGGCGAGGAAGCTCACGTCGAAATCGTCGAAGCGGGTCTGTTCCTGGGCATCCACCTCCAACACACCCCAGGTCTGGCCATCGATCATGATCGGCACGTTCATGAGCGAGACGATGCCGTGCTCCACCAGGGTCGGGTGCGAGATGAAATCGGGCTCGGCAGCGATGTCGTGGATCACCACGGGCTGCGCCGTCTGCAGGGCTCGCCCCGCCGGCGAGGCCATGTCGACCGAAAGGGCAACCTGCCCGACGACACCCTCGCGCCAGCCGACTCCCGCCTCCATGAGGAGGTCGGCCTGATCGGGGCGGTAGCGCAGCGCCTTCACGTGCCGGATGCGGGTCGCCCGCGCGACCAGGGCACAGGCGTGCTGAAGCAGGCGGGTGGTGGTGGCGGCCTCGGTGCCAAAGCGCGACAGAGCCCCGAGAATGCGCTGATACTCGGCAAGGCGCCGGATGGTCTCGTCGGGAGAGGGCTTCGAGGAGCGATTTGGCACAACGCGACACAAACCGCGAAGCGGTGCCGTAGTTCCCGGGGAGAGGGACGCCGAGCGAAGGGCCGTGGCGGCCCTGGCCGAGTCGCGGAGCCTAGTGTCGGGTTCCGCGCGGGCCGAGAGCCTCCGCGAACGGGTATTCCAGGACGACCGCTCCTGCCTCGTCACGCACGACGAAGCTCGCCCGGGTCATGGCAGCGCCTGCGCCCGGCTCCTGGAGCAGGCTCAAGGCGAGGGTCTGGGCGGTCTCGTAGGCGGCATCCGCATCCGGAAGGTCGGCGCCCTCGTCGTCCGTCAGGGTCGACTCGCCATCCACGAAATCGAAAAAATAGCGCGGCACGGGTTCCTCGCGGTCAGCTGGCGTTCTGCCGCATGCGCCAGAGCTGGAAGCCCACGCTCGAGATGGATTGCTCGATCTCGCGGCGCGAGAAATTGTGGGGTGGCGCTTGGCGCGTGCCGAGCGTTCCGGTCAGGCCCCAGGGGCCGTATTTGGTCGGAAGCTTGCTGCCGGACTCGTCCGCCGCAAAGGCATGGAGACCGTCCTTGGCGCCGGAGCTGAACATGAAGATCCGCATGGATGCTCTCCTTAATCGTGACAACGGCCGCCCATCGAACAGATAGGGCGGCCGTCGGGGATGTCAGCGTCTATGCGCTTTCAGCTCTAGCGCTGGCTGAGGCCGATCGCCTGGGCCTTGAACCCGAACCTGTCGGCGAGGTGCCATTGCAGCTCGCGCGCGGACCGGTAGCGGTAGGTGCGGTCGAGAAGCTGGCTGACCTCTCGCTCGTCCGTGCCGTCATGGGCCCAGACGCGGTCGAGAGTGAAGGGACCGGACGGAGCCCGGCTGGCGTATTTGGGAGTGTACTGGAACTGCATTGTTCTTTTTCTGATGGAAGAGGGCGGCTCCACCGGCCGCCTGATCGGTTGGCGCCCGCAAGTCGGACGCGTGGATGCGGCGCAGCTACGCTCGTCATCCCGTCGATCGTGGAGAGACAATATGGGGCCAAGCCCGATTCGCGGGGCGGCCCAGACAATCTGGCCAAATCGTACAAGGACAAAGATAGCCCTTCAGGCCCGAGATTACAATCGGAAGACCGGAAATTATTGCGCTTCTTCGTAGAAATGCAGCGATTCCGGGCCGGAAAAAGGCTGCGGCTCACGAAAATATGCGTCGTTTCCCTGGCGAGATGTGGTAAAGGCCTTCCCGTGAGCAGGGCTTGGGCCATGTTCCCCAGGCCGGCTCTGAGCGTCGCGGTCGTCGCGTCGCCATCCCGGATCATTGCAGATTGGATCGTTCGTGCAGGTCATCGTCCGCGACAACAATGTCGATCAAGCTCTCCGCGTCCTCAAGAAGAAGATGCAGCGTGAGGGTGTTTTCCGCGAGATGAAGCAGCGTAAAGCCTACGAGAAGCCCTCCGAGCGCAAGACGCGCGAGAAGGCCGAGGCCGTCCGCCGCAGCCGCAAGGCAGCGCGCAAGCAGGCGCAGCGCGAAGGTCTTCTGCCGGCCCCGAAGCGTAAGCCCCTCACCCCCCGCCGCCCGGGCGCTCCCCCGGCGCCGTCGATGGCGCGCTAAGCTTCCTGATCCCAATCCCATGGTCGCGGCCCGCCGCAGGCGAGCCGGACCTCAATCCAGAATGGCCGAGACCGTGCAGACGACGCCTGTCTCGGCAAAGTCGATCCGCACGGTCCCGCCAAGGTCATGCGCTAGGCTGCGCTCGATCAGCCGGGTGCCGAAGCCTCGCCGGGTCGGTACCCGCACCGGTGGCCCGCCGCTTTCCTCCCAGCGCAGGTGAAGCTGCGGCGCCGCGCCCGGCTCCACGCTCCAGGTGATGCGGATCGTCCCGTCGGCATCGGAGAGGGCGCCGTATTTCACGGCATTTGTCGCCAGCTCCTGAAGCATCATGGCGAGCGCAAGGGCGATGCGGGGCGGCAGGCGCACCGCCGGCCCTTCGAGGTGCAGCCGGTGCTCGCCCGGGCTCGAATAAGGCGCCACCGCCTGCCCGACGATCTCGTCGAGTTCCGCACCCTCCCAACTCTCCCGCGTCAGCACGTCGTGCGTCCGCGACAGGGCGATGAGGCGACCTTCGATCGCCTCCTTCGCCTCTGCGAAGGACTCCGCGTTGCGCAGGGTCTGTGAGGCGATGGACTGCACGGTGGCGAGGGTGTTCTTCACCCGATGGTTCAACTCGTTGATGAGCAGGTTGCGGCGCTCCTCCGCCACCTTCGACTCCGTGATGTCCACGTTGCAACCCGTATAGCCAAGGAAGCGGTGGGCATCGTCGAGGCGCGGCACGCCCTCGCAGCGCAGCCAGCGGACGGCTCCGTGCCGGTCGCGCACCCGTACCTCCAGCCGGAGAGGGCGGCGCTCCGCGAAGGCATCGAAGAACGCGCGCTCGAAGACAGGCAGATCCTCGGGCAGGACCACCTGCCGCCAACCCTCGCCCGTCATCTCCGAGGCGGGGCGGCCGAACAGGTAGTCGTAATGCATGTTGGCGAAGACGATGTGCCCCGTCTCGTCGGACATCCAGATCAGGGCCGGTGCGGAATCGGCCATGTGCCGAAACCGGGCCTCGCTCTCCCGCAGGGCCGACTCGGCGCGCTTGCGGTCGGTGATGTCGGCGAACACGCCGATCAGGCGCTCCGTGGCTCCATCGGCGCCCGGGATGGCATCGCTGATGCTCACCACGAAGCGCAAGGTACCGTCGGGGCGCCGGATCGGGTACTCCGTTTCAAGGCGGGTCCGCGCCGCCGCAGAGGCCGCCGCCTCCGCACGGAAACGGTTGACGGCCGAAGGCTCGATCCGGTCGAAGACCTCCTGCGCGGTGCGGCCCTCGTCCGGCCCGAAGCCGAAGATCTCCCGGCTACGGTCGTCGAGCGCCACCTCGTGCGTGACGACATTCCACTCGAAGGTCCCGAGCTTGGCGATAGCGAGCGCCGCGCTGTAATGCGCCTCCGTCACCCGCTTGGCGGTCGGCTCGGCCTGCGCCTGCCCATCCGTCTCCGCCGCGACACCGGCGATGCCCATGCCGGCGTCGTTGTCCTCGTAAGATCTGGGCATCCATCCCCTCGTGCGGTCCTGTCGCGCAGCCTGAACGGAGCCGACAAAGGCGCCCGATCGTTCCCCCGCACATAAGGGCCTTGGCCCGTCTGGCCAGCCCTACGGGGGCGATCAGGGCCTTTGCCGCCTGTCGGCCGCTGGCGTCAGGGCATGTACTGGCCGCCGTTCACCTCGATCATCTGGCCGGTTACGTAGCCGCTCAATTGTTCGGAGGCGAGGTAGAGGAAAGCGCCGACGCATTCCTCGGCGTTGCCGAGGCGGCCCATGGGGATCGTGCCCCTCATGGCTTCGAGCTGCTCGGGCGTGGAGAAACGCTCATGGAAGGGCGTCATGATCACGCCGGGCGACACCGCGTTGACCCGGATGCGGTCGCGCACCAGCTCCTTCGCCCAGCCTCGCGTCGCGGTTGCGATGAAGCCCTTCGTGGCTGCGTAGAGAACGGAGCCCGGACCCCCTCCGTGCCGGGCCGCGATGGAGCTGAGATTGATGATGGCACCACCGGTGCCCTGCGCCTGCATCTGCAGGGCGCCCTCGCGCATGAATCGGACGACCTGCTTCACGTTGAGGTCGAGCAGCGCGTCGAGATAATCGTCCGTGTACTCGGTGATCGGCGTCCGGCGGATGAGCGCGCCCGCGTTGTTCACGAGCACGTCCAGCCGCCCGAACGCGTCCACGACCTGCCGCACGATGCGAGCCGGCGCGTCGGGCTCCGTCACGTCGGCGCGGACGAGCAAGGCCTGCCCTCCGGCATCCCGCACGGCGGCCGCGACCGCCTCGGCCTCCGCCTCGCTCGCCCGGTAGTTGATGGCGACCCGGGCGCCGTTCTGCCCAAAGGCCCGCGCGGCCGCAGCGCCAATGCCGGTGCTCGCGCCGGTGATGAGAACCGCCTTGTCCCGCAGATCCGGGACGCGGGCCGTGGGTTCGATCGGGTTCGAGGCTGTGGTCACAGGTTCCTCCGGCATGGATGGGTCTGGCCTTGCACCGGCCGCGGGACAAGGGCGGTAAGCCCGGTTGCGGCATCGCGCGTTGCCCCGTTGTCCTCGAACCGGCGCGCCCTGTAAATGACCGGGGACCCAGCGAACGGGACCGGATGGGCCAAGGGAGAGCCATGACCATGATGTGCGAATGCGGCCGGCACGGGCGGGGAGCGTTTGGGCCAGGTGGCCTCACCCGGCGCGGGGCCCTGCGCCTCGTGGCGGCCGCGGCGGCCGCTCCCGCTCTTGCGGGCTGCGAGCGTCTTGCGCCGTACGTCGTGTCCGACGAGACCGTGGAGCAGCTCGGGCTCGAAACCTGGAGCCGCCTCAAGCAGCAGATGCCCGTCTCCACGGACGCCGCCGCCCGGCGCCGGGTCGGAGCCATCGTGCAGCGCCTCGTCGAGGCTGCCGGCGAGGATCCCGGCCGCTGGGAGGTGCAGGTCTTCGCTCAGCCGGACGTGAACGCCTTCGTGCTCCCCGGGCGCAAGATCGGCGTCCTCCAGGGCATGCTCCAGGTGGCGCGCAGCGACGGCGAGCTTGCCGCGGTGATCGGCCACGAGATCGGCCACCTGCAGGCGGAACATTCCCGCGAGCGGGTCTCGGCCGAGACCCTGCGCCAGTGGGGCCTCAGGCTCGTGAGCTTTCTCCTGCAGATCAACGATGTGGCCTTCGCGCAGGAGATCGCGGCCTTGCTTGGCGTGGGCGTCGATTTCGGCCTCGTGCGGCCCTATGGGCGCGCCCAGGAACTCGAAGCCGACCGCCTCGGCCTCTTTACCATGGCGAAGGCCGGCTTCGACCCCAAGGAGGCCGTGAGCCTGTGGCAGCGCATGGCCGAGCGCGGCGGCGGCCCGCCCGCCGTGCTCTCCACTCACCCGGCCCCGCGCGACCGGATCACCGCCATCGAGGCGCTGATCCCAGAGGCCCGCCGGGCGGCCTCCTGAGGCGGCCTCGCCCTACCGTTCCGCCCGCAGGCTCTTGATGAAGCGGCGCGCGACCTCGCGCACGGCCTCGTCGTCCCGGGATTCCTCGTCGGCGAGGTCCCATAGATGATCCAGGCTGCCCTCGAGCTCGTCGAGAAGCTCAGGGTGGCGCTGGCTCAGGAAGCGGATCGTGCCGAACAGGAGATGCTCGATCGCCATCTCGCGGCGGCGGGCATCGGTGATCTTGTCGGCGGCGGACGGCGTCGTGCTGGTCGTGCTCATGGCGATGTAACGGCGGACCTCGCCTGCGGTTCGAGCGGGGATGCGGGACGCGACAAGGCGTCCCGCACCTGCCTTCGCTCGCCGCAGCGTGGCCGCGCGAGACAATGGGCGCCCCGCATGAAGGATCATGCGGCTAGGGCGAACACGCTTCGCAGATCGCAGCGACGTGCCGGTGATCGGTGCCGCAGCACCCGCCCAGCACGCACAAAGAGGGCAGGCGCCGCCTCAAAGCCTTGTAGTCCTGCCCCAGCGCGGCGGGATCGCCCATGTCGAGCTCCGTCGCGGCGTCGAGCTCCGCATGGCTGCGGGTCGAGGCATTCGCCCGCAAGCCCCCGATGCGGGCATGCCAGGGCTCGTCGCCTGCGAAAAGGTGGGCGAAATGCTGCGGGTGCGCGCAGTTGATCATGTAGGCCGCGGGCGCCCCGCCCGTCGCCGCATCCACGGCCGCGATGGCGCTCCCCAACGCGTCGCCCGAGGGCAGGCGCCCGTCGGTCTCGAGGGTGAACGAGATCACGGCCGGGAGGCCCGCCTCCCTGGCGGCGTGGGCAATGCCGATCGCCTCTTCGGGATAGGTCATGGTGATGGCGCTCACGAGATCCGTGCCGCCCCGGCGAAAGGCCTCGATCTGCGGCGCGTGATAGCGCGCCGCGTCCTGAGCCGTCATGCGGGCCTCGGCCTTGTAGCCGTCCCCGCGCGGGCCGACGACGCCATTGATGAGAATGGGCGTCCCCGCGCTCGCATGTCGATCCCGCACCGAGCCCGCGAAGGCGAGCGCCGCGTGCTGCACCCGATCGAGGGATGCGGCGTCGTGGCCGAGCGTGTGGCCCCAGTCGGGATTTGCGCGCCAGGTGGCCGTGTCGAGCACGAAACCGAGCCCATGCTGTTTCGCGATGCGGAGATAGGCGTCGAAATATCGGTCCAGCGCCGCGCGTCCGCCTTCGCTGTCGAGGAGCGTGAAGGCCGCGAAAGCGGGAAGATCAAGGCCTTCGTGGAACACCATCGTGGTCTCGAGGCCTCCATCCGTCAGGAAGGTGCGGCCCGTGCCGTAGGGAAGCTGCGTGCGGTTTGTCATGATCCTGATCCTCCTCGCGTGATCCGGACGTGTTGTGTCTCCTCATGGGCCGGGGCGTCCGTGACCGGGGTCACACAGGCATTGCTAGGCCTCGCGCCTGTGGCGGGCAGGCATCTGCGGCGGCGTCCAGAGGGCCACCGTGAGGGATTGCTCGCGCCCGCGGATCGGGATTGCCTGCAGAGGGGCGAAGGGAAGGCGCGCGGCCGCATCGCCGGACGCGTCCAGCAGGGCTTGGCTCGCAACCACCATCGCGCCGCGCTGGGACGCCACTTCGAGGAGGCGGCTCGTCACGTTCACGCAGTCGCCCGTGGCCGTGATGTGCTGGTGGAGACGGCTCCCGAGCCGCGATACCACCACCGGCCCGTAATGCACGCCGATCCGCACGTCGAGGGCCGCCACCAGTTCCGTAGGCGCGATGGCGACGAGCGTGTCGAGCCAGGCTCTCACGCTCGTCGCCATCGCGAAGGCGGTCTCGAGCGCGCGCTCCGCGTCATCGGCGCTGGCCTCTGGCAAACCGAAGGCGACCATGGCCCCGTCGCCCATGAAGCTGAGCACGAGGCCGCCGTGCAGCGTCACCTCGTCCTCCAGGATCGTGTGGTAGCGGCTGAGCAGGTCCCGCGTCCGCCCGGGGCCGAGCCGTTCGCTGAGGCGGGTGAAGTTCGAGAGATCCACGAACAGGATGGCGGCGTCCTGCTCCACGGGTTTGGCGAGGAAGCCCGGATCGCGGGCGATTCGGTCCGCGAGCGCGGGGGACTGGAAGCGCCGAAGGGCATCCCGCGCCTGCAAGACGCGCCGTGTATGCAATTGGTCGAGGCCCTGCCGGGCGGCGGCGCACAGGGCGGCCGGAACGGCAAGCGCGGCGAGCGGGAGGACGGCGCTCAGCCAATAGCCGGAGCCGAAGGCCAGGGCGGTGGCGACGAGCCAGAGCAGCGCCGCAAGGCCCGTGGCGACGAGGGCGGGGCCGAGCGGAAGAAAGGCGATCGCAAGCACCGCGCCCAAGGACAGCGCGAGGGCCGCCGCCACGTCGATCTGCCGAACGCGGCGGTCGCGGACGAGCCCGTCGCCGGCGAGAAGATGCGCGACCGCCGCCGCCATGATCTCGACCCCCGGCAGAACCGGGTCGAAAGGCGTCGCGAAGGTATCGCTCGTGCCAAGCGCCGTCGCGCCCACCACCACCACGCGTCCCGCGATGGCGCTGCGCGGCACCTCTCCCCGCAGCACGGCGCGCGCGCTCACCGTCGGCAGGGTGCCGCGCGGTCCGGCAAAGCGAAGGGGCAGATGCAGGCCGATATCCGTGCGAGTCTCGGCGGCGCCGAAACTGACCCGATCGGCCCCGAGTTCGACGGCCTCGCTGGCGGCCCGGGCGGCGAGTCGCAGCGGAAACGAGGGCAGCACCTCGTCGCCGTAGCGCAGGAGGAGCGGCACATGGCGCGGCGTCCCGGCATGGTCCGTCGCCACGTTGACGAGCCCGAACGCCGCGGCGTCCCGAAGGGGCTCCACAGGGCGGATGACCTCCGCAACCGCGCGCAAGCCGCTCACCGGTGCGGCGGCCGGACGGAAGAGGCCTGCGGCGGCGATCACGGCCCGCGCGTCCCGAAGGGCCGCCGCGAGCGCCGCATCGTCTTCAGGCGGGCCGGGATCGATGAACAGGATGTCGAGGCCGATGGCGCGGGCATCGAGGCGGGCGAGGGCGCGCACGAGTTCCGCGATGGTGGCGCGGGGCAGGGGAAAGCGCCCCGCCTCGCGCACGGTCGCATCGTCGAGCGCCACCACGACGATGTCGATGGAGGGCGTCCGCGGGCCGGCGATGAGGAAACGTAGGTCGAGCAGCGGCGCCTCGATCCGGTCGAGGATCGAGGCTCGCCCGGAGAGGTGCAGATTCGCGAGCACGCCGCACCACAGGAGCGCCGCGAGGCCAAACCCCGCCGCTAGCAGCAGGCGGCGGGAGCGCTCGCGCCGGAGCGTCACCGCCCGAACCGCGCCAGCAGCGCGGCCGCGCGCTGCGCTCCCCAGCGTTTCACCTCGAGCGGCCCGCCCGCGGCCTCCACGTCGATGCCGTCGCCGGCCCGCAGGGTGACGCCGGATCCCGCACCGGGCCGCGCGACGCTGACCACGCCCTCCCGCACGAAGACGGAGGTGCGGGTCGCCGTCACATCGACCGCCCAAACGGTGCCGCGCACGGAGGCGATGGCGTGGGGCGTGTGGATCTGGAACCGGCCCGTCCGCCGCCCGGGAGGCAGATCGATGAGCAGCCCCCGCCCGGTCAACTCGGCGCCTTCCGCCCGGCCATCGCGATCGGTGTCGATGATGCGGTAGGCGCTGCCGCTTTCGGTGCGCAGCACGAGGCCGTCCCGGCAGGCGATGTGTTCGCCCGGAGGATCCGCCCGCGGGGTGACGGTGCATCCGGTCTGGGCGGCGACCTCCATGGATGCGAGGGCGGCGACCAGGGCGGCGAGGGCGAGGGCGGGAGCGCGGGTCATGACAGGGCTCCTGGGGAGGCGGGTCCAAGTCGCGCCCGGTCGATGAGACGAATGCGGCTGCGCCCCAATTCCACCACGCCCTCGCGGCGCCAGGCCTGAAGCTGCCGGTTCACGCTCTCGCGGCTCGCGCCGATGAAGATGGCGAGTTCCTCCTGCGACACGTCGAGTTCCGCGCCGTAATCCTCGCTGAGCGCCAGGAGCCGTTGCGCCAGCCGGGCGCGCAGCGGCAAGAGGACGGATTCCTCCATGCGGTCGCTCATCCAGCGGATGCGCTGGCACAGCAGCTCGATGATCTGCACGGCGACCTTGGGCTGCCGCTCCAGAAGATCGAGGAAGTCGCGCCGGTACACCATGAAGAGCTCGCTCGGCTCCGCCGCGATGGCATCCGCCGTGCGCCCGCTCCCGTCGAGCAGCGCCACCTCGCCGAACACGTCGCCCGGCCCAAGAAGGTTCAAGGTCAGCCGCCGGCCCGCCTCCGTGCCGGTCGCGATCCGCACCCGGCCGCGGCGGACCGCATAGAGGGCGTCGCCCGGATCGCCCTTGAGGAACAGCACCTCCTCGGCGTCGAGCCGGCGGGCCACGCAGAGCGTCGTGATCGCATCGATAGCCTCCGCCCCGAGGCCGGCGAAGAACGGGTTGGCGCGAAGGATGAGAGCGAAATTGATGTGGTCTGCCATGACAGGTCCCCTTCGCTCCCAGCACTAGCGGGTTCCCGCGGCGGCGCGTGTGACCCGCATCACAGTTCCGGCGGCGGGCCGGGTCCAGGGTGACGGCAAGCCCGAGGCCGGCATGTCGGTCCCGTGGCCGCGAACCTTAGCACCGAAGCTCACAGGAGGCACGTCATGGTGCAGTCACCAGGATTAGCGCTCACGTCAGAATGGAGCCATATCGCCGCCGAACGCCCATGGCGGCCCGGATGGCTGCGCCGTTGCGCGAATGCCCTCCGGCAGGCGGCGGCCGGCAACTCCCGAGAGCGCGCCCGGCGGGACCTCATGGCCCTCGACCCGCATCTTCGCCGCGATGTGGGGCTCGAGCCTATCGGTCCCGCTTGGTACAGAGCCGGTCCGTCGTCCGCTCTCAATCGGTGGATCGACCTACGGTCCTGAAGCCTGATGCGACTCCCCAAGGGCCGGGCTCGTGTCCCGGCCATCATGCGTGACGCCGTCCCGAATCGCACGCAAAAGGGCGGCCCCAGGGCCGCCCTTCGACGCCGCGGATCGTGCCGCCGCTCAGGCCGGGACCGCCTCGCCGCGGCAGAGGAAGGCAACCGGGCGCGGGGCCCCGTCCATGTAGTAATGTTCCATCTGACGGGTCGCGAAGCCCGCGTCCTCCAGGAGCCGCGCGACGGGCCGGTTCAGATTGCAGCCGACCGCGAGCGCCCGCCAAATCGGGTTCAACCGACGCTGCCAGGCCGCGACGCCCGCATCGTGCGACAGGCCATGCTCCAGGAAGAGCACGCGGCCCTCGGGTTTGAGCACCCGGCGCACTTCGGCGAGCGCCCGCGCGGGATCGTCCACCGAGCACAGGGTGTAGGTGATCACCGCCGTGTCGATGCTCTCGTCCGCCAGCGGCAGGGCTTCGGCCGGAGCCTGGATGATCTCCACGGGCACCGGCGCCGTGCGATGCCGCTCGCGGCCGAGCGCGAGAAATCCCTCGCTCGGATCGATGCCGATCACCCGCTCCACACGGGACGGATCGTAGAGAGGCAGGTTGAGACCCGGTCCGATGCCGATCTCCAGTACCACGCCGCTCGCGAGCGGCACGACCTTTCGGCGCTCCGCGGCGATATCGTCCGAGGAGCAGAGGCAGCTCACGAAACGCGGGCCGATCCGGCGCGCGTAGACATCAGAAACGAAACCCATGGCGACACTCCTTGCGCGGTTTTCCCGTCCAGGTGTCGTCATCATGCGGGCTTGCGCGACCCGCATCCGTGATGCAGGTCACACAACCCGGTCGTTCAGACCTGCTCGGTCTCGAGGCCCGCCTCGGAGGCGTCCTTGAAGCCGCCGAGATTGTGGACGCGGGTGTAGCCCATGTCGGCGAGGGTCTTTCCCGCGAGTGCCGAGCGGCCGCCTGAGGCGCAATAGAGGATGATCGGCCGATCCTTCCGGAAGGCGGCGTCGTGGTATGGCGTCTCCGCGTCGGCGCGAAACTCGATCATCCCACGGGAGACGTTGAGCGCTCCCTTGAGCTTGCCGGTCTGCGCGACCTCCGCCCCATCGCGTACGTCCACCACGAGAGCGCCCTCGGCCATGAGGCGCCGCGCCTCGTCCGGCGTGATCTTCGGCACGGTCTCGTTGGCCTAAGCCATCATCTGCTTGACGGATGTGGTCATCCCGATCCTCCTGCTCTGCCCGGCCCTGCCTCAGTCAACACCCGGAGGGGCGTGGTCGCAAGGTGGAGGCTTTCCGTCCGGACCGGCGTCAGGCGGGCTGGATGGCCTCGTCCCTCGCCTGTGTGCGCTCCAGGATTTCGGCCATGAGACGGTCCGCCTCCTCCTGGAGCCGGCGCCGCTCATCCTCCGAGAAGGATCGGGGCTTGGTGTCGATGACGCAGAGCGATCCGAGAACGAGGCCGGCTTCGTTGCGCAGAGGTGCGCCCGCGTAGAAACGGATGCCCTTCTCCAGAACGAGCGGGTTGTCGGAGAAGCGCGGATCCTTCGTCACGTCCTCCGCGACCAGCACTTCGTCGGACACGACCACATGACCGCAGATCGATTCCTCTCGGGCCGAGGGTGCAGGCGCGGTGCCCTGCTCGGTGCCGGGCGGCGTACCGGGGGCCTGCAGGGGCGGATGGGGGTCGTCGACCCAGGACACCAGGGCGATCGGCACGTCGAAGGCCTGCGCGACCCGCCGCGTGGTCTCGTCGAGGTGGCGCCGCTTCGCGCCTGGTCCCAGGGCGCGCAGGGCATCGACCTTCTCTTGCGTATCGTCGATGACCGCCGGGCTCGCGGTTTCGCCGGGGCGGGGCTGTGTCAACCAGGATTCGACCTGAGCGAGCGATGCCGCGAGCGTCACGAGCACCGCGTCCGCCGACGTCTCGCGCGCCGTGTCGGCGGTCTGACCGGTCGCCGGGTGCAGGTTCCAGCAGCACACCAGAAGCTTGATATGCGGCGCCCGCCGGCGCAGACGCCGGCAGATGTAGCGGGCGAAGACCTGCGGGTGCGGGTGCAGATAGGACAGGCAGACGATGCGGATGCCGGTGAGGTCGAGCTGCCCGAGCGCTCCTTCGGTGACGGAGATCGGCTGCAGGACCTTGGTTCCGATCCCGCGCTGGCCGAGAACCTGTGCCAGCATGGCGGCTGCCGTGCCGTCGAGCTCGGTGCGGCCCGCGATGCAGAGAACGGACGGGGGTTCGGCGCTCTCGACCGGCTTTGTCTCGGATCCCGTTTTGTCTTCCACATGGTCGGCCAGCTCGCGCACCACGCAGGTGGCGGTGCTGGCGACGACGCGGCGATAGCTGGTATCCGTGGTGCTGCGCTGCCGGTCGTTCTCCGCAAGCCGCAGAGCCGGGATGCCGACCTGGTCGTAGAACTGCTCCGCGGATTGCTCGTCCACATAGGTCTCGGCCATCTCGACCGCTTCCTCGAGATTGCCCGCGACGAGCCGCTGGTAGAAGCGCTCCTCGGGCGCCAGCACCGGGTCGCTGCCGAGGAGGACGCCCAGGAATTCGAGCTGGGGCACGTAGCGGCCGATCACCACGAGACAGACGGTGAGGGGCGTCGCGAGGAAGAGCCCGACCGGACCCCAGAGGGTGGTCCAGAAGATCGCCGCCATGATGATCGCGAGCGAGGAGAGGCCCGTGCTCGCTCCATAGAGCCAGGGCTCGATCACGTTGTTGCTGATGAGCTCCGCGACGAGAAAGAGGCCCACCACCCACAGGAGCATGGACCAGCCGGGATCCACCGCGACCGCAAGGGCGATGGGAAACAGCGCGGCCAGGAACGGGCCGAGATAGGGCACGAAGCGCAGCACGGCCGCCAGAAGCCCCCACAGAACCGCGTTCGGCACGCCGATGAGATAGAGCCCGAGGCCGAGCGGCACGCCATAGGAGAGGTTCACCACGAGCTGCATCAGGAGATAGCGGCTCACCCGAGCGGCCGCGTCGTTGAGGGCCTGGGTGCTCTTTTGCAGATCGCCCGCCCCCGCGAGCTTGATGAAGCGGTCGCGCAGGTCCTCCTTCTCAAGGAGGACGAAGATCACGAAGATCACCACCAGGCCGGCGGTGGCGAGCGGCGCGAGGAGCGGCCCCACGACGGCGCGGATCACATCGAGGGGCTGCGCCTCCTCCCGCTCGATGCGCACGGTAAGGGGTTCGCCCTCGGGCGTGCCCGCGGTCCCGGGAGCCTGCGGCTTGCCCTCGCCGGAAATCTCCTTGCTCAGGTCCTGGATGGTGGTGGTCACCTTGTCGACCACGCCGCCGCCGGGCGCCGAGGTCTGGAGCGAGCGGATCTTCTCGCGGATCGTCGTCTGGTAGCTCGGCAGGTTGTTGGCGAGCTGCACGAGCTGGCTGCCGATCACGTAGGTGAGGCCGCCAATGAGAACGAACGCAAGGGACACCGCCACCAGCACCGCCGCGATCCGTGGCAGGTGGACATGGCGCAGCCAGCCCACCAGCGGCGTGAGGGCAAAGCTCAGCAGGATGGCGAGGGCGAAGGGGACGAAGATGTCCCGGCCGAAATAGAGCCCGCCGATGGCGAGCACGATCCCGCCCGCCGTGAGCAGCGAGGTGCCCTGCTGGGCCGGCGCCGGCGAGGGGGAAGCGGTGATTGGGGCCGGGTCGGGCATGGGTCTTTCGCGGTCGAGCCTGAGCCGTAGGACAACCCGGCAGGCGCGCGATGGATCCCGTCCAGCGCTCCGATAGCTCCGTCAGCGGGCCCGCAGCGCGTCCCGGAGGCTCCGGCCCACATGGTCGATATGGGCCTTCAGGAGGGCTGAAGCGGTGCGCAAGTCCCCGGCCCGGCAGAGCGCCACAAGTTCCGCATGCTCGGTCTCGGCCCGTTCCCGGCCGCCGGTGAGGGTAAGCTGCATCCGGGCGTGGCGATCGGATTCCTGGAGCAGTGTGCCGACGAGGGCGAGTGATCGCGGCCGGCCCGCATGACGGTAGAGGAGCTGGTGGAAGCGGGTGTTGAGCTCGCCCCAGCGGCTCACATGGTCGGCCCGCAGTTCGGCGCTGTACTCGTCCAGGATCGCGGTGAGCGCCGTGTAATCGGCCTCGGTGAGATGGGGCGCGGAGCGGCGCAGGAGCATCGGCTCGATGAGGGCGCGCAGCTCGAACAGTTCCTCGATCTCCTCGATCGAGAGCTCCGAGACCACGGCGCCCTTGTGCGGCACGATCCGCACCAGCCCTTCGGCTTCCAGCTGGACCAGGGCTTCCCGAATCGGGATGCGGCTGACGCCGAACTCCTCCGCCAGGGCGTCTTGCCGAAGCTGGAAGCCCGCCGGGAAATGCCCATCCAGAATGCGGCGCCGCAATTCATCCGCCGTGGCCGCCGAGATGGTGCGGTGCTGCAGGGTCTTCATGGGTTGGCGCAGTTGCAACGCTTCCGTCATGCCTGTCCGGTCCTGAAGCCAGCCGCCGCCCGGTCGGGCGTGGCTTGACATTGTATATTTTATACAATCTAGTCGGCGTCCTGGCAAGGCGGCTGCCCCGAGGCGGTCGTCCCGTAGCGCACGAGCGCCGGAGGATGAGAGCATGGCACGGGCAATCGGTTGGGAGGGGGTCTTCCCGGCAGTCACCACGCAGTTCCGCGAGGATTTCAGCATCGATCTCGACGCCACGCGCCGGGTCATGGATGCGCTCATCCGCGACGGGGTCTCGGGCCTCATCGTCTGCGGCAGCGTCGGCGAGAACACCTCCCTCAGCCGCTCGGAAAAGATCTCGATCATGGAGGCCGCCAAGGATGTGGCCCGCGGGCGCGTGCCGGTGATCGCGGGCGTCGCCGAGTTCACCACCTCCTTCGCCTCCGAGGTGGTGCGCGAGGCCGCCCGCATCGGCATCGACGGCGTCATGGTGATGCCGGCCCTCGTCTATTCCTCGAAGCCCCACGAGACCGCCGCGCATTTCCGAGGCGTCGCCAAGGCGACCGACCTGCCGATCATGGTCTACAACAACCCGCCGATCTACAAGAACGACGTGACGCCGGACATCCTCATCTCCCTCGCGGATTGCGACACGGTGGTGTGCTTCAAGGATTCGTCCGGCGACACGCGCCGCTTCATCGATACGCGCAACGCGGTCGGTGACCGCTTCGTGCTCTTCGCCGGCCTCGACGACGTGGTGGTGGAGAGCGTGATGGTGGGGGCCGAAGGCTGGGTGTCTGGCATGTCCAACGCCTTCCCGCAGGAGGGCGAGACCCTGTTCCGCCTCGCCCGCGCCGGGCGCTTCGCGGAGGCGATGCCGCTCTATGAGTGGTTCATGCCCCTCCTCCACCTCGATGCGCGGCCCGATCTCGTGCAATGCATCAAGCTGTGCGAGCACATCATGGGCCGCGGCACGCACCTGACCCGCCCGCCGCGCCTCGCCCTCACGGACAAGGAGCGCGCCGAAGTGGAGGCGATGATGCAAAAGGCGCTCGCGAACCGGCCGAAGCTGCCGGAGGTGGGCTTGCGCGGCGCGGCCTGAACGAGGAGCGGAGCCATGGCGCGGCACACCTTCTTCTGCATCGACGGTCATACCTGCGGGAATCCGGTTCGCGTCGTCACCGGCGGCTCGATCCCGGCCTTGCAGGGCGCGACCATGTTCGAGCGCCGGCAGCATTTTCTCGCCGAGTACGATTGGATCCGCAAAGGGCTCATGTTCGAGCCCCGTGGCCACGACATGATGTCGGGCTCGATCCTCTATCCTCCGACGCGGCCCGATTGCGACGTGGGCATCCTCTTCATCGAGACCTCGGGCTGCCTGCCCATGTGCGGGCACGGCACCATCGGTACGGTGACGATCGCGCTCGAGAACGGGCTTATCCAGCCCCGCGAGCCGGGGCTGCTGCGCCTCGACACGCCGGCGGGGGTCGTGGAAGCGCGCTACGAGCAGAACGGGCCCTATATCGAGAGCGTGCGCATCACCAACGTGCCCTCGTTCCTCTATGGCGAGGGCTACGAGGTGGAGGTCGAGGGGTTGGGCGCCCTCACCGTCGATGTGGCCTATGGCGGCAACTTCTACGCCATCGTGGAGCCCCAGGCCAACTTCTCGGACGTGGCGGACGTGAACCCCTCCGACATCCTGCGCTGGAGCCCGAAGCTCCGCCAGGCCTTTAATGCCCGCTACCGCATCGCGCATCCGGAGAACCCGGCCATCGACCGGCTCACGCACGTGCTCTGGACGGGCCGGCCGCAGACCGGGGAGGGCACAGCCCGCAACGCGGTGTTTTATGGCGACAAGGCCATCGACCGCTCGCCCTGCGGCACCGGCACCTCGGCCCGCATGGCGCATCTGGCCGCGCGCGGACGCCTCGCGGAAGGCGAAAGCTTCGTCCACGAGAGCATCATCCTCTCCACCTTCACCGGGCGGATCGAGGGGCGCGCCACAATCGGCGACCGCCCGGCCATCATCCCCTCCATCGAGGGCTGGGCGCGGGTGACGGGCTTCAATACCATCGTGATCGACGACCGGGATCCGTTTGCGCACGGCTTCCAGGTGGTGGACGATGCGCCGGCCGCCCCGGATCCGGCTCTCGGACAGGCGGCGCAGTAACGGCTGGGTCTATAGGGAAGCGGCGCATGAACATCGCAGTGGTCGGCGGCGGCATCATCGGCATCACGGCGGCCCACGCGCTCCTCGACGAGGGCCATGCGGTCACCATCGTCGATCCGGCCGACCAGCCGGGCCGCGCCTGCGACGGCAATGCGGGCTGGATCGCCCACATGGACATCATGCCGCTCGCATCCTCCAAGGCTTGGCGCCATGTGCCGCGCTGGCTGGCCGATCCGCTCGGCCCGCTGGCGATCCGCCCGGCCTATGCGCACCGCGCGGCGCCCTGGATCCTGCGCCTCCTCCTGGCCGCACGGCCCGCGACCGTCGAGCAAAGCATCGCTGCAATCCGCGCGCTCAACGCGGGCGCTCTGGCGGCCTGGCGCGCGCGGCTGGACGCGCTCTCCCTTTCGGCGCATCTGAAGGACAGCGGCTGTCTCACAGTCTGGGGGAGTGCCGCTCACGCGGCCGCGGCCGAGCCGCTTCTGGCCCGCCAGCGCGCCTTCGGCATCGCGGTGGAGCGCCTCGATCGGGCCGCGCTTCACGCGCTCGAACCGGCGCTCGGCGAGGTCGCGGTGGCGGGCGCGCTCTATCCGGCCGGCGCCCATGTGAGCGACCCGCAGGTGCTCACGGCGGCGCTCGCCGATGCGGCGCGCGCTCGCGGCGCCGTCATCCGATCCGGTCGGGTGCGGGCTCTGGAGACGGACGACGCCGGGGTAAAGCTCCGCCTCGATGATGGGGCGACCCTGTCGGCCGAGCGCGCCGTGGTCGCGGCGGGCGCTTGGTCGAGGGCGCTTGCGGCGTCGCTCGGCGAGGCCGTGCCCCTCGACACGGAACGCGGCTACAACATCACCGCTCCTCGCGGCACGCTCGGGCTCACCCGGCCCGTCGCCTTCGAGGGGGAGGGTTTTGTCACCACGCCCCTCGACACGGGGGACCGGCTCGGCGGCGCCGTGGAATTCGCGGGCCTCGATGCCGCCCCGAACCATGCCCGCTCCGACGCCATGACGGCGCGGCTGCGCCGTTACCTGCCGCATCTGCCCGAGCGCCTCGAGGGCCGCCGCTGGATGGGCTTTCGTCCCTCCATCCCGGATTCGCTGCCGGTCATCGGGCCGTCGGCCGCATCGGAGCGTGTGCTCTACGCCTTCGGCCATGGTCATTACGGGCTCACCCAGGCCACCGTGACGGCGCAGGCCGTCGCCGACCTGGTGGCGGGGCGCACGCCGGCGCTCGACCTCGCGCCGTTCTCCGTTCGGCGCTTCGGTCGCGTCCGCGCCGCATCACCCGCAGAACCCGCCCGCCCGGCCGCCTCCGCGGCCTGATCGCAGCCCGGAATCGCCCCATGCGCTCGCGCAAGACCATCACCGTCGTCGGTTGCCATGCGGAGGGCGAGGTCGGCGACGTGATCGTCGGCGGCGTATTGCCGCCGAAGGGCGACACGGTCTTCGAGATGATGCGGACCATGGAGCGCGATCACGACGATGTACGGCGTTTCCTGATCTGCGAACCTCGTGGCAGCGTGGCGCGCCATGTGAACCTGATCGTGCCGCCGAAGGCCTCCGGCTGCCATGCGGGCGCGATCATCATGGAGCCCACCGAATACGTGCCCATGTCGGGCTCCAACGTCATGTGCATCACCACGGTGCTTCTCGAAATGGGCATGGTGCCCATGGAGGAGCCGGTGACGCGCCTGCGGCTCGACCTGCCGGGCGGAGTCGTGGAAGTCGCGGCGGAATGCCGGGACGGCCAATGCGTCGCCGTCACCATCGCGAACGTGCCTTGCTTCGTCGACCGGCTCGACGCGCCCCTGGAGATCGCGGGCCACGGCACGGTCATGGCGGACATCGCTTACGGGGGCATGTTCTATGCGCTCGTGGATGCCACGGCGCTCGGCTTCAAGGTGACGCCCGACGAGGCGCGGGAACTCGCTGAGCTCGGCGAGAAGGTGCGTCTGGCCGCCCGCGAGCAATACGAGGTGGTGCATCCCGAAAACCCGGAGATACGCGGCGTGAGCATCGTGCAGCTCAACACGCCGTTCACACGGGAGGGGGAGCCCGTGCGCAACACCTGCATCGTGGCGCCAGGGCGCTCCGACCGCAGCCCCACGGGCACCGGCACCTGCGCCAGGCTCGCGGTGCTGAAAGCTCGCGGACAGCTCGGGCTGGGCGGCACGCTGATCCATGAATCGATCATCGGCTCGCGGTTCGAGGGTCGCATCGTCGGCGAGACCGACGTGGCGGGCCGGCCCGCCATCCTGCCCACCGTGCGCGGCCGGGCTTGGCTGACGGGCATCAGCCACTATTTCCTCGACCCGACCGATCCCTATCCGACCGGCTACGTGGTGGCGGACACCTGGGGACGCTCGCTCACCTTGAACCAGAAGGCACCGTGACGATGCCGGCGCTCGCGGAGGCGGACCGAGCCCTGCTTTCGGGCCAGGAGGGCGAAGCCGCCCGCTTCGCCATGGGGCTTCTCGTGCGGTTTGCGGAGGCGGTCGGCGCGCCGGACTTCATCGACGCGGAGGCGGCCCACATCGACGGGTGCCTCTATCATGGCGAGGTCAGCCTCGATTTCGTGGAGCATTGCGTGCGGCTCGGCGGGCGCGTGCGCGTTCCGACGACGCTCAATGTAGGCTCGGTCGATCTCATTCATCCGGAGCTTTTTCGCGGCGAGCCGGGCTTGGGAAGCGCTGGCGCGCGGCTCATGCGGGCGCACGAGGAGCTGGGCTGCGTGCCCACCTTCACCTGCGCGCCCTACCAGACGATTTTTCGCCCGCGCTTCGGCGCGCAGATCGCCTGGGCGGAGTCGAACGCCATCGTGTTCGCCAATTCGGTGATCGGAGCGCGCACGAACCGCTATGGCGATTTCATCGACCTGTGCTGCGCGCTCACGGGGCGCGTGCCCCGCTACGGCCTTCACCTCACCGAGAACCGCCGCGCCCGGGTGCTGGTGGAGATCGAGGCCTGCCCGCCCGAATGGGAGGAGGCGGGGCCCGCCTGCATCGCGGTCGGCCATGTGATCGGGCGGCGCTGCGGCGAGCGCGTTCCGGCGATCCTCGGCCTGCCCATGGACGCGACGGAGGACGACCTCAAGGCGCTCGGCGCCGTGGCCGCCTCCTCGGGCGCGGTTGCGCTGTTCCATGCGGTCGGCCTCACCCCCGAGGCGCCGACGGTCGAGGCTGCTTTCCAGGGCCACCCACCCGAGGAGATCATCCGCCTCGGCGCCGATGACCTGCGCGCCACCGTGCGCAGCCTCTCCACGGTCGCGGAGGGGGCGCCTCTGGCGGCCGTCAGCCTCGGCACGCCTCATTTCTCCCTCGCTGAGTTTTCGCGCCTCATGCCTCTGCTCGATGGAGCGCGGGCAACGGTCGACGTCTATGTGAACACGAGCCGCGACGTGCTCGAAGCCCTGGAGGAGCGGGGCTGGGCGGAGCGCATCCGCCGGGCCGGCATCACCCTCGTCGTCGATACCTGCACCTATGTGACTGCGATCATGCGCGATCTCGGCGGGGCGATCATGACGAATTCCGGCAAGATGGCCTATTACGCCCCCGGCAATCTCGGGGTCGAGATCGCTTTCGGCTCGCTTGCCGAATGCATCGCCTCCGCCCGCGCGGGACGCGTGGTGAGGCTTACCCCATGAGACCAGGTTCGCTGTCCGCCCGAACGCTGGCCCCGGGCGCCGCAGAGGGGCCTGTCTTCGTTCTTGCCGAGCCCCTGAGCTTCTGGGGCGGGCTCGATGCCGCCTCCGGCCGGATCATCGATCGCTGGCACCCGCAGCAGGGTCAGAGCCTTGCCGGCACGGTGCTTCTCATGCGCGCCGGACGCGGGTCGAGCTCCGGCAGCTCCGTGCTGGCGGAAGCGATCCGCCGCCGCACGGCGCCTTGCGCCATCGTGCTGCTGACCGCAGATGCCATCGTCACCACCGGCGCCCTCGTGGCGCGTGAGCTCTACGGGACCGCCTGCCCGGTGGTACTGGCCGAGGCCCGGGACTGGCTAGCCATCACGGCGGCACCGCGTCTCGCTATCGAGGCCGGCGAGGGGCAGGCCACCCTGTGGTCCGTGGGCTGAGGCCTTGGATCGACGCACCCGACGCGGTCATTCGCTTGGGGCTGTGCGCATGAATCGCGCACCAAGCTCAACTCCATCCCGCCGCGCGTCGCGGGCGGGTACCGAAGTTTGGCGGTCGGAGGGTAGGTTGGCGCTGCCGGGCCGTCAGCCCGCCTGCCGCTTGCGCGACCGGCTCGGGCGCGGGGCTGCACCCTCGTTGGCCGCCTCTGCGGCCGCTACGGCCGCGGCTGGCGGCGCATCCTCGACGGTGGTTGCGCCGCGGTCATCGGATCCGATCTCGCGCTCGGCCTGGTACCAATGATCCTCGGGGGTCCCGCCATGGCCAGATTGCTCCCATAGCTCATAGGCCCGCTGCCGGATCCGATCCTCCCTGGTGTCCATCGTGCGCTCCTTGGAATGCTGGGCTCTGCGCGGGTGTATCTGGGACTCTGGACGAAACCGGAAAGGCTCGGCCTGTCGCCTGCGCCAAACGGAGCAGACAGGCGCTGCCCTCACGCCCGCCCGCCATCGACCGACAGGACTTGGCCCGTGATCCAGCCCGAGGCTTCGGAGGCGAAGAAGCCCACGGCCCACGCAATGTCTTCCGGGGTGCCGAGGCGTCGGGTAAAAATGCCGTCCACGAGCCGTTTCTGGCCCTCCGGGCCATAGCTCTCCCATTGGCGCTCGGTGGCCGGGTTCGAGCGCACGAAGCCGGGAGCGACGGAGTTCACGGTGATGCCGTAGGGTCCAAGTTCGTGGGCCAGCTGCTTTGTGAGCCCAACGAGCGCGTGCTTTGCCGCCGTATAGGCCTGGATGCCCGTCAGGCTGGGGCGCAGGCCCGCCCCCGAGGAGATTGTGACGATCCGCCCGAAGCCCTGGCGCTTCATCACGGGCGCCACGTGCTTTGCCATCAGGAAGGCGCCGGTGGCGTTCACCGCCATGATGGCCTGCCAATCCGCCTCCGGGACATCCTCCACGGGCCGGTTGACCTGGCCGCGCACGCCGCCGGCGCAATGGACGAGAATGTCGATGCGTCCGTTCTCCTCGGCGATGCGACTAACGACCCCCGCGACCGCCGCCTCATCGCCCACGTCGAGCGCGGCCGACCGGGCGCCCGTCTCGCGCGCCAGCGCCTCGGCTCGCGGGCCGTCCACATCGAGCGCCCAGACCGTCGCGCCCGTAAAGGCACGCACGATGGCGCTGCCGATGCCTTGCGCAGCGCCTGTGACCAGCACCACCTTGCCATTGAATTCGCTCATGGGACCAACATCTCGTCGAGGGTCGACCAGGCGAGGGGCTTGCGGCCCTCCTCGATGTCGTGAATGAGCGCCACGAGCTTGCGCAGGCGCGGCGCCTCGATGCCTGCCTCCTGGCCAATCTCGGCGATGATGCCGATCTGCGCGTCGACTTCCGTGCGCCGCTTGCGCACCGCAAGGTCCCGCCAGATGCCGGAATGACTCTTGGCCGAGCCCCGGTTGAAGGCGACTATGGCATTGATGGAGCGTACCAGCGCCTCATCCGGCGCGTGGGGCGCGAAGGCCTCCGGATCGAACCCGTTGAAGCCCATCGGCTTGATGCCCTTCGTGGCCGCAACCTGCATCACCTCGGATCCCAGATCGCGCCAGACGGGGCGGTGCCGCTCCGAGGCGAGGGCGTCCGCGATGGATTCGTTGGTGAGCGCCGTGCCGAAGAGCAGGGCGCCATAGCCGAGCTTGCCCCACAGGTACGACCAGATCTCCGTGGTCAGCACCGCATCGGGCTCGAAGACCTGCAGGAGCCGGTGCATGGCCCGCGTGCGGTCCTGAACGGATCCGTCGATCTCGCCCACCACCACGGCGGCCCGGTTGCCGCGCAGGATGCGGCCCGGCTCCAGGTAATCGGCGCCGAAATTCACAAAGCAGCCCATCACCCGCCGGTCGCCGGCCGCCTTGGCGATCGCAAGCTCGTTCAGGCCGTTCTGCGCGGAGAGCACATAGCCGTCATCGGCAAGGTGCGGCAGGAGTTGGCGAGCGGCGACCTCCGTGTGGTGCGCCTTGACGGCGAGCACCACGCGGCCGAACCGGCCCTGCACGTCGCCGGGCAGGGCGGCCCGCACCGGCTGGCGGAAGGCCTCGACCGGCCCCTCGATCGAGAGCCCGTCGCGGTTCATCGCCTCCACGTGATCGGCGGCCTGGTCCACGAGCAGCACGTCGTGGCCGGCTCGCGCCCAGTAGGCGCCGAGGGTGCCGCCGATGGCGCCGGCGCCCCAGATCAGGATCGGGTCGGCCATGGTCCCTCCAGAAGCGCACGGGTTTCCTCGATCCCCACCTGCCAGAGGGCGCGCATCACCTCATCCGGCTTCTGGTAGGCGCCGCCGAAGGCGCCGTCGCCCAGGATGTCGCGGACGCCCGCAGGGGCCGAGGCGCGCATCAGGTCGCGGTCGAAGCCCGGCTTCTCGCCGGCGGGCATCGCCACCTCGGCGAGGCGCGTCCAGGGAAAGTTCTCCATCCAGTTCGCATGCGAGCCACTCACGTCGATTTCTTGGACCTTGGCCCAGGTGCGGGGCGCGTTCCACCAGTTGTGGAACTTGATGGAGAGATCCGGATACTCCACCATCAGGTCGCCCGCGAGGGCGCCCACGGGCTGGTTGCCGCCATGGCCATTCACGATGAGGATGCGCCGGAAGCCCGACCGGTGGACGGATGCGACCACGTCGCGCACGACGGCGAGCAGCGTCTCCACCCTCAAGGAAACCGTGCCCGGATAGGCGGCGAAATACGGGGCGCAGCCATAGGGCATCACCGGGAAGACCGGGACCCCAAGCGGTGCCGCGGATTCCAGCGCCACGCGCTCGGCCAGGATGAGGTCGACCGCGAGCGAGAGATAGCCGTGCTGCTCGGTCGAGCCGATCGGGAGGATGCAGCGGTCGTCCGTGCGCAGGTACTCCTCGACCTGCATCCAGTTCATGGCGTTGATATGCATGAAGGCGTGATCCTCGGACCGTGAGGGTGACAGGGGAAGAGTGGCGATCAGACCGTGATCACGTCGTCGCCGAAGATCGCGACGCCGATCTGGCCGTTGCGGGCGATGCCGCGGTACATGCCCGGCGTGTTGAAGGGGAGGGCGACGGCGCCCGTGCGGTCGACGGCGATGAAGCCGCCCGTGCCGCCGATGCGGGCGAGTTCGTCCAGCGCCTGCTTCGAGGCGTCAGCCAGCGCGAGGCCTTTCAGCTCCATGAGGCAGGAGAGGCGGTGACCGAGCATGACCTTCATGAAGCTCTCGCCATGCCCCGTGCCGGATACCGCCACCGTCGCGTCATCCGCAAAATTGCCCGCGCCGATGATCGGGCTGTCGCCGACGCGGCCCGGCATCTTGTCCGAATAGCCTCCCGTCGAGGTCGCGGCCGCCAGATGGCCGGCAGCATCGCGGGCGACCGCGCCGACCGTGCCGTGCCGGTCCTGCTCGCTCGTCGCGGCGCGGTTCTGCTTTGCGGCTTGCACGCGCTCCAGGGCGGTGAGGCGTTCCGGCGTGAAGAAGTACCATTGCGCCGCGAGCGGCAGGCCGTGGTTGCGTGCGAACTGCTCCGCACCCTCGCCGGTGAGGAGCACGTGCGGCGTCCGCTCCATCACGGCGCGCGCCGCCGAGATCGGATTGCGGATGCGCTTGCTGCCGCAGATGGCGCCGGCCGCCCGGTCCCGCCCGTCCATGATCGAGGCGTCGTGCTCGACGGTGCCTTCGCTGGTGAGCGCGGCGCCGTGTCCGGCATTGAAATAGGGGCTGTCCTCCATGACGCGCACGGCGCGTTCCACCGCGTCGACGGCGCTGCCCCCCGAGCGCAGGATCGCGTAGCCCTCCTCGAGGGAACGCGCCAGGGCGGCGCGGATGGCGGTCTCCCGCTCCGGGGAGGCCTCGCCCTTCTGGATGGCGCCTGCGCCGCCGTGGATGAGCAGGATCGGTTCGTTCGTGGTCATGCGCGTGCGGCCCTGCGTTGGGGAGCGGGAGCGGCCGGAGCGACGAGCGCGTCGCCGTCCGGCCAGGTGAAGGTCTGGACGACGATCTTGGCGAGCAGCACCGAGAGCGTCTCGCGCTCCTGCGGCGTCAGCGCCTTCAGCATCTCGTCCTGAAGATGCACGAAATGCGGCAGCGTTTCCGTGAAGATGCGTCGACCCGCACGCGTCAGCGTCAAAAGGAAGCTGCGCTTGTCCGTGGGGTGGCGCTCACGGCGCAGCAGGCCGCGCTGTTCGAGGGCCTGGATGGCACGGCTCAAGGTGTTCTTCGGGAAGCCATAGGAAACGGCGATGTCACGCGCCGTCACGTTGTCGCGAAGGCCCAGCGAATAGATGACCGCCACGTGCGGGCGCAGCAGCCCGTATTCGCGCTCGACCCATCCATAAAGAGGAATGTTGTAGCGCAAGGAGAGATAGTTGAAGCGGAACGCGAACCAGCACGGGTTCTCCCACAACCGCGCGATGGTGACCGCGTCGATGTTGAGGTCCTCGACCTCCGGTGGGCGGCCCGGCACGGGTCTGTCTATGTGTTGAGCTTTCAGCACAGCCTTCGATCACAACTAGTCCCATATGGAACTTGACGGCTGACGGCACGGTGGTCAAGCTGTTCGCAGAAGGTCGCTGAGAACAGCACGCCCAAGTTCGATCATCGGGCGAGGGACAAGACCGAGCGTCCAGAAGGCCACGGAGGGAAGAACGATGTTGCATGTCATGAAGCGGTCCTTGGCGGCCGCCATCCTCTCGAGCACGGTTCTGACCGGCGTCACCTTGTCGGCGAGCGCGCAGACGCTCACGATCGGGACTCGCGCCGGCCCCGAATCCGTCGATCCGCATTTCACCGCATCCGGCACCCACGCGGAGGCGCTGAAGCATGTATTCGATACGCTGGTCTGGTCCGGCGAGAAGCTGCAGCTGGAGCCTCGGCTCGCCGAGAGCTGGAAGCCGCTCAACGAGACGACCTGGGAATTCAAGCTTCGCAAGGGCGTGAAGTTTCACGACGGGTCGGACTTCACGGCCGAGGACGTGAAGTTCTCCATCGAGCGCATCCCGACCGTGTCGGGCCCGAACCCGACGACGATCTATGTGCGCCGGGTGAAGGAGACGAAGATCGTCGACCCGCACACGATCCATATCGTGACCGAGGGGCCGTCGCCGACCCTGCCGAACGACTTCATCCGGCTCTTCATCGTTTCCTCGAAGGCCGCGGCAGGTCTCACGAAGGACAACGCCAACGAGGCCTTCAACACGGGCAAGGCGGCGGTTGGCACCGGACCCTACAAGTTCGTCTCTTGGACTCCGAAGGACGCGTTCATCCTCGAGCGCTTCGATGGCTACTGGGGCGACAAGCAGCCCTGGCAGCGGGTCGTCCGCAAGGAGATCCCGAACGATGCCGGCCGCGTGGCGCAGTTGCGCGCGAACCAGGTCGACATGATCGTCCGCACCCCCGCGACCGATATCCCGACGCTGGAGCGGGATGCGAACCTGCAGGTGGTGAAGGGCGACACGGTCTACGTGTTCTACATCGAGTTCGACATGCGAGATAAGCCGCCGCAGGTCTCGTCGAAGGACGGTTCTCCGCTGGCCTCGAACCCGTTCAAGGACGTGCGCGTCCGCGAGGCCTTCGACCTTGCCATCGACCGGCCGGCGCTCGCCGAGATCACCATGGAGGGCCTCGGCAAGCCGCAGAGCCAGCTCGTGACGCCGAACATCTTCGGCTATAGCGAGAAGCTCCAGGTCACGAAGCCCAATGTGAACCGCGCCAAGGAGCTGCTGGCTCAGGCCGGCTACCCGAACGGCTTCAAGGTGGTGTTCAGCTTCACCAACGACCGTCTTCCCGGCGATGGGGCGGTGGGCACCGCGGTGACGCAGATGCTCGCCCGCATTGGCGTCGACGTGCAGGCGGCGGCCCAGCCAGGCGCCGTGTTGTTCCCGGCCCGCACCCGCGGCGACCTCTCCATGGTGATGTCGGGCTGGGGCACGCTCACCGGCGAGGCCAACTACACCTTGTCCTCCCTCGTGCACTCCAATGCGCCGCAGCTGAAGCTTGGCGCCTTCAACTGGCGCGCCTACAACAACCCGGAGGTCGACAAGGCTCTCCAGGCGGCGGCCATCGAGATGGATGAGGGCAAGCGCCGCGCCTATCTCCAGCAGGCCGGCGAACTCGCCGCGCAGGATCGCCCCCTGATCCCGCTCGTCGCCGTGTCCTCCGCCTGGACCCTGCGCAAGGACAAGGTGCGGATGGTCCGCACCCGCGTGGACGAGGACACCCTCGCCATGGACATCGCGCCCGCGAAGTAACCGGCGGGGCGGGGCCACGACGGTCGCCCCGCCCACCACATCGCGCCCGGGCCGAGACCTTTCGTCTCCCGCGGCCCTCGACGGAACTGCTCCGCTTGCATTCAACACCCGGGCCGGCGAAGGAACGGGATCGAGGCAACAGACCGCCCGCTCATGCTCGGCTTCATCATCCAGAGACTCCTGCAGGCGGCGCTTGTCATGCTCGCCATGTCGGCGCTCGTCTTCGTCGGCGTCTATGCGATCGGCAACCCGATCGACGTGATCATCTCGCCTGATGCCACGCAGGACATCCGCGCCCAGGCCATTGCCCGCTATGGGCTCGATCGGCCGCTCTGGGAGCAGTACTTCGTCTTCCTCGGCAATCTGCTGCGGGGCGATCTTGGGCGCTCGTTCCTGTTCGGCATGCCGGTTCTCGACCTCATTCTGTCCCGCCTTCCGGCGACGCTCGAGCTGACGCTCATCGCGGTCCTCGCGGCGACGCTGATCGGCGTGCCGCTCGGCATCTATGCGGGCTACCGGCCCGACAGCGCCGCCGCAAAGGCGATCATGACGTTCTCGATCGTCGGCTTCTCGGTGCCGACCTTCTGGATCGGGCTCATCCTCATTCTCACCTTCGCCGTGTCGCTCGGCTGGCTGCCGGCCGGCAGTCGCGGGCCGACGCGCGAGCTGTTCGGCGTGCAATGGAGCTTCCTGACCGCAGAGGGCTGGAAGCACCTGGCGCTGCCGGCCCTGAACCTGTCGCTCTTCAAGTTCGCCATGATGATCCGCCTGGCGCGCGCCGGCACGCGGGAGATCATGCTCACCGACACTGTGAAGTTCGCCAGGGCCGCCGGGCTCGCGGAATCGACCATCCTGCGGCGGCACGTGCTCAAGCTCATCTCGATCCCCATCGTCACCGTGTTCGGCCTCGAGTTCGGCTCGACCCTCGCCTTCGCGGTGGTGACCGAGACGATCTTCTCCTGGCCGGGGATCGGCAAGCTGATCATCGACGCGATCAATTCCCTCGACCGACCGGTGATGGTCGCCTATCTCGTCCTGGTCGCGGCGCTGTTCGTCACCATCAACGTGGTGGTCGATCTCGTCTATGCCCTCCTCGATCCACGCTTGAGGCCGGGAGCGCGCGCATGAGCGACACCAGCGTCCAAACGCCGGTCTCCGTCCCGGCCGAGAGCCTCGGAACGGCCATGCCGGCGCCCGCGCCGAGTGCAGCCGCTCCGGTCTCGCCCCTGCGCGCCGCCTGGGCCGAGTTCCGGGAGAACCGGATCGCGCTCGCGGCGCTCGTCGTGGTGTTCGTGATCGTCGGTCTTGCGGCGCTGGCGCCCTGGATCACGCCGCAGGATCCCTACGACATCGCCAATCTCAGTCTCATGGATGCGCGGCGCCCGCCGGGCTATGTGGGCTCGGGGGGCTACACCCATTGGATCGGCACCGATGCCAATGGGCGCGATCTCCTCTCCGCCATCCTCTACGGCCTGCGCATCTCGATCCAGATGGGCATGATGGCCGGCACGGTGGCACTCCTCATCGGCACGACCCTCGGCATCAGCGCCGCTTATGTGGGCGGCCGGGTCGAGACGGTGATCATGCGCATCGTCGACCTTCAGCTCTCCTTCCCGGCGATCCTTCTCGCCCTCGTCCTCTCCGCGCTCCTCGGGCAGGGCAAGGCCCAGCTCATCACCGCGCTGGTCGCGGCCCAATATGCCTATTTCGCCCGCACGGCCTATGGGGCCGCCTCGGCGGAGCGCCGCAAGGATTACGTGGAGGCGGCGCTCGCCGTGCCCCTCAGCGGTCGGCGCATCGTCTTCCGCCACATCCTGCCCAACGTGATGCCGCCGCTCATCGTGGTCGCCACGGTGCAGGTGGCAAGCTCGATCTCGCTCGAAGCGACCCTGTCGTTCCTCGGGCTCGGCCTGCCGGTCACGGAGCCGTCCCTCGGCATGCTCATCGCCAATGGCTTCCAGTACATGATGTCGGGCCGCTACTGGATCTCGATCTATCCGGGCATCGCCCTCATCATCCTCATCGTCGCCATCAACCTCGTGGGCGACCAGGTCCGCGACCAGTTCAATCCCAGGCTCAAGCGATGACGTCGCCCCTGCCGGACGGCTCCCAGCCGCTTCTCACCGTCGACAATCTAGCGACCCATTTCTTCACCCGCGCGGGCGTGGTGAAGGCTGTGGACGGGGTGTCGTTCTCGATCGCCAAGGGCCGGGTTCTCGGCCTCGTCGGGGAGTCGGGATCGGGCAAGACCGTGACGGGCTATTCGATCCTCGGTCTCGTCGATGCGCCGGGCCGGATCGTGGGCGGGTCGATTCAGTTCGAGGGGCGCGACCTGGCGAAGCTCTCGCCCGAGGAGATGCGCCGCATCCGCGGCAAGCGCATCTCCATGGTCTTTCAGGATGCGACCGCGACCTTGAACGCGGTGCTCTCCGTCGGGGAGCAGATGGCGCTCGCGATCCGGGCGCACGAGAACGTGTCCGACCGTGCGGTTCGTGCACTCGCCCTCGAGACGCTCGCCAAGGTCGGCATTCCGGATCCGGCCTCGCGCCTCAAGGCCTATCCGCACCAGCTCTCGGGCGGCATGCGCCAGCGCGTCGCCATCGCGATCGCACTTCTGCACCGGCCGGCCCTCATCATCGCCGACGAGCCGACCACGGCGCTCGACGTCTCGGTGCAGGCGCAGATCATCCACGAGATGCGCGAACTCGTGCGCATGTCCGATACGGCGATGCTCTGGATCACCCACGACCTCGCCACGGTCTCCAGCCTCGCGGACGACATCATCGTGATGTATGCGGGCAAGACCGTGGAGGCGGGGCCGACCCGCGCCATTCTCAAGAACCCGCGGCATCCCTATACCCGGGGCCTTCTCGACAGCGTGCCGAGCCGCAACCCGCGGGGCCTGATGCTGCCCCAGATCCCCGGCTCGACGCCCTCTCTGCTGCGCCTTGGCGGGGGCTGCGCCTTCGCACCCCGCTGCGCCTTCGCAACGGCGGCCTGCACGACGGCTCCCGAGGCGGTGACCGAGGACGTGCGCTCCCTGCGCTGCCATCATCCGCTCGGTCAGGCCGCATGACAGCCATTCTCGAACTCTCCGCCATCTCCAAGCGCTTCGACCCGCGGCTCACCCTCGGCGACAAGATCGCGGCCCGCCTCGGCGGCGATGTGGAAACACGCAGCGTGCAGGCGGTGCGCGGCGTCACCCTGACGCTTGCCAAGGGCGAGACGCTGGGTCTCGTCGGCGAATCCGGATGCGGGAAATCGACCCTCGGCCGCATCGCGGCAGGCATCATGAAGCCGAGCGCCGGAACCGTCCGCCTCGATGGCCAACCCATGATGTCGGCGTCGGGCAACAAGCTCACGACCCGGGTTCAGACGGTGTTCCAGGACCCTTACGCCTCCCTCAACCCGCGCATCAAGATCGGCGACATGATCGCCGAGGGCCCCATCGCCCACGGCCTCGTGCGGCGGGGGGAGGCTTTGGCCTATGTGAGCGAGTGGCTCTCCCTCGTCGGCCTCGATCCAAGCTTCGCGGAGCGCTACCCGCACCAGTTCTCCGGCGGGCAGCGCCAGCGCATCGCCATCGCGCGCGCCCTTGCGATGAAGCCGGACGTGCTCGTCTGCGACGAGCCGGTGGCCTCCCTCGACGTGTCGATCCAGGCCCAGGTCATCAACCTGCTGCTGCGTCTGAAGAAGGAGCTGGGGCTTACCTATCTGTTCATCAGCCACGATCTCGGGGTGGTGCGCCACATCAGCGAGCGCGTCGCCATCATGTATCTCGGTCGCGTGGTCGAGCTCGGCGAGACGGAGGCGCTCTACGGAGCGCCGCGGCACCCCTACACGCAGGCGCTCCTCGCCAGCGTGCCGCGCCTGATGACCGAGGACAAGGATCTGGCGGAGTTCAAGCCCATCGCGGGCGAGATCCCATCGCCCCTGGCGCCACCGCCGGGCTGCCCCTTTCACACGCGCTGCCCCTATGCGGGGCCGCGCTGCCGGGAGGAGGTTCCGGCCCTCGTGCCGGGCAGCGCCGACCGCCCGGTTGCCTGCCACCTCTACACGGGCGGCGTCGAACGCGCCGCCTGACCGCTCCAGCCCCTTTCGCTCTTTCGCCGGAGTTTCCATGAGCCTTGAAGCCCTTCGCCGGGAGATCGGCGCCGTCAACGATGTCCTCTGCGCCGCCTCGCTGCTCGTGTGGGACTCCCGCACCATGATGCCGCCGGGAGCCGTCGAGGCGCGGGGCCGGCAGATCGCGACGCTCATGGAAGCGGCCCGGGAGCGCCTGCTGGCGCCGGCCACCGAGCGGGCCCTCGACGCCGCAGCGGATTCTGTCGATGGGGAGCCTGCCGATTCCGCGGTGCGCCGTGAGGTCGCGGCGGTGCGCGAGGCCATCGGCTTTCACCGCCGGGTGCCTGCGGACCTCATCCGCCGCAAGGCGGAACTACGGCCGCTCGCGAGCGCTGCCTGGATGGAGGCCCGCAAGACCGATCGGTTCGCCACCTTCGCTCCTTATCTCGAGCAGACCGTCGACCTGCAGCGAGCCTATGCGCAGGCAATCGGCTATCGGGATCACCCCTACGACGC
Source organism: Microvirga sp. (assembly GCA_036562855.1). Taxonomy (GTDB): domain Bacteria; phylum Pseudomonadota; class Alphaproteobacteria; order Rhizobiales; family Beijerinckiaceae; genus Microvirga. The sequence goes on from DATCJK010000018.1 coordinate 83,338, forward strand.
CCTGATCGACCTCTATGAGCCCGGACAGACGCAGGCGAGCCTCGCAGCCTTCTTCGGTGCGCTGCGGCCCCAGCTGCGCACCTTGCGCGAGGCCGCGCAGGCGCGGGGCGCCGGCATGCCCGCCTTCGTCGACCGCTCCTTCCCGGCGGAGCGGCAGCGCGAGTTCGGCAAGCGGATCGCGGCGCGGTTCGGCTACGATTTCGCGCGGGGACGCCTCGACTTCACGGTCCATCCCTTCGAGATCTCGTTCACCCGCCAGGACGTGCGCATCACCATGCGCCGCAGCGAGACCTTCGCGCCGCCGGCCCTCTTCGGCGCCTTCCACGAGGTCGGGCATGCGCTCTACGAACAGAATGTGGATCCGCGCTACACGCGCACGGCTCTCGCGACCGATCTGAAGCAGCTTTACGCGGTCGGCGGCACGAGCTTCGGCGCCCATGAATCCCAGTCGCGCCTGTGGGAGAACCATGTGGGCCGCAGCCGCCTCTTCTGGGAGCGACATTTCGAGGAGGCCCGCCAAGCCTTCGCGCCCTCCCTCGACGATGTGGATCTCGACACGTTTCTGGCCGCCATCGTCGCCGTGCGGCCTGGGCTCATCCGCACGGATGCGGACGAACTCACCTACGATCTCCACATCATGCTGCGTGTCGAACTGGAGGCACAGCTGATCGCCGGCGACCTCCAGGTGGCGGATATTCCCGAGGCCTGGAATGCCGCCATGGAATGCGATCTCGGGCTGAGGCCGCCAAGCGATGCGGATGGCTGCCTGCAGGACATCCACTGGTCCTCCGGCATGTTCGGCTCCTTCTGCACCTACTCCATCGGCAACGCCATGGGCGCCCAGCTCTTCGAGACCGCCATGGAGCGCGAGCCGGCAATCGGCGCTGCGCTCCAGGAAGGTGCCTATGGTCCGTTGCACGATTGGCTGAAGGACAATGTCTGGCAGCATGGTCGGCGCTTTGCGCGCGACGAGATTCTGGCGCGCGCGACGGGCCGGCCGCTCGAGACCGGGCCCTATCTGCGTCATCTCGAACGCCGCTACGGCTGAGGGCCGCTGGCCCTCACCGGTCGCCCAGCGCGGGGTCGGCCACCTCCGTGCAGTAGCGCGCGACCTCCGCATGGGTTGCGAACCAGGCGCCGAGCGCCTGGGCGTGTCGGATGATCTCCTCCACGATCCAGATGCGCGAGCGCTGGCCGATGATGTGCGGATGCATGGTCAGGACGAAGAGGCCCCCCTCCTCATGCGCGCCTTCCAGCTCGCGGCGGAAGATGTCGAACACGGCTTCGGGGCTCGTATAGGGCCTGAGCGCGCTCATGCGGTCCATGTTGAAATAGACCGCATCGTCCCGGATCCATTCCACCGGCACCTCGACGATGCCGCTCGGCTCACCCCGGTCCAAAAGCTCGTAGGGTTCGCTGTCGGCCATGAGCGAGCTGTCGTAGAGAAGGCCCATCTCGCGGATGATGGCGAGCGTCGCGGGGCTGAAATCCCAGCTTGCCGTGCGCATGCCCACGGGCGCGACACCGGACAGGGTCGCCAGGACGTCCTGGGCCCGGAAGGCGAGGTCGCGCTCGGCCTCGTAGGGCAGGGTGGAGTTGAATTCGTGGATCCAGCTATGGATCCCAAGCTCGTGCCCCGACGACACCACCCGCCGCGGCTCGTCCGGGTGGATCAGGGCCGACACCGCCGGCATGAAGAACGTGGCCGGCACCGCGTATTTCTCGAGCAGGTTCAGGATGCGCGGCGAGCCCACGCGTCCCCCATACTGCCCCTGGCTCAGCTTGCCATAGGACTTGCCGCCGAAGCGCAGCTCAAGGGTTTCGTGATCCGCGTCGAAGGAGAGCGCGACCGCAAAACGCTTGCCGTCCTTCCAACGGCTCGGCGTGAGCGACCGGCCGGCCCGCACATGGGCGACCTTCTCCCGCCAGATCGCCTCCTCCCACTGCCACGGTTCGGGCTGCGTTCCGTCCTGCATGGGTTCGTCCTCCCGCGGCCTGCGCCGCCACTACCGTCCCGCGTCACGTCAAAGCCCAGGGGGCATGTACCTGACAGGCCTCGATGCGACCGTGCGGCTCGTCAGCTGACGCCTGCGGTCGGCGATTGCGGCATGGTCGGGTTGGCCGGAATCTCCTGCGGCGATGAGGGCGGAACGCCGATCGGCTCGCTTGGGGCCGGCACGTTCGACGGCACGTCTGCCGGAATGCCGATCGGTTCTGGCGTCGGCGTCTCGCTCGGCTCCGGCGGGCGGGCGGGCGCGGGGTTCGGATCGGGATAGGGCTGGTTCGGCAGCGGGATGGGCATTGGAGCACCTTTTCGTCATCGACAGTTAAGCCATCGGCGAAGCGGCCGGTTCCGTGGCCTCGCCCAAGCCCGCCCGGAGGAGCCCGGGTCCGTGTGATTGGCGCGGCGCTGCTCCCTCGCCTATGGTCGCCCGCGATGCAGATTCCCGGTCCCGCCAAAGACCTCGTCCTCGTCGGGGGCGGTCATGCTCACGTGCACGTTCTCAAGAGCGTCCGCATGCGCCTCGATGCGGGCACCCGCGTCACGCTCATCAGCCGCGACGCCCGCACGCCCTATTCGGGCATGCTCCCCGGCCTTATCGCGGGACACTACACGCCAGACGAGGCCCATCTCGATCTCTACCGGATCGCTGTCGCCTGCGGGGTCCGCTTCATCCAGGCGGAGGCGATCGGGCTCGATCCCATAGGACGGCAGGTTCACCTGCGCGGCCGGCCCTCTGTGCGCTACGATGTGGTCTCCCTCGACACCGGCTCGACGCCGGAGGCCGAGGCGGTTCCGGGCGCGGCCGAGCACGCGCTGCCGGTCAAGCCCGTCGCCGCGTTCCTCGCCGCCTGGACGGCGCTCGTGGAGGAGGCTCGGGCCACCCGCCGGATGCCCAAGATCGTGATCGTCGGCGGCGGAGCCGGCGGCGTCGAGACGGCGATCTCCATGGCGGAGCGCCTGCGCGCGGCGCTGCCCGGGGTCCCGCCGGACCTGACGCTCCTCACCCGCGGGCGGCTGCTGGCGCGCATGAACGAGCGTGGGCGCAGGCACCTGGCTCGCGCCCTTGCCGATAACGGCATCGAGGTGGTGCAGGGGGCGGATGTCACGTGGGTCGGGGCCGATCGCGTCCTGTGCGCGGACGGACGCGTGTTCCCCTGCGACCGAGCCGTCTGGGTGACCTGGGCCGGCGCGCCGCGCTGGCTTGCCGAAACTGGCCTTGCCCTCAATGCGCGCGGCTTCGTTGCCGTGGAGCCGACCCTGCAATCGACGAGCCACCCGGACGTGTTCGCCGCAGGCGACGTGGCGAGCGTGCTCGCCTATCCGCGCGAGAAGGCGGGCGTCTATGCGGTGCGGCAGGGGCCGCCGCTCGCCCGCAATCTGTTCCTTGCCCTGCAGGGCCGCCAGCCCCGGCCGTTCAGGCCGCAGGCCACCGCCCTGGCGCTGGTCGGGATCGGCGGCGGCGAGGCCGTCGCGGTCCGCGGGGCGTTCGCCGCGAAGGGGCGGCTCGTCTGGCGCGTGAAGGAGCGCATCGACCGCCGCTGGATGCGGGGCTACCAGGAGCTCCGGCCCGCGCCCATGCCGTCGCCGTCGTCTGCCGCAGACCCCATGCGCTGCGGCGGATGCGGCGCCAAGGTGCCGGCCGCCGTGCTGCGCCGCGCGCTCCACCGGCTCGGTCTTGAGGGATCCGACGACGCGGCCGTGGTCGCGATGCCGGGAGCGGGCGTGCTCCTTCAAACCATCGACGGATTCCGGCCGTTCGTCAGCGACCCCTGGCTCTTCGGGCGGATCGCGGCCCGTCACGCGATCGGCGATATCCTGGCGATGAACGGGCGCCCCGAGACGGTCCTTGCGCTCGTGAACCTGCCGCCGATGGCGCCGGCGCTCCTGGAGGACGATCTCGTGCAGATGCTGGCGGGCGCCCAAACGGTATTCGCCGAGACCGGCACCCGTCTCGTCGGCGGGCACAGCGCGGAATCCGCCGAAGTCTCCCTCGGCTTCGCGGTCACCGGCGTGGGGGATGAGGGCACCTTGCTGCGCAAGGCGGGGCTCCGGGCGGGGGACCGCCTCGTGATCACCAAGCCGGTGGGCACGGGCACGATCCTCGCGGGTGCCATGCGCGGCGAGGCACAAGCCGCAAGCATCGAGGCGGCGCTTTCTGCCATGGGGGCTTCGCCCGGGAACGCCGTCGCGACGCTCGTTGCCCACGGGGCGCGCGCCTGCACGGACGTGACCGGCTTTGGCCTCGCCGGCCATCTTTCCGAAATGCTGCGCGCCTCAGGCTGCGGCGCGCGCCTCGACGCGTCGGCGATCCCCACCCTGCCGGGCGCCCTCGCGCTCATGGAGGCGGGGATCGTGAGCACGCTTCATGGCGCGAATGCGTATGTCGCCATCGAGAGCGGCGGTCTGGGAGACGCGCGCGTGCAGATCCTCTTCGACCCGCAGACCGCGGGCGGGTTCCTCGCCGGACTGCCGCCGGAGCGGGCGGAGCCCTGCCTTGTCGCCCTTCGCGCCGCCGGCCATTCGGCGGCGCTCATCGGCACGGTGGAGGAGGTGCCCGGCCTGCGGGTGACCGGTCTCTAGCCGGCGCCGGATGCCTCACGCTTGCCCGGGCCTCGCCGGCATCCGAACCGAGGGCACGGACGGCACCTTACATAAACCGCAAAGCCCGGTATGCTGGCGCCATCATCAGCAACGGACCCTGGCGCTGATGGCTGAGAGATCCGTGTGCTCCCGCCCCCCTGTGGAGCACGATCTTGGACGAAGCCCGCGCGATCCCGCCAGCAGCCCGCAAGCCGCGACGCCTCCCGGCGCTCGTGCGTCCCAATCGTGCGCCCGTCCGCTACTATCTGGGCATCCTGCCAGGGCTACGCCGATCGACGGCCAGCGCGCGCGGAGTGCTGCTCTTCGCGGCGCGCGCCCAGCAGAACACTCAGGAGGATGCCTTCGACCTCCCCTCGATGGCGCTCCGGAGACCGGATGGCCGGACGGCTTCAGCGGCCGGTCCGCGGTCCGCGCGAGGGCAACCATGAACGACGATCCGACGAACCTCGACAAACACCGGGGGCTCATGGCGCAGAAGGCCACGGAGCTTCGACGGCTCACAGCCCAAGTCGAGGCCGACCAAAGCGCGCTCAAGGCGCGAAAGGAAGCCCTGGAGCACATGCTGACGGGCGTTCCGGCGGTCGGATGGCCCGAGGCGGTCGCCAAGGCCCGATACCTCCTCGGCCTGCTCGCCGAAAGCTCTGAAGGCGCCGATGTGCGGCGCCGCAGATTGATCGCGGAAGTGCTGGAGGATTTCGACCGGCTCCTGCCCGCGCCTCACACCGATTCCGACTGAGGCCGCGCTCGCGGCCGTCATCACACGCAGAGAGGCGACCACTCATGGCGAAAGAGCAGCGCGGCAACCGGGAAGCCAAGAAGCCGAAGAAGCAGGAGCAGAAGACGATCGCGGCCGCTCCGCAGCGGGTTGCCCCCGCAAAGGACCCTGGCACCTCCGGTCGCCGATCATGAGCGCGAGCCCACGGCAGGCGGCCTGCATCCTGGCGGCCGGGCTTGCCCTGCTCGTCAGCCCCTGCGCCGCCGGCGAGAGCCGGATCATGGCGCAGGCCGCTCCATCGGTGCAATCGCAAGGCAAGGGCGCTCGGCCGAACCCGCGGGTGCCGACGGCACCCCGAGCCGAGGCGTCGCCGGCTCCCTCGCGGGATGTCGAGGCCGACAGCTCCGAGACGAAATACATCGCGGCACGAGCGGCCGCCGAGAAGCGCGAGCGGGAGTGGGACCGCAAGCTGAAGCAGCTCGTCAAGGATGTCTGCACCGGCTGCTGAGACCCGCGCCGCACCAACCCTTCGGCTGCGCCGCGCGGATCACGTTCGTGCGACGCCTGTCCGATCCGGCTGAATCCGGGAGACCGTTCGCCTATGCTCCCGCACACCGCGAACGGAGGTTTCCCCCATGACCGACGCCCCGCTTCTGCTCGATCGACGGTATCTTCTCACCGGGTCGGCGGCCGCCTCCGCGGCACTGCTCGTGCCTGGACGTCTCGGCGCTGCCGAGCTCGTGCCCACGCCGGGGCAGACGGAGGGTCCCTTCTACCCGGTCGAGTTCCCGTCCGACCTCGACCATGATCTCGTTCGCGTGACCGGACAGGCCGCGCAAGCGCTCGGCCAGGTGGTCCACGTGTCCGGCCGCATCCTCGATACACGCGGGCAGCCCCGGCCCGGCAGCACGGTCGAGATCTGGCAATGCGATGCGAACGGCATCTATCGCCACCCCCGCGCCCCAGGGCAGGGGCGCATCGACCAGGCTTTCCAGGGCTACGGCCGCACGCAGGCCGATGCGCAGGGGCAGTATCGCTTCCGCACCATCCGGCCGGTGCCCTATCCGGGGCGCACCCCGCATATCCACTTCGCCGTGCACGTGCCGGGGCAGGGTCGGCTCGTCACGCAGATGTATATCGACGGGGAGCCGCTCAATGCACGGGACGGGCTGCTCAACAGCATCCGGGATCCGCTCGCCCGGCGCAGCGTCGTGGTGCCCCTTGCGGCTGGGCCGGCATCCGAGCCCGGCGCCCTCCAGGGACGCTTCGAAATCGTGGTCGCGGCCTAGACGTCGCGGATGAGAGCTGCCGGTCGGGCCGGGGCACGGCCGCCGGACGAGCGGGTCGGCACAGGCATGCTGAACCCGCAGCAAAGGCCCGGCTAAAGCGTCGGCTTTCCTGCGCCCTGCGTCCGCGACATGAACAGGTAGTAGCTGACCGGCGTCGTCTCCGGATTTGAGAAGCGATAGGACGATGTCACATCGAAACGCAGGGCATCCCCGGGCTCCATGCAATACGTCTCGCTGCCGATCTCCACCATGAGCGGACCGCTCGGCGAGAAGATGAGCTTGCGGGTCGGGACAGGGTAGGGGGACAGCAGACCCGTCGATTTCAGACCGGGCAGCACGTGCCGCACGAGCTCCATGTCGTCGCCTTCGGAAGGAGAGAAGATCATCTCCCGTTCGAAACCCGTCGAGGGATCGCGGAAGCGGCCGCGACGATGGGCGCGCTGCAGCTGGACCGCGGCCGGACTCTGCTGGCCGCCGAGCAGCGCCGACAAGCTGACGTTCAACGCCGTCGCGATCCGGACGAGAATGCCGACGGTCGGCACCTTCTCGCTGCGCTCGATCTTCGAGATCATGGCCCGGCTGACCTGGGCCCGATTGGCCAGCATCTCAAGGGTCAGATTCTGTGTCTGCCGCAGCTCCCTGAGACGGGACCCGAGACTGGACAGCAATTCGTCAGCGGCCTCGTTGACGACTTCAGCGCCTTTGGTCTCTGGAGCGGATCTCGGCATCGAAACAAGCCTGGTTGAGCAACGTATGAGGCGCCTGATCTAAGGTAAGCCGAACTCTTGCACAATCATGGCCCCGTCCCGGTATGGGAATGTCGGCCGGCCAGCCTGGCCAAGGCCGTTCAGCCATGTGCGAACGAAGCGCGGCGGATTCTGCACGGAGGTCCTCTCAGCCTTGATCGGCATGGGAGCGCAGGCGCGGCCCAGCCTTCAGAACCTGACCGTCCAGGGGGTGTCCGACGAGTTGCTCCGCCAAGCGGGCGGCGTCCAGCAATCGCGGCAGGTCGAGCCCCGTCTCGATGCCCATCTCGTGCAGCATATGCACCATGTCCTCGGTACAGACATTGCCGGCGGCGTTCGGCGCGAAGGGGCACCCTCCCAGCCCGCCGACGCTGCTCTCGAAGCGCTCGATGCCCTCCTGCAGGGCAGTCATGACGCAGACCAGCCCGAGCCCGCGGGTGTTGTGAAAATGAAACGCGGCGTCGAGTTCGGGCAGGTTGTCCCTCAAGGTGTGGGCAAGCCCCTGAACCTGACGCGGCGTGGCCATGCCGGTGGTGTCGCAGAAGCTGACCCGGCCGATGCCCAGCTGCTGAAAGCGATCCGCAAGGTCGATCACGGCCCCAACCGGCACATCGCCCTCGAAGGGGCAGCCGAACGCGACGGACAGGGACACGTCGATGCGGGTGCCCGCCGGGGTCATGGCGGCGATCTCGCCCAATCCTGCGAGGGAATCGCGGGTCGTCCTGTTGAGATTGCGCATCCCGTGGGTGTCGGTCGCCGAGAGAACGAGGACCACCGTATCGACCTCGGCCGCGATCGCGCGCTCCGCGCCGCGCCTATTGGGGACGAGCGCCTTCAGCTCCGCCTTCCTGACGCGGCGGAGCGCCGCAAGAAGCTCGGCGGCGTCCGCCAGCTGCGGCACGCGGGTCGGGGAGACGAACGAGGTCACCTCCAGGCTGGTATGGCCGGCATCGATCAGGGCGCAGGCGAGAGCCAGCTTCTCCTCGGTCGACAGAATGCGCGGCTCGATCTGCAGCCCGTCGCGCAGCCCGACTTCGGTGATGGACACGCGTTGCGGCAAGCAGGTCACGGCTCAGATGGTTCCGTCGCGGGACAGCTGATCCAATTGCGCCTCATCCATCCGCAGCAGGTCCCCGTAGACCTCGCGGTTATGCGCGCCGACGCCGGGCCCGGCCCAGCGCACGTGACGGGAGGACGCTCCGAACATCGGGACGGTTCCAGGGTGAAGCACCTTGCCGAGTTGCGGGTCGTCGATCCACTGCACCATGTGGCGGGCGTTGTATTGCGGGTCCTCCGCGATATCCGCAGCCGTGTAGACGCGGCTCGAGGGAATGTCCGCATCGGCCAACTGGCGCTCGAGGGCGCGGGCATCGTGCTGCCGCGTCCACGAGGCGATCTCGGCCTCCAGGGCATCCACGTTGCGGCAACGGGCCGGGTTGTCCACATAGCGCGGGTCGTCCGCGAGTCCGGGGCGCCCCATCAGGTCGCAGAGCGTCCGAAACAGTGCATCGGAGTTCGCCGCGATCAGGACCCAGCCCCCGTCGGCGGTCGGAAACGCGTTCGTCGGCGCCGCCGTGCTGATGCGCCCGCCGGAGGGCTCGCGCACCTGGCCGGTGGCCCCGTATTCCGGCAGAACGCCTTCCATGACGCTCAAGACCGCCTCCGTCAGCGCCACATCCGCGACCCGGCCGGCCGGCGTCTTGGACCAGAGGCCCGCCAGCACCGCGATCACCGCATAAAGGCCGGCGATGGAATCGCCGATGCTGATGCCTACCCGCACCGGCGGCAGGTCCGTCGTGCCGGGGGTGTGGTTGGACAGGTAGCGCAGGCCGCCCAGCGCCTCGCCGATCGCTCCGAAACAGGCCCGGCCCGCCAGCGGGCCCGTCAGCCCGTAGCCGGAGACATGGCAGATGACGATGCCGGGGCGAAGCTCCTGCAGCCGAGCATCGTCAAAGCCGAGGCGCGACAACTGGCCCGGGCGCAGGTTCTCGACGAGGGCATCGGATTTGGCGACCAACTCCGCCAGGACGGCGCGGCCCTCGTCGGATCTGAGATTGAGCGTGACGCATTTCTTGTTGCGGCCATGGACGGACCACCAATAGGTGTGCCCCTCCTGGGCCGCGCCCCATTTGCGGACCGGATCGCCGGAGCCCGGCGGCTCCACCTTGATGACCTCGGCGCCCAGATCGGCCAGGACCCGCGTCGCGAAAGGCGCGGCGATGTAATGGCCGATTTCGAGAACCCTCAACCCCTCGAGCGGCAGGGACCCGGCGGCGCCCGGTTGCGCGGCGCTCATCAGGCTTCCACCTTCTTGCGGCTGGAGCCGATGCTCCACTCGCGGCGCATGAGGCCGTCGATCTCGCCGACGATGCCCCGCCGGAAGACCATGACGCACAGAATGAAAGCCACACCGATGAAGATGGTGACCGGGATCGCCGTGGACGCCAGATAGTTCTGGATCGTCAGCACCAGCGCCGCCCCGATCATGGGGCCGAGGAACGTGCCGACCCCGCCGAGAAGCGTCATCAGGATGACCTCGCCCGACATCTGCCAGGCGACGTCCGTGAGCGTCGCGATCTGGAAGACCAGCACCTTCAGCGATCCGGCGAGCCCGGTCAGCGCGGCCGAGATGACGAAGACGGTCAGCTTGTAGCGATTGGTCCTGTAGCCGAGCGACAGGGCGCGCGCCTCGTTCTCGCGGATGGCCGTCAGCGAGGCGCCGAAGGGCGAATGGATGACCCGCCAGATCGCTCCCATCCCGAGGAGGAACACCACCAGGACGAAGTAGTAGAGCGACAGGTTGTCGGAGAGCGGCACGATGCCCAGGAAATCGGGCCGCGGCACCCGTTGGATCCCGTCTTCCGCATAGGTGAACGGCGCCTGGAAGAACGCGAAATAGGCCATCTGCGACAGGGCCAGCGTGGTCATGGCGAAGTAGAAGCCCTGCCGGCGGATGGCGATGATGCCCATCAGGAAGCCGGTCACGGTCGCGAAGGCGACGCCGATCAGCAGGCCGGATGCCGCGTCGAAGTTCCAGACCTTGAGGGCATGCGCGGTGACGTAGGCCGCGCCCCCAAAGAAGGTCGCGTGGCCGAAGGCGACCATGCCGCCATAGCCGAGGACGAGATTCACCGCGGATGCGAACAGGCCGAAGCACAGGAGCTTCATCAAAAAGACGGGGTAGAGGAACAGGGGAGCGACGGCCAGGAGCGCCAGGCACCCGGCCAGCAGCGCGAGCTGGAACGACTTCTTCTGGGACAGGGGAGACGGTTGCGGTGCGGACATCATGACGATCACTCGCCTTTTCCGAAGAGGCCACGGGGGCGCAGGAACAGCACGACCGCCATGATGACGAAGGGAACCAGGTTGGCGGAGGGAGGCCAGTAGACCTTCGCGACCGCTTCCAGCACGCCGAGCATCAGGCCGCTGACGATGGCGCCCGTGATGGAGCCAAGGCCGCCGATGATGACCACCGCGAACACGACGATGATCAGGTTGGCGCCCATGAGCGGGCTGACCTGGAAGACGGGAGCCGCGACCACGCCCGCAAAGCCCGCCAAGGCTCCGCCGAACGCGTAGGTTCCCGTGAGCAGAACCGGAACGTTGACGCCGAAGACCTCGAGGAGGCGGCTGTTCTCGGTGGCGGCGCGCAGTTTCGCGCCGAGCGAGGTGTACTCGATGATCAGCCAGGTGAGGAGGCACAGGAGCAGGGATATGCCGATCGCGAAGGCGCGGTAATGGGGGAGGAACATGAAGCCCAGATTGCTCGTGCCCCTGAGGGCCTCCGGCACTGCGAAGGGCTGCCCGGCCGTGCCGTAGAAGTACTGCAGCACGCCCTCGATCAGCAGCGCGATTCCGAAGGTGAGCAGGAGGCCGTAGAGAGCGTCGAGCCCATAGAGCTTTCGCAGGAGGCCCCGCTCCAGGATCGCCGCCAGAACGGCCACGATGAGCGGCGCCACGATGAGGCAGGCCCAGAAGCTGAGGCCGGCCCGGGACGTGAGAAGGAAGGCCGCGAAGGCCCCGAGGGTGTAGAAGGCCCCGTGGGTGAAATTGACCACCCGCAGCAGGCCGAAGATCACGCCGAGCCCCAGGCTGAGGAGCGCATAGAACGCCCCGTTGAACAGCCCGAGCACGAGCTGGGAGGCGAGAGCGATGAGGGGAACGCCAAAGATCATCGTCACGGCTTAGACCCCGATCAGGCTGGAGACGGTTTCGAGGCGGGCATCGAGTTCGCGGGCCGAGAAATGGTCGGCGACCCGCCCTTCCTCCATCAGGTAGAAGTGGTCGGCGAGATGGCGCGCGAAATGGAAGTTCTGCTCCACGAGCAGCATGGTGAGACCGTCCTCCTTGAGCGCCTTGAGCACGCGGCCGATATGCTGGACGAAGACGGGCGACAGGCCCTCCGTCGGCTCGTCGAGGATCAGGAGCTCGGGGCCGGCCCGCAGCACCCGCGCGATGGAGAGCATCTGCTGCTCGCCGCCCGAGAGGGTCCCGCCGCTGGCGCGCCGCCGTTCCTTGAGATTGGGGAAGAGATCGAAGATCCGCTCGAGGCTGATGCCCCGGTCGCTGATCTTCGGCAGGAGATCGAGGTTCTCCTGCACGGACAGGGAAGCGTAGATGCCCCGCTCCTCGGGCACGTACCCGATGCCCGTATAGGCAATGCGGTGACGGGGCATGCCGATCAGTTCCGTCCCGTTGATGCGGATGGAGCCTGTCGCGCGCGTCAAGAGTCCCACAATGCCGCGCAGGGTCGTGGTCTTGCCGACCCCGTTCCGGCCCAGGATGGCAACCGTCTGGCCACGCGGAACGGACAGGCTGACCCCATGGAGGATATGGCTCTCGCCGTACCAGCCTTGGAGGTTCTCGATTCTCAGCAGGGGCTCATGCATGGAAGCCGGCTCCAATGTAGGCCTCCCGCACGGCGGCGTTGTCGCGGATCTCGGCATAGGTGCCCTCGGCCATGACCTCGCCGCGCACCAGAACGGTCACCCGGTCGCAGAGGCTTTCGACCACCGAGAGATTGTGCTCCACCATCAGGACGGTCCGGTCCTTCGCGATGGTCCGGATCAGCTCGACGATCATCGGGATGTCTCCGGCCGCCATGCCGGCGATCGGCTCATCGAGAAGCAGGACCTCCGGCTGGATCGCGAGGGTCGTGGCGATCTCGAGGGCGCGCTTGCGGCCATAGGAAACCTCGGCGCAGAGCTTGTGCGCCAGAGGCAGAAGGCCGACCCGATCCAGCAAATGGTCGGCCTCATCGTCGAAGCGTCGGAGCACGCGCGAGGGCTGCCAGAACTGATGGCTCGATCCATGACGATGCTGGAGGGCGACACGAACGTTCTCCCGCAGGGTCAGGCCCGGAAAGACGGACGAGATCTGGAACGACCGGCACAGGCCGCGGGACGCGACCTCCGCGGGGCCCTTGCCGGTGATGTCCTCGCCGTTCAGGAAGATGCTGCCCGAACTTGCGGAGTGGAACCGCGTCAGGAGCCCGAAGAGCGTGGTCTTGCCCGCTCCATTCGGACCGATGAGCGCGTGGATCGTGCCGACCTGAACCTTCAGGTCCACATCCTTGACGGCATAAAAGCCGCCAAAGTTCTTGCTGACCCGCCGGGCCTCGAGAGCGATGCTCATTGGCCGCTCGCCATGCCGATGGGCGTGAACGTGGTGAAGAGGGGCCGGGTGGCCGCAAGCGTGGGACGCTCCCTCAAAGCCGAGACCAGTGCCGCGATGTGCGGGTGATCCGGGGAATCGAAGGCTTCGCCGAAGCGCATGCGCAGATATTCGATCACCACGACGGGCAGGAAGGCCGCGATGCCCGGCCGAGCCTTCAAGGCATCGGCCTGCGCGGCCACCAGCTGCTCCAACCGGTCGAGGCTGCGCCGCATGGCGCCCTGCCGGCGGGCGGCGATCGGAGAGGAGTCGAAGGCGGTGTCGCTGGCGGACCCCGACGTGACCATGCGCCCTGCCATGATGGCCGCAGCCGCATCGATGATGCCGAGGCAGACGCCGCCCAGCTCGTGCTGCGCCTCGTTCTGGAACCACAAGCGCTCCGCTTCACCCGAGCGGCGCGCCGCGAAATCGGCGATCAGAAGCGATTCCGTGATCACCCGCGCGCTGTCGCCTTCGTCGAGGACCAGGGCCGGCACGCGGCCCGCCGGATTGTGCCGGACCAGATCGGGCGGGTTCTGCCAAGGGTCGAGAATGACGATCTCGAGGCCTCCGAGGCGAGCCTCAAGGCACATGATGCAGGCCAGGCGCGCATAAGGCGACGTCGGGCTGACGTAGAGTTTCATGGGGGTGCTCCGCCTGGAATGGACCTGCTCCGGGGAGCAGGTCCAAGCGGTTCGAACGGCAAGGGCGGGAGGTCCCGCCCGGCGGGATCACTTCACGAAGGGGCAGCCGCTTTCCTTGGCGGTGCGGAACAGGCCCTCCGCGGGGATCTTCGCGATGATTTTGTAGAGGTCGTTCGGACCCTTCGACTCGGAGGGATCCTTTACCTCGACCAGCAGCATGTCGTAGGTCACGCGGCCATTGGCCTGGATGCGCGGATTCTCCCAGATGCCGCTGGTGATGGGAAGCTCGCGCATCTTCGCCGCCACCGCATCCGGCTCATCCGTTCCGGCCGCCTTCACGGCCTCCAGGTAGTGCCGCACCGCCCCATAGGCGCCCATATGGCCCATGGTCGGCGTCTTGCCGCCGTTCTTCGCCATCAGCCGCTTGGCCAGCGCGCGCGTGTTGTCGTTCAGGTCCCAATAGGTGGAGACCGACATGCGCATGCCCTTGGAGGCCGCGAGGGTGAGCGCCTCGATGTTGTTCTCGTAGACCATCATGGCGGCGAGCTTGTTGCCGAGCCCGAACTGGGCGGCCTGCTTGACGGTGGTTTCGAGGTCGGTGCCCGCATTGGCAAGGCCGATGACGTCCGCGCCCGACGCCTGCGCCGTCAGCAGGGCCGAGGCCATGTCGTTGGAGTTCAGCGGGTGCATGGTCTGGCCGATCACCTTGCCGCCGGAAGCGGTGATCGACTTGGTCGCGTCGGACGTCAGGGAGTGACCGAACACGTAATCGGCGACGATCATGTGCCAGGTCTTCTTGCCTTCCGACACGATGCGCGAGGTCACGGCGCGCGACAGCTCCTGCGTGGAGGGCGCGAACTGGAAGCCGTAGGGCGAGCATTGCGCTTCCGAGAAGCCGGGCGCGTAGGCGCCGCTCGCCAGCGTGAACACCTTGGCGTTGGCAGCCCGCGCCTGGGCGGCGAGGCCGACGGCGCTCGATCCGCCGAGGGTCATGGCCTTGATGCCGTATTCCTCGATGTAGCGCTGGGCCTGGGCCGAGCCCACGTCGGGCTTGTTCTGGTGGTCCGCGTGCAGCACCTCGATGGTGCGTCCGAGAACCTTGCCGCCCGCGTCTTCGACGGCCAGCTGCACCGCCTGGAGCGTGCCCGGTCCCCCGTTCGCCGCGAAGATGTTGGTCATGTCGTCGAGCACCAGGAGCCGCAGGGGCTTGTCCTGTGCGGCCGCAGCCATGGGCAAAGCCGTCGACAGCAGCGCGGCGCTCAGCAGCGCTTTCCATTTGTTCTTCATGTTGTCCTCCCTCTTGTTCCGGCAGGCTCTGCGGATGGTCCTTCCCGCTCAACACCGGGACCGCCTGCCATGTCCCGAAGTACCGATTCTTCAGCGGATCCCGCCTACGCGGCTGCCCTGGGCGTCGATGGCCTCTATTGCAGCGTGAACGGATTGGAGATCCGCGATTTGGGATTGATGAAAACGCTCTTGGCCTCGAGGTATTCGTAGATCGCGGCCTTGCCGTTCTCGCGCCCGATCCCCGACGATTTGAAGCCGCCGAAAGGCGCCATGTAGCTGACGACCCGGTAGGCATTGACCCACACGGTGCCGGCCCGGAGCTTGCGGGGCATCGTGATCGCCCGCTCGAGACTCTGGCTCCACAATCCGGCCGCAAGCCCGTAGGGCGTGTCGTTGGCCAGCGCCACGGCTTCCTCATCGGTCCGGAACTTCATGACCGACAGGATCGGGCCGAACACTTCTTCGCTCGCGATGCGCATGGAATTGTCGACACCGGTGAAGATGGTGGGCTCCACGAACCAGCCGTCGCGCAGCCGCTCGTCGTCCGGCCGGCGACCGCCCAGCGCGCAGACCGCGCCTTCGGACAGGGCGATGTCGATATATTCGAGCGTTTTCGCGAGCTGCGGCTCGGTCGCGATCGGTCCGACATCCGTGGTCTCGCTGCGCGGATCGCCGAGCCGCGCCTGGCGCATCCGCTCGACGAGCTTCTCGACGAAGGCGTCGTGAATGCTCTCATGGATGATGAGGCGCGATCCGGCCATGCAGGTCTGCCCTGCGGCCGCGAAGATGCCGGAGATCACGCCTTTGACGGCCGCATCGAGATCGGCGTCCTCGAAGATGATATGGGGCGACTTGCCGCCGAGCTCCAACGAGACGCGCTTGAAGCTCTCCGCCGCCGCGCGGGAGACCAGCCGCCCCCCCATATCCGATCCCGTGAAGGCGATCCGGTCCACCAGGGGGTGCTCGGCGAGCGCCGCACCCGCCTCGTGCCCGAAGCCGGTCACCACATTGACGACGCCGGGCGGGAAGCCCGCCTGCTCGAAGAGTTCGAGGAAGGCGAGCATCGAGACGGATGCATGTTCCGAGGGCTTGATGACGACCGTGTTGCCGGCGGCGAGCGCCGGCGCGAGCTTCCAGACCGTCAGGAGCAGGGGCGAATTCCACGGCGTGATCGCGCCCACGACCCCGATGGGCTCGTAGCGGATGTAGTGGAGCATGTCCCCTTTATCGATCGGCGTGACCGCGCCTTCGATCTTGTCCGCAAGCCCGCCGTAGTACTGGAACCAGCGCGGGATGTAGCGCATCTGCCCCAGCATCTCGACCATGAGCTTGCCGTTGTCGCGGACCTCGAGCTCCGCCAAGCGCTGGGCGTTCTGCTCGATGAGGTCGGCCAGCTTGTAAAGGAGCCTGCCGCGATCGCTGGCGATCATCGTCGACCAGGGACCCGAGGTGAACGCCGCATGGGCGGCGCGCACGGCGCGGTCCACATCGTCCGCGGTTCCGCGAGGCAGCCGGGCCCAAGACTTGCCGCTGAAGGGTTCCTTGGTCTCGAACCATTCACCGGACGAGGCGGCGCACCACTCGCCACCGATCAACATGCGAAAGTCCTGAAGCGACGATTGATCGACGGCCGAGGATCCCACGATGCCTCCTTTCGAGCGGCGACCGGTCGACTGCGCGGCATCGCCAGCCTTCCCGTCGGCGCTCCTCGTTATCTCGTTGCTGAAAATCTACCATCGAAGAAACAACCTTTGCAATAGGTATCTTCTATAGGAGATTTTCGGAAAGGGTTGCGCGGGTGGGGCTGGCGCGACCTGTCCGGCCTCCGCTTCCGCCGGCCATACGCCCGCTGCCGGTTAGCTGCGAGCGGAACGACGTTTCGCAGCGGTTCCAGCCCCGCTCCATGGCCTTGCCGCCCCGCCGCGCTATCTCGCCCCGGGGCCGCCGAGACAGGGCTGGGGAGTAACGGCATGGACATGACGCGGATGGCAGCGACACCTCTGGTCTGGGCCGGGCGGCTCGCCCTCTGCCTCCTCTTCGCATGGGTCATCGCCGGCGAGCTGCCGCGCGTTCAGCCGAGTGACCTGCTCTGGGATTTCGGGTCCTTCGTGGCGTCGGGCCGGGCGGCCCAGGAGGGGCTGAACCCCTATGGCATCCACCCGCTCACCTTCCACGTCTCGCTCCCGGGCTTCGAGGCCTGGAACCCGAACCTGAACCCGCCCATCTCGGCGCTCCTGTTCCAGCTCTTCGACTCGCCCGACCCGCACCATTCCTTTCGCGTCTGGCGCTGGGTCTCGGTCGCGATCTATCTCGCCATCGTGCTTCTGCTCCTGTGGCGCTACCCGTCCCACGCGCCGCTGCCGCTCATCCTCTGGCTCTTCGCCCTGGCGGGCTTCTGGGACACGCTGCTCCTCGGGCAGATCTACCTGCCGCTCGTGCTGGCGGCCGTCGCGGCCTGGCTGCTCCTCGAGCGCGGCGAGGGTGTCTTCGCCGGCATCCTCATCGGCCTCGTGGTCGCCATCAAGCCGAACTTCCTCGTCTGGCCGGCGCTCCTGTTCCTCGCCGGATTCTACCGGCCGGCGCTCGTGTCGGGGCTCGTGGCGGGCCTCATCAGCGCCATCCCTCTCGTGCTCTACGGTCCCGAGGTGTACCGGCAATGGTTCGAGCTCATCGCCTCGGATCGCGAGCGCGCCTTCTTCCTCACCAACGCGTCCTTCGCGGGGCTTGCAGCCCGTGCCGGCCTGCCGGTCCTCGGCCCGGTCCTCAGTCTCGCCCTCCTCGGCGGATTGGCGGCCTGGGCGTTCTTCCTAAGGCCGAGCGTCCTACGGGCGAGCGCGCTTGCGCTCGTCGCGTCGCTGCTCGCGTCGCCGCTCGGCTGGATCCACTACACCTTGTTCCTGCTGCCGATCCTCGTCGCCGGATGGCACAGGCCCGCATTGCGGCTCGTGTCCATCCTCCTCATCGTTCCGGTGCCCTTCGTGATCGGCCAGTTCGAGAAACCCGCGCTCACCCAGCTCACCATCGGCTCGGTCTATGCCTGGGCGCTGGTGCTGTGCCTCGGTGTGCTGCTCCTCGACGAGTGGCGTCTCGCCCGCCGGGTGCCCGGCCGTAAGACGTCCTCGGCCGAGACGCTGCCCGCCTATGGCGGCTCACCCGCTGCCAGCTGATCCGGCCTATTGCGGCTCACCCGACCCGGGCTGGTATTGTGGCTCACCCGCCGCCAGCTGATCCGGTTGCGGGCGGCGTATCGGGAGATCCGTCGGAGTTGCTGACGGTCTCGGCTGGTTCTGGCTGGGCCACATAGACCTTCCAGTCCGCGGTCTCGTGGGAGAGCCGGTATCGGCTCTGGAGCGTCTCGGCATAGACCTCCCGCATCCCGTTCGCCGTCCAAGCCTCGATGGGGAATTTCGGCTCCAGCACCACCGTCGCATCCTGGAACAGGCGTTCCGGCGGCGGGAAATGGGTCTCGTCAATGGTGCGGCCCCAATGATGCCAGGTGTTGTCGCCCGCGACCGGGCGCAGGCCGAGACCGGCCGCGAAGGGGCTCACGAAATCGAGCACCAGAACCCGCGCCGGGCTGCCCTGGATGTCCTCAAGTGCACGAGCGCCGTCCTCGATGCTTGCCAGGTACCGGCTGAAGGCCGGGTGATCGCCACCGTGCCAGAGCTGCACCAGGCGAATGCCCTCGAACTTCGGCAGGGGAACGGACGCGCCCCGATGGCTCGCCGCAAGGCCCGCATGCAGCAGGAGCGTCGCGCTCAGATGCGCGATGGAGGGCAGGACGAGCCCGAGCAGGACGAGGTTGATGCCGGCGAACGCCGATTGCCGCTGTCCCGGAACGCCGTCCCGCCGCGCCAGGATCTCCGCTCCGACGGCGGCCCCGGCTCCAAGGGTGACGATGCCCCAATGCTGGAAGTTCTGCGCGATCAGCACGAAGCCGGAGCCCGCGCAGAATCCAAAGAACAGGAAGTCGCGAAAACCGCGCGTTCGTGCCAGCGCGAGCACGACGAAGATGGCGAACAGAATGTAGTCCGCGAGGTTGCGCAGGAGAATCTCGAGCACCCTGTCGGGCGTGCCGAGGCCCCCGCTCACCCGTCCGGCCATCATGATGTCCGTGATGTGGGACACCGATCCGCGCCAGACGAACTCGATGGCAAGGCAGGCCGCCGCAATGCCCGCGAGGGCGCCCGCCGCCCAGCCGCGCTGGCGGGGATCGAGGAGCAGGAAGACGAGAAAGCCGATCCCGACGGCCCCGTAGCTGATCTTCGTGTAGAGCATCAACAACACGAGGCCCGACGCGCAAAGCCCGTCGAGAACCGGCTGGCCGGCTTGCGCGTGCCGCGGCGGCAGATACAGGACGAGCAGCAGACCGAGCGCCGTCCAGCCGATGCGGTTGTAGAACATGGCGAACGAGAGGGCCGCGATGCTCTCGCCGAGATTCGCCGGAACCGCCAGGACGAGAACCAAATACACGGCAAGCGGGATGCCGATGGCCGGCCTCAGCCGCGAGCCCAGAATCCAAGCCGCGGCAGGCGCGAGCGCCACGAGTAGCAATGCCATGCCGACCGGCATCGCACCGCCCATGGTCCCGGAGAGCCAGAGCCCGAGGGCCGGGATGTAGTAGGTGAGGGGGCCGAGCGCCGTGTGGAAATCGCGGTTCGGGATCTGCCCCTGGTCGATCCTGTGCGCGCCGTCGAGGAACACGAAGAGGTCGTTCACGTATTTCGTGGTGACCGTCTCGCCGGGCAGCGCGAGCAGAAGCGCGCAGAGGACCGCGAGCGCGATGACGAGGAGAGCCGTGGGCCGGCTGAAGCCCGTCGCCGTCATGGCCGCGCCTCGGCGCGCGGCGCCGCGATCTTGCGATCGTCGCTCCCGCGCCGCCGATGAACGGTCCACGAGGCGCTCTCGGCGTGGGGCTCGAACTGGTCGCGGATGGTGTCGGCATAGAGTTCGGCGAGGGGCAGATTGTTGATGCCCCATTTGGGCACCATGAGCAGGCGGACGCCGCCGAGCAGATCGCCCCCGGACAGGTGATGCTCCGCATTCACGTTGCGCCCCCAGTGCAGCCACGCATTGTCGCCCCGCGGGGGCGGGAGCCCGAGGCCGGCCGAGAAGGGATTGACGAAGTCGAGCACGGAGACCTCGCCGGCCCGATCGACGTTCTGGAGCAGCGCGGCTCCGTCGCGCAGACTGGCAAGATACGCGCTCGAAAAGGCGTGGTCTCCTGGCTCCCACAGCAGAGCAAGGCGCACCTCGCCATAGCCCGGCATCGGGAACGGTTCGCCGGACCGGGCGGCTGCGAGACCGGCATGCAGGCTGAGCGCCATGAAGCAATGCACCGCGGTCGGCAACACCAGGGCGAGAAGCACGAGCGGCACGCCGCGCGCCAGGGCCCATGCCTCGTCGCGCAGCTCCTCCTCGCGCAGCAGCCGCTCGGCCGCGACGGCCGCGCCCGCATGGATGGTGATGATGCCCCAGGGCTGCGAGTTCTGCGCCATGATGACGAGCCCGACCCCCGCGCAGAATCCATAGAACAGGACGTCTCGCCACGAGGGATGACGCCAGAGCGCCAGGCCCGCGACGATGCCGAACAGCACGTAATCGGCCAGGTGCCGCAGCAGGCCGAACGCCCAGTCCACGACGCCTCTCGCGCCGCTGACCTGGCTCGTCAGCAGAAGGTCGGCCACATGGGCGAAGGAGGCGCGCCAGACGAGTTCCACGAGGCCGCACGCCGCAAGCGTGAGACCGATGGCGCCTGCGGCCCATCCGCGCTGCCGGCGATCGAGGAGCATGAAGGCGAGAAAGGCGAGAGCGACCGCCCCATAGGTGACCTTGAGCCCCAGCATCAGCCCCGTCAGGGCCGCGGCCGACGCGGCGTCGCGCCATGCCTGCCGTCGGCTCTCGCGAAGGGGCGGACAGTACATCACGAGCAGGAGGGCGAGGGCCGCCCAGCCGACCCGGTTGTAGAACATGGCAAAGGAGAGCGAACGGATGCTCTCGCCCAGATTCATCGGCACCGCCACCACGAGGAGCAGGAAGACTCCGAAGGGCAGCGCCAGCACCGGCCGCAGGCGGGAGCCGAGCACATGGGCCACGATGGGCGCGAGGATTCCAAGAAGGAGCGCCATGCCCAGGGGCATCGCCGCGCCGAGGCTGCCCGACAGCCAGAGCCCCAGGGCCGGGAGGTAGAAGACGAGGGGCCCGAGCGCCGTATGGAAATCGCGGTTCGGCACCTGCCCGGCCGAGATCCGGTAGGCCCCGTCGAGGAAGATGAAGAGGTCGTTCACATAGACCGTCGTCACGGTCTGGCCCGGCAGGGCGAGCGCGAGCGCGAAGGCTGCGGCTGCGGCCATGAGCAGCCTGCCCGTCATATCCGAGGGAACGGCGGACAGCGTCATGGGGAGGCCGCCAGGCGCTGCTCCGCCCCGCCGCAGGTGGCGCATCCGCTCTGCGCGGGTACGCGGCGCCGATGCACGATCCAGTGCTCGCTCTCGCTCACGACCTCGAACTCCGCCGCGAGGACGGGGCGGAAGAAGGCCGCCGGCGAACGTCCTTCCTTGTCGGCGCGAGCCGCGTCACTGTCCTCGGGCGGCTTGGGCTCGAGCGCCACGGCGACATCGGCAAGAAGACCGGCCGCACGGTGGGCCGCCGGCGGGCCCACCGTGCGCTCCCATTGCAGCCAGGGCAGGTCACCCCGCGGCGGCCGCAGGCCGAGAGCCGCCGAGAAGGGGTTGGCGGTGTCGAGCACCGCGATCCGTTCGGGGCGGGGATTGAGGGCGGCGAGTACAGCGGCGCCGTCCGTCACGGTCTTGAGGTAGTCGATCCCGCCGCCATGATCGCCCCAGGTCCAAAGATTGGCGAAGCGGACGCCGTCGAGGCTCGCGAAGGGGACGGGATCGCCCGCGCGCTGGGCTGCCGCGACCGTGTGGAGCCCCAGCGCCAGCGTGCAGTGGACGATGGTCGGCAGGACAAGCGCCAGGAAGAGGAGCTTGGCTCCCGCGGCGGCGCTCCAGCGGTCCCGCTCCGGTGCCGCGATGCCGTCATTCGCGTGCCGCAGGATCGTTTCGGCCGCCACGGCCGCTGCCGCATGAAGCGTGATGATCCCCCAGGACTGGAAGTTCTGGTTGATGATGAGAAAGCCGACGATGCCGCAATAAAGGTAGAAGATCGCATCCCGCAGGCTGCGCGTCCGACGGAGCGCCAGCACGGCGAACAGGATGACGAGCACGTAGTCGGTCAGGCTGACCAGGATGTGATCGAGGATCTGGCCCCAGGAGCCGCGCAAGGCACCGCTGATCGCGAGGGCCGCCTGCAGATCGGCCAGGTAGGCGCGCGAGGAGTGCCAGGCGAGTTCGACGACGAGCATTGCGGCCGCGATGCCGACCAGGGCTCCCAGCACCCACCGGCGCTGGCGGCGATCAAGGAGCAGCAGCACCAAGAATCCCAGCGCCGCAGCCCCATAGGTCGCCTTGGTGTAGATCGCGACGAGAGTGAGGATGGCGGCGCATAGGCCATCGAGCGCGCCGGAGCCCGGCGCTTGGCGCGGCCCAAGGTGCAGGATGAGGAGAGCACCGAGAACCGCCCAGCCGATCCGGTTGTAGAACTTGGCGAAGGTGAGGGCATTGACGCCCTCGCCCAGATTGATGGGCGTCGCGAGGATGAGAACGAGAAACGCCCCGAAGAGCACCGCAAGGAAGGGGTGCAGCCGGGACGCCAGCACATAGGCGACCACCGGCGCGAGTACGAGAAGCACGAGCGCCATGCCGAGCGGCATGGCGGCGCCGAGATGGCCGGAGAGCCAATAGCCCGCGGCCGGCACATAGGAGGCGAGCGGCCCAAGCGGCGTCTGGAAATCCTGGTTCGGCACCTGCCCCCAGGAGACGCGATGGGCGTGGTCGAGGATCAGGACGAGATCGGCAAGATAGCGTGTCGCCACCGTCTGGCCGGGAAGGGCGAGGACAAGAGCGCATAGGGCCGCGAGCCCGAGCACGAGGCCCGCAGCCGGCCAAGAGCGTCCTGCGCTGGCCGCTCTGATCTGGGCGGAGTCCATGCTCATCCCCGAAGCCCCCGCCGGCCCAGGCGCTGGGACATCGCGATACGTTTGCGGGCCCGGGTCGGCGGACCCGGCGGTTCAAGGTGATTGGCGTCCATGCCGCCTCACATAGAGCCGACCACCTGGCTCGACCACCAGCGCACCGGGTGCGTCGACCAGCTGGCTCGACCGCCAGCGCTCCGGGTGAGCCGACCGCCCAGGTCGAACGCCAGCGCATAGCCGGCTAGCGGCCCTTCCGGATCCGCATATGCGGTGTCGTGCGACGGCCGGGCGGGTGCCCCGTCGCTCGGCTGGGCTGCGACATTCCGCACCCAGGACTCTGCGAGGACCCAAGAACCTAGCGCTGGAACAGTTCTGCGGTGCCGGCGTTAGCACGCGTCCAGTCCCGGCGGGCCGTCTTAGTCGTCTGCTGCGTTGTTACGAAGTTCGCCTGCTTCAGACACTTGGACCTCAGGCACGGGAACCATCTCATGACGCCAAGCGACTCCGCACCACTGCGCCAGGGAACTGTTGTCTGGTTCGGGCTCAGCCTGATTCTCTTCGCTGTACTTGCGATTGCGGGATCTTGGCTGGCCGGGGGCGAGGATGTCTGGCAATCGTTTGCGTCCGTGCCGCTCATCACCGTTCTCGGGATGCTGTTTCTATCCCTCGTCAACTATCTCTTTCGGGCGATCCGCTGGCACATCTGCAGCCTGGTGATCGGCGTCGAGGTCCCCTTCCGGCGCGACCTCACCTACTACATCGCCGGGTTCGCGCTCACGATGACGCCGGGCAAGATCGGCGAAGCCTTCCGCCTCTATCTGCTCAAGAAGAACCATGGCTATGCCTATGGCCAGACCGCCGCGCTCGCCCTGACCGATCGCCTTGCGGACGCGGTCGCCCTGCTGGTCTTGTGCATTATCGGCCTGTCCTATTTCACGGCGCAGAGCTGGCTCATCGTCGGCGCCTTCGCTCTCCTCGCGGTTCCCATGCTGATCGTCGCGGCGCCCAAGATGGCGGAGCAGGTTCTGCTGCGCCTCATGATCATGATGCGGGCTCCGCGCCGGCTCAGGGATTTCGGCGTGCAGACCATGCGGCAGATCGCGGCCATCAGCGACTGGCGCGTGCTCTTCCTCACCCTGATCCTCGGCGTCGCGGGGTGGCTTGCGGAGGCCTACGCGCTGAGCCTCGTCCTGTCGGCGCTCGGCGCCGACATTCCGCTCGCCGCCTGCGCCTTCATCTTCGCGGCGTCGGCGCTTGCGGGTGCTCTCGTGCTGCTGCCCGGCGGTCTCGGCGGGACGGAGGCCAGCATGGTGGGGCTGCTGGTTCTCAGCGGCGTCGATATGGGAGCGGCTGTTGCGGCCACGGGCCTCATCCGGCTGACCACACTCTGGTTCGCGACGGGTCTCGGCCTCATCGCTCTGCCGATGGCATTCGACTTCTCGTCCATCAAGGCGGCTCTCAAGGCACCGCGGCTGGCTCCACGTGCCGGGCGGCTCAGCCTCGCCTTGCGCAACGCCCGCCGGATCCGGCAACCGGCCCGTTGACGAGGTGCGGGGGCGCAAGCCCCGCGAGGCGCCATGCGAGGCCGCTCCGCCAGGAGCGGCCTCCCATCGACGCTCACCGGCCGACGACGAAGACGAGCGCCAGCACAGTCACGACGATGATCCCGGCCAGGAACACGGCCCAGTGGGCATAAGCTCGGCCGGTCTCGGGTCTCACGGGAACAGATTGTTCGGCGGCTCGGGGGGTAAGGGCCACCGGCTCGGCGGCGGGCTGCGGCACCGGCTCCTTCAGGTACAGATCCGGGGCGCCTGCCATGAGGGTTGGTCGATGCCGCGGCCCGGCCAGCAGCTCCTCGTCGAGCTCCACCGGCACGCCGGCCTCTTCCAAATGGACCACCACCAGAGCGATCTCGTCGGGCGTCATCGTCTCCACGGGCAGAGCCGAGGCCAGATCCTCTGTCGTGAGGTGGCCGCGGCTGCGACCGTGCGCGATCAGCTGCTCGAGGGTGTCGGATGCGATCATGCTGGGTCGGTTGATCATGGGAGACCAACAACCGACAGCCCCGCAAGGTTGCCGAAGCGCTTGCACGCGGCGGTGTTCTTGGGGCGAAGCGTCCACTGCGTTCCCCTCGTAGGCGAACGGCCGCAAGCGTCACCAGCCGACCGAACTTGTCGGCAGGCAGATCGTTAGCTCCGCAGGGCAACCCCATATCGGGAGAACGCGGATGCTGAAGACGATCAAAGGGACGGCCTTAAGCGTATTCCTCATGCTGTGGAGCACCTGGGTCATGGCCCAGACGGCCCCGAGCGGAGCTCCCTCGCCCGGCGCGTCCTCCCCCTCCGGCACGACGACCAGCCAGAACCCGGGCGGGCCGCCATCCGGGACGACCACGAATGCCAATCCTGGCGGCGCCGGAGACGGTCTGAACTGGATCTGGATCGTCCTTGCCGCGGTGGTCATCGCGGGCATCGTGATCTACCTGCTCGGACGCAGGCGCTCGCGCACCTGACATCCCGACCGATCTCCTGCCTCTGCACGGGCTTTGGCTCAAAACAGGATGTCGGCGCAACGCTCGTTCGCAGGCGTGAACGCGGGGCGACTTGCGATCGCCCTGCTTCAGCGCCTGACGAATCAGGACATCGCGCGAACTCGGCGGGCTTGAGGGGACCACCCTCAAGCCCGACGGGACGGAGCAGCTTTCGACCGTCGCGCATTGGCACTGCGGCAGCGGCATCCCATCTTACCTGGAGATGTCCAGCATACCCGCCCTGGCTGCGGCCGCCCCAGCCCCCTTCCTCACCTTCTCCGGTGTGCCGCGGCGCGTTGGGGTGGAAATCGAGTTCCTCGGCATCGGTGCCCGGCGGGCCGCGGCCGTGCTCGCGGGTGTAGCCGGAGGGGACGTAGTCGAGGAGGATCCTCACGCCTTCCGTATCCGTGGCACGGCTCTCGGCGACCTCGCGGTCGAGATGGACCTGCGCCATCTCCATGCCCATCGTCACCCGAACCTCGGCGTCCCCCGGCTTGCGCCCCACCTGGCCCATTGGCTTGGCCAGCTTGCGGCCCCGTTCGTGCCCCGGGAGCTGATCACGGGACCTATCGAGATCGGTCGCCTGACGGTGGTCGACAGCCTCATCGTCGCGCTGCGCCAAGCGGGCGCGCGCGGCCGCGGGGTCATCCTTTTCGACGCGCTCAGCATGCATTTCAACATCGACCCGCCGCAGCTCGATGCGCCGACCCTGACGGCGTATATGAGAGCCTACCTGCGCGTCGACGGCGACCTGCGGCGCGAGGTAGCCTCCGGATGGCGGCAGGCGGCCGCCCTTCCTCCGGACTTCCCGCCGGCCTACCGGCAGCTCGTCCTACAGGACGCCTACAGGCCCGACCTCGATACGTTCGCGGCCGATTACCTTGCCGCTAACCCGACTCGCAAACGCGCCCTCGATCTCCTGCCGATCCTCTCCGTGCTCGCGCCCGAACGTGTCCACCGGGCGCTTCCGCACGAGAAGATCGGTCCGCGGCCGGTGCTGCACTACCGGCTCCCGCAGGCTCATGTGAGCGATCCCGCGTGGAGCATCATGCCCGATTGGCAGCTTTGGCTGCGCGTGGAGGCCTTGGCCCTCGACGAGCTCGCCGCGAAAGCAGGCAGCGAGCCGCGCTCCGCGAGCGGCTGACTGCTGCAACCCTCGCGAAAGCGCCCTGGGCCTTCCCGGTCGATGCTCCACGTCTGTGCGGGCCGACCGCCGACGGTAGGCGCTCGCTTGGCCGCGAGCCGGCCCGGGCTCCGATCGCTGGCTTCGCCGTGATGGGGGCGGGTCCATGGGCGAGGCGAAATCCGGCCAGGGCTGCTGCACCTGGAATGGGGGCCTGGGTCAGTTCGCGGCAGCCTGCCCCGTCGACGCGCTGGGCTGCTTGGGTCTGCCGTGCGCTGTGCCGGCCGCGAAGGTAAGACGTGAGGTGTCGATGTCGGTCATGCAACGGGTTTCCAGAGGGTGCGAGGTCGCGCGGTTCAAGCTGCTGCCGACAGGCGGAATCCGGCTTGATGGAATCGTGACCGAGCGCGCCACATGGTCTCCGGGAGGTGACGGGGGCAGGCGTCGCCCTGGCGGTCATCGCCGCGTTAGGATGGTGCAAACAAAAATCCTAATATGCGGCGGCTGAGCTTTGACACCTGGGCCTACCTATGTGACGCATAGTCATGTCCTTGGATTGGGCCCACACACCTGCCGTTGCCGGGGAAACGGGCGCGATGGTGTGGCCCTGCTCCGGGCCCGGAGGGGCCGTGTCGATCTCAAGGCAACCCGCGATGATCCATGAGGCAGGCCCGGTACGTGACATGCGCAGTTCATCGGATCTGACCAGAGTGCAGCCGCCGCGCCATGCGGCGAGGGGGCTCCATGCACGGCGGGCCTGACGCCAGAACGCGTGAGTTCGACTTCCTCACCGGTGGTGAGTTGGCCCGCCGGATGCGCGAGCACGACTGGACCAAGAGCCCTCTCGGTCCGCCGGAGCGCTGGCCGCAATCCCTGCGTTCGGTCGTCGGGCTCATGCTGGGTTCGCGCTATCCAATGTTCGTTGCCTGGGGCCCGGACCTCGCTTTCCTCTACAACGACGGCTACGCTCCCATCCTCGGCAGAAAGCACCCGCATTCGCTCGGCCGCCCATTCCAGGAGGTTTGGGTGGACATCTGGGCCGATATCGAGCCGCTGGTGGCGAAGGCACTCGCCGGCGAGGCGACGTTTCACGAGAACCTTCATCTCCTGATGGAGCGCAACGGCTACCCCGAGGAGACCTGGTACAGCTTCTCCTACTCGCCCGTCCGCGACGAGAACGGCCAAATCGCCGGCATGTTCTGCGCCTGCACCGAGACGACCGCACAGGTGCTGGCCGACCGGCACGCGATGGCGGAGCGCCAGAAGATGGCGCGCATGTTCGAACAGGCGCCGAGCTTCATGGTGATGCTGCGCGGGCCCGAGCACCGGATCGAGTTCACCAACCCTGCCTACCAGCGGCTGATCGGTCATCGCGACGTCCTGGGCAAGACCGTGGCGGAGGCGCTGCCGGACGCTGCGGCGCAGGGGTATGTCGACCTCCTCGACCGGGTATACCGCACGGGTGAGGCGCTCACGTCCACCGGCGCCGCCTACGCGGTCCAGGCGATGCCGGGCGGTCCGGTCGACCAGCGCTTCGTCGACTTCGTCTATCAGCCGGTGCGGGATCCCGAGGGCGCGGTGGAGGGCATCTTCGTCGAGGGCTCCGACGTCACGGACCGGGTGAGAGCCGAGATTGCCCTGCGCGAGAGCGAGGAACTCAACCGCCGCGTTCTGTCGAGCTCGGACGATTGCATCAAGACGCTGAGCCTCGACGGGAGGCTCGAGACCATGAGCGAGGGCGGGCAGCGGGCGCTCGGGATCGCCGAGTTCGCGCCGTTCGTCGGGACGGCGTGGGCCGATGCCTTCGAACCGGAGGGACGCGCGGCGGCGCATGCCGCCATGGCCGAGGCACGGGCCGGCCGGACGGCACGGTTCGAGGCGAAGCTCCGGACGCAAGCGGGCGTTCTGCGGGATTGGGACACGGTCCTGACCCCCGTCATCGGGGACCAGGGGCGGCCTGAGCGCATCCTGGCCCTGTCGAGGGACATCACCGCGCGACGGGAGGCCGAGGCGCTGTTGCGCGAGAGCGAGGCACGTCGCGTCTTCCTTCTCAACCTAGGCGATCTGACGCGCCCGCTCTCCAACCCCACCGAGGTCGTGGAGGCGACCACGCGAGCGCTCGGCGAGTATCTCGGCGCAACGCGGGTCGCCTATGCGGAAATCGACGAGGCGGCAGGCCGGGCCACCACCCGTGGGGGCTGGACCGACGGATCGGCCCTCCACCTGCCCGAGGTCGTCCGGCTCAGCGATTTCGGCGGGCGCCTGATCGCGAGGCTGCGCGCCGGGGGTACGCTGCGCGTCGACGATGTTCGCGGCGACGAGCATACCCGGGAGAGCCTCCACGCGCTCGAAGCGATCGGCGCCCGCGCCCTCGTGAGCGTGCCCCTGTTCAAGGACGGCGTCTTCGTCGTGAACCTCAATGTCCACCAGGACCGTCCGCGCGTATGGACGGACACGGAGGTGGAGCTCATCAGGGCTGTGGCCGAGCGGACCTGGGAAGCGGTCGAGCGCTCGAGGGCCGATGCGGCGCTGCGCGCCAGCGAGCGCGAACTCCAGCGTCTCACCGATACGCTCCCCGTCCTCGTGGCCTACATGGACCGGGAGGTGCGCTACCGCTTCCTCAACAAAGCCTATGAGGATTGGCTTCCCTACCGCCGGGATGAGCTGCTTGGGCAGCGCGTGCGCGATGTGGTGGGCGAGGAGGCCTACACCTCGGTCGAGCACTGGGTCGAGCGAGCGCTGGCTGGCGAACGGGTCACATTCGAGCAGTTCATGCCCTATCGGGCCGGCGGGCGCCGGCACATCCGTGTCGAGTACCTGCCGCGGGTCGGAGATGACGGGCAGGTGGAGGGCTTCTACTCGCTCTTCCAGGACGTCAGCGAGGCAAAGCGCGTGGAGGCCGCCCTCCGGGCCAGCGAGGCACGGCTTGCGGCCATCTTCACCGAGGCGCCGGTCGGATTGTCCGAGGTCGACCTTGAGGGCCGCTTCCAAAGCGTCAACGCGGCACTCTGCGGGATGCTGGGCCTGTCGCGCCAGGACGTGGTCTCGCTGGGCGTCGCAGACATCACCGACCCGGACGACATCGCCCTGAGCATGGCGAATTTCCAGCGCACGATCGAGACCGGCGAGCCGGTCACGTTCGACAAGCGTTACGTGCGCCGCGACGGCACCACTCTGTGGGCCAACAGCAGCCTGACCCGCCTCGACGACGAAGAGGGCCGGCCGCGCGGCGTGCTCGCCGTCACGGTCGATTTGACCGAGCGCCAGGCGCAGGAGGCGGCCCTTCGGGAGGAGACGCGCACCCTCGAGACCCTGAACCGGACGGGCGCGCAGCTCGCCGGAGAACTCGACCTCGACCGCCTGCTCCAAACCGTGACAGACGCCTCCGTCGAGCTGACCGGCGCGCGGTTCGGGGCGTATTTCCACAACATCATGGACGAGACCGGGGAGCGCCTGCACCTCTTCACGCTGTCCGGCGCCGATCGCGCCAGCTTCGAGGCGATGGGACGCCCCCGGGCGACCGCCATCTTCGGTCCGACCTTCCGCAATGAAACGATCATCCGCTCGGATGACATCCCGCGCGACCCGCGATACGGCCGGAACGCGCCGCACCAGGGAATGCCGGTGGGCCATCTGCCGGTGCGCAGCTATCTCGCGATTCCGGTCGTCTCCCGGACGGGCGAGGTGCTCGGCGGACTGATCTTCGGCCATCCGGAGCCCAGTCGGTTCACCGAGCGTCACGAGCGGCTGATGCAGGGCCTCGCCGCGCAGGCCGCCATCGCGATCGACAATGCACGGCTGTACCGGGTCGCGCAGAACGAACTTGAGGAACGCCGTCTGGCCGAGGCGCGATTGCGCGAATTGAACGAGACGCTCGAGCAGCGCGTCGCCGAGCGCACGGCCGAGCGGGATCGCATGTGGGACACCTCGCCCGATCTCATGCTCGTGATGGATTTCGAGGGCTACTTCCGGCGGGTGAACCCAGCCTGGACGACGATCCTCGGGTACGCGACCGAGGAACTCGAGGGGCACCATGTCACCGAGTTCGTGGCCGCGGAGGACCATCGCGAGACAAGGGAGGCCTATCAGACGGCAGCGGCGGGCGGGCAGGCCAGGATCGTGAACCGCTATCGGCACAAGGACGGCTCCACCCGCTGGATCTCGTGGGTGGCCGCACCGGCCGCGGACGTGACCTACGCGACCGGCCGCGACATCACAGCCGAAATCGAGCGCCAGGCGGAGCTGGCGCAGGCCCAGGACGCCCTGCGGCAAAGCCAGAAAATGGAGGCGATGGGCCAGCTCACCGGCGGCGTGGCGCACGACTTCAACAACCTGCTCACGCCCATCATCGGCAGCCTCGATCTTCTGGTGCGCCGCAGCGTGGGCAGCGAGCGCGAGCGCCGGCTGATCGACGGGGCGCTTCAATCCGCCGAGAGGGCGAAAACCCTGGTGCAGCGCCTCCTCGCCTTCGCGCGTCGCCAGCCGCTGCAGCCTGTGGCGGTCGATCTCGTCTCGCTGGTCCACAGCATGGCCGGCCTGATTGGCTCGACGCTCGGGCCGCAGATCGACATGCGGGTGCAGATCGAGCCCGACCTGCCTCCGGCGGTGGCCGACCCCAACCAGCTCGAGATGGCGCTCCTGAATCTGGCCGTGAACGCCCGCGATGCCATGCCGGAAGGCGGCGCGCTCACGATCGGGGCCGCTCGCGCGAGCGTCCGTGGCCGCTCCTCGGAGCTCAAGCAAGGCCATTACGTGCGCCTGTCGGTCAGGGACACCGGAATGGGAATGGATGAGGCGACGCGCGCCCGTGCCATTGAGCCGTTCTTCTCGACGAAAGGCATCGGCAAGGGCACCGGGCTCGGCCTCTCGATGGTGCACGGACTGGCCGCGCAGCTCGGCGGCGGGCTGATGATCGAGAGCCAGCCCGGAGAGGGCACGACGGTAGAGCTGTGGCTTCCGGTGAGCCACGTGCCGGCCGAGGCGGACGGATCCAGCGGCTCCGCGCCCCAAGCCCAGACCACGCGGGGACGAGCCCTTCTCGTGGACGACGAGGACTTGGTGCGCATGAGCACGGCCGACATGCTGACGGATCTCGGCTACGGGGTGGTGGAGGCGGGCTCCGCCGAGGAGGCGCTGCGCCTCCTCGGTGAAGGTCTCGCGCCCGACCTTCTCGTGACCGACCACCTCATGCCGGGGATGAACGGGGCCGAGCTGGCGCGGCAGGTGCGACTGCTCCGGCCGGATCTGCCGGTGCTGATCGTGTCCGGTTACGCCCAGGTGGACGGGATCGCGCCCGATCTGCCGCGCCTCACCAAACCGTTTCGCAATGCCGAGCTGGCCGCAAGCCTCGCGGCCCTGGTCCCGGCTCAGGCCGGTTAGGGGCGTTCAGATCAAGGAACGCTGATCGGGCTCGGCCTGGCTGCGGACCGTCGGCCTGCGGCGCAGATCGCCCGGTGAGGGGCCGGAACGCAAGGGTGCAGGCCCCGAACAGCTCCGCCGTCGGCGGCGGTCTAGGCGGCTGGGGCGAAGGCCTGGTCGTTCAGGCTGCGCACGATATCCGCGGCGGGCTGCGGGCGGCCGAGACAGAAACCCTGTCCTTCGTCGCATCCAAGCAGATGCAGCATCCTGATCTGCTCTTGGGTCTCGAGACCTTCCGCATTGGTCCGGATGCCGAGGCTGTTCGCCAGGGCCACGACGGCCTGAACGATGGCAACCGCTTCCTGATCGTGGGGGATGCCCACGATGAACGATCGATCGATCTTGATCTTGTCGATCGGAAACTTGCGGATGTAGCTCAGGGACGAGTACCCGGTTCCGAAATCGTCGAGCGCGAAGCTCACGCCGCGGCTCCGCAGGAGGTTCATGCAGTCCTGGATGGACGCCTTTTCCTGAATGAAAAGGGATTCCGTGATTTCGAGTTCCAGCTGTTCGGCAGGCAGCCCTGAGCGGCTCAGGGCTTCCGAGACCGAGGCCACCATGTTGCCACGGGTGAACTGGAGCGGCGACACGTTGACCGCGACCTTGATATGGCCCGGCCACGCCGCGACCTCCGCACAGGCCTGTTGCAGCACCCAATCGCCGAGCGACTCCATGAGGCCAATCTCCTCGGCCACCGGGACGAATTCCGAGGGGGACACGAAGCCGCGGTCCGGGTGATGCCACCGCAGCAGCGCCTCGACGCCGACGAGCTGGCCCGTGCTCAGGGCGAATTGCGGTTGGTAGGCGACCGTGAACTCCCTGCGGGCGAGCGCATCCCACAGCTCGACCTCGAGCTGCTGCCGCGCCTGGAGCGCCACGTCCATGGACGACTCATAGAAGCAATAGGATCCGCCGCCCTCCTTCTTCACGCGGTAGAGGGCGGTGTCCACGTTCTTCATGATCGTCGTGATGTCGCAATTGCGACCCGTGAACACGGTGATGCCCACGCTCGCGCCGATCACGAGCCGGTGGCCGTAGATCTGGTAAGGTTGGCTCAGATGCGTGATGAGACGATCCGCGAAGTCCCGGAGAGCCTCGTCGTCGACCGTTCCGCTCCACAGCACCGCGAACTCGTCACCGCCGAAGCGCGCCAGGACATGAGGGGCGGGTAGTAGCTCCAGGGCTCTGCGGGCCACCGCCTGAAGGAGCAGGTCGCCGACGCCGTGCCCGAAACTGTCGTTGACGCTCTTGAAGCGGTCGAGGTCGAAATAGAGCACGGCCGCCGGCTCCCCGTTGCCCTGGCCGGGGCCGAAGGATTCCGAGAGGCGCTCCACGAAGTGGTTGCGATTGGGAAGGCCGGTGAGCGTGTCGAAGCGGGCCAGATAGGCGAGGCGCTTCTCGGCAAGCCGACGATCCGTGATGTCACGAAAGCTCAGGCAGGCGACGAACCGGTCGGGTCCGCGCTCGCCAAGCGGGGTCGGGCCGCCATGCAGACGCGAGGGCGTGATCACATATTCGATGGTGCGCTCGCCCAGGCGCCCGCTCCCAAGGCAGAGCTCCTGCGGCTGCTGGTCGGTCCAGGCCCCTTCCGCGCAGGCGGCGATGGCCTGCAGCATGCGGCTGCTCAGCTCCGGCGGGATGAGCTCGGAAGCCGGCCGCCCTCTCCACCTACGGTGGACGTCGGGCTGCAGGATCTCGGCGGCCGAACGGCTGGACCATTGAATGGTCCCTCGGTCGTCCACCACGACGATTCCATCGAAGCTGTCGGCGACGACCTGCTCCAGAAGCGTCTGTGCGTTGATTTTCGCGGTGCTCGCGAGAGCTACGAGGATCTGCTGCACGCCGATCTCGCGGACCACCGCCGCGCCCGCGAGCATGACGAGAGCCATCTGCCAGGCCGAGGTATCGATCAGAAGAGGCCATCGGAGCTGGATCCCGAAGGCGGCACCCTCGATGGCGAGGGACAGACCGGCGAGGTGGAGGAGCGCCCCGCGCCAAGTCAGCGCCCGGCCCCAGAGGACCGCTGCCGCGATCAGCGCAAGACCACCGAGCGTCACCCAGGGACCCGTTGCGCTCAGGGCCCGCCCTTGAAGCATAGTCTCGGCCCCGAGAGTCTGCACAAGCGCCCCTGGAATCATGCCGTGGACGGGCACATGGAAGAAGTCGCGGAGTTCGATGGCGCTGGCGCCGATGATCACCTTCTTGCCGCGCACGCGCTCGGGATTGATCGTGTGGCCGAGAAGGTCGGCGACGGGAATCCTGTCGATGGCGCCTGCCGCGATGCTGAAGTCCACGAGGATATGGCGAGGGCTCGCCTGCGCCCCGCCTAGCATGGCGCCGACCGACGGTGTGAGCTCGCCCTGAAGCATGCTTCCTAGAGGATAGCGCCGCACGGTGCCATCCGGGTCCGCGCGCACGTTCACGCTTGCGGGCCACGCATGAGCTTTGAAGCGTTCGAGGGGGCTGTTCACGAGCGAGCCGCCCCCTGCCTTGGATCCGGAGGCCGGCTGCTGGAAGGTGGCCAGGATGATCGATGCTTTCGCGGCGCGGATCGCTGCCTCAAGCGCCTCGTCGTCGGCCTCCGTGGAGGGTGCGCTGAAGTCGATGTCGAACGCGATCTCGGAGGCGCCGAGTTGATCGAGGCTCCGGATCAAGTCGGCGTGGATGCGCCGGGGCCACGGCCAGCGGCCGACCTCCGCGATGCTGCGGGCATCGATGTCGACCATGACGATCTGCCCCGAGGGCGCCCGCGCCTGCGCTGCGAAGCGTGCCTCCGCGAGCCAGTCGTGGACCGTCTGGAGGAAGCCTGCGCCGTGGGTGAGGGCGCTGAGGCTGACGATGAGGCAGATGATCAGGCTGCGTCTAAACACGGAAGGCTCACGATGGGAGAGACGATGCCGGTGCGCTCCACGCGGGTGCTGCGAAAACTTCAGCGCCTATCCCCGCCGTCCTGATCGCCCCTGCCGCCCCGGCCGCCCTGATCGCCTTTGCCGCCTTGATCCCCCTTGCCGCCCTTGTCGCCTTTGCCGCCCTGATCGCCCTGACCCCCTTTGTCGCCCCTGCCGCCCTGATCGCTTTGGCCGCCCTGATCGCCTCGGCCACCCTTGTCGCCCTGATCGCTCCTGCCACCCCTGTCGTCCCCGTCACCCCGAGAATTGCCAGCGCCGCCGCTAGCCCCGTTGTTCCCATGTCCGCCATGAGCGCTCCCGCCGTCGGACCGACCTTGCCCTTGGCCTTCGCCGCGTCCGGGCGATCCCCCGCCGCGATCGTCGGAGGCGCCGCGTCCGCCGCCCTGCGCTCCCGCGCCCGCATCGCCGCCCGACGGGGAGCCACCTCGGCCGCCGGCATCGTTGGCGGGCCCGCGTCCCTGATCCGAGCCGCGCTGCGAGTCGGCAAAGCCGCTATAGGACGCGCCGCGCGCGCTCGTGTCCGCCGATCTTGTATCGAAGGATTTCACGCCGGCTGCCTCCACCTGGGCCGACCGCGAGGGGCCCTGCTGCACGTTGGGCGCGCGCCCGAGGCCACTCGTCTGCAATCCGTCTCGGGTCGAGGGCTGGACCGACGCTCTCTGGCCGGCGGTCAACTCAGCGCGCTCACCGCTTTTGAGGTCGGAGACCTCGACCATGCCCCGGCTCACGGCCACGGTGGCGTCGCGCTGCGTGACGCTCACCGTGAAGCGCGTGCCCTTCACGACGGCCGCAAGGTAGGGCGTCTCGACCGAGAAATGCCTCACATTGCGCTTCTCAACTTCGAGTTCCGTCCGCCCGGTTTGCTGAAGGATCGTGGTCGTCCCGAAGAAGGTCGAACTGCGGGCCGACAGCACGGTATTCGGGCTCACCATAATGCTCTCCGCACCGCGCACCAGTTGGGCGCGGGCGTTGCCGCTCGTGGAGAAAGTCGCCCCTTCGGGCAGGATCATGCCGGCGGCCGCCCGGATGGTGGGGGCGTCCGGCGAGGCGATGAACGCCTGCCCCGTGACCTTCGCCACAACCCAATCGGCGGCAAGGGCCGACGAGGAGAAAAGAAGCATAAGTGCGCAAGCACCGAAGTAACGAATAGTTAAACACGCGCGCATGGTGGTCCCATCAGCAATTTTGTCTGTTTTATCAGAAAATGAGACCGCTGCGACCTTGGCGGGCGTGCGCGGCGCGGCTTTCGCGACTGGTCGTTAACGTTGCGTGAGACAGGTGACGGAGTTTTGCGACGTCGCAATAAGCTGCCGAAAAGGTGCCGGGGCAGCCATGCGTCATGAACCTCGGCGCAGCCCGGAGGAGGGAGCTGCGCCGATTGACCTCGACCCGAAATGAAGGCGGACAGGAATGTCTAGATCTGTGCCGGATCGCGCTTTGCCGGCTCGACCACCACATTGGGCGGTGGACCTTCCGGCTTGCTCCGCAGGACATCCTGGAGCTCACCTTCAGCGACTGCCGCGGCCGTCTCGTCCGGTGTCGCCCGCGTGATTTCCCGCGTGCCGCTCGCCGTGCTCGGCTCGGCTTGGGCCGATTTTTCGCTCATCACATCCGCGACCGCCTGGGGCGGGATGAGCCCGAGATCGGCCGCGTGCTCGGCCATGGCGAGGCTGTCGGCCGCGAGGACGAGGCTGCTGCCGGCCGTGGCTACGGCCGCGGCGAGACCTTCGATCTCCTCGATCCTTCGCTCGTCGCGCGAGACGTTGCGGATGTAGACGGCAAGCACGCGGCCGGGATGCTCCTCCACGATCTGTCGGTACACCTCCGGGTCATGCTGCCCGCTATCCCCGATGAGAATGAAGGGTAGGTCGCTGTAAAGGCCCAGCATGTTGCGGATCAGGTCCTGTTTGTGATCCTCCGCTTTGCGCGGCAGCGGACTTTTCCACGACACGCCCCACTCGCGCAGGAAGAGCATGGGGCCGACCGGGATGCCATGCAGGTCGAAGAACTCGTCGAGGATGTTGTAGAGGCCCCAGGGGGCACGCGACACATAGAGGATCGGGTTCGCTTCCCGTCCCGACGCTCCCGTGTGAAGAGCCTTGTACAAGGCGGCGACGCCGGGAAAGGCGACGCGGCTCTCGGCATCCTCGACGAACAGACGCCAGAGCATTCCGATCTTGTTGGCGACGCCGGTATGCATGATCGTGTCGTCGATGTCGCTGATCACCACATAGCGGCTGCCCTCCGGCGGGATGAAGACCTGACCGCGTGCCTCGACCCGTTGCGGATGTTCGAGGACGAGGTCGATCGTATGCCAAAGATCCTGTGCCGGCGGCTCCGAGCGCGGGCGCAGATGCACCCGGAAATAGCCGTCCCCATCGGTGGTGACCCGCTCTTCGGTGTCGTAGAACCGGGCGCTCACGACGGCGCCGGCGATCGTGCGGCGGCTCAGACGCCGGCCGATGTCGCGCAGCTGCGACAGAAACCCGTCGTCACGGATCGAGCGCGTGGACCGCGACTGCCTGAAGACCCGGCCGATCACGAAGACCTCCGTTCTGGAGCCGTAACCTCGGTAAGGCTCCAGAACGATCCCTTCCTTGCCCTGCGCCTGACGGATGGGACGCGTAACGACGGTGAGGAGCCGGGAGAGCGCCCTCCTCCATCGGGCAAGAGCGCCGGCTGACTGCATCTTCAGGGGTCTCCGTTCCACGTGGCAGGATTCGACTTAGCGCTGCGGAAGGCCGGTTTGCACCGCCAGAGTCGGCCGCTTGCCCGGCTCGCCGCGCAGGGCTTCCTGGGCGGGGGGCGGGTGCATGTAGATGTCGCGAACGGGGCGAGGGAGGGCGATCCCGTGCTCCCGAAACAGCTTCCACAGTTCGAGGAGGACCTCGCCCTTGACGTTGTGAATGCCGTTCGTCGCATCGGCGATCCAGAAGCGAAGCTGCAGCTCGATCGCATTCTCCCCGAACGCCATCACCAGCGGGTTGGGCGCCGGCATCGTCAGCACCCGCGGCGGCCGACTGGCGGCCTCGCGCATCAACTCCAGGATCAGTTCGAGATCGGCGTCCAGCGGCGCGCGTATGTCGAGCTTGAGACGCACGCGATCGCTCTTGTGGGACCAGTTGAGAACCTGCTGCGTGATGATGTCCTCGTTCGGGATCAGGTACTCCGTGCCGTCGCGCGTTTCCACGGCCACATAGCGAGCTCCCAAAGACGACACCCATCCATAGGTGCCGCCCACCTCGATGACATCCCCCGGCTTGATGGAGCGATCGAGCAGCAGAATGAAGCCGCTGAAGAGATTGGAGACCGACTTCTGGAGGCCAAGCCCGATGCCCACGCCGATCGCGCCCGTGAGCAGAGCCAACG
Source organism: Microvirga sp. (assembly GCA_036562855.1). Taxonomy (GTDB): domain Bacteria; phylum Pseudomonadota; class Alphaproteobacteria; order Rhizobiales; family Beijerinckiaceae; genus Microvirga. The sequence continues at coordinate 121,661 of DATCJK010000018.1, forward strand.
TGGACAGGTCGATGCCGACGCTCGTCAGCGCAAACACGACCGCGATGGAGACCAGCGTGACCTTGAGGAGCTTGCCGAACAGGACCTGGGCGCGGGGCGTCAGGTCCGCGACCCTCGTGATCCTGCGCTCGAAGAGCTTGGACGCGAAATTCGCCACCCACAGCAGCACGGCGAGAGACAAAAAGCCCTTGAGGACGTTGAGGGCCGAGAGGCGCACGGTGCCGGCCGTGAGGGCCAAGCCGTCGAGCGCTTCCGTCAACGGGTTCAGAAGGTCGAGGATGTTGAGGGCGACCAATGTCCAGGCCGTCAGCGCAACGAGCCGCGCCAGCGGACGGGAGGGCACCAGATCGGAAATGAGCCGGACGGCCAGCCACGCGACCACCAAGTTGATGGCGACGCGAGCCACATCGTGCGGCCAGCCACGCTCCCTTGCGATCACGACCGCGATCCAAAGGCCCAACGTCCATACGGCGGGGGTGATCAGGGGCACGATCCTGTTGATGATCCAGTCGCGGCGGCTGGCCCAATCGTGGGTGCCGTCGGTGAGATCGCGGCTGACCCATTGACAGGTCCAGCGGCGGATCGGGCGGGACACAAGCCAGGCGAGGCCGCCGGTGAGGGCGAGCGCGGGAAGTTGGGCCAAGTTCGCGGGGGTGACGATATCCGCCAAAACCCAATCGATCAGCCGCGAAAGGTAGGCAAAGGTTGCCTCAACCGAAATCATTGCGGCAGCGTCCCCGCTCGTTGCCTCCTTTTAGGACAAACACCGTTGCCGGCCAGGGTTCCCAAGGAAGCTCGTCCGTCCCAAGGGTGATTGCGTGGAGCCGATGGCTCCAGGGGCGGCTTGGCCGGCAAAGGGGGCGGCTTCTCGCTCGGAGCGCCTTTATGGCGCGGCGGTCTAGCGGGCCGATCGTCACGTCCTCGACGCCCGCCCGTCTCCCCTGGCGGTTCTAGGTATGAGCCGCGCCCACGTGATCGGCCATCTCCGCCCCTCTCATGCCCATGGGCTTGGGCGCTCCGTCCGTGGTGTCGTGGGCGGTCTGGTGCTCCATCTCGGCATTGAGCTCGCCTCCCAGCAGAACGATGACCGCCGAGAGCCATAGCCACATCATGAACCCGACGCCGGCCCCCAGCGAGCCATAGGTTTTGTTGTAGCTGTCGAAGGTGACGACGTACCATGAGAACAGCATGGAGGCCGCGACCCACAGCAAGGCCGCAAACACGCTCCCCCATGTCACCCACCGCCAGCGGGCATCCCGTCGGCTCGGGCCGAAACGGTAGACGAAGGCCAGGCTGACGACCACGGCCGCCAGCAGGAAGGGCCATCGCAGGAAAGCGATCCATTGCTCGGTGGCTGTCGCCGAGCCGAACAGCTTCAAGGCCAGCGGCAACAGGACCACCGCCGAGATGGCCAGGATCACAAAGGCGACCCCTGCCAGCGTGAAGAGAAAGGTCGTTGCATAAAAGCGCAGGATGCTGCGCTTCTCCTTCTCGTCGTAAACGACGTTGAGCGCGTCGAAGAGCGCCGACACGCCCGAGTTGGCGCTGATCAGGGCCAGCACGAGGCTGATCACGAATGCCGTTCCCAACGTCTCGTTCTTCTGGCCCGCGATGAGGGTGACCTGCTCTCCGATGAGGGCCAGGACGCCTTCCGGCAAAATGCCCGAGAGGATTGCGAGATGGGTGCCCATGGTGCTCGCATCCGCAAACAAGCCGTAGAGCGACACGATCACGGCGATGCCGGGGAAGATTGCGAGAAGACCGAAGAAGGCGACGCTGCCGGAGGTGGAAAGAATTCGATCGGCCGTCACGGACCACAGCACGCGCCAAAAAATATCCCGCCATCCTCGCGCCGGGATCTGTTCCGGGGTGGCGGCATCCCGGCCGCGGCCGGGCTCGCGGGAGCGGGCAAGGTCGACGGACAGGCCGGCTTCGTTCCTCTCCCCCACATGGGCGCGCCAATCCTGTCCTTCCTCTGCCTTCGATGCGGGGGCGGCGGGTTCTGTCATCGGGTTCACCGGGCTACGCGAGTCTGGGCCCGTTCGCCGCCGCTCATGCTGGCAGGCTCAAGAATAGGAAACGGTCGAGATTAACTGGAGCGAGCGGGTCGAAGTTTCATGTCTGCTCCGACTATGTACCTTTGCGCATGGCGCAGAGGCTGTTCCAGGTTAGAGAAGGGGCTGTCGGTCCTTCGGCGTCCGCCCCTACCGGGAGAGTCGGGAACCCTTTGGCTGCAAGGCTGTTGACCTTATGCTGCAATGCAGCATAGCGTCTCGCCAGGCTTTCTAGGTCAAGGGATCTGTAGCCAGCCAAACGGCGGCCCTGTGTTGCGTCGGGCCTTTTTCAAACAGTCACGAATGCGAGGACGCGCTTTCAGCAGAGGCGGGAGCGTCGGGCCTGCTTCGTTTTGCATGTGAGGGATTATGACCACTATCCGCCAGCTCATCCAATCCAGTCCGGCTCGGGCCAACGAACTCTTTGCCAAGCTCGTCGACACCTCCGAGACCGCGGTGAAGACCCGCGAGCGGCTGTTTGCCGAGCTCAAGGAGGAACTGGAGCTTTTCACGAGCCTTGAGGAGCAGCATCTCTTTCCGGTGCTGCGCAAGCACAAGGAGCTGAAGGAGCTCGTTCGCGAGGCTCTCAGCGACAACAAGGCGACCCGCAAGCTTCTGACGGAGCTCGACCACACGCCGAAGGACAGCGAGGAATTCGCCACCCGGGTGGCGGAACTCCGCCGCGTCTTCCAGCAGCATGTGCGGGACGAGAAGAAGGAGCTCCTGCCGGCGGTTCTGAAGGCGCTCAGCGACGGGGAAGCGGAGGCGGTGGTCGAGGGGTTCGAGGCCGGCAAGGCCGAGATCGAGGAGGCCAAGCGCGCCGAGGCCGAGGATCGCCGCGCCGAGGCGCGACGCGAGCGCGAGCGCGCGGAGGCCGAGCAGATGCGGCTTGAGGAAGCCCGTCGCGCCGAGGCTGCGGCGCGCCGCGAGGCGGCTCGTCAGGAGCGTGAGGAGACAGAGCGTCTCCAGAAGGCCGCCGAGGCCGTCGTGACCACCGCCTGGGCGGCTCCGAGAACCGCCGAGCAGACCGTGCGGTCGGCCCAGGAAGCGGTCCGGAACGCCGTGAGCACGACCTCCGAGGTGGCGCAGCAGACGTCGGAACAGGTCGCGCAGGTGCTCGATGCCACCCGCGAGCGAACCCAGGCCCTCACGGACCGCGTGTCACAGCGCCTGCAAGCGGCGACGCAAACCGGCACGACCTTGGCTCGCAGGTTTCAGGATACCTCGGACGCCTATCTCGACATGGTTCAGTCGCGAATGCAGATGAACTTGGCGGGGCTTGATGCGCTCACCCGCTGCCGCACGCCCGCGGAGTTCCTGGCGGCGCAAAGCTCCCTGATGCGCAGCAACATGGACCTGACGCTCGCCAATACGAGGCGGGTGGCCGAGATCGCTGCTGGATTGGCCGGTCAGGCCACCCAGGCGGTCACAAGCGCGGCGGGGCGAAGCGACAGCCGGACGGCCTAACATCGCGACGGCCTGAACACATCTGCGCCCCCGGCTTCCGGCCGGGGGCGTTTGCGTTTCCACGGCGGGGCGGCGAGGGACCTCAACGCCCCGCTCTCCGATGCTGGAGCCAAGCCTGCGGAATGGGGCGAATGCGAGCTCCTTTATTCGCCAGATCTATTATGTCTTGCTAATGCATGGAAAAGCAGGCATAAGATCTTTATCGACTTTTGGCCGGACAATCGGGCTGTTTCGCTTTTGGCCTCGCCAGGCGCACGTTCGGACTTTCTTACCAATTCAATCGACGAACTGAGCTCAGAGCGTGCTTCGGCGCGCCTGTGCTCGCGCGCATCTGCATGAAACTGCGAAAGGCTACCCCGATGACTGTCGGTACTGTGAAGTTTTACAACGATATGAAGGGCTTCGGCTTCATCCAGCCGGATGATGGCGGCAAGGACGTGTTCGTCCACGCCACGGCTCTGGAGCGCGCTGGCATGCGCGGCCTCGCGGAAGGTCAGAAGGTCTCCTTCGACACCGCGGAAGACCGCCGCTCCGGCAAGGTCGCCGTCAACAACATCGAAGCGGCGTAACCGCCCGATGTTCGGCGTCGGGCACACGCCTGCGCCGCTGATCGTGAAGCCGCTCCCATGTGGGGCGGCTTTTTCGTAAGGCCCGGCCAACGACAGGCGGTGATCGTTCACGCGAGCCGGCCCTGTCGCCTTTGAGCCCTAGGAGCAACGCATGTCCCACAAGTATCAGGTCAACCAGTTGGTTCGCATCACGCATCCGCGCATTTCGGACAAGCGTGCCAGCGCGAGCGGGGTCTACGAAGTGACCCGTCTCATGCCAGCCGATGAGACCGGCGAGGTGTCGTACCGCATCAAGTCGTCCGGCTTTGGTGAGCGCGCCGTGCGCGAGAGCGAGATTTCCGCCAGGGCATCCGTCATTTGACCGGCGATGATGCCGGCTTTCGCGAGTCCCAGATCTACAATCCGATCGCGGTGCTTCGGCGAGACGACGAGGTCTTGTACGTTGCGCGGGTCGGCATGAAGGCGTCACGGCAGTTCATGGTCCTTACCGGCAAGGGCGAGCCCGCGTGGCCGCACGAGCCGCTCGGCAGCCTCTCCGATGTCGCGTGGGCGCTTCGCGCGCACCGATGGGATCCGACGACGCTTGAGCCCGTCGGCTCCCATGAGCGGCAGGCCAAGATGCTGGCGCGGCTCCTCGCCGAGAGAGCTTAGGCGCCGCAGTAGCAAACGAGCCCGCGAGAGCCGATCCTTCTGGATCGATGGTTCTCGAGGGTCCGGCCGGACCGGTCGAACCGTGGCGCCCCAGACCAAAGCCCTCTTTGCAGGTCGCCGATCGCCAAGGTACAGACTTGCGCCCGCTCTTCGGCGCCACGAACGTTCTTTGCACCCGCGACCCTTGTGGAAGCAGCGCCCGGATCGGCTCCAGGCAACTCCCCTGAAGCTCGGCAGACTGGCCAGGCTCCTGGACCGGCGCAGCGGATGTCTGAGGCTTGGAGGCAATGATGGAATACCGCACGCTCGGTGGATCTGGTCTGAAGGTTCCGGCCCTGACCCTGGGCACTGCCACGTTCGGCGGAGGCAGCGAGTTTCTGCGCAAATGGGGCGCCAGCGACGTTCGCGATGCTCAGGCGCTCGTGTCGATCTGCCTCGAGGCCGGCTGCACCATGTTCGACACGGCCGACGGCTACTCCGCCGGTCTGTCGGAGGAGATCCTCGGCCAGGCGATCAAGGGGCGGCGGGACGAGGTTCTGATCGCGACCAAGACCGGCATGCCGATGGGCCCGGGCCCGAACGACAAGGGCACGTCGCGGGAAAAGATCATCCGCTCCTGCGAGGCGAGCCTCAAGCGGCTCGGCACGGATTATGTGGATCTGTATCAGCTCCATGCCTTCGACGCGCTGACGCCGATCGAGGAGATGCTGCACGCCCTGGATAGCCTCACCCGCGCCGGCAAGATCCGCTATTTCGGCGTATCCAATTACTCGGGCTGGCACCTCATGAAGATGCTGGCGCTAGCTGACCGGCACGGCCTGCCCCGGCCTGTGACGCATCAGGCCTATTACTCGCTCGTCGCACGCGAGTTCGAGTGGGAGCTGATGCCGCTCGGGCTCGACCAGAATGTCGGGACGCTGGTGTGGAGCCCGCTGTCCGGAGCGAAGCTCAGCGGCAAGATCGGGCGCCGGAAAGAGGCGCCGGCGGATAGCCGCGCGGCCACGGATGCCAGCTGGGACGTGCCCCAGGATCGGCTCTTTGCGGTCACGGACGTTCTGGAGGAGATCTCGGCGGAGAGCGGCCACTCCGTTCCTCGCCTTGCGCTCGCCTGGCTTCTCACCCGTCCGACGGTGTCGAGCGTGATCATCGGCGCGCGCAACGCCGATCAGCTGCGGGACAATCTCGCCGCGACGGATATCGTCCTCCCATCGGAGCACGTGGCCCGCCTCGACGCGGCGAGCGCGGTGACGCCGACCTATCCTTACTGGCACCAGCGGCGAACCATGCCCGATCGCAATCCGCCGCCGGTGTGAGTAGGGGCAGGCATCGTCCTCAACAGCCGGTGCGTTTCAGGGCCGAACAGCAAGCTCTGAGCTGAGAAGCTCTGACCGGATCCCGTCGAGGGAGGCACGGTCGATGCTGCTTTTGCCGGAGACTGGGGTTCGAGCGGCGGCTCCTCGCTGGCGCTCAACCTCCTGGCAAGAAACACGATCCCGATCTCAGGCGTTCATTGACGAAACCGCCAGTTCGGGAGTTGCCCGATGTGCCGCCTATGACCACTCGCATCCGGATCGGCACAGCCGGATGGAGCATCCCGAAGGAGCACGGGGCCGCCTTCCCCATCGAGGGGAGCCACCTTGAGCGCTACGCCGCCGTGTTCAATGCCGTCGAGATCAACTCGTCATTCTACCGGCCCCATCGCCCGGCGACCTATGAACGATGGGCGGCCTCCGTGCCGGAGGGCTTCCGGTTCGCCGTCAAGGTGCCCAAATCGATCACCCATGAGCGCCGCTTGAGGGATGCGGGTGATCTCCTGGACCGCTTCCTTTCCGAAGCGGGGGCTCTTGGACCCAAGCTCGGGCCGCTGCTGGTGCAGCTTCCCCCAAGCCTCGTCTTCGATTGGGGTGTGTCGGACCTGTTCCTGCGGGAGCTCAGGGGCCGGGCTGCCGGCGGCATCGTCTGTGAACCGCGGCACCGCACGTGGTTCGCGCCCGAGGTCGATTCTCTCCTTGAGGAGCTCCGAATCGCCCGGGTGGCCGCCGACCCGGCCCCGATCCCAGGGGCTGGTGAGCCGGGCGGGTGGCGTGGCCTGGCCTATTACCGCCTGCACGGCTCGCCGCGCATCTATTATTCGCCTTACAGCGAGGAGGTTCTCGCTCAAACGGCCCACAGGCTTGCGGCGGACCGGGCGGCAGGGCGCGAAGCTTGGTGCATCTTCGACAACACCGCCGCCTTTGCGGCGACCCCCGACGCCTTGAGCGTGAGGGAGCGGGTGCGGGTCGGGGCAGGGGGCGATCCGGTCGCCAGCCACAGCGCTCCCGCCTGATGCGTAGACGACGCTGCGCTCGTCCGCGCACGCCGTGGCGCTGCGGTTGCCGGGACAAGGGAACGGCTCGCCGGAAGAGCAGGCCGGCCAGCGAGACGCGGTTTAGGAAATCACTCTCCGGAGCCCGCGAACTTTCGGGGTGGCCCCGCGTTGCTCATGAGCTCAGCAAAGGGAGGTGTGTGTGGGTCTGTTCAAGTTCATCAAGGATGCCGGCGCAAAGCTGTTTGGTGGAGGTGCTCAGGCCGCGACGCCCGATACGCTCAAACAGACGATGCAGGGGCATGGTTTCGACGCGAGCGCCCTCAACATCGATGTCCAAGGCGACCGCGTGAAGCTTTCCGGGCAGGCCATGACCCAGGAGGAGGCGGAGAAGATCATCCTGTCTCTCGGCAACAATGTCGGCATCGCCGAAGTGGATACCAGCGATCTCCAAGTCCAGCAGCCCGCCCCGCAATCCACGATGTATACGGTCCAGAAGGGCGACACCCTGTGGGAGATTGCCGAGAAGCATTACGGCAAGGGGAAGGGCGCCAAGCACACCGAGATCGTGAAGGCGAACTCGCCCCCCGTGAAGAACCCCGACATGATCCAGCCTGGCTGGGTGCTTCGCATCCCGCCGCTGGCCTGAGCCGTGCACGGCCGGGGCCCCTGGCCTAGACCGACGAGGGCTTCATCGGGAGCCGGGAGGGAGCGTCCATCGCCGCCCTCGATCCATGGCCTCCTGCCGCGGCTCACAGGGTTGGGGCGAGCGGCCGGGCGCCGGCTCAGACCGGCGGGCGAGCATCAGAGATGTTCGACGCTGAGCGCCAGGCTGGCCCGCAGCACCGTCCATCCCTGATCGTCACGCACCGCGATCCTGAATTGACGCGTGCTCCCGTCCGGCAGGTTGTCCTTGGCGATTTCGCCGAGGGTACGGCAGGCCTCGTCGTGCACCTGGTCGATGCCCTGAATCTCGAGGCCGATCTCGTCCACCGTGACGGCCTGGCCGTCATCGACGTCGAAGTAGTACCGACGCCCCGTGTCCCGTGGTGGCAGGCCAAAGGCGTCTTCTTGGGAATGGGCTGTGTCGCTCATGCGGCTCTAACACCGAAGGAGGAGGGTTTGTGCCCGCAAGCTCCCATGATCCACACCTGCGCCCGATAGGGGCCGAGGGCTATTCCGTGAGGGTGCCCGCCGATGGATGGACCGCATGGACGCGCGCAACGCCTGTCAGCGACGCGGGGAGAGCCTGCCATGGCGGCTGTCAGCCGGCGTCCGAGCCGTTCTGGCTGGACGTGCGACGCTCCGGTCCATCCTCAGAGGCAGGTAAGGTGCTGGCTCGGTGGGCCAGTTCGGCCTCCCGGTCGCGGGCGAGCCCCTCCCATTCCATCGCCATGCGCTGCAGCATGTCCCGTTGATCCTTGAGGCTGATCTGCTTGGCAATCTCACGGCAATCGCGAGCCTGCTGCCGGAAGTATGCGACTGTTCTCAAAATGCGCCCGCCTGCTGCGTGACCCAGGCTAACAGTGATTGAGGATCATCCGTGATTCTGCGTCCGTAATTGCCCCTAGGCGGTGCGAATTGCGGGCAGTCCTTGCCAGCCCCGGAGGGATGGCGGCGGAGTGTTGGGCCTCGCCTGGGGACGTGTTGGGCGCTCCTTCCTACGCCGACTTGTCCTGCGACCTCGCCCAGGTCGGCATGAGCGAACGCACCAGCTGGATCACCGTATCCGGATGGAACGGCTTGGCGATGAAGTGCATGCCCTCGGGCAGATCCCCAGGGGCCGGAGCCCGGCGGCCCGACGCCACGAGAACGCC
>DATCJK010000031.1:0-84830 GCA_036562855.1 Microvirga sp.
CCGCAAGAGCCCGGCGGCGCAGCAGGCGTAGCGCGACCCCCAGCATCCGGGCGGCCTCCGCATCATAGACCTGGCGCAAAGCGGCCCGATCGCCGGCCGCGCAGGCGCGCAGGGCGTCGTTCACGTCAAAAGCCGGGGAAGGAGACTTCCCGAGCACCGCTGTCACACAAGGCCTCCGTTGCAGGACCCGTTGTCGTTACACGCTTTGCGCCACCATAGATGCACGTTGGCGAAAATTTTGTCGACCGGGTGCATCCACCCTCCATCCTTCCGGGTAACCGCAGCACCGGCCTTGAGCCGGACCCCATATCCGGAGGACCACCATGAAGCTCAGCACCCTCGCCGCCGCTCTCCTCGGCACCACGCTTCTCGCCGGCGCCGCCCAGGCCCAGACCGCCGCCGCGCTCGTGGGCGACGACACCCTCGTCATGGTCGATGTGGCGGCCCGCAAGGCCGACAAGACCGTGAAGGTGTCGGGCCTCTCCGGTAAGCTGCTGGGCATTGACGTGCGGCCCGCGGACGGCATGCTCTACGGCCTCGTCTCGGACGGCACCATTGTGACGATCGACCCGGCCTCCGGCAAGGCGACCCAGAAGTCGAAGCTCGACACGATGCTGTCCGACGGGGTCATGGCGACGGTCGACTTCAACCCGGCGGCGGACCGCCTGCGCATCATCGGCTCGGACGGCACGAACCTGCGCGCCAACGTGGATGACGGCAAGGTCACGAAGGACGGGCAGCTGAAATTCGCCGATGGCGACATGCACAAGGGCAAGGCCCCGAAGATCGTGGCCGGCGCCTATACGAATTCCATGAAGGGCGCCAAGGAGACGGCACTGTTCGATATCGACGCCACCGGCGCTCTCGTGAAGCAGGCGCCCCCGAATGACGGCGTGCTGAACTCTGTCGGCATGATCGGCATGAGCGCCGAGAACGCCGCCTTCGACATCGTGCCCGGCGAGACTGCCGGCGAGGGCACGAATACGGGCTGGCTGATGGCGGGCGACACGCTCTACCGGGTGGATCTCGCGAGCGGCAAGGCGACGTCCGTCGGCAAAGTGTCGGGTGTCACCGGCACGGTGCGCGACATCGCCGTGATGCCGAAGGCCATGTAAGCGGGCCGTATAGCCCCAACGATCGGGGCGGCGGGCGTGTGAGTTCTGCGTCGCGCCCGCCGCTCCTCGCGTTTGGTCAGCCTAGACGCAGCTGCGCCCCATGGCGGCGAGGCCCTCGTCGAGGAGATCGCCGAGATTGGGGATGCCGATCAGCCAGTCGGCGAGAGAGACGGAGGCGGCCTCCTGCCGCTCCCGGGCGAGGCGCACCGCGTCGCCCCATTCCTCCGGTTCCATGTCGCCGCGACCGATGAAGACGAGCGCCATGAGGTCGGCCCGCTCATCGTCGTTCAGGCCCGCGATCACGTCCCTCAGCTCCTGCTCGGTGGCGTCGTCCGGATCGGCGGTGAGCGCGTCGAGGCCGCCATCGTCGATCGGGTTCGAGCCGGAGGCCGGGTCCGTGATGCCTTCCTTCACGTCGATGGCCTTGGCGCGTATGATGAACTCGCAGACCTTGTCCAGCGCGATATCCATGAATGATCTCCTGTTCTGCAGGAGAACCCCCAAAGCGCCAAAGGGTTCGCTCCAACGCCCAAGCTTCTGCGACCCTGCCTGCGCCCGGCCGCCAGCCATGCTGAATTTGCAAGGATTTTGTCACGAGAGCCGTGATACAGGATCCGGCCCCTTGCTGAGTTGGCCCATGCCCAGCCTCGAAATCCTTGGCTTTGCCGCCGCTGTCCTGACCACATTCTGCTGGCTGCCGCAGGCCATGAAGACCATCCGGACGAAGGACACCCAGTCCCTCTCCCTCGTCACGCAGAGCGCGCTCGCCAGCGGCATCGTCCTGTGGCTCGTCTATGGCGTCCTCATCGGCAACAAGCCCCTGATCTTCGCGAATGTGATCAGCCTCTTCCTCGTGGGCACGATCCTGGTCATGAAGCTCCGCTACGGCTAGGGCGGAAGGGGTACCGTCGGCAGATGTGACTGCGTCGTAGGCCAGCCGGGCTCGGCTTGGCGGGGGATCCTCGTCAGCGGGCCGGATTGCGGATAGGATTGCATCCAGCCCTGCCGAGTGCCCCCATGCTGCACCGTTTCCTGGTCTCCGCCCTTCTCGTGCTCCTCGTCGGCGGCAGCGCCCATGCTCAAGGGAGCCCCCGGCGAGGCGAGGGGCCGGCGCTCGCGCCCCAGCGGCCAGGGGTGGTCGACACCTACATCCTCTCCTTTGGCCTGTGGGGGCCGCAGAGCGTCTTCGAGAGCGAGGCCCGGGGCGCGGCGCGGGTTCTGGAGGCGCGGCTCGACGCGCGCGGACGCTCCATCGTGCGGTTCAATACCAAGACCCGCTTCGGGGCCCGCCCTGCGGCGCTCTCGGCCGCCGCCCAGGCAGCCGGCCGGGTCCTCGATCCGGAGGAGGACGTGGTGGTCCTCGTGCTCACATCCCATGGAGGGCCCGAGGGGATCGGCCTTGTGGCAGGGCGCGAGCAGCGGCTCGTGCGGCCGCAGGATGTGACGGCGCTCCTCGATCTTGCCCGGGCGCGGCACAGGGTCGTGATCGTCTCCGCCTGCTATTCAGGCATTTTTGCCCGCGCGCTCGCGGACGACCGGACCCTCGTCATCACGGCCGCCGCCCCGGACAAGCCGTCCTTCGGGTGCCGGGACGGGGCGACCTGGACCTATTTCGGCGACGCCTTCTTCAACCGGGCGCTCCGGGCGGAGCCGCGCCTCGACGCCGCCTTCGCCCGCGCCCGCGACCTCGTCACCGCCCGGGAGCGCCGCGAGGGCTTCGACCCGTCGAACCCGCAGATCGCGGGCGGCTCGGCGGTGCTGGAGCGGCTTGGGTCCGTCCGTTAGGGCTTAACCCTCCGAGACGGGCGCGGGCTGCGCGGCGATCTCGCCGATGCGCTTCAGCCAGCGCTCGATCCGCGCCCGGTTCACCCCGAAATCCGACAGGCCGATCTGGCTCCGCGAGTAGAGTGCGAGGGTCGAGCGGCCCTCGCCCTGGCCGACGATCTGCACGTTGATCGTGTCCGGGTAGCGCATGATCCGCGAACGGGCGAGGTAGCGGTCCTCCTCGCCCCAATTGCTTTCGAAGGTAGGCTGGGTCTCCGCATCCTCGCTGGCGACCTCCGCCACGATGGCGCGCAGCCGATCGCCCGGCACGGGGAAGACCGGCGGCACCATGTCGGCCTGGGCTTTTGGGCAGATGCCCGGCGGGCAGGCGAGCGCATCGTTCGGGGTGGAGCGGCGGGTGAGCGTCGCGAAATCCACCGGGCCGAGATCGGGCTTGCCGAAGACGGACGCATAGACGTCCTCGATCCCGCCGGGCTCGGACCCGCGCCAGAGCAGCAAGCCGAAGCCAAGGGCGAGGACGACGGCGAGGAGAGCGATGGAGCGCAGGGCCCGGCGCAAGGGAAGGGAGAGACTCATGGGCGGGGAGGATAGGGCAAGGCGCGCCGTTGCCTATCCTCCGCAAGGCGGTTGCCCGTTGCGCCAAGACTCCGGCGGCCAGGAGCCATGCCTCCACTTGGCGAGCGCCCGTTGTGCCTTGACACCGTTTCGGGGAGCCATACCGAAGACCGGCTCTCCCGCGAGGTCGAAATGTCCCCTGCCGTTACGCCCATCCTGCTGCTCGTCGCCTCGAACGTGTTCATGACCGTGGCCTGGTATGGACATCTCAAATTTAAGGCATCACCCCTTTGGATCGTCGTTCTCGTGAGCTGGGGCATCGCCTTCTTCGAGTACTGGCTCGCCGTGCCCGCAAACCGCATCGGGCACGCGGTCTACTCGGCCGCGGAGCTGAAGACGATCCAGGAGGTGATCACCCTCGTCGTTTTCGCCGGCTTCTCCGTGTGGGTGCTGAAGGAGCCGCTCGGCTGGAACCACCTCGTCGGTTTCTCCCTCATCGCGGCCGGCGCATTCTTCATCTTCCAAGGGCGTTAGGGTTGTTCCGGTGTTGACGGTGCAGCGGACTCGCAACTAATCCGGCGGCCTTTGTTCACAACAAGAAACGGAGGGCCGTCATGGCCTACAAACTTGCCGTGTTCGATTTCGACGGCACTCTCGCGGACAGCGCCGACTGGACCATGGGGATCATGAACGAGCTGGCCGAGCGCCACGGCTTTCGCAAAGTGTCGGACGAGGAGATCGCCATGCTCCGCGGCCGGGACAACCGGGCGATCGTCCGCTATCTGGGCGTGCCCGCCTGGAAGATGCCGCTCATCGCCAACGACATGCGCAAGCGCATCGCGCAGGATGCGGATCGGATCCGGCTCTTTTCCGGCGTCGAGGAGTGCCTGCGCATGCTTCACGGCCGCGGCGTGGCTCTTGCGGTCGTCACCTCGAACGCGGAGGCGAATGTCCGCCGCATCCTCGGGGAGCGCAACGCGGCGCTCATTCGCCATTACGCGTGCGGCGCCTCGATCTTCGGCAAGGCGCGCAAGTTCCGCGCCGTGCTGAGGGCAAGCGGCCTCTCGGCCGGGCAGGCTATCGGCATCGGCGACGAGACGCGGGACATCGAAGCCGCCACGCAAGCCGGCATCGCGGCCGGCGCCGTCACCTGGGGCTACGCGACCGCGGACCTCCTGCGGTCGTACAAGCCCACGCACCTGTTCGAGAGCTTCGATGACCTCGTCGCAGCGTTTCCCGCATCGTAAGCGGGGAGCGCCGACCCTCAGCTCGCGGGTTTCAGGCGGATGAGGCGGCCTTGGGCTGCATCGGTCAGCAGGTACACGAAGCCGTCCGGGCCCTGGCGCACGTCGCGGATGCGCTCGCCGAGCTGCTGCAGCATCCGCTCCTCGCCCGTGACCTGATCGCCGTTCGTCTCGAGCCGCGACACGAGCTTGCCGGAAAGCGCGCCGACCAGGATGCTGCCGCGCCAGGCCGGGAACTTGTCGCCCGTGTAGAAGGCCATGCCGGAGGGCGCGATCGAGGGATCCCAGTAATAGGCCGGCTGCTCGAGCCCTGGCTTTGCGGTGCCCTCGCCGATCTTGGCGCCCGAATAATCGACCCCGTAGGTGATGACCGGCCAGCCGTAGTTCCGGCCCTTCTGCGGGATGTTCACCTCGTCGCCGCCGCGGGCGCCATGCTCCACCGTCCACAGGGCGCCGCTCTGCGGGTTCAGGGCGGCGGATTGCACGTTGCGATGGCCCATGGACCAGATCTCCGGGCGCGCTCCCTCGCGCTCCAGGAACGGGTTGCCCGGGGCAGGCTTCCCGTCGGTGGTGATGCGGATCACCTTGCCGATGTGGTTCGCCGGGTTCTGGGCCTGCTCGCGCAGATCGAACCGGTCGCCGAGCGCCACATACAGGTGACCCTCCCGGTCGAACACGATGCGCGAGCCGAAGTGATTGCGGCCCGTATAGGCAGGCTCCTGCCGGAAGATGACCTGAACGTTCTCGAGCCCCGTGCCGGCCTGATTGAGCCGCGCCTTGGCGATGCTGGTGCCCGCGCGGCCCTCGCCCCGATCCTCCGCATAGGTCATGTAGACGAGCCGGTTCTGCGCGAAGGCGGGATCGAGCGCGATGTCGAGAAGCCCGCCCTGGCCTCGAGCGGCGATGCGCAGGGCTCCGAGGTTCAGGGGTTCGGAGAACTGCCCGCTCGCGGCGACGACCCTGAGGCGGCCGGGCCGTTCCGTCACCAGCATGCGTCCATCGGGCAGGAAGGCGAGGCCCCAAGGGTTCTCGAGGCCGCGGGCGACGGTCTCGACCGACACCTCCGCCTTCTGCGTCTTCAGGCGCTGGGCGTCCTGGGCAGAGGCCAGAGTGGGCAGCAGCAGCGCGAGGCCGACCGTGGAGGCATTCAGGATCCGCAACATCGGTCTTCTCCCGTGAATGATATCACGCTGAGGTAAACCGGCGGGCGCCGTCGTCAACGGCGCGGCGGATCAATCGCCTGTGAAGATGGGTTGGCCTTGAGGCCCATGGGCGGGAAACGGCGGATCGATTGCCCGCGAGGCGAGGGTGCCGGGACCGATGGGTCTTCGAAGGCTCGGGGCTCGCCTAGCGGAGCGTGAGGGCGGTGAGCTGGTCGGCGTGATGGCGGGAGAGGGCGCTCGTGGTCGCCATGACCGAGAGGGTGGCGCCGCTGAGCACGATGATCAGCGCAAGGGCCAGCCGGTTTTCCCGGGGCGGCGTGGACCGAAGCGAGAGCGCCTTGGCCTGGGCGGGCTGATTCGAGCAGGTTGGCATCAGGCGATCTCCCCAGCCGCCGTGATCGTCGGACTGGTAAAACGCCTGCAAATAGCGAAGGTTCCCTCGGGTTGTGAAATGCGAGGGCGAGGGTCGCGGGCTAACCTAACGTCAAGATCGGAAGCGAACCTTATTTCAGGATAGCGCGCGGCCAGCTTCCAAATCCCGGCGCAAGCGTCCGGCGACGCTCTCGGCAGCCTCGGCCACATCGGCCCGCGTCACGACGGCCCCGGCCCGCACATCGCGGGTGAGAGCGACCCCGTGGGCGAGCCCGATCGGCAGGGCGCGGGCCGCAAGGCTCGCCTCCGCGGTTGTGACCCGGCCATAGACCGTGTAGCCGCCTTCGCCGTCGAGGCGCTCCCCCGCTTTCAGATCCCGCTTGGCCACCGCGACCACGTCGCCGCGCCAGGTCCGGGTGGAACCGGTGGGTTCGCCCCGCAGGGCCGCGTTGAGCACGGAGATCGAAAGTTCGAGCCCAATGAGATGGAAGGGCTTGTACATGGCCGCATAAAGGCCCGTGCTGTCGGTGGGCAGGCCGTATTGCTTGAAGCACGCGGCCGCATAAGGCGAGGGCGCCTTCAGCACCACGTAGACGCCCCAGCGCAGGTCCCGGAAGACCGGCCGTCCGTCGCGCTCGACGGAGGACACCACCTCCGTCATCCCGTCCCGATCGAGCTGCCCGCCGACGCTCCGGGGGCGCAGCACATGAGCGAGGTCGTCGACCCCGCAGGGCGGGAAGGAGAGCCCGTGCTCGGGCACGGAAAGATCGCAGGCATTGGCGATGGCCGCCATCTCGATGGCCGACTTGGTCCCGTCGAGGAAGGAGTTGAACATCTGCGGGTTCATGCCCGCCGCCTTCGCCTGCTCGGGGGTGAGCCCGTAATGGGTCCACACGTCGTCGGGCGTCACCTGATGGTAATGGGGCAGATACTTGGTGCCCTTGCCGGCCGCCGCGACCTCGAAACCCGCCGCCCGCGCCCAGTCCACCATCTCGGCGACGAGGGCGGGCTGGTCCCCATAGGCCATGGAATAGACGACCCCGCGCTCCCGGGCTTTGCGGGCGAGAAGCGGCCCGACGAGCACGTCCGCCTCCACGTTCACCATCACCACGTGCCGCCCCGCCGCGATGGCCGCGAGGGCATGGGCGGTGCCGGCCTCGGGCGACCCCGTCGCCTCGATCACCACCTCGACCCCATCGGCCTCGCAGGCCTCGCGCCCGCTCGCCACGAAGCGGGTGGCGGCGATGCGGCCCTCGTCCCAGCCCACATTCCGGCAGGCGTTGCGGGCCCGGTCCGGATCGAGATCGGCGATCACCGCCACCTCGAGCCCCGGGATCGTCGGCACCTGGGCGAGAAACATGGAGCCGAACTTGCCGGCGCCGATCAGCGCCGCGCGCACCGGGCGTTCCGCCTCGCGGCGGGCGGCGAGGAGGGGCATCAGGTTCATGGGAAGCTCCTCGCAGAAAGACCGGCGCGGACGATGGAGCCCGGCCCGAGGCGTGCCCCGGGCCGGTTATCGACGAACGCTCCTCAGTTCGCGGCCTCGGGCTTGATCCCGACGGTCTTGATCACGTCCGCCCAGGTCTGGATTTCCCGGGCGAGGTAGGGCTTGAACGCCTCCGGCTCGCGCAGGTTCAGGGTGAAGCCCATCTTGGTGATGCGCTCCTTCACCTCGGGCTTCTGGAGGGCGCCGAGGATGGAGGCCGACAGCTTGTCGAGGACAGGCTTCGGCGTGGCGACCGGGGCGAAGAAGGCGGCCCAGGATTCCGCGTCCGCGTTGCCGATGCCCTGTTCGCGGAGCGTCGGCACGTTGGGCAGCGTCGCGGTGCGCTGGGCGCTGGCGAGGCCGATGGCGCGGATATCGCCGCTCTGCACCTGGCCGAGCACGGAGGGGAGCGTCGAGTTCGACACGTCGATGCGTCCGCCCATCAGATCGGTCACGAGGGGCGCCGCGCCCCGGAAGGGCACATGGGTCATCTTGGTGTCGGTGCGGACCATGAAGAGCTCGGTCGCCAGATGCGATCCGGAGCCGACGCCCGTGGAGCCGTAATTGAGCTTGGTCGGGTCCTTCTTGGCCGCCGCCACGAGGTCGGCCATGGACTTCACGGGAGAGTCCTTTGGCACCACGAAGACGTGCTCGAAGGCGCCGATGCCCGCGAGCGGCGCGAAGTCCTTCACGGCGTCGTAGCCGGCATTCGAGAGCAGGAACATGTTGTTCCCGTGGGTCTGGTTGTTCCCGAACACGATGGTGTAGCCGTCCGGATCCGCCTTCGCGACCTGCCGGGTGCCGACCGCGCCCGAGGCGCCGGCCACGTTCTCCACGACCACGTTCTGGCCGAGGGTCTTGCCCATGTCTTCGGCCACGATCCGAGCGATCGCGTCGGTCGGGCCTCCCGCCGGGTAGGGCACCACCATCTTGATCACGCGGGCCGGGAAGTCCTGCGCCTGGGCGGCGGTCGCGAACAGGGCGGCGCCGGCGGCCAGGCCGAGCGCGAGGCGGCGGGTCAGGGTCATCGTGTCTCCTCCGAAACCCGCTTCGAGGCGGGCCGTTTGGCTTGCTTGAGCGGCAGGCCCGGACTACGGTCCCCGGCCGCCAAGGCACCGTTGTATCGCCCCGACCGGAGGAATCCCATGGGCTTTTTGTCTGACGCCCTGTCCCGCATCAAGCCGTCCGCGACGATCGTGATCACGCAGAAGGCCCGGGACCTCAAAGCCCAGGGGCGGGACGTGATCAGCCTGTCGGTGGGCGAGCCCGATTTCGACACCCCGGACAACATCAAGGAGGCCGCCATCGCGGCCATCCGCCGGGGCGAGACCAAGTACACGCCCGTCTCCGGCATCGTCCCCTTGCGCGAGGCGATCGCGGCCAAGTTCAAGCGGGAGAACGGGCTCGAGTACAAGGCCTCCCAGGTGATCGTCGGCACCGGCGGCAAGCACGTGATCTACAACGCGCTGCTCGCGACCCTGAACCCGGGCGACGAGGTCGTCATCCCGCGGCCCTATTGGGTCTCGTATCCCGAGATGGTGGCCCTGTGCGGCGGCACGCCGGTCTTCGTCGAGACCACCATGGAGCACGATTTCAAGCTCCAGGCGGAGGACCTCGAGCGGGTCATCACCCCCAAGACCAAGTGGATCATCCTCAACTCGCCCTCGAACCCCACGGGCGCCGCCTATGGCCGCGCGGAGATGAAGGCGATCACCGACGTGCTGATGCGCCATCCCCAGGTCTGGGTGCTCACGGACGACATGTACGAGCACCTCACCTACGGCAATTTCGAGTTCGTCACGCCCGCGCAGGTTGAGCCCAATCTCTACGAGCGCACGCTCACCATGAACGGCGTCTCGAAGGCCTATGCGATGACCGGCTGGCGCATCGGCTATGCGGGCGGCCCGGACAAGCTCATCAAGGCGATGGATTTCGTGCAGGGCCAGCAGACCTCCGGCACCTCCGCGATCTCCCAATGGGCCGCCGTCGAGGCGCTGAACGGCACGCAGGAGCACCTGCCCCGTTTCAAGAAGGCCTTCGAGGAGCGCCGCGACCTGGTGGTCTCCATGCTGAACCAGTCGAAGTATCTGAAGTGCCCGATGCCCGAGGGAGCCTTCTACGTCTATCCCTCCTGCGCGGAAGCCATCGGCCGGACGGCGCCGTCCGGCAAGGTGATCGAGACCGACGAGGATTTCGTGGCGGAGCTTCTCGAGGCCGAGGGCGTCGCGGCGGTGCACGGCTCGGCCTTCGGCCTCGGCCCCAATTTCCGCATCTCCTACGCCACCTCGAACCAGGCGCTGGAGGAGGCCTGCAACCGCATCCAGCGTTTCTGCGGAAGCCTGCGCTGATGGATCTGCCGCGGATCTCGTTCGGCGGCGCCGTCGCGGATCCTCGGCATGACTGATCTGCCGCGGACCTTCCATCCGGATCCCGCGGCGGAGCCCTACCGGGCGAACCCGGCCTCGACCCACCGCGTGAAGTTCGACGCCCGCGTCGACTTCACGAACGGCGGCCATGTGGAGGCCAAGGATTTCCTCCTCGACATCGAGGGCGACAGGGTCGCCCCCGAGCGCCTCGCCGAGATGATCGTCTCCGCCATGAACCTCCTGCGCGCCGGCTCAGTGACCATCACGGCGATGCGCGTGGTGCGGCGGGGCGAGCACCAGGACGGGTAGGACCCGACCTGGACGATCCTGCCGACGCTCTAGAGGACGAACCAGCTCTTGCTCAGGTCGATGGCGCCCTTCAGCTTGATCACGGCCTCGGCGGATTGGTCAGCATCGGTGTTGAGGTAGACATAGGTCGCACCCTTGGTCTTCTCGAAGCGGGCCTGGCCGGCCTTGGTGAACTCGCCGGTGCCGATAAAGGCGAACTTCTGGTCGCTCTGGGTCCTGGCCACCGCATCGATGCCTTTCAGATCGATCCTTTCGCGCTGCCGGCCCGAGAAATCCGTGATGTAGTCGGCCTTCTTCTTTTGGATGAGGCCCCGACACCAAACGGCTTGGCTCGGCCACAACAATCCGGGGAATGTCCCCCTGGGCAACTCGTCGAGGGGGGTGCGCTGACGCGGCGCTCGTCCGCCGGGTCTAAGGGAACCCTCGACTTTCCCATTGCCGAGCGTCAGGAATGCCGAACCGGTCTTTTGCGAGCGAGATGTCCTTGGTTCGAGCCTTCCTTCCCCTCCTAGCCGCCGTTCTGGCTGTGGCCATCGTCGCGGTCACCCGCTTCACGGAACGGAGTTCTATCGGCACGCCCATGGAGGACGTTTTCTACGGCTTCTTCTTTCGCTCGTACCCGCTCTTTCTTTTCGCGGCCGCGTATGGCGTCGCGCGGATCGTGACGGCGGCGATAACGGAGCCGGGGCCGCGGCGGAGCCTTCGCGCCGTCACCACGCCGCTCGCCGTGGCGTTGTTCCTCGCGGCGGCGTTCTACCCCACTTTCGGCGGCATCATCCTCAGGCCGGGTTTTGCGACCGGCGGCATCGGCTTTCTCAACGGGCTGCCGGCCTCCGTCGCCGGAGTGCTCGGGGCAGCCGTGGCGGCCTTTATGTTCGGGTTGCTGCTCGGGATCGCGACGCTGCTTGCCACTACGCGCATCCGGTTCTCGAAAGCCGCTCTCGCCCACGGCCTTCTCGCCTTCCTGGCGCTTTGGGTCGGAGCCGTGATCCTCACGCTTCCGGACCGGCTCGGTCTTGATATGCTCGACCGATTTCCCTTGCGGGCTCTGGGGATCTGGCAGGCCTTCGCCGCCGCCGGGCTCGTGGCGCTGGCGATGCTGCCGCACGCCATGGTGATGGCCCGCAGGCAGCGCCGCATGGCAGGACAATTGCCCGCCGCCTGACCGGACGAGCCACCGTCCTCCCCTTGCGCCGCAACGCTGCCTTGCTCCTCCGGTCTTGGACTCCAAGGGGCTTGCCAACTCGAAACGATGGGCAGAGCATCGGGTCAGACGCGCCGAAGCATGAGCGCGCCGGGGGGCAGGAAGGATACTCCAATGGCACCCAACGGCAGACCAGCGTCGGGCCCGCGATGCATCGCCATCGTCGGCCCTTTCCAGAGTGGGAAGACCACCCTTCTTGAGTCCATCCTCGAGCGCACGGGCACGATCCAGCGTTCGGGCCGCGTGACCAACGGAGACACGGTGGGCGATGCGGGCGCCGAGGCCCGGGCCCATGGGATGAGCACCGAGCCCAACGTGGCCACCGTCTCCTTCCTCGGCGAAACCTTCACCTTCGTGGATTGCCCCGGCTCCGTGGAGTTTCTCCACGACATGCGCACGGTGGCGCCCGCCTGCGACGCGGCCATCGTGGTCTGCGAGGCGGATGAGCGGAAGATCCCCGCCCTCGAAGTGGTGCTCCGCGAGCTGGAGGAAGCGGACATTCCGTGCTTTCTCTTCATCAACAAGATCGACACGGCGACGCGCCGCGTGCGCGAGACGCTCGCGCTCCTGCAGCGTGCCTCGCGCACGCCGTTGCTCCTGCGCCAGATCCCGATCTGGAAGGACGGGATTGCGGTCGGCTTCATCGATCTCGCGCTCGAGCGCGCCTTCATCTACCGCGAGCACGCGCCGAGCGAGATCGTGGACCTGCCGGAGGGCGAGATGCCCCGCGAGCGCGAGGCGCGTTTTGCCATGCTGGAGCGCCTCGCCGATTACGACGACGCCCTCATGGAAGACCTGATCTCCGAGATCGAGCCGCCTCGGAACCGGATCTTCGACGACCTCGCCCGCGAGGTGCAGGAGCGGCACGTGGTGCCGGTTCTGATCGGCTCGGCCGATCGCGGCAACGGCGTCACCCGGCTGCTGAAGGCGCTCCGTCACGAGGCGCCCCGGCTCCAGGAGACCTGCGCGCGCCTCGGCGTCGCGGAATCGGGCCCGCCGGTGGCCCATGTGATGAAGACGCTGCACACCCAGCACGGGGGCAAGCTCTCCATCGCCCGCGTGCTGCGCGGCGCCTTCAGAGAGAACGAGACCGTGATGGGCTCCCGCGGGTCGGACGCCCGCATCGCGAGCCTCCTCGCCCTCGTCGGCCAGACGACTGCCCGTGTCCCAGACGCAAAGGCCGGCGACACGCTTGGTTTTGCGCGGCTCGAGGGCATCGCCACGGGCGATTGCTTCACGGCCGGCAAGGCACGGCCGGAGGCCATCATCTCCATCGCGCCGCCGGAGCCCGTCTATGCGTTCTCGGTCCGGGTGAAGGACCGCAAGGACGACGTGCGCCTCACGAGCGCGCTTGCGAAGCTCGCGGAGGAGGATCCCGCGCTCGTGGTCGAGACGCGCCCCGAGATGGGCGAGATGCGGCTGCTCGGCCAGGGCGAGATGCACCTGCGCGTCGCGGTCGAGAAGCTCGCCTCCCGGTTCCAGGTCGCGGTCGAGACCAGCAAGCCGCGGGTGGGCTATTGCGAGACCATCAAGATGCCGGCCCAGGCCCGCGGGCGGCACAAGAAGCAGACCGGCGGCCACGGCCAGTTCGGCGATGTGCTGATCGAGGTGAAGCCCCTGCCGCGCGGCGAGGGCTTCGCGTTCCGCGACGCGATCTCGGGCGGGGTGGTGCCCCGGCAATACATCCCCTCGGTCGAGACCGGCGTGCGCGACGCCATCCGCCGCGGCCCCTTAGGCTTCCCGGTGGTCGACGTGGCGGTGGCGCTCACGGACGGATCCTACCATACGGTGGATTCCTCCGACGCGGCCTTCCAGGCGGCGGCGCGGCTTGCACTCGCCGAGGCCCTGCCGAAGGCAAAGCCGGTGCTGCTGGAGCCGGTGCTCTCCGTGGAGATCACCATCCCCTCCGAGGCGCTCTCCAGGGCCACCGGCCTCGTCACCGGGCGTCGGGGGCAGATCCTGGGCTACGACGCCCGGCCCGGCTGGTCCGGCTGGGACGTGCTCAGCGCCATGATCCCGGAATCGGAGATCGGCGACCTTATCGTCGAGCTGCGTTCCGCCACGGCCGGCGTCGGTACCTTCTCGACGAGGTTCGACCACATGGCCGAACTCAATGGGCGCCCGGCGGACCTCGTCCTCCAGGGCCAGCAGCCCAAGAGCGCTCACTAGCGCAAGAGCTCCCGCTCGGAGCGAAATCGCCCGTTTCCGGTCCCTATGGGCCGGAAACGGGCTTCCCCGGCGCTCCGAACGGGGCCGAGCCGCCTCCCTCCGGCCCCTGCCCATCGACAAAACTCTCGGACAACGCCAAATTGGTTCCATCCACGGGGATCAACCCCGCGACGAGAGACTTCGCACCAAGCGGAGGGAGGAACATGAACGCTTCATCGACGGCGGCCGCCCGCGCGGCCGAGGCCAGCGGCGACAGGCCCTGGCTCAAGAGCTACCCGACCCAGGTCCCGCCCACGATCGACGAGGGCCGCCTCGGCACGCTGGCGGACATCTTCCGCACCGCCGTCCAGGACTACGCCGAGCGCCCTGCCGCCGAGAGCTTCGGCAAGCGCATGACCTATGCGGAGCTCGGGAGCGCCGCCGCGGCGATCGCCTCCTGGCTGCAATCCAAGGGGCTCCAGAAGGGCGACCGCGTCGCCATCATGATGCCGAACGTGATGGCCTATCCGGCGGTGCTCTTCGGCATCCTGACCGCCGGCTGCACGGTCGTGAACGTCAATCCGCTCTACACCGCGCGAGAGCTGACGATCCAGCTCCAGGACTCGGGCGCCAAGACCCTCTTCGTCCTGGAGAACTTCGCTCACACCGTGCAGGAGGCTGGACCCACGCTCGGCCTCGACACGGTCGTGCTCGTGACGCCGGGCGATCTTCTGGGCCTCAAGGGCACGATCGTGAACCTCGTCTCGCGGCACGTGAAGAAGGCGGTGAAGCCCTTCTCGCTGGCGAATACCGTGCCCTTCAAGACCGTGCTGGCGGAGGGCGCGAAATCGCCGCCGAAGCCGGTCACCATCACCCTCGACGATGTGGCGTTCCTGCAATACACGGGCGGCACAACGGGCATCGCCAAGGGCGCCGTGCTGCTCCACCGCAACGTCGCCGCGAACGTGGCTCAGGCCGAAGCCTGGATGCGGCCCTTCTTCGGCGAGCGCAACGACCATGTGATGGTGGCGGCGCTCCCGCTCTACCACATCTTCGCGCTCACCTGCTGCGCACTCCTGATGACGCGGCTCGGCGCGAGCATCCTGCTCATCGCCAATCCGCGCGACATCCCAGGCTTCGTGAAGACGCTTCAGAAGCGACCGTTCACGCTCATGTCCGGCCTCAACACCCTCTACAACGCGCTCGCCAATGCGCCGGGGATCAAGGAGGTCGACTTCTCTCAGGTGAAGCTCTCCATCGCGGGCGGCATGGCAACGCAGGCCGCCGTGGCGAAACGCTGGAAGGATCTCACCGGCTGCCCCGTCGTCGAGGGCTATGGCCTCTCCGAGACCTCGCCGATCGTCTGCGCCAACCGGCTCGACATCGAGGAGTTCTCCGGCACCATCGGCTTTCCGGTGCCTTCCACGGACGTGTCGATCCGCTCGGACGACGGCGCGCCGGTGCCCTTCGGCGAGCGGGGTGAGCTGTGCGTGAAGGGTCCCCAGGTGATGGCGGGCTATTGGAAACGGCCCGACGAGACCGCGAAGGTCATGTGGCCGGACGGCTATTTCCGCACCGGCGACGTGGCGGTGATGCAGCCGAACGGCGAGGTGAAGATCGTCGACCGCCTCAAGGACATGGTCCTCGTCTCCGGCTTCAACGTCTATCCGAACGAGGTCGAGGAGGTGATCGCCTCCCATCCAGGCGTGATGGAATGCGCGGTGATCGGCCTGCCCGACGGCCAGACGGGCGAGCTGGTCGCGGCCTATGTGGTGAAGAAGGACGAGAGCCTCAGCGCCGACGATCTGCGCCAGTACTGCCGGGACAATCTCACGGCCTACAAGGTCCCCCGCCGCATCGAGTTCCGCGAGGCGCTGCCCAAGACCAATGTGGGCAAGGTGCTTCGTCGGGCGCTTCGCGACGAGGTGATGGCAAAGGGCTGACCGGAGCGGCCGCTCGACGAGGCCGCGTGAACGACGATCCCGGGGCGTGCAATCGTCCCGGGACAGAGCGCCGCGCCCTCCCTCGCCAAACGGTGACTTGCCCGCCGGGAGCGTCTTTGCCAATTCTGCCCTGAACAAGGAGTGGAACCATGCTGGTGAAGCGGCCAAAGGGCTGGGAACTGCGCGAGAGCGAGGCGACGCCGGAGGCGGTGTTCTTCAACCGGCGGGATTTCGTGGCGGGCTCGCTGGCCCTCGCCGGCACAGCGGCCCTTGCTCCCGGGGCCAACGCGCAATGGGCGGACCCCACCTTCAATCTGTATCCGGCCAAGCGCAACGAGGCCTTCGCCCTCGACCGGCCCGTCACCCCGGAATCCGCGGCGGCGGATTACAACAACTTCTATGAATTCGGCTCCTCGAAGAGTGTTGCCGTCGCCGCCCGCGCCCTGAAGCTGCGGCCTTGGACGGTGGCCGTGGACGGCCTTGTCGAAAAGCCTGTCGAGCTCGCCTTCGACGACCTCATCCGGCGCATGCCCCTCGAGGAGCGCCTCTACCGGCACCGCTGCGTCGAGGCCTGGGCCATGGCCGTGCCGTGGACGGGCTTCCCCTTGCGCGCCCTGCTCGATCTTGCGCGCCCGCTCGGCTCCGCCCGGTACGTGAAGGTCACGAGCTTTCAGGACAAGAATGTAGCGCCCGGCCAGCGCCAGACCTGGTATCCCTGGCCTTATTCGGAAGGGCTCACGATCCAGGAGGCGCAGAACGACCTCGCGTTCCTGGCCACCGGCGTCTACGGCAAGCCCCTCGCCAACCAGTTCGGGGCACCCTTGCGCCTCGCGGTGCCGTGGAAATACGGCTTCAAATCCGCAAAGTCCCTCGTGCGTTTCACCGTCATGGAGGAGCGGCCCAAGAGCTTCTGGGAGGCCCTGCAGCCGACCGAATACGGGTTCTGGGCCAATGTGAACCCCGGCGTGCCCCATCCGCGCTGGAGCCAGGCATCCGAGCGCATGCTCGGCACCAACGAGATGCGCCCGACCCAGATCTACAACGGCTACGGCGCCTTCGTGGCCGACCTCTACAAGGGGCTGGAGAAGGAAAAGCTCTACCTCTGACGGATCCCCGACGATGGGGCGGCGCAGGCAGCCAGCTGCGCCGTTCACGTTCTGAAACTCTGTTCATTTCGTCGCAGCCATGCAGGCGCGCTCCGCCTGGACTTGGTTCGACCGTGACGTTACGAACGTTGCTTCGTTACAAGGGGGATTTCGATGGCGAAGCTCAAAGGCGGGACTTTGGCCCCGGTATTGATGAACAAGATCCGCTGGCAAGACATCATCAACAAGGGTGTCGAGCTCGGCAAATCGGGATCAGCCATCAAGATCTTCGTGCCGGAGGGCAGGGCGGGCCAGGTTGTCACGGTCAAGGGCCGCTTCAACTACGACGGCGTGGGCGACCTCTCCGGTGGCACCGTGACGGGCCTCACCTCGAGCCTCGGCAAGAAGACGCTGATCTCCATCTCCGGCTTCAGCATGCCCGTCGAATATCTTGTCGTCCTCCTGCGCGACGCGCCGAAGAAATTCGCGAGCGTTCTCTTCGGCCGGAACGATACGCTGACGGGTACCAAGTTCAACGACTGGCTCGATGGCCATCGCGGCAACGACAAGCTGTCTGGCGGTCTGGGAGCGGACCGGCTGAACGGCGGTGACGGCAACGACAGCCTCGACGGCGGCGCGGGCGCGGACCGGCTGACGGGCGGCAAGGGCAACGACACCTATATGGTCGATGATGCGGGCGATCTTGTCATCGAGAACGGCGCCAGGGGCTCCGGCACGGATCTGGTGCTGACCACGGCCTCCTATGCGCTCACGAGCCACGTGGAGAATCTCCAGGTGTCACCGCTGGCCGGCGCCGCGAACCTCAATCTCACGGGCAACGCCCTCGACAACGTCATCAGCGCCAATGACGGGGCCAATACGATCAGCGGGCTCGGAGGCAACGACCGGATTTTCGGCCGCGGCGGCAACGACGCGATCTATGGCGGCGAGGGCAACGACCTTCTCTACGGCGAGGCGGGCGACGACCTTCTCGTGGGCGAAGGCGGGGCCGACACGATGCATGGCGGCGACGGCAACGACACCTACGAGGTCGACTCCTCCGATAGCGTTACCGAGTTTGCAGGCCAGGGCATCGATACGGTGCGCACCTCCACCGACCGGGTCCTCGACGCGGAAGTCGAGAACCTGGAGCTGACGGGCTCCGCCGTAGCCGGAACCGGCAATGCGCTGGCCAACCGGATCACCGGCAATGGCGCCAACAACACCTTGAACGGTGCGGCCGGCGCGGACACGCTCACGGGCGGAGAGGGCCGAGACGTTTTCGTCTTCGACGCAACTTCGCTGGGCGCAGCCGATTCCATTACGGACTTCAGTTCGGGAGCGGACGTGATCGCGCTCGTTGGCGGCGTATTCGCAGGCTTGAACGGCACGGTGACGGCAGCGAAAATCGCCAACGGTCCCGTCGCGACCGATGCGGACGATCGCATCGTCTACAACAGCACCACCGGTGTCCTGTCGTACGATGCCGATGGCAACGGGGGCTCCGCTGCCGTCGCTTTTGCCAAGATCAACGCAGGTTCAGCCCTGACGGTGACCGACTTCATCGTGATCTGACGCGTCCTGCGGTTTATCTGGCAAGGCCAGGCCCTCGTAGGGCCTGGCCTTTTTTGTGGGCTGCTCCGTCAGGACTTAGATGTAGGCAGGACTGGAACAGTGAAGAAACTCTGTTTCGCTCAGGAAGCTGCCAGTTAACAGAACTATAAATACACGCTTCATAAAACATCAGAGTAACACTTGGTGGACCGCTCTCCTCGGCTGTGAGTACAACAACGTCACAACCAGGAGGGTTGCTATGGCGATTGTGTCATCGAGCGCGAACACCGCTCTCAGAATGGACGAGCTGACCTACGACAATCTGTTCGGATCCCTCGTCGAGAAAGGTCCCTCGCGCCTTGTCTTTCAGTTAGACGCTGACAACAGCGCGGTCCTCGGCGGAAGCTTCGTTCTCGCGGGCACGATGGCCCAGGGTGCGGGTCAGCGCATTGCGGCTCTCGACGACGACAATAGCGAGGACGACGATTCCGGTTCCGGTGACGATGGCTCGGACGAGGACGGCGATTTTCCGAGTTGGCAACCCGACGGCACGGAGCCGGCCTCGTCCGGCACGGTGACCTCCATCGAGATCTCCAGCGACGGTGCGCTGGCTTACGTCATGAGCGGTTTCAGCCTCGACTTCATCGCGTTCTGGACGCTCGTCATGAACGGCGATCCGAGTGCCCTCACGGCCGCGATCCTGGACGGCGCGGACCAGATGGCCGGCGGCGCGGAGGACGATTATCTTGAGAGCTTCGGCGGCCATGACTGGCTCGATGGACACGGCGGTGCCGACGTCATGGTCGGCGGCCAGGGCAACGACACTTACGTGATCGACGGCGCCGACGAGATCTACGAGGACCAGGACGAGGGCAACGATACCCTCCTGACTTCGGTCTCCTTCAAGCTCGACAACCAGAGCTTCGTGGAGACATTGCGGGTCCTCGAAGGTGCGCAAAACGTGGTTCTGGCCGGCAACAACGCGGCCAACACGATCGTTGGGGCGAGCGGCGGCGATGTGCTCTTTGGATCAGGGGGCGCGGACCGGATCTCGGGCGGGGATGGCGACGACATCCTCAATGGCGGCGCAGGACGGGACGTGCTCAAGGGTGGCGCCGGGAACGACGTCTTCGTGTTCTCGACCAAGCCTCAGGCTGGCGCGGTCGATGCGATCGGCGATTTCTCCCGGGCCGATGACCGCATCCACCTCGAGAACAAGATCTTCAAGGGGCTGAAAGCCGGCAACCTCTCGAAGAAGGCTTTCGTCGCGGAGTTGGAAGCCAAGGACGGCAACGACCGCATCCTCTACGACCGCAAGAGCGGCACGATCTGGTTCGATGCGGACGGTATTGGCTCAAAGGCCGCCGTGCAGGTCGCGACCGTCAAGGCGGGCCTTGCCCTCGACGCCTCCGATTTCTTCGTCATCTGAGCCGTCGACCCGGTTGCCTCTTCCGGAGAGGACAAGAAAAAAGCCGGGCCCGAGGGCCCGGCTGAGAAGTGAGGTTCGACGGATCGTCGAAAACCTTCCAGAGGGGAACGGCCGAAACGGTGCTGCCGGGAGGAAGAAAGCAGAACCGCAATCACTTCAGCCATGTCCGATATCGATCCGGCGCTGCCGTTTTGCAATGCAACATGCTACATGAAAGGGCTGCGCGCTGCGCATGGCTTGGGCATGATCCAGTGCGAGTTAACCAGCGTAACGGGCCTGCTGTCAGGCTCGACCATGCTCCGCCCGGTGCGGAGGGCGGTCGTCTCGGCCGTTGAGCGAACGCTGCCTTAGAAGGTCCAGCGCTGCGCCTTTGCCACGAGGAAATCGCGGAATGCCTGGACGCGGGCGACGGAGCGCATCTCTTCCGCATAGACGAGGTAGCTGTCGAGCGAGGGCATTTCCACATCGCGCAGGATCTGCGTGAGAGTGGAATCCCCGTGCACCGCGTAGTCCGGCAGCACGCCGATCCCAGCCCCCGTCTCGACCGCAAGCTTCAGGGCCGTGATGTTGTTGACCACGAAATGGTAGGGGCGCGGCTCGCGGCCCTCGCGGCCGGCCGTTGCAAGCCAGTGCACGGCCATCAGGTAGGAGGGCGCATCGCCGCCGAACGACACGGTGCGGTGTTCGTCGAGCTCCTCGAGGCTTTTTGGCTCGCCGAAGCGCTTGATGTAGTCCTTCGAGGCATAGACGTGGAAATGCACCGTGAAGAGCCGGCGCTGGATGAGATCGGGCTGCGCCGGGCGGCGCAGGCGGATGGCGACGTCCGCCTCGCGCATGGCCAGATCCAGCTCCTCGTTGGTGAGGATGAGCTCGATGCGCACATCGGGATAAAGGTCGAGGAACTCCGAAACGCGCTGGGCAAGCCAGATCGAACCGAGGCCCACCGTCGTGGTGACCTTCAGGTCGCCCGTCGGCCGCTCGCTGGTCTCCACGAGCCGTGCCCGGGTGGTCTCGAGCCGCATGCGCATGTCGCGGGCGGCCCGGAAGACCAGGTCGCCCTGCTCGGTCAGGATGAGGCCGCGGGCATGGCGGTGGAACAGGGGCGCCTTCAATTCGCGCTCGAGCGCGCTGATCTGGCGGCTCACGGCGGATTGGCTCAGGCCCAGATCCTCGCCGGCGCGGGTGAAGCTGCCCGCCTCGGCGACCGTGTAGAAGATCCTGATCTTATCCCAGTCCACGGTGATAGCCCCCGAGGCGCCGGCTGACCGCGGCCAATTCCTGCGCGAGCCGCATGATGCCGCGATACCTGCAAAGCTGCCATACACTCAGCGCAGGCGCCTGTCACGGCGGTTAACGGCCTGGCGGCAAGCCTTCCCCCGGTTTTTGGGCTGCGGGGGCGAATGTGCAGGGCGCGGCATGCCACGCGCGCCCCGCTCGTGGGGAGAAGGGCTCTATTCCGCCGCTTCCCGGGTCTCGACCTGCGCTGCCAGATAGCGCTCGGCCTCCAAGGCCGCCATGCAGCCCATGCCGGCGGCGGTCACCGCCTGGCGGTAGACGTCGTCGGTCACATCGCCGGCCGCTTCTCTAAACCACCGGAGAGTGCACATTCAATCAGGCCTAAACCATACAATCCTATCGATCAAAAAATAAGGTTTATCAAGCTATCTCGGCAAGGATGGGTTGAAGGCGCACCCTGTGCGCGATGCTGCACATTCAAAGGCCCTCCCGTGGCGCTGAAGCACCTGACCCGAGCAACTCTCCACCGCACGCCCGCGGGCCCCGAGGAGGTGTTCATCGACGACGGCGGCGTGGAAGTCGAGGCGCTGGCCCGCTTCCGCCGGCACCTGGACGCCCAGGGGCATGCGGCCGGGACGATCAAGCGGTACGTGGAGGCGGCGGCCCGTTTCGTCGACTTCATGATCGAGTGCGGCGCCTTCGGGCGTCCGGCCACCCCTTGGGTCATCTCGGAGGCCGTCAACGCCTACCCCGTGTTCCTTCGCGACGGCGCCGGCACGGCCTGGCCCGACCTCCCGAGCCTGGCGGACTACGCCCACGAGATCGACTTCGGGATTGGCCTGGCCCGAAGCAGCTTCGTCCCGACGCTCGCCGGCGTGAACCGCTTCCTGCGCCTCGCCAAGGACGAGGCACTGAGGGGGGAGGCGGCCCTCCGCGACCGAGGCATTCACGTCGACTGGCTTGACCTGGGCGTTACGTTCGCGGCGGTGGACGGCGTCGAGCTTTGGTCGCGCTTCGAGCGGGAGCGCTTCAAGCAGCAGGCTGTGATGGGCGCCGTCGTCCGCTTACGGGATCGGCTGGAGCGGCCGCGTCAACTGCGCAGCCCGGTCCGCGGCGGCATCCAGGTCGACCTGCAGAACAAGGAGTTCCCGCTCGACCGGATCGGCGACCTCCTATCTGCAGCCCGCACACGTCGCGACGCTGCACTATGGGCCCTCCTAGCCGCCGGCGGCTTGCGGCTCCATGAGGCGTTGAACCTGCGAATGAGCGACATCGACCCGGGCAAGGGTGAAGTCTGGGTCATCGACCCGAACTTGCAGCGCTTCGGAAGGGAAATGCCGGAGGAGATGCGGCTCCGGTTCAAGGGCCGCACCATGAGCCGAGTGTTCCTGTACGAGCCACTGGCTTCCGCGTTCTGGGACGCCCTCGGGGATTACCTCCGGACCGAGTTCGTCGGAAGCTCCGACGACGCCAACGACTTCCTGTTCCAGAAGCTGGACGGAAGCGGCCGGGGTGAGGCGCTCGTCTCGGCCAGCGACACGGCGCTGGGCAAGCAGTTCAAGGCGGCGGTGAAGCGCGCCGGGGTTCCCGGGCCGCAGGAGGCGCCGACGCATGTCTGGACACCGCATTCGCTGCGCCACAGCTACGGCATCTACATGCTGAACTACATCCCGGTACCAGGCGGCCCTGGGCTGCGCCTGACGGAGGTGCAGATGCTCATGGGCCACGCCCGGATCGAGAGCACGGCGATCTACGCCCGCCACGACAGGCATTTGCTGGAGGCGAAGGTCGCGGCCGCGAACGACGTGATCTTCTCCGAGGCTGGTGCAGCTGGCGTGAACCTGGAGGGCATGCCCGCCGCCATCGCGGCACGGCTTCGCGAGCTTGCCACCAAGATCGAGACGTCCGGATCCGCCCGGCCTGATGCATCATCAGTCCGGGTGATCGCTGCCCAACCCTCATGAGCCATTTTTGGCGAGCACCCTCCCTCGCCGGCCACACGGGGAGGCCCAACGTAAGCTTTAGGGCCGTATAGGGGCGTGGGCGATGCCCAGGCCCTTGGGCGCTGCTGATCGTGGCCGCCACCCAGGGGACCGGGCGGGACTAGGTGGTGACCCCCGCACGTCCCGCGAGGGTGAGGAAGCCCGCTATGTGTGCAATCCCTTCCTCCCCACGTCGGAGGCCGAGATTGATGCTTTTGTCGATGCCACCCTCTCCCAAGCTCAGCGTTCGGATCGGCAAGCCGGCACCATCCTCGCGCACGAGCCAGTCCGGCAACACCGACACCCCGCGCCCGGCCGCGACGAGCTGCAGCATGAGATCGGTCGTCTCAGCCGTCCAGTGCTCCCGCGGGCGGCATCGGCCGGGCACCAGGAACCGCGTGTAGGCATCCAGCCGCTCCACCGAGACCGAGACGGTGATGAGCACCTCGTCGATCAGATCCTGAGGCGTGGTCCATACCCGCCCGGCCAAGCGGTGCTCCTCATGGACGACTAGGACGAGCTCGTAGTCGATCACGGGCTCGAACAGGAGCTCGGGCAGCTCGACCGGATCGGATCCCGGCTGCCCCTCGACTTGGCTCGGGGCCGCTTCGAAACTGGCTGCACGGTCGCCGAGACCAAGTTCGCCGCCACCAACGCGCCAAATGCCGCCAAGCCAGCCCTGCGGTTTATCGATTGCGGCTTGGGCATTGCCGTTCCTCGACGCATCGCGGTACGGCGCAACGCCGCAAGGTTGCCGGTTTGACGCTTCCGTCACAAACTCGACGGAATGCCGCGGCGCAAACTTGGCCGTTCGTGCGTTATGGGACTGCGGCCTCGTCGGGCCGCCCGGCCACGCCAACACAGGGGGAGCCTTGAACCTCGCGAGCCGCCTTGCAGCGATGAAGAGTAGCCCCTCGGCGGGAGCGCTGCGGGCGCTCGCGGCCGCTTCCGTGCTTGTGCCCATGCTCTTCCTCGCGTTCGGGGCCTGGCTCAGCTATGGCCAGCACATGCGCGAGGCCGAGGGTACGGTACGCCGAGCGACAGAGGTGCTGACCGAGCAGGCGCTGCGCGTCTTCGAGGTGCAGGATCTCGTCATCAGCCGCGTCGACGAGCGGGTCCAGGGCATGTCCTGGGACGAGATCGCCGCCTCCGAGGACCTGCACCTCTGGCTCAAGCGCATCGACGACAACCTGCCCCTGATCGACGTGATCTGGCTCATCGACCCCGCCGCCCAGGGCCGCGCCTCAAGCCGCTTCTTCCCCGCGCCGCCCACCTCACGCGTGCCGGATCGGGACTACTTCAAGGCGCTGAGCGCAGGCGACGCCGGCATGTATATCGGCGAGCCCCGCGCCGGCCGCTCCACCCCCGACCGCCTGTTCTTCAACGTCGCCCGCCGCCGGTCCGCGCCGGACGGTCGCTTCGACGGTTTGATCGTCACCTCGCTCGACCCAGCCTATTTTGCCGACGCATTCAGGGCGCTGGCGCTGAGCCCCGGCGACTCCTTCTCGATCATCCGGGAGGACGGCACGGTCCTGGCACGAGGGCCCCAGCTCCTTGCGCAGGCGACCCGCCTGACCCCGGAGAGCGGCCTCATGCGGGCGATACGCGCCGGCAGGGAGGCCTCCTACCGCTCCGTGGCGCAGATCGACGGCATCGAGCGGCTGTACGGCAACAGGAAGGTGCCCGGGCTCCCGATCTACGTCTCCTACGGCCGCTCCATGGACGCGGTCCTGGCGGCCTGGCGCCGCGACCTCGCGCTGTACAGCCTGCTCGCCGCGCTCGCCGCTGCCGCGCTCCTCGGCATCACCTACCTCGCCAAGCGCCAGACGCGATTGCAGGAACAGGCCATGCGGCGGCTCCAGGAGAGCGAGGCCCGCTACCACGCGCTGTTCCACGAGTCGCCGCTTGGCCTGCTGCTGACCCGCGTCGACCCGAATGGGGCTCTGGCCTTCGAGGAGATGAACCCGGCCCTCGTCGCGATCACCGGTTTCCGGCGTGAGGAGGTGCTCGGTCGCAGCCCAGCCGAGGCCTTCCCCGGAGATCTCGGACAGACCGTCGAGGCGCGCTACCGGGACTGCATCGCGACGCGAAAGCCTGTCGAGTACGAAGTCGAGGGCGAGGGACCGAGCGGCCACTACGTGCGTCGCGCCATCGTCCGCCCGATCATCGACGCGAACGGGCGCGTGACGAAGCTCCTCGGGACTTCCATGGACGTCACCCAAGCGCGCAAGCTGGAGGACCAGCTGCGCCGCTCGCAGAAGATGGAGGCGCTGGCCGCCCTGGTCAGCGGGGTCGCCCACGACTTCAACAACCTGCTCACGGTGGTGATGGGCAACCTAGACCTGCTCCGCCGCGCCGCGGAGGAGCGCAAGCCCCGGCTGATCGAGAACGCGATCCGCGCCGTTGAGCAAGGCCG
This sequence comes from Microvirga sp., assembly GCA_036562855.1. GTDB lineage: Bacteria > Pseudomonadota > Alphaproteobacteria > Rhizobiales > Beijerinckiaceae > Microvirga. The sequence goes on from DATCJK010000031.1 coordinate 25,393, forward strand.
CAAGCTCACGGGCCAGCTCCTCGCCTTCGGCCGGCGCCAGGCGCTCCAACCTGAGGTGGTGGAGTTGCCTCGCCTCATCGCCGGCACTCAGGATATGCTGCTGCAGTCGCTGCGCGGGAACATCGAACTGAAGCTCGATTTCGCGGAGGACTTATGGCCCGTGCGGGCCGACCCGTCGCAGCTCCAGATCGCCCTCATCAACCTCGCGGCCAATGCCCGGGACGCCATGCCCAAGGGGGGCACCTTCACGCTCGCGGCCGAGAACCTCGCGCTCGGCGGCGACCGCTCGACCGAGGCCGTTGCCCTGTCGGTGAGCGATACGGGCGTGGGCATCCCGCGCGAGACGCTGGCGCGGGTGTTCGAGCCGTTCTTCACGACGAAGGAGGTGGGCCAGGGTTCGGGACTAGGGCTCGCCCAGGTCTACGGCTTCGCGCAGCAGTCGGGCGGTTCGGTCGACGTCCGCAGCGAGCCGGGGCGTGGCACCACGGTGACGCTCTATCTCCCCCGGGCCGAGCGGGATGCCCCGAGGCAAGCGGACATGTCTCGCCCGGAGGCGCTCGGCGCACGCCCGCCGCGGCCGCTCCGGATCCTGTTCGTCGAGGACAACCCGGACGTGGCTGAGGTCGGACGGTCGATCCTGGCCGAGCGAGGTCACGCGGTCACGCCTGCCGCCAACGTCGACGCGGCGCTCGCGTCGCTGGAAAGCACCGCCTTCGATCTGGTCTGCTCCGATCTTGTGATGCCTGGGGGCGCCGGCGGGCTCGACCTCGCCCGAACCGTGCGGGCTCGCTGGCCCGGCCTCCCGTTGGTGCTCGTCACCGGATACAGTGACGCCGCCGGAGAGGCGCGAGCCGAAGGCTTCACCCTGCTGCAGAAGCCCTACGAGCCGGAGGACCTTCTCGCCGCGGTGGAGACCGCGCCGGCGGATCCGGGCGACAGGGTCGTGCGCCTACCCGACAGGGCCCGGCGCTAGCAGGCGGCCACCATCGCGGGCCTCGCCTCTCCGCCCCCGATGCCTTGCCTCAGATCGCGTCACACCCAGGAGCGAACCGGGGCGTCGGGAACACGTCGTCGCCCTGGGCAGATGGGTTCCCCAGCCGTCCCTGATAGAGGCGACATCCCGATGGACCGGCAGCAGGTCAAGCCCGAGTTCGGACGGGCAGGAACCGCGTCGCTCGGCGGCGGGTCTCGCTCGACCGCTCGGGTACGGGGATGAGCCTTCGAAACCTTGAACCCTGGCAGTGCGTTGGGCCCGCTCCCGGGGAGGCATCATGGTCGACGTCGTCGAGGTTTTCTGGAACGCTCGCCCCAGCCTGGAGCGCCTAGGCATCAAGCCCGAGCGCGTCGCGAGCGACCCTCGCGCCGGGGCAGTCATCGACGACGTTCGCTCGGCGGTGATCGGCGCGTTCCCGGGCGTCCCGACCCTCGTCCGGATCGCCGTCAGGACGGCCAACCCCGAAGGCGAGCTGAGGGTCGTGCGCGACGGCACGGACCAGCCGGAGGGCCTTGACGCCCTGGGCGCCATCATCGAACAAGCCGTGAACCGACACGAGGCAGAAACGGAAACATAGATCCTATGGCGGCCCTGGCGGAAGGCGCGAACGACGGGATGGAGAGCCTGCGCCGAGAGATCGCCGAGCTCAGGGCCGAGAACGCCCGCCTGCGCGCCGGCGCTTCCCCGGCAAAGGAGGCCCAGGACGCCGAGCTCCTCCAGGTTAAGAGCGAGCTCACCAGCGCCAAGGCGGCGCTCGCCGAGAGCGAGACCCGTGAGGGCCTCATCCTGGAGAGCGCCACCGGCTACGCCATCCTGACCACGGACCTCGACGGACGTGTGACCGCCTGGAACGAGGGCGCCCGCCTGCTCATGGGCTGGGAGGAGGCCGAGGCCCTGGGCGAGGACGCGCGCATGATCTTTACGCCGGAGGACCGCGCCGCCGGCGCCCCGGAGATGGAGATGGAGGGCGCCCGCACGCAGGGCCGGGCCGAGGACGAGCGCTGGCACGTGCGCAAGGACGGCTCCCGCTTCTGGGCCTCCGGCCTGATGATGCCGCTCAAGGGCCCCACCGGCGAGCCGGCGGGCTACCTGAAGATCCTGCGCGACAGGACCGAGGAACTCAACGCCTCCCGTAATCAGTTACGGCGCCTTGAGCAGATGAAGGCCCTCGCCGAGGCGGCCCGGAGCATCATCGGCGCCAGCGATCTCGGCGCCACGCTCCAGGCCATCACGGACGCCGCCCGAAACATCATCGGGGCGCACCAGTCCGTGTGCAGCATGACGCGCGGCCCGGATTGGTCGCAGGCCATCAACGCGGTCGCGCTCTCGGACAAATATGCGCGCTGGAGAGACTACGCGACCATGCCGGACGGGGGCGGCATCTACGCCTGGCTCTGCGAGGGCAACCGCACGGTCCGGATGACGCAGACGGAGCTGGAGGCGCATCCCCGCTGGCGCGGGTTCGGGGAGCACGCCCGCGAGCACCCGCCCATGCGGGGCTGGCTCGCGACGGCGCTCGTCGGGGGCGACGGCGGGAACCTCGGTCTCATCCAGCTTTCGGACAAGATCGAGGGCGAGTTCGACGAGGCCGACGAGGCCATCCTTGTGCAGCTCGCCCAGCTCGCGGCGTCCGCCATCGAGCGGGCCCAGGCCGAGGAGGAGCGCCGGGAGGCTCAGGGGCGCCTCGCGGAGGCTCACGCCGAGGCGGAACGGCGTGCCGCCGAGACGGCCGCCATCCTCTCCCAGCTCGCCGAAGGCGTGATCGTCACCGACCGAGACGGGCGGATCACCTTCGTCAACGAGGCGGCCGCGCGAATCCACGGGGTCGCCCGCCTCGACGTCGAGCCGGAGGCCTATGCCGAGACCTACCACCTCTTCACGGAGGACGGGCAGCCATACCCGCCCGAGGAGCTGCCGCTCGCGCGCGCGGCTTTGCGGCGAGAGACCGTCGAGAACGCCCGTTGGCGCATCCGGAGGCCGGACGGACGCGAGGTGGTCGCGGTGGGCGCGGCCCGCCCCATCCGCATGCCCGAGGGCGATTTCATCGGGGCGGTCCTGACCCTGCGGGACGAAACCGCGCGGGTGAGCGCCGAGACTGCCCTGCAGGCCCTGAACGCCAATCTTGAAGCGGAGGTCGCGCAGCGGACGGCCGAGCGCGACCGCACCTGGAACAACGCCCGCGACCTGCTGCTCGTCGTCGACACAGACGGCGTGTTCCGGGCGGTGAATCCAGCGTGGACGGCGATACTGGGCTGGAGGACCGATGAGCTCGTCGGGCGCAGCTACCTCGACTTCATCCACCCCGACGACCACCCGTCGAGCCAGGGCGCGCTCGCGACGGCGAGCCGGGCTGACCTGTCGGCCTACGAGAACCGCTACAGGCACAAGGACGGCTCCTACCGCTGGATCTCCTGGGTCGCCGCCCCCGAGGGCGATCTCATCTACGCGTCGGGCCGCGACGTCACGATGGACAAGCAGCGCGAGGCCGAGCTGGAGCAGACCCAAGCCGCCTTGCGGCAGTCGCAGAAGATGGAGGCGGTGGGCCAGCTCACGGGCGGCATCGCGCACGACTTCAACAACCTGCTTGCCGGCATCATCGGCGCGCTCGACCTCATGCAGACCCGCGTCCGGCAGGGCCGGACGGGCGAGGTCGACCGCTACGTCACAGCGGCGATGTCCTCGGCCCAGCGGGCAGCGTCGCTGACGCATCGCCTGCTCGCCTTCTCCCGCCGGCAGCCGCTCGACCCCAAGCCCGTCGAGCCCAACGCGCTGGTCGCCGGCATGGAGGACCTGCTCCGGCGCACCATCGGGCCTGCGACGAACCTCGAACTGGTCCTCGCCGGCGGGCTCTGGCGGACGCTGTGCGACCCCGTCCAGCTGGAGAGCGCCCTCCTGAACCTGTGCATCAACGCCCGGGACGCGATGCCCGAGGGTGGCAGCCTCATCGTGGAGACGTGCAACGCCCACCTCGACGATGCCTACGCCGCGGCGGCCCGCGACGTGACGCCGGGGCAGTACGTCTGCATCGCCGTGACGGATACCGGGACGGGCATGCCGCCCGAGGTCGTGGCCCGCGTGTTCGACCCGTTCTTCACGACCAAGCCCATCGGCCAAGGCACGGGCCTCGGGCTGTCCATGGTCTACGGCTTCGCGAAGCAATCGGAGGGGCACGTCCGCGTCTACTCGGAGCCGGGCCAGGGCACGACGGTGAAGATCTACCTGCCGCGCCATCGCGGCGGAGCGGAGAAGGAGAGCGCCGCCCGCGTGGAGGTTGAGGCGCCCCGCGCGGAGGTGGGCGAGACGGTGCTCGTCGTCGAGGACGAGCCCGTGATCCGGGACCTCGTCGTGGAGGTGCTGACCGACCTGGGCTACCGCGCCCTGGAGGCGGTCGACGGGCCCTCGGGGCTGAGGCTCCTCAACTCGGATCTGCGCGTAGACCTGGTGGTCACGGACATCGGCCTGCCGGGCATGAACGGACGCCAGCTCGCCGACCAAGCCCGCGAGCGCCGCCCCGACCTTAAGGTCCTGTTCATGACCGGGTTCGCCGGGAACGCGATGCTCGCCAACGGGCTCCTGGAACCAGGCATGCAGATGATCACGAAGCCCTTTGCCATCGACGCGCTGGCGGCCAGAATCCGCCAGATGATCGAGGAGGGCTGAGGGGTGGAGGAACGCCATCGCATCCGTGCCCACGTCGAGGAATGCGTGGCAGCCCTGCAGCGGACGATTGACGAGTACGAGGCCGCGGTCGCCGACGCATCGGAGATGGCCTTGCGCCTAGAGGACCTCGGGTACCAGGAACAGGCGACCGTCTCACGAGCGGCCGCGCGTGAGCATCAAGTCAAGCTGATGCTCCACAAAGGGCAGGTGCTCGTCGCGCGGCACCTGCTCGACGAGCTCCTGCGCGACGGTGTGTGAGCAGAAGCGGTCGGGTACAGGACCTCAGGTCGAGCGCCATATCGAGCGCACGGTATGGACGAAGTGCCACTCCCTCATGATGGCACCGAGCTTGCTCGCCGCGGCCGCGTAGTCATCACCGATCTTCGACACTACGTAGGTGACGCTGAGAGCTGAGTCGTGCTGCTTGCCGTAGCACTGGTAGACTTGACCGTTGCCCTGCAGGTAGCCGTCGCATCCCTTGTCGCCATGGCTGCCCACCGCTCGCACCCGGACGAAGTCGGTGCCGTGGAGCCGCTCCATGACGTCCGAGAAGAAGCCCTGGAACGCGTCGCCGTGAAGGCGGCGCAGCTTCAGCTCCAGGCTTATGCGCCACTGAAGGCGTTGCTGAGGGGACATCCAGGACGACATCTGATGGCTGGGTGCGTGTCGCGGGTCGGCCTCCATTGAAGCCGCGCGGAGGACGGACCGCAACGTGGGGACCGGGTTAGCATGCACGGCGTGCACAACCAACGCCCACGCCGCCGCATGGTACCGCGTGTCGCCCCGTCGCCACGGTGCGGATCGTACGACCGGAAAACGGTTGACAGCTTGGCTGTTTGTTCCGTATTCGTTCCGGGCATGAGCGAGATGTTCCGCCCCGAACGGCATACGAAACCGGCGCCCCGCGCCGCACGCTCGCGTTCGCCCCTCGGGCCCTCAAGGTAGCTCCGTAGCTGCCCCGGAGGGCCGCCCCGGAGCCCTCCGATGCCCACGCTCTTCTCCGACACCGGCCTCTCTTTGCGAAAGCGCGCGGCGCTGAACGCCATCGTGGGGCCGTTCCCCGGCGGCCCGCTGAAACCGCCCGCCCGTGAACCGGGCCTTCTGGACCTCCCATGACCTCCTACGAACGGCGCCCCACGCCGCACCTCTCACCCGACACCCACGAGGCCAGACCCGGCGCGTAACGTGCGCCATGGGCGCCTCGTCACGCGAGGACACCATGGCCGACCACGACGACAACGACACCGACACGGATGCTGCCGTTTCCTTCGAGGAGACGTTCGGCGAGGGCATTCCGGCCGATCCGACCGGCCTTCCGGTCGCCCCTGCGACCCTGACGTTGGCACGCTATGCGTTACAGGCGGCGGTCACCCCGGCGCAGATGCGCAAGCTCGGTGGAAAGACCCCGCTCGCGGTCCTGGTGACCGTCCCCGGCCCCGCCTGGGTCGAGCCCATACGCCAAGCGGCCCAGGCCCTGTGGACTTTCTCCCACATCGTGGCCCGTGACGGTGGTGACCGCCTTTCCCATAAGCCCGACAAGGGCAACGACCGGGTCGCCAGCGTCCTGGCCGACGGCGGCCGGGTGCTCGGGGTCTCCCATGCGCCCGAGGCGCTGATGCCGTCGTCGCTCGTCGCCACGGCGGACCTGCGCATCGACGTGACCCAGCCCGGGCCCGAGCTCCTTCGCCTGGTGATCAGGCGCGCTACCGGCACGATCCCCTCCCGGCTGCCGGAGGCCGCCGCTGCGGGCCTCGACTTCAACGACATCACGGCCGCCATCCGAATGAGAACGACGGCAGGTTCGTGCGTGCGACGCCTCCAGGCCGCCTCCCTGGCCCGGCTCGCCGGCGACGGCATGGTCGTCGACGCCCCGGCCCTCGGGGAGCTCTCGGGATATGGCGCCGCGATGTCGTGGTGCGAGCGGCTGGTCGACGACATTGACGCATGGCGCCGCCACGAGATCGGCGATTTCCGGACCCTCGACCGCGCCTGCGTATGGGCGAGCGCGCCCGGCCTCGGGAAGACCACCCTGGCCCGGAGCCTGGCACGCACCGCCCGGATCCCGATGGTGTCCACCTCCGTGGCGTCCTGGTTCGCTTCGTCTCCCGGATATCTGGACAGCGTCGTCAAGGCCATCGATGAGGTGTTCGCCCGGGTCGTGGCCATCGGGCAGGGTGGGCCGTCGCTTCTCTTCCTCGACGAGGCGGACGGCCTTCCGGACAGGCGTGAGCTGTCGGGTAGGGGGCGTGATTGGTGGTCTCCCGTGGTGGGTCGGTGTCTCACCACCATCGAGCACGCGCTGTCGGCTCCCTCGTCCCGTTTGGTGATCGTAGCCGCCACGAACTATGCCCACAGGCTCGACGAGGCTCTCGTTCGCCCTGGGCGCCTAGGCCAAGTTCTGACGATCTCGCACCCGACCCCTGAGGAGCTCGCCGGGATCTTCCGGACGCACCTGCGAGGCGACCTCGCCGGCGAGGACCTGCGCCCTGTCGCCCGCCTCGCCGCCGGCGCGACAGGTGCGCAGGCTGCGGCCTGGGTACGCGATGCGAGGATGGTCGCGGCCAGGCGCGGAACCCCGGTCACCCTGGCAGACCTGTGCGCCGTCGTCGCGCCGCCAGCGGACCGGCCTTTCGAGGACGCCTGGCGGACCGCCGTGCACGAGACGGGGCATGCCCTCGTCGCCACGCTGCTCGGCGTCGTCGAGGTCGAGAGCGTCTCGGTCATGGGTGATGCCGGCAGCTACGGCCACACGGTCACGGGTGCCCTGGGGCGGTCGCCGACGCGCGTGGACCTAGAGGCGACCGTGATGCTCGCCCTCGGCGGTCGCGCGGCCGAGGAGCTGATCCTGGGTACGGTGACGGCGGGATCCCGCTCCGATCTGGCGGCCGCGACGGGGATCGTCGCGAGCATCCACGTCGAGTTCGGTCTTGGAACGTCGCTCGTCCATCGTGGCGGCGACCCTGCCGCGGCGCTGGCGTATGACGCCGAGTTGCGGGAGTTGGTCGACGCCGAGATGCGCCGGCTCTACCGGCAAACCCACGCGCTCCTCGCCGAGCACCTCGATCTCCTGCATGTCGTCGCTCGGGCGCTGGTCGCCGATCAGGTCCTCGCCGGAAGCGACGTGAAGCGCTTGGTGACCGCCCATCACCGCCACCGGCGGGCCCGGCGTCCCGACACCACGGAGGGCGGCCATGATCGATGAGGTCACGATCAGGGTGGCCGAGCGGCTGGAGCGCGTGCGCGTGACCCTGGGCGATCAGGTCTTCCAGGACGCGGCATCGCGCGCGCTCGTCGCCATCGCCTCCGCCGTGCAGGCCGAGGCGGAGCGCAGGGCCGCTCGCAAGAACCCTGGCACTGCGACATGTCCCTCTGTCATCCCGTTCCCGCCAGGGGGGCGCCGGACAGGCCGGCCCCGAGGCGGGCGTCGGTGAGGACGGCGTCCGACGCTTCGCACGCCCGCCGGTGTGATGTCGGGCCTGAGCGGCTCGCACGTGCGCCGGAGACGGACGGCTGCCAAGGCTCTCATGGGATTGAGTGTCCGCCTCCGATTGCGCGTTTAACACGCCGTGAAGGGAATCCGTCGATGCTGACCGAACTGGCGAGCGTCCCGGACGGCATGCCCCCATCGGACGGCGGCACCTGGGGTACGTCCGCCTTCAACGGCGGCGAACCCAATGAGGCATCCCACGACCTGTTCCCCGACATCTGGCCCGCCTGCGGGGCCGGTGCCGGCGGCGTCGGGTCCTGGCCGATGATCAATATCTCTCCGTACCTGCTGGCCTTCTGCACAGAGGAGGAGATGCGGGATGCCTTCGTACGGCTGGTCCAAGAGGCCGCCGAGTACGACTTGGCCCGTCGCGAGCGGGGGGAGACTGGCACGAATGCCGCAACGCTCGCCCGCGTTCTGGACAGACGCCTCGCGACCATCGAGGAGATGCGGCACAGGGACTTCAGGACGGCCTTCACCTTCTTCGAGGGCTACACCCAGGAGCGTCAGGACGAGACCGTCCTGGCGAAGGCGAGGGCCGCCCTTCGCATGGAGGACGCGCCGAAGTCGCACCACAACATCGTGAACCGCTGGCTCAAGTACGTCTACCTCAAGATGTGGGCCGAGGGCCTAGTCATCTTCCCGATCCACTTCAAGCTGGGGAGCTCGTTCCGTAACGGCGAGATCAAGGAGATCCTGCCGCCCGTCGCCACCTGCCACGTCGACAACCCCCAACGCGACATGGCGGCGTTCGGCCTGAGCCTGACGCTATCCTCGCGGTGGCGGACCTTCGATGCCATCGACCTCGACGAGTACGGGGCCTTCTCGCTCCAGGTCGGCGAGGACCTCGCCAAGCGCGAGGTGCTCGGCATCCGCGCCAGAAACCCGTACTCGCCGTTCACCTCCGCCCTCTGGACGTGGCACAAGGCCGGCGAGGGGAACGGCTTCCGCTACTCCGAGGCGGACATCAAGGGGTACCTCTACTGGATCGATTGCGCCCGCCGCGGCGTCACTCCCCTGAAGCCTTCCGAGTTCATCCCCGATGCCGTCGCCCGTCGCGTGGGGGTGAGGCAGGGTGTCAAGAATAGGCATGTTCGCAGGAGAGCGGCGGCGCAGGTCGACCTGATCGAGCACGACCGCCAGCAGGACTTCAAGGAGGCCATCCTCTCGGGAGAGAAGAGCCTCCACGAGGTCCGCTTCGAGGCGGCCGCGGACAACGTCAACGGCCCGGACGACATCCTCACCTACATGCGGATGCTGCGGGCGAAGGGTGTGCCCCGGAATAGGGACAACCCCTATCCGGCGAGAATGCACGTCTATCCCGAGGCGATCTGGACGACCTGGAACGACCTGTTCGAACGTTACTTCGCGCTCCGCAGGCGGCAAGGCTTCGAGGGCACCAGGGCTTGGGACACCTTCCGCTTGGTGTATCGAGATTACCTGTGCTGCTACTTGCCTTGGTGGAATGAGCTCCACCCCGGGATCGAGGTGGCCATCCCGGCAAACCCGACCGAGTTCAAGCGCTTCGGTTACTGGGTCGAGGGCCTTCCCGACGGAGCCGCGCCGCTTCCACTCCTCGACTTCTACGACGAGACGCGGCACGGCAGGAGCCGCGACGTCTTCAACGGCTTCATCGCGGACACCCACGGTTTCTTCGAGTTCTGCCGAGGCGATGCGCTCCGCCTAGGTCTCGCCTCCTTCGAAAACCCGGCCGTCCCCATGCAGGACCGGAAGGTGGCCCGGGGCGCACGCAAGACCAACAAGGTCCCGATCCCCACGGCGGTGCTGCCGTTCCTGCTCCGGTACGCCTATGCTTGCGAGGCGTTCTTCCTGGGCCTGGGCAAGCGCTCGCTGGCCGGCGGCATTTCGACAGCCGAGCGCAGTCTGATCCGACTCAAGGTGTGGTCGAGCGAGGAGCTCGCCCCTAGCGATTTCGGCGTGGAGGCGGCGTTCGACTTCGACGGTCGGCATTATATCGTCCAAGACGTGCCGATGCTGGCCACCTGGGACGAGCGCTTCGTCCGAAACGAGGGGGCGGGTTCCCGGACGGCGTTCCTTCCCCAGCTGTCCGCGTTGCGCATGGTCATCGCCGCCCTGGAGACCGGCATCCGGTTCCAGGGCATCCAGTGGCTCTGCCGCAAGACCTACGCGTCGCTCGCCCCAGCGAACCTGGACGGGGCCGAACTGGTACCGCTCGTCGTTAATACCGACAAGGTGCAGGACCGTCCCTGGAAGACGCTCGTCGTGCGGAGGGCCTTCGATCTGCTCCGCCGCGAGGAGGCCTACCAGGATCTCATGGCTGACGGCTTCATCGACCGTGTGGTCCACTACGAGAAGCGCGACCACACCCGGTTCGCTCCCGTCCTCCCGCTGTTCAGGGGCCCGCAGTCGGAATACCCGATCAGCGACCAGAGCTACGCGTCAGTCTGGGAGAAGCTCATGCTGAGCTTCGCGCCCTGGTACGAGCGTACGGTGGCCGGGGCAGAGCCGCTGCGAATGTGGCACATCGAGCCCGATACGGACCCCGTGAGCCGGCAGCCGCGCGTCGTGATGCACGTCGACGGGGACGAGCAGCGTCCGTGCTGTCCAATCAAGGTCAGGCTCAAGCACACGCCCCACTCGGCGCGCTCGACGTTCATCACGGCTCGCTCCGGGATCCTTCCCATCGAGGTCACCGGCTGGCTCGTCGGCCAGACCAACACGGCTACCACCTACCACTACACCGTCGAGAGCGAGCGGGAGGTCGGCGAGAAGGTCCTCGCGGCGGCCAACACGCTGTGGGCGCCCGACCCCGGCAACCCGGTCCACATCCGCGCCGACAGGGTCAACAGCGCCCTCAGGCTGAGCTTCGAGAAGGACCGGCGGGGGACCGAGGCGGCCTTCGGATTGCAGTCAGTCTCGCTGCTGAACGAGGAGGCTCCCGACGTCGACGGCATCGCGCTGCTCCGCTCCACGCCAATGGCCCAGGTGGCGTTCCGCGAGACGCACATCTGCCCCGTGGGCGAGATGTGCCCGTCCAACGTGATGGACGTGATCGTCGAGCCGCGGCGGTGCGGGCTGTGCCCCTTGGCGGTGAAGGGCGTGGACCACCTCCCGTCGATCTCCGCGAAGATGCGGCAGCTTTTGGAGCAAGTCCGGGAAGGGGCTTCCCTCATCGAGCGCATGCGCGGCCGCGGCGAGCCTGTCGCGACCATCGAGGAGGTCCAGCAACGTCGGCGCCTCGACGTCATGGAGTACGAGGGCTGGCGCACGTCCCTCCTGTCCCTCACGGCCAGGCTGGACGAGCTGGGCCGGGAGCCCGCCGAGATGTTCCATGTCGGCATGCCGGACGCAGTACGTCTCCATCTCAGGATGGTCACCCGCGACGCCGGCATGGCGGAGTTCATCCTGCAGCGCATTGCGGACAGCGACGGCCACGCGGCCTTCGAGACACCGACGCTCAGGGCACAGGCGGCGCAGTTGCGCCAGCGCCTTCTCGCCTCGTCGCGGGCCCTGGACGCGGAGGTCGACCTCGTCGACGCCGATCCCGTCCGCTCATTCCTGTCGAGCCTGAAGGTGACCTTGGAAGCCCACGGGATCGCGCCGACGTTCGACGCGGCCTTGAAGGCCGTTCGCGGCAGCGTCGGGTTGGCAGGCCCTGCCCCGGCTACTCAGCTCCCTTCACCCGCGGAGACGTGACGTGGGCGCGAGGAAGGGCCAGAACAACTTCAGGGACCACCAGCGCAAGGCTGTCGAGGACGGCCTGCGGCTGGTGGAGCGTGTCCTGAAGGCTCTTCCGCGCGGAACCCGCTACGCCGACTTCAACGCCCTGAAGCGCGCGGTCGCCCAGGGAACCGGCCTTCATGCCACGACCCTTGCCCGCAACCCGCATTACCGGAAGGCCCTGTACCAGTTCATCGTCGCCAACCCCGGGCGGATCGACGGTCCGACGGAGGAGGCTGCGCCCCGGGCGACGTTGAAGGCGCAGGCGGTCGCCGCCGAGATCCGGGTGCGGGCGGCGCAGCGCGACCTCCAGCGACTTCGCAGGTTCGTCGAGCAGCAGCCGGCCTTCCCCGCCCCTGGCACGGTCGATGCCATCGGGCATGCGCCGGGGGCTGGCACTCAGGCCGAGTTCGACATGACCGCCACCGTCCTGGCCCGGCTCCTCGCGAGGCTCGCCGAGAAGGAGCTCGGCATCGTCGTCGACATGGAGAGGGGCGAGATCGTGGACGCGGCCGAGGACGGATCCAGGCGCGTGATCGCGGGCAAGCCCGACACGGGCCCGTTCATCGAGTGGATGCGCCGCCAGGAGGCCCGCCGGCGAGCCCTGGACGAGGAGGCGACCTGATGCCCAGGCCATCGACCATTCCCGCGCTCCTGGAGGAGCTCAAGACCTACCTCGACCTGAAGGATGCCGAGTGGGAGCAGGGCGACCGCTTGCGTCCGACCCTGCCGGTCGCGCACGGCGGCAAGGTGAACGTGCGGGCGCTGATGAGGGAGTTCGGGGCGTGGGCGGAGGAGCGCGGCGTCGACGTGCCCGACAGCGCCTGGCAGTACGTCTACAGCCAGCAGGAGTGGGCGCGGGAGATCGATGCGGTCGCGCAGGCGCAGGGTCTCACGTGCGCCAGGTCGCGCGCGCCCGATAGTGCCGACGACGCCGCGCACGCCCGCATCGCGAGGCTCGGCAAGGAGGTCAAGGACCAGAGCGAGGGCCACGCCCAGGCACGGGCCCGCATCGCCCACCTGGAGCGGCAGCTAGCCGACAGGGAGGCCGAGAACCGGCGCCTGCGGGAGCGGTTCGCCCTCATGCAGCGCACCGGGACCATCCTACGGACGGACGACGTCACGTGACCTCGCCCGTTCCCGAGCGCCTGGTCGTGCAGGTGGGTTCCGTCCTTTGGTCGGGGGGCGGCGCGACCGTTTTCGGCGGCAAGACGGCCGACGGCGAGGCCGTGCGCGTCGTCGGCAAGGGGCGCACTTTCCAGCCGGTCGCCGGCGAGGTGTACGAGGTCGAGGGCGAGTGGCACGTCAGCGCTCGGCATGGCCGCCAGTTCTACGGTGACGCGAGCCGCTTCCGGCGCAAGGCGCCCTCCGGCCGCCTCGTCGTCCCCTGGCTCCAGCGAATCCCGGGCGTCGGCCCCAAGCGGGCCAAGGATATCCACCGCCACTACAAGCGGCGCCTCGACGGCGTCTTCGACGGCGGCGTTCCGCTGGAGGAGCTTGCCGGCGTCATAGACCCGCAGCGGCCCAACCTCGCCATCAGGGTCGCGGTCGCGATCATGCGCGAGTGGCAAGAGGTCAAGGGCGAGTACGAAGCCGTGCGCTGGCTGGAGGAGCACGGGATCGAAGACGTTGCCACGGCCATCCGCATCGCACGCCTGCTCGGGCCGGAGGCGGTGCGGCTCGTGGAGCGGAACCCCTACGTGCTCGCGACGGTGCTGCCGTGGCCGAAGGTCGACCCGTTGGCGAAGCGGCTGCTGCGCGGCCGCGCCGATGTCGAGGACCACCTCCGCTGTCCGGAGCGGCTAGTCGGGGCAATCGACGTGGTCGTGCAGGCCGCCGTCCGGGAGGGCCACACCGCCGTCCCGAAGGCCGGCTTCGAGGACCTCGTGGCTGAGAGGCTGGATCTGCGCCCGACGCCGGCGCTCGCCGCCGCAGTCCTGCGTGCCGGTGTGGCGAACCGGGCCGTCGTGGACGGCGGCGACCGGTGGCGGGCGCCGGGTTGCGCTGTCATGGAGGAGGACCTCGCCGCCCGCTTCGGCCGCATGGCCGCCGGCGGCGAGTGCTGCCGCGTGCGGGTGCCCCAGGAAACCGATCTGCGGCGCATCCTGCGCCTCGTCGAGCGACAGGGGCGCGAGCTCCACTCCGAGCAGCGCGAGGCGGTCCTGGCGACGCTCCGGAGGCCGCTGGCGTGCCTCACGGGAGGCGCGGGCACGGGAAAGACGACGACCTGCCGGGCCATCGTGGATCTTTGGGAGGCGCTCGGTGGTCATGTGCAGATGGCGGCGCTGTCGGGCAAGGCGGCCCTCCGCCTCAGCGAGGGCACCGGCCGGACCGGCCCCGGGGCGAGGCCCGCTCTGACGATCTACAGGCTGCTCCTCGGGCTCAGGAAGCGCACCGAGGGCGAGACCCACTGGGGCCGCCCCCCTGCCGAGGGAGAGGAGCCGGATCCGGCCCGCGAGCTTCCCGAGCTCACGGACAGGACGCTGCTCGTGATCGACGAAGCGTCCATGGTGGACCTCGGCCAGATGCATGAGGTGGTCGAGGCGATGCCGCCGGGCTGCAGGCTGCTCCTTGTCGGGGACGCGTTCCAGCTCGCCCCGGTCGGGTTCGGGTTGGTCTTCCACCACTTGGCGGCGCAGGCGGCCGTCACGGCCCGACTGGAGACCGTGAGGCGTCAGGAGGACGCGAGCGGGATCCCGGCCGTGTCGCGGGTCGTGAGGGCGTGCCGCGTGCCCGATCTGCCGGCATACCGTCCGGGGATGCGGGGCGTCTCCTTCCTCGCGGCCGCGGACGGGGAGATCGGCGACCTCGTCGAGCGCGTCGCCGGCGATCTCGGGGGGCACGCCGGCCGGTTGTCGGACCTGATGGTGGTCTCCCCCGTGAACCACCGCCCGGGCAGGCCGGACGGCACCGTGCGGGACCTCAACCGCCGCCTCCACCTCGCCGCCCTGGCCCGCCGCGACCTGACCGAGGAGGAGTCGGAGGCGGCCACGGTGAAGGGCTACTTCGGCAACCTCTTCAGCGTTGGGGATCCCGTCACCTTCCTCCGCAACGACTACGAGCTCGGCCTGAGGAACGGCAGCCTCGGCCGGGTGGTGTCCATCGACCCCGAGGCCGGCTCGGTCACCTGCGACTTCGACGGTGAGGAGGTGTCCTTCGCCGACCGGGACCAGATCGACCTCGCCTTGGCCTACGCCGTGACGTGCCACCGGGCGCAGGGCAGCCAGGCCCGGTCGGTGATCGTCGCGCTGCTCGACGCCCCGAACGTCGACCCGACGTGGGTCTACACGGCCCTGACCAGGGCCGAGGAGACGGCCGTGATCGTGGGCACATCCAACGTCCTGGAGCGGGCTCTGGGCCGGACGCCCGCCCACGCCCGACGGCTCACGGGCTGCACGTTCGACCTGGGCTCGACGCCGGCAGGGAAGGCGGCTTGAGGGTGGCGGGCAGCGTCGGCTGCCCGCCTGCCCGTCCGGCGAGGACAGGGGTAGCAAGCGCAAGGGCGAGGGGGCGGGAGGGGGATCGCCCGGCCTGCACGGAGCGTAGCGCAGGAAGGCCGGGGAGACCCGCCCCCTCGGCGGCGGAGCCGCGACCCCTTGTGCGCGCGAGGGGCGAAGCCCCTTAGCGAGCCGGTCAACCGCCCGTTCCGGTGGGGCCGGGTTCTTGGTATCGGGCGGCCCCGCGGCCCTGCTTCTCTAGGCGAGGGCGCTGTTGATGGCGTTGATCAGCGCCGTCCATTGCCGGCGCTCGACCTCGGACAGATCGTCGGCTGCATGGTCCCTCGACCATCTCACGAAGGCCTTCGCGAGCTTGTACTTCGAGAAGTCCTTGTTCGCCTTCGCGAGGATGTCGACGAGCGGTCTCTCAGGCTGTGACGCGGCGGAGGCGGTGACGTCGATCCCGAGCGCGTTCTTGGCGACGGCGACCAAGGTGTCGCGCAGGAGATCCTCGATCTCCGCCTTCGCGACCGATCCCTCGACGTAGTCCTTGGTGCGCAGGATGGCCTTCTGCCCGAGGGTGTGCACCAGCGTCTCCTGCTGGGCGGCTTGGTCCCCGGCGTTGTCCGAGTCTAGGAGGGCGGCGACCTTGAGCTTGTGCGCGTGGAGGATGGTCGCGAAGTAGACCACCTTGCCGGCGGTGTTGGCGGGGATGAGGGCGATCTTCTGGTTCAGCTTCACCCCGCCCGCCTCTTCGAGGAGGCCTGCGACGGCCTCCAAGTACCAGTAGTCGGTGAGGCCCTCCAGGACGAGGTTGCGCTGCTGCGAGAAGAGGCTCTGCGCCAAGTCGTATCCCAGCGCCTCCTGGAGCGGCAGGAGCGCTGCCGGATCCTTGGAGGTCACCGAGGTGTGGACCTTGGTGCCGGTCCTCCGGTCCTTCATCTCGACGACGCGGACCAGATCGAGCTCGTCCGGGCCGACCAGGAATGGCGAGTGGGTCGTGTAGATCGTCTGGTTCTTCTCAGCGAGGCGCCGGATCGTGTCGCGGAAGTCGCGCTGCTTGAGGGCATGCAGGCTCATGCCCGGCTCGTCGAGAAGCAGGATGGCGTTCTGGTGCCGGTCGGCGGCCTCCGCGAAGAACACCACGAAGAACGACACCAGCCACTGGAACCCCTCGGACCGCTGGTCGAGCTCGATCTCGACCCCGAGGTCGTCCTCCACGACGACCTTGAGGTACTGCTGGTCGGCCTGGACGCGCAGTCTGTCAGCCTCCGCCCGCTCCGGGTTCGGGTTCCACACGGCCCGGATCTCGTCCGTCAGGCGCACGCTGGCCGCGTTGAGCTGGTAGGTCCTCTTGTCGAGCTGGTCCCGGTAGGCCTGCAATCCCTCCTTGTTGTTCACGTTCGGCTCCGTAGCCCGGCCGAGCTCGGACAAAGCCTTGGCGGTAAAGCCGAGGAGCTTAAGGAGGCAGGAGTTCCCGTAGTCGTACTGCTCGTCGTCCAGCACCTTGCTTTCGAGGCGCGAGGCCAAGTGGGCGAGGTGAATGACGGGCCGGACGCGGAAGTAGTTGCTGAAGAGCACGAACACGGGAATGCGCTTTTCGAGGATCGCCAGGACCTCGGATAGTGCGGTCGCCACGCCGGTCTGGGCGATCAGATTGTCGAGCCGCTTCTCTTCCTTCTCGTCGTCCTCGTCTACCAGGGCCGTCACCCCGTGGAGCCACTTCACCAGAGGCTCGACAGTCGTGGCAGTCAGGAGGGTCGCGTCCGACCAGCCGTTGGTGATGGCGTTCAGTTGGGCGCTGGGCTTCGCGGGCGCGGGCTGGCCGTCCACGGCGGGCGCGCTGCGGGCGTCCACGTGGGCGGCGAGGCGCAGGAGATCCTTGCGGATGGCGGCGAAGGTGGGGACCGCCGGCGCGCCGAGCAGGCCGTGGGTCGCCTTGTTGTTCAGGTGCCGCGTGAACCAGTACTGCACGCCCCGGAACGCCTCCGGGAGTAGCGCATTGTCGTCGTCGTCGAGTTCGAATGTTGCCGTGGCGACCGGCACCTTGGCGGGGTCCACCTTGCCGGTGGTGATGTCGTTGTAGAGGCCGCGCGGGTAGTCCCGCAGCGGGTCGAACGTCTTGACGCCCTCGGGTGGGCTGACCTGCTGGAGCGCCTGCAGGATCGCCGACTTACCGGCCTCGTTCGGGCCGACCATGATCGTCTTGCCGGGCTCGATCTGGAACACCCCCGTGTCCCGGATGCTGCGGTAGTTCTGGACGCGGGCTGTCTTGAGTCTCATGCGCCTGCCCTCGGCAGCCCGCGATGCGGGCGCCCGTTCGGTTAGGTAGGACGGGGGACGCGGGTGTCTGTCCGTCCAGGGTCGACGTGGGAGTCTTCGGCTCGAACTGCGCCTACTCCCAGGCGCCGATCATCTGTTCCTGCTTACGCTCCTCCGCCGCGACCTTCGGGTCGGGGGAATGCTCGGCCAGGAACTTCTCGACCTCCAAGGCCGCCATGCACCCCATGCCGGCAGAGGAGATCGCCTGCCTGAAGATCGGATCGATCACGTCACCGGCCGCCGCGGCGCCGGCCACGGAGGTCATAGTCGACCAGGATCCGACCTTGATGTAGCCCGCCTCGTCCATGTCGAGCTGCCCCCGGAACAGCGCCGTGGCGGGATCGTGGCCAATGGCGACGAACATTCCCTCGGCGGCGAGATCGGAGGTGACGCCGGTCCGGACGTCGCGGATCCGCACGCCCGTGACGGCCTTCACCGGCTCCTGGCGCCCGAGCACCTCGTCCACGACATGGTTCCAGACCACGCGCACATTCGTCTTCGCCATGAGGCGGTCCTGGAGGATGGGCTCCGCCCGGAAGCGGTCGCGCCGGTGGACCACCGTAACGGAGGCCGCGAGGTTGGACAGGTAGAGTGCTTCCTCGACGGCGGTGTTGCCGCCACCGACCACGACCACGTCCTTGCCGCGGTAGAAGAAGCCGTCGCACGTGGCGCAGGCCGACACTCCGCGGCCGTTGAACTCTTGCTCCGACGGGAGGCCGAGCCATCGGGCCTGGGCACCCGTGGCGATGATCAGGGTATCGGCGACGTACTCGTCGCCCGAGTCGCCCTTAGCCTGGAACGGTCGCTTGGAGAGGTCGACTTCGATGATCGTGTCGTAGACGATGCTGGTGCCGACGTTCTCGGCCTGCTGGCGCATCTGCTCCATGAGCCAGGGGCCCTGCACCGCCTCGGCGAAGCCTGGGTAGTTCTCGACGTCCGTCGTGATCGTCAGCTGCCCTCCGGGCTGGAGACCCGTCACGAGGATGGGTTTTAGGAGAGCCCGGGAGGCGTAGATGCCCGCGGTGTAGCCCGCGGGGCCTGCGCCGATGATAAGAACCTTGGTGCGGTGAGTGGTCATGGGTGGCCTGCGACGGAAGGAGAGGGAGGGCTCGGCGTGAACGTGCACTATGCTGCACGTTCAAGATCGGGCCTCGGACCGTCGTCGTTAGAGGCAACCGGGTTTGAATACATACACTCCCGGGGGTCCCCCGGTTCAGAGAAGGCCGCGAAGACGCCCGGGATGTTGGTCGCGGTGGAGCCCGGCGCGGTGCGCAGGTAGCCGCCGCCCTTCATGTCGAGCTGACCGTCGAACAGTTCCGTCGAGGGCTTATGGCCGATGGCGATGAAGACGCCGTCGGTCTTGACCTCGGACAGGGTGCCCGACTTCACGTTCTTCAGCCGCACATGGGTGACGGAGGAGGGGTTCTCGGTGCCGCAGATTTCCTCGATCGCGGAATCCCACACCACCTGCACGTTCGCCTGCCGGAAGAGGCGGTCCTGGAGGATCTTTTCGGAGCGCAGGCTGTCGCGCCGGTGGACCAGGGTCACTGATTTCGCAAGGTGCGAGAGGTAGAGCGCCTCCTCCACGGCGGTGTTGCCGCCGCCCACCACCACCACGTCCTTGCCCCGGAAGAAGAACCCGTCGCAGGTGGCGCAGGCGGAGACGCCGAAGCCCTGGAACTTGGCCTCCGAGGGGATGCCGAGCCACTTGGCCTGGGCGCCTGTGGCGATGATGAGGGCATCGGCCGTGTAGCTGTCCCCGGAATCGCCTTCGAGACGGAAGGGGCGGCGGGAGAGGTCCACCTTGGTGATGTGGTCGGAGACCATGCGGGTGCCCACATGCTCCGCCTGGAGGCGCATCTGCTCCATGAGCCAGGGGCCCTGGATCACGTCGGCGAAGCCCGGGTAATTCTCCACGTCCGTGGTGATCATGAGCTGGCCGCCCGGCTGGAAGCCGGAGATCATCATGGGCTCGAGAAGCGCGCGGGCCGCATAGATGGCGGCCGTGTAGCCGGCCGGGCCCGATCCGACGATGGCAAGCTTCGAGTGATGATGGGCCATGAAAGGATACTCCAAAGACGCGGGCAGGCTTCAGATCGTGGACAGGCCGGCCCGGTGACGGGCAAGGCCCGCCCGGATGGCGTCCGCAATGATAGGGGTTGCATCCATCGGCGGGTAGCGCCTGCCCTCCAGCACACCGTGGAAAACGTGGACAGCGCCGGTTTTTTCCATCGCGGCCAGGAAGGCGCCGAGCTTCATATGGCCTCCGGACGGCTCGAACACCAGGAGCGGTGCCCCGGTCGCGGCCGCTTCGCCCACCATATTCGCGGAATCCGCGGTCACGACCACGGTATCGGCAAGGGCGAGCATGGGGGCATAGGGGTTCTTGCCGGTCCCGTCCCACAGGAACACGCCCGGTTGGCGGGCGAGGTCCGCCAGGGCCGCGCGCAGAGGCGCCGGCGTGCGGCGGGAGGCCGTAATCATGAGGCCGGCGCCGGTGTCCGCCAGTCGGGCGAGATCCCGGGCGAACCGGTCGATATCGGCGGCCGTGAACCGGTGGTGCCGGCTGTCGCCGCCGACCAGCACCGCGACCCGGGGCTGGGGCAGGGGGGCGAGGCGGGGATCGGGGGAAGCGCGAGCGGCGGCGAGCGTCTCCGGGGAGAGCCGGTGGGGCGGGGTCAAGGTGACGATCACGTTGGGGCCGCGCAGGCGGTCGTGCTCCGGCACCCAGATCAGGTCGGCGGCGCTGGCGCCCGTGCGCGGGTCCTTCAGGAACACCGTGAAGGTGCGCCCGCCCGAGGCGCGCTTGAGGTGGCGCAGATAGGGCACTGCCCGCCGGCCCGAGGCGATGGCGAGGTCCGGAAAGGGTGGGGCAAGGGGACTCCCAGGCCTGCCGGGCCGCTCGGCCGGGTCGATCGGCCCCCATGGCATCGCCCAGGCGAAGGGAGGGCGTGGCCGCACGCGACGGACCTTCGGGGCAAGCCCCAGGGCCTCCGCCACGGCCAGGCATTGCAACTCATCCCCGGCCTTGCCGTCGGAGAGCACCCAGGCGGTGAGTTGGTTCATGGGATGGGTCGTCTTGGCTCCGGGGCAGGCAGGCTTAGCGGGTTGAAGCCGGGCGGTCGAGGCTCCTCAGATCTCCCCACGGGGCGGCGGGCACGAGCCTCCCTGTGGAGGACACCTCGGCCTTGCGGCTTTGACGCACAGGCGGCTTGTGCCGGACGCGGCCAAGGTCTAGTCACGCGCAATAATCTTATCCAAGGCCCCGCACCGACGGGGCCTTCATTCCAAACAGCAGCCTGTGCCGCGCCTTGCGCCAGGCGCCTTCCCGGAGGTTCCGTGCGCGGACGTCTCGACAGCATCGACTGGGCCATCCTGAGGGAGCTTCAGTCGGATGGCAGCATCACCAACGTAGAACTGGCCCGGCGGGTCGGGCTCTCGGCTCCCCCGTGCTTGAGGCGCGTCAGGGCGCTTGAGGCGGCGGGCATCATCAAGGCCTACCGGGCCATGCTCGATCCCAAGGCGCTCGGCTTCGAGATCGTGTGCTTCGCCATGGTGCAACTCGACATCCAGGGCAAGAAGGAGCTCGCCGTCTTCGAACAGCGCATCCGGGAATGGACCATGGTGCGCGAGTGCTGGACCTTGTCCGGCGACATCGACTTCATCCTGAAATGCGTCGCCCCGAACCTCGCCGCCTTCCAGGGTTTCGTGTCCGACCTGACGGCCCTGGAGAACGTGCGCAACGTCCGCACGGCGCTCACTCTCGACCTCATCAAGGACGACCCGCTGGTGCCGATCGAGGACGCATCGACGGCGGGATGAGGCCCGATCCTCATGCCCGCCGCGAGAGGCTAGAGGGCCTTGCGGCTGATCCACTGGGCGTAGGCGCGGGCCACGCGCTCCACGCGCCGCGGCTCGCTGAACGGGTCCGTGGGCGAGCCGAAGGCCGGAACGGCGGCAAGCTGCGGGTAGCGGGCGAGGACTTCGCCCCGCGCTCCGAGAACCAGGACCTCCCCGTCGAGGGAATCCGAGCTTGAGCCCCGATGGCTGCCACCGGACGCGAAGGCGGTGATGTGGAGGCCTGTGATCCGCACCACCAGACGGGGCCCCCGTCCGCCGATCCGGCCCGCATAGAGGCGACCCAACTCGTCCTTCAGGCTGGATTCCACAAGGTCGGCCGCCGGCCCGACCCCGAGGGCGCGCAGGCGGCTCACGTCGACGGAAACCGAAGCGAGCGGGCCCGCTTGGCCGAGAGCAGGCATGGCAGCGATGCAAAAGAATCCAGCAAGCACGGCGCGGCGCGGGAAGGGGGCGGTCATCGGCAAACTCCGGGTGGGCCGGAATTCATGTATGCCGCCAAAGGATCCCGCCCAGTGACCCATGTCACGCAGAGCCGGTATCCCCCTGGCACCATCGGCGCTTTCCCGTCGAAAGACCCGCGGAGAAGGCCCCGGGATCAGCCGAACCGAACGCCGACGACCTCGTAGGACTTGCCGCCGCCGGGCGTGGTGACCTCGACGGTGTCGCCGATGGTCTTTCCCATGAGGGCCCTGGCGATCGGGGAAGTAACCGAGACGCGGCCGGAGCGCACATCGGCCTCGGGCTCGCCCACGATCTGGTAGGTCTTCTCCTCCTCGGTGTCCTCGTCCACGAGCTTCACGATGGCGCCGAACTTGATCCGGTCGCCCGAGAGCTTCGTGACGTCGATCACCTCGGCCCGGGAGATCAGGCTCTCCAGCTCCAGGATCCGACCCTCGTTGAGGGACTGGGCTTCCTTGGCGGCGTGGTACTCGGCGTTCTCCGAGAGGTCCCCGAGGGCACGCGCCTCGGAGATCGCCTGGATGATCCGGGGGCGCTCGACCTGCTGGCGCTGGCGGAGCTCCTCTTCGAGCGCCGCGAAGCCTTTGATCGTGAGAGGGACCTTGTCCATCGTTCGTCTCGTATCCAAAAAAGCTGTGAGGCCGCCGTTGCCGGCGCCCTCACGATCAACGAAAACTTCCCTGAAGCTTCGCAGTTCCACAAAGTCTTGGGCTATCAGGCAAAATACTCCTGAAGGGCCCGGACCGCCACAAGACCCCCATTCTCGAGCCATGGGCCCCTGGAAATGGAGGAATTGCCGGTCCAAGCCCTCAGGCGAAATACTCCTGAAGAGCCCGTACTTCGAGATCACCCTCCAAATAGGCCTTGATGCCCTCGGCAGCGGCGATCGCTCCCGCAAGAGTGGTGTAGTAAGGAACCTTATGCAAGAGGGCGGCCCGGCGGAGCGACCGGCTGTCCGAGAGGGCGCCGGCGCCTTCCGTGGTGTTGAAGACGAGCTGAATCTCGCCGTTCTTGATGGCGTCCACCACGTGCGGGCGGCCCTCCAGCACCTTGTTGATGCGCGTTGCCTTGATCCCGTTCTCCACCAGGAATTTCTGCGTTCCGCCCGTGGCCACCACCTGGAAGCCGATCTCGGCGAGCATCGTCATGGTGGGCAGGATGCGGGCCTTGTCCGAGTCGCGGACGGACACGAACACGGTGCCGGTCTTCGGCACCTGCGTCGAGGAGCCGAGCTGGCTCTTGGCGAAGGCCACGCCGAAGGAGCGGTCGAGGCCGATCACCTCGCCGGTGGAGCGCATCTCGGGCCCGAGCAGCACATCGACGCCTGGGAAGCGCGCGAAGGGGAACACGGCTTCCTTGACGGCGATATGCGGCAGGTCCTTGGGGGTCAGCCCGAAGGAGGCGAGGCTCTCGCCCGCCATGATCCGCGCCGCGATCTTGGCGATGGGCTCGCCGATCACCTTGGCGACGAAGGGGACCGTGCGCGAGGCGCGCGGGTTGACCTCCAGCACGTAGATGTCGCCGTCCTTGATGGCGTATTGCACGTTCATGAGGCCGCCCACATCGAGGGCGAGCGCCAGCGCCTTCGTCTGGCGCTCGAGTTCGGCGATGGTCTCCGGCGACAGCGAGCGCGGCGGCAGCGAGCAGGCCGAGTCGCCCGAATGGATGCCCGCCTCCTCGATATGCTCCATGATGCCGGCGATGAAGGCGTCCTTGCCGTCCGCGAGGCAGTCCACGTCCACCTCGATCGCATCCGAGAGATAGCGGTCGAAGAGGAGCGGGTTCTTGCCGAGCACCGTGTTGATCTGGCCCGTCTTGTCGTTGGGATACCGGGCCTTGACGTCGGAGGGTATCAGCGAGGGCAGGGTGCCGAGGAGGTAATCCTCGAACTGCGCCTCGTCGCGGATGATCGCCATGGCGCGCCCGCCGAGCACGTAGGACGGCCGCACCACGAAGGGCAGGCCGAGATCCGCCGCGATGAGGCGGGACTGCTCCACCGAATAGGCGATGCCGTTCTTGGGCTGCTTCAGGTGCAGCTTGTCCAGGAGGCGCTTGAAGCGATCCCGGTCCTCGGCGAGGTCGATGGCGTCCGGCGACGTGCCGAGGATCGGCACGCCCGCCTGCTCCAGGGCATGGGCGAGCTTGAGCGGCGTCTGCCCGCCGAACTGCACGATGACCCCGTGCAGCGTGCCCTTCGAGCGCTCCGTATCGATGATCTCCAGCACGTCCTCGGCCGTGAGCGGCTCGAAATACAGGCGGTCGGAGGTGTCGTAGTCGGTCGAGACCGTCTCCGGGTTGCAGTTGATCATGATGGTCTCGAAGCCCGCATCCTTCAGCGCGAAGCAGGCATGGCAGCAGCAATAGTCGAACTCGATGCCCTGGCCGATCCGGTTCGGGCCGCCGCCGAGGATGATCACCTTCTTGGCGTCGGAGGGCGCCGCCTCGTCGGCGGGCTTGCCGGCGAAGGGCGCCGTGTAGGTGGAGTACATATAGGCGGTCGGGGAGGCGAACTCCGCCGCGCAGGTGTCGATGCGCTTGAAGACCGGGCGCACGTCGAGGGAGCGGCGCAGGGCGTGCACCTCGGCCTCGGTGGTGCCGGCCAGCACGCTAAGCCGCGCATCGGAGAAGCCCATGCTCTTCAGCTGGCGGAAGGCGCCGGGCGTGCGCGGCAGGCCATGGGCGCGCACCTTCGCTTCCATGTCGACGATGTCTTGCAACTGCTCCAGGAACCAGCGGTCGATCTTGCAGCTCTCGTAGACCTCATCGAGGCTGACCCCGAGGCGCAGGGCCTGCGCGACCTTCAGGAGCCGGTCCGGCGTCGGCGTGCCGATGGCCGCCTTGATGGCGTTCTTGTCGTCGCCCTTGCCGAGCCCCTCGATCTCGATCTCGTCGAGGCCCGTGAGGCCGGTCTCGAGCGAACGTAGCGCCTTCTGCAGGGATTCCGGCAGGGTGCGTCCGATCGCCATCGCCTCGCCCACCGACTTCATGGCGGTGGTGAGCGTCGGCTCCGCGCCCGGGAACTTCTCGAAGGCGAAGCGCGGGATCTTCGTCACCACATAGTCGATGGTGGGCTCGAAGGAGGCCGGCGTCGCTCCGCCCGTGATGTCGTTCGCGATCTCGTCCATCGTGTAGCCGACCGCGAGCTTCGCGGCGACCTTGGCGATGGGGAAGCCCGTGGCCTTCGAGGCGAGGGCGGAGGAGCGCGACACGCGCGGGTTCATCTCGATCACGATCATGCGCCCGCTCGACGGATCGATCGCGAACTGCACGTTGGACCCACCCGTCTCGACGCCGATCTCGCGGAGCACCGCAAGGGACGCGTCGCGCATCACCTGGTATTCCTTGTCGGTGAGGGTGAGGGCCGGCGCGACCGTGATGCTGTCGCCGGTATGGACCCCCATCGGGTCGATGTTCTCGATGGAGCAGACGATGATGCAGTTGTCCGCCTTGTCGCGGACGACCTCCATCTCGTACTCCTTCCAGCCGAGCACGCTTTCCTCGATCAGCACTTCGTTCGTCGGGGACGCATCCAGTCCGCGTTCGACGATGTCCAGGAACTCCTCGCGGTTATAGGCGATGCCGCCGCCCGTGCCGCCGAGGGTGAAGGACGGACGGATGATGGCGGGAAGGCCGACCTCCGAGAGCGCGATCAGCGCTTCGCCGAGCGCATGCTCCTGGTAGCGCTTGCGCCGGTCGTTCTCGCTCGCATTCCATTTCAGCTCGAAGCCCGCCAGCATCCGCTTCTTGTCGCCCGGATGGAGGTCCATGGCCTCGATGCGGGCCATCTCGGCCAGATACAGCTCCCGGTCCGCCTTCTTCAGGGCCGATGCGTTGGCGAGGCGGGAGGCCGGGGTGTCGAGCCCGATCTTCGTCATGGCCTCGCGGAAGAGCTGGCGATCCTCGGCCTTGTCGATCGCTTCCGCGGTCGCGCCGATCATCTCCACATTGTACTTGTCGAGCACGCCCATCTTTTTGAGCGACAGGGCGCAGTTCAGCGCCGTCTGGCCGCCCATGGTGGGCAGGAGCGCGTCGGGCCGCTCCTTCTCGATGATCTTGGCCACGATCTCCGGGGTGATCGGCTCCACATAGGTGGCATCCGCCAGATCCGGGTCCGTCATGATGGTGGCCGGATTCGAGTTCACCAGGATGATCCGGTAGCCCTCTTCGCGCAGGGCCTTGCAGGCCTGTGTGCCCGAATAGTCGAACTCGCAGGCCTGGCCGATGATGATCGGCCCCGCGCCCACGATGAGGATCGAGGAGATATCTGTCCGCTTCGGCATGGTCTTGCCCTCTCGGCCCGCCCGCGCGTGCCCGGTCGCGCGCCCGCTCGTGGCGGGTCCGGGAACGGCAGGCCTGATGTGGGATTGTTAGTTGGGTCAGGCTCTTACACGGCCTTGGCCGCTAAAGAAAGGGGCGCGAGGCGTTCTCCCCGTCCGCCTTCCGCAGTAGATCCGGCTCCTCCTCCCGGGATCGGCACCTCGGAGCGCGGCCAGGCTGCCCGAGAGGGCGCGCTTGCCCGCCCGGGCCGCCGGTCCCATAAGGACCCGGCTCCCCACGAGGCTCCCGTGACCCATCGGCCCCCGCTCCTGCGCCAGATCTCGGCCTTTTTCGGCGTCGGCCTCGTGGCGGCGGTCGTTCATTACGGAACGCTGATCGCCCTCGTGGAGATGGGTGGGGTGGGCCCGGTGCCGGCGACCCTGGCGGGCTATGTGGCCGGGGGCGTCGTCTCCTACGGGCTCAACCGCCGCCACACCTATGCGAGCGACCGTCCTCACCGGGAGGCCGGCTGGCGCTTTGCCCTGGTGGCGGGGGTCGGATTCGCGCTGACGGGGGTTCTCATGCACCTCTTCACGGAGCGCCTCGGCGCCCCCTACCTCCCCGCGCAGGTGGTGACCACCGGGCTCGTCCTGGTGTGGAGCTTCGTGGCCCACAAGCTGTGGACCTTCGGGGTAAGAGGGTAGGGGCAACGTCCCGGCACATGGGCGGGGCGTTTGCGCTCGGTTTCGCCCCGCTTGCCGTCTCCACCACCAGGAGAGGGCCCAACGCTCCCCATCCCGATAGCCGCACCCCGATTGCCCTGGCCCCGCGACCTCCCTACCTTCGCGGCAGCGCCACGAGGTGACCCGATGCAATTCGCCCTGACCGAGGAAGAGGAGATGATCCGCGACACCGCCCGGCGGATCGCGGCCGACC
Organism: Microvirga sp.; assembly: GCA_036562855.1. GTDB lineage: Bacteria > Pseudomonadota > Alphaproteobacteria > Rhizobiales > Beijerinckiaceae > Microvirga. The sequence goes on from DATCJK010000031.1 coordinate 52,508, forward strand.
GGCTCGCCCCGTTGGCGGAACGCCTCGACCAGGGCGAGGGGCGGGACGACCTTCTCGGCAATCTCAAGGAGCTCGCCCAGAACGGCTTCATGACCCTGAACGTGCGCGGCGAATATGGGGGCGCCGAGGCCGGCGCGGTGGCCTTCGCGCTCGCCATCGAGGAGCTGGGCTATGCCTGCGCCTCGACCGCGGTCGCCACCTCCGTCACCAACATGGTGGGCGAGGTGGTGCAGGCGGTGGGATCGCCGGAGCAGAAGGAGCTGCACCTGCCGAGGCTTGCGGACGGCACCTATCCGGCGGGCGCCTTCTGCCTCACCGAGAGCGGCGCGGGCTCGGATCCGAGCGGCATGAAGACAAGGGCCCGGCGCGACGGCAACGGCTACGTGCTCGACGGATCCAAGATCTACATCACGAGCGCCGAATTCGCGGGCCTGTTCGTGGTCTGGGCCGTGACGGACCCGGAGGCTCCGAAGGGGCGGGGCATTTCCTGCTTTCTCGTGGAGCGCGACGCGCCGGGCCTCGTGATCGGCAAGGCCGAGCACAAGATGGGCCAGCACGGCTCCCCCACCAATGTGGTCCATTTCGACGGTTGCCGCGTGCCGGGCAACGCGCTGATGGGCCGGGAGAACGACGGCTTTCGCGTCGCCGTCGGCGAGCTTGCGGGCGGGCGCATCGGCGTCGCGGCCCTGTCGCTCGGCATCGCCCGCGCCGCCATGGACGCGGCGAAGGCCTACGCCAAGCAGCGCCAGCAATTCGGCGGGCCACTCTCGGACTTCCAGGGCATCCAGTGGATGATCGCCGACCGGGAGGTGGACCTCGAGGCCTCGCGCCTCCTCATCCTCCAGGCGGCGTCCCTGAAGGACCAGCGCCAGCCCTTCGCCAAGGCGGCCTCCATGGCGAAGCTCTTTGCCTCGGAGGCGGCGCACCGGTGCACGGATACGGCGATCCAGATCCATGGCGGCGCGGGCTATTGCCGCGACTATCCGGTGGAGCGCTACGCCCGCGATGCCCGCATCACGCGGATCTATGAGGGCACCTCCGAGATTCAGCGCCTCATCATCGCCCGCGAGACCCTGCGGCAGGTGGCCTGAAGCGGTTTGCCTCCCCGGATGGGGCAAGAGATGGGAACGCCATGTCCACCTATCGCCTCGACAAGCTGTTCGCGCCGCGCTCCGTCGCGCTCGTGGGGGCAAGCCCGCGGGAGGGCTCCATGGGGCGCACCATCCTGCGCAATCTGCGGGAAGGCGGCTATGCGGGCACCATCTTTCCGGTAAACCCGCGCTACCGTGAGGTCGACGGGCTGCGCTGCCATCCCTCCGTTGCGGAACTGCCCGACATCCCGGATCTCGTCATCGTCGCGGCGCCGCCTGCTGCCGTGCCGGGTCTCATCGAGGAGTCGGGGCGCAAGGGCGCGGCGAGCGCCATCGTGATCACGGCCGGCCTCGGCTACGGACCCGGCACCCTCGCGGACGAGGCGCGGCTCGCCGCGCGGCGGCACGGGCTTCGTCTCGTGGGGCCGAACTGCCTCGGCATCATGGCGCCGGCCGCGAACCTCAATGCGAGCTTTGCCGCCCGCCACGCCCTCAAGGGCGATCTCGCCCTCGTGTCGCAATCGGGTGCCGTCGCGGCGGGGCTGGTGGAATGGGCGACCGAGCGGCGCGTCGGCTTCTCGGCGGTGGTGTCGCTCGGCGACAAGGTCGACGTCGATTTCAGCGACTGCATGGATTTCTTCGCCGCCGACCGCTCCACCCGAGCGATCCTTCTCTACATCGAATCCATCGTGGACGCGCGAAAGTTCATGTCCGCGGCCCGGGCGGCGGCGCGCGCAAAGCCCGTCGTCGTCATCAAGTCCGGTCGCCATGCGCAAGGGGCGAGGGCCGCCGCGACCCACACCGGCGCGCTCGCGGGGTCGGACGCGGTCTATGATGCCGCTTTTCGCCGCGCCGGGCTCCTGCGCGTGCTCGACCTCGACCAGCTCTTTGCCGCCGCCGAGACCCTCGGTCGCCAGAAGCCGTTCCAGGGAAAGCGCCTCGCGGTGCTCACCAACGGAGGCGGCGTCGGCGTGCTCGCCGTCGACCGCCTCGTCGATCTCGGCGGCACGCTGGCGAACGTCTCGCCCGAAACTGTGGCGCGCCTCGATCAGGTGCTGCCGCCGACCTGGTCGCACGCCAATCCGGTCGACATCATCGGCGATGCGGATGCGGCCCGCTATGCGGCCGCGACCGAGGCGCTGCTGGCGGATCCCGAGAACGACGCCGTGCTTGTCCTCAACGTGCCGACCGCGCTTGCCCCCGCGCCCGACGCGGCCGTTTCCGTGGTCGAGACCGTGCAGCGCGATCGCTCCAAGGGCTACCGCCAGAAACCCGTCTTCGCCGTGTGGCTCGGCGAGGATCCGGCGGCGGCCCGCGCCTTCGAGAGCGCCCGCATCCCGCACTACGCCACCGAGGCCGACGCGGTGCGCGGCTTCATGCAGCTCGTGCGCTACCGGGAGGCGCAGAGCGAGCTGATGGAAACGCCCGACAGCCTGCCGCACGATTTCGCGCCCGACGTCGCCACCGCGCGCCGCATCGTGGAGGGCGTGATCCGCGAGGGCCGGCAATGGCTCGACCCGATCGAGGTGAACGGATTGCTGCGCGCTTATGCAATTCCGTCAGCCCCGGTGACGTTGGCCGAAACCGCAGACGAAGCGGTGATCGCCGCGAGGCCCATCCTCGCCGAGGGCGGCACCGTCGCGGTCAAGATCCTCTCCCCCGACATCATTCACAAATCCGATATCGGCGGCGTGCAGCTCGATCTCACCACCGAGGAGGCGGTGCGTCTCGCCGCCGAGGACATCTTCGACCGGGCCCGGCGCCTCAAGCCCAACGCGCAGGTGACGGGCGTCACCGTACAGCCCATGGTGCGGCGCGCGAAGGCGCGTGAGCTGATCGCGGGCATCGCGGACGATCCGGTCTTCGGGCCGGTCATCGTGTTCGGCCGCGGCGGCACGGCGGTCGAGATCATCAACGACAAGGCGCTTGCGCTACCGCCCCTCGACCTGAAGCTTGCGGAAGACCTCATTGCGCGCACCCGCGTCTCGCGGATCCTCAAGGCCTATCGGGACGTGCCGGCGGCGGACGAGCGGGCCGTGGCGCTGGTTCTCGTGAAGCTCGCCCACATGGCCGCGGACCTGCCGGAACTGCGCGAGCTCGACATCAACCCCTTCCTCGCGGACCGGGACGGCGTCATCGCGGTCGATGCCCGCGTCGCCGTCGCGAAGGCCGAGGCGCGCCGCGGGCGCGGCCATCCGCGTTTCGCCGTGCGTCCGTACCCGAAGGAATGGGAGCGCCAGGCGACGGCCCGCGATGGACGCCGCGTCTTCATACGCCCGGTGCGGCCGGAGGATGAGGAGCTGTTCCAGGACTTCTTCAAGCAGGTGAGCGACGAGGATCTGCGACTGCGCTTCTTTGCGCCCGTGCGCGATTTCAGCCACGCCTTTCTGGCAAGGCTCGTGCAGATCGACTATGCCCGCGCTGTCGCCTTCGTCGCCATCGACGAGTCATCCGGCGCCATGATGGGCGCGGTGCGCCTCCATGCGGACGCGAACAACGAGACCGGTGAATACGCGATCCTCATGCGCTCCGACCTCAAGGGCCTCGGGCTCGGCTGGGAGCTCATGTGCCTGATGATCGAATGGGCGAAGGCGGAGGGCCTCGCCACCGTCGAGGGTCAGGTGCTGCGCGAGAACACCACCATGCTCGACATGTGCCGCCGCCTGGGCTTCGCCATCCGCACCGACCCGCAGGATTCCGACATCAAGGTCGTGACCCTGCCGATCGCGACCATCGACGAGCCGGAGCGGTTGAGGGCGTAAAAAACCTCTCCCTGGAAGGGGAGAGGTGGCTCCGCATCAATCGGCGTCGTCCTCGAGCCCGCCCACATGCTTTTGCGCATAGAGTTGGACGCCGAGCTGCTCGATGAGGTTGAGCTGCGTCTCGAGGAAGTCGATATGGCCTTCCTCGTCCGCCATCAGTTCCTCGAACAGGTTCTTCGACACTTTGTCGCCGACGCTGTCGCAATGGACCGCCGCCTCCTGGTAGAGGCTGCGCGCCTCGTACTCGGCGGCAAGATCGCATTCCAGGATTTCCTTGATGTTCTGGCCGATGCGCAGAGGATCGAGCACCTGCAGGTTCGGGAAGCCCTCGAGGAAAAGGATGCGCTCCACGAACCGGTCCGCGTGGCCCATCTCCTCGATGGACTCCTTGCGCCAGGTCTTGGCGAGCTCCTTGTAGCCCCAATCGTCCAGGATCCGGTAATGGAGCCAGTACTGGTTGATCGCCGTCAGCTCGCTGCGCAGTCCGCGGTTGAGGTATTCGAGAACCTTCGGTTCGCCCTTCATATTCGTCCCTTATCCTGTCGGGGCCTTGCCCTTGAGGCGGCCCGGCATGATGGCGGCGCCACGAGGCGCCAGCCCGTTGACGCGAAAATAAGGCGAAGGTTCCAGGCGGGGAGGGGTCTGCGACGGCGCGGCCGTCAGGCCACGGCGAGTTCGTCGACCGAATGGGGCACGGCTTCGGCCGGCGATGCGAGCCCGACGGGGCAGCACCCGCGGCTGCAAGCTTCAGCCTTGATGGACGCTCCGGAGCTGAGCGCCTCGTCCATGATGGCGCGGATCGTCGAGGCGCAGCGCCCGCAATTGGGACTGCACCCGAGGCACCGGTAAACCTGGGCCGGCGTGCGCGGGCAGCCGGGCCCCGGCAGGAGGCAGGCCTTCACGTCGCGGTCGGACAGAACGTTGCAGGAGCAGACGATCATCGCTAGTTTAGAATTGTTAAAAACTGTATGATCTTCAGAGGTTTAACGCAAATGCGAGCGGCCCGCTAGGGCTCTTGCCCGTGCCGTCTTGCCACAGAGACCAGGGTGCGAAGCCAGGGCTTGCGAGACGCAGGCGCCGTTCAGATTCGCCGGAGGGCCTCCCCCCGAGCCGTCAGTCCCGCACCACCACGATGTGAAGCCGCCGGGGACCGTGAGCGCCGAGCAGCATCGTCTGCTCGATATCGCCCGAGCGGGACGGGCCAGTGATCCAGTTCACCGTGCGCGGCATGGCGCTCTTGCCGAAGGCAAAGCGCACCTTCTGCCAGACGCTCTCGTAATCGCCCGCAACGTCCTTCGCGCTCACCACCACGATGTGGTTGTCCGGCAGGAAGTTGAGGGTCGAGGGGTTTTCGGGCCCCGACACCATGACGAGGGACCCGGTCTCGGCCACGGCCCCGAAGGCGTGGCTCACCGCATTGAGGTCCGCGCCCTCGCTGCGGCCGCGGGAGAGTTCGAGCGCCGTCGCATCCCAGGGAAGGGCCGTGAGCCGCGGGTCCTCGCCCATGCGGATGGCGGCGGGCAGGTTGTGGTTGCGCAGGTACTCAGCCACCACCTGCGGCACCTCGGCCGCGGAAGCCACCTCCGTCACCGTGGCGAGCGCCGACTCGGCCTGCGTGCGGAACAGGGCAAGGCGCTCCTCGCCCGACACCTGCCCGCGGGCAATCGTCACGCCGCGCGGCGCCCGCTCCAGCCGATCCGCCACGATCCCGCGGCGGGTCGCCTCCGTGCCCTTCACCCCAAGGGATCGGCGGATATTGGCGAAGATCTCGTCGCGGGCGCTCATCGCTCGTCCTTCTCCGGCTGATCGCTCATGCTGCTCTCCGCTTGCCCCGCTCGCGGGCAAAGCGCTGCTGGAAGGTCTCGCCCTGCGGCGCCGGAAAATCCCGGTGCTTCGTCCAGCCCGCCGAGAGCGGCAACCAGCGGAACCGGCCGCTGGAGCGTCCGGCACGCCCGAGCACCGCCATGGCGGCGCGCGTCGCGAGCCGGTAGAGGGCGGGCCGCTTGGCGAAGAAGCCCCAGATCCCGAGTCCCGAACGCACGGTCGACGGGGTCAGGTGACGCTCGAACTCGCGCTCGCGCCAGTGGCGCATGAGCTTCGGCAGGGGAATGCGCACGGGGCACACGCTCTCGCACCGTCCGCAGAAGGTGGAGGCATTGGGCAGGTGCCCGGCCTTGTCGACCCCGATGAGGGTCGGCGTCAGCACCGCGCCCATCGGGCCAGGATAGACCCAGCCGTAAGCATGGCCGCCCACCGCATGATAGACGGGGCAGTGATTCATGCACGCGCCGCATCGAATACAGCGCAACATTTCCTCGAAACTGGTGCCGAGCATGGAGGAGCGGCCGTTGTCGAGGATGACCACGTGGTAGTTCTCGGGCCCGTCCAGGTCGCCGGGGCGGCGGGCGCCGGTGGAGAAGGTGGTGTAGACCGACATCTCCTGGCCCGTCGCCGAGCGGGCGAGCACCCGCAGGATCTGCGACACGTCCTCCAGGGTCGGAACCAGCTTCTCGATGGAGGCCAGCACGATGTGGGTCTTCGGCAGGATCTGGGTGAGATCCCCGTTGCCCTCGTTCGTCACGATGATCGAGGTGCCGGTCTCGGCGACGAGAAAATTCGCGCCCGTGATTCCCACATCGGCGGAGAGGAACCGGTCGCGCAGCACGCCGCGGGCCTCGGTCAGGAGCTTCACGGGCTCCGAGAGGTCGCGCTTGTCCTCCAGATGGGTGTGGACGCGGCGGAAATCCTGCTCCACCTGGGTGGCGTTCAGGTGAACGGCCGGGGCGATGATGTGGCTCGGCATCTCGTTGCGGAGCTGGATGATGTACTCGCCGAGATCCGTCTCCACGGGCGTGATGTTGTGGTTCTCGAGATAGGCGTTGAGGCCGATCTCCTCCGCGATCATCGTCTTGCCCTTGGTCACCGTCTGGGCGCCAGCGGCGCGGCAGATGGCGAGGACGATCTCCCGCGCCTCGTCCGCGTTGCGCGCGAAATGCACGTGCCCGCCGGAGGCCGTCACCTTCTGCTCGTAGGCTTCGAGATAGAGGTCGAGGTGCTGGAGCGTGTGGGTCTTGATGTCCCGGGCCGAGTCCCGCAGCGCCTCGAATTCCGGCAGCTTGTCGATGGCCTTCTGCCGCTTGTCGATGAAGCCGCGCTTCACGTTGCCGAGCGCCCGCTGCAACTGCTGGTCAGCCAGAGCGCGGGCCGCGTTGTCCTTGAACTGGGGGGAGGTCGCATGAACGGTCATAAAGCCGTTGTAGCGCGGTTTTCAGGGCAGGGCGAGGGCGACTGAGGTCGCGGGCGCGCGAGGGTGGGGCCGCCTTAATGTTGCGCTCTTGGATGCGCTCGACCCCTCGAAAGCGCGGCTTCATACCCACCGTTCAAGGTCGGAGCGCCGCCCCTTGAGGCCCGCTGTTCCCGACCGGCGGCCCACTTCGTCGCATGAACCGGTGATCCATCGTTTTTTTAACGCGCATCGCGCACAATGATTGCAGCCTCTGGCTGAGCCTCTTTCCCGGCCAGGGCGGAGATTAGCGTGACGACACTTCTATTCCCCCTGACCACCCGCGCCTCGAAGGGGCTTCTCATCCAAACCGTCCGGGCCGCTGCGGCAGCCGTCGGAGCGCCCGCCGGGCCTAGCCGGGATACCCTGCGGCTCAGGACCGGAGGCAGGCTTACCGGAGCAATTCGGGCCGCCGTCGCGGCTCTCGCGGTGCTCGCCGGGGCGGCGGGCGCCGGGGCGCAGGAGCCCGTGCGGCTCAAGATCGTCGGCGGGCTCGCGGGCATCAACCAGTTCACGGAGCACGAGGAGCCCTTCTGGACACGCGAGATCGCGGAGGCGTCCGGCGGGCGGATCGCGGCCACGATCCACCCCTTCGACCGCAGCGGCCTGCGGGGGCAGGACATGCTCCAGCTCATGCGGCTCGGGGTCGTGCCCTTCGGGACGGCGCTGCTCTCCGTGGTGTCGGGGGACGAGCCCGAGCTCAGCGCCGTGGACCTGCCCGCCCTCAACCCGGACATCGCCACCCTGCGGCGTTCGCTCTCCGTCTACCGGCCCTATCTCACCCGCATCCTGGCGGAGCGCTATTCCATCGAGCTTCTCGGGGTCTATGCCTATCCGGCGCAGGTGATCTACTGCGCCAAGCCCTTCGCCGGCCTCTCCGATCTCCAGGGCCGCCGGGTGCGGACCTCTTCGGTTGCTCAGTCCGAGTTCGTGGGCGCCCTCGGCGCGACGCCGGTCATCACGCCTTTTTCCGAGATCGTGAGCGCGGTGCGCAACGGGGTGGTGGATTGCGCCATCACCGGCACGCTGAGCGGCCACGAGATCGGGCTCAGCGCGGTCACGAGCCATGTGCACGCGCTCTCCTTGAGCTGGGGCGTCTCCATCTTCGGCGCGAGCCGGGGCGCCTGGGAGAGCATCGATCCCGCCCTGCGGGAGGTGATCCGCGCCCGGATCGGCGGGCTCGAGGCCCGCATCTGGGATGCGGCCGAGCGGGAGACCGCCCGCGGGCTCGCCTGCAATATCGGCGCGCCCACCTGCGCGGCCGACAAGCCCGGCCGCATGACCCTGGTGCCCGTGAGCCCCGCCGACGAGAGCCGGCGGCGGCTCCTCCTCGTCGACACGGTGCTGCCCACCTGGATCGAGCGCTGCGGCCCCGCCTGCGCCAAGGCCTGGAACGAGACGCTCGGGCCTGCCATGGGCCTCACCGTGAAGGCTCATTGATGTCCTCGAGCCAACCCCTCGAGCCGAGGCGCCCGTGACGGCCGGCCAAAGCCCCGATGGCGCCCCCGCAGCGCCCGAGCCCCGCTGGGGCGGGCGGTTCGCGGCCATGCCGCGCAGCCGCATGCGGATGGCGGTCGCCCTCGGCGCGGCGCTGATCTCGGCGACCCTCGTCGGCGGCGCGACGTTGGTTCTCGAGCGCACCTGGTCGACCGCCCAGGAGAACGCCAGGGCCTCGCTCCAGCGCACCGCGCAGGCGATCGAGAACACCTTCAACCGGCAGATGCTCCAAGTCGACAGCGCCCTCGCGGGCCTGCCGGCTCTCGTCGGTTCCTTCACGCGCCGGGGCGGCGCGCCGACGCCCGAGGAGGTGCAGGTCCTCCTGCGTTCCTATAACGGGCAGAGCCTCCTCTTCCGCGATCTGCTCCTGGTGCGGCCCGACGGCAGCGTGTGGGCCTCCGCCCGGCCGCGCCCGCCGAACCGGCCGCTGCCCCTCTCGCGGGACGAACTGTTCGCCCGCGCCTCTTCGGTGGCGGCGGCGGTGCTGGGGCCGGTGCGCAACCCGCAGACAGGCGAATGGGCGCTCTACATGGCGCGGCCCGTGCAGCTGCCCGAGGCCGGCGCCCTCGTGGCCCTGGCCGAGGTGCCCATCGGCGCGCTCACCAGCAGCCTCTCCGAAACGGCCGGCGACGTGCCGAGCCTTCTCGTCGCCCTCGAAACGGGGGACGGGCGGCTCCTCGCGAGCCTGCCGCACGACGAGCGCGGCATCGGCCAGAGGCTGGAAGCCCCCGTGAGCCGCATCCGCACCGACGGGGTCGCCTTCAACCTCGCCGAAGGCCCCCGGGCTCCGGGGCTTGGGGCCGCGCGGGTGGCGCTCTACGGGGATGTGCGCGTCGCCGTCACGGTCACGGCCGCCGCCGCCTTCGCGGATTGGCGGCGGGACCGCGACCGGCTCGTGATGGTGGTGCTCCTGGCGGAGCTGTTCGTCCTCGCCTCCACGGGAGCCCTGTTCTGGGCGCTCCGGCGGCAGGACGAGTTCGAGGAGGAGCGCCGGCAGGCGCGCCGGCGGCTCGAGAACGCCATCGAGGCCATGTCGGACGGCTTCGTCATGTGGGACCAGGACGATCGGCTCGTCACCAGCAACGCCACCTACCGGGATCTTTATGCCAAGAGCGCGGCGTTCATCCGGCCTGGCGCGACCTTCGAGGAGATCATGCGCGGCGGCGCCCTCAACGGGCAGTACCCGCAGGCGGGCGAGGACATCGAGGCCTGGCTCGCCGACATGATCGCCTGGCACCGCGGCTCGCAGGGCTCCATCGAACGGCTCCTGCCCGACGGGCGCTGGCTGCTCGTCACCGAGCGCCGCACCAAGAGCGGCGAGATCGTGGGCATCCGCACGGACATCACGGCCCTCAAGGCGGCGCTCCAGGACCTTGCGGCCGCGACCGAGCAGGCGGGCCGCGCCACCGCGGAGGCGCAGGCCGCCCGTGCCGCCGCCGAGGCGGCCAGCCAGGCGAAGACCGAGTTCCTGGCCTCCATGAGCCACGAGATCCGGACGCCCCTCAACGGCATCCTCGGCTACACGGATCTCCTCCTCGAGGATCCGACCCTCACCCCGGACCAGACCCGCCAGCTCGAGCGAGTGCGCTCGGCGGGCGCGGCGCTGCTCACGGTGGTCAACGACGTGCTCGATTTCTCGAAGATCGAGTCCGGCCATGTGGAGATCGAGCAGCGGCCCTTCGCGCCGGCGGCCCTGCTCGAAAACGCGGTCTCCATCGTGCGCTCGGTCTCCGACAAGAAGGGTCTCTCCCTGAGCCTCACCACGGATCCGGCCCTGCCGCCTCTCCTGGTGGGCGACGAGGACCGTCTGAGGCAGGTCCTGCTCAACCTCCTCAACAACGCCGTGAAGTTCACGCCGACGGGCGAGGTGGCCGTCTCGGTCACGGTCGATATCCCGGGGCCGGGGCGCTGCGGCCTGCGCTTCGCGGTCGCCGACACGGGCATCGGCATTCCGGCCGAGCAGCAGGGCCGGCTCTTCCAGCGCTTCTCCCAGGTCGACAGCTCCATCCGCCGCGAGTTCGGCGGGACGGGGCTTGGCCTTGCGATCTCAAAGCACCTCGTCGGTCTGATGGGCGGCACGATCGGGGTCGAGAGCGCCGACGGGAGCGGCTCCACCTTCTGGTTCAGGGTGGAGCTCGCGGTCGCGGATGCCCCGCGCCTGCCCGACAGCCGCCCGGCCGCCGCCGCGCCGCCTGCGGGTACGGGTGCGCGGATCCTCTTGGCGGAGGACAACGAGATCAACCAGGAGATCGCGCGCACGGTCCTGGAGGCGGCGGGTCACCGGGTGGACGTGGTCGGGGACGGGGCCGCGGCCGTGATGGCGGTGCACGGGGGCGGATACGATCTCGTGCTCATGGACGTGCAGATGCCCGTGATGGACGGGCTCACGGCCACCAAGCGCATCCGGGCGCTCGACGGGCCGGGGCGGCTCACCCCCATCGTGGCCATGACGGCGAACGTGCTGCCCCAGCAGGTGGCGCAGTTCCGGGCCGCCGGCATGGACGACCATGTGGGCAAGCCCTTCAAGCGCGAGGAACTCTTCGCCGCCATCGAACGGTGGAGACGGCAGCGCTCCGCCGCGTGACGGGCTGCCATCGAACGCCGGTGGCAGCGCCGCTCGGCGGCGCGAGGGCGCCTCTACTCGGCCTTGGCCGGCGCGCCGATGGCGGGCTCGTCCGCCATGCCGGCCAGGATCTCGGCCACGTGGCGCACCGCGATGGGCTGGCCGTCGCGGGAGAGCTTGCCGGCCATGTTCATGCAGCAGCCGAGATCGCCGGCGAGAACGGTCGCCGCGCCCGTGGACGCGATGTTCTTCGCCTTGGCCTCCACGATGGCGTTGGAGATGTCGCCGTACTTCACGGCAAAGAGGCCGCCGAAGCCGCAGCACACATCGCTTTCGGGCAGTTCCACGAGGGTGAGGCCCTCCACCGTGGCGAGCAGCTTGCGCGGCTGCGTCCGCACGCCGAGCTCGCGGAGCCCCGAGCAGGAATCGTGATAGGTGACCTCGCCCTCGAAGCGAGCGTCGACTGTCGTGACGCCCATCACGTCAACGAGGAAGCTCGTGAGCTCATGGGTCTTCGCCGCGAGCGCATCCGCCTTCGGCAGCCAGTTCGGGTCGTCCGCGAACAGCTCCGGGTAATGGGCCTTGATCTGCCCGGCGCAGGAGCCCGAGGGCGCCACCACGTAGTCGTAGCCGCGGAACGTCTCGATCATGCGCTCGGCGAGATCCCGGCTCGTGCCCCGGTCCCCCGAATTGTAGGCCGGCTGCCCGCAGCAGGTCTGAACCGGCACCTCCACGGTGCAGCCCGCATCCTCCAGCAGCTTCACGGCCGCGAAGCCCACGGAGGGGCGCATCAGGTCGACGAGGCAGGTGGCGAAGAGGCCGACGCGGGGCCGGCGGGCAGGGGTCGGGTTCACGAGGCGGAGGCTCCTGGCGAGAAGCCCCCACCATCATCGAACGCCGTGCGGGGTCAAGGGGACGCAGGCGCGCGGGGCGTCCTTTGCGGTTACTCGGCCGCTTTCTTGCCGGTGGCGTCGAACTGCTTGAGGTAGGCGATGAGGTCGGTGATGCGCTGCTCGTCCTTCAGGCCCGCATAGACCATCTTGGTGCCCGGGATCTTGGCGCGCGGATCCTTGATGTAGTCGCGGAAGGTCGCCTCGTCCCAGGTCAGTCCGGAATTCTTGTTGGCGGGCGAGTAATTGTAGCCCTCCACCGTGCCGGCCTTGCGGCCGAACAGGCCGTTGAGGGTCGGGCCCACCGCGTTCTTCGCGGTCTCGCCCACCTGGTGGCAGGCGCGGCATTGGGTGAACACCCGCTCGCCCGCAGCCGCGTCCTGGGCCTGAGCGCCCCCGAGGCCGGCAAGGCAGAAGGCGGCGGAAAGAACGAGCGAACGCATGGGGATCTCCTCGAAGGATGATGGATACGAGCCGTGGCAGCCTGGCCGTTCGAATTCAAGGCAGGATTCAAGGCAAGACAGGATGCCGGTCACGGGCAGTCCGGCCCCCGCATCGAGGGCAGGACCACGGATGCCGATCGCAGCAGCCTGGCCGTTCGGGTTTAGGGCAAGACATGGCTCCCGGAAAGGACCGGGCCGCCTGCGGCGAAACCGCCGGACGCGGGTCAGCCCGCCCCACCGAGCGCCATCGCAGGGGAGCGAGGTTCCCCGCGCCCGGCCGGCGGCGCCGACAGAGCGGCCGCCATGGGCAGGCCCTCGTCCCAATAGGGGGTCTGGCCGTAGAGGCCCTGCAGGAAATCCACGAAGGCGCGCACCTTCTGCTCCAAGTGGCGGCGGCTCGGATAGACGGCGTGGATGGCGACCCGGTGCGAGCCCGCATAGGCGGGCAGCACCTGGACGAGCCGTCCCGCCCTCAGCTCCGGCGCCACATCCCAGGTGGAGCGAAGCGCAATGCCGATCCCGGCCACCACGGCCTCCCGCACCACCTCGCTCGAATTGGTGCGCAGGGGCCCGTGCACCCGCACATGGCCGCTGCCCTCCGGCCCCTCGAGCCGCCAGTCGCCGGCCCCATGGGTGAGGAGGTGATGGTGGGCGAGATCCTCGAGAGTCTTCGGCATCCCGCGCCGGTCCAGATAGGCCGGGGCGGCGCACAGGATGCGGTGGTTCGGGGCGAGCCGGCGGGCGACGAGGCTCGAATCTTGAAGGTCGGCGATGCGGATCGCCACGTCGAAGCCCTCGCCCACGATGTCCACATAGGCATCGGACAGGATGAGCTCGACCGTGACGCCCGGATAAAGGTCGAGGAAGCGGTTGAGATGGGGAGCGATATGCATGCGGGCGAAGGAGGTCGGCGCCGAGACCCGGAGCATCCCGCGCACGGTGTCGGACCCTTGCGACACCCAGGCCTCCGCCTCCTCGACGCTGGAGAGGATCGAGATGACGCGTTCGTAAAAACCTTGGCCGGCCTCGGTGAGGGCGAGCTGGCGGGTGGTGCGCTGGAGCAGGCGGACCCCGAGACGTTCTTCAAGGCGGCGGATACGCTTGGAGATCACGGCCGGCGAGAGGTTGAGCTCGCGGCCCGCCGCGGACATCCCCCTGGCCGCCACCACCCGGGCGAACACGTCGAGATCGCCGAAATGATCCATGCCTGGCCCCCTTCTTTTCCTTTACGGAAACAATCTTGGGATTATGACCGTAATGGAAAAACCGTGGAAGAACAGCTACCTTATCGGAGGGGCTGACGGCCCCGCGCCGCAGGGCGGGGCGAACGCCGACCGTGCTATAACGAACCCCAATCCGCGCCGAACCAGGTGAGATCCATGACCATCGCGTTTCCCGCCCCCGATGCCGCGATCCTCGCCCGCCGGGACGAGATCCTGGCCGGGCTCGCCCGTATCGTGCCCTCGGAGGCCCTGATCGTCACGGAGGACGAGCGGCGCGCCTTCGAGACGGATGCGCTGACCGCCTATCGCCGCATGCCGCTCGCCGTGGTGCTGCCCTCGACCACGGGAGAGGTGTCCCAGGTGCTGCGCTTTTGCCACGAGAACGGGGTGAAGGTGGTGCCCCGGGGCGCCGGCACGTCGCTCGCGGGCGGCGCGATCCCCCAGGAGGACGCCATCGTGCTCGGCGTCGCCAAGATGAACCGGGTGATCGACATCGATTTCGCCAACCGCACCGCGCGGGTGCAGGCGGGCATCACCAATCTCGCGATCTCCCAGGCCGTGGCCCATGAGGGCTTCTTCTACGCGCCCGATCCTTCGAGCCAGCTTGCCTGCACCATCGCGGGCAACATCGCCATGAATTCGGGCGGCGCCCATTGTCTGAAATACGGGGTCACCACCAACAACCTGCTCGGCGTCACCATGGTGATGCTCGACGGCACGGTGGTGGAGATCGGCGGCGAACATCTCGACAGCGCGGGCTACGATCTTCTCGGCCTCATCACGGGCTCGGAGGGGCAGCTCGGCGTCGTCACGGAAGCGGTGGTGCGCATTCTTCGCGCCGCGGAGGGCGCGCGGCCGGCGCTGATGGGCTTCGATACGGTGGAGGATGCGGGCGCGTGCGTCGCCGCCATCATCGGTGCCGGCATCATTCCGGTCGCCATGGAATACATGGACCGCCCCGCGATCAAGATCTGCGAGGCCTTCGCCCATGCGGGCTATCCGCTGGATGTCGAGGCGATGCTGATCATCGAGGTGGAGGGCTCGGACGCGGAGATCGACGACATGCTCGCCCGCATCGTCGCCATCGCGGAGCCCTTCAGGCCGAAGACCCTCAAGGTCTCGCAATCGGAGGCCGAGAGCGCGGCGATCTGGAAGGGCCGCAAATCTGCCTTCGGGGCCACGGGCCGGGTCTCCGACTACATCTGCATGGACGGCACCATCCCGACCGGGCAATTGCCCCTGGTGCTGAAGCGCATCGACGAGATCGTGAAATCCTACGGCCTCGGCGTCGCCAACGTGTTCCATGCGGGCGACGGCAACCTCCATCCCCTCATCATGTTCGACGCCAACAAGCCCGGCGAGATGGAGAAGGCCGAGAACGCGGGCGAGGACATCCTCAGGCTCTGCGTGGAGGTGGGCGGCTGCCTTACCGGCGAGCACGGGGTCGGCATCGAGAAGCGCGATCTCATGACCTGCCAGTTCGATCCGGTGGACCTCCACCAGCAGATGCGCGTGCGCGGCGTCTTCGACCCCGCCTGGCTCCTCAACCCGGCCAAGGTCTTTCCGCTGGAAGGCAGGGTGGCGGCGTGATCCTCTTCCACCCACTCCGCCCCTCGTCTCGTCCGTCGCACGGCTTCCAATGACCCACCATGCCCCCAGCACCGAAGCCGACGCCTCCGCACGGCTTCCAATGACCCACCACACCCCTAGCAACGAGGCCGACGCCTCGGCTCTCATCGCGGAGGCGGCCGCGCGGCGCGCGCCGCTCAGCATCGCGGGCTCCGGCACCAAGGCCGGCATCGGCCGCCCCGCCCAGACGGAAGCGACCATCTCCTCGTCGGCGCTCACCGGCATCACCCTCTACGAGCCCGCCGAGCTCGTGATCGCGGCCCGCGCCGGCACGCCGCTTTCCGAGGTGGTTCGCACGCTTGCCGAGCGGGGGCAGGAACTGCCCTTCGAGCCCCTCGACTACCGGCCGCTCCTCGGATCGAAAGGCGAGCCCACGATCGGCGCGGTCGCGGCCGCCAACCTCTCGGGTCCCCGCCGCATCATGGCGGGCGCGGCGCGGGACAGCCTCATCGGCGTGCGTTTCGTGAACGGGCGCGGCGAGGCGGTGAAGTCCGGCGGGCGCGTCATGAAGAACGTCACGGGCCTCGATCTCGTGAAGCTCATGGCGGGCTCCTGGGGCACGCTCGGCTTTCTCACGGAGGTCACCTTCAAGGTGCTGCCGAAGGCGGAGCGCGTCTCGACCCTGCTGTTTCGCGGCCTCGACGATGCAAGGGCCGTGGAGGCGCTCACCGCCGCGACCGCCTCGCCCTACGAGGTGACCGGCGCGGCCCATGTGCCGGCAGGCGACCCGCAGGGGGCCAACACCCTCATCCGGATCGAGGGCTTTTCCTTCTCGGTGGATTACCGCCTCGGCGAGCTGCGCCGTCTCCTCAAGCGCTACGGTACGCCGGAAATCCTGGAAGGGCGCGGCGCCGAGGCTCTGTGGGCGTCCGTGCGCGACGCGACGCTCTTGGCCGAGCCGCGCACGAAGGCGATCTGGCGCGTCTCGACCGCGCCGACCAAGGGGCCGGCGCTCACCGGCCTCGTCGCCGACAGGATCCCGGCCCGCTGGTTCTACGACTGGGCCGGCGGCCTCGTGTGGCTCGCGGTCGATGCCGCGGGCGATGCGGGCGCCGCCGCCATCCGCGACGCCGTGCGGGCCACCGGCGGCCACGCGACCCTGGTGCGGGCGCCGGACGAGGTGCGCGCCATGGTCGATGTGTTCGAGCCGCAGGGGACTGCGCTCATGCGGATCACGAGCGGCATCAAGGCATCCTTCGATCCAGCGGGCGTACTCAATCCCGGCCGGATGTATGCGGGCGTCTAGCGGCGCCCCTCAGCGAGTCAGTTCATGCAAACCAACTTCACCCCCGCCCAGCTCCAGGATGCCGCCACGGCCTCCTCCGAAAAGATCCTGCGCACCTGCGTGCATTGTGGGTTCTGCACGGCGACCTGCCCGACCTATCTGCTGCTCGGCGACGAGCTCGACTCGCCGCGCGGGCGCATCTACCTGATCAAGGACATGCTGGAGGGCGGCAAGCCCGCGACGCCCGAGGTGGTGAAGCATATCGACCGCTGCCTCTCGTGCCTGTCCTGCATGACCACGTGCCCGTCGGGCGTGCATTACATGCACCTCGTCGATCATGCGCGCGCCTATATCGAGGCCACCTACCGGCGGCCCTGGCACGACCGGCTGCTGCGGGCGCTGCTCGCCCGGGTGCTGCCCTATCCGAACCGCTTCCGGCTCGCCATCGCGGGCGCCATGATGGCCAAGCCCTTCAAGGGCCTGATCCAGGGCCTGCCCTTCCTCGGGACGCGGCTCGCCGCCATGGTGGATCTGGCGCCCGTGCGGGTGCCCGCGCGCTCGCCCTTCGACAAGCCCGGCGCCTATCCGCCGAGCGGACCGCGCCGCGGGCGCGTCGCGATCCTGTCGGGCTGCGCGCAGCCGGTGCTCAAGCCCGGGTTCAACGAGGCGGCGATCCGCCTGATGAACCGCCACGGGATCGAGGTGGTGCAGCCGAAAGGCGAGGGCTGCTGCGGGGCGCTCGTCCATCACATGGGCCGCGACCAGGAGGGCCACGCCTTCGCGAAGCGCAACATCGACGCCTGGATCGCCGAGATGGACGGGGAGGGGCTCGACGCCATCGTGATCACGGCCTCGGGCTGTGGCACCACCATCAAGGATTACGGTTTCATGTTCCGGGACGACCCGGCCTATGCCGAGAAGGCGCGCCGCGTCTCGGAGATCACCAAGGACGTCACCGAATATGTGCTGGGCCTCAAGCTTATGGCGCCGGTGCGGGAGACGGACCTCGTGGTGGCCTATCACTCCGCCTGCTCCATGCAGCACGGGCAGCAGATCCGCACGGAGCCCAAGGCGCTCCTCAAGCAGGCGGGCTTCACCGTGAAGGACGTGCCGGAGGGGCATATCTGCTGCGGCTCGGCCGGCACCTACAACCTGCTCCAGCCCGAGATCGCGGCCCAGCTCCGCGCCCGCAAAGTGGCCAATATCGAGCGCACGAAGCCCGACCTCATCGCCACCGGCAATATCGGCTGCATGACCCAGATCGGGAAGGGCACCGGCATCCCCATCGTCCATACGGTCGAGCTCCTCGATTGGGCGACCGGCGGCCCGATTCCGGAGGCCCTGGAGGAGGCGGGGCTGGGGCAGGGCGCCGCCCGGACGGCCGTCGCCGCCGAATAGGGCTTGGGCCAAGCCTGGCCGGACGGTGCGACCGGCCGTCGCTGGCCGTATGACATGTTATAATTTTTCGTGGCTCCCGGGCCTGCCTTCGATTAGAGTACCGCCCCAAATGGACAGGCCAGTGCGGCGAGGGCGGCGATGAACACGTCGTGGACATCTTTTCGGAAGCGGTTCGGCAAGCAGGAGCAAGCCGAGGCGCAGGGCGTGATCATGGCGGCACAAGCCAATGGCGAGGATGTGGCCGTCGCGGTCGCGTCCCCGGCGCCGGCGGCTCCGCAAGGCCAGCCCTCTCGGGGCGATCTCATGATGCGCCCGGACGGGGCGCTCGATGCGGTCGGCCAAAAGAACGAGCTGATCCGGGTCCGGTTCGGCAACATGCTCGACCGCCTGGAGGAGATCCGCTCCCTCAAGGAGGATTTCGCCCTCCTCACGGAGCCGGTCTACGACCTGATCTCCAACTATCCGCAGATCCAGTCGCGGCTGTTCGAGACCGAGGCCGTGCTGCGCCAGGAGCGGGACACCACCGCCGCCCTGCGCCGTGAGCTTTCCGAGACTTCCGCGGCCCATGCCCGCCAGTCCGACGATCTCGTGGCTGCGGTCTCGCAGCTGCGCAAGGCCGAGAGCCGGGTGCGCGAGCAGGATTCCTTCATCGAGGACCTGCGCCTCAACGTGAAGGACCGGGAGGCGAGCGTCGCCGATCTGGAGAACCAGCTCTCCATCGAGACCGAGCGCGCCCGCAACATCACCGAGGAGAACCAGGCCCTTCGCCTGGAGGCCCAGGAGGCCGACCAGGCCGTGGCCCGGGCCGAGCGCGAGCTCATCGAGACCCGCGAGCGCAACGGCCTCCTCGATCACGAGGTGAAGCGCCTCCAGAAGGTGGCCGAGGAGCAGAACTACCGGCTCTCCAGCCTTGGCAACCGCTATGCGGAAATGGAGACCCAGTTCGAGGCGGCGCGCCAGCGCGCCTCGGAGCTGGAGACCAAGCTCATGGCCGAGCAGGTGACCCGCCAGCGCCTGGAGACCCAGCTCGAATCCGACCGCTCCGCCCACCAGACGGACCTCTCGGCGCTCGACATGAAGATCGAGGGCCTGAACTCGCGCCTCGGGGCGACGGACAAGATCCTCTCCCACACCCGCGACCAGCTCCGCGACAAGAACGAGGCCCTGCGCGGCGTCGAGCGGGTGCTGAAGGAAACCTCCATCGAGAAGAACACCCTGGAGCGGCGCCTGGAGGCGACCCAGGCGGAGGTCGACCGGCAGGTGGCCCTGGTCAACGAGCTGCAGCGCTCGCGCATCGAGCTCCAGGAGCGGGTCGAGATGCTGGGCAAGGCGATCGCCGCCAAGGACTTCCAGATCGAGAGCGCCGACAACAAGGTGGCGAGCCTCTCCGAGCGCATCGACCAGCTCACCAAGCGCTTCGAGCAGGACCGCAACGCCCTGGAGACCGCGAACCGCCGCCTCACGGAAGAACTCCAGAACGAGAAGTCGGAGCGCTCGCTCATTCAAGGAGCGCTGGAGATCGCCCGCGAGAGCCGGATCAAGATTCAGAAGAAGTATACCCAGCTGCGCAAGAAGACCCGCCTCGACACCGCCGAGGACGACCCGTCGCTCTTCGACGAACTGGAGGAGACGGAGTCCAACGTGCGCCCGATCAAGTCGAGCGACGCCGAGTAGCGCCCGGCTCCGCCGTCAGGGACTTCTGGAGCATGACCACAGGTCGATGACAGCCCCTGTCGTCTCGCAATGCTCGCGGACAGAATGGGCCCCGGTTGAACGCAACGGGCGGGATGTCCGCGCGCTTAAAGCAGAGGTTCGCCAAACCCTAGAACAAGAGCCGCATCATCAACGCAATACTGCCGCGCTTAAGCGCGACTGTAAAAATATTAATAAAACCTTAAAGTAGCGTTGATCAAAACGACCCTTCCGTTAGGTTGCCGGCCGGCAGAAGTGCCGCAACTTATTGGGGGCTGAATGGCTTACGACAATACCTGGACCAGCAGGGCTGCTGGCGAAACGTTGACGGGCGGTCCTGGCAACACGCTGTATATCGTCGATCATGCGGGCGTTTTCATTGTTGAAAGCGGTCCGTCCAGTGACAAAGACACCATCCGCAACTCGTTGAACACCTACACGCTCACACAATTAGGGGGCGTCGAGAACCTTGAGTTCTCTGGCTTCGGGAACTTCACTGGTTCGGGCAGTTCGTTCGCTAATAAGATTACCGGCGGCAGCGGCAACGATATCCTAGTCGGCCAAGAGGGATCCGACACTCTCATTGGTGGCCTAGGCAACGACCGTCTGATTGGCGGTAGCTATTCCCCGCCATCCCCGCCTTCCCTTTACGAGAGCTACACGGATGACGGCGTTGTCGATCAGCTCGAAGGCGGTCAGGGCAACGATACCTACGTGATCGGCAGCAATGACGTGGTTGTCGAGAGCGCGGATGGCGGTGTCGACACGGTGGAGTACCGCGGGACGCATAGCTACGATCCATCGAACCCGAACCCGTTGAGCAGTTACACTCTGTCCGAGAACGTCGAGAACCTGACGGCGCACTCGATCGGCTCCGGCCGCCTGAATGTTGTGGGCAACGCCCTGGCTAACGTCATCAAGTTTGGCGCGGCTGATCAGTTCGGGAGCGCCCTGTCATACACGGCAGCGACCCTCGATGGTGGTGGCGGTGCCGACACGCTCATCGGTGGATACGGCAACGACACCTACTACGTGAATAGCATTGACGATGTGGTGATCGAGAGCGGAACCTACAGCACGGATGGGGTAGTCACGACCCTTGGAAAATACGCGCTGGGTAGCGGCATCGAGCGCCTAGAGTTCGCAGGCACGGGCAACTTCTTCGGCCAAGGCAACGAGAGCACTAACACCATTATTGGCGGCAGCGGCGACGACACGCTCGTCGGCGGAGGCGGTTGGGATCAACTCATCGGCGGCGATGGCGACGATCTTTATCTCGTCGATGGTGATGCGCGCATCGTGGAGGTTGATGGCGATGGCATCGACACTTTCGAGTACACTGGTTTCAACTATGACTCCGCTCCTCTGGCGGAGAACGTCGAGAACGCGATCTACAAGGGCTCGAACTATGTCGAGTTGATCGGAAACGATCTCGACAACAAGCTGACCGCCGGCAGCGGAGGCAGCAGGCTGGATGGCGGTCTAGGAGCGGACACGCTGACGGGCGGCGGCGGTGAAGATTGGCTGGACGGTGGCGTCGGCGCCGACGTGATGACGGGCGATGCCGGTGACGATAGGCTGGACGGCGGCATTGGCGCGGACACGCTGACGGGCGGCGCCGGGAACGACACTTTCATGGTGGACGGCGTCGGCGACATGATCGTCGAGGCGACCGACGGCGGGATCGACACGGTGGAATCGTCGATCAGCTTCACCCTAGGTTCGAGCCTGGAGAACCTGACGCTCGCTCTCGAAGCCGGCAACATCGACGGAACGGGCAACGACAAGAACAACTTCATACAAGGCACTTTTGGCCGGAACCTCATCAACGCTCTCGGTGGGGACGATCAAGTCAATGGTGCTGCCGGCAATGACGCCATCGACGGCGGCGGTGGCAATGACAGCCTCTATGGCGGAAACGGCGACGACATCGTACACGGTGGCGATGGCGACGATTTCGTCCTCGCAGACGACGGCGCCGATCTTTTGAACGGTGGCCTCGGTGCCGACTATCTGAGCGGAGGCTATGGGGTCGACACGTTGAACGGCGGCGACGGCAACGACATCTTGGCCGGGGAGTTCGGGAACGATCTCATCAACGGCGACAATGGCAGTGACAGCCTCTATGGCGGTGACGGCCTCGACACGTTGAAGGGCGGGGAGGGCGACGACACCTTCTTCGGCGAGACCGGCGACGATCTGATCGATGGTGACGGCGGCAATGACGCCATCTTCGGCGGCGAGGGCGCCGATGCATTGAACGGTGGCATCGGCAACGACACCCTTCAGGGCGGCATCGGCGGCGACGTCATCGACGGCGGCGAAGGCTACGACTACGCGGATTTCGATGGCGCCCGCACCGACTTCAAGTTCGCCCTCAACCAGGACGGCTCGGTCACCATCACCGACACTTGGACGTTTGATGGGGATTCCGGCGCCGACATCCTCAGAGGCGTGGAGGCTCTTCATTTCCGGGATGGCGTGCTGACGCTTCCAGATCTCCTGAAGATGCCTGAAGGTCAGATCACGTACCCACACGGGCCTCAGGGCCCCAAGGGCGATCCCGGCCCGCAAGGCCCGAAGGCCATCGTCGATGTGCCGCCCGCCATCGCCAAGCAATCGGATTTCATCGGCAGCAGTGGCAGCAACTCGATCTACGGCAATGAGATCGACAACGCTATCCACGGGATGAAAGGGCACGACAAGCTGTTCGGTTACGACGGCGACGATACGCTGATCGGCGGCAACGGCAACGATGCCCTCTACGGCGGCGAGGGCAGGGATGCATTCGTGTTCGACTACAGGCCGAGCGCGAAATCCAACAAGGATGCGATCAAGGATTTCGAGGTGCGGCAGGATAAGATCTGGCTCGATTCCTCCGACTTTCAGGGCATCGGCAGGGACGGCCCCCTCAAGTCTTCAGCCTTTCACGCCAGCAATGCCGGCAAGGCGAAAGACGCGAGCGACCGGATCATCCATGACAAGGATTCAGGCGTCCTCTACTACGACGCCGATGGATCGGGCAAAGGTGCGGCGGTGGCCTTCGCCACTGTGGCGAAGAACCTGAACCTGTCCCACAAGGATTTCCTGATCATCTAGGAATCGAGAGCCCCGCGAAAGCGGGGCTCTTTCGCTGCCGACTTCATCGAACTCGCCGACGGCCCTCCTTGCAGGCGCTGTTCATGGTGGGAGCTTTGGTCGCCGACGCGCGAAGTTCGCATCATGCGCCGAGAGAACAATCGGGTCCGCGCCTTCTTCGGTGCCGCCACGGTTCTCGTTTCTTGAGCCCGACGGCAATGACACCCATTCGGGCGCCATCGCCAGCGATGCCCTCATCGGCGGCGCGGGCGCCAAGCGCCGTCGTGGCGTCGCTCATGCGTGACGCGGATCTCCGGGGCCTCGTGTAGCCGCAGGCCCGGCGCCAACGAAAAAGGCCCGCTCCGGCATCCCGGAGCGGGCCTTCTCCCATGGCGGAGCGAGTCTCACGCGGTCGTCTGCGCGCGGTTCTTCCGAGGTTCCGTTGACGCGCCCTGAGCCTTCGCATCACGACGGCAATGGCGGAGGACCCATTTCGTCAATCGAACAGCGCGTCGATATCGCCCTGGTCCACATGGCCTTCATCCTCGGCGAGGCGCGGCCCATTGAGGAGGTTCTTCTCGTCATCGGCATCCGGCACGGATTCCACCATGCTCTTGAAGGCGTCGAGGCCGCCCCAAACGCCGATCACCCGGTCGAGGCGCTCCTCCACGAATTTCAGCACGCCCACGATCTTGTTGATGCGCTGGCCGGTCAGGTCCTGGAAGTTGCAGGCCTCGTACATGGCGACCACGCGGTCGAGGATCGCTCCCACATGGTCGTTGTTGCCGGTCTCGATGCCCGCGGCGCGCAGCATGTTGGCATGGTTCTCCACGTCCTCCACGGCCGCCAGGATCGTGGTGGTGGCCTGTTCGGTCGCGCCCACCACGGCATCGAGCTCGCCGGCCACCCGGCGCATGCCCTTGCCCTCGTATTCCGAGCGGTGGAGAGAGGCGATCTCGAGCTTGGTGGAGGTGATCGCCTCCTTCATGGCGTCGAGCTCATTGCGGAGCTGGTAGAGCTCGCCGATCTCCCGCCGGTAGGCCTCGATCACGTCGGTGGCGAGGCGCTGGGTGGGGTCGAGGAACGTTCGCAGCTCCTGGACGGTGCTGAGAATCTGCCCGATCTTCTCGTCGCCCGCCGTCACGGGGCTCGGCACGGGATCGGGGAGAAAGGCCTCCTGGCCATATTGATGTTCGATGCGGTAGCGCTTCGCGGCTGCGGGCATGATGCGATCCGTTCTGGATGTCGCAACACCCTGACAGCAAACCCCTTGCAAGTTCTTAAAATCCCGAAGGTTCGGGCAATCCCCGGCGGAGGGGCCGGTCGAGGAGGCTCCTCAGCGGCCCGGCGAGGCATCGCCGCGAGGGTTGCCGGGTGCCCCGCATGGGCCCCATGGCTTCAAGACAAGGCAGGCGCGTCCGTTTTCACATTTTGCTCGCAATCGCAGTCCTACAGTCTGGCTGATTCCGAAACGGTCGAGCCAACAATCGAGCCATGCGTCGCATCCTCATCTCCACCGCCTGCCTCCTCGCCCTCGCCGGCACGGCGCTCTCGGCGCCGCGGGGCGTTCCCCGGCCTTATCCGGTCGATCCCTTCGAGGAGGATATCCTCGAGGAGGCGCCCTATGGGGGTGGCTTCATCGAGATGCTCATGACCGGGCGCGATCCGACGGACCATCGCCGCCCCTTCCGCCGTCCGCCCGTGGACCCCTATACGGGCGAGATCCTCTCGCGCGGCCCGGTCGATCCCTATACGGGCGAGCGCCTCGCCCCGCCGCGCCGCGGTGGGCGGGGAGCGGTCGCGGCGCTGCCGCCTTCCTATGCCTTCGACCCCGAGACCGACGGCGTCGGGATGGAGATCGATCCGAAATACCAGCGGCAGGTCGTGGCCTATGCGGGGCCGCACAAGCCCGGGACCATCGTGATCCACACGCCCTCGCGGTTCCTCTATCTGGTGCAGCCGGGCGGACGCGCGATCCGCTACGGCATCGGCGTCGGGCGGCCGGGCTTCTCCTGGGCGGGGCTCAAGACCGTGTCCATGAAGCGCGAATGGCCCGACTGGCGCCCGCCGGCGGAGATGCTGAAGCGCCGCCCGGACCTGCCGCGCTACATGGAGGGCGGCCCCGACAACCCGCTCGGCGCCCGCGCCCTCTATCTCGGCTCGTCCCTTTACCGCATCCACGGCACCAACGAGCCCCACACCATCGGCCGCGCCGTCTCCTCGGGCTGCATCCGCATGCTGAACGAGGACGTGGTCGACCTCTACAACCGGGTGAAGGTCGGCACGCAGGTGGTGGTGATCTAGTCTCCCGCCTCTCCCCCGCGGGGGAGAGGCGAGGCGTTCAATGAAGGGGCGGAGGCGTCAAGCCCAGTCGCCCCCGTCGCCGGCATCGCCGCCGAAATCGTCTCCGCCGTAATCGGCCTGGTTCGCGGAGGCGTCCTGGTAGAGGGAATCGGTGATGCCCGCATTCCCGGCATCGCCCGCCGCATCGCCGCCGGCGGAACCCGCGAGCGAAGCGGTGTCCGCAGCGGCCGCCGGGTTGTCGGCCCCGAAGGCGTTCGAGAGGGCATTGGCGATCATCACGCCGCCCGCCACACCGGCCGCCGTGCCGAGCGCGGTCTGCAGGAAGCCGCCACCACCGCGGCTCATCCCACCGCCCATGCCGCCCCAGGGGCCGCCACCCATCGTCCCGCCACCCATCATGCCGCTTGGCCTATGGCCAAAGCCCTGCTGCGCCGGGTGGGGCGGCATGTGGCCATAACCCTGCTGCGGTATGTGCGAAGGCCGCCCCCAGGGGGAGCCGCCGCGCGGGGCTTCAGGCTGTCGCGGGGCCCCGCCGCCGAAGAGGCTGGAGAGGAAACCGCCTCCGCCCTGCGGCTGGCGGCGAAGCTGCTCGACCTCGGCACGCAACCGCTCCACCTCGGTATTCAGATTGGCGAGCGCCTGTTCCTGCACGAAGAGAGATTGCGCCATCGCGTAGGGCGCATAGGGCTGCCGGCGCACCTTCTCGGCGATGTAGCGCTCGGCCTCGGGCTCGCGGGGTTGTTCCGCTGCGCTCTCGAGGCGGCGGAAGATATCGTCGATAACCTGGCGTTCCTGATCGTTCATCATCCTTGGGTCTCCTCTGGAGGCCGGTGCCCGGCAGAACGCCGCCCGTTCGTACGAGCCGAGCGTTCGCCTCGTGCTGCATCGGATCGCGGCGGGGCTCCTCGCGCCGTGGGCCAAAGCAGCCGCGCTTCACGTGGGTGCGCCTCGGCCATCCCTCAAGAGGGCCAACGCCCGAAGGGCAGCAATCGAGCCAATTATTTCCGTTTTGGAAAAGCTCATCGGCGCGCGCCCAAGGCTCTGGAACAGGTGCCGAACCTCTATATGTCAGGTCGGAACAACCGCCTCGGACCCGAGGCGCCTTAGAACCGCGTAGCCGGCGCCCCGACCTGGGGCGCCCCAAAACCGTATCGGCAAGGGAGATCGCCATGGACCGCATCGAGGCTGGAGGGCTCAAGGTCGCGAAGGTGCTGCACGACTTCGTGACGAAGGAGGCCCTGCCCGGTACGGGGATCGACCCGCAGGCCTTCTGGACGGGTCTTGCGGCGATCGTCCGGGACATGGGACCCCGCAACCAGGAGCTCTTGAGCCATCGCGATGCGCTTCAGGAGCGACTCGATGTCTGGCATCGGGAGCGCAGGGGCCAGGCGCACGATGCGGCGGCCTACGAAGCCTTCCTGCGTGAGATCGGCTATCTGCTCGACGAGCCCGCCGATGCCGCGATCCGCACCCAGAACGTGGATGACGAGATCGCGCGCATCGCGGGCCCGCAGCTCGTGGTGCCGGTCTCGAACGCGCGCTACGCGCTCAACGCCGCCAATGCCCGCTGGGGCAGTCTCTACGATGCGCTCTACGGCACGGACGCTCTGCCCGAAGACGGCGGCGCGGAGCGCGGGCGCGGCTACAACAAGGTGCGCGGCGCGCGCGTCGTGGAGCGCGCCAAGGCGGTGCTCGACGAGGCTGTTCCCCTGAGCGAGGGAAGCCACCGGGATGCCACATCCTATGCGATCGAGGACAGCCGCCTCGTGGTCGCGCTCGCTTCCGGCGCGCGGGCGGGCCTTCGGGATCCGGCCGCGTTCGTCGGCTATCGCGGCGAGGCGCGGGCGCCCTCGTCGGTGCTCCTGCGCCACAACGGGCTTCACCTCGACATCGTGGTCGACCGCGCGAACCCCATCGGCGCCGACGATCCGGCGGGCGTCGCGGACGTGGTGATGGAATCCGCGATCTCCACCATCATGGACCTCGAGGATTCGGTCGCCGCCGTGGACGCTGAGGACAAGGTCCTCGTCTACCGCAACTGGCTCGGCCTCATGAACGGCACGCTCTCTGCCTCCCTGGAGAAGGGCGGCCGGACGGTGGAGCGCCGCCTCAACCCGGACCGCGCCTACACGGCACCGGATGGCGGCAGCCTGAACCTGCACGGACGCAGCCTCATGCTCGTGCGCAATGTGGGCCACCACATGATGACGGATGCGGTGCTGGGCGAGAGCGGCGCGGAGATCCCGGAGGGCATGCTCGACGCGGCCGTGACGGCGGTCATCGCGATCCACGACATCAAGGGCGGTCGCGAGATCCGCAACAGCCGCGCGGGCTCGGTCTATATCGTGAAACCGAAGATGCACGGGCCGGACGAGGTGGCTTTCGCGAACGAGCTGTTCGGCCGCGTCGAGGATCTGCTCGGCCTCGAGCGCCACACCATGAAGATGGGCATCATGGACGAGGAGCGGCGCACCACGATCAATCTCAAGCGCTGCATCCAGGCGGCCGCGGACCGGGTCGTGTTCATCAACACGGGCTTCCTCGACCGCACGGGCGACGAGATCCACACCTCGATGGAAGCTGGCCCCATGATGCGCAAGAACGACATGCGCGGCACGCCGTGGATCAAGGCTTACGAGGACAACAACGTGGATGTGGGCCTCAGCTCGGGCCTGCCCGGCCGCGCCCAGATCGGCAAGGGCATGTGGGCGGCGCCCGACCGGATGGCCGACATGCTGGAGCAGAAGGTGGGCCACCCGAAATCGGGCGCCAACACGGCCTGGGTTCCATCCCCGACCGCGGCGACCCTGCACGCGCTTCACTATCATCAGGTGAGCGTGGCGGCTCGGCAGCAGGAATTGCAGGGTCAGCGCCGCGCGAAGCTCGCCGACATCCTCACCATCCCGGTCGCGCAGTCGAACTGGGCGCCCGATGCGGTGCGCCAAGAGATCGAGAACAACTGCCAGGGCATTCTCGGCTACGTGGTGCGCTGGATCGACCAGGGCGTCGGCTGCTCCAAGGTGCCGGACATCCACGATGTGGGTCTCATGGAGGATCGGGCGACCCTGCGCATTTCGAGCCAGCATATCGCGAACTGGCTGCACCACGGCGTCGTCGGCGAGGACGAAGTGATGGCGGCCCTGAAGCGCATGGCCGCCGTGGTGGATCGCCAGAACGCGGACGACCCGCTCTACCGCCCCATGGCGCCCAAGTTTGAGGGACCGGCCTGGGAAGCGGCGTGCGACCTCGTCTTCAAGGGTCGCGTGCAGCCCAACGGCTACACCGAATGGGTCCTCCACCAGCGCCGCCGGGAAGCGAAGGCCCAGGGCGCTTCGGCGCAGCCCCAGAAGGACGGCGCTCAGACCGCCGCGTGAGGTGCGCCTCTCATGAGAAAAGGCCCGCTCCGGGGTGCCGGAGCGGGCCTTTTGTTGTCGTTCACGCCGAGTTTTTAAAGGATGCCCCAGAGGTCCGCATCTCGCATAAGCGAGGCCATGACGACACTCGGCGCAACCGCCGCGGCGCCTGCCGAGAACACGGTCTTGGAGCCGACTTGCACCTCGAGGCGTTCGATGCTCGTGACGGAAAGATCGAGAGTGTCGAAGGTGAAGGCACTGCCAGGCGATGTCTTGAGAAGAGCCGCGAACTCTTGCAGCTCAGCTTTGACAGCAGCATTCGCGTAGGACGCACCACCGAGCTTCAGCCGCAGGGTATCGCGGCCCGACCCGCCGTCGAACTGGTCGAAGCCATTGCCCAGTCCGTTGTTGCGGAACACGAACATGTCGTTTCCTGAATCGCCGAAGAGAGCGTCGCCGCCCGATCCGTCTACGAGCACGTCGTTTCCGGCACCGGCTCGCATGCGGTCGTCGCCGGCACCCCCGGCCAGGAGATCCTCGCCGCTGACGCCGACCATCCGGTCGTTGCCGCCGCCGCCAACCACAAGGTCGTTGCCTAGGCCGCCACTTATGATGTCGTCCCCGCGCCCACCGAAGAGCACATCATCTCCGGCTCGCCCGCTCACGCGGTCCGCTCCGGCTCCCGTGAAAACAAAGTCAGCACCCGATCCGCCGCTGAAGTTATCCGTGCCACCAATCCGCAGTTGCACGCTATCCGACCGGATCGTCGCCTCCGAGAAGGCTGCGATAATTCCGTGGGATGCTGCCGTCGGGTGCAGCGGGTCGAAGAAGGCGACCTCGTTGATGGAGGCCTGTTTCGTCACGCCGGTCGCGACGAGGTTGTCGCCGACCCGGGTGTAGACGGGGGTTTCCAGCACCTTAAGCCCGAAGGTCTCGCGATCGCTGCGGATCTCGGCCTGCAGGCGGTTCACGTCGACCACGGTCACCGGAATCTGGGCCGAGGCCTGGGCGGCAAGCCCCTTGATGCCCTGGTTGGTGGCCGCGATCACCTGATCGGCGCTGGCGCGCTGCGTCGCCGAGAGCGATTGGCTCGCCGGGGCATCGGACACGTTCGGGAGCGTGTAGAGGAAGACGCGGCTCGCGCCCGCCCCCGCCAGATCCGCCACCGCCTCGCCGATGTTGGAAACGATGCGGCCGACCAGATTCGCGCCCTGGGCCGGTGTGGAGGGGCGCTCGTTGAGAAGGTCGTTCGAGCCGATGAAGATCGACGCCGCCGTACCGGGCTCCACCCGCGTGTTCAGGCCGAAGAAGGAGGCAAGCCCGAAGAAGGCGCCGGCACCAAGGAACGATCCGGATCCGAAACCCTGGGCCGCCAGGTACCCGTCCACCTGGGCATCGAGGTTGATGAGCGAGAGCGGGCCGTCGTCACCCTCCGTCGAGGCCTCGGCGCCGCCGAGCGCCCGGTTTTCCGACCGGACGCCGAGCTCGCCCGCCAGTACTTCCGCATAGACCGGCCCGTTGGTGAACCGCCCGCCCACATAGGGCGCGTCCGGCCGCGCCGGCTCGGGCAGGTTGCCGCTATCCGTCAGGCTGTCGCCGAAAAAGACGATTTTCTGGAAATCGACCGGCATGGATACTCCTGAAATGGTCAAGCTTCACACAGAACGCGCCAAGCAAAGATAAGGTTCACTGCCTGATCGGCTGGCGGTTCTTTGTGGTTAGACCTTGCGCTAACTCTGAGGAATTCAAGAGAGGGCCCGGCTTGATGCAAGCTTATGGTCCAGCAGCGCTTCCATTCTGCAATGAGCAATGGAACAGAGTTGCGCAAAATGCCCCGGCGGTCTCGCTGTACGCTGATGCGAGGGCCTCCAGCGACCTTCAGCGCGTCCCGACCTGTCTCGATAAACGGTCGACGTGATCGTTGTGAAACGCCGCCGCTCACGAGGTGCCTTCCGCGGCGTGATCGGCTATGAAGCGGCACGCCCCGACCCATCCCGCCCCGCAGCCTTCCGGCCCCATAGGTACATCATGAACGTCGCCCCGCCGGCGAGCCGCGCTTCGCGCGGACTCATCGAAGTCGCCACGGGCGGTTGCCCATGACCTTCGGCCCCGCCCTGCGGGCCACCGCCGGAATCGCGGTGCTCTCCGTCATGGATGCGGTCATCAAGGGGATGTCGGTGTATTACCCGACCTTCCAGGTGGCTTTCCTGCGCTTCGTCTGCGGCGCCATCATCGCGACGGGCGTGATCCTCGTCATGCGGCCGGGCTGGCCCTCCCGCGAGACGGTGGTGGCGAACGCCATGCGCTCCGTGGTGGCGGTGCTGACGGCGACCACCTTCTTCTACGCGCTCGGGCAGCTGCCGCTCGCCGAAACGCTCGTCCTCTCCTTCCTCGCGCCCACCTTCGTGGCTCTGTTCGGCATGCTGCTCCTGAAGGAGCCCGTGGACGGGCGCATCGTGGCGGCGCTCGCGATCGGCTTTGCCGGCACCCTCGTGGTGGTGGTGGGCGGCAGCGGGGAGGGGGCGGCGGAGCGCTCCTTGAGCGGCGTCGTGGCCGCGCTCGCCTCGGCGGTGTTCTATGCGCTCTCCGTCGTGCTGCTGCGCCAGCGGGCGCAACGCGACAAGTTCATGCATATCGTGATCTTCCAGAACATAGGTCCGATGCTGCTGATCTCGCCGCTCGGGATCGCGGTCTGGGAGACCCCGACACTGCCGCACCTCGCCTGGTTCATGGTGATGGGCGTGCTCGGCGTCATGGGCCACATCCTCATGGCGACCGCCTTCGCCAAGTCCGAAGCGGCCCGCCTCGCGCCTCTCGAGTACACCGCCCTCATCTGGGCCGCGCTCATCGGCTACGCGGTGTTCAGCGAAGTCCCGACGATCGCCACCATGCTGGGTGCGGTCCTCATCGTCGGCTCGGCCCTCATTACCTCCCGGCGGTGAGAGGGCATCCGCCCACGCCGTCCTGGCAAGCCGCCCCCCATGCCTTGGCGCGCTCCGGGAGCGGGGGCGCTCACGCCGCCTTGGTGGCCCGTGCCCCCGCATCCATGATGAGACAGGTTTCCGTGCCGTGGGCGAGGAGGCGGCCCTTGGCGTCGAAGAGCTTGCCCTCGGAGGTGGCGAGCGTCCCGCCCCGGTGGACCAGGGTACCCTCGCAGGTGACTTCCCCGAGTTCGGGCAGGATGGGCCGCACGAAGTTCAGCTTCATCTCGACCGTAGTATAGGCCTGACCCGGCTTGAGGGTGGTGTGGACCGCGCAAGCCATGGCGCTGTCGAGGATCGCCGAGGTCCAGCCTCCGTGGATCGTGCCGATCGGGTTGAAGAAGCTCTCGCTCGGCAGGCCCTTGAAGACCACTCGGCCATCCTCGGCCTCTACCAGATAGACCCCCGTGGCCTTGGAGAACGGCGGCGCCGGGTGGCGGCCTTCGATGAGGCCCCTCAGGAAGGAGAGCCCCGGTTCCGCCAGGAGCACGTCCCGCGACACCACCCCGTGAACCCGTTCCGCCATCTGGCTCTCCCCCCTCGCCCAACCGATCATCCCGGTTCGGCGGCACCGGTCAAGCGGGGGCGCGGGCGGGGGCTCGGGCCCCGGTGATGGAGGGGTTCCAAGGGGGATTTGCCTTGACTCCCGCAGGCGCCCCTCTTATGTCGCGGCAAGCGTTGGCACTCAAAACAACACAGTGCTAACAGCGGGGACCAGGCTTGCGGCCCGAGGGGGCTGCCATAATCCAAGAGGAAGCTTCATGAAGTTCCGTCCGCTGCACGACCGTGTCGTCGTCCGCCGCATTGACGCGGAGGAGAAGACCAAGGGTGGCATCATCATCCCGGACACCGCCAAGGAGAAGCCGCAAGAGGGCGAGATCATCGCCGTCGGCTCCGGCGCCCGTGACGAG
>DATCJK010000034.1:0-20031 GCA_036562855.1 Microvirga sp.
AACGCGCTGCGAGCGCTCCGACCGGCTCAGCAGGTCGTGCACTCGGGCCATGGCGTTGAGGCGTTCCTGGGCCTCTTCGAACAAGGCTCTCACATGCGGGTCCTGCTGGCGCCGCCCCTGGATCGCAAGGAGCGAGGCGGCGATGGCAAGGCTGTTCTTGGCGCGGTGATTGACCTCGACGAGCAGCATCTCGCGATCAGCCACAAGCCGCCTCAGGCGCTCGGTCACGAGCTCAAGCTCCCGCGTCCGGGCCGTCACACGCGCCTCCAACTCGGCCGTCAGGGCGCGAAGGCTCTCCTCGGCATCGTGGCGGCGGGTGATGTCGAGGTAGGAAAGAAAGTGGTTCGTGACCGTGCCCTGGCCATCGTTCAGGGGGCTGGCGAACAGCATGGCATGGAAGGGAGTGCCATCCTTGCGGTACTGGAGGATCTCCAGCGTCTCGTCGAGCCCCTGCGCGATGGCCGTTTCGTACCGGTCGATGGAGGCCGGATCCGTCTTCTCGCCGTTCATGAAGTGCGGATCTTGGCCGAGCAGCTCATCCGTGGTGTAGCCCGACAGCTCCACGAACGCTTTGTTGGCGAACACGATGGGATTGCCGGGCAACGTAGCGTCCGTGACCATCATCGGCATACGGGTGACCCGCACCGCCTCGACGAACATGCCGCCCTGCTGGCGGATTCCCTCGATGTGGCGCTCGGCTAATGTGCGCTCCGCGGTGTCCGCCATGGCGGCCTGATAATCGTTCATGACGGACCCATTGGCGGGAGATTACGAGGAAGGCAGTTTGCCGGACCGCTCGCCGGCTTCAATTCGCTGGATCAGCTCCCGGATGATCCGCACAGGTGCAGTCGAGGCATAGGGCTTGCCCAGGAAAACCCCGCTGCCCGGCAGGACACCGAGCGACCGTACCACGCCTGAGGTGACGAGTATCGCGATGTGTGGCCAGCGGGAGTAGACGATCCCGGCGAGTTCCAAGCCGTTCATGTCACCGGGCATGTCCACGTCGGTGAACAGAGCGGCGACATCCCCGTTGCGCTTCTCCAGGATTGCAAGGGCTGCGCGAGCCGTGGCCGCTTCGAGCACCTCGAACCCGTCATCCTCGAGGATGTCGGCGGCGAGCATCCGGATGATGGGCTCGTCTTCCGCTATCAGAACCAGAGGCATTGTGCTGAGCCCTTCGCCGTGTTGGGGCGAAGGTCAGTTGCCAGACGGCCAGACACCCTAGGTATGAAGAGCTAACTCCCCAGATGAGGAAGAGTTACATCTCTCTCGGCCACTCTCTTGTTCGATGCTGTCGCCGACGTTGGCCGCTCATAAGCGCTGGCAGCCAAAACCACGAGACGCGCCCGACCTGCAAGGTCGCAGCCCGTTGTGCCACGGCGTGTCTGAATCGCGACGGGCAGATGAAGGCCGGCACCACGCGGAGAGGCCAACCACAAAGCAGGCGTTCATGGGTGCTTGGCTGGATGACGCCAGCGGGGTGACGAAGGGAATGCGCCCCCTACAAAAGTCCGTTCTGGGTTCAGAAGCGGGCACGGGGCCGCCCGCGAAAAGGCTGAGCCGGGGGTATCAGTCATGGCGCACGAGTACGAAGGCGTTCGCGAGGAAGGGCAAAGGCGCGCAGCACACGCTCGTCCGTGACCGACCCGGTCTCCCCCTAGCCAGGGGCACTGAGCGGAAGAGCGCACTGACGGGCCAAGACGCCGCGGCCATAGCCCGCGAAAGGGTCAGGACAGTCGCGGTTCAGGGACAGCGCGCCATGGGCCGTAGGCGCCTAGCGCCCGGCGGATACCCGCTTGTCGCGCAGACGCTTGCGGCGATGTGGGAATAAAGATGAAGTGGTGGAGCCAGGCGGAATCGAACCGCCGACCTCTTGAATGCCATTCTTGGGGACAGGCTTTCCTCAGATTGCCCCTCGTTGCCGGGAGTGTGGTAAAACCCTTGTTGCTCAAGGGTTCTCGCTGTACCTAGTTTCCGGTGATTGCCTGGAGTTAGAGGTTTCGGTGCCGACACGGTGCCGACATGGGCGAGAGTGGGGGCTGCCGGTGCCGACAGCGCGATTGACAAAGCGGGTGGTGGACGCCCTCGCGCCGGGGCCGCGCGCTATTGTCCACTATGACGAGGACTTGAAGGGCTTCGGCGTCCGGGTAATGCCGTCCGGGTTCAAGAGCTGGGTGGTCGAGTACCGCCCGAACGGAGGCGGGCGTGGTGTGGGCACGAAGCGGATGGCGCTGGGCTCTACCTCGACCCTCACGCCCGATGAGGCCCGCCGCGCCGCCCGCGACATCCTAGCGTCCGTTCGCCTGGGCAGCGATCCCGCCGGGGACCGCTCCAAAGGGCGCAAGTCCCTAACCGTGGGGCAGATGCTCGATCAGTTTTTGGAAGAGGAGGTGCGCCCAAAGCGCAAGCCGTCCACGGCTTCCGTCTATGCACAGTATATAAAGAACATCCTCAAGCCCGAGATTGGGACTTTGAAGGCCAATGCGGTGACCAAGGCCGATGTGGCCCGGCTCCACCGCAAGATTGGCAAGACGCGTCCGACCACGGCGAACCGCGTGGTTGCGGTCCTCTCCAGCGCATATTCCTTCGCGGGCTCCCACGGGGTCGTGGATGAGGGGTTTAACCCCACCGTCAAAAGCGTGGTGAAGTTCAAGGAGCACGGGCGCGAGCGTTTCCTTTCGACAGACGAACTCCAGCGCCTCGGTGCTGCCTTGCGGCAAGGGGAGACCAATGGCTTTCCCTGGCGGGCCGATGATACGAAGCCGACAGCGAAGCATCTCCCCAAAGAGATGAACCGCCGAACGGTCATAGGTCCCCATGCCGCCGCTGCTATTCGCCTCCTCCTGTTCACAGGCTGTCGGCTCCGCGAAGTGCTGCACCTCCGCTGGTCTGAAGTGGATTTTGAACGCGGAATGGCCTTCCTGCCGGATAGTAAGACAGGCCGGAAGCCGGTCGTGCTCAACGCCCCTGCCCTCGCAACCCTCGAAGGTATCCCGCGTTTAGGCTCCTACGTCATCGCAGGGGAGAGTGCAGGGACCAAAAGCGAGAAGCCACGCTCAGACCTCAAACGCCCATGGCAGGCCGTTGCGAAAGCCGCCGGGCTTGAGGGCGTTCGCATCCACGACTTGCGACACTCGTTCGCCAGCGTCGGCGCGGGCAGCGGCATGGGTCTGCCCATAGTGGGCAAGCTTCTCGGACACACACAATCAAGAACAACCTCGCGCTACGCCCATTTGGATGCTGATCCGCTCCGGCGGGCGTCTGACAAGATTGGAGGGGCAATTGCGGCGGCTCTTGATGGCCGCCCAAAGGCGGAGGTTGTGCCGCTCAAGGAGAAGCGGAGCGGATAGCGAGACGGCGCACGGCTAGGGCGGCCACCCGAAAACCCGACCGCACTCGGGCCGCCGTGCGTCACCTTTCCTAGTGCGGTGCGCGGTGCGGTGCGATGGGGTTGGACTACGAGGCAGAGGGCCCCATCACTATGACGGATGATGAAGCTTACGAGCTGTTCGCCCGCCTTCGACGCGGGTTAAAGAACCTGCATGAGCTGGATAAACTAACGACCGAGGAGGAGGTTCGGGCCATAGATTGGGACCGGTACAAGGACGACTTTGGGGAAAAGTTCAGAGCTTCCGAGAAGTACTATGCGCTTGATGCCGAACGGGCGGGCTGGCACCTTTGGCAGAGCCCAACAAAACACAGGTTGCCAATTGACGATGTGATTGACCAACTCCGGCAACGGACGAGGAAACCTAACATTACTATCCCAGACGCATCCAATCGGGTATTCCGGAATCTCCGGTTGGATGGACCCTATAAGTTGAGCCGCATCCACCTTGAGCTAGCCATTTCCCAGGTTCAATCTCCGACTGAGGAGAGAGAGTACGCCGACCAAGTGTCAGACCTCATCGATGACATTGATAAAGCCTGCATCTACTTGTTGCGTATTGCCAATCGCATGCCTTGGAAGATAGCCCATCGACAGCATAGGGCCGAGCGGCACCGCCGTATTATGCAGGCCCCTCCCAATGAGCAGACGCGCTCTTGGGATGAGGCGACCCACATTTGGAAGGCTGTGACAGGCGCCCAACGTGATGCCGAAAAGGCTGTGGAGGACCTTTTTCGACTCCGGAACCTGGTTTCCGACGAGTACCCCCATCTTGAACTCAAGGATCATCTGCCTACGGGGCGGATCGGGACGTTGTGGAACCGGCATTTTGTTGAGCGCATGGCGAACCTTTGGCGGCAGCTCACGGGGCACAAAATTTCTAAGGACCCTGCGGGCCTTTTCAGCGAGTTCGTGGAGGCGGCTTGGTACAGCTATGACGAGCGCATGCCGCCGGTATCGTTCGCCCGCGTGATCCGAGAGATTTCCTGACGAAACGGCACGATTTCTGGCGCCTGTTTCGTCATTCATCTGGGCAGCTTACTCATTCAGATTCCTGACCGTGCCCGACGACCTCGGGTGTGTCCTGAAGAGGATCACGGTCCATGAGTCCCAATGAGTATGTTGATGTGAAAGGGCTGGCTGCCATTACCGGCATTAGCGCCAGCACCTGGAATAAGCGCCGCCTGACAGGCGACACCCCGCCTTTCGCGAAGGTGGGCAAGTCGGTTCGATACCACATCCCGACCGTCAAGGATTGGCTGGAAGCGCGTTCGCGCCGGTCAACCTCCGACACGGCTGCCGTGGCGGCCTAAACCCTCCCCCGACACAAGCCCCAAAAGAAGCGCCCCATCAGAGGGTGCTCGGACGGGGCGTATGGAGTGCTTTTGATGAAGCATCCTCATAGCACACGTCGGTCTCGGCGCAAAGTATTGGCCCATCCCGACCTCTTCGCGTACGCGGCCGAAGTCGAACTTCTGTCTGCCCGATCCATCCGTACCATCGTCCGCCGCTCGCGCGTGAGCCCAGCTGTCGCTGGTCTCATTGCGGACCTCTGCGGCCTTGTCAGGGAGTAGGCCCATGGCTGATGTGACCGAGATCCAAGCCCACATCGACGGTGGCTGTTTGTGCCGGATTGTAGGCCGGTACGCCTGGACCCTCCATGAACTGATCAGGGCAGGCGAGAAGGGCTGCACGCCCATCGAGCGGCCCGCACCCCGATGGAGCCACTATGTGTGGTGGCTTCGAGGGCGTGGGGTCATCATCGAGACCATCCCTGAGAAGCACGCGGGTGCCTATGCCGGAACGCATGCCCGGTACGTCCTCCGAAGCCATGTCGATGTCGTGAAGGTCGTACGAGCCGGGGAGGCACGCCATGCAGCGTGACCACAACATCTGCATGGCGCGATGGACGATGGAGTGCGGCGACGTCGCCGAGTTGCGGGTCTTCCTCGATGCCAATCAGGAACTCTTCGAGCTTCGGGTCCGCGAGGTCGACGACCAGGGTGAGTTGTTCGACACCGTGAACGCCATCACCTTGCCCATCGACGAGTTGTACCCCCTTCTCGTCGCCGTTGCCAAAGCCATCAGCTCGGACGAGTCCGTCGATGAGCCCCTCGGCGAAACATTCCAAACCATGCATTGAGCCGCCGCGAGCAGCCGGAGGAATGCTTCCGGCTGCTCTTTCCGCTTCGACATCATCGCACACAGCCGACCTGCACGGTCGCGTTGGAGGGCTGGCCATGGCCAAACGCCACAACACCACAGGGCGGAGCACGACCGAGCGGTTCGTGTCCCTGCCTCACTTTCTTCTCCGGTCACCCGCATGGCGCTCGCTGTCGCCTGTGGCTCGTTGCGTGTTCATCGAGCTTGCCATCCTCTACAACGGGTCGAACAACGGACGCCTTGGCCTCTCAGCCCGAGTTGCGAGCGAGCGCGTCGGCTGCTCGAAAGATACGGCTGCCAAAGCCATTGCGGAGCTGCGCGCAAAGGGCTTTGTCGAGTGCCGATCCCGAGGTCGCTTCGACCGCAAGAGCCCGCATGCGAGCGAGTACCGCCTGACCCACCTTGCCTGTGAAAAGACCGGGGAGCGGGCCACGAGCTTGTTTACGCGCTGGCATCCCGACCTCCCCAAATCCGTAGCCGGTCCGACCAGGGGGACAGCCGGTCAGGTGTCAGGGACAGTTCGAGCGAGCGCGCAAGAAAGTTGCCGCTCACGGTCCGACCACAGGGACCGCGCCCCACGTTCGGAGACCTCCAACGGTCCGACTACAGGGACACATATAATCTACCAGGGAGAGGAAGCGCTGGGAGCCAGCACAGGGAGCGGATCACGAGGAGAGCGGGATGCCGCGTGACAGGCAAAGGGCGACCCTGGATAGCGGGCGCAAGCTCGACCTTGTGCGGCTGATCCCGAGCGGCAACGGGCAGCCTGGTACCATCATCAGCATGAGCCTGACCTACGGGTCAGGCGAGGTCATTGCCTGCAGAGCCGAGCTGGGAGCGGATGCGGGGCGTCTGGCCATCGAGCACAGAGGAGGGCATCAGGCATTTAGGCTTGAGGCATCGCCCAGGCACTTTGGCGGACTGCAATGGTACGTGGTCTGCCCGCGCACCTGGAAGCGGGTACGGGTGCTCTACCGGCCGAACGGTGCAACCCTCTTTGCGAGCCGCCATGCCTGGGGCAGGCGGGCCGCTTATGCATCCCAGTTCCTCACGCCTATCGACCGGGCTTGGCGCACCAAGGCGAAGGTGAAGGCACGGCTGCTGGGCGATGCGGATCCGGACGAGCGGGATCTCCCGCCCAGGCCGAAAGGCATGCGCCAGAGCACCTACGAGCGTTGGGAAGCAAAGTACGACGCGGCGGAGGAGGTGCTGGAGCAGCAATGCGCGATGGCTCTGGCCCGCTTCCTCAAGAAGCGCGGGTAAGCAGGGCTAACGCAACAAAGCGACCTTTGCACTCCTCCTGAGCCACATTGGAAATGCGCCGCCTCGCATCTTGCCAGACCTAGGTCCGCGGAAGCCGCGCGGTTGAGTTGGACATTCGAATTAATGATTTGACACTCGATTGCTGCTACCAATGCATCTGACCACTCAAGGCACAGCAGACAAACTCGGTATGGCAGACGATTTTGGAAACGACTTTGAGTCTGCGGCAACGCTTGCGCCTGTTAGCTATTGGTACGCTTCCCGAAACGGCACTATTAATAGCCCGGAAGACGTTGACGTGTTCCGCATCTCGGTCGACCGCGGAGTTTGGCGTATCTCAGTTGACGAACTAAATCGCTCTGGCGTTGAACCCGGCCTGACCATCTTCGACAGTTCGGGGGCCTTGGTCGGTACAGGCCAGTTCTATGCGGCCGCTGGTGGCTACGTGTCCCAGTTTGACGGCTTTCTCAGCGCCGGGACCTACTTTATCCGCGTTCAGGAGATGGACCAGAACTGGCAGGGTGCCTACCAGGTCAGCGCCTTGTTCGATAATGCAAGTCCCAGCGTCGATGCTGCTCCTGAGACTGCTTCGGGAGTTGAGGACAACACCGTTCGCGGGCAGCTGTTGACGCCGAGCGACCCGGAGGCTGCTCCACTGCTCTTCAAGTTGGTGCCTAGCTCTGCAATTGGCGGCAGCGTCGCTATCGACGCTGCGACCGGCGAGTACCTCTTCACACCTACGGCAGACTCTACCGGAACGGCATCATTCCGATATGTGGTGAACGATGGGACCAGCGACAGTGTAGAGAAGACGGTATCCATCAACATCGCGGCTGTGAACGATGTGCCTCATACCATCGAGTTGACCGCAAATGCTCTGTCCGAAAACACGTTGACCGGAGTATTCATTGGAGGCTTTTCGGTCGGCGACATCGATGATTCTGGAAATCATACCATAACTCTTTTGGACAATGCTGGCGGTCGCTTTGCCCTTGCGCCGGACGGAAGGAGCCTGGTCGTGGCGAATGGCGCGTTGCTCGATTACGAGCAGGCCCGGAGCCACACCGTCGTCGTGCGTGCCACAGACCAAGGCGGCCTCAGCTTGGACCAAACTCTCACCATCAACGTTCTCGACGTGCTGGACGAAGTCGCGGCGGGCTCTGCAGCCGATGACATTCTGGCCGGGGGCGACGGCGTCGACAGACTGTTCAGCGGAGGTGGCAACGACACCCTGAGTTCTGGGGCAGGTAAGGATCTTCTGAACGGCGGGTCGGGTAACGACCGCCTCATCGGCGGCCTTGGGCAGGACACTCTCACGGGCGGCATGGGCAAAGACGTGTTCGTATTTGCCAACAAAGACACCACTGCGTCGGTCAGGACAGCCGACTACATCACCGACTTCTCTGGAAGAGCGGGAGACCGTATTGACCTTAAGGGCATCGATGCGAACGTGAAGGCGAAAGGCGACCAAGCCTTCAGCTTCATCGGCACGGCTGCCTTCACCAAGGCGGGTCAGCTTCGGTACGAGAAGACAGCCAAGGTGACCTTCATCTACCTCAACACCGATGCTGACACCACAGCTGAGGGCGTCATTCGGCTGAAGGGCAGCATGGACCTGCAGAAGGGTTGGTTCGTGCTGTAGGGAGCAGGCGCCTCAGTGTTACCAGACCGGCCCAAGGGTATGCGCCAGAGCACCTACGAGCGATGAGAGGCCCGGTACGACGCGGCCGAGGAGGTGCTGGAGCAGCAGTGCGCCATGGCGCTGGCGCAGTTCCTGAAGAAGGGCACTTAGACAAGCGATTTCGATACAAACGAGGTACCGAAATTCAGTTAGCTATCGCCTCCTCTGTGGTTGGACTTGGCACTTCTCCTTGGCAAACACAGCGGCTCGTGAAGCGAGGTTCCTTGCTGCCGGGATTTCGCGTTGTCCCGCTATGGGATCGCAGGCAGGGTAGTACTCCTCAGCGAGTTGGACGAGCGCCGGAAGCTCACGAGTGGCAGCGCAGAGGTTACTCACGTCTTGGGCCTCTCGCATGGCTGTCGCTCGGGCAGCCATGCGAGCGAAGTTCTGCATCC
This sequence comes from Microvirga sp., assembly GCA_036562855.1. GTDB lineage: Bacteria > Pseudomonadota > Alphaproteobacteria > Rhizobiales > Beijerinckiaceae > Microvirga. The sequence continues at coordinate 8,891 of DATCJK010000034.1, forward strand.
GGTTCATAGCCACTTCAAAGCGATCCTGAAGCGCTGTTGTGCAAGAAGCGGCTTGGGCCGGTGGCGATAGCAACAGGCCGACTACAAGAACCGAAAGGAGAGTTGTGCGCATTAACGCCTCTGTCACAAGCAGGTGCGAACGCCAGACTCTACTAATTCAGCCCACTCTGGGCCGAGAGCCTGTCGAGCGTCGATAGCCTGCTCAAAGCCTGAGTCTCCGGGCTTGAACATCACGACACCAAGTTGTCGGTCATGGGTACCCGAATAGAAGGTCGGACCAGGCGTGTAGGTCGTGGTTGCATTGTAAGAGCCAAAGCCGCGACCGTACGTCATGCTCCCCGATGTGTTGAATGTGCCAGGCATTTGGGTGGCGGTCACATTGTTCTGAGCGGCTGCGCCAGTGATGATGTACCGGTCGTATCCAGCGCGGATGGTTTCGACGGCGGCGCTCTTCGCAGCCACTCGGGCAGCTCCTGCAGTCCCGCAGGCCGGTGCAGCGCCAGCGTCAATCATCACGGTGTTAGCAGATGTTCTGGTCGCCTCGGCACGGGCGCAGCCCGCGAGTGCAGCGACAATAAATATTGTAACAGCAGCTTTCATTGTTTCACCCCCAGAGGAACAAGCGTAGCCTTTCATCTGGCGGAGTCGAGGCATGTTTTCTTCAAATACTAACAGTTTCACACCTTCCTCACGGAAAATCGGGCCTCTCTCGGGTAGGATGGTTCGAGGTTGTGTTTTCCTCCTTGCCTTGGATCTGCTCACAGGGTCGCCTAACGCTCAAACAACCGACGGCCGCGCGGTTATCATCGATGGGGACACCATCGCGCTTGGATCGGAGCGGGTGCGGATCCTGAACATTGACGCGCCGGAGACGCGGAACGCTCGATGCGAGGCAGAGCTGGTGGCGGGGCTCAAGGCCAAAGAGCGATTGGCTACCCTCCTCCGCTCCGGCCTCATCGAGGTGGATCGGCACGGCGAGGACCGATACCGCCGTACTCTGGCTCGGGTCTCTGCCGGTGGACGTGATGTGGGGGAAGTCCTGGTGCGTGAACGGCTCGCCCTTCCGTGGCATGATGGCCCTGAGGCGCGAGACAAGCGCGCCGCGCACTGGTGCGGGTAGAGCAATGGCAATGATGCGATGGGTTCTAGTGGCCTGCTTCTTGGCAGCGCCTGCGCAGGCCTCAGGAGCCGCTTTGGACCGCGCCATGGACGCCATCCGCCGCCATATATCTCGCTTCGCGCACGTTTACACGCCAAGTTTTACAGAGCATCCTTATTAACCGCTCCAAGCGAAGTCCGTTAAGCGAACAGGCGCAGCAATGTATGTGGTGGAGCCATATAGTACGGGTGGAACATGGCCTTCGTAGCTGCGCGAAATGGGTACTCACTGCGCTTCCCTGACGTCTCGCCGTTTGACTTCCGAACACCTCTGTCGGCCCAGCGGACTGAGGGGCAGCACAGGATAGACTTCGGCTACAAAACCTATGAGGTAGCGTCCGGTTTTGGGTTTACCTACAACTCCGATGGCGACCCCGTTTCCGGGACTGTTACATCCTACATCGCTGTGGACGCGGGGCGTACAATCCTTGAGATGAGCGGCTTCTTTGTCCCCGTCGAGGATGTGGTTGCCGCTACACTATCTTACTCGACAGTGGATGATGCGGCGCTGTTGGCCGACCTTCTTCAGGGGCAAGACGTCGTCTTCGGCAGCTCCAACGACGACATACTTAAAGGGTACGGCGGGTACGACACCATTCGTGGTGGCGCTGGCAACGACGATATTGATGGCGGTTCTGGAAACGATTTCCTCCTCGGGGCGGCTGGTGAGGATTACATATCGGGTGGAAGCGGCAACGACCGTATTGTCGGCGGAGCCGACACCGACCAGATGAAAGGCGGAACTGGTAAGGACCGATTTGTCTTTGAACGCTTGTCCGATTTTGGAGGACTTTTTGACGCCGCCGACGTCATTCAGGACTTCCGACGCGGATATGATAAGATTGACTTGAGCAAAATCGATGCTCGACAGGATGGGACTGCAGGCAACCAAGCGTTCACGTTCATCGGTTCTGCAGAATTCTCTAGAAAAGCTGGCGAGTTACGGTTTTCGGACGGTTACGTATCTGGGGACACAAACGGCGACGGCTGGGAAGACCTCGCAATCTTGGTTCTTGGTCGGAGCTACCTTACGGCTTCGGACTTCGCGTTGTGACTGTAAGAGGTTAGGCAGGCGAGTTCGGTATCAGCTGGCTCGATTGGTGTAGGCTCCCGCCAAGGAGAAGCCTACCCAGGGGTATAATGGCGGGGGCCTCAGGTATGCCTCTCGCAAATTGATGCACAACCTTCCCGACGAGACGTTCTTTTCTGACGTGAGTTTGCGCCTGCGGTGTTCCCGGTGCGGCTCGAAGGAGGTCTATACGCAGCCAAATTGGATGGAGAAGAAGGACCGCCCAGGGCCTCTTCTGTAGGAGGCTCGCCGTCATGATAGCGCAAGATGTGCCTTGCGGAGGCGTTCGAGCACCCATTGCTGTGCTTCGTCAGGAGTGTCGAACAGCATCTCCTCTGCCCCAGAACATGGGCCATAGCCTGTTTCGAGGAACCAGCGCCCGCGCGGTCCCTCCTCGTCCACGCTGTTATCGAGGTAGGTGACCACGGCCATGAGCGCGTCATCGGCGAAGATGAGCAGCCCCTGCTCGATATCGCCGCGTCGGGCAGCTGGGACTAGGATGGCCTGACAGGTGATGTGCGGAGCCATGTCGGAAGGCTGGCACTACGTGTCCGCGGGTTCAATCACATAGGTTTACTGGTTGCGTACCGGCCCTGTGACCCCTGTCGAGGGCCCGTCCGGTCGAACATGCCGGGCAGGTCTTTGGTCACTGCCTGCCCTTAAAAAAGAACCTGATTTTTTTATTGCGATACCCCCCACCCTGTTGGGGAGGCGTCTATTCCGCGAATTCCCAAAAGGCCGATTTATCGGGTGTGGGGTCCTCGATAGCCGCCCCGGCGCTTGCGGGCCTCGATAGCCACAAGAGCCGCCAGAGCCTTCCCCTCGTCCTTCTGCTCATCCCGTCATCAACTCGGCTCCGCCGCGCCGGGGCACCTGTCCGGCAGCCGTGGTGTCTGAGGCCCGGGAGGCGGTGATGGGGTTCGGCGTGACCCCATTGGCCGGGCAAACCACACAACGGGCCGGGTTCGCCCATGCGCTTGCGAGCGGGCAGGCGGTCCACGAGTTCGAGCCGGAGAGCCCGGCCGCCAAGGAAATGCAGGATCTATGGCTGGCGGTGCGGCGCGCCATCGGCAAGGGAAGGGAATGACATGGCGATGACAGGGAAGCGGGCGAAGCTATCCAGCCTAAGCGACAGGCTCCAGAAGAAGGGCTCGCCTGCAGCGGCTGCGCGTGAGGCAGATGATGCAGGCGAGGTGAAGCGGGACGCCGCCGGCAGACGCAACCGCCAGCCCGACGGCCGTAAGGGAATCCTGATCCGGGCGAGGCCGAAGCTTGGAAGGCCTTGAAGCAAATCGCGCTCGATGAGGAGCGCACCCTTCAGGACGTCATGACCGCGGCCATGAACGACTGCTTGAAGAAGTACAACCAGCCGCCCGTCGCCTAGGCGGCTGGGTGCTTGGCCTCTTGTTGCGCATAACTCGGAGTATACGCCCAATGGCAGCTGCAGAAAGCAGCCCGCGTCTCGGTGAGGCCATCCGCGCGCGCGCGTTCAAGGGCCTCTTCCTCAAGTTCAGCCATGGCCGCGTGTGAGTTCGGAAGTGACAGGGCAAGAGCATAGGGCCCGAAGTTCCGGCCGTCAGAGCCATGAACGGTCACCAGAAAAGCCATTTCATTCTCCCTTGGCCCGAGACTGGAACAGCCAAGGCTGAACGAGGTTCCGAACCAACCGGGATTTTCCAACGCAAATTAGTGTTCTCCCGGGTGTTACAGGGGGGCGCCCTCATCTTTCGGGAACATCACCGTATAGGTGCAGCCGGCGGCGTCCTTCTCCGGCAAACCGTCCTCGCGAGCGCAGGCAAGGGCTTCCCGCTCATATTCGGAGATGGGGGTGGTCTCGCCAATCGTCGCGAGGTGGATGGGGTAAGGGCCGAACGTAGCGCCGTCGGCGGTGCGGATCGTGACCATGGCGGACATGGGTTCCTCCTCAGCTTCTGTACTGAGAAGTGGCAACCCTGCCCTTGGTTCTGTCGGGGCGCATGAAGCTGTGGATAGTGCGCCTGGCGCCGCCCACGCTCTCGGCCTCAGAACTGTTGCGGACGCCCTGGCGTGAGGCCCATCCGGGTCACGGTCTCCTCGAGGAAGTCGGTCTCGGTGACCGCCGCGATGTCCAATCCGTGGGCATCCACCCGGACATCGCTTCCCGTGCCTCGGCCTCGCTCCCGGCTAACACCGCATAGAAAGTCGAAGCTGGGATGCCGGCCACCAAGATGTCCGTGTGCACGCGAACTGTGAAGCCCTTGGGCAAATCCGGCTCCTTTCGTTGACTTAACGCCTAGCTGCAGGCGTCATGTTCTATCGGCCAGTCCTGATTTGAGGGGATTCGGCCGCTGTTGGAGGATTAACCGCCGCGTCTCTGTTTAGGGTGCGCGGCCTTGGTTCTGGACAGAACTGGGGATCACCCACCCCGCAAGTCCCCGAAGGGATAGGGCCCATTCCTGAGGCGCCCCCTCTACCGCTGGTGAGCCGGTGCCAAGAATCGGAACGGTTACAAGAGTTACAAGACCATGTAACCGGCAAACCCTTATGCCGTAACGGTTACAGCGGTTACACAGGTTACACGACAACACCGGAGGGACGTGGAGACCGGCCTTCACTCGATCCCAAGCGCTCCTGTATTGTCTATTGAGCCGGGACTTCGCAAAGGCGACCTTCAATCAGTCGAATGTCGCTTGCGCTGCGGCAGTCGCCCAGTCCTTCTCCGCGCTAGGTTCGTAGTGATGCTGACCTATTGGATAGCTTCTTACGGGGCTACCAAGAGGGTGATGCAGATGGATCGCGCGTTGTCTGGCAGCGCATTGAGCGCAACTCGCAATCTGAGATGGCCTTCCTGGAGGTAGCCAGTGGGGAGCAATGCGAGGCGTACCGGTTGGAATACTACATGGGGCGGCGTGGCGACTTCATTGGTGGTAGCTCAGTCACGCGTCGAGAGGATTGATCCATGGCGTTGGTCATATCAATCTTCGCTGCCGGCTAGCAGTATACGTCCTGAATAGCGCCTGCATTGGCTTGTCGGCAGACAGATGGATCATTGTCGATTGAAGGCGAAACACCTAGAGTCGATTAGCATTACCGGAGGCGGCAATGAGGAAAACTTATTACGTCAAAGTTGATGTGACAGCGATTCCATTTCATGTGTCGCAGACTTGGATGCGCACTTGGCGAAAAACCCCAGACGGCGCGGATATAGTTGATTCCATCAGTGACGTTTCTTCGAGTAACGCCGACGACGCTTTTCGCGGAACCTATACTATACATTGGACAAACCCTCTGAATGGGCAAATCTATAATTGGAATTATTGGAGCCAGAAGTGGGGTACGCCGCATTCAACCGCTAATATGGTCGCGAAATACATATCTAGTCCGACCTCACAGGGCCACGATATCTCATACGACTCCATTCAGATACACGGCTCTATTGCACAAGTTGTCTTCTCTGAAAGCGCCCCAGTTGAAGAGCCTACGCAAGTCGTTTTCGACCGTGGGACTGAAATCGTCATAGGAGAGCGAACCGAATTAGATGGTTCGAAAACGACCAGCCAGACTACAACTCCGCTTGGTCAGTTTACTTATCCGGACTTCATCTGGTTTTACGGCGGATCAGTTCAAACCCCTATCAAGCCTGAGCCACCTAATAAGTTGTTTACAGACACTTCTGACAGGGTGAACTTCAATAATTTGTCCGCGAAGCAGGAGAAGGCCATCGAGAAGGGCGCCGATATCTATCGTGCCCTGAGCGGAAATGATGTGGTTGTGCTGCCAAACCTAGAGTACGTGTCACACGTCAAGTGGAAGGCTGGGGCTTGGTTCTACGCTGATGCCGGCAATGATCGGATCACAGGCAGCAATGGAAACGACAAAGTGTTTGGTGGTGCAGGTAGAGACACACTAGTACTTGCCGGGCGCCCTACGGACTACAGGTTCAAAGATGACCTAACGACAGGCCGCACCACAATAACTCATCTAACAAACCATCAGAAGGATATTATACAAGCCTTTGAGAGTTTCGACTTCAGCATCCCTATTGGTGCAAACTCCATCTCCCTTAGAAATACTCTGTACCTAGAGCTAGCTAAGCTTTCGGCAGCGGCATACGGCAATGCGCCGATAAAACAGGGTTGGCGTCCCATTCACGCACACGAGCTAGACCTACCAATCCAAGATCCCGCAGGTTGGACATTCGCAAACGGTGTGTTTAGGAGCAGCGGTCCCGACGGTAGTGCGGTAGCGCATCTTTATGCTGCTAAGGTCATGATGCCTAATGGAGTAGAGAAGAATACAATTGCCTTAGCTTTTCGTGGCACGGATATGGAGCAAGGACTTTGGAAGCGACTTCCGGAGGAAGCGGACTTCAAGGCTTGGTTTGCTGAGAACTTACCCGCTTATTATGAAAAATTTAGGCCGCTCATCAATGCTGTCAAGAAGTATGTCTCTGATGCCGATAATGGCTTAGACACCGTTCTGGTTACAGGTCACAGCCTAGGCGGCGCGCTCGCGCAAATGTTCATGAACGACACAGGCAAGGACCGGAAGTATCTCGCGGCGACGTTCGGATCGATTGGGTACAACGGCGACCTGTCAGTTGACACCCGCATGATCCACTTCGAGCACACGGACGATGTAGCCAGAGCCCTTACTGCCCAACTGCCTGATGTTAAACTCCCCGGAAAAGTCGTTCGGATTGTATCCGACGCAGGAGTATTTCCCTCAAAAGCTGAGCACGAAATGTCACTTTACGTCAGCAGCATGATCGATTTTGCTGCGGCCGGGGCGCAACTGCCATTCATGCGATCCGTGAACCACAGGGCTATAAAAGACTCACAGTTCGCTGTCGGGGACGAGGGTCCTAATACCCTCCGCGGTGATGATAGCAGCCCAACCGAACTCAATGAGACGCTGCTGGGCCTTGGCAACGATGACAAGCTGTTCGGCGGCCTCGGCAAGGACACAGTAGAGGGTGGAGCCGGTGACGACCTTATTGTTGGCGGGTTGGGCGCGGACGCTCTGTTTGGAGGCGATGGACGAGACACCTTCAGATTCGGGTCTGAAGAGGATAGTTTGACGTCACAGCGGGACACTATTCGAGACTTCCAGATGAAGATTGATCGCATTGACCTTAAGCGGATCGATGCGAAGACAAACGACGCTATCTTCTCAGGCAATCAAAAGTTTGAGTGGATTGGCTCGAGTGCATTCTCCGCATCTGCGGGAGAGTTGCGATTTGCGGGGGGCGTTCTCGCTGGTGACCAAAACGGAGACGGCTTAGCGGACTTTGCTATCCGAGTTAGGGGCAATCTCGTCCGGGAAGACGTTATTCTTTGAGGTTCGTTGCAGAATTCACATATTGCAGAACCAACTCTATGAGAGACATAGCAGTAAATGTTTGGGACCGCGGGTAAGGTGGAGTTGGATTAGCGTTAACTCACTACTCGCATTTCACGAGCGTGGCGCGGCGTTACGAGAATAGCCTCGCTCAGGAGGGATCTGCTGGGCAGTGCTGCTACGATGTTCGCCGCCGTATGGGCGTGCTGATCGTCGGACCACCGATACCGGGATCATTCTGCAGATGATGAAGCCAAGATTTTCGACGGCCGACGCGCAGTCATCATCGACGGGGACATTATCGCGCTCGGATCCGAACGGGTGCGCATCCTGAACGTCGACGAGCGGGAGACGCGAAAATGCCCGTTGTGAGGCGGAGCTCGTCGCGCAGCTCCACAGCGAGATGACCTATGCCACGGAAGGGGGAGCGGTCGCCCGGCTGTCATTCCCGGGCTGATGATCTGGACACTGGGGGACTTTAGGCATCACGGTGTCGAATTGAGAAGCTCCACCAGCGGGGCCCGATTTCTGGCCGGTGCTCGACCACACATGCAGAAAAGCCCCGCGCTCTTCCAACGCCGGGCTTTTCATCGCCTCCCGGATGGGTCCAGCAAGGCGGGATAGGGATGTCTACCCTGCCAAAACAATCACGGAACGAGAGGCTGGCTTCAGCGTGGCTGTTGAGGCGGCTGCGTCGAACAATGGGAAGAAGGGTGGCCTGCTGCTCGGTGTTTGGCGGTTGCAGCAACAGCTTGCGCGATCCGGCCCAGGACAGCGGTGGGAGGAACTTCCCGCGTCTTCCCCGGATCGACCAACACTGGGGATATGTCGCCGTCACCTGGGGCGGCCCACTGTACTATGGTGCATAATCTGAGCGCTGTCCGGCGGCTCTTGTAGTTCTGCCAAATGAGGCTGTGCACGGACGTCGCCTTGTGGAGAAGACCTTACGGCCTCCGCAGAAGGGCAAGGCAACGCCGTCGAGAGCATTCCGTTCGCGCCACACAGACAGCGAAACGGCAGCTCGTGGCGCTACTGCCCCTGTCGTCTAGGAACATACGGGCACAGTTGGCTGAGCACAACGTTCTCCCTGCAGGAGGCGTCTACGATGTCTGAGTTGGCCATCTTTGCTGTGACAATTCCATCTGCCCTGATTGGAGCGATGGTAATCATCCGATGGGTCGTTGCTGCCCCATGGCCCCTCTCTTGCCAACGGAAGGTACCTGACTAGAGTCAGGTGATGCACGATCATCTTATTAAGCAGGTTCGCCGCTTCAACCGAGCCGTCACGCTGCACGTTGGGGCTTTGGAGAACAGCTACCTGCAGCGTGGCCGTCCGCTCAGCGAGGCCCGGCTCCTACACGAGGTAGGCTGCGATGGCGTGGATGTGCGAACCTTGCGTGAGCGGCTCAAGCTCAACTCAGGCTATATGAGCCGCTTGTTGCGCTCGCTCGAAGCACAGGGCCTCGTCCGCACGGCAGAAAACCCCAACGATGGCCGGGTTCGACGGGCGGTCCTGACACCGCAAGGCCTCACTGAGCGAGCCAACTACGAGGCCCTCTCCGATGACCTTGCTGCGTCATTCCTGACGCCCCTCGATCCTGACCAGCAAGACCGGCTTGTCAGAGCCATGACCGAAGTCGAGCGCCTCCTTCGCGCCGGGGCCGTCGAGGTGCGGGCGGAGTCGCCCACCAGCGGGGCTGCGCGTTGGTGCTTGGATCACTATTTTGCTGAGCTGGCGGTTCGCTTCGATGTCGGCTTTGACCCGACCCGAAGCAACTCGGCGCGTCCTGAGGAGATGACGCCGCCTGCCGGGTACTTCGTTCTAGCATGCCTCGACGGTGCCCCTGTGGGCTGTGGTGCGCTGAAGGTGGGTGCTGAGGGTACGGGTGAGGTGAAGCGGATGTGGACGGCGCCAGACGCGCGGGGCCTGGGTGTCGCTCGCCGGGTGCTGCGGTGGCTTGAAGCCAGGGCTCAGGAGGTGGGCCTTGCTCGGCTGCGCCTTGAGACTAATCGGGCCCTCACGGAGGCTCAGGCGCTCTACCGCCGGGAGGGCTACTGCGAGGTCGCACCGTTCAACACGGAGCCCTATGCCCACCACTGGTTTGAGAAAGAACTCTGAATCGGTCGGGGCAAAATGGGGATGAGGACCTGCATGGAACGCCTGTCCGACACGGCGTGAACGAGTAAATCACCTTACAGCAACTACCAAGTGCCACACCTACCTCGAAGGTCCTGCGTAAATTACTCACAACGCGCTTCGCCACATCAGGTAGCGGGAAAGACCGTAGAACCGATCACGTTAGTAGAGCACTCGAATGCTGAACCGTGCAGCGGCCAGCTCTTTCCGTTAGGCAGTTTTGCAGATCCCACGTATTGTCATTGTAGCGACCGAGGTGAACGCCTTCGCGGCCGCTCTGGGGCCGCGCTATTCAGTGCTGCTCCGACCAAATAGGGCGGATCAAAGGGGGCAAGGTATGATGCCCCAAACTCCATATGACTCGACTATTCTGCTCCTGCTGCTTGAAGACGATAGCCCAATCAGCATCTCGCTTGAGGACATCTTGAACGACGAAGGCTTTACCGTTCAGCCGTTCGCATCGTGTGCTCAAGCCCTGCAGTGGCTGAAGGAGGTTCGTCCAGACGGTGCCATCCTGTATGTGAGTCTTCGCGGTGAGACATGCCTTGAAGTTGCCCGTGAACTTCAGGGGCTGAGCGTGCCCTTTGTAATCTACTCAGGGCGGCACCGCAGCGAAAAGCTGCTTCCTGGCTTCGATCACGTGCCGTGGCTGGAAAAACCATGTTCCTTCAGGGACATCCTTGCGGCCCTTGAGGACGTCATGCCCGCAGCTCAGAGGCGCCGACAAGCCTAATACGAAAAGAAGCCCAATGCGGGGGAGAGCATTGGGCTTCTTCACCCTCGCCCTCACAGAGGATCCCGTCCAGGGCAAGGAAGCTGCGTTCTCGTATGGTCTGCCTGGACAACGCTCGACCCAACGAACAGTTCAAACTGAGCGGCACCCCTCGTCTGACATAGGTTTGGTGCTCTAGACCGTCTCAGATTGCCTTGCCTTTCTGTTGATCAGGTTTGCGAGCGGCAGGAAGAACACGGGAGTGCCATCCTCCTGGAACACCTCGATTTGCCAGCCTCGCCAGGACGGATCTGAAGAGTCTGAGCCTTCCGACTGCTTGGTCGTGAGAATGAGGGCGCCGGCTTTGAGGCCCTCTCTGACCGCCTCGGCCGCATCCGGCAGCACGAGCCCGGCTTCGTCGCGAGACATGCCCATGGGTGAGTAGAGGTGGAAGAAGTAGCGCGGCATCGCTGCCCCCAGCTTGAGCTTCTAGCTAGCACGCGTACGAATCAGATAGTCACTCAACGGATAGTAGAATTACGTACCATCCTGTGACAAGCGGAGCAGAACGTTGCTGTAGCGAGACCGCAACCTTGTAGTGCGGCGCCCGTTCTAGCCGCATGCCCCATTCACAACGCCCCATCGTCCTCGTCGTCGAAGACGAGGTCCTCGTCCGGATGATGCTCGTCGACAGCTTCGAGGAGGCCGGCTTCAAGGTCTACGAGGCCGCCCATGCGGACGAGGCG
>DATCJK010000039.1:0-265118 GCA_036562855.1 Microvirga sp.
CTCCCGCTCGTAAAGGAGACGGAGGGCGGCTCTCACAACCTCGCTGGCGCTCCGGTATCGGCCGGACGCGACAGTGTTGTCGATGAACTCTTCGAGCTCGGGGGTCAGGGAAACATTGCGCGTTTTACGGAGGATCATGGCAAGACGTGGGCTGTGAGCAAGCATGACAACCTTTGACACACAGCCAAGTTCCCTTCGAGGCTTCCTGGAGAGCATCTTTCCCACAAACAGCCAGCTTCATGACTGGGCAATTGGTACACCCGTTCCACTGAAGCTTGCCCTACTGGGACGTTCCAGCGGCCTCAGTTCTCTGTTCCATTTGCATATGTATTGACTTCTGGAACGGTCAAGCTGAGTATGTCTCAGACCCTATTGGAACGACAGAGACCCCCATGCTCATCGGCTACGCCCGTACCTCGACCCTCGAACAAGAAGCTGGTCTCGATGCTCAAAAGCGGGAGCTCCAGGCGCTCGGGTGCGAGAAGCAGTTCAGCGAGCAGACCTCATCGGTGGGTGCCCGCCCGGTGCTGGAGCAGGCCATCGACTTCGCCCGCGAGGGAGACACCCTCGTCGTCACCAAGCTGGATCGTCTTGCCCGTTCCGTCCCGCACCTATGGGAGATCGTCAGCCGGCTGCGGACAAAGGGTGTGGAGCTGCGGATCGTGAACCTCGGCATCGATACCAGCACCCCCACCGGCAAGCTCATGCTGACCATGCTGGGAGGTGTGGCGGAGTTTGAGCGAGACATGATGCTGGAGCGCCAACGCGAGGGGATCGCGAAGGCGAAGGCGGAAGGGAAGTACAAGGGCAGAAAGCCCACCATTCCGACCATGGCATCTGAGATCCGGGACCTTGCTGCCCAGGGCCAGAGCATGGGCCAGATCGCCAAGCAGCTTGGGATCGGAAAGGGATCTGTTCACCGGGCCCTGAGAGCCTCCTGAGAGCCCTACAGACGATCCAGCACACCAGAGGAGCTCAGGGGCGCCATGGGCAAGCGCAACGTGACCATCAAGGGTGATGACGACGACATCGGCTACAAGGTCTTTGTGTGGGCCGGTGCCGACTGCCTGCGGGACGAGCACACACTCGTAGTCGACCATATTCCACACTCAGGACGCCTTACGAGGTGCGGCAGCCTCCACATCGACACCGATGAACCGGAGACAGCCCGCAGCCTTTCCCCTGTCGAGGTCGAGCGGCTGATGGAATAAGGCGCTGAGGCTGTCAAGGCCGGAGCGGATCGCGTTACCGTCTACCGAGACGATGCAGCTCGTCAAGATGACGCTTCAAGCTGAGAAGTTCATCTTAACGGGGACCATGGTTGCATATCGGCAGCACCCCTTGTGACACGAAGACGAACCTGGTTATCCCGTCCAGAATTACTACACAATTGTGTAACAATTATCTGTTGAATACTGCCGGTGTCTGGTTTATGGCGGCTGCCTGCATCCGTGATATGGGCGTTTACCAATGGATCTGCCTGATCAGCTCCTTTCCGCCCGAATGGCGACCCTCACGCGCCGAGCTCACACCCAGGAAGCACATAGCTTCTTGGATGCCGTGAGAACGGCCCTGGAAGGGCAGGAGGCCTCCAGTAGAGCCAGACAACGCCAGCGGAGCGAACGCACCCAGAGAAGCTTACAAACGGCCTTGGACGCCTTCCTGGGCGACCTCCTCTTTGGTGCCAAGATCTCCGCCGGAAGGTGGGTGTTCCGATCCCGACAGGCCAAGTCCTTCTCTGGTGGTGAGGTCACCTATCGGCAATTCAAGGCCGTCTATGAGGGACTTCAGGACCTCGGCCTCGTCGAGGTAGTCAATGGTTTCAATGCCACGAAGACTGTGGTCTGGGCTGATGGGCCGAGCAGCCAGTACCAGCAGGGAAAGGCCGCTCGATTCAGGGCGACTCCGTCTCTTCTCGACCTGGCATCGCGTACTGGCGTCGAGGTGGGAGACGCGGGGCGTCACTTCCAAGAGGCCAAGCCCCGAGATTCAATCATCCTCAAGGACTCCTCTCATCGTGTTGGCATGGGCAAGATCCCTGGGAGGCCGATGGCGTTCGCGAGAACCCCAAAGGTCCAGCAGTTGGAGGACAACGTCCATCTGATCGATGACTTCCTGACGGGCATCGACATCAAGGGCGGTACCCATCGAGGATTCATCAGGATCTTCAACCTTGGCGACCAACCGACGTTCAACTGGAACAAGGGCGGTCGGCTCTACAGCGTGGGTGACGACTGCTACCAGCGGCTCAAGAAGCACGACCGTCTGAAGATGACCCTCGGTGGCGAGCCCGTCGCCGAGATCGACATCAGCGCCAGCTACCTCACCATCCTCCATGGGCACCTGGGACAGGCACTCGACGCCACTGGAGACCTCTACGATCTGCCGGGGGCACCCAGAGAGGTGGTGAAGGGTTGGCTCGTAGCGACGTTGAGCAACCAAGGACACCTGAAACGCTGGCCCATGAACCAAGCGAAGGCGTTCCTCCAAGACACAGGACAGAAGCTGTCTGAGGCTTATCCGCTCAAGAAGGTGCGGGAGGCGATGGTCGCGAAGTACCCGGTCCTGGCAGCTTGGGGCGAGATCGACCTCGACTGGGCGGATCTGATGTTCCGGGAGAGCGAAGCTGTGATCGGAACCATGATCCACCTGATCAAGGCCTACGAGATTCCAAGCCTACCCGTTCACGACAGCCTGTTGGTGCCTGTGTCTCAGATCAGCCAGTGTCGAAATCTTCTGATCGATCACTACCGCTACCAATGCAGGATTGAGCCCCAGGTCAGGATTGAGAGGCCTGACCTATGAAGGGTCCTGCCTGGGGGGTGATCTCCTACCAGTACATCACCTCCCCTACCACCTGGTACCTCCAGATCCACTGGAGGCATCTGGAGGGTTAACTGGAAACGGTAAGGGGATGACCAATGACTGCCGTCGAGGTTACCCATGGTGTTTGCTCTTCAATGTACCGTCGCAGGGAGCAATGCCGCGGGTCAGCAGGACACTTGTTGTAGTCGGATCCTACTCCTCGATCACCTCGGTGGAGGGCTGAAAGCCCCAGCCCTGTTCTTGTCCCGACTACAAACCCGAACTACAAACGAGTTGCTCGGAGCTTCTCAGAACGCCTTATTTTCTCGGGATTTCGCCCGCGGACGTTCGATCCCCGCCGTCCGCACCACCTTACGCCACAAAGGTTTCAGCGCCTCCGAGGCGCCTCGGATCGAGAGTGCCTGGAAGGGCCATTGGGGCGCCAAGTCGACACGGTGCGCCATACCGACGTCGGGACGACAAAGCATGAGGGCTCGTCTCACCCTCCGGGGATCGGGCCCTGCCGGCCCCACCACGCCTCAGCGCGTTGGCCTGTCTGGCTGCATGCGGCCAGACATCGGTCCCGTGCAGCCCCATCACCTTGTCGATCAGCGAGACCTTAGGTGGCGTCTCTCGCGTATCGCCGCGTGGCTCAGACCTGTGGGGCCAGCGTAAAACCCCGCCCCGCCCGACCTCGCATAGGGCTGGCGGATCGGGGCGAACTCTCTCCTTCAATGCGCCGCCTCTTCATCCATCGCCTTTCGGCCGCGCGGCAGCCGCAGGCGGGGCAGCGGCGTTCGAGACGGGGATGCCGATGTCAGACCGCCCATCGGCGCCTTCGCCGGCGCCCATTCTCATTTGATTAACCATGTCGGGGCATTGTCCCTCCTGTTCAGCTCCGCAGAGATGCAGGGATTACGGGCTCGGAAACATCTGACAGCCCCGTTTCCTGGGAGGTCGGCCGTGTACCGAGGTCTGATTGAGGAGCATCGACCCGCCCGGATCAGCGGTTGGTGCATTCAAGTGGGCGCGGAGCTCGTAGCGGCTCCGATCAACCTCCAGATTTGCGTGCAAGACCTGGTTCTGCGCACCGTCCGAACCACGATCGCCAGAGCCGATGCCTCCGGCGGCGAAGTGCCGAATGCAGGGTTCGAACTCGCCATCTCGGAGCAGCTCGCCGACCTGATCCCGATCGACACCATCCTGTCGGTCCGCACGCCCAATGGCGCGATCCTCCGGATGGCCAGCAATGCCGCGGCGGCACCGATCGGACGAGCGGTCGATGGCGGCCGGGCGCTTCGGGAGAGGCTCGAGCGCGGATACACCGTCGACAAGTGGGGATATCTGACCTTGCCCTTTGGGGCGGCACCGCAGCGAAGGCCGGCATACCTCGACAGCATGAGCGCGGCCATCGACCTGATGTCGGGTCGTTACGGCATCCTGCTGTTCCCGCATTACGGGACGCTGCTGGGGCTCGAGCGAGAAGGGCGGCTCCTTGCCTCCGACGACGATATCGACCTGAGCTATATCGCGCGCGCCCGAACCCTCGATCATGTGGCCGAGGAGTTCTTCGGCCTCGTGGACGACCTGGTGGCCGGGGGACACCGCGTCGAGCTCGTCAGCACCGGGCATTTTCAGCTGCGCGTGGCCGGTCGCGCCGGGCCACCCGTCGATGTCTTCACGAGCTGGATCGACGCCGATGGCTGCTTTCACACCTATTTCGGGGTGCGCGGACATCTGAAGATGCCGCTTACCTTCACGCAGCGCGAGCTGGAGGGCCGGCGCGTCACCGTCCCGGAGGACAGCAAGGCGCTACTCGCTTTGACCTATGGCCCCGGGTGGCAGGTTCCCGACCCGCATTTCCAGTGGCAGCCGGCGGCTGACATCAAGCAGACGATGGAGCGCCTCGCCGGGATCGGAGCCGAACGCTGCGAGGCTCGCAAGCTGCGTTGGAAGCTCGACGGCACGTCGCCCGGTTGGGATCAGGCGGAGATGTGGGGCGCGCAAGCGGTGAAGGCAGCATGACTCCATTGCAGACGACACCGATGCCACCCGACGGTCTCGAGAGGCATTCCTATTGGGATCGGTACTATCGTGACGGCCGGCTGCCGGAGCAACCCTCAGCCTTCGCGCAATTCGTCCGCACGCACCTTGGTGGCATACGCCTCGTGTACGAGTACGGATGCGGCAGTGGGCGGGACGCCTTCTACTTCGCGCAGACAGGCTGGCGCACGATAGCCATCGATGCGAGCGAAGCGGCCATTGCCCATTGCTTGAGAAAGCGAGAGGAGCTGCAAGTTCAGGGGGTGGATTTCGTCGTTGGCGGTTGTCGGCCCGTGGCCGCTCCACACCCGGATGGGTTCTCGTCGACCGAGGTCGATCCAGGCCCGGTCCTCGTCTATGCGAGGTTCTTCCTGCACGCCATCGGCGAGGAGGAGCAACACGCGTTCTTGGATGCGGCGACCCACCTGCTGCAAGGCACGCCGGGCTTTCTGGCACTGGAGTTCAGAACGCTTCAGGACCAGGACCGAACGAAGACAGCGCCTGCGCACTATCGTCGTTTCGTGGATCCTCAGAGCGTTGTGCGGCAGGCTGAAGGGCGGGGCTTTCAGCTCGATTTCTTTGTCGAAGGGCTTGGGTTCGCCAAGCATGGGCAAGAGGATGCTCATGTAGCGCGGTGCATCTTCTCAAGGGGCACGACCTAAACTGGACGGGGAAGTGCACGGACGGTCGTCGCTACCAGCCTGCCTGCCTTTACCCGGATTCGCCCGAGCAAGTTCCGCATCACGCGGGAATGATGGCCGAGGCCGGTGTGGCGATGGTCTGCTCGAAGCCGCCGAGTTGACCGTGTTCACCGCCACCCTCGGCATGCGGGCGGACGGGTTCATCCCACGACGCTCCGGATGGCATTCCTCGAAAGCTATTGCGTCCTTGAGGCGCCTTGACCTGTGAGCGCCGCAAGCAGCGACATGGGTGAGGCGCCTGAAATTGCCGAGGTGATCTCGAGGCTGAACGCACGATGTGACCTTTGCAGGCCTCGCCCCGCGCAAGCAGGCTGAAGCCCGGCCATCGGCCGAGGCCGGTGGTGGAGCTACAAATGGGAACGGCACCCGGAGGTGCCGTTTCTGTTGCTAGGCTTTCCCGAGCCCCGGATGGTTACGCCGCGAGGCGAACCGCACCCATGTCAACGTTGTCGTTGGCATTTGTGAATTTGCACTATCAAGGCCGTAGCTCAGCCTAATCGCAGCCTAACCTTTATTGCGCCCAGTCGAACCCAAGTCGCCCCCATCAGAAACACACCGAAGCGGCTACCCTGCTTCAGCACGAAGCCGGCAGCCCAGAATCCGTGTGCCAAGGCGACACGGACGGTGTGCTCGTGGTGGAGGCGGCGGGAATTGAACCCGCGTCCTAAACGCCTATTCCGCTCTGCCTCTACGATCATAGTCAGGTTGCCCTGACACCCTTCATATAGGCTGCCGAGAGAGAAAATACCACCCGTTCCGGGGCGCCTCCCGTCAATTTCGCGGGCTGTTCTCGTCGCCTGGGGCGAAGATGCGTCGAGCCCAGTGCCGTCGATCAGACCGGCACGGACCCGACATGCGTCGTCGGCCGCCCCGGCATGCGAGCCTTTCGGCCGGCCGTCAGCAGCTTAGCGCCCTACCCTCGAAGCGACCGAACAGCTGATAATGCGCCGTTCCAGACTGCATCGTGCCGTTTCTGACGGCCCGGAGGACGTCCCGATTGCAGCGCAGGTACTCACGCTCATCGAACCCATAAGCACGATTCCGGTACCGCGGGCGACGCTCCCGATACTCATAATCGGGCCGTTCATACCTGTATTCTGGCTCGACATACCGGTATCCGCGTTCCCTGTACCTGTCCTCAGGAAAGCCATAGGGTTGAGCCGAGGCTGAATTCGTAAAAGCCAGCATACTTGCGGCGCCGGCAATCGCCGTAGCGACCATCGCAGCGCCAAGAACAGCACCTCTCATAACCATACTCCCGCCTACTCAGAATAAAACGATCGACTGCTTGTCTCGTTTCACCCTGCCCCAACGGGCCTGAGCCGCAGTTGAACGCAATCGTGAGCAGATGTTCAGAATGGGCGCGCCGCCGAACGCCGGCTAGGTAGAACCTGGAATCTCGGCGCGAGGCTGGCTGGGGAAAACACCTTCCGTATTTGGGAAATCCGCGTCCCGGCCAACCGCTGAGGTGACGGGAGCACCGTTCTGGCTTGGAGCAGATGCCCGAACCTCATCGCTCGGCTATCCCACGGCGCCGCCCGTCCGAAGCAGCCCGAACCGAATTGCGGAACGGCCACTCGCATCCATCCGGCGGCGGGTCTTCGTTGATCGAGCCCGCAAGAGGCGGGACACCTGCCGTCTTGAGGGGCCGCCTTCACTGCTCGTTTACGGGGCGCGTCTATCGGAGTGAACGACACTTCTCAGAAGGAGATGTGCATGACATTGCGAGTCAAACGGTCGGCCTACCAAGAAATGCAGGCATGGGCCTTCAAGCGACGTGCGGCCGCCGAGAGGGTTCTGCAGACCTCGGCCGCCCTCACTTCGGTGATGGAGCAGGCCAATTTCGCGCGGATCGACGGCATGGCCAAGCTGACCATCCGTCAGAGCTACCGTCTCAGCCTGAGCAAGATCGACCTGCGCATGTAGGCAGGCTGCACCGGGATTTCCTGCGCGCAGCACCAGCGCCAAGCGGCCGACGCTCCGCCTCGCTCCGCCCAAGGAGCCGGCGGTTTATCCCCGTTCTCCACAAGTGGGCGGTGCGCCTTGCCGTTACCCTTGTCCTGCCTCTTAGACTCATGATCTCCTGAGAACATAAGGAGAACGCAATGCCTGTCAGCAACCTCCCCTTCGTGGTCAGTCTCTGGTCTGAGGACGAGTTGAGGATCGAGTCGGACCTTGCCCGTGTCGTCTCGCTCAGTCTCGGGCGGCTGATGTTCG
The DNA here is from genome assembly GCA_036562855.1 of Microvirga sp. Classification (GTDB taxonomy): domain Bacteria; phylum Pseudomonadota; class Alphaproteobacteria; order Rhizobiales; family Beijerinckiaceae; genus Microvirga. The sequence continues at coordinate 7,767 of DATCJK010000039.1, forward strand.
ACGGTGCTGCGGTTGCCTATCCTCACCGCATGGTCACCCTGCGCGGCCCCGGCGTATGCGAGGTTCGGGCAGCCGGAACGGCCGAGACCACGCCTGCCGCCATTCAGGCCCGCAGGGCGCGAGCCGTGGCAACGGCTCCATAATGGTCCGGCGGCCGCATCCCCTGCGGAGAGTTCAGTATACTTTGCGGTAGCGGGAGACCGAGGCGTTGGCGATCAAATCAGGATCGTCGGGCTTTGGGACGGGTCGCAAAGAGCGGTGCGGCCGATGGGGCAGGGAATTTCTGGGCCGGTCGCCCGGCGGGTTTCGACGAGCGCGGCGGGGCAAGCCGTGCTGCTCGGCAGCCCGACAGTGCCGCTATAGGCCGTTCCGGACAGCCAGATGCATGCCGAGTCCCAGCAGGCCGACAAAGAAGCAGCGCTTGAAGGTGGTCGCACCCACTCGGGAACGGGCGACCTGCCCGATCACCATCCCCGCCAGCGCAGGCAGAAGGGCCAAGCTCGACAGCCCCAGCGTGGAGATGCCAAATGTCCCTCCGGATGCGAGGCTGAAGGCCATGGCGATGGTCGAGACCAGGAAGGATACCCCAAGAGCTTGAATAAGCTCGTCTTTGTCGAAGCCAAGCGCCTGAAGATAAGGCACGGCCGGGATCACGAAAACGCCTGTCACACCCGTGATGGCACCGGTCGTCACTCCCACGAGAGGAGACAGCCAGACCTCGTGGGACGCGGGGACCCGGATGCGCAGCCCCGTGAGGCCGACGAGCGCATACGCGACCAGCGCGACCCCGAGAGCCACGACCGCGCTTTGATTGGCCTCGCCGCTCAGGAGCCCCGCAGTGGCGAGCGTACCGACGCAGATGCCGAGCATCATCGTCCAAAGGCGGCGCAAGATGACGGCAAGCCCCGCCCCCTTGACCTGCCAGACATTGGTCACGAAGGAGGGCACGATCAGGATGGCCGCCGCCTGCGCCGGAAGCATGACCATGCTCAGGAGACCGACCGCGATGGTCGGCAGCCCAAGCCCGATAACTCCCTTGACGAAACCGGCCAACAAGAAGGTTGCGAGAACGCAGAAGGCGAGCGCCCCGTCGATGGGCAGGTCGGTGGAGGGGATCATCAGGCCATGATATCCACCAGACGAGCGGAAGGCAGTGCCCTTCGCTGCGGCCGGCGGCGAACCGTTCGCACGCGCAGCTGGGCCAGCCCGAAGGCCATTCCACATCCCGCCGGCCCTCGTGCGCCTGGCGACCGCCGCGGCGCTCGGGCTACGGCATCCGCGCTGCCGGTTGGCCGCATGGTCCGGCCACCGGGCGAGCGTGTGAACGGCCCCCTTCCGATCGCCATGGCTGCGCGACCCATGCGAGCACCTGTGGCCGGACAGGCATGCTCCCACTCAGGGCAGGGCATCCATATGGTTGCAGGCTCGAACGGGTATTCCGCACCTCCCCTCCGCCGCGCCTTGGCGAGGTGAGCGGCGCCGATCGCCACCAAGGCCAGGCGCGCTGCCTTGAGCCCGCTCAACACCGGTAGAACGGTTTGCGATCCGCGCGTTCGACAGTCGCTTTCCATTTCGGCTCGGTCCAGGGCTCGGCGCGACGGGTAGACACGCCGCCAGCGACCAGTTGCGGTCGCGAACTCGATCCAGCTATAGGCTGGCCCGCCACGGGCAACGATATTACAGCAGCGGTGTAGTCACATGGACAGTTCGCAGACGGCCGGAGCCGGAGTTCGACGGCGGCCGAGTTTCATCGACGGGCGCTACGTCCTAGCCGCGTTGGCATTCATTGTTGTCACCCTTGGTTCCGTGAAACCCTTCTCGCCGATGTTCCCCGGTGCGGGACTCGACCCTTCATGGATTGCTGCTCTGGGGGAGGGGAACCGCCTGGGCTGGCAATGGGGACGAGACATCATCTTCACCTATGGGCCGGCGATCAACCTCGTAACCCACTATTTCAGCCAGGATTACGGCCTCGTCATGATCGTCGGCTTCGTCCTGAGCGCCGTTACGGCCGCACTTCTGGCGAGCGCGTGGAGTTCGGGAGAGGCGCGCGCCTCATCCATCGTCCCTTTTGGCGCCATGCTGGTCGCCTTGCTGTTCGCGCAGGGCGACGCATTCTACTTCACCCTCATCATCCTGACGTTTCTTCTCGCCATACACCGGGTCGGCTCCGGACGGATCGCATGGTCTGCCGTTGCAGGCGCCACAATCCTCGGCGTGATCGCCATGTCGAAGGCGAGCTACGGCGTCGTGTCCATTGCCCTCTTTCTACTCGCCGACCTGTCGGCGTTGCTGCACCGGCGCGTCCCGGCTCTCGTGGTGCCCTTCCTTCTGGCCGCGTCTGCAACCTACCTCTTCTACGGCCAGGACCCCACTGCCCTGCCGTATTACGCCATGCTCCAGAGAGAAGTCGTCTCGGGCTATCCAGGAGCCATGTCCTTTGCTGGCCCATGGCGGGAGATATTGGTGTTCAGTCTGGTGGCGAGCGCCGCCCTCGCCACCGTCATTGCTCTGGAAATCCGCAGGTGGCGAGCCTCCCGCGACTGGCTCACCTCCGCTGCACTCGTGGCCGGCCTTGGCCTCTTCGGTCTGGCCGTCTTCAAGGCGGGCTTCACGCGCCACGACCAGCACTCCCTCATCGCCTGGGATTCATTTGCGCTGGCCGCCCTTTGCTATGCCACCGTGCGCCAGGGAGGGCTGAATCCGATCCCGTTGCGGGCGCTTGCATTGGCGGGCCTTACCGTAATGGCTGTCGTGTCGCCGCTCATCAGGGTCGCGCACAGGGAAGGCGGCCTCAGCCTGCCCAAAATTGCGTCCGTCTATGAGCGCGAGTTGATTTCATCCCCGGCCAACGAAATCGTCAGGATGGCCGCTTTCGCATCGTCTCCGACCGCGTGGTTCGCCGCCATGGACGAGCGAAAGACGCGGGCGTTCCAAGCCATCCGTTCACGTCAGGACCTGCCGACGATGGCCGGATCGGTGGACGTCATACCGTCGATGCAATCTGCGCTCCTGGCGCATGGTCTCGACTACCGCCCGCGGCCGTCGTTTCAGGAGTACGGCACCTACACGTCTAAGCTTCTTGAGACGAACCGGCGCCATTTCGCTTCCGACCGCGCTCCGGACTGGCTCATCTTCAGCCCCGACACCATAGACCTGCGCCATCCAGGTCACCCGGAAGGCGCGTCCTGGCCCGAGTTCCTGGGCCGCTACCGCCCTGAATCGATGCTGCGCGGCGGGGTGCTGCTCAAGCGCCAGACAACCCCCTCCCCCGCTCTCCTCGGTCCCCCAGAAGTGATCAAGACGCGGCTCCGTGCGGACATCCCGCTGCCCGCCGGCACCCCGGCCTTCGTGAGGATCAGGGTAAAGCCGAGCCTGCTGGGCCGACTTCAGGGGCTGCTCTACCGACCTGGCATGTTGGTCATCGTGAGCACGCTTGCGGACGGCAGCTCCCACATGGCGCGTCTCATTCCCGGAATGGCCGAGTCGGGACTTGTGCTGTCACCCCTCGTGGACAGCCCCTCCGCCTATGTGGACCTCGCCTCGAACCGGACGGCTGAAGGCCGATATGTGAAATCCTTCCAGATCGTTCCCCATCCTGGCCATAGGCACATGTTCGACCCAGATCTTGAGGTCGAGGTCCAGGCGTTGAATACGAGTGTGCTGGGGCAGGACGTTCGGCCGGACATCGCCGCGCATTACCGACGTACGGACACCTTGAAACAGGTGATGGCGCAATCGGGCATCCCCGCCTCCCACCGCTTCGCGATTTTCGAGGAAGGCCTCGTGGCCCAGGCGCCCGCCGCAGTTCCTGTCAATCTCCCAGGGAAGAGTGAGAATCTGCGGGTCGGCTTCGGGATCAAGGACGATGCTTGGAGATTCGGCTCCACCGACGGCGCATGCTTCCGCATCAAGCGCGCGGCCACGATGGAGACGGTGTGGGAGCAATGCCTCGAGCCGCGCAGGAAGCGCCGCGACCGAGGGGAGCAGGCCGTAACCGTCCCCCTCGGCGCCGCCGCGGGCGAGGCACTTGTGTTCGAAACGGCCTGCGGCGCGAACTGCGACTGGGATTTGACCTATTGGAGTCGCATCGACCCCAATTGAGCACGCATGATGCGGTCAGGCGGAAGCTTCGGGAACCACGCCCGGTGGTTCGTCGGGGTCGGACGCGCCCTTCTGGACGATCCTCCGCGCCAGAGCCGCGATCGGCTCCGGCAGCCCCTCGGCCATCACCCCGGCATAATGGGCTCGCAGTTGCAGGCCGAGCGTGCGAACCAGGATCGTGGGCCCAAGGCCCACTGGGATGACCCGGATATGCGGGAGGGACATGGCCGGCATGGAAGCCCCCGAATGGGTTTGGAGATCAGCGTTCCTGGAGGGGCTGACCGGCCCCCGCTCGATGCTTAGCGCAGCCCAAGGAACGACAGGATGGCGATGACGACGACGATCAGGCCGATGATGTAGATGATACGGTTCATGAGGGGCTCCTCGCGTTGTGCGCTGTGACGGACAACAGCCAAGCCAAGGACAAAGTTCCCTTTCTCCGCATTGCCTGGACTTGTGCAATCACGGCGCGCCGCACATCGTCCGGATCCCGGGAACGAGACTCGTTCCGCGCCTCACGCAACCTGTCCAGCAGGAGAGCCCCATGGCAACAAGGACCAACCGGCGAGTCGTCATGGCCACGCGCCCAATCGGCGAGCCGCGCCCGGAGGATTTCCGGATCGAGACTGTGCCGGCGCCGGCGCCCGCCCCTGGCGAGGTGCTCTTGCGGACCCTCTATCTCTCGCTCGACCCCTACATGCGCGGGCGCATGAGCGCCGCGAAATCCTACGCCAAGCCCCTCGAAATCGGCGAGGCGATGCTCGGCGGCACAGTCTGCGAGGTGGTCGAGAGCCGCAACGACCTTTTCGCCGTGGGCGAGGTGGTTCTCGGCTTTGCGGGCTGGCAGGATTTCTCCGTCTCCGACGGCGCGGGGCTTCGCAAGCTCAATCCCGAGACCGCCCCCGTCTCGACGGCGCTCGGCGTTCTCGGGATGCCCGGCATGACGGCCTATACGGGTCTTCTCAACATCGGCCAGCCGAAGCCCGGCGAGACTGTGGCGGTTGCGGCCGCCACCGGCCCCGTGGGCTCCGCCGTGGGACAGATCGCGAAGATCAAGGGCTGTCGGGCGGTCGGTATTGCAGGTGGGCCGGAGAAGTGCCGCGCCCTCATCGATGAGTTCGGATTCGATGCAGCCGTCGACCACCGCGCAGCCGATTTCGCCGAGCGCCTGCGCGCGGCCTGCCCCTCGGGCATCGATGTGTATTTCGAGAATGTGGGCGGCGCCGTGTGGGATGCGGTGTTCCCGCTGCTCAACGACTTTGCCCGCGTTCCTGTCTGCGGGATCATCGCTCACTACAACGACACCGAGTTGCCGCCGGGCCCCGACCAGACGCCCCGGCTGATGCGGGCGGTGCTCTCCAAGCGCCTCAACCTGCGCGGCTTCATCGTGAGCGACTTCGCCTCGCAGACGAAGGACTTCGCACGCGACATGGGGGGCTGGGTGAAAGAAGGCCGGGTCCGCTACCGAGAGGACGTGGTGGAAGGCCTCGAGAATGCTCCCGAGGCTTTCATCGGTCTGCTCAAGGGCAAGAACTTCGGCAAGCTCGTCGTGCGGGTGGCCTGACCCTCCCGCATGAGCGATGCCGCGCCAAAACCCATGCCGCGGCGAACGCCGCGCTGCCTGGCTATCGGTCGTTGATCTCGATATCGCTGCTGCGGCAGCGATAGCCAACCGGACATTGGGCGGCGTCAGCCGTCGGGGCGTAGACGGGCTCCACGGTCTCGGCCACCTCGCAGAAGCTGCTGTCGCGCACGAAGCGTTCATAGGTGAATGGGCCGGTGCCGAGGACGACCGCGCCCGAGCGGGCGACGAGGGCCGATGCCTGCGCGCAGGGCAGCGACTGGGTCGAGACGCGGCCTTGGGCTGCGGCGGCCGTTGCGCTGGCCATAAGGGCGAGCATGATGGCAATAGGTCTCATGAGGATGGTCCTTCTGGAATGCCCGACAATGATCGAGCGGCCAGACTGTTCGAGCTTGGCATGGCGGGGCAGGCATGCCCGGAACGCACCTGCCCGCCACGGCTCGAAACCGCCCTTATCCGCGCCCGCCGGAGCGGCGGTTGAATCCATCCGTGCGGTCGACCTCGACCGCCACCTCGCGGCCGAATAAGCGGCGCCCCGAGCGGCGCCCGTCGAGCATGGGCTTTGCCATCGTGGAGCTGTCGGGGTCGGCTGATTCCGGCTGCAGCGGCTGCCGGGGCGTCTCGGGAGCCAGATACTCGTACTGCGCCATGAATTGGGGCTTGTAGCGCAGATCGATGAGCGCGCGCAGTTCGGGAGCCGCAAGGTCCATCAGCGTGGCATCGCGCCAGCGCTTCTTGAGCGGTGTCGTCTTGGACCTCGGCCAGAAGGTCTTCACCTCCTCTTCGACCTGCAGAATGATCCGGCCCCCGAAGGAGCGCCGGAAGGTGAAGCGGCCAGTGAGCGCCATTTCTCCTCTCCTCCATCCATACGCGTAACGGTACGCATGCGCCGGGCCCGTCCACCGCATGGCTTGCAGCGGACGGCGCCCGCCGGCGCACCCTCAGGGTTTCACGCCGCATGCTGGGACAAAGCGTTGGCGAGGCCCGTGTTCCCCGCGATGCGGCGCACGAGATTGCGGGCGGGAGACGCAGTCGGGCCAAGGCAGCGCGGGTGAAGTCTCCGCGCGCGCAGGATCAAAGAATGGGCCGCAGGGCGCGGACCATCTCGGTCGTGCCGGCATAATCGGTCTTGCCGTTTCCGAGCACCGGAATCGCAGCGACGAGGATGACCTTGGGCATCCAGAGTTCCGGAAATCCTTGAGCCTTGGCGTGGGCGAGGAGGCTCTCCCGGTCGGCGGTGGCATGGTCGGTGACGAGCACGATCTGCTCGCCCTTGCGGGGATCGGGCAGCGAGACCACCACATGGGTCTTCTCAGGCCAGAGGCTCTGCGCCATCGCCTCCACGGCCGCGAGCGACACCATCTCGCCGCCGATCTTCGCGAAGCGCTTCGCGCGCCCCCGAATCGTGACGAAGCCCTCCGCGACTGTGACGATGTCGCCGGTGTCGTGCCAACCTCCGGGAGGCGCCGCGATGCCCCCCGGCGCCGCGGGATCAAGATAGCCCTTCATCACGTTGGGACCGCGCACCACGAGGCGCCCGCCCTCGTGGATGCCTTCGACCGGATCCAATCGCCATTCCATGCCGGGCAGGAATGGGCCGACGGTGCCGGGCCGGTTGCGCTGCGGCAGGTTGCAGGCGATCACCGGCGAGCACTCCGTGGCTCCATAGCCTTCCACGATCGTGGTGCCGTAGCGATCCCACAGGCGGCGCGTCTCGTCCTTAACGCGCTCCGCGCCGGCGATCACGAAACGCACGCTGGACAGGTCGCCCTCGTCCGCCGCCCGGGCATAGCCCTGCAGGAACGTGTCCGTCGCGAGCACGACCGTGGCGCCCGTGCCGCCGATGAGCTTCGGCACCTGCCGGTAATGCAGGGGGCTCGGGTAGAGAACCGTCTTCATCCCGTTGAGAACCGCCGTGAGGAGGCCCGCCGTGAGCCCGAAGGAATGGAACATCGGCAGCGGGTTGAAGAACACATCGTCGGGCGTGAGCGCCCCGTCCGCATGGGCCAGGATCTGTCGGGCATTGCCGACGAGGTTGGCGTTCGAGAGCACCACCGCCTTGGGGGTGCCCTCCGAGCCCGAGGTGAAGAGGATGACGGCAGCATCGTCGGGCTGCATGCCTGTGCGGCGATGCAGGCCGCGGGCCAGGAAGGAATCCAGGAGGCCGCGCGCCTTGTCGAGGCTCGTGATCTCCTTGCGCACCTCCTCGAGCCACACGATCCGACGCCCCTCCCCGAGTGCCGCGATCACGTCGTCGAGCTTGCCCTGCTCGATGAACCGGCGGGAGGTCACGATGGTGCGGAGCCCGGCGAGTTCGCAGGCCGCGCGCAGGTTCTTCACCCCGGCCGTGAAATTGAGCATCGCCGGCACACGGCCGAAAGCGTTGAGCCCGAAAATGGTGACGGCAAGTCCCTGGACGTTCGGCAAGAGCACGCCGACCCGCTCGCCTGCCCCCGTGAGGCCCGCGAGCTTTCGCCCGAGGACCAAGGCACCCAGCACGAAGCGGCCGAAGGTGAGGGGCTGGCGCTCCGGATCCTCAAGCGCGACCTTGGCGCTCCCCGCACGGTCGCGGGCATTGAGGAGCGCCGTGAACAATGTGCCGCGCGACTGCTCCAGATCGAAGCCCGGATGCTTGGCCGCCTGGAGTGAACTCTTCATCGTACCGCCGCCTCCCGTTTCGGATTTAGTCTAAAGCGGATCGCAGCGAGGCGGAAAGCGCGGCAGCCGGCCCTTTGCGCGGCAGCGGAGTGGGAGCGGGTTGCCGCCGACCAGGACGCGTGGCGATCGGCACAAGCATGGGCTGCTCGGCCGCACCTATTGACTTCCGTTACCCGGAGATCATCTGCGACGTTGTATCGTTAGTAGTTTGCTCGGCGAGGCCTTCCCAGCCTTCTGCGATTGCCCAGCCCAGCCGGAGGTCGCCGCTACCATGCCAGCTCCACCTCGGGAGCCCAACATCCCGGCTCAGGACCTGCGCTTCGTGCCAACCCCTCGCGACGGCAGCTTGCTGAGCCACGCCCTCGCCTCCGGTTCGGTGGGCGCCTGGTCGTGGAGCGCGGCGGACTGCACCCTCGTGGCCGATGAGACCAGCTGCCGCCTTTGGGGAGTGCCATTCTCGCCCTTGGTCGACCTACGGCTCCTGCTTGCCTCCATTCACCCGGACGATGCAGGCAGAGTTCAGGCCTCGATCGCGTCTGCGGCCGAAGCCCAGGCGCCCGCCACAGTCACCTGTCGTCTGCAGCACCTCAACGGGGAAACCCGGTGGGTTCGCCTGCAAGGCGAGCCGCTCGGCGACGCTCCGAAGCTGCTGGTCGGCACGATCGTCGATGTCACCGATCTCCACCGGGCCGAGACGGCTGTCGGGCGGCTGGAAGAGCGGTTGGCGGGAATCGAGGAGATCGGGGGCGTCCACTCCTACGAATGGGATGCCCGGGTCGACCGCATTATGGCCCCCGAGGAGGTGCGGACCCTGCTCGGTCTCGCCCCGCAGGACGCCTTCGACTTCCAACGCTTCCTCGACCGCTTGCTCCCCAAGGAGCGGGACAAGGTCCGAGAGGAGGTGCAAGGCTTGCTCCTGCGCCCCGACAGGTTCGACTTCACCTTCCGCCTCGTCCTGCCGGATGGCAGCATCCGGTGGTTCCTGTCTCGCGGGCGCAGCCTGGTCGATCCGGACGGCACGGCCACGGGCATCACCGGGATCCTGCTCGACGTCACGGCCGCCAAGCAGGCCGAAGGTGAGTTGCGGCGCAGATACGCGGATGTGCAGAAACACCTCCAGAAGCTGCGCTCGCTCTTCGATACGCTGCCCGTGGGTTTTGCGATCCTTGACCGCGAATTGCGGTTCTTCGAGGTGAACCCGGCCTTCGGCGCCTTGAGCGGGCTGGACCCGGACGAGCATCGGGGCCGCAGCCTCTTCGACGTGCTGCCCGCGGCAGCCGCCGCGGAACTCGCCCTGCGGGACGCGGTGCGGCGGGAGGCCAGGTTCGAGACCTTTGCGGTGACCCTTGACATCCCCGCGCGCGAAGCCGCCGGGTCGGCACGGGTGCATTGCCGGACGATCCAGGACGAAGCCGGCCTGCTTGTCGGGTTCGGGCTGATCGTCGAGAGCAGGAGCCCTTGAAAGACGGCCGACCACGGTGGCCCTAGCAGACCTTCAGGCGGCCGCCACCGTATTCCGAATTGACGGGACGGGCCTCTAGCCCGCCGCGCCTTCCTTGATCGGCGCCTGGTAGGACAGGCCCATATCCCACGGGAAGTAGATCCAGGTGTCCTGGCTCACCTCGGTCACGAAGGTGTCCACCATCGGCCGGCCTGCGGGTTTGGCGTAGACGGTGGCGAAATGGGCGTTCGGGAGCATGTCCCGGACGATCTTCGCGGTCTTGCCCGTATCGGTGAGGTCGTCGACCACCAGCACGCCGCGGCCGCTGCCGTCGCCGAGCGCCTTGATGGAGGGCGCGATGTCCTTCAGGACCCGCAGCTCGCCCTGGCTGTTGTAGTCATGATAGCTGGCGATGCAGACGCTCTCGATGAGCCGCACATCGAGTTCGCGGGCGACGATCGCGGCCGGCACGAGGCCGCCGCGGGTGATGCAGATGATCGCCGCGAAGGGACCCGCCGCGGCGAGTCGCCAGGCGAGCGCCCGAGCGTCGCGGTGGAACTGGTCCCAGGAGACCGGGAAAGCTTTCGGCGAGGAGGGAGACATCGGGGTCACTCTTTGGGGCTGGGTCTAGAGGGGAGCGGCATCCGCCTGGAGCCGGGCGAGAAGGGAGCGCACGGCCGTGACCGCGGCGGCAACCGCCGCCGGATCCTTGCCGCGCACCACGATCTGGTTGCGGAAGCCGGCGGTGGAGAAGGAGGGATAGGAGCCGATCGACACGCCCGAATGCGCGGCCGCGATCTCTCCGAGACCCGCCGCGTAGATGCCCTCCGGCAGGTTCTGGGCCTCGAGGGTCTCGACGATCATGCGGGCGCCCGTCGCGAGGGTCGGGGCCACTCCATCGAGCATGGCCTGCATGATGGACGGCACGCCCGCCATGACGATCACGTTGTCGAGCTTGAAGCCCGGCGCCTTGGAGATGGGGTTCTCGATGAGGTCCGCCCCGGCCGGGATGCGCGCCATGCGCAGGCGCGCCTCGTTGAGCTCGTCAGGCGTGTAGCGCTCCTGCAGCATGGCCCTCGCACGCTCGTCGACGCCGATCGACACCCCGAAGGCCTTCGCGATGCAATCCGCCGTGATGTCGTCGTGGGTCGGGCCGATGCCGCCCGTCGTGAACAGGTAGGTGTACCGGCGCCGGAGCGCGTTCACCGCCTCCACGATCTCGGCCTCCACGTCGGGCACGACCCGGACCTCCCTCAGGTCGATGCCGATCCCGGTGAGGTACTCGGCGATATAGCCGATGTTCTTGTCCTTGGTGCGCCCGGAGAGGATCTCGTCGCCGACGACGAGCAGGGCGGCAGTCACGGAAGCGGCCATGGAAGGGTCCTTTTGCGGGCGTTTAGCGGCTTGGCCAGCGATGCTCAAGCGAGCCTTCGGTTGAAGAGGGGTGTCGTCCCCTGCTACCAGGGGCTAATCCACGGGAAGGCGGGGCTGCCTCGCTTACGGCCGGATCCAGGCTTCGGATCGCCCCTCCCCGTCCCCCTCCTGAACTCTCCCGCCGGACCATCCGATGCGCTTTGCCGAACCCCTGATCGAAGGCCGCCTCGTTGAGCGCTACAAGCGCTTTCTCGCCGACGTGGACCTCGCGACGGGAGAGCGGGTCACCGCCCATTGCGCCAATCCGGGCGCGATGCTCGGCCTCAAGGAGCCGGGAAGCCGGGTGCTCCTGTCCCGCTCGAACAACCCCAAACGCAAGCTCGGCTACAGCTGGGAATTCGTGGAGGTTGAGGCGGGCGGCGGGCCCGCGCAGCTCGTCGGCATCAACACCTCCCGGCCCAACCTCCTCGTCGCCGAAGCCCTGCGCGACGGCCGGCTGGCGCCGTTCGCCGGGTACGACAGCATCCGGCCCGAGGTGAAGTACGGCCGAAACAGCCGCATCGACTTCCTGCTGGAGCGAGAGGGCGCGCCGCCCTGTTATCTTGAGGTGAAGAACTGCCACCTGATGCGCCAGGCGGGCTTCGCGGAATTCCCGGACTGCATCGCAGCGAGGAGCGCCAAGCACCTCTACGAACTCGCCGACATGAAGGCGGCGGGCGCCCGGGCGGCGCTGATCTACGTGGTTCAGATGCAGGCCGAGCGCTTCGACGTGGCCCGCGACATCGACGCCGCCTATGACGAGGCCTTCCGCCACGCTCTGGCGGCCGGGGTCGAGACCCACGCCTTCGTGTGCAGGCTCACGCCCGAGGAAGTGGCGATCGAGCGGGAAATTCCGGTCGTGACGCCCCGCTGAGGGTGGGTGGCGTCAGCCCCGCTCGTAGACGAGGTTCAGCCGCGTCTGGGCGATGAGGCGATAGCCCTTCTCCTCCAGAAGCGCCGGCAGGTCGATCTGCCATTGGCCGCGCCCGTCCTCGATGATCACGAGCGAGGGGTGGAGGTCTTCCGGCGCGTCCCGGAAGAACGGATCGAGGATGAGGTCCTCGGCACCCTCCACGTCGATCTTGACGGCGTCGAGACGGGCAAATCCCTCCTCGCGCAAGAGATCGACGAGCGTTACGGCGGGGACACGGATCGCATGCGCCTCGCCCGAGCCGACGATCTTCACGCTCGATTCGCCGCTGTTGCGGGGATCGAGGAACAGGGTGAGCTCGCCCCCCTTGTCGGCCACCGCGCAGGCGACCGCCTTGACGGTGCCGAACGGGTTCTGACGGATGTTGTAGGTGAGCCGGTCGAAGATGTCGGGCTGCGGCTCCACCGCGAGGATGCGCGCCGAACTGCCGGCCCGCGCGGCCACGAACAGGGAATAGGCGCCCACATTCGCCCCAATATCCACGAAGGCGAAGCCCTCCCGGATCCGCGATTCCAGGATCGCGCGCTCCTCGGGGTCGAAGAACTGGGGCGTGAAGAGAATGCGCTTCTCGCAGACGTTGTTGTAGGGGTAAAGGCGCATGCGCGCGCCCAGGGTCTCCACGTCGAGCGGGGAACCTCCGAGGGATCGCACGGCCAGATGGCGCAGCATGAAGGCGAGGCGCCGGGCGGCCCAGCGGTCCGGCAGGGTACGGGTCCGCTCGATTGTCCAGCGGGCGAACCCCGTGGGCGCATGGGCGCCGAAGGGGCGCGGATCGGGGGTCCGGGCGTCGGTCATGCGGGTGCTCATGGCACCCCCGGGGGCGAACCGCAAGCGGGGCCCATGGGGCCGGTCGGCCCCGACCGGGCTCGCGCCTGCGAGCTTGCCGAGCACGGCGCTTGCGTCCGGCGTGCCGATCCCTACATTCGCCTGTCCGAGCAGCCCCTTCCCGAGGGCGGGGGAACTTCTGCCCGGCACACGACTTCGACGTGATCGAGCGCGTCGCTCGAGCAGGACCGACCCATGACCGATGATTTCGACGTGATCGAGCGCAAGCGCGCCGCCGAGGTGCCGATCCACGGCCCCGAAGGATTCGAGGGCATGCGTCGGGCCGGTCGCCTCGTGGCCGAGGCCCTCGACATGATCACGGACCACATCCGTCCCGGGGTCACAACCGAGCAGATCGACCAGCTCCTCCTCGAATTCGGCCTCGACCACGGCGCCTACCCGGCGACCCTGTTCTACCGGGGCTACAACAAGGCCTGCTGCACCTCGATCAACCACGTGGTCTGCCACGGCATCCCGAATGACAAGCCGCTCCGGGACGGGGATATCGTCAATATCGACCTGACCCTTATTCTCGACGGCTGGCACGGCGATTCGAGCCGCATGTACTATGTGGGGGACGTGCCCCGGCGGGCGCAGCGCCTGTGCGAGATCACGTATGAGGCCCTGATGCGCGGCATCGGCGCGATCCGTCCGGGCGGGTCCACCAACGATATCGGCGCCGCGATCCAGAGCTTCGTGGAGGCCGAGCGCTGCTCGGTGGTGCGGGACTTCTGCGGCCACGGGCTCGGGCGCACCTTCCATGAGGCGCCGACGATCCTGCACTACGTGGAGCCCGCCTATAACGTGCCGCTGAAGGCCGGGATGATCTTCACGGTGGAGCCCATGGTGAATCTGGGCCGCCCGCACGTGAAGGTGCTGGCCGACGGCTGGACGGCGGTGACCAGGGACCGCTCCCTCTCGGCCCAGTTCGAGCACTCGATCGGCATCACCGAGACGGGCGTGGAGATTTTCACCCTCTCCCCGCGGGGCCTCGACTGCCCGCCATATTCGGTGTGAGCGGAGGGCTGAGGCCCCCTCCCGCGCGGTCCGAATGATGTTACATATCCGCAGGGCGGCGCCGATGCCGGCCCGGCGGGCAGCGATGGGCGACAGCGGCGATACCCCCCATTACCACGGACACAGGGACCGGCTCCGCGCCCGTTTCGTGGAGACCGGCGGCGATGCCCTGCCCGATTACGAGCTTCTGGAACTCGTCCTATTCCGCTCCATCCCGCGCCGGGACGTGAAGCCCATGGCCAAAGAGCTGGTGCGCCGGTTCGGCAGCTTCGCCGAGGTCCTGGCCGCCTCGCCGGCGCGCCTCATGGAGGTGGATGGGATTAAGGAAAACGTGGTCACCGACCTCAAGATCGTCGAGGCGGCGGCCCGCAGGCTCGCCAAGGGCGCGGTGGCCAAGCGCCCCGTCCTCTCCTCCTGGACCGCGGTGCTCGATTATTGCCGCACCGCCATGGCCTTCATGGACAAGGAGCAGTTCCGGCTGCTCTTCCTCGACAAGCGCAACGCACTCATCGCCGACGAGGTGCAGCAATCGGGCACCGTCGACCATACGCCGGTCTACCCGCGCGAGGTAGTGAAGCGGGCGCTGGAGCTCTCGGCCTCCGCCCTCATCCTCGTGCACAACCACCCCTCCGGCGATCCGACGCCGTCATCGGCCGATGTGAGCATGACCCGCGAGATCATGGAGGTGGCCCGCCCGCTCGGGATTACGGTCCACGACCACATCATCGTCGGCCGCGAGGGCCATGCGAGCCTGAAAGGCCTGAAGCTGATCTGAGGTTCGGATCATCGAGAAGTCGGGCGCGACATCGAGTTGAGGCCTCAAGAGCCCAATGCCGATCCGAGGCTTAGATCACGAAGAAGTCTGCGGCCGTGAGCTTGAGGCCGGGATTGAGCCTGGCGAACAGCACAGGCGCCGCCCCGCCCACGCCATCCGTGTCGAAATAGAGCTTTCCGGACTTCGATTGGTAGACGATGCGGTCATCCCCGTCCCGGCCCGCGCTCGCGGTGGATTTGGCCAGGAACGCGCCCTCCTTCAGGGCGCCGCGGTCGAGCCCGCGGAATGCGGTAGCCTTCAGCTCGATCCGGTCTGCAGGCACGTTGAAATCCCGGATCGCGTCCACATTCGTGCGGGTGTTGGCTCTGACGTCGAACACGAAGGTGTCCCTTCCACCGCCACCGATGAGCTGGTCGTTGCCACCGCCGCCGGAGAGGGTATCGGCTCCGCCGGAGCCCTGGAGCCGGTTGGCGGCCCCGTTCCCGATGAGGAGGTCTTTGCCGCCCGAGCCGACCGCGTTCTCGATCACCACCCCCTTGGCGATGGTGAAGCCGCCCTGCACTGCCTTCGCATGGGAGATGTAGCCGCCCGCCGCCGGCGAGCCGTCCTTGAGGGTGGCGGGCCGCAGGTCGATGACGAGGTCTCGGGTCGTGGCCGCCGCGCGGATCGTGTCCGTCCCGCCAGCGTCCCAGATGCAGAGCCAGCCTGTGCCCGTGCGGTTCGCGGTGGGCATGACGTAGGTGTCATTGCCAGCCCGGGTGGTGGAATTCACGCCATACAGCGCCTGCAGGGCCGCGATATCGAACGCGCCGAGGCCCGCTTGGCCGCCATAGCCCGGTGTGTAGCTCTCCTGGTTCCAGCCCCGGTTGTAGGACATGATCGTGTAGACGGTCTGGTTCAGGTCATGGGTGCCCTTCTCCTCATGGGGATCGTCCATTGCGATCCCCGGAAAACGGGTGGGGCGAGGGCCGTCGCCGCCGTCGTGAGGGTGGGCGAGACCGAGCCCATGGCCGATCTCGTGGATGATGGTGGCAAGCCCATCCCCGCCCGGCTGGCGGCTCGTCCAGGCGTCGTCCGCGAAGTAGTTGAACGCGCCCCAGACCTGGGTGGCGCTAGGCGTTTCATGCGCCCCAAGAAGGTACCAATAGAATTCCTGCCACCAGACGATGTCGGCTCCCTGCACCGAGGCGGCTTCCTGGAAGGTGAGGCCGCAGACGCTCTCGTAAATGTCGAGCGCATGCCGGACAGCCGCCTTTTCGTCCCCCGACCATGGATCCAGGGTGGAGCCATCCGTCAGGATGACGCTGGGGCCCCGCAGGGAAGCGGCGATCGTGTAATCGTCAGGGTCGCCGAAATAATATGTGATCGGCCCTTTCGAGACGTCCCATGCCTTGTCGCCCCAGATCAGCGCATCCACGTACGCGCTGCCATAGCCACGGCCGGGCACTCCGGTTTTCACGCTCGCCATCCATGGCCCCCTGGCCTGCTCGTCCGATGTCTCGGACGGTGCTACAATGCTTAGCCGCCACAATCCAGGATTGGATAATGTTGCGAAGTGCCGCACCGCACCTCGCGGTTAAGGGGGTCCAAAGTCAACACCTGGCCTTCGCCGATCGGCGTCAACCGAATGGCGGTGAATCGCCTGTGGTGCCCTCTAAAGCAGTACCCCGCTGCGCTTCCCTTGGAACGGGATTTGCGTCTAGGCTGCTCAGGAGAGGCTCGGCCAAGAAGGAGTGCGGATGGGGCGGTCAGCGTTCGACGAGATGAACGGGCTCATCAACGGCAGCGATCCGGAGGCGGTGCGGGCCGCCTATGACGGGCTGAAACGCTGGCTCGACGAGACCCCCTCCGACGTGTTCGACGCCCGGCGCAGCCAGGCGGAACTCTTCTTCCGGCGCATCGGCATCACCTTCGCGGTCTATGGCGACAACGAATCGACCGAGCGCCTGATCCCCTTCGACATCATCCCCCGCGTCCTGACGAAGCCCGAATGGAACGGGCTCGAACGAGGCCTGAAGCAGCGGGTCACCGCGCTCAACGCCTTTCTGGCGGATGTCTACGGACCGCAGGAATGCATCAAGGCCGGCATCGTCCCCGCCGATCTCGTGTTGCGGAACCCGCATTACCGGCCCGAGATGATCGATTTCGAGGTGCCCTTCGGCAAATACGTGCACATCGCCGGCATCGATATCGTGCGCGTGGACGAGGGCACCTTCTACGTGCTCGAGGACAATGCCCGCACGCCCTCCGGGGTCTCCTACATGCTGGAGAACCGCGAGGTGATGATGCGCCTCTTCCCGGAACTGTTCTCCCGGCACCGGGTGGCGCCCGTCGAGAACTACCCCGATGCGCTGCTCGCCACCTTGCGTTCCGTGGCGCCCCGCTCGGCGAGTCGCGATCCCACCGCGGTTCTGTTGACCCCGGGCCGGTTCAACTCCGCCTTCTACGAGCACTCGTTCCTTGCCGACAAACTCGGCATCGAACTCGTCGAGGCGTCCGACCTCTTCGTGAAGGACGACATGGTCTATATGCGCACCACGGAGGGCCCCATGCGGGTCGACGTGATCTACCGGCGCATCGACGACGAATATCTCGACCCGCTCGTCTTCCGGCCGGATTCCGTGCTCGGAGTACCGGGTCTCATGAGCGCCTACCAATCGGGCAACGTGACCCTCGCCAACGCGGTCGGCACGGGCGTCGCGGACGACAAGGCGGTCTATTCCTACATGCCCGAGATCGTCCGCTTCTTCACGGGCGAGGAGCCGCTTCTCCAAAACGTGCCCACCTTCCGCTGCCGGGAGGAGGACAGCCTGTCTTACGTTCTCGACAACCTCGGCGACCTTGTGGTCAAGGAGGTGAACGGATCGGGCGGCTACGGGATGCTCGTGGGTCCCCATGCCACGAAGCGGGAGATCGAGGAGTTCGGGCGCAAGCTCCGGCACGACCCGGAGGGCTTCATCGCGCAGCCCACACTCGCCCTTTCCACTTGTCCGACCTTCGTGGCCTCGGGCGTGGCCCCGCGCCATGTGGACCTGCGCCCCTTCGTGCTCTCCGGGGCCGACGATATCCGCATCATGCCGGGCGGCCTTACCCGGGTGGCTCTCAAGGAGGGCTCGCTCGTGGTGAATTCCAGCCAGGGCGGCGGCACCAAGGATACGTGGGTGCTGGATGTCTGAGCCCGCACCGTTCGCCGACCTCCCCTCCTCCTAACGCGCGTTCTCCATGCTCTCCCGCACAGCCGACAGCCTCTATTGGCTCTCCCGCTACACCGAACGGGCCGATTTCGTGGCCCGCATCCTCGACGCCACCCTGCGCTTCGCGTCCCTGCCCTCCAGCTATGGGGGCGAGCGCAACGAATGGGAGAGCGCCGTCTCGGTTGCGGGCAACATGGAGGAGTTCAAGCGCCTCTACGATGTGGCGAACGAGGATACAGTTCGAGACTTCCTCGCCTTCAGCCCCAACAACCCTTCATCCATCCGCAACTGCATCGAGATCGCGCGGGAGAACGCCCGGGCCGTGCGCACGGCGCTCACGGTTGAGATGTGGGACGCGATCAACGGCGCTTGGCTGGAACTGCGCAAGATCCGCTCGAACGACATGAGCCGCGAGGAGTTCGTGCGCTTCCTCGATTGGGTGAAGAGCGTGACGCTCGCCTTCGACGGCTCGGCCTATCGGACCATGCTGCGCAACGACGCCTTCTGGTTCACCCGCCTTGGCGGCGCCGTGGAGCGCGCCGACAACACGGCTCGCATCCTCGACGTGAAGTACCAGATCCTGCTCCCCGAAACGGAGCGCGTCGGCGGCTCGCTCGATTATTTCCAGTGGACCACGATCCTGCGCGAGGTGTCGGCGCTCACGGCCTATCACTGGGTCTACCGGGAGAGCGTGAAGCCCTGGCTCGTCGCGGACCTTCTCATCCTCAACCGGCAGATGCCGCGCTCGCTGGCGAATTGCTACGAGATTCTGGTGCGCCACCTCGATCTCATCGCCGAAGCCTACGGCCGGCGTGGGCCGAGCCAGCGTTACGCGTCCAACACCCTGGCGCGCCTCTCATCGACCAAGATCGAAAGCGTTTTCGAGCAGGGCCTTCACGAATTCATCGACGAGTTCATCGGCGAGAACAACCAGCTCGGCAGCGCGATCGCCGAACAATACCTGACCTGATCGCGACCTTACCCGCCGCAGAGCCCGAGGCCCATGCGCATCCGCATCACTCACGACACGGTCTATCGCTACGAACAGCCCGTGCGCGGCCTCATCCAGATCCTGCGCCTGTTCCCGCGCGATCACGACGGGCAGCACGTGCTGCGCTGGCGCATCGAGCCGAACGCCGACGGGCGCCTGAAGCCGGGGGAGGACACGTTCGGCAACCTCCTGCGCACCTTCTCGGCGGAGGGCCCCCTGGAGGGGCTCACCATCCGCGTGACGGGCGAGGTGGAGACGACGGACACCCATGGGGTCGTCCGTGGCTGCGTCGAACGCCTGCCCGAGATCTTCTACCTGCGCGAGACCGACCTGACGCAGCCCGATTCGGAGATCCGGACCTTCGCGAGGGATGCGGTGAGCCCCGCCGGTCCGGACGTTCTCGCCGGCCTCCACGGGCTTCTCGACGCCCTGAACCGGGAGGTGATCTTCGACACGGCGACGACCCATTCCGCCACCACTGCGGCGGAGGCCTTCGCCCTGCGCCGAGGGGTCTGCCAGGACCTAACCCACATCTTCATCGCCGCCGCCCGCACGCTTGGCATCCCGGCCCGGTACGTGTCCGGCTATTTTCATCGGGCCGACGGAGTGGTGGAACAGGATGCGGGCCATGCCTGGGTCGAGGCCCTGGTGCCGGACCTTGGCTGGGTGGGGTTCGACCCGACGAACGGAATCAGCGCCGGTGAGGCCCATGTGCGGGTGGCGGTCGGCCTCGATTACCTCGGCGCATCGCCGATTCGCGGCAGCCGCTATGGGGGCGGATCCGAGCGCCTGGAGGTCCAACTGAAGGTGGAGAACTCGCAGGTGCAGGTGCAGGGCTGAAGCCCCTTCCCTTGCCGGGCCCGGGCCGAACTTGCTAACCCTCCGGCGCCGGGACGAGCTCGGCCCCGGCTCACCGCAGACAGGGTTCCAGGAACCGCCATGACGGATCGCCCATGACCTATTGCACCGGCATCCTCGTGGAGCAGGGCCTTGTGATGATCGCCGATACCCGCACCAATGCGGGTCTCGACAACATCTCGGTCTACCGCAAGCTCAACACGGTCGTGGTCCCGGGCGAGCGGGTGCTGACCCTTGCCTCGGCCGGCAATCTTTCGGTGTCGCAGTCCGTCGTGAGCCTCCTGGTCGAGGGCTTGGAGGATCCGGAAACCGGCGAGGTCGAGACGTTGCTGAAGGCGCCGACCCTGTTCAGGGCCGCGCAACTCGTCGGCAAGGCCGTCCGTCATGTGCGCACCATCGACGGCAAGGGCCTCGAGGCGGCCTCTCTCCCCTTCGACGTGTCCTTCCTCTTCGGCGGGCAGATCAAGGGGGGGCCGATGCGCCTGTACATGATCTATGCAGCCGGCAACTTCATCGAGTGCGGGCAGGACGCGCCCTTCCTGCAGATCGGCGAGCACAAATACGGCAAGCCGATCCTCGACCGCGCCGTGTCGTATCGGTCCGACATCTACGACGCCCTGAAGATCGGCCTGATCTCCATGGATTCCACCATGCGGTCGAACCTCGGCGTCGGCCTGCCGATCGACATCGCCGTGATCCGGCGCGATGCGCTCCAGGCGGAGGTGACCCATCGGATCGAAGCGGGGGAGCCCTATTTCCACGACCTTCGCGAACGCTGGTCGGCCGCGCTGCGGGCTGCCCACATGGCCATCCCGCGCCCGCCCTACGGCACTCCGGGCGGCACATAGCGCGGCAATCCTCGGCTACGCAGGCGCCGGGCCGCGCCGGGACCCCACGACGCTTCGCGCCGAGAGCGGACAGTTTTAGGGTCATGGGAGCCAGGCCAAGATCCTAACCGAACCTTGCCCCGCCCTATCGTTGGCGGCCCAACGGGTTGCACGAAACACTAACCATCTGCCGAAACACCTTATCAAGGGCCATTGGTGATGATGCGAGCCCGGCCATTCGGCCCGAAGGTTTGCATGTCCCGCTTGTCGCTCCTGCAGCGCCCCTCTCACGGTACCCTGTTGCTCCGGCTCGTTTGGCCGGTCGCGCTGCTCTTTGGCGCGACGCTCGCGGTGGTGTTCGGCACCATCTGGTCGACGAGCAGCGAGACCGATCAGGCGCGGTTCGCTCCCGTCATCGTGGTGGGCGCGACGATAGCGTGCGCCCTGTTCGGTTTCCTGGCGGCCGCCGTGCGCTGGCTCGCGCGGGATCTGCACCGCAGCCGCGAACAGGCCAAGATGCTCGTCGGGCGCGACCCCCTGTCCAGCCTGCCGAACCGCCTGCTCTTCACGGAGCGCCTGGATCACGAGATCGGCCGTCTTGGACGGACCGACGGGGGAGTCGCGGTCCACCTTCTCGACCTCGACCGGTTCAAGGACGTGAACGACACCTACGGGCATCCGGCCGGCGACGAACTGATCAAGCAGGTGGCGCACCGCCTGTCGGACCTGCTGCGCGGCGCCGATACCCTCGCCCGCTTCGGCGGCGACGAATTCGCCATCATCCAGACCGGCATTCGCTCGGGCGCGGACGCCGAATCCCTCGCCCGCCGCATCCTGGACGCCATCGGGCGTCCGTTCCCCATCGCAGGAGCCCAGGTGTCGATCGGGGTCTCGATCGGCATCGCCCTCGCGCCCGAGAACGGGATCACCCACGAGGTGCTGATGCGCCTCGCCGATACCGCGCTCTACGAAGCAAAGAGCGAGGGCCGGAACCGCTTCAGCTTCTTCGAGCGGACCATGGACGAGGCGATCCGGATGCGGAAGGTCGTGGAGGACGATCTCCGCCACGCCATCAACCGCGACGAGCTCACCCTCCATTATCAGCCTCTCTTCTCGGCCGATGGCAGCCACATTGTGGCTGTCGAGGCCCTGGTGCGCTGGCCGCATGCCAAGCAGGGCCTCATCAGTCCATCACGCTTCATCTCCATCGCCGAGGAGCGCGGCCTCGTGATCCCCTTGGGGGAATGGGTGCTGCGCCAAGCCTGCATCGACGGCAAGCGCTGGCCGGGCCTGCGCATCGCGGTCAATGTGTCGCCGCTGCAGTTCCGCCACCGCGATTTCGTGCTGAACGTGGTGCAGATCCTGCGCGAGACGGGCTTCGACCCGACACGCCTTGAGTTGGAGCTGACGGAAGGCGTGGTCGTGGAGGACGCGGATGCGGCCGAGGCGGCCATGATGGAGCTGCGTGCCCTCGGGGTGAACTTGGCGCTCGACGATTTCGGCACGGGCTACTCGTCGCTGATCTATCTGCGGCGCTTCGCCTTCGACAAGATCAAGATCGACCGCTCGTTCCTCGAGAGCATGGAAGCCACCGGCGAAAGCGCGATCCTCGTCCACTCCATCGTTCACTTGGGCCGCGCTCTCGGCCTCACGGTCACGGCGGAAGGCGTCGAGACGAAGGAGCAGCACCGGTTCCTGCAGGCGCTCGGATGTCACCAGCTCCAGGGCTTCCTGTTCTCCAAGCCCGTCCCGCCCGACGATATCGACCGGATGCTGGGCTACGACCCTCCGGACGCCAAAGCGGCCTGACCCGAGGTCGAGAGGCAGTGCGGTCTGCCGAAGCTAGTGGTGCCTAGCCTTCGCCGACCTTCGCGACGGTGTGGGGCGGGTTCATCGCCTCGAGCTGCAGGAGCAGAGCCGAGTGGTCGAGATGTGACCCGCCGAGGCGGTCCCGGAGCTCGACGAAGCGGTCGCGCACGTTTTGGGTCAGCGGCAGGGTGAGACCGTACTCGGCGGCCGTCGCGAGAATCGTGTCGAGATCCTTCACCTGGATGTGGACGAAGCCACGGGGTGCGAAATCCCTGTCGATCATGCGTTGCCCGTGCACTTCGAGGATACGGCTTTCCGCGAAACCGCCCCGGATCGCCTCCCGCACGGCGGCCGGATCGGCGCCGCCAGCCGCCGCCAGCAGCAGGGCCTCCGAGACCGCGCCAATGGTGATGCCGACGATCGCCTGGTTCGCCAGCTTTGCAAGCTGGCCCGCCCCGTGAGGCCCCACATGGGTGGAGCGCCCCATCGCCGCGAAGACCGGCAGGGCGGCCTCGAACACCGCCTTCTCGCCGCCCGCCATGATGGCGAGCGTTCCCTGCTCCGCCCCCACCGTGCCGCCGGAGACCGGCGCATCGAGATGGCGCACGCCGCGCTCCGCGAGCCGCGCCGCATGGTCCTTCGCGACGGAGGGCGGGATGGAGCTCATGTCGATGAACGTCGCGCCAGCCCGCATGGCGGCGGCGACGCCCTGCCCGAACAGCACGTCGGTCACGACCGCGCCGTTCTCCAGCATGGTGATGACCGCATCCGCCTCGCGGGCGGCCTCGGCGGCACTCCCAGCGACCTCGGCGCCGTCCGCGGCGAGCGCCTGCGCCTTCTCGGGCGTCCGATTCCAGACCGTCACCGAAAATCCGGCGCCGAGCAGGCGGCGCACCATGGGCGCGCCCATGAGGCCTGTGCCGAGGAGGGCGATGCGAAGCTGGGGCATAGGCGTGGCTCCAGGACCGGGGCGCGACCCCGAGGCGCGGTCAGAGGATGGTGTCGATGCCGGAAATGATGGCGTAGACGAAGCCGAGGCTCAAGGTGAGTCCGAGGGAGCCGATCGCAAGGCCGCCGATGACCACGAGCCCGTCTCGCTCGACGAGGCCGAGGCCCACGAGGCAGACGGCGATCCCGAGGGGGATTTGCCCCACGAAGGGCGGAGCGAAGAGAAGGCCGAGGGCCAGGATGAGCAGGAGCAGCCCCATCAGCCGCAAGGCCAGTCCCGTGTCGAACACGGTCATTCGCGGGCGCGAAAACCGCTCGAGGCGGCGGAATATGGGCACGGCCCGGTTCACGGCCCGGTCCACATCCGTATGGGCGATGGAGCGGGTAAGGAGCGCCTGCGGCAGCCAGGGGGCAGAACGGCCGCCTATGATCTGAAGGGCCACCAGAGCCAGTAGCAGGCCGCAGACGAGCGGGATGGGCGGGGGCATCGGCAGGCAGTTGGGCAGGCCGAGGAGAACCACCAGGAGCGCGAAGGCACGGTCCCGCAGCACGGCGATGATCTCGCCAACCGTCAGCCGCTCGCCGGGCTGGGCCGCGAGCGAGGTGAGGATCTCGGATGTGCGTGCTTTGGACAAGGAGCCCTGACGGGTTCGGGAGTGAGGCGTTCCTCTACCCGACCTTGGGCCCTGGGCCAAGATGCAACCCCCTCACCCGCCGCGACGAAAGCCCCCGCTCGCCAATCCGTGAGGAATCTCCGCTCGTGGGTCGTCCCAACTCCGCCGACCTTCCGGATCGGCCGACTTGAGCAGCGCGATGGCTGCGGTCGCCGATCCAGGACGCCGCCAGCTAGTGGAGGGACAGCACCCCGTCGACCTTCTGGAACTCGGCTGGCTTGATGAGCCGGGAATGGGCGACCGTCACGGAATGGAGCGGGCCCTCGATCTCGCGTTTCCAGAAGTCGAGAAAGTCCAGGAGAACGGGGAATTTTGGGGCCAGATCGTATTCCTGCCAGATGTAGCTCTGGAGGAGATGCGGGTGATCCGGCATCCGGTAGAGAATGGTGGCGGTGGTCAGCCCGTAACCCTCGAGCTGCCGGATGAACTCCTTGGAAACCATGAGACCTCCTTTCACCCTATCCGATGGCTGCCTCAAGCGCTTGGGCAGCGCTTCGTCAGCTTGCGCGAAACTACTGCTCCGCTCAAGGCCAATGCAGAAATACTTTATAGGTTCCAATATCTTAGCAGCAGCTCGGAGGGAGTGCTGACAGGCCGTTCACGGTCGCGCTTGGCAGTCTCCCAGAGGGACTGCCAAAATTTTTCGCCGGGCCTCTTGAACGGCAAAAACGTAGCCAATAAATCGCGCCTCGAAGCGGGCGGTGCTGCCTTCCGCGGGCCGTCCTCTTCATTGGATCAGATTGGATCGTTTGGAGGACCTCACATGAAGTTCCGTCCCTTGCATGATCGCGTCGTCGTCCGTCGTCTCGACGCGGAGGAGAAGACCGCCGGCGGCATCATCATCCCCGATACCGCCAAGGAGAAGCCGCAGCAGGGCGAGGTCATCGCCGTGGGTCCTGGCTCTCGCGACGAGAACGGCAAGCTGCAGGCGCTCGACGTGCGGGTGGGCGACCGCGTCCTCTTCGGGAAGTGGTCCGGCACCGAGGTGCGCATCGACGGCGAGGATCTCCTGATCATGAAGGAATCCGACATCATGGGCGTTCTGGAAGAGACCGTCGCCCGCAAGAAGGCCGCCTGATCAGGGGCCGTTCCGAGCCCGAGCCGGGTGCTGATCCGACCGCCAGGGCCCCTGGTCGGTCGAGGCGCCGAGCCGGGGCCGTTCCCAACCCAATTCGTCATGTCTCTAAAGGAGTGACACCATGGCTGCGAAAGACGTGAAGTTTTCGGCCGATGCCCGCGAGAAGATGCTGCGCGGCGTCGACATCCTGGCCAATGCCGTGAAGGTGACGCTCGGCCCCAAGGGCCGCAACGTGGTCATCGAGAAGTCCTTCGGCGCTCCGCGCATCACCAAGGACGGCGTCACGGTCGCCAAGGAAATCGAACTCGAGGACAAATTCGAGAACATGGGCGCCCAGATGGTGCGCGAAGTGGCCTCGAAGACCAACGACCTCGCCGGTGACGGCACCACCACCGCGACCGTGCTCGCCCAGGCCATCGTGAAGGAAGGCGCGAAGTCGGTCGCGGCCGGCATGAACCCGATGGACCTCAAGCGCGGCATCGACATGGCCGTCGAGGCCATCGTGGCGGACCTGAAGAAGAACGCGCGGAAGATCACCAAGAACGACGAGATCGCGCAGGTCGGCACCATTTCGGCGAACGGCGACGCGGAGATCGGACGCTTCCTTGCCGAGGCCATGCAGAAGGTCGGCAACGAGGGCGTGATCACGGTCGAGGAGGCGAAGTCCCTCGCCACCGAGCTCGACGTGGTCGAGGGCATGCAGTTCGACCGCGGCTATCTCTCCCCGTACTTCGTCACCAACACCGAGAAGATGCGCGTGGAACTGGAGGATCCCTACATCCTCATCCACGAGAAGAAGCTCTCCTCGCTCCAGGAGCTCCTGCCGGTGCTCGAGAGCGTGGTGCAGAGCGGCAAGCCGCTTCTCATCATCGCCGAGGATGTCGAGGGCGAGGCGCTCGCCACCCTCGTGGTGAACAAGCTGCGCGGCGGCCTCAAGATCGCGGCCGTGAAGGCGCCTGGCTTCGGCGACCGCCGCAAGGCCATGCTCCAGGACATCGCGATCCTCACGGGCGGCACCGCCATCTCGGAAGACCTCGGCATCAAGCTGGAGAACGTGACGCTCCCCATGCTCGGCCGCGCCAAGAAGGTGGTGATCGAGAAGGAGAACACCACGGTCGTGAACGGCGCCGGCTCCAAGAAGGAGATTGAGGCCCGCGTCCAACAGATCAAGGCGCAGATCGAGGAGACCACCTCGGATTACGACCGTGAGAAGCTCCAGGAGCGTCTTGCCAAGCTCGCGGGCGGCGTCGCGGTGATCCGCGTCGGCGGCGCGACCGAGATCGAGGTCAAGGAGAAGAAGGACCGCGTGGACGATGCCATGCACGCCACCAAGGCGGCCGTCGAGGAGGGCATCCTGCCCGGCGGCGGCGTGGCGCTCCTGCGCTCCGTGAAGGTGCTCTCCACGCTTCAGCCCGCGAACGACGACCAGCGCACGGGCATCGAAATCGTCCGCCGCGCCGTCCAGGCCCCGGCCCGTCAGATCGCTCTCAATGCGGGCGAGGACGGCTCCGTGATCGTCGGCAAGGTGCTGGAGAAGGGCGACTATGCCTTCGGCTTCAACGCCCAGACCGCCGAATACGGCGACATGTACAAGTTCGGCGTGATCGACCCGGCCAAGGTGGTCCGCACCGCCCTCCAGGACGCCGCGTCGGTCGCCGGCCTCCTCATCACCACGGAGGCGATGGTGGCCGAGTTGCCGAAGAAGGCCGCTCCCGCCGCTCCAGGTGCTGGCGCCGGGATGGACTTCTAAGCCGGTCTCACGACTGCTTCACGAGCGAGGCGCGGGGGAAACCCCGCGCCTTTTTCGTATCTGTGGCACGGCTGCACCTTGAGCATGACGCCGTCCCGTCGTACGCCGCCCTCTCTAAACGGGGGGTTGAGGATGGCATTCGGACAGATGGTCCGGCCTTGGGCCACGGCCGGATTGGTGGCGCTGCTGCTCGCGGCCTGCGCGAGCACAGTCTGGGATGAGCCCATCAATGCGCCCCTCGCGCAGGCCTCCGACCAGGGCAGCTGGCCGCTGACGGCCGACCAGTTCGGATCCACCGTGGTCGGGGTCGCCTTCTCGGGCGGCGGCATGCGGGCCTCCGCCTTCTCTTACGGCGTCCTCTCCGAACTCGACCGCCACGAGATCCGCACCGAGCGCGGGCCACAGCGGCTGACCGAGGCGGTGGACGTGATCTCCGGGGTCTCGGGCGGCTCCGTGACGGCGGCCTATTTCGGCCTGCGCGGGCGCGACGGCCTTGCCGATTTCCGCGCCCGGTTCCTGGAGCGCGACGCCGAGCAGGGCTTCGACACGGATGTGTCGCTCGGCAATGTCCTGAAGATCGTGAACAGCGGCGGCGTCAACGACCGCTCGCGCTTCCCCCGCTGGCTCGACGACAACCTGTTCGGCGGCGCCACTTACGCGGATCTGTTCGCCCGCGGGCGGCCGCTCGTGTGGATCACCGCGTCGGACATCTACAACCGGGTCCCCTTCGTGTTCGACCCGATCACCTTCAATGCCCTGTGCAGCGATCTCGGCAAGGTGCGCCTGTCGGAGGCCGTCGCGGCCTCCGCCGCCGTGCCCGGGCTCTTCGTGCCCATCAATGCAGAGAATTTCGGCGATAGCTGCGGCTCCCGGGTGCCGCAATTCCTCCAGCGCAGCGCCACGGACAGCACGGCGCCTGCCACCCTGCGCGCCACCGCCCTCGCCTTCCAGCGCTACCGGGCCAATCCGGAGGGGTTCCGCTATGTGAAGCTGCTCGATGGCGGGCTCACCGATAATTTCGGCATCCACTCCCTCACCATTGCCCGCTCGAACCGGGACCGCGCCCATGTACCCTTCACGGCCGAGCAGGGCGTGCGGGTGAAACGCTTCCTCTTCCTCGTGGTGGACGCGGGTCGGGGTCCGGCGGGCGATTGGGTGCGCAACCGCGCCTCCCCGAGCGGCCTCGAACTGGCGGGCGTCGTGACCGACGCGGCCATCGATTCCGGCGTCTACAAGGGCTACGACTATTTCCAGGCGATGATGCGCGATTGGGAGAAGGACCTGCGCGCCTGGCGCTGCTCGCTCTCCCAAGGCGAGGTCCAGAAGCTGCGGGGCACGCTCGCGGGCTGGAACTGCGCCGACGTCGCTTTCTCGATCGGCCGGGTCTCCTTCGAGGATGCCGGCGCCGACCTGAAGGCGGAACTCGACAAGGTGCCGACCCGCTTCCGCCTCGACCCGCAGACGGTGGACACGGTCGTCGGCGCCGGGGAGACAGCCCTGCGCAACAACGCGGTGTTCCGCTCCTTCATGCGCCTTCCGGCGCCACGCGCCCGGAGCGCACGGCTCTAGGCATCTGCCGGAGCGGCCGGTTCGAGGCTCGCCAGAAAGCGCCGCGCATCGGCGACGATCTCGGCCCTGCGATCCGCGCTCATCGCAGCGAGCGTCCGGTAGGGCATACCCATGCGCGGGTTCGCCTTCAGCCGGGCCTCGTTCTCGATGAGGAAGTTCCAGTAGAGATAGTTGAACGGGCAGGCCCGCTCGCCCGTCTTCGCCTGCACGTCGTAGGCGCAGGACCCGCAATAATCGGACATGCGGTCGATATAGGCGCCCGAGGCCGCATAGGGCTTCGATCCAAGCATCCCGCCATCGGCCCACATCACCATGCCGTGCACGTTCGGCAGCTCCACCCACTCGAAGGCGTCCGCATAGACGGCCAGATACCATTCCTCGATCTCGGCCGGATCGACGCCCGCGAGGAGCGCGAAATTGCCCGTCACCATGAGCCGCTGGATGTGGTGCGCATAGGCCTGCCGCCGTGTGTCGCCGATGCACTGAGCCAGACAGTTCATGTCGGTCTCGCCGGACCAGTAGAACCAGGGCAGCTTTCGGCGCGCCTGGAGCGTGTTGGTGCGGGCATAGCCCGGCATGTGCAGCCAGTAGATGCCGCGCACATATTCCCGCCAGCCGATGATCTGGCGGATGAAGCCTTCGACCGCGTTGAGCGGCGCCCGCCCCTCCCGGTAGGCGATCTCCGCGTGGCGGCAGACCTCCTCCGGCGTCAGCAGCCCCACATTCAGCGCCGGGGCGAGGAGGCTGTGAAAGAGCGTGCCCTCCCCTGCCTTCATGGCGTCCTGGTAGTCGCCGAATTTCGCGAGCCTCTCGTCCAGAAACAGTGCGAGAGCCCGAAGGGCCTCGGTGCGGGTCACGGGCCAGGCGAAGGGCTCCAGGTCGCCGAAATGGTTGCCGAAACGGTTCCGCACCAGATCGAGCACGTCGCGGGTGATCGCATCGGGCGGAAAGGCTGGGCGGAGCGGCGGTGTCACGCCGTTCGGCAGGCGCTTGCGGTTCTCGGCGTCGAAGTTCCACTGCCCGCCTTCGGGCTCCGGCCCGTTCATGAGGAGGCCGGTCTTGCGGCGCATCTCGCGGTAGAAGAACTCCATTCGGTAGCTGCGGCGGCCGTCGGCCCAGCGAGCGAACTCGGCCCGGGAGCACAGGAACCGGGTGTCGTCCCGGATCTCCAGCGGCACGTCCAGCTCCTCGCGCCAATCGTGCATCATTTCGAGCACGCGCCATTCGCCGGGCTCCGTCACCACCACTCTCTCGGGCCGGTGGCGGGCGACGGCGCGCTTCAGCTCGCCGCCGAAGGAGCCCGTATTGGAGGGATCGTCGAGGCGCACGTAATCGACCCGGATGCCCTCCCCCTCCAGAGCCTGTGCGAAATGGCGCATGGCGGAGAGGATGAAGGCGATCTTCTGGGGATGGTGACGCACATAGGTCGCCTCCTCGTGAACCTCCACGAGCAGAACCACGTCCTTCGCCGGGTCGAGATCCGACAGGGTCGCAAGGCCGCGGGTGAGCTGGTCGCCGAGGAGGAAACGGAGGGTGGCCATGCGGGCGGGGAAGGTCAGCCCTTGGTGCGCAGCGAGCTGCGGCCGCCATCGACCCCGAGCACCTGGCCCGTGATCCAGGAGGCCTCGTCGGACAGAAGGAAGGCTGCGGCAGCCGCCACGTCTTCAGGTGTCCCGAGGCGCTGGAGGGCATGCATCTGTGCGATGCCGGACGCCATCGCCTCGTTGGCGGTGAGCGCCTGAGCGAGCGGCGTGCGGGTGAGCGAGGGCGCCACCACGTTCACCCGGATCTTGGGGGCAAGCTCCGCGGCAAGCGAGAGGGCCAGGCCTTCGACCGCCCCTTTGGCAAGGCCGATGGAGGCATGGGAGGCGAAGCCCTGCGCCACCGCCACCGTGGAGAACAGCACGACGCCCGGCGTGCCCTCCCCGGCCTTCAAGGCCGGCATAGCCGCCTGGACGGCGCGGGCTGCCCCAACCGCGTTGATGCGAAAGTCCCGCTCGAAATCCTGGGCGGTCAGCCGCCCGAACGGCTTGAGGTTGATGGTGCCGATCGCGTAGACGAGCCCGGCCAGAGCACCGCCCGCCTCTTCGGCGGCGCGGGCGAACAGAGCGTCGTCCGCCACATCGCCTGCGGTCGTGGTGGCACCGATCTCACGGGCCAGGGCCTCGAGGCGCGCCGCGTCGCGGGCGACGAGATGCACGCCGTAGCCGCGCGCCTTCAGCAGCCGCGCCGTCGCGGCTCCGATCCCGCCCGTGCCGCCGTAGATGAGTACCTGCCCCGCCATCGTGATCCCACGGATGAAATTGAAATTTGGCTGTTCTAGCTAGAAGGAGAATCGGCCCGTTGCGCCAATGCTCTCGACAGCGTTCATACGGCTGCGGCGGGCTCATGGATCAAAGGATGGATCGAAGGGATGAATCCCGGCCCTGGCTGTTCTAGCTAGGCTCCGGGACGATGAGGTGGATGCGGTGCCTGACCGCATGGGGGACCGAATGCGCTTCGCCTTCGCGGGCATCGACTTTCTGGGCGACGTGTTTCAGACGCTGATCGAGCGCGGCTGGGAGCCGGTGAAGCTATTCACGCGTCCTTGCGACAACATCTACGACTTCAACGATGCCACGGTCGCGCGCGCACGTGCGCTGCGCCTGCCAATCCAGATGTCGCGCATCCGTCCCGCCGACCTTGCGGGCCTCAAGAGCCTCGGCTGCGAGGCGCTCGTGGTGGCGGGGTACCCCTGGCTCGTGAAGGATTGGGAGCCGCATGTGCCCTATGCGGTAAACTTCCATCCCTCGCCCCTGCCGGAGGGCCGCGGCCCCTATCCTCTTTTCCAGGCGATCCTCGATGGGGCGCCTCGCTGGGGCATGAGCGTCCACGCCCTCGCCCC
This sequence comes from Microvirga sp., assembly GCA_036562855.1. Taxonomy (GTDB): domain Bacteria; phylum Pseudomonadota; class Alphaproteobacteria; order Rhizobiales; family Beijerinckiaceae; genus Microvirga. Next base: position 39,095 of record DATCJK010000039.1, read on the forward strand.
GAGCTTCGACACGGGTCCCATCGTGGCGCAGGATCTCTTCGACATCGCGCCCGACGAGACGCACGACACCCTGCTCGCCAAGTGTCAGATGGCGGCAAAGCGCCTCTCGATCACGCTCGCCGCCGACCTGCCGCGGCTCTGGGCCGAGGCGAAGCCGCAGACAGGCGGATCCTACTGGCCACGGGTCACGGAGGCGCAGCGCACGCTCGCTTTCACCGGCACGGTGGCGGAGGTGCTGCGCACGATCCGCGCCTTCGGCTCCATCGAGACCCTGGCGCAGGTAGGGGGCAAGCGCCTTTACGTGTGGCAGGCCTCCGGCTGGACGGAGGCGCACCGTTTCACGCCCGGCACCCTCGTCCACAAGCATCGACGCCACCTCGTGGTGGCGGTGCGGGACGGCTTCGTGCAGATCACCGGCTGGAGTTCGCTGGCACCCGAAAGCGCGCGCGATTCGGGACGCTGAGGGCGCCAGCTCAACCGATAGAGCCCGCCTGCTCCCGGGCTGCCTTGAGGAAGAGCCAGCCCGAGAGGAGCCAGAGGGAAGCGAAAAAGCCCGTCAGCACCACGATCGCGCCGGGCCAGTTGGCGCCAGCGGAGCCCCATCCGGCAACGAGCGCCACGGCTCCGGCAACGACCTGGGCGAGCGCCGTCGCGGCCAAGGCACGCGCCATGCCCCAGGGCCTCAGGCGCGCGATCAGGGTGCCGAGAAGGGCGACGGCGATCACGCCGGCAAAGATCAGGTTCGCTGGATGATCCTCGGAGCCGATGATCCCCACCGCGAGATTGATCCAGACCAGGATGAAGGCCGCGACCACCGCGACGCCGACGGCGGCGCGGAAGGCCTTGCTCCCCGTCAGCCGGACCACCAATTCGTGGGCGCCGCAGGCTGCCAGCAGCATGACCGCCAAAATGGCGAAATCGGCCGCATCCCAGACCATCTCGTCGGTGATCGCCATGGCGGCGAGAGGGAGGAGCAGCAGGCCGGCCGCCATCGCCCATGGCGCGATGCGCCACAACGGCCGTCCATGGAGCCTGGCATTCGGTGTCACCGCGCGTCCTCCCGCCTGTGCCTCCGGTGCATTATAAAGCCATCGTCGTTGAATGGCAGCGGGCTTTCCGCGGATCCGGGACGTCCCTGACAGATGCCCAAAATGCGCAAGAAGAGCGACCTGCCCCAGAAGGTCTGCCCGGTCTGCCACCGCCCCTTTGCCTGGCGCAAGAAGTGGGAGCGGGTCTGGGACGAGGTGCGTTATTGCTCGGATCGGTGCCGGGCCGACGCCAAGAAGGCGCGCTAGGGACGAAGCGCGGCGAGCGCATCCGGCGTGTCGATGTCGGTCAGGATCGAGGGATCGCCGACCGGCCACTCGACTACGTCCGTTCGGCCGCGCAGCAGCGGACCCGCTCCCGCATCGCCGGTGAGCCCTGCGATCTGCGGAGCGAGGGCGCGGGAGAGCACGACGGGATTGCCGCGTCGCCCCTCATGAACGGGGATGAGGGCCGGGGGGCGCGCCCCGGCCGCCCAAGCCGCCGCAAGATCGTCGATCAGTTCGGCACTCACGAGAGGCATGTCGCCGAGGAGAACGATGGCGGCCTCGACTTCTGCGGGCAGCACGGCAAAGCCGGCCTTGAGCGATGTGGAAAGCCCTTCGGCGAAATGGGGGTTCGGCACGGGCGCGAGGGCGAGCCCTGCAAGCGCCCGTTCGACCGCGTCCGCCCGATGTCCCGTCACCACCAGCACCGGCCGGGCCCGCGAGGCGAGCGCGGCCTCCGCTACGTGGCGCACCAGCGGCTTGCCGTCGAGGAGAGCGAGCAGCTTCGGCGCCTCACCGAAGCGGGTGCCGCGCCCGGCCGCGAGAATGAGAGCCGCGACCGTCACGCCTCCCCGTCCTCCCCGCCCGTGCCTCCGGCCCGGGGTTGCGGGCGGGAGACGATCTCCATGAGGAGGCCGCCCACTCCCATGCCGGTGATGTCGGCGCGGGTGACCGGTATATCGGCGAGGAGACGGCTCAGCACCCAATCGAACCCATTCTCCTTCGGGGAGCGGGCGCAGCCCGGCGCCCCGAGAACGGGCTTGCCATTGAGAGAACCGACGAGGAGGAGGTTGCCGGGATCGACCGGCATCCCGAAATGCTCCACGCGCCCGCCCGCCGCCTCCAAGGCTGCCGGGATCACGTCGCGGCGGTCCGCAATTGCGGAGGCGCCGAACACCACCAGGAGATCCGCATCGCCCTCGGCCTGCGCCGCCAGCGAACGGGTCAGGGCCGCAACCTCGTGGTCGACCCGCTCCTCCGCCGCGACAGCGGCGCCCGCCGGCGCGAGCCGTTGGCCGAGCACGTGAAGGGTCTTGTCGACGACGCTGGGCTTCAAGCCCGGCAGCAGGGTCGAGATCACCCCGACCCGCCGGCGGCGGTACGGCGCCACGCGCAGCGCGCCTTCGGCCCCGGCGAGCGCTTGCTCCAGCACGTTTTCGGGAACCGCGTAGGGGATGATCTTCACGGTGCCGATCATCTCGCCCTCCACGATCGGCTTGAAGGCCGGCAGGGTCGCGGCGGTGATAGCCTCGTCGACGCCGTTGATGCGATCGATGGCGGCGCGGTCGACAATGAGAAGGCCAGGGCCTTCCGCAAACAGGTTCGACCGCCCGGTGAAGGGGCGATCCACGCGCACGCCCTCGCCTGCCACCGTTTGGGCAAGCCGCAGGGCGGCTGCGTCCTCGCCGACGTCCTCGGGCTCAAGACGCACCGCGACGACGCTCATGACGCCGGCTTCGGTCAGCCGAGCCACGTCCTCCGGCGTGAGCGTGCTGCCCTTCTTCACCACGGCATCGCCCGCACGCACCGTATGGGCTGCGATGGCGCCCGCGGCTTCCGCCACCGGAACCGCCCCGAATTTCACGCCGCCCGCCTCCGGTCCTTGCGCAGGGTCGCCACGATTTCCGCCAGAACGGAGACTGCGATTTCTGCCGGAGAGACGGCGCCGATATCGAGACCGATGGGCGCGTGGATGCGCGCGATGTCCGTTTCCGTGAAGCCGGCCTCCATCAGCCGCTCCACGCGGCGCGCATGGGTCTTCTTGGAGCCGAGCGCGCCGATGTAGAAGCACTGCGCCCGCAGGGCTGCCTGCAGGGCGGGATCGTCGATCTTGGGATCGTGGGTGAGGGCCGCCACGGCCGTGTAACGGTCGAGCCCGATCCGCGGGAGCGCGGCATCGGGCCATTCGGCGATGACAGGCACGCCCGGAAAGCGCTCCGGCGTCGCAAAGGCGGTGCGGGGGTCGAGCACCGTCACGTCGAGGTCGAGGCCGCGGGCCATGGGCGCCAGCGCCTGGCTGATATGTACGGCACCGACCATAAGCACCCGCACCGGTGGCACCTGAACGGTCAGGAAGAGGCGGCGCCCGCCCTCCTCCACAAGGCCGCTCTTGCCCTGACGCACCCGCTCGCCGAGCAGCGCGGCGAGCGGGTGCGTCTGCACGTCGCCCTCACGCACGAGCTCCTGCCCGCCTCCCTCGATGTCCGTGACGAGGACAGCCGCGCGCCTGGCTACGCGCTCGGCATTGAGTGCGGAGAGAAGTTCGAGGCGCATGGCTAGCTGCGGTCGAGGGCAAGGCGTGCCCCGAGCCCGACCAGGATCGAGCCGCCGCCGAAGCGAATGAGCTTGCGGCCAGCCCCTTTGCCCGTGCCGTCGCCCTTGAACTTGCGCATCACCGTGGAGGCCGCGAGCACCGTCACTACATCGGTGAGGGAGAACACGAAGTTCACCGCCGTTCCAAGGATGATGAACTGTGCCCAGATCGGCAGGCTGGCAGTCGGATCTACGAACTGGGGCAGGAAGGCAATGAAGAAGATCGCTACTTTTGGGTTCAGCACTTCCACCACCACGCTTTCGAAGAAAGCCCGGCGCGCGGATTTGGGCGCGATCTTGTCCATCTCCGCCGCATTGGTGCGACTGCGCATCATGTCGATGCCGAGCCAGATCAGGTAGATGGCGCCGACGATCTTCATGGCAGTGTAGAGCTCCGGCACGTACCGGAACACGGCGGAGAGGCCGAAAGCCGCCGCGAACACATGGGCATAGCAGCCCACGTGAATGCCGAACGCGGCCATGAACCCGGCCCGGCGTCCGCGGGCAAGCGTCTGTGCCGCCGTGTAGAGAAGCGCAGGCCCCGGAAAGAGGGCAAAGACGATCGTCGCGGCCGCGAAGGCCAGCAGGATATCGAGGCTCGGCATTATTCCACCCGTTCGACGAAGACGCGGATCGTGCCGCCGCAGGAGAGGCCGACCCGCCAAGCGGTCTCGTCGGCGACGCCGAATTCGAGAAGGCGCGGCTTGCCGTCCTCGATCACATCGAGCGCCTCGGTGATGACGGCTCCCTCGACGCAGCCGCCGGAGACGGAGCCAAGAAAATTGCCCTCGTCGTCAATGACAAGGTGGCTCCCGACAGGTCGCGGCGCCGAGCCCCAGGTCTCGACCACCGTGGCAAGGGCGACGCCCCGGCCGGTCTGTCGCCAGGATTCGGCTTCCCTCAGGATGTCTGTTTCGGTGGAGAGCATGACCCTGGTCCTTCCGCCCTCAAGGTAAGCTTTAAGCCGCGTCGTGCAACCATCGGGCCCGCGCCGCACGTTTCCGTGCCCCTCGGCCGCCGCTCTAGGACCGGCTCCCGCGTGCCCTCAATCCACGCCGCGCAACCACCGCCGCGGATCGGCGGCGCCCGCCCTCTCGGAGGAGAGCGCCTGGCAGAGATCTCCCATGGAAGCCAGGCTGTGGATCGGCCGGAAGTCATGGACATGCGGCAGCATGGTGCGGATGCCCGAGGCGCGAGCCTCGAAGGCGTCGAAGCGCAGGAGCGGGTTGAGCCAGATCAGCCGCCGGCAGGAGCGCTTGAGCCGGTCCATCTCGAAGGTCAGCTCGCCGGTGACCTCCCGCTCGAGACCATCCGTGAAGAGCAGAACCACGGCGCCCTGCCCCAACACCCGGCGGGACCAGAGGCGGTTGAAATCGTGGAGGGCGTGGGCGATCCGGGTGCCGCCCTCCCAGTCCTGCACCCGCCCTGCCGCACGGGCCAGCGCATCGTCCGGGTCCCGGCTCGTCAGCTCCCGGCTGATATTCGTGAGCCGGGTGGCGAAGACGAAGGAATGGACGCGCCTGCGCTTCTCGGCGATTGCGTGCAGGAAGTGGAGGAACAGGCGCGAATATTCCGCCATGGAGCCCGAGATATCGACCAAGGCCACGAGCGGCGGGTGCCGGGTCGCGGGCGTGCGATAGGCGAGATCGATGGTGGCGCCGCCGCCCCGCAGCGAGCGGCGGAAGGTGCGGCGCGGATCGATGCGGCGACCCCTCGCATCCGCCGCGAAACGGCGGGTCGTCACCTCGTCGTCGGGCAGGCGCATCTCGGCGATGAGACGCTTGGCGCGGGCGATCTCCTGGGCCGACATCTGCGCGAAATCCTTGGCCTTCAGCACCTCCCGGTCCGACACCGTGAGGCGCGCGGAAAGTTCGATCTGCTCCTTGGGCGGCTGCGGCTCCTTGGGCTGCGGCGCCAGCGCCTCGGCGACGCGCAGCGCACCGGCCCGCGGCTTCTCGTCCTTCTTCAAGGCACCGGGCGCGATGGGCGACATCTGAGCGATGAGCTTTTCCATCAGCGCCCGCCGCCGCCAAAAGATCTTGAAGGCTTGGTCGAAGAGAACGCTGTGCTCGCGGCGCTTCACGAAGACCGCGTGAAGCGTCCAATAGAAATCCTCGCGAGCGCCGATCCTGGCGGCTTCCACGGCCGCGATCGCATCGAGCACCGCGCCAGGCCCCACGGGCAGGCCGGCCGTGCGGAGCGCGCGCGCGAAATAGACGATGTTGTCGGAGAGGCGGCCGGTGCCGTCGGCACCGCTCTCCACCGCCTGCGCGGATGCCTCCCCCTCTGGGAATGAGGAGCCAGGGGCCATGGCCACCCGCCCTACTCCGCCGCTCTCAGGTCACCCCGCACCTGGTCCAGCATCGCCTTGGCTCGGCTTCCCTGCATCTTCTGGATGTCGTCCTGGTACTTCAGGAGCACGCCGAGCGTATCGGAGACGAGAGCCGGGTCGAGGGCGACGGCGTCGAGTTCCACGAGGGCGGAGGCCCAGTCCAGGGTCTCGGCGACGCCGGGCACCTTGAAGAGCTCCTCTTTGCGGATCGCCTGAACGAAGGCGACGATCTCCCGCGACAGGGCCTTCGGCGCATGCGGCACGCGCGCCTGCAGGATCGAGAGCTCCCGGGGCGCATCGGGGTAATCGACCCAGTGGTAGAGGCAGCGGCGCTTGAGCGCGTCGTGGATCTCGCGGGTGCGGTTCGAGGTGATGATCACGATGGGCGGCTCGGCCGCCTTTACGGTGCCGAATTCCGGCACCGTCACCTGGAAGTCGGACAGCACTTCGAGGAGAAAAGCCTCGAAGGCCTCGTCCGTCCGGTCGAGCTCGTCGATGAGGAGAACCGGCGCGCCGCCTGCCCCGGCCTCGAGGGCTTGGAGCAGCGGCCGCTTCACCAGGTAGCGCTCAGAGAAAAGGTCGCCCTCGAGCCGGTCCCGGTCCACGCCGCCACCGGCCTCCGCCAGGCGGATCGCCATCATCTGGCCCGCATAGTTCCACTCGTAGACCGCGGAGGCGACGTCGAGGCCCTCGTAGCATTGGAGACGGATGAGCCTCCGTCCCAGTGCCGCGGACAGGACCTTGGCGATTTCCGTCTTGCCGACGCCGGCCTCCCCTTCGAGGAAGAGCGGTCGCCCGAGCTTCAGGGCGAGGAACAGCACCGTCGCGAGCGCCCGGTCGGCCACATAGCCGGAGGCCTGCAGGAGGGTGGCGGTGTCGTCGATGGAAGCGGGCGCCTTGGCCAAGGGAACGGTGACCTCCTGGTGTCGAGGGCGCAGGGTACAGAAGCGCCCTGCGCCCGGGCAAGTCCGGCCGGAGAGGAGTACCGGACGGGGTGTCGCCTCCTTAACGGAAACGGCCGGGTTCTGAAGCCCGGCCGCTCTCCTATCCTTGCGAATGCGTGACGCGCTAACGCGACGAAGCCGCCTGCACGGCCCGGCGCGCCATGACACCGATAAGGTGAGCCCGGTAGGCGGCATCCGCGTGGATGTCGCTGTTGAGGTTGTCGGCCGGGGCGCTCATGCCCTCCAGTGACTTGGCGGCGAAGCGCGCCTTGAGAGCCTCTTCGGCCTGCGTCCAGCGGAACACGCCATTCGAGCCCGCGCCGGTCACCGCCACGCGCACGTCGCCGGCGCGCTTGGCCGCGAACACGCCGACTAGGGCATAGCGCGAGGCCGGGTTGCGGAACTTCGCATAGGCGGCCTTCTGCGGAATCGGGAAGCTCACCTTGGTGATGATCTCCCCCTCGTCGAGGGCCGTCTCGAACAGACCGCGGAAGAACTCCTCCGCCGCGAACTTGCGCTTGTTCGTCACGATGGTGGCGCCGAGCGCGAGGCAGGCGGCCGGGTAATCGGCCGCCGGGTCGTTGTTGGCGATTGAGCCGCCGATGGTGCCCCGGGCCCGCACATGGGGATCCCCGATCAGCTCGGCCATCTCGGCAAGGCCGGGGATCGCCTGCTGGACGTCCGCGGAGCCCGCCACGTCCGCATGGCGGGTCATGGCGCCAATGGTGATGGAGCGGGCGGAGCGCTCGATGCCTTTGAGCTCCACGACCTGTCCGAGATCGATGAGGTTCGCGGGTGCCGCAAGACGCTGCTTCATGGTCGGCAGCAGGGTGTGCCCGCCGGCCAGAAGCTTGGCGTCCTCGGCCTTGGCGACGAGATTGGCGACCTGACGGACGCTCGTGGGGCGGTGATATTCGAAAGCGTACATGATCCTTGAGCCTCCCTTATTCCGCCGCGAGCTTGGTGACGCTCTTCTGCGCCGCGCGCCAGACGGCCTGCGGCGTCGCGGGCATGGCGATATCCTCGTGTCCGAGCGCATCGGTGATCGCATTGATCACCGCAGGCGGCGCCGCGATGGCGCCCGCCTCGCCGCAGCCCTTGATCCCGAGCGGGTTGGAGGGACAGGGCGTCATCGTCATGCCGACATCGAAGGACGGCAGGTCGATGGCGCGGGGCATGCAGTAATCCATGTAGCTCGCGGTCACGAGCTGCCCGGACGAATCATACACCGTGCCTTCCAGCAGGGCTTGGCCGACGCCCTGCGCGATGCCGCCATGGACCTGGCCCTCGACGATCATCGGGTTGATGATCACCCCGAAATCGTCCACCGCGGTCCAGCGCTCGATCTTCGTGACGCCCGTATCGGGATCGATCTCCACCTCGCAGATGTGGACGCCCGCCGGGAAGGTGAAGTTGGTGGGATCGTAGAACGCCCCCTCCTTGAGGCCGGGCTCCAGCTGCTCGCCCGTGAACTTGTGGGCGATATAGGCCTGAAGGGCCGTGGAGGCGAAGTCGAGCGACTTGTCGGTGCCGGCCACCGTGAACTTGCCGTCCTTGAACTCGATGTCGCCTTCGGCCGCTTCGAGCACGTGGGCCGCGACCTTCTTGCCCTTGGCGATCACCTTGTCGATGGCCTTCGCAATGGCCGACATGCCGACCGCGCCGGAGCGCGAGCCGTAGGTGCCCATGCCGAACTGCACCTTGTCGGTGTCCCCATGGACGATGCTCACATTGTCGATGGGCACGCCGAGGCGGTCCGATACGAGCTGGGCGAAGGTCGTCTCGTGGCCCTGGCCGTGGCTGTGGGAGCCCGTGAGCACCTCGACGGAGCCGGTCGGGTTCACGCGCACCTCGGCGGATTCCCACAGGCCGACTCCGGCGCCGAGCGAACCGACGGCTTGGGACGGAGCGATGCCGCAGGCCTCGATATAGCTCGAGAAGCCGATGCCGCGCAGGCGCCCCCGGCGGGCGCTCTCGCGTTTCCTCTTGCCGAAGTTCTTGTAATCGGCGGCCTCCAGGGCCTTGTTCATGGAGGCGTGATAATCGCCCGCGTCGTAGGTCATGATGACCGGCGTCGCGTGCGGGAAGCTGGTGATGTAGTTCTTCTTGCGGAACTTCGCCGGATCCTGCCCGAGTTCGCGGGCGGTCTTCTCGACGATGCGCTCGAGAACGAAGGTCGCCTCCGGCCGCCCGGCGCCGCGATAGGCGTCCACCGGCGCGGTGTTGGTATAGACCGCGTCCACCTCGCAGTAGATCGCCGGGATGTCGTATTGGCCGGAGAGCAGCGGCGCGTAGAGGTAGGTGGGCACCGAGGACGAGAAGGTGGAGAGATACGCCCCGAGATTCGCGATCGTGTGGACGCGAAGACCCAAGATCTTGCCGTTCTCGTCGGTTGCCATCTCGGCATGGGTGACGTGGTCGCGGCCATGGGCGTCGGCGAGGAACGCCTCCGTCCGGTCCGAGGTCCACTTCACCGCCCGCTTCACCTTCTTGGCGGCCCAGACGCAGACCGTCTCCTCCGCATAGATGAAGATCTTGGATCCGAAGCCGCCGCCCACATCCGGCGCGATCACGCGCAGCTTGTGCTCGGGCGCGACGCCGATGAAGGCGGAGAGCACGAGGCGCGCCACATGCGGATTCTGGGACGTGGTGTAGAGCGTGTAGTTGTCGTTGCCGGGATCGTACTCGCCAAGCGCCGCGCGCGGCTCCATCGGGTTGGGCACGAGCCGGTTGTTGACGAGATCGATCGTCGTCACGTGCTTGGCGCGGGCAAAAGCCTGGTCGACGGCAGCCTTGTCGCCGAGATGCCAGTTGAACACCGTGTTGTCCGGCGAGACCTCATGGACCGCGACGGTCGCCTTGGTGGCGGACGCCGTCTCGACGACGGCGGGCAGCACCTCGTAATCCACCACGATTGCTTCCGCGGCGTCCTTCGCCTGCGCGAGCGTATCGGCGATGACGACCGCCACGTGGTCGCCCACATAGCGCACCTTCCCTTGAGCCAGCGCCGGATGCGGGCCCGCCTTCATGGGCGAGCCGTCCTTCGAATGGATCATCCAGCCGCAGATGAGGCCGCCGATCTTGTCGGCCGCGAGGTCATCCCCCGTGAAGATGGCGACGACGCCAGGCATCTCGCGCGCCACGCGGCTATCGATGCTGCGGATGTTCGCATGGGCATGGGGCGAGCGCAGGAAATACGCATGGGCCTGCCCCGGCCGGTTGAAATCGTCCACGTAACGTCCCTGGCCGGTGACGAAACGCTGGTCTTCCTTGCGGCGCACGGGGGCGCCGATGCCTGTGGCACTCATGGAATCCTCCTGGAAGGCCGCCTCTGACGGGCGTTTTTGAGCTTTGATCGAAAAAAGCCCGCACCGTTCGGCGCGGGCTGGAAGGTCACTCGGCGGCTTCGCGGAGCGGCGCCTGCGCCATGGCTTCCGCGCCGGCCGCCACGGCCTTCACGATGTTGTGGTAGCCGGTGCAGCGGCAGATGTTGCCTTCGAGCTCGGCCCGGATCGTCTGTTCGTCGAGGTTCGAGCCCTTGCGGTTCACCATGTCGATGGCCGCCATGATCATGCCGGGCGTGCAGTATCCGCATTGAAGGCCATGGTGCTCCCGGAAGGCCGCCTGCATCGGGTGGAGTTCGGCGCCCTGCGCCAATCCCTCGATGGTGGTGACCACGGAAGCGGTCGCCTGCACCGCGAGCACCGTGCAGGCCTTCACGGCCTCGCCGTTGAGGTGCACCACGCAGGCGCCGCACTGGCTCGTGTCGCAGCCCACATGGGTGCCCGTGAGGCGCAGGTTCTCGCGCAGGAACTGCACCAGAAGGGTGCGCGGATCGACATCGGCGGTGACGGGTTGACCGTTCACCGTCATGGAGACGGTGGCCATGTGTTTTCCTCCTCCGAGGGCGGCTCCTTCGGCCGGCCTCTGTTTCGTTGGGCGCCGTTGGGCAGAATCTCGTTGGACGGATGGGGTGACCCTACCTCGTCGAAATCGAGTGTGAACCGGGCTGAATCGGCGGTCAAGCGATCATTCGGCAGACAAGTTTGGCCCAAAGTACGGGTTTAAGCCGCATTTTCCGCAGGGCTCAGAATTTTCGCGAAGGTGGCGAAGAACTCGTCCGCGTATTTCTTCGCGACCCCGTTGATGAGGCGTCCGCCGAGTTGAGCGATCTTGCCGCCCACCTGCGCATCCACGTCGTAGGTGAGCTTCGTGCCCCCCTCCACCTCGTCGAGCCGCACCTTGGCGCCGCCCTTGGCAAAGCCGGCGATTCCGCCCTGCCCTTCGCCGCTGATCGTGTAGCCGTTCGGCGGGTCGAGGTCGGAGAGTTGCACCGCCCCCTTGAAGGTCGCCTTCACTGGGCCGATCGCGACTTTCGCGACCGCGTTGAATTCCGTGTCGCTCACCTTGTCCAATTCCTGCACGCCGGGAATGCAGGCCTTCAGCACCGCGGGATCGTTGAGCGCGGCCCAGACCCGATCCCGGTCCGCCGGAAGCAGAACCTCCCCCTGCATCGTCATCGCCATGGTGGTCTCCTGAACGTTCCGTGTTGCGCCGCCGTCGCGATCGCGCGTGTTGCGTCGAACGCCGTCTTCCCGGCTAGTGTAGCCCATCGCGGCGACGGGTTGTCGAGAGGAGCGGAGAATGGCGGGAGACGAGGCAGCACCGAGCACCGACGAGGAACGGCGCCGCGCCGGCGAGCGCATGCGCCGCCGGGTCCTGAGCGATGCCTATGTGGACAGGCGCAAGGCGAACGCCACCGCGTTCAGCCGCGACCTGGAGGACGTGATCACGCGCTTTGCCTGGGGTGAGGTCTGGCAGCGACCGGGCCTCGACCTGAAGATCCGTTCGGTCATCGTCATCGTGATCGCGGCGACCCGCAGCCAGTGGGACGAGTTCCGCATCCATGTTCGGGGCGCCCTCAACAACGGCATGACTCGCGACGAGATCAAGGAGGTGCTGATCCAGGCCGGCGCCTATGGGGGCCTGCCGGTGGCGCGGACCGGATTCAAGGAGGCGGAGGCCGTGTTCGCGGAGATCGACCGCGAACACGAATAGGCCTATCAGGCAGCTTCGGAGAGCCGGCCGGGCTCGGTCCCTTCGGCGAACCTAAAGCCCTCGTCCGCCCAGCCCGTGAGGCCGCCGATCATCAGCTTCACGGGACGACCCAGACGCGCGAGCCTCAGGGCCCCTTTATCGGCGCCGTTGCAATGGGGCCCGGCGCAATAGACTACGAAGAGCGTATCGGCAGGCCAGGACGCCATGCGCTCCGCCGTGATCTCCCGGTGCGGCAGGTTGAGGGCGCCCAGCACATGGGAGCGCGCGTAGGCATTAGGCCCGCGCACGTCGAGGAGGACGAAATCGGCCGGCCCGGACCGCATGGCTTCATGGACGTCGGAGCAATCGGTCTCGAGGGCAAGGCGTCCCGCGAAGTGCTCGGCCGCGACGGCGGAGTGTGCGGGCGGAATGGCGGTGACGAGGCTGTGCGGCATGGGAAACTCCCGTGGTGAACGCGACCTATGCTCGCCCACCGCCGACCCTCTGGAAAGCGGCGCGAATGCCGGGTAACGTCAAGATCGTGCCAAAGCAGCCCCCTTCCCCGCCGAACCGCCTCGTGGTCGCGCTCGCCTATGATGGGCTGTGCACGTTCGAGTTCGGCTGCGCCGTCGAGGTGTTCGGCCTGCACCGTCCGGAGATGGGACCGGACTGGTACGCTTTCGCCGTGGCGGCCGTGGACCAGGGTCCCCTGCGCGCGGTTGGCGGCATCCGCGTGATGGCCGATGGCGGCTTGGATCTCCTGGAGAGCGCCGGCACGATCATCGTGCCGGGCTGGCGGGGCGCCCGGGAGCCGGTGCCACCGGCCCTCGTCGATGCTCTCCTGCGCGCCCATGCCCGGGGCGCCCGGCTCGTCTCGATCTGCTCCGGCGTGTTCGTCCTTGCGGCGGCCGGTCTCCTGTCCGGCAAACGCGCCACGACCCATTGGCACCATGTGGCCGCGCTGAACGAGCTTTATCCCGACATTCGGGTCGAGCCCGATGTTCTTTACGTGGATGAAGGGCAGGTGCTCACCTCCGCCGGGAGCGCCGCGGGCCTCGATCTGTGCCTTCATCTGGTGCGGCGGGATTTCGGGCCGGACGTGACGAACCGGCTTGCCCGACGCCTCGTGGTGCCGCCCCACCGGGAGGGAGGGCAGGCGCAGTTCATCGAACGGCCGGTGCCGCCGGCTCGGGAGGGCGCGAGGCTTGGGCCGCTCCTCGAGCGGATGCGCGCGCGGCTTGAGCGGGAGCAAACCATCCCGGACCTCGCCCGGGAGGCCGGCATGAGCACCCGCACCTTCCTGCGCCGGTTCAAGGCGGCGACCGGCACGACTCCGGGCGAGTGGCTGCTGGGGGAGCGCCTCGGTCAGGCGCGGGAACTCCTGGAGGCGGGCTCGGCCTCCATCGACGACATCGCCGCCGCCTGCGGCTTCGGCTCCCCGGCGACCCTGCGCCACCACTTTCGCGAAAGGCTGGGCACGAGCCCCGCCGCCTATCGGGCGCGGTTCAGCGAGCGGCGGAGCGCCTGAGACACCTGCGGTTCAGCGGGAACGACCGCAAGCGCGGCGTCCCATCAGCGCTCCAGCGCGTGATAGGACCGGCCCTGGTACACGAGCGCCGGACGGAGTTCCCCCAGCCGGATCGCGACGATCTCGCCGATGATCACGTGGTGGGTGGCGACGAGCCGGGCATCCGCGAGGCGGCAATCGAAGGCGACGAGGCTGGTGCTCAGCAGGGGCGAGCCGGTCGCAAGACTACCCCAGGCTCCGATTGTGAACCGGTCCTGCCCATGGAGGTCGGCCCGGCCCGCGAAGGCGTCGGCGATCAATCGGTCCTCGGCGGCGAGCGCGTTCACGCAAAAGACCCCGTTCGCCATGAGCGCGGTCGCAGAGCGGCCCGCGGCATTGACGCACACAAGGAGGGAGGCCGGGCTGTCCGTCACCGGGGTGACGGCCGTCGCGGTGAAGCCTGCCCGTCCGGCCGCCCCGTCCGTCGTCACCACATGCACGGCGCCGGCGACCCGGCTCATTCCGTCCCGGAACAGCACGGCATCGGGGCGGGTGGCGCCCGTATCGGGGGCGTTGAGGGGCGAGGACGGGTTCAACATCAGGGCTCTGGGCCCCCCGCGACCGGCCCCGGGAGGGGCCGCAAGGGGCGACGACGGGTTCGGTCTCGGGTCCGTGCCGCGTCTCCCACCGAACGGCCGGGAACGCAAGCACGGGGCTGCATATGGTCGTCCCCAAGCCGTTTGTCAGGCAGGGTGCGACGCTTTGAAATTTTGTTGCTCAGCAAAACTATTCTTTAACAAGGGGTTGACGGTCGTTGCCGGGAGGAGAGCCCTTTGCTAGAGAGCCGGCCAAGCAACGGCCCGGCTTGGCGCGACCTTGGCCTCTTTCCTGCATCGTGCTTTGCTGCGGCTCACTTCAGAAAAAGCCTCTTGAAGAGGGACAGGGCGGGACATGGAAGTCTTCGTACAGCAGCTCATCAACGGGCTGACCTTGGGGTCCATCTACGGCCTCATCGCCATCGGCTACACGATGGTCTTCGGCATCATCGGCATGGTGAACTTCGCTCACGGCGACGTCTTCATGCTCTCGGCCTTCATCGCGCTGATCTTCTTCCTGATCCTCACGACCTGGATCGGGATCTCGTCGGCGGCGCTGGCGCTCCTCCTCGTGATGCTCATCGCCATGGTCATCACCGGGCTCTGGGGCTGGGCCCTCGAGCGGGTGGCCTACCGGCCCCTGCGTGGCTCCTTCCGCCTCGCGCCGCTCATCTCGGCCATCGGCGTCTCCATCGCCCTGTCGAACTTCGTGCAGATCACCCAGGGCGCCCGCAACAAGCCGACCCCTCCCATGGTGCAGGACGTGGTCCCGCTCTGGACGGGCGCCAACGGCTACACGGTCGCCCTCTCCTATAAGCAGATCATCATCATGGTGATGACGGCGGTGCTGCTGACGATCTTCTGGTACGTGGTGCAGAAGACCTCCCTCGGCCGCGCCCAGCGCGCCTGCGAGCAGGACCGCAAGATGGCGGCGCTCCTCGGCATCGACGTGGACCGGACGATCTCGATCACCTTCGTGATCGGCGCCGCCCTCGCGGCGGTGGCCGGCACCATGTACCTCCTGTATTACGGCGTGGTCAGCTTCGCGGACGGCTTCGTGCCCGGCGTGAAGGCCTTCACGGCGGCGGTGCTCGGCGGCATCGGCTCGCTTCCCGGCGCGGTGCTCGGCGGCCTCATCATCGGGCTCATCGAGGTGTTCTGGTCCGCCTATTTCTCCATCGAGTACAAGGACGTCGCAGCGTTCTCGATCCTCGCCATCGTGCTGATCTTCATGCCCTCCGGCATTCTCGGGCGGCCTGAGGTCGAGAAGGTCTGAGGAAGCCATCCATGAACGCTCCCGCCATCGCCAACACCGCGCCGCAGACGGCCGTTCCGGCCCGGTTCGACCTCGCCGCGGCCCTCAAGGATGCGGCCTTCACGGCCGCCATCACCCTTGGCCTGTCGATCCCGATCCTGTCCTTCCGAACGGATCAGAACGGCGCGCTTCTCTTCCTCACCCCCCGGTGGGGTCTCGTCGCGGTGATCTGCGCCCTGGTCTTCGCCATGCGGCTCGTAACACGGGCCTTCCTGGCGACCCGGGCGGCCCGGCAGGCGGTGCCGAGCCCGCGGCAGGCCACCGAGGTCGTCGGCGCCTACCCGAGCGCGTTCCAGCGCGTCTCAGGCTTGGCGCTGCCGCTGTTCCTCGGGATCGCGGCCACCTTCCCGATCATCATTTACCTGATCCAGGGCGGCCTCAATGAGAGCCGGTACTGGGTGGACCTCGGGATCCTCATCCTCACCTACGTGATGCTGGGCTGGGGCCTTAACATCGTGGTGGGCTTGGCGGGCCTGCTCGACCTCGGCTACGTGGCCTTCTACGCGGTCGGCGCCTATTCCTACGCCCTCCTCTCCACCACCTTCGGCCTCTCCTTCTGGATCTGCCTGCCGCTGGCCGGCATTCTGGCGGCGTTCTGGGGCATCATCCTCGGCTTCCCGGTGCTGCGCCTGCGGGGCGATTACCTCGCCATCGTGACCCTCGCCTTCGGCGAGATCATCCGCCTCGTCCTCATCAACTGGGTCGACGTGACGGGCGGCGGCGCGGGTATCTCGTCGATCCCGCGGGTGAGCTTCTTCGGCCTGCCCTTCACGGCGGACGACAACGGGTTTGCGGCGACCTTCGGGCTCGACTTCAACGCCATGCACCGGATCATCTTCCTCTACTACCTGATCCTGGTGCTCGCCCTCCTCACCAACTTCGTGACCATGCGGCTGCGCAAGCTGCCGGTGGGCCGCGCCTGGGAGGCCCTGCGCGAGGATGAGATCGCCTGCCGCTCGCTCGGCATCAACACCACGAACACCAAGCTCACCGCCTTCGCGATCGGCGCCATGTTCGGCGGCTTCGCGGGCTCGTTCTTCGCGGTGCGCCAAGGCTTCGTCTCCCCGGAGAGCTTCAACTTCCTCGAGTCGGCGATCATCCTCGCCATCGTGGTGCTCGGCGGCATGGGCTCGCAGATCGGCGTCGCCATCGCGGCGGTGGTGCTGGTGGGCGGCCCGGAGGTCCTGCGCAACCTCGGCTTCCTCTCGGCGATCTTCGGACAGGGCTTCGACCCCAACGAGTACCGCCTCCTGCTCTTCGGGCTCGGCATGGTGGCCATGATGATCTGGCGCCCACGCGGTCTTATTTCGGAACGCGAGCCATCGGTGTTCCTGAAGGAAAGCCGGTCGATCTCCAGCTCGCTCGTCAAAGAGGGCCATGGCTGATGTCGGCGACCCTTCAACCCCAACCTCAGGCAGGCGCCATGCGTTGGCAGAACGATCCGGTGCTCGACGTCCAGCACCTCACCATGCGGTTCGGCGGCCTCGTCGCCGTGAACGACCTGTCGTTCCAGGCGGGCCGCGGCGACATCACGGCGCTGATCGGGCCGAACGGCGCCGGCAAGACCACCGTGTTCAACTGCATCACGGGCTTCTACAAGCCGACGGAGGGCATGATCGCCCTGCGCCGGCCGGGCCATGAGGCCCTGTTGCTCGAGCGGCTGCCCGGCCACAGCATCAACTGGAAGGCCAAGGTCGCCCGCACATTCCAGAACATTCGTCTCTTCTCCGGCATGACCGTGCTGGAGAACCTACTCGTCGCGCAGCATAACCCGCTGATGATCGCGTCCGGCTTCACCCTCCTTGGGGTGCTCGGCGCCAAGAGCTTCCGGAACTCGGAGCGGCAGGCGATCGAAAAGGCGAAGGTCTGGCTCGAGAAGGTGCGCCTGATCGACCGGGCGGACGACCCGGCGGGCGATCTCCCCTATGGCGACCAGCGGCGCCTCGAGATTGCCCGCGCCATGTGCACGGATCCGGTCATCCTGTGCCTCGACGAGCCGGCGGCGGGCCTCAACCCGCGCGAATCCCTGGAACTCAATCAACTCCTGCTCTCGATTCGCCAGGAGCACGGCACGTCGATCCTGCTCATCGAGCACGACATGAGCGTGGTGATGGAGATCTCCGACCACGTGGTCGTGCTCGATTACGGCACCAAGATCTCCGACGGCACGGCCACGGAGGTGAAGAACGACCCGCGCGTCATCGCAGCCTATCTCGGCGTCGAGGACGAGGAAGAGGTCGCGAAGGTGGAAGCGGAGGTCATGTCGTGAGCCGGCCGTCCCGCGCACCCCTCCCCCAACCCTCCAATCTGGAGAGCCTCGCATGAGCGTCGCCGGCATCAACGTCCTCAACGACGAGACCCGGGCCGCCCAGGCCCAGCGCCAGCCGCTGCTGAGCATTCGCGGGGTCAAGACCTTCTATGGGAACATCATCGCGCTGAAGGGCGTGGACATCGACGTGAACGAGGGTGAGATCGTCACCCTCATCGGAGCCAATGGCGCCGGCAAGTCGACCCTGATGATGACGATCTTCGGCAACCCGCGGGCACGGGAGGGCACGATCACCTATGCGGGCCGGGACATCACCCGCGTGCCGACCCACGAGATCGCGCGCATGCAGATCGCCCAATCGCCGGAAGGGCGCCGCATCTTCCCGCGCATGACCATCTACGAAAATCTGCAGATGGGGGCGTCCGTAAACGGCATGACCCATTTCGAGCAGGACCTGGAGCGCGTCACCACCATCTTCCCGCGCCTGAAGGAACGCCTCTATCAGCGCGGCGGCACCCTGTCGGGCGGCGAGCAGCAGATGCTGGCCATCGCCCGCGCGCTCATGAGCCGCCCGCGGCTTCTCCTCCTCGACGAGCCCTCGCTCGGCCTTGCACCCCTCGTGGTGAAGCAGATCTTCAACGTGATCAAGGAGCTCAACGAGCGCGACGGCATGACCGTCTTCCTCGTGGAGCAGAACGCCTATCACGCCCTGAAGCTCGCCCACCGCGGCTATGTGATGGTGACGGGCACCATCACCATGTCGGGCACCGGCCGGGAGCTCCTGGCCGACCCGCAGGTGCAGGCCGCCTATCTCGAAGGGGGACGCCACTGATGCGCTCGCCTCTTTCCCTGCGTACCGGAATCGGGAGGCACTGATGCAAGGCATTCTGTACGAGGAGCCGTCCTTCTTCCTCTTCGCCCTGGTCACCGTGATCATGGGCGGATGGGCGGCCTGGATGACGGGGCGCGCCATGGCCATGACCTGGCGTCCCTATTGGCAGCTCATCGCCTACCTGCTGCTGCTCGCCGCCTTCGTGCGGTTCATCCACTATGCCCTCTTCGAGGGGACGCTGCTCAGCCTCCACTATTATCTGGTGGATGCGGTGGTGATCCTGGCCATCGGGTCCCTCGGCTTCCGCTATCGGCGCGCCCGGCAGATGACGACCCAGTACAAGTGGCTTTACGAGCGCACGGGACCCTTCTCCTGGCGCGAGCGCCCGCCGGTCGCCAAGGCTTGAGGCAGGCCGGGCCGACACCCTCCCAAACGCGACGAATCGAGGAACCCGGGGCCGCTGCCCCGGGTTTTTGCGTCTTTGCGGGCCGAAATCGCCCCCTGGCATCCCGCCCCCCTCGACGAAAAGCTGGGTGACAACCTTGAAAAAAGCGGCATGATGACCCCCGGACGGTGGGGAACCCCGCCGAACCGGGCCGTTTCGTGCGGCCCTATAAAACCTCCAGAGGAGTGACCTCATGAAGAAAATGCTGTTGACCGGCGTCGCGCTCGGTCTTGGCCTCGCCTTCTCCGGCGTGGCCAATGCGCAGATCAAGATCGGCGTCGCCGGCCCCATCACGGGCCCGAACGCCGCGTTTGGCGCGCAGCTCAAGAACGGCGTCGAGCAGGCGGTCGAGGACATCAACGCGGCTGGCGGCATCAATGGCCAGAAGCTTCAGGTCGTCATCGGCGACGACGTGTCCGACCCGAAGCAAGGCGTGTCGGTGGCGAACAAGTTCGCCGCCGAGGGCGTGAAGATGGTCGTCGGCCACTTCAACTCGGGCGTCTCGATCCCGGCCTCGGACGTGTACGCGGAAGCGGGCATCGTTCAGGTCACCCCGGCCTCCACCAACCCGCGCTTCACCGATAGCGGCAAGTGGAACACCTTCCGCACCTGCGGTCGCGACGACCAGCAGGGCGCGGTGGCCGGCGCCTACCTGGCCGACAAGTTCAAGGGCAAGAAGGTCGCGGTGATCCACGACAAGACTCCCTATGGCAAGGGCCTCGCCGACGAGACCCAGAAGGCCATGGAGGGCAAGGGCCTGAAGGCCGCCATGTACGAGGGCGTCAACCCGGGCGAGAAGGACTACTCCGCGCTCGTGTCGAAGCTGAAGCAGACCGGCGTCGACGTGGTCTATTTCGGCGGCCTCCACACGGAAGCCGGCCTCATCATCCGCCAGATGCGCGACCAGGGCCTCCAGGCTCCGATGATGTCGGGTGACGGCATCGTGTCGGCCGAGTTCACCTCGATCGCCGGCCCGGGCGCCGAAGGCACCCTCATGACCTTCGCTCCGGATCCGCGCAAGAACCCGAACGCCAAGGACGCTGTCGCGAAGTTCCGCGCCAAGAACTACGAGCCCGAGGCCTACACCCTCTACTCCTACGCCGCGGCCCAGATCCTGGCCGAGGCCGCGAAGCAGGCGGGTGGCACCGATGGCAAGAAGATGGCTGACGCCATGAAGAGCGGTAAGCCCTTCAAGACCGTCATCGGCGACATCTCCTTCGACAAGAAGGGCGACATCACCCGTCCGGACTACGTCATGTACGTCTGGAAGAAGGGTGCCGACGGCAAGATCGATTACACGGGCAACGAGCTCGGCATGTAATCATCACGCTCCTCACGGAACGTGACGAGCCCGCCCCGGGAGACCGGGGCGGGTTTTTTGTTGCAAGACACATCCGATGTGTTCATCGCATCACTTGGAGACCCAACTCAGGCACATTGCCGAGAACTCTTCTGTGAAGAGGCCCCCATGACGGCTCACGATGAGACTACCCTTGGGTTCTACGCGGCGGAGGCCGGCGCCTACGCGGCGCGAGGCGAGGGAGCGATCGACCGCTGGATCGAGCCGTTCCTGACGCTGCTGCCTTCAGGGGCGCGTGTCCTGGAACTCGGCTGCGGTGCCGGGCAGGACAGCGAGGCCATGCTCGCCCGCGGTTTCGACGTCGTTCCAAGCGATGGCACCCCGGAGCTCGCCCGCGAGGCCGAGCGTCGACTCGGCCGCCCGGTTCGTGTGCTGCTCTTCGCCGATCTCGACGAGCGGGAGGCCTATGACGGGGTCTGGGCCAATGCCTGCCTGCTGCATGTACCGCGCGCCGAGCTTCCGGGCATCCTCCGGCGCATCCTCCGCGCCTTGCGCCCGGGCGGCGCGTTCTATGCGAGCTACAAGGCCGGAGCGGCGGAGGGGCGCGACAGCCTCGGGCGGTTCTACAACTATCCCTCGCCCGAATGGCTGCGGGACGCCTACGGTCCGGAGGGCTGGCGGCGGCTCGACATCACCCTCGAAGCCGGCACCGGCTACGACAAGGCACCGACGGACTGGCTGCATGTGATGGCCGTGAAGGTGTGAGTTGCCCTGCCCACCTGGGAAAGGAAGCGATCCAGCATGCCCACCCTGTCCCTGACACTCCTGCCGGATACCTACAGCGTCTGCCGGCTTGCCCCGGGAGATCCCGTGCCGGCGCCTTCCGCCAATCCCTTTTCCTGGGTTGTCGCCGCTCCGGACGAGATCACCTTCGTCTGCCCCGGACACCAGGCACCGCAGGATGCCCAGGTGGACCCGGGCTGGTCCTGCCTGCGCATCGACCAGAGCTTCACTTTCGACGTTCCTGGCGTCCTGGCGTCTGTGCTGCAGCCCCTGGCCTTGGCCGGCATCGGCATTTTCGCCACCTCGACCTTCAGCACGGATTACGTGCTTGTGAAGGCCGAAAAGCTCGAAGGCGCGATTGCCGCCTTGAGAGCGGCCGGGCACCGGATTGGTGCCGTCTGAACCCGGTTTCGTGGTGCGGACGGGCGGGCTAGCCGAGCCGCCCCAGGGCCGGAAACGTCTCCAGCAGCCAGAAGGATGCATCGGTCAGCCAGCCGGCCAGGAACGCGACGCCCGTCAGTACGAGGAGACCGCCCATGGCCTTCTCGACCAGGACGAAGCGGCTGCGCATGCCCTTCATGAAGGCGGCGAAAGGCTTCATGGCAAAAGCAGCCAGCAGAAACGGGATGCCGAGGCCGGCGGAGTAGACGGCGAGCAGCAGCGCGCCCTTGGCGACGCTCGCCTCGGAGCCTGCCACCGCCAGGATGGCGGCGAGGATCGGGCCGATGCAGGGGGTCCAGCCGAAGGCGAAGGCAAGGCCCATCAGGTAGGCGCCCCACAAGCCCACCGGGCGATCCACATGGAGCCGCGCTTCCCGGTAAAGGAGCCCGATCCGGAAAACCCCCAGGAAGTGCAGGCCCATGGCGATGATGGCGAGGCCCGCCACGGTGCTCAGTTCCGTGAGGTACTGCCGAACGACCTGTCCCAGAACCGATGCGGTGGCGCCGAGGAGCACGAACACGGTCGTGAAGCCTGCCACGAACAGGAGCGCCGCCAGCATGGCCCGGCGCCGCACGGCCCGGTCGTCGCCGGCCTGGAGCTGGTCGAAGGTGGTGCCGGCAAGAAACGACAGGTAGGGCGGCACCAGCGGCAGCACGCAGGGGCTCAAAAACGAGATGAGCCCGCCCACGAGCGCGGCGGTGAGGGACACGTCGAGCATGGCGCCGTTCTAGCCGTTCGCCTGCCGCCGGGAAAGGCGGCCCATCCGCCCGTCTCCCCATTGTGAAAGCGCCAATCGGCCCTGCGACGCACAGGAAAGAGGCGGATCGGCCTCTGACCTGCTTGTGGTGCCTCTCGGCTTCCGCTTCTCTGCAGCCCGAGCCCGAGACGGACGATGCCCGGTCCCCGCAATCTGATCACCGATATCCCCGGCCTTCGCGTCGGCAACGCTCAGGATGATGGCCTTGCGAGCGGGGTGACGGCTGTGCTGTTCGACGCGCCGGCAGTGGCTTCGGTGGCCGTCCTGGGCGGCGCTCCCGGCACCCGGGAAACGGACCTCCTGGAGCCGGACAAGACCGTGCCGGGGATCGACGCCCTCGTGCTCTCGGGCGGCTCCGCCTTCGGGCTCGATGCGGCGGGCGGGGTGCAAGCCTATCTACGAGAGACCGGCGTCGGTTTTGCGGTCGGCCCCGTGCGGGTGCCGCTGGTGCCGCAGGCCATCGCCTTCGACCTCCTCAATGGGGGCAACAAGGATTGGGGCCGCTTCTCGCCTTATCGCGACCTCGGCTACGCGGCCGCAGCGGCAGCCGGCGTGGAATTCGCCCTGGGCAGCGCAGGGGGCGGCGCCGGGGCCACTACCGTGAACCTGAAAGGCGGCCTCGGCTCGGCGAGTGCACGTGCCCCCTCCGGCGCGACCGTCGGTGCCCTCGTCATCGTGAACGCCATCGCCTCCGCCATCATCGGTGATGGCCCTCACTTCTGGGCCGGCGGCTTCGAGGAGGACGGGGAGTTCGGCGGCCTCGGCCTGCCGCCGCGGATTACGCCCGCCATGCGGCGACTGGCGTGGAAGGGCGGCCCCCAGCCCGCGACCACCATTGCGCTCGTCGCCACCGATGCGAGTCTGACGAAGGCTCAGGCCAAGCGCGTTGCCCTCGCCGCCCATGGGGGCCTCGCCCGGGCCCTGCGCTTCGCGCACGCGATCTATGACGGCGACACGGTCTTTGCCGCCTCGACCGGCGGACGGCCTCTTGAGGACGATGCGGACTTCATCGCGATCACGGCGCTTGCAACGGATTGCCTGACCCGCGCCATCGCCCGGGGTGTCTACGAGGCGACCGCCCTGCCCTTCCCGGGCGCCCTACCGGCTTGGCGGGACCGGTTCGGCGCCCGCTGACGCAACCCTATCGCGAAGCGGGCGCAAACGCTAAGAGGGGCGCTACTTCCGCAGCGAGACGACGTGATGTTCCCCCTCTCCCATATGATGAAGAGCTTTGTGAAGGTCGGCACGCTCACCGTGATCGACGCGGATGGCGGACGCCACGTGTTCGCCGGCGCGCCGGGGCCGCAGGTGACGATGCGGCTCTCCGACCGCTCCCTCTACCGCAAGCTCGTGCTGAACCCTGAGCTTCATGCGGGCGAGGCGTACATGGACGGGCGGATCGACTTCGAGGAGGGCTCGTCGCTGCGCGACTTCATCACCCTCTTCTCGATGAACCGGAACTCCCTCGCGACCTATCCGCTCCAGAGCGTGCTCAAGGGAATCTCGCGCAACCTCAAGCGCTTCCAGCAGGCGAACCCGGTCGGTCAGGCGCAGCGGAACGTGGCGCACCATTACGACCTCGGCAACGCGTTCTATGCCCTCTTCCTCGACCGGGGCATGCAGTATTCCTGCGCTTATTTCACAAGCGACGACGAAACCCTGGAGGAGGCCCAGCAGAACAAGCTCCGCCTCATCGCCGCGAAGCTGCAGCTGAAGCCGGGGCAGAAGGTGCTCGACATCGGCTCCGGCTGGGGCGACATGGCGCTCTACCTCGCTGCCATGGAAGACGTGGACGTCACCGGCGTCACCCTCTCGAAGGAGCAGCACCAGCTGGCCAACGAGAAGGCCCGGCGGGCGGGCCTGTCCCACCGCGTGCGCTTCGAGCTGAAGGATTATCGCGCCCTCGACACCACCTTCGACCGCATCGTTTCGGTGGGCATGTTCGAGCATGTGGGCGTGCAGCATTACCCGGAGTTCTTCTCCAAGGTGAACGACCTGATGAAGGACGACGGGCTGATGCTCCTGCATTCCATCGGCAAGATGAGCCCGCCCGGCACCGCCAGCCCGTGGCTGCGCAAGTACATCTTCCCCGGCGCCTATTCTCCGGCCTTGTCCGAGGTGTTTCCGGTGGTTGAGCAGGCGAAGCTCTGGGTGACCGATTGCGAGTTCCTGCGCGTTCATTACGCCAAGACGCTGAACCACTGGCACCAGCGCTTCGCGGCGAACCGGGAGCGCATCAAGGCCATGTACGACGAGCGCTTCTGCCGGATGTTCGAGTTCTACCTCATCAGCGCGGAGAGCATGTTCCTCACGGGCAGCCAGGAGGTGTTCCACATGCAGCTCGCCCGAAAGCGCGACGCCGCGCCGCTCGTGCGCGACTACATCACGGACCTCCAGCGTCACTACCGCCAGATCGAGCCGGAGCGCCTGCGGGTGCTGGAGGGCTTGCGCGGGATGACGGGGGAGTAGCGTCCTATTGTGAGCCCTTGAAGCGAACGGTGTTGACACCCCGCAGGCGAGGCAGCTTATCGCCCGTCAACAGAGCGTATCAGCCTCCTGATGGCCCTTCCACTCTCCGCATCACGGCTAGATTTTCGTCTAGCCAATAGGTGGCGCCGCGCTCTGAAGGGGGTTGCATGAGGGGGTTGCGAACGCTTCGTATATCAAGTCGTTTCGCGGCCGAGCCAGCAAACGCTTCGAGAGCGCGCCCCTCCGGCGGATCAAAGAACATGTAACCGCGGTGGTTTTTGGACGGATACAGAATGGTGACGTCGCCCTGCTCCGTCCGAACAAGCTTGAGGAGCTTCCTCACGTTCTGTGAGAACGTGATCATCGGTTCGTACTCCGGCAACAGCGACTTGAACGCAACGACCTGATGCAGAAGAAACACGGCAGCTACCGCGAACGTCATGGATCGAGGCGCGGCTGATGCGCTCGCCGCCCGCGCCAAAAGAAAGAAGATTGCGAGGGTAAGGAATACAGCCGGGACAACGAGATAGAATGGCGACCCATACAGAGTTCCAGAGGGTACAGCGATGAATGCCAAAAACGAGACGACGGCCCAGACGGTCAAGTTTGCCGCTGTTCTCTCATCCTTGTTTTTGGCAAAGGCATAGGACAATACAATCCCGACCACGAACATCCCAAGGAAAGCTGCAAAGTAGAAATCAACACCAGCCGATTTGGGTGACAGATTGAAATGGTACCCTACAAAGCTATTCAGGTTTTTAAGCCGATTACCGCCGAACGCGTGGTTGACGTAACCCGAGTTGGCGAACTGCGTTGCGTAGGTGGTCACCTTATAGACCACATACATACCCGGCAGCAGCAGCAGCGAGCCTGTTCTTACGACCGCCTCTATGAGGGTGGCTGCATTGGCCGGAAACTCCGTCAACTGCCTTGAGAGAACAAGAAGAGCAAGGCTCCCGATAACCGGCCAAGTGGCCTCTTTGGAATTGTAGGTCGCGACGATCGCAATCAAGCCAACGAAGTTGACAAGAACTATCTCCCACCATCGCTTCTTCTGATCGAAGCAGACGAAGATGTAGACAGTCCAAATGCACAGAAGGGCACCGACGCGATCGTGCAGCGTCGCCTGCCAGCCCACGGCGTCGATAGCTGGGTGGGACAGCAGGAAAGCGACCGAGGCCAAGGCGGCCAGTGCCTGAAAGCGCCAAGCTGTCAGCCGATTGGCGACAACATAGATGCCGAGGCTGGTGCCGCCGAGCAGCGCTATGTTGAGGAGATTATGGCACTCAATGGACGCATCGCAGGTCGCGCCAAAAACACTGGCAACGAGAAGGGAGAAACTTCTGCTAAAGTTCGAGGTCGGCGAGAAAGAGTACGTAAGGAAGCCCGAGGCGGGACCCCAGACATCACTGCCGTTCACCCATTGGCGGTACTCGATCAGCAGGAAAAGATCACTGAATTTGACGAGGTAGAATACAATTGGACTGAGCGCGACTAGGCCGAAGAACAGGTTTTTGTGTATCGATGATGTCATTGGCTAACACAAGGACGTAGGAAATCTAACTGAGTAAAGCGCAGAGTTGATCAAAAGCGATCCGCCCGATACGGCGTCGGGTCCAGCACCGTCGCCTCGCCCGTGATCATCTCGGCGAGCAAACGGCCCGTCACGGGGCCGAGCGTCAGCCCGTGGTGGGCGTGGCCGAAGCCGAACCAGAGATTTTTGTGGCGGGGCGCCGGGCCGATGATCGGCATCATGTCCGGGGTGCAGGGGCGGTAGCCCATCCAGGGCTCGGGATCCACTCGCTCGCCGAGCGGGAAGAAGGTGCGGGCGACGGGCTCGGCGCGGGCGAGCTGCACCGGCGTCTTCGGGGCGTCCCGGTGCGCGAACTCGGCGCCCGTGGTGAGGCGGATGCCGTTCGCCATGGGGGCCAGGAAATAGCCGCGCTCGAAATCGAGGGTCGGGTGGTTCAGCACCGCGTTACCCTGCGGCCGGTAGTGCATGTGATAGCCGCGCTTCACGGCGAGCGGCAGGCGGTAGCCGAGGCGCTTCGTCACCACATCGGCCCAGGCGCCCAGCGCCACCACGGCGGCGCCAGCCTCCACGGGGCCGTTCTCGGTCTGGATGCGCCAGCCGGCGCCGCTCTCCTCGAGGGTCCTGGCATCGGCCGAGGCAAGCCTGCCCCCGAGCCGCTCGAAGAGGCTCACATAGGCCATGGTGAGGCCATGCGGGTCCGAGACCGAGGCCGGGTCCGTCCAGTGGACACCGCCCACCAGCTCCGCCTTCAGGTGCGGCTCCTTCTCGGCGACGCCCTTGGTGTCGAGGGCCGCGAAGTTGACGCCGAAATCGCGCCTCGTCTCCTCCGCGTCCTTCACCTCCTCGTCCATGGCCTTTTGGGTGCGGAACACCTTGATCCAGCCCTTGTGGCGGATGAAATGGGCCGCATCCGCCTCCTCGGCGATGGCCATATGCTCCGTGACGCTGCGCTCGATGAGCGGCGCGTAGAGGCGCGCGATCGCCTCGTGCCGGGCGGGGCGCGAATGCATCCAGTACTGGAACAGGAACGGCGCGATCCGCGGGATGGCGCTGAAATGGTAGTGGGCGTCCGTGGTGTTGTTCAGGGCGTATCGCAGAAGCGCCCCGAAATCGTGCGGGAAGCCGTAGGGATAGACGCCCTCGCGCTGGATCAGCCCCGCATTGCCGAAGGAGGTTTCGAGCCCGGGCTTGCGCTTGTCCACCAGCAGCACCTGCCGGCCGCGCTTCTGCAGGTGGAGCGCGATGGATACGCCCACGATCCCGGCCCCAACCACAACCACATCCGTCCGCATGGCGTTCGTTCCT
Organism: Microvirga sp.; assembly: GCA_036562855.1. Taxonomy (GTDB): domain Bacteria; phylum Pseudomonadota; class Alphaproteobacteria; order Rhizobiales; family Beijerinckiaceae; genus Microvirga. Next base: position 66,584 of record DATCJK010000039.1, read on the forward strand.
GAGAGATCTTGCCTCCAACCCGGAGAGGGTGTGAGGTTCGGCCCTGACCCGACAATGTTGCTGGCCTTGTTACGTCGGGCAGGATCATCCCCGCAACCCCCTCGCAAGCCGCCTCGCCCCGCATGTCCCTGCTTCTCCGCAGCCTCGCGCTCATCGGCCGTTACGGCACCCAGGGCTTTGCGATCAGCATCTTCCTGGGCCTTGCCCTACCGCAATTCGCCGCCGCGGCCCGGCCATTGCTTGCCGTCACCATCTTCGTCTTCGTGATGATCACCTTCGCCCGGGTGGATACGGCCGCGTTGAAGGAGCTGCTGCGCCGGCCGCGGCCCCTGGTGCTGGCCGGCCTGTGGCTCGCCTTCGCGCCGGCGGCTCTCATCGGAGCCGCCCTCACGCTCGTCGGCCGCGAGTCGCTCGATCCGGGACTGGTGCTCGGGCTTGCGGTGCTCTCGGCGGCACCGCCCATCATGTCGGCCCCGGCCATCGCCATGCTGCTCGGCCTGAAACCGACCCTGATCCTCACGGCCGTCCTCGTCACCACCACCTTCGCGCCGCTCGTCTCACCCCTCCTGGCGGAGCTTGTGGCGGGAGCTGTCGTGCCCCTCGACCTCACGGTGCTGATCCGGCGGCTCGTCCTCCTCATCGGGGGAGCGATCCTGGCCGCCGCCCTGCTGCGCTGGTGGCTCGGCGAGGCGCGGATTCGCGCCCGCAAGGCGGAGTTCGACGGGCTTGGGGTCGTGATGTACTTCCTCTTCGCCATCGCCGCCATGGATGGGGTGCTGGCCGCCGCCATGGCGGATCCCGGCCAGGTCGCCCGGTTCCTTGGCTTGGCCTTCCTGGTCTCTCTCACGGGCTTTGCGGCGGCGGGCCTCGCGCTCCGGATGCTTCCCGCCACCGATCGCTTCGTGCTCGGCTACGGCACGGGCCAGCGGAACATGGGCCTCCTCATTGCCGCGCTCGGCGCCTCTACGCCGGACAGCACCTTCCTCTTCTTCGCGCTCGCCCAGTTCCCGATCTACCTGATGCCGCAGATCATGAAGCCCCTGGCGCTGCGACTGCGCCCCGCCGCGACGTGAATGCTGCGGCGCGGCCGTTGCCGGGACAAGGGCGGCGTGCTACCCGCCGCCCCATGACCCGCGCCCTCCTCATCGCCCCCTCCATCCTCTCCGCCGATTTCGCCAAGCTGGGCGAGGAGGTGCGGGCAGTGGATGCCGCGGGCGGCGACTGGATCCATATCGACGTGATGGACGGGCATTTCGTGCCCAACATCACCCTCGGCCCCGACATCGTGCGCGCGCTCCGGCCGCATACGAGCAAGGTCTTCGACGTCCACCTGATGATCGCCCCGGCGGATCCGTACCTCGAAGCCTTCGCCAAGGCGGGCTCGGACATCATCAGCGTCCACGCGGAGGCGGGCCCTCATCTTCATCGCTCCCTCCAGACCATCCGGGCCCTCGGCAAGAAGGCGGGCGTGGTGATCAATCCGGGCACGCCGGAGAGCGCGGTCGAGCCCGTGCTCGATATGGTGGATCTCATCCTGTGCATGACCGTGAACCCGGGGTTCGGCGGCCAAGCCTTCATCGGCTCCGTCTGCGAGAAGGTGCGGCGCATCAAGGCCATGGTGGCGGGCCGTGACATCGACATCGAGATCGACGGGGGCGTAACCCCTGAGACGGCGCCGCTCGTGACCGCCGCAGGCGCCAACGTGCTCGTCGCGGGCTCCGCCGTGTTCAAGGGCGGCGCCTACGCGCAGAACATCGCCGCGATCCGGGCAGCCGGCGACGGCGCCCGCGGGGGCGCGACCCTCGTCGCCTGATCGGGCGCGTTGAGATCGGGGGCGTCGCGTGCTACCGCGCGGGGCAACCCCGCCTCAAGCGCTGAGAGAGCCCCGATGGTCCCCCGTTACAGCCGCCCCGAGATGGTGGCGATCTGGTCGCCCGAGACCAAGTTCCGCATCTGGTTCGAGATCGAGGCCCACGCGACCACGGCCCTCGCCAAGCTCGGCGTCGTGCCACAGGAGGCGGCCGACCTCGTTTGGGAGAAGGGCTCGAAAGCCACCTTTGACGTCGATCGCATCGACGCCATCGAGCGCGAGGTGAAGCACGACGTCATCGCGTTTCTCACCCATCTCTCCGAGATCGTCGGCCCCGAGGCGCGGTTCGTCCACCAGGGCATGACCTCGTCCGACGTGCTCGACACATGCTTCAACGTGCAGCTGAAGCGCGCGGCCGACATTCTCCTTGCCGATCTCGACGCCCTCCTCGCGGCCCTCAAGCGCCGGGCCATCGAGCACAAGATGACGCCGACCATCGGCCGCTCGCACGGCATCCACGCGGAGCCCACCACCTTCGGGCTCAAGCTCGCCCAGGCCTATGCGGAATTCGAGCGCTGCAAGGCGCGGCTCATCGAGGCGCAGCGGGAGATCTCCACCTGCGCGATCTCGGGCGCCGTCGGCACCTTCGCGAATATCGATCCGAGCGTCGAGGAATACGTTGCCGAGCAGATGGATCTCTCCGTCGAGCCCGTCTCCACGCAGGTCATCCCCCGCGACCGGCACGCCATGTTCTTCGCGACGCTCGCCGTCATCGCCTCCTCGATCGAGCGCCTCGCCGTGGAGGTTCGCCACCTGCAGCGCTCCGAGGTTCTGGAGGCGGAGGAATACTTCTCGGAGGGTCAGAAGGGCTCCTCCGCGATGCCCCACAAGCGCAACCCGGTGCTCACGGAGAATCTCACGGGCCTCGCCCGCATGGTGCGCGGCTATGCGCTGCCCGCCATGGAGAACGTGGCGCTCTGGCACGAGCGGGATATTTCCCATTCCTCGGTCGAGCGCATGATCGGCCCCGATGCCACGATCACCCTCGACTTCGCGCTCGCGCGGCTGACAAGCGTCATCGACAAGCTCGTGGTCTATCCGGAGAATATGCAGAAGAACCTCGACCGGCTCGGCGGCCTGGTGCACTCCCAGCGGGTGCTGCTGGCGCTCACGCAAAAGGGCGTCTCACGGGAGGATTCCTATCGTCTCGTGCAGCGCAACGCGATGCCGGTCTGGCGCGGCGAAGGCGACTTCCTCACGCTTCTGAAGGCCGATCCCGAGGTATCGAGCCGCCTCTCCGCGCAGGAGCTCGAGGCGGTGTTCGACCTCGGCTATCACCTCAAGCACGTGGACACGATTTTCCGGCGGGTGTTCGGGACGGCGTGAGCGCCAAGCTCGATCTCGACACGACTTTCGCTCTGATCCGAGCGCATGCCCGGGAGGGCTGCTACCTCAGCTTCGGCCAGGTCGCGGCTGCCCAGAACGTGCCCTGGCCGCAGGTACGGCGCTCCATAAGCGATCACCTCCGATCCGTCTGCGCGCTCAGCCTCTCCCAAGGGGGACCCCTGGTCTCCAGCATCGTGGTCAACCGGCTCCATGTGGGTACCGGGCACATGGAGCCCGAGACCCTCGCCGGCTTCCTCGCTGCGGCCCGGGCGCTCGGCTTTACCCTCGCGAACGGCGAGGCTTTCCTGCGGGAGCAGCAGGCCGCAACCTTCACCTGGGCGGTGTGAGGGCGCCGGCCCCTCTCGACGCCCTCGCCTCCAGCGCTTATGTGGCTCCGATGCGCACCTCCGATTGCGACATCCTCATCATTCCCGGCTACACCAATTCGGGCCCAGATCACTGGCAAAGCCGGTGGGAGCGTCAGCTCTCGACCGCACGGCGGGTGGAGCAGGCGAGCTGGGACGATCCGAAGAAGAGCGAGTGGGCCGCCCGCATCGTGGGCGAGGTCGGGCGCTCGACGCGGCCCGTGGTGCTGGTTGCCCATAGCCTCGGGGTCGTCGCGGTGGCCCATGCGGCGGAGAAGCTCAAGGGAAGCCGCGTGAAGGGCGCCTTCCTGGTCGGGCTGCCGGATGTGGACGACCCGGATTTCCCGCTGAAGATCGACGGCGGTTTCGCGCCGATCCCGCGGGATCCCCTGCCCTTCCCCTCGGTGCTCGTGGCGAGCCGCAACGACCCCTATTGCGCCTACGACAAGGCGGAGGACATCGCCTATGCCTGGGGCTCGGCGATCGTGGATGCGGGCGAGTCCGGGCACATCAACACGGATGCGGGATTCGGCCCCTGGCCCGAGGGGCTGATGCGCTTTGCGGGGTTCTTGAAGAAACTCTGACGCGCCGCTCGGCGCCGAGGCGGTGCGATGCGGCATTCGAGAGTTCCGGATGCGGTGCCGGAGCCCATCCCGCGGCCGCATGACCAAAAGTTCATCCCCCCTTCATGCGGGGACAAGTCTCATTGGGGCAACCTTGTCGCTATAGATCCAAGGAGATCCTCCATGAAGACCTTTGCTACCCTGACGGTCGCCTCCCTGATGGCGCTCGCGGGCGCCGCGGCGATCGCCCAGACGGCGCCGACGACCCCGGCCCCGGGCCAGAACGCGGCGCCGGCCCAGGAAGCCGCCCCCGCCGAGCCGCGCCGCCAGCGCTTCGACCGAGCGGATCTCGACGCGCTCACCGATGCCCGTATCGCCGGGATCCAGGCCGGCCTGAAGCTCACGCCCGAGCAGCAGCGCCTCTGGGGCCCGGTCGAGCAGGCTCTTCGTGCCCAGGCTTCCCAGCGCGCCGAGCGCCTCGATGAGCGGGGTCGCACGCAGGATCGCTCCGCCCGTCCTGACCTGATGATGCAGCTCGAGCGGCGCGCGGAGGTCTCGAGCCAGCGGGCCGAGACCCTGCGGAATCTCTCGACTGCCATGAAGCCGTTCTGGGCCTCCCTCGACGACACCCAGAAGCGCCGCCTCCCCGCGCTCATGCGCACGGGCGGCGGCGGTCGCTACGGCCGTCAAGCCATGCGCGGCGGTCACCACGGCCACATGATGCGCGGCGACCGCATGGAGCGGCCGATGCGGGAGCAGGGTCAGCCTCCGCGCCAGCCGTAAGCCACACGAGCGCCCTAACGAAAAAGGCCGCCCCTCGGGGCGGCCTTCTTTTTGCGTCGCTTCGGCCTTGCGGCTTAGCGCGAGTAGAACTCGATCACGAGGTTCGGCTCCATCTGAACCGCGTAGGGAACCTCGGTGAGGCCCGGGACGCGGGTCATCTTGGCGGTCATCTTGGAATGATCGACCTCGATGTAGTCCGGCACGTCGCGCTCGGCGAGCTGGGACGCCACGACGACGACCTCGAGCTGCTTCGACTTGTCCTTCACCTCGATCACGTCGCCGGGCTTCACGAGGAAGCTCGGGATGTTCACGCGGCGGCCGTTCACCTTCACGTGGCCGTGATTGACGAACTGGCGGGCGGCGAAGGGGGTCGCGACGAACTTCGAGCGGTAGACCACCGCGTCGAGACGGCGCTCGAGAAGGCCGATCAGGTTCTCGCCCGAGTCGCCCTTCATGCGGATCGCCTCGGCGTAGTACCGGCGGAACTGCTTCTCGGTGATGTTGGCGTAGTAGCCCTTGAGCTTCTGCTTGGCGCGCAGCTGCGTGCCGAAGTCGCTCATCTTGCCCTTGCGGCGCTGGCCGTGCTGGCCGGGGCCGTATTCGCGGCGGTTCACGGGGCTCTTCGGGCGGCCCCAGATGTTCTGACCCATGCGGCGGTCAAGCTTGTGCTTGGCCTGAATGCGCTTCGACATCGCTGTTCCTCTGTTCTGTCGAGTCGTTTGAGGAACGCGCCCTCCTCTGCCCTTGCGGGCCGACAGGCCGGCTAAAAAGCCAAGCCACGGGTGCGTACAAAAAAGCTCACGCGGCCTTTGGGGGCCGCGCGATGGACGGGTGGATACGGGAACGATGGGCGAAAGTCAACCGATCAGGCCGAGGCCAGTGGTATCGCCTCGACGGCGAGCTTCGGAAGACCCCGCTCCACAAGCGCCTGCCGCAGCGCCGGAGTCAGGCGCGCTCCGCCCGTAAACACGGCCAGCGCATCCTCGTCGGCACTTTCGTGGCCCGGAGCCGGCCCGCCGATCAATTGGGTCACCCGGCGGGCGATGGCCGGGGCGGGATCGACCCAGGTGACCGGCCAGGGCGCCAGGCGCTGGAAGCGCGGCAGGAGCAAGGGATAATGGGTGCAGGCGAGGACCACCACATCCGTCCGTCCGCCCTCGTCTTCCACGAAACAAGGCGCGAGTTCCGCAGCGATCTCGGCATCCGAGACGGGCGATCCCGCAAGTTCAGCCTCCGCGAAGCCTGCGAGGCGATGCGAGCCGACGAGGTTCACCCGGCAGCCGCCGGCATAGGTCTCGATCAGGTCATGCGTGTAGTCGCGCGCGACCGTCCCAGGGGTTGCAAGTACCGTGAGGCGCCTCGAGGCGGAGAGGAGCGCCGCCGGCTTGACGGCCGGGACCGTGCCCACGAACGGCATGGGGAAGCGAGCGCGCAGATGCGGCAGGATCAGGGTGGAAGCCGTGTAGCAGGCGATCACCACCAGATCCGGCGCATGGATCGCGATGAGCCGGTCCATCACCGTGAGGACGCGGGCGACCAGGGCCTCCTCGGAGAAGCGGCCATAGGGGAAGCCCGCGTCGTCGCCTGCATAGACGAAGCGGGCGTCGGGACGGGCTTTCAGCACTTCGGCGAAGACGGTGAGTCCGCCGAGCCCTGAATCGAACACGAGAATTGTCGGGAGAGGAGACGTCATGGTGGCGGGGTTATAGGAGGTCCCGGCCAGAAGATCGACATGCATAGGCATCTTGCTCCGTTCCCTCTAACGCTGAGAACGGCAAAAAGTTTAAGGCGATTGGGTTGCTGAAAGCTTGATGGACCTGATCAAGGAAAACTCAACCGGGATCGACGGTCAGAGCCGACGCTGTGCCCCTGCTTGGGGTTTGGCGGGAGTTGCTTGCGTCGGCTGGGCCGGGGTCTCGTTCTGCCCCTGAACCTCCGGCTTCGGCATCTCGGCCGAGAGGCGCCGCACGGGCCAGCCGTCGCTCCACAGGCCCATGTCGATGAAGCGCGGATCGGCCCTGAGGGCCGTCGCGTCCTTGCCGGCGAAGGCTGCGTCGAGGGCGAGGTCGAAGGTCTTCCAATAGGCGAGATAGTCGATCGCGTCGGTGACGTTCGACGCCATCTGGGCGGCCAGCACGGTCTGCTCGCCGGAGAGCGCCATATCGGCGGTCCAGCGCCACACGGGCCCCTTCTGCTTCGGATCGCGCGGGGGGTCGGGCGGCAGCTTGATGGCGGCGGGATCGTACTCCGCCTTCGGGGAGCCCGGCGAGGCCAGAGTCGCCGTGATCACCGGAAAGCCGTGATCGTCCGAGCCCGCCCGCATGAAGAGCTTGCGGGTGACCGGGATGGTGGAGGCCTCCTTCAGGATGCGCCGTCCGGCCCGGTCGGTCGGCAGATAATCGCGGTCGCCGCTCATGGCGATGAGGAGGGTGTTCTTGTCGAGGCCGGCGAGATCCTCCAGGGGAACGCCCCGGGATTTCGGATCGGAGGCGATGCCGCCCGGCATGAGGGCGAAGATCAGCCGCGGCTCGGGAAGCCCGTCGGCCTTCGCGTCCGCCGCAAGGTTGAGGGCGATGGGCACGCCGGCGAGATGCCCCAGATAGGCGACGCGGGAGAGATCGGCCCGTGCCTCCGGGTCGTTCGCCAGGGTATCCAGCGCCTCTTTCACCAGCGCCGCGGCGGTCGCGGTCGCATCCGCGGCCCGGCTGCGGTTCACCTCCTGGAAGCGGGGGAAGAGCACGAGGTTGCCGCGACGGGCGAGGTGCTCGATCCAGCCGCCGTAGAATTGCGGGCTCGCGGCGCCCCAGGAATGGAAGACCACCACAACGGGACGTGGGCCAGCGGGCTGGCCAGGGGCGTGGAACACGTAGGTGGCGGCGCTCGCACGCCCCACGGCGCGCTTCGTCACCTCGGCCGCCTTGTAATCGGCCCCGCCCGGGCCCTTCTCAGGCTGCTTCGGCGGGGTCGCGGCCAACGCCCCGGAGGCCCCGCAAGAGGCAAGAAGGGCGAGCGTCAGAAGGGTGCGGCGCATGGCGGCCTCGCGTTCCGTATCGGCAAGCGCCTGTGAGCGCTTCTGAATTCTTCCCTACCTCAGCACTGGTTTACGGATTTCTCAACCGTCCAATCTGGGAGGTGCGTCATCACGCCTTTCGGGCCCGAGGCCCGTCGCCGATGGCGCGGAGCGCGCCACGCAAGGAGCGCACCTCCTGCTCGGTCAGCTCCAGGCGTTGGAAAATGTCGCGCAGGTTGTGCACCATCCCGGGCCGCTTGCCCTCGGGGAAGTACTCCGCCGCGTCGAGCGCCCCCTCGATGAAGTCGAAGAAGGAGTTGAGCATCTCCCGGCTCGCCGGGGGCGAGCGCAGTTCGCCCGTGAAGGGCAGCGCCCCGCCCGTCTCCCGCTTGTGCCACTCGTAGGACACGAGCAGGACCGCCTGGGCGAGGTTGAGGGAGGAGAAGCGCGGATCGACTGGGAACGTGATGATGGCATCGGCGAGCGACACCTCGTCGTTCTCGAGCCCCGTCCGCTCGCGCCCGAACAGGATGCCGAGGCGCTGGCCGCCCGCCAGCCGCCCCGCCGCCTCTCCCATGGCCTCGTCTGGCCCGAACACCCGCTTCATCTGCCCGCGCTCCCGGGCCGTGGTAGCGAAGACGTAGGAGAGATCCGCGATGGCGGCGCGTACATCGGGGAAGAGCGTCGCCGCCTCCAGGATATGGGTCGCGCCCGACGCCGCCTGATGCGCCCCCTTCTTCGGCCAACCGTTCCGCGGCGCCACGAGGCGCAGCTCGGTCAGCCCGAAATTCGCCATGGCCCGGGCCACCATGCCGATGTTTTCAGCAAGCTGGGGCTCGACGAGGATGATGGCAGGCTTTTTCATGTCTCGATTGCGGATTATAGATCAAGGATCGATGGAGCGCGGACGGCTTAGAGTAGAATCCGTATGTCCCTATTCTGTCATCGCACAATGGTCATGTTGGGGGTTTACCTTCTTCCACTCACATGTTTTGCTGTCGATTATGTGGTTGAAGGCGCCATTTTCGTCTTCTATCCATTTTCGTTCTGGCTGTTCGCGGTTTCTGGCATGATCGCGTTCAGGCTGTCCTTTCATGTCATGTCCGCCGCAAGCCAAAGCCGCCTTCGGGCTGCTCTCGTGACGACATCAGTCGGTGCTTTCCTCACAGGGCTGATCCTCTCCCCTATCTCCCTGTTCGCTATACTGATTTACGGCATAGGACTGCTTGGATTCGTTCCATTTCTCACCAGCGTTCTTCTCCACCGCCGCGCAGCGCAATTGCCCAGAGGCAATATCTCTCATGTTGTGGTCGGCGCCCTGTACGTTCTTATCCCGTCTTTTGGGATGCTCGCGATAGAGCTCACAGGGGAATGGCGACGACAGCAGGATGTTATCTCGGGTCAGCCGGACAGGGTTCTAAAAGCTCTTTCGCAAACGGCGATCTACACGCCCCGGGACCTGATTGCCTCGCCGCAGGATCGCATGGCCAACACTATGTGCATCCATCTGGATTCCATACCGTTGCATGTCCGGGATGTGGAAGTAGCCGCCCGCGCCGTTCTAGGCAATCAAGACGAGCCGCTCAACGAAGTCTGCTTTGTTCGCCTAAACGATTAAACCAGCAAGACATAGTTGATCGCTGGCCTGCGATATTCGTTAGAAGACGCAATTCAGGGTCCCCAATAGAACGAAACGCGATTTGCACTGAATTATTCTGGGGCAGATTATCCTTTTTCAGAGCACATTTCCTCGTAGGCCCGCCGGATAGCCCATTGACTGCGCTCTTGGCTCGGAATGGGAGTTGGTAAGTTTGGGAAGCCTTCCCTTAAATCTAGCGACGCCGCCAGCCGATGCGGGAGCAGCAGGACGCGCTATTTAACAAGCAGTATGAACGTTGCTCAAAAGCGAGGTTCGCCACCAGTTAAGCCTAGCACGGCGTAGAAAACGCTTAGCTAGAGGAGGCTCGGCAAGCCGTCTGGGGCGGCTGCACCACCGGCTTTCTGCGCCTGGAATAGTCGAAAAGCCCGGCTTCCCCTGGGGAGGAAGCCACGCTATAGCCCCGCGGAACGCTGCCCGTCGCCCGGCGGGCCCTCCATTCCACGGCTTCCAGCACAAGGTGAGATCATGGCCAAGATCAAGGTCGCGAACCCGGTCGTCGAGCTCGACGGCGACGAGATGACCCGGATTATCTGGCAGTACATCAAGGACAAGCTGATCCACCCCTATCTGGACGTGAACCTCGAGTATTACGACCTCGGGGTCGAGCACCGGGACGCCACCAACGACCAGGTCACCATCGACGCGGCGAACGCCATCAAGAAGCACGGCGTCGGCGTGAAGTGCGCCACCATCACCCCGGACGAGGCCCGGATGAAGGAGTTCAACCTCAAGGAGATGTGGAAGTCGCCGAACGGCACGATCCGCAACATCCTGGGCGGCGTGATCTTCCGCGAGCCCATCATCTGCAAGAACGTGCCGCGCCTCGTGCCAGGCTGGACCCAGCCGATCATCGTCGGCCGCCATGCCTACGGCGACCAGTACCGCGCCACGGACTTCAAGGTGCCCGGCAAGGGCCGCATGACCATCAAGTTCGAGGGCGAGGACGGCACGGTCATCGAGAAGGAGGTGTTCAAGTTCCCGGGCGCCGGCGTCGCCATGGCGATGTACAACCTTGACGAGTCGATCCGCGAGTTCGCCAGAGCCTCCCTGAACTACGGCCTGAACCGCAAGTACCCGGTCTATCTCTCCACGAAGAACACCATCCTCAAGGCCTATGACGGGCGCTTCAAGGACATCTTCGAAGAGGTCTACCAAAACGAGTTCAAGCAGAAGTTCGACGCCCTCGGCATCACCTACGAGCACCGCCTCATCGACGACATGGTGGCCTCGGCCCTCAAGTGGTCGGGCGGTTATGTGTGGGCGTGCAAGAACTACGACGGCGACGTGCAGTCCGACACGGTGGCTCAAGGATTCGGCTCGCTCGGCCTCATGACCTCCGTGCTCATGACGCCGGACGGCCGCACCGTCGAGGCCGAGGCCGCCCACGGCACCGTGACCCGCCATTACCGCGAGCACCAGAAGGGCAAGGAGACCTCCACGAACTCCATCGCCTCGATCTTCGCCTGGACCCGCGGCCTCGCCCACCGGGCGAAGCTCGACGACAACCAGGATCTCGCCCGCTTCGCGGACACCCTGGAGAAGGTATGCGTGGACACGGTGGAAGCCGGCCACATGACGAAGGACCTCGCGCTTCTCGTCGGCGCCGACCAGAAGTGGCTCTCCACCACCGGCTTCCTCGACAAGATCGACGAGAACCTCAAGAAGGCGATGGCGGCCTAAAGGCCCCTGCCCTTCACGAACGTCGAAAAGGCCCGGCCCAGCGCCGGGCCTTTTTCGTTGACCGTGCCGGTCCGCCGGAAAACACTGAGCCATGACCGAACGAAAGCCCACCTTCACCGGCGGCTGCCAATGCGGCGCGGTGCGCTATGCGCTCTATGCGGAGCCGGAACACTCAAGCCTCTGCCATTGCCGCATGTGCCAGAAGGCCTTCGGCAATTATTTTGCGGCGCTCACGGGCGTGCGGCGGCGGGATTTTGCGTGGACGAAGGGGACGCCCGGAATCTTCAAGAGCTCGGAGGCGGTGGAGCGCGGCTTCTGCCGGGATTGCGGCACGCCGCTCTCCTTCACCTATGTGGAGACGAACCGGCAGCTCGTCTCCATCGGCAGCCTCGACGAGCCAGGGCGCGTGACGCCGGAACTGCGCTACGGGATCGAGAGCGAACTCCCCGCCTTCCAGCGCCTCCACACCCTGCCCGGCGAGCGATCGGACCAGGGGATGACGCCCGAGATGAAGGCGAAGGTCCGCTCATTGCAGCATCCTGACCGGGATTGATGCGGCACGCGGGGAGAGCCGTGCCGGCCCCGCCTTTCACTCCACCCGGATCGGCCGCCGGGCGATGACCTGGGCCCCTGTCTCCCCCGGCGCGCCCATCACGTAGCGCAGTTCGTAGGCGCCCGCTTTGGCGGGGGCTTCCAGCGTGCCGCTCGCGGTGCCTTGCCGCGCATCCACGTAGGATTCGTAGGCATCCGGCGCCGCCCCCGTCGGCACGATGGTGACGAAGTCGCCGTCACCCAGCGGCCCCGTGAAGGAGACGGTGACGGAAGTCCCGCGGCGCACCCGGTCGGGACCCGTGACGCTCGCCTGTGCCGGGTCCACGGTGAGCGGCACGGAGGCCAATACCTTGTAGTCGCCATTCGCCTCCAGCACGAAACGCACCTCGTAGGCTCCGGGCTCAGCCGGCAGGCGCAGGGAGACCTCGCCGCCCTGAGGACGCTCATAGGCGCCGCCGATATAGTCTGAGGGTGCAGCGCCCTTCCTCACGATGCCGATGAAGGTATCGCCCTCACCCTCCCCCGTGTAGCGGACCGGGATGAGCGTGCCGGCCATGCCGCGGGCGGGCGCCGAGAGCCCGGCCTTGGCCGCGCCGACGGTGATCGTCGCCTTGGCGAGCACCTTCGGATCGAGGCCCGAGACGTAGCGAATCTCATAGGTGCCGGGTTCGGCCGGCAGGCGCAGGGATGCGGGCGACCCTTGCGTCGCGTACTGCCAGACGCCCTGCTCATAGGACGAAGCTTCGGCGCCCGGCTTCGCGAGCCCCACCCAATCCTCATCCGCATTCGGCCCCGTGAAGGAGACGGACACGGAGGAGCCGGCGGTGCCGGTCGCAGGGGCCGTGAGGGTGGCAGTCACCGGCGCGGCAGTGATCCGGGCCCGCGCCAGGATGGCACCCGTCGCGTCCGACACATAGCGAAGCTCGTACTCGCCGGGCTCCCCTGGCACCCGCACCTTCACGGGATTGCCATCCTTCGTGTAGCTGTAATGCCGGGTTTCGAGCGGATCTCCGTTGGGACGTGCAAGCGAGATGTAGTCGCCGGAGGCGTTCGGCCCCGTCCAGCGCACCTCTGCCAGACTTGTCGCCGGAACGCTCGCCTTCACCGGCTGCAGGCTCGCTTTCGGCAAGATGCCGGTAAGGGCAACGCTCACCTTCTCGGGCACTGCGGCGCCGATCTCCGCCTCGGCCTGCCCGCTTTTGCCGGCGGCGACGGCCGAGAAGCGATAGCGACCGGGCGGCAGGGACACCGATCCCGGGCGCCCTTCCATTACCACAGCACCATCCGTGCCGCGGATCACCGTGAAGGCCGCATCCGGCACGGCTCTCCCGCCGTCGGTCGCTTCGAGGATGAGCGACCGCGTCGCAACGACCGGCTTCGCCTTGGCCTGAGCCGTCATGCGCAATCCATCGCCGAGTTCGCGTGCGTTCATGGCAGCCACGAAGGTGCCGCCTGTGCGCTCGGCAATGCATGAAACTTTCGCGCGCTCGGACGCGGTCGGCAGATCGAAACCGACCACATGCGCGACAAGCCCAGCATTCTGCCGCTTCATCTCCTCCGCGACCGCGCAGGGATCGGCGTTGCAGGTTTCGATTCCATCCGTGACCAGCACGACCGTGCCGCCCTGCGGGACGAGTGCGGCCGCCTCACGCAAGGAAGCAGTGATGGGGGTTTTTCCGCGTGGCACGAGACGGGCCACCGCTCCCTCGACCCGGGCCTTGTCCAGGGTACCGACGGAGAGCAACGTCTCGATGTCCTTGCAGTCGCCCGCCCGCCGATGGCCATAGGCCACGAGGCCGATGCGGGCCGACTTAGGGAGTGAGCCCAGAAGGTTGGCAACGGCGTCGCGGGCGATCTCGTGCTTCGCTCGCCCCTCGATGCGCGCCCACATGCTGTTGGATGCGTCGACGATCAGCACGGTCGGTGCCGGGCCCGCCTGCGCGAAGGCGGGTGCCACACCTGCGAGCGAAAGCAAGGCGCCGAGCGCAATAGAACACAGTTTCATCTAAGTCATTCCCCCGTCAGCCCTTTTTGGCAAGGCCGGTCGCTGTTCCGCAATCGGGGAAGACCACGAAGCCGTCAAGCTGCGGAGGCTACGGAGCGGGCATCGCAGCCCCATCGCCAGGGCGGTCCTGCAGCCTGCCCTGCTCGTCCGACGCCGCCCGCGACTCGGTGACCCGGCGGATGCGTTCAGCCATGCGCGGGGCGTGATCCATCAGGTAGGCAAGGTCCCGCGCGTCGAGGACCAGAAGCTTGCAAGGGGTGAGCGCCCGCACGGTGGCGGTGCGCTCGGAGCGGGAGAGGATCGCCCTCTCGCCGAAGAAATCGCCAGCTTCGAGCACCACGGGCTCCGGCTGCAGCTCAATCGCGACCCGGCCCGAAGCGATGAAGTACATGGCCTCCGCCGGCTCGCCCCGGCGCAATACGACCTCGTCCCGACCGCAATGCTTGGCATGGAGGTAATCCATGATCTCGTTCAGCTCCGCCGCATCGAGGTTGGCGAAGATCGGCACGCGGGCGAGCATGCTCCAGGTGACCACGAAATCGCGGCGCTGGATCTCGCGGGCGAAGGCGCTGGCGAGGAGACCGACCGGGAGCGCGAGCATCACGAGGCCCGTCACGGCCGAGAGGCCCGCAATGAGCTTGCCGAGCGGGGTCACCGGCACGACATCGCCGTAGCCGACCGTCGTGAGGGTGACGACGGCCCAGTACATGGCATCCGGAATGGTGCCGAAGGTGTCGGGCTGCACCTCCCCTTCCACCACATGCATCAAGGAGGCGGCGACGAGCGTGGTGCCGACGAGGATGACGAATGACGCCGCAAGCCCGCGCCGTTCGCTGTGAACCGCATCCGACAGGCTCGCGAGGCCGGGCGAGTAGCGGGCGAGCTTGAAGAAACGTAGGAGTCGCAGAACAAGAAGCGCCCGCAGGTCGAGGGGCGTGAACAGAGCGAGATAGAAGGGCGCGATCGCGACGAGGTCCACGACCGCCATGGGCTGGAACGCCAGGTTCAGCCGCGCTCTCCAGGGAGAGTGATCCTGCCAGGGGGTGTGTTCGGGGGCCGACCAGAGTCGCAGGGCATATTCGGCCGTGAAGATCACGACGGACAATGCTTCGATGCCCGCCAGCAGCCCCTCGTAGGTCGAGGCCACGGCCGGCACGCTGCCGAGCACCACCGCCACCACATTGACGAGAATGAGCGCGATGAGGCCCCAATGGACGGCGTTGTCCAGGGGGCCGTTCGCCGACCCGCGCTCCAGGATCTCATAGGTCCGTTGCCGGGTTCCCTGGAGCGAGATACCCATGGGATCAGGCGCCGGCGAGCGCCGCCTCCACGGCTGCGAGGGCGGCTTCGGCCTGGGCGCCGTCCGGGCCGCCGGCCTGGGCCATGTCGCGCCTGCCGCCGCCGCCCTTGCCGCCGAGCTTCTCGGCGCCGGCTCGCACGAGGCTCACCGCGTCGATCTTGCCCGTGAGGTCCTCGGTGACGCCCACCACGATGCCGGCCTTGCCGTCCTCGGCGACGCCGACGATGGCGACAACGCCGGAGCCGAGGCGCTTCTTGCCCTCGTCGGCCAGGGTCTTGAGGTCCTTCATTTCGACGCCGGAGACGGAGCGCGCCATCAACTTGATGCCGCCGATGTCCCGGATCGGGTCGCCGCCGGAGGCTCCGCCGCCCATGGCGAGCTTGCGTCGGGCCTCCTGAAGGTCGCGCTCCAGCTTGCGCCTGTCCTCGATGAGAGCGGCGAGGCGTTCGGCGGCCTCGTCCACCGGGGTCTTGAGGAGGTTGGCGAGCGTCTTGAGCTTGCGGCTCTCCTCCGCAAGGTGGCGGCGGGCCGCGTCGCCCGTCATGGCTTCGAGCCGGCGCACACCGGCCGCGACCGCGCCTTCGGACACCACGGCGATCACGCCAATATCGCCCGTGCGCTGCACATGGGTGCCGCCGCACAGCTCCACCGAATAGGCCCTGGAGCCATCGCCCCGGCCCATGGAGACCACGCGGACCTCGTCGCTGTACTTCTCGCCGAAGAGGGCGCGGGCGCCGGATTCGATGGCCTCGTCCACGGCCATGAGCTTCGTGACCACGGGCTCGTTCTGCAGGAGCACCCGGTTCGCGATGTCCTCGACGGTCTGGAGCTCGGAATCGTCGATGGGCTTGGGGTGCGAGAAGTCGAAGCGCAGGCGGTCGGGCGCCACGAGGGAGCCCTTCTGGGCCACGTGATCGCCGAGCACCTGGCGCAGGGCCTCGTGCAGGAGGTGGGTCGCGGAATGGTTGGCCCGCACCGCGGAGCGGCGCGCGTGGTCGACCACGAGTTCGAGCGGCGCGTTGAGCTTGAGCGATCCGCTCTCCACAGTCACGTGGTGGACGAAGAGATCGCCGAGCTTCTTTTCCGTGCCCGTGACCCGCAGGACGACGCCCTCGCCCTTCATGGTGCCGGTATCGCCCACCTGGCCGCCCGACTCGCCGTAGAACGGGGTCTGGTTCACCACGACGAGGCCGGTCTCGCCAGCCTGCAGCGCCTCGACCTCGCGGCCCTCGCGCACCAGGGCGAGCGCGACGCCCTCCGCGCTCTCCGTGTCGTAGCCGAGGAATTCGGTCGCGCCGGCGCGCTCCTTGATGCCGAACCAGACGGTCTCGGTGGCGGCCTCGCCGGAGCCGGACCAGGCGGCCCGGGCCTTCTCGCGCTGGCGCTGCATAGCCGCGTTGAAGGCGTCGGTGTCGACACCGATGCCGCGGGGCTTCAGGGCGTCCTGGGTGAGATCGAGGGGGAAGCCGAAGGTGTCGTAGAGGGTGAAGGCGGTGTCGCCCGAGAGCTTCTGGCCCTGCGTGAGGCTGCGGGTCTCCTCGTCGAGGATCGAGAGGCCGCGCTCCAACGTCTTGCGGAAGCGGGTCTCTTCGAGCTTCAGGGTCTCGGTGATGAGCGCCTCGGCCCGGACCAGCTCCGGATAGGCCTGGCCCATCTCGCGCACGAGCGCGGGCACCAGCCGGTACATGATCGGATCGCGCGAGCCCAGGAGCTGCGCATGGCGCATGGCGCGGCGCATGATGCGGCGGAGCACGTAGCCGCGGCCCTCGTTCGAGGGCAGCACCCCGTCGGCTACGAGGAAGGACGAGGCCCGCAGGTGATCGGCGATCACCCGGTGCGACACCTTGCGGTCCCCCTCGGGCGCGACGCCGGTCGCATGGGCCACCGCGTCGATGAGGGTGCGGAAAAGGTCCGTGTCGTAGTTCGAGTGCACGCCCTGGAGCACGGCGGAGATGCGCTCAAGGCCCATGCCGGTGTCGATGGACGGCTTGGGCAGCGGGATGCGGTTGCCGGGCTCGATCTGCTCGAACTGCATGAAGACGAGGTTCCAGAACTCCAGGAACCGGTCGCCGTCCTCATCGGGGGAGCCGGGGGGCCCACCCTGGAGCTTGTCGCCCTGGTCGATGAAGATTTCCGAGCAGGGTCCGCAGGGGCCCGTATCGCCCATCTGCCAGAAATTGTCGGAGGTCGGGATGCGGATGATCTTGGAATCGGAGAAGCCGGCGATCTTCTTCCACAGCTCCGCCGCCTCGTCGTCCGTGTGGTAGACGGTGACGAGAAGGCGCTCCTTGGAAAGATTGAACTCCTTGGTGATCAGGTTCCAGGCGAGCTCGATCGCCTCGGCCTTGAAGTAGTCTCCGAAGGAGAAATTCCCCAGCATTTCGAAGAAGGTGTGGTGGCGGGCCGTGTAGCCGACATTGTCGAGATCGTTGTGCTTGCCGCCGGCGCGCACGCATTTCTGGGCGGTCGCGGCCCGGCTGTAGGGGCGCTTCTCGACCCCGGTGAACACGTTCTTGAACTGCACCATGCCGGCATTCGTGAACATGAGCGTCGGGTCGTTGCGCGGCACGAGCGGGCTCGAGGCCACGGCCTCGTGGCCGTTCTTGGCAAAGTAGTCGAGGAAGGTCGACCGGATGTCGTTGACGCCGCTCATGGGTTCCAAAGCTCGGGCTCGGCGGGCGGTCAAGGCCCGCAGGATGGTGATTGCAGCGGTTTTAGTCGGGGGGAAACCCGCTGTCGAGGCGACGTTTTTCCGTTCGTGGGCCGATGAGGCGGGCCGAGCTTGGCGCAGGGCGCCGCCGGCTGCGGCCGTGGGCGTTTCGGAACGGGTCCTGGCTTTCGTTTGCTCCCCTTAAGTGGATAAGCCTCCCCCGCGCCATGAAAAAAGGCCGCCGCGATCTCTCGCGACGGCCTCTCTTTGCCCTTGAAGGAGAGCGAAGGCTTATTCGGCGGTCCCCTCGTCGAGGTCGTCGGCGGTCGGCGTCGCCTCATCCAGGATGCGGTCGGCGAGCATGCCGGCGTTCTGGCGGAGCGAGGTCTCGATCTTGTTGGCGAGCTCCGCATTGTCCCGCAGGAACTGCTTGGAGTTCTCGCGGCCCTGGCCGAGGCGCTGGCTGTCGTAGGAGAACCAGGCACCGGACTTCTCGACGATGCCGGCCTTCACGCCAAGATCGATGAGCTCGCCCACCTTGGAGATGCCCTCGCCGAACATGATGTCGAACTCGACCTGCTTGAAGGGCGGGGCGACCTTGTTCTTCACCACCTTGACGCGGACGTTGTTGCCGATGGCGTCGTCACGCTCCTTGAGGGTGGAGACGCGGCGGATGTCGAGGCGCACGGAGGCGTAGAACTTGAGGGCGTTGCCGCCCGTCGTGGTCTCCGGCGAGCCGTACATGACGCCGATCTTCATGCGGATCTGGTTGATGAAGATCACCATGGTGTTCGACCGGGAGATCGAACCCGTGAGCTTGCGCAGGGCCTGGCTCATGAGACGGGCCTGGAGGCCGGGCTGCACGTCGCCCATCTCGCCGTCGAGCTCGGCCTTCGGCGTCAGGGCCGCCACCGAGTCGATGACGAGGACGTCGATCGCGCCGGAGCGCACCAGGGTGTCGGCGATCTCCAGAGCCTGCTCGCCCGTGTCGGGCTGCGAGATCAGGAGGTCGTCGAGGTTGACGCCGAGCTTGCGGGCATAGATCGGGTCGAGCGCGTGTTCCGCATCCACGAAGGCGCAGACGCCGCCCTTCTTCTGGGCCTCGGCCACCGTGTGGAGGGCGAGCGTGGTCTTACCGGAGGATTCTGGGCCGTAGATCTCGATGATGCGGCCGCGGGGCAGACCGCCGACGCCGAGGGCGATGTCGAGGCCCAGCGAGCCGGTCGAGATCGTCTCGATCTCCATGGGCTTCTGGCTCTTGCCCAACCGCATGATGGAGCCCTTGCCGAACGCACGCTCGATTTGAGAGAGCGCCGCGTCGAGGGCTTTTGTCTTATCTTTATCCATTGAGCTTTCCACCAGTCGCAGGGAGGACTGAGACATGACCAGGGGTCCTTATGGCACGGGGGGCACTTGAGTCTCAACGCAGGCGTTGAGGTGATCTATGTACTCTTTTTGTTCTCAAATGCAAGTTCCTTGTCCGTTCTCATGAACCAGTTTTCCACAGCCCCGCGACGACCGAAGGTCGCAGGGCTAAACTGTTGTTAGATCAGGCATTTACGACGCGATGACCTGCTTCACGGTCTCGACCAGCTGGCGCAGGCTGAAGGGCTTGGGCAGGAAGTTGAATTCCTCGCCCTCGGGCAGGTTCTTCTTGAACGCGTCCTCGGCATAGCCGGAGACGAAAATCACCTTCAGGTCTGGGTAGAGCTTGCGCAATTCGCCAAGGAGGGTCGGGCCGTCCATCTCCGGCATGACCACGTCCGACACGACGAGATCGACCGGGCTGCCCCTCTCCTCGATGATCTGCAGCGCCTCGACGCCGGACGCCGCTTCGAGCACCGTGTAGCCACGGGCGGAGAGCGCCCGGGCATTCACGGCCCGGACCGGGTCCTCGTCCTCCACGAGGAGGATGGTCCCCTGGCCGGTGAGGTCCGCGGCCGGCTTCTTCGGCCCCTCGACCGGTGCTTCCGGCACCTCCTCGAATTCGGGTATATGGCGCGGCAGATAGATCCGGAACGTGGTGCCGCGGCCGGGGGCTGAATCCACGTCGATATAGCCGCCCGATTGCTTGACGATGCCGAAGACCGTGGAGAGCCCAAGGCCCGTGCCCTTGCCGACTTCCTTGGTGGTGAAGAACGGTTCGAAGATCTTCTCCACGATCTCCGGCGTCATGCCGGTGCCCGTGTCGGACACCTCGACCACCACGTAGTCGGCGGCCGGCATGCCGCTGACGCTGAGCCTTGCGGCCTCGGCGCTCGGCACGTTGGCGGTGCGGATCGCCAATCGCCCCCCATTCGGCATGGCGTCGCGGGCATTCACCGCGAGGTTCACGACCACCTGCTCGAACTGGTTCACGTCGGCCTTCACCACCCACAGGTCGCGGCCGTGGCTGAGGTCGAGCTCCACCCGCTCGCCGAGCAGGCGCTTCAGGAGCAGCGACAGGTCGGAGAGGCGGTCGATGAGGTTGAGGACTTCCGGGCGCAGGGTCTGGCGGCGCGAGAAGGCGAGCAGCTGGCGCACGAGGCTCGCGGCCCGGTTCGCGTTCTGCTTGATCTGCATGATGTCCTGGAAGGACGGGTCCGTCGGCCGGTGGTTAGCGAGCAGGAGGTCGCTGTAGCCGATGATCGCCTGGAGCACGTTGTTGAAATCGTGCGCCACGCCGCCCGCGAGCTGGCCGACCGCGTTCATCTTCTGCGATTGGGCGAGCTGCTCCTGAACGAGGCGCAGGTCCGTCGTGTCGAGGGCGTAGAGGATCGCGGCCTCGCTCTCCCCGTCCGCATCGCTCACGGGCGTGATCCAGACCCGGACCGAGCGGTCCGTCGCGCCGGCCACGTGCAACTCCAGGGGCTGGATGTCGCTCGGGCTCTCGGCCGCCGCCCGCAAAGCCGTCTCGAGCTGGACCCGGTCCACATCCCGGAAGGCGGCGAGGATGGCAGGCCCCTCCCCGCCTTCGCCCGTGCGCGGCAGGGTGCCGAAGAGGCGCGTGAACGGCGCGTTGGATTGGATCACCCGGCCGAAGCGGTTGAGGGTCGCAATCGCCACCGGCGTGTTGTTGAAGAAGCGTGCGAAGCGCACTTCCGCGGCCCGCTGCCCCTCGTCCACGTCGAGGCCGGGAGAGCGGTTGAGCACCAGGGTGCGGGAGGGCCCGGGACGCCCATCGATGCCGAAGGCCACCCGGTGATAGAGGCGAACCGGCAGAAACTGGCCGTTCCGGCGCCTGAGGTCGAGATCGAAGGTCTGGGTCCTCACATCGCCGGGCTCGCCGGAGAACGAGGTCATCATGGCGACCACGTTCCGGGGCACCACATCGGAGAGGGTGAGCCCTCCGGAGCCCACCTGGGCGAGGTCGTAATCGAGCCAGGTGGCGAGCGTGGCGTTGAGGTAGACGATGGATCCATCCGGATCGACGGAGAGGAAGCCTGCCGGCGCGTGGTCGAGATAGTCGATCGCGTGCTGGAGCTCCTGGAAGACGTTCTCCTGGCGCTCCCGCTCGTGGGTCACGTCCGCCACGGTCCAGAGCGCCGCCTGGCGGCCGCCTGGCCGCGGCAGGGGCCGCACGCGCACCCGGTACCAGCCGAATTCCTGCAGCCCGTTGAGGGAGGGCGAGAGGCGGATTTCCTCGGCGCCGGTCCGGTTCTCCCGGGCGGCCTGGGCGAGGCGGTAGATCGCCTCGGAGACCTCGGGGGCCCCTGTGAAAAGGCGCTCCACGGTGCGCACGTCCCCGCTCGCCGAGCCGGCCAGGGTCACGTAGGCGTCGTTCGCGTAGATGACGCGGCCGTCGTCGTCCACGACCGCGAGCCCTTCCCCGGCCGTGTCGGCGAGGAGCTTGGTGACGTCGTTCCGGGCACCCTGCCCGGCGAACTGGATGACGCCGACCGCCGCCGCGAAGAGGAAGAACACGCCCGCCATGGCAAAGAAGGCGAGGAGGCCGAGGATGAGCGGCTGGGCCTGCTCGGTGCCGAGGAAGCGCAGGCCGATGATCGCGCCCACGAGCACCGCGGCCAGCAGAAGCACCAGGCCCATATGGCCC
Organism: Microvirga sp.; assembly: GCA_036562855.1. Classification (GTDB taxonomy): domain Bacteria; phylum Pseudomonadota; class Alphaproteobacteria; order Rhizobiales; family Beijerinckiaceae; genus Microvirga. The sequence continues at coordinate 88,381 of DATCJK010000039.1, forward strand.
GGCCGTTCCGACCGGTCGATCGGTGCACCCGCCGGCATGTCCCCCTGTTCAGCCATGAAAATCCAACATCCTCCGATGGACAGGGTTAGGCGGCCCGCCCGGTTTGGCCAAGGAAAACCGACATCGCCCAGGGGATCGGGTCCGGCGACCCTGCCCGGCCTTCACGATCCAGCACCCTCCAGGGATAGGGGTGTGCCGGGTGTCCATTCGCCCAGGACAGTCCGCGACCCTTCGGACATCGGATTATGAATCGCGCCACATTCGCCCCGGGGAGCCGGCGATCCTCCAGAGGATGGGGTTTTGCCTCGCGCCCCCGTCGCTCCCGAACATTCGCACCGCTCCAGGGGATAGGGTTATGCCTGACGCCGCCGGAGCCGCAAGATGGCGCCGATCACTTCGGCGACCGCCTTGTAGTGCTCCACCGGAATTTCTTGGTCGATCTGAACCGTGGCGTGGAGGGCCCGAGCGAGCGGCGGGTTCTCCATCACGGTGACGCCGTGGGCCCGGGCGACCTCGCGGATCTTGAGCGCGAGGCTGTCCACCCCCTTCGCCACGCAGACAGGGGCGGCCATGCCGCGCTCGTACCGCAGGGCGACAGCGTAATGGGTCGGGTTGGTGACGACCACGGTCGCGGTCGGCACCGCCGCCATCATCCGCTTGCTGACCCGCGCGGCCCGGAGCTGCTTCAGCTTCGCCTTCACCTCGGGGTTGCCCTCGGTGTTCTTGTACTCGTCCTTGAGCTCCTTCTTCGACATGCGCTGGCGCTTCATCCAGGTGAGGCGCTGATAGACCGCGTCGCCGATCGCCAGGAAGGCGAAGATGGCCAGAATGCCCATGAGGAGCTTGAGGCAAAGCGCGAGGAGCGCCGGCAGCAGGCCCACCGGCTCGACCCGGGCGAGGCTCTCCAGGCGGTCCCGCTCGTTCCACAGGACGGTGCCCGCCACCGAGCCCACGATGCCGAGCTTGATGAGACCCTTGAGGAACTGGACGAAGGCCTCCTTGCCGAAAAGCCGCTTGGCGCCGCTCATGGGCGAGATGCGATTGAACTGCGGCTTCAGCGGAGTGAAGGTCCAGAGCGGCCGGTGCTGGAGCCCGCCGCCGAGAAGCGCCGCGACGGCAACGATCGCGGCGGGCAATCCCGCGGCCGCGAGCGCCGCCCACAGGGCCTGCCGGCCGACCGCCGTAAAGGCGGCGCCATCCGAGGGAACCTGATGGGCGTTCATCAGGAACCCGCGCAGATCGAAGGTGAGGTTCTGCACGATGCTCCCCGAGACGAGCATCAGGGCGAGGGTGAAGCCCGCCAGCACGAAAAGCGTGTTGATCTCCTGGCTTTTCGCCACGTCGCCGCGGTTGATCGCTTCGTCCAGCTTTCGCTGCGTCGGTTCTTCGGTGCGATCGTCGTCCTCCGTCGTCTCAGCCATGCGTCACCTCGGTCGGACGACGACCGGCCGGGACCGGAGCGAAACGGTGGGCGTTCCCGCACCGACGACGCCTCATCCGCGCGCAAGCGAATGCGCTCATGGGGCTTGGCTCCGGACGGGTGGGGGCTGAGCCATGCCTCATCCGCGCACGAAGGACCGCAGGAAGCCGCCGAGATCCTCGATGAACACGCCCATCATCACGCCGACCGAGGCCAGCAGGACGAGCATGCCGATGAGAATCGTCGCCGGCATGGCAAGGAAGAACACCTGGAGCTGGGGCATGAGGCGCGCCAGGACGCCGAGCCCCAGATTGAACAGGATTGCGAAGGCGATGAAGGGCGCGGCGATCTGGACGGCCAACGCGAAACCCTGGCCGATGGCCCTGATGGCGAGCGTCGCCGCGTCGCCCGGGGCCGGCACGCCCACCGGGGGCAGCAGGGCATAGGAATCCCGGATCCCCACGATGGCGAGGTGATGCAGATCCGCCGCGAAGATGAGCGTGATCCCGAGCAGCGTCAGCAGGTTGCCGATGGAGGCCTGCTGGCCGCCCATGGTCGGGTCCACCGACATGGCGAAGGCAAGCCCGAGCTGTTGCGCCACGAGCGATCCCGCGGTCTGCAGCGCGCCGACGATCATGCGGATCGCAAGGCCGATCAGGAGCCCGATGGCGATCTCCCCGATCAGCACGCCGATGACCGCAGCCGGGGCCCCGCCCTGGGGCAGGAGCGTCCGCGTCAGGGGAAAGAGCACCAAGGTGAGAAGGAGCGCGAAGGACAGGCGCGCCCGCGGCGTGATGAACTGCTCCCCGATGCCTGGCATGAGCATCACCAAGGTGCCGACCCGGGCGAAGGTCAGCATATAGGCTGTGGCGAGCTCCGGTATCGGGACGGTGAACATTCAGGCCCGCCCATGCGCCGCGCGCCCGGCGACGAGCCGGGGGGGCATCATTGAGGCCTTGGCGGGTTCCGTAAGGGGACGGGCGAACATCGATGCTGGGCCGGGCGAGAATCACCGGCATCCTAGCAGTCCGCAGAGCCCCTGCCTGCGATGGCCTGGGAGTCACGATGCCGCCCCGCGAGGCCACGGGCTCAACCCCCGGAGGCGATGCGCGCGGCGATGCGCGTCATGTAGCCCGCCATGGCGTCGCCCATGAACGGCAGCATCAGGAGCATGGCGATGAAGACCGCCAGGATCTTCGGCACATAGATGAGGGTCTGCTCCTGGATTTGTGTCAGCGCCTGGAAGAGCGAGACCACCAGACCCACGACCAGGGCGATCACCATGAGGGGGCCGGCGACCTTGAGGAAGGTGACGATCCCATCGCGGGCGATGTCGAGGATGAGGGCGCCGGTCATGGGTTGATGCCCCTTTGCGTGACGCTGTTCATCAGATCGGCATCCGCATGATGTCCTCGTAGGCGGCAATCACCCGGTCGCGGACGGCGACCAGGGTCTCGATGGCCGCCTCGCTCTCCGCCACCGCCGTCACCACGTCCACCACGTCGGCCTTGCCGGTGGCCACCGCCATGGCCTGCGTGTCGGCGGCCTTGCCGGTCTCCGCCACATGCTCGAAGGCGCCGCGCAGGAGCGCCGAGAAGTCCCCTCCCCCGATGCCGGCAGGCTTGCGCGCCGCGGCGGCTCCCCCCAGGCTCTGGATCGCGGAATACGCGCCGGCCGCAAAGGCGTTCGTGGTCATGGGCTCTCTCCTGGGCAGTCAGGACGGATGGGATCGCGGGTCAGCGCAAGATCTCGAGGGTGCGGGAGATCATGCGCCGCGTGGCCGCGATGAGGTTCAGGTTCGCTTCGTAGGAGCGCTGCGCCTCGCGCATGTCCATGCTCTCCACGAGGTTGTTCACGTTCGGCAGCTTCACCTCGCCGCGCTCGTCCGCCGCAGGGTTGCCGGGCTCGTACTTGACCTTGAAATCGCTCCGGTCCGCGCGCACGCGGCCGAGCTCCACCACATTGGCCTCGAGCTCGCGGTCGAAGCGCCGGCTGAAGGTCGCGACCTTGCGGCGGTAGGGGTCGGCGCCGGGGCGCTCGCCCGTGGAATCGGCGTTCGCGATATTCTCGGCGATGACCCGCATGCGGCCCGATTGGGCCTTGAGCCCCGAAGCCGCGACGGAGAGCGTCTTGAGAAAATCCATGGTTTACCTCCGGCCCGCGGCGAGGCGCAGCATCTGCAGGCTCTTTTGGTAGAGCGAGGTGGCCAGCTGGAAGTCCGCCTGGTTCTGCGAGACCTTCATCATCTCGTCCTCCAGGTTCACCGCATTGCCGCTCGGCGTGGTCTCGAAGCGCCGCGCCGGCCCCTCCTCCTCCGCCCGCCGGCCATCGGTGCCGCCAAGGTGCCCGGCTGCGGTCCTCTGGATCCCGACCGAGCCGCCCGCCACGGCACCGCCGGGACGGAAGACCGGCGCTTTCATGTCGCGAGGCTTGAAGCCCGGCGTGTCGGCGTTCGAGACGTTCTCCGCCAGCACCTTCTGACGCGACTGATGCCAGTGCATGCGCGTCTTCAGCATGGCGACGAGAGGAAGATCGGACACGGCCACGGCAGGACTCCGCTGCTAACGCGGCAATTTCTGCCGGGCTTATGGTTAAGGAGCGGTTAAGACCCGCACGACGGAACGGGCCCGAGATGCCGGAGGCGGAGGAATCTGGTGCCGGCAGATGCCCGTTTCAGCATTGCGGCGACGTTGAAAATCTGGCCTAAACTGGTTCGGTATACCATTGCGCCGCCTGGAGCGGACCGCCCAGGGTGATCATGAGACCTCTCAACGAGCGATGGGAACGATCCCCGCCCGACAGGGCAGCTCCGGACCAGCTTGACAACCGGCTTCAGGCACTTCGTGTCCGTGCGCTTGAAGCAGAGCTCGCTGCTTCATCAGGGGCGTTGCTGAGAGTGCTCGCCGCTTTGGACGCACATCGTGCCGAGGCCGAAGCCTCCTTGGAGGAAGCCAAGCGCGCCACCGTATCTGCAGAGGCGCAATTGCTTGAACGAGAGGGCATGCTCATCGGTACCAGCGTCCGGCTGAAGGAGACGCAGGGGCGCCTCGCCGTCACCGAAGCCCAGCTTGCGGCGGTCGTCGCCCGCCTTGGCGAGAGCGACCATCGCATCGCCGTGCTTCAGGCGAGCACATCCTGGCGCGTCACAGCCCCGCTTCGCTCGCTGGCGGTTCGCTTGCGATCGCTTCGCGCCGCAATTCCAGGTGGATGTCGCCTGGTGGCCGGCTGGGCGCGGCCGCGGCGCTGAGGGGCAGCGTCATGGGTCAGTCGAGGGTCGAACCAGCGGACACGGAGGAAAAGCCCACCCCGCGCCTGCCGTCATTGCGGGACCGCGCGGCGGAATGGCGGCTCCATGCTCAATCGCATCCACGGGCTGATCTGGCATCGCTGGCAGAGACCCTCGCGGAAACCGCCGAGGGCTCCGGCCTCGTCATCTCGCTGAGCCACGACGACTACGCAACCGTTCTCGGCGGGGGCGTCCAGAATGTGGTGGGGGACGAGCAAAGGCTTCTTGGCCAGGCCGGCTGGAGCTACCTGCATCTCAGCCCCGCTGTCCCTCTGCCGATGCTCGCCGACGATCAGCCGGCCGACCGGTTTCAGGTGATCTTGCGCCTCGACGGCGAGGCGCTCGGCGCAGCGTCCGTCGCCGACCTCATCCCCCTCGCCACGGCACTTCGGCAAGGGGGGCCGCGGGTGGAAGGCATTGTGCACCACCTAATGGGGCATGTACCGGAACGCCTGCTCGATCTCTTCGAGGCCTTTGGCCTTCGCCATCCCATCGTCTGGGCCCATGACTACTTCACGCTGTGCCCGGGCTACGCCCTTCTGCGCAATGACGAAGCTTTCTGCGGTGGGCCGCCTCCGACCTCGGCGGCCTGCCTGACATGCTGCTACGGGCCGGAGCGGATGCAGCATCTGTCGCGGATCCAGGTCTTCTTCGCGAAAGCGAAACCTGTCGTTCTCGCCCCCTCTACCCGCGCCCTGAGCTTCCTCAAGAGCAAGATGCCCCTCGATGACGTCGAGACGGCCGCCGTGCCGATCGCACGGCTTCTCCACTCGGCCGAGACTGCCGCCTCCCCTCCGAGCGGCGCTCCGATCCGCGTGGCCCATGTGGGTGCGCGGGCGCGCCTGAAGGGCTGGTCGGTCTTCGAGGATCTCGCGACGACGTTGGCCCAGGACCGTCGCTACGCGTTCTTCCAGTTGGGATCCGAGCATGGCGCCCCGCTTCCCCCGGCCGTTCGCAACGTGCCCGTTCTCGTGGGGCCGAGGAACCGACACGGGATGGTCCAGGCCATCGCCGAGGCGCGTATCGATGTGGTGATCAGCTGGTCCATCTGTCACGAGACGTTCTGCTTCACGGCCCACGAGGCTCTTGCCGCAGGAGCGTTCGTCGTCACTCATCCGGGTACGGGCGGTCTCGCGGGCGAGCTCAAGGCGCTTGCCCCGCAGCAATGCATGATCGTGGAGGATGAGGCAGCCCTACGGCGCCTCCTTCAGGGGGGAGAGTTGCAGGAGCGGGTCGCATCTGCGCAGCGCCGGTACGGCATGCTGCTGCCCGAGGGCGGATCCGCCCCCTGGCTCCTGACGCACCGCGCCGGCGGCTGACCGGCTCGAGACGGTTCGGAAGCTCTCACGCGAGCCGCCCGCCCGCAAGCCGCAGAGCGCGGAAGCCCAGCAGTACATGGCATATGTCTACGCGGCGCCAGGATCTTGCGCCATGAGTAGCCCCGCCCCTAAAACGCCGTTGGCCACTCGTCAACGCCAAGTGCTCGGAAACGTTGAAGGTCGTTCCCGCTCGGAGCGCTAAGCGACTGTGCCGGACGGGTTGTGTCTGATGTGTCGAGGCCGTGATCGAGTCCGCGCGTTGCTGGCCCGCGAGCAAACTCGCGGCCGAATTTCGCACCCAACCGTTGTTGAATTCTCAATGTCCGGCTGGTACTCGGCACTAATCGATCCCGCAGAGCAAGAACGATGGAAAAAGACCTCACTTGGGAAGAATTTGAGCCTACATTCCGCAAAATCCGCATTCCGGTACTAAAGCTCACTCGTGCATTCCTCTACGCCTTCGCAGCTTTCGTCCTCATCCTGTCTCAGGACTACGTTCATGTGAACTCGTTCTTCGTGGGTCTAACCGCACTCGCACTGGCACTAAGCCAACGAACGTTATGGATCGCGGAAGGCCTGCTTGTCGCATTCGCTGTGATGATGCTCCTCTCTCCCGAACTCATTCGCACGATTGGTCAGATCATCTGACACGAGACGTGCCCCGGCGCCGAGAAGATCAACCGGCACCGGGTTGGACACAGCCCAGGCCACATACTGGTCGATACTCATTTCGACTTGGCTGCCGTCATTTGATATCGCCCGCACGTGCACGGACTCACTTTCGGCCTCAGTCCGCCGGTAGTGCGCGATCAGCGGGTTCTCAGGCATAGGTCAGAGTTGCCGTAGGCCGGGGCGCTCCGTTGCCCTCCTCTGTACGGAGCCAAGGAGGCCACACCGCCGTTTCTCCATGACAATATGGCAGGCGCAAGCAGTGCCTGTTTCAGTGCCACGCTACCGGGAGTGCACGATTCAAATTGGCCGCTTCACTAGAATGGCGCAGATACCACCTCGACAAAGACGTTGCTGACGCTTTCTTTCGCGTTGTTAGTTCTGTCGGCAGAATAGAACCTGATCGAAAAGGTGTCAGCCCCGATCTTCTTTCATCGATAGGTCACGCGGTAGTTCAGAGGCACATTCGCTACACCCAGCAACGGCTTTTTTACAATCTCAATAGGTTTGTAAACGGCAGCTCCCGACCTGATGTCAAAGCTGCAGAACTGAACAGGTTGAGGGTTTACAGGCGCCTCATAACTTATGACCGTGTCGACAACAACGTTCATCTTAACGTCGAAGGTGTCGCCGTGCATAAATCTAAACGGTTCAACTCGGCAAAAGGTCTGAGCATCGGCAGCAGTAGAAAAGCCTATGCCAATCAGCAGGCAGGCAAGTGCACGTTTCATCGAAATCTCCCAAGCGGCGGCTTGCTGGCAGCTGAGCTTGGCGTAGACAAGAGACGCTGGTGCTCCGTCGCTCTGCCCTGCGCGTAGCCGCGGGACGTCCACCTATCGAGCGCCGCAGCGATCGTAGCGGCCTCTTCCTGGTCCACGACAGAGACAAGCTTGGGGCACAGCGCCGGTTCGCAAAAGCCTGTCTCTGCCCGAGAAACGGCTCGGGAATATGATGGCGAACGACTACTCCCCAACCCCTTGTGGTTTGGGGCCTCGTCTCATAAACGCCGTTAACCATTCATTAACCCCGTTGTCCCCACCGGGCGCCAACGTGTTACAAGCGGGTAAGAGGTGCGGCCTCTTTTCGCGTCCACCAGCGCCGAGAGTTCATAGTGTTGTCCCGATTCGGTATCGAAGCGTCGCAGGCGGCCCAATACGTCATCGCCTTCGTCATCATCCTCGTGCTCGTCGCCCTGTTTGGCGTCGTCCTGCGCCGCCTGACCGGCGGGCGGCTCATGCTGCCTGGCCAGGATCGCGGCCGCGCACGGCAGCCCCGCCTTGGGATCGTGGACATCTACGATCTGGACCGGCAGCGGCAGCTCATTCTGCTCCGGCGGGACAATGTGGAGCACCTGCTCCTGATCGGCGGCCCCAACGATGTGGTGATCGAGACCAACATCGTCCGGGTGCCCGGCGCCCGCCTTCCGGCCTCGGCCACCGACACGGTCGTTGAGCGGACCGAGCCCGCCTTCGAGCGCCCGGCGGAGCCCGCGCGGCCTCAGATCGAGCCGTCCAACGGCCGCCCGTCCATCGAGGCGCAACTCGCAGCGCGCCTTGGCGCCCTGGCGAGCCGACCTCCAGAGAGCGCAGGGCCCGGCTCGTCGGACGCCGACGAGGAGCTTGCGCCGGTCATGACGGCAAGCACGCCGGCATCCGCTCGGCCCGAGCCGGCCCTGAAGCCGGACGCCGTCACCCTGGCCCCGCAGGCCGCGATGCCCGTGCCGCCGCGTCCGGCTCCCGCGATGCCGACGCCTCCAGCACCGGCTCCTCAGGCGCCGCCCCTTCGCCCAGGTCCCGTGGAGCCGCCGCCGTTCCTTCGCCCCGAGCCGCGGGTCGAGCCGCGCCAGGAGCCCCGCCCGACCCCCGTCGCAGCCGCGCCCGCGCAACCGCCCCGCCCAGCCCCGATCCCGGCACCTGCGCCGATCCCTGCGCCGATCCCCGCGTCGGCACCGACGCCTGCGCCGGTCCCCGCGCCCTCCTCAGGCCCGGCCCCGGCGTTCCAGCCGCCCCGCCCCGCCCCTGCGGTCCCACCCGCTCCTCCCGTTCCGGCCGAAACGCGGTCGCCCGATGCAGCCCTTCTGTCGGATATGGCCAAGCAGCTCGAGGAGGCCCTGCGCCGCCCGAACGCTGCGCCGGCGCGTCCCGCCCCCGCTCCAACGCCCGCTCCGAATCCGGCGGCAGCCCCCACCTCCGGGGCTCCCCCGGTCTCACCGGTGGCGCCTCCTTCGGGTGCTCTCCCTGTTCCGCCGATCCCTCCGGGCGCCGTGGTGAGCTCCACGCCGACATCGGTGCCGGGCCCGGAGCGCGACGAGGACGATGACGAGGCGGAGGATCTCCTCGAGCCGTCAGAAGAGCCCCGCGCGGCCAGCGGCCCGACCCAGCCGCCCGCCATCCGCATGCCGGAGCCGCCGCGGCCGATGCCCGAGCCGGCCCGCCCTGCCGCCGAGGCGCCGCGCCCGGCACCCGAGCCCCCGCGCTTCGTGCCCCCCGCTGCGTCGCCGTTGCCGAACGGGCCCGCTGCGCCCACGGCCCCGGCATCTAACCGCACGCCCGAGCCTGCGACGCCGCCGTCACCGATCACCCCGTCGGCTTCGCCGCGAGTCGTGGACGACCCGTTCTCCGTCGAGGAGATCGAGGCGGAATTCGCGCGGCTCCTTGGACGCCCGGGCGGCGACAAGAGCTGATCATGAGGCCTGAGCCCGGGTCGCCTCGCCCGGGCTCGACGTCCTGCCTCGCCGCATTGGACACGCAATGACGGGACGGGACGCGACGCGGCCGTAGCGTCGCACCGTCTACCCCGGCCTTGCGCCTGGCCCGCGTGCGCCGCACGGTCGCGAAAACAAGCCTTTGGGGGCGAATCATCACCATGCTCGCGTCTTGGCGCATCGCGCTTGCGGTAGCCGCATGCCTGTGCGGCGCCACGGCCGCCTCCGCGCAGACCCTGACCCTCGACCTCGGTGCGGGCGGCGGCGTCTCCGAACGCGCGCTTCAGCTCGTCGCGCTGGTCACGGTGCTGGCGCTCGCGCCCTCCATTCTCGTCATGGTGACGTCGTTCACCCGGATCGTCGTGGTGCTGTCGCTCCTGCGCTCCGCGATCGGCACGCAGACGGCGCCGCCCAACGGCGTGATCGTGAGCCTCGCGCTCTTCCTCACCGCCTTCGTGATGGCGCCGACCCTGCGCGAATCCTACGCCGCGGGAATCGAGCCCCTCATCGCCGGGCAGATTCAGCCGGCCCAGGCGTTCGACCGGGCGGCCGCTCCGATCAAGACCTTCATGCTGCGCCATGTGCGCGAGAAGGACCTCGCCCTCTTCATGGACATGTCGCGGGACCCACGGCCGCAGCGACCGGAGGAGGTGGGCCTGCACGTCCTCACCCCCGCCTTCATGATCTCCGAATTGCGGCGCGCCTTCGAGATCGGGTTCCTGCTCTTCGTGCCGTTCCTGATCATCGATCTCGTGGTGGCCTCGATCCTCATGTCGGTCGGCATGATGATGCTGCCGCCGGTCACGGTGTCCTTGCCCTTCAAGCTGATCTTTTTCGTCCTGGTGGACGGCTGGACTCTCGTCGCAGGCTCGCTCGTTCAGAGCTACGGGTCCTGACGGGCGAGCAGGAGCACCGCCGGACCACGATCGCCGGGCCTTTCAAGCAACGATGCCGATGGCGATCAGGAGCGCGGCGCGGGCGTCGCGGGGGCTTGCGCAGTCGAGCCCGGCGCGGCGGGGGTCTGCGGTTCCGGGCTCGCGGGCGCCGGGGGAGTGCGCGGGCGCTCGGCGGCGGCCGCGTCCGGATAGCGCTTGCGGTACTCGCTCAGGAAATCCGCGAGGGTGTCCGCGCTGGTGACCCGCCGCGCGAGGTCGCGGAACGCGCGGGTGGAGGCCACGTTCGGCTGCGTCAGGAAGGCGAAGGTGCGGGCATCGGCGGAATCCGCCATCTTGGACGCGAATTTGGACCGTACGCGGTCGAGCGAGAGGACATCGTCGGCCAGCGAGTAGGCGATTGCCGCCCGCAGCACGTCCGTACGCTCCCGGTCGCCGAGGGCGCCCGTTCCCTGCCAGCGGGTGCCGACGATCGTCTCGTGTGCTTCGCCGGCCTCGCGCCAGCGGCGGCCGCTCCACAGGACGTCCGCGCGCAGGCGGTCGATCTCGGGCCCGGTCTCACCCTGCAGCACCTCGAGCGCGAGATCCGTGCGCGACAGGTCGGAGAGAGCCCGCGCCTCGAGGAGGAGCCGCGCGCGGTTCACGGAGAGCGGCAACTCGGGCAGGCGCGTGCTGCGCAGGGCCTGGAGCGCCAGCGCGGGCTTGCCGTCCATGAGCCGCACCGTGGCGAGCCGCGCCGCCACCGTGGCCCGGGCCGCCCCGAACAGCCGTTGATCCACCTGATGCTGCAGGAGCGCACCGGCCTGATCGAGCAAGTCGAGCTCCACGAGCCGGTCCGAGAGGCGGCGCACGATCTCGTCCCCGCGACGGCCGATCGGGGTGAATTCCTTGAAGTCGAAGTACAGCGCGAGGGAATCCACCCGGGAGAGCGTGTCGCCCTTGCCCGAGAGGAACAGGTCCTCGAACAGGCGCGCGGTGTCGTCGTGCAGGGCGCGCGTGACCTCGTGATCGGCGAACATCTGGTTTGCCCGTCGCGCGACCGTGAAGGCCTCGCGCCAGCGGCCGGTCTCCGCATAAAGGCGCCCAAGGCGTCCGAGTGCCGCTACCTCCACGTCGCCGCCGCGCCAGACGACGGAGAGCGTCTCCAGGAGCGGGATTGCCTCGGGCCGCTTCAAGCCACCCTGGACAAGGCCAAGGTCGACGAGGTGGAGCGTTGCCTGCGCCGCCACGGGACGCTCGGCCTCCTGGGCTAGGAGCCGGTAGGTATCGAGCGCGACCTCCGGCCGGCCAAGAGCCTCGTCCAGACGGGCGCGCAGGAGCTGCGCCTCGTCGCGCCCTGGCGGCGAGAGCATGGGCCCAGCGGTCGAGAGTTCCCGGTCCGCGTAGACGAAATCGCGCATCTCGATGGCGGCTCGGGCGGCCTGGAGCCGCAGCGGCCCCTGCAGGCTCTCGGGATAGGAATCGAGCGCCGCGGCCGCCCGGCGAAACCCGGTGAGCGCCTGCGGCCAGCGCTTTTGCTGCGCATCGAGCGAGGCGCGCCAGAGGATGCCCTCTGGATCCTCCGCCAGCAGCCCGGCGCCAAGGATGCGCCGCGCATCGGCAAGGTGCCCGCTGCGCAGGGCGGCGACGCCCTGCAGCAGCAGAAAGGGCCGCTCGGCCTGGAGCTGCGGATCCTCCTGGCCCGCAAAGGCGAGCACGCTCGCGGCTTCGTGGCTCATGTCGTTCGCGAGGTAGGCCTGTGCCACCGCTAGACGCGCCGGCCCCCGGCGCAGACGCGGCGCCTCGGCGGCTGCGCGCAGAAGATCCCGGATGCGGTCCTGCACGCTGCCGAGCTGAGCCTCGGTCCAGGCGTCGCGCTGGATCACCGGTTCGATCCTGGCGACCGGAACGGGCTCGCCCTCGCGCTCCACGCCGGGCAGCGACACGGAGAGCCCCGAGCCACGGGATATGGTGACCCCGTCGATCCCGGAACGGACCACGAGATCGTCCGCCACGGCCGCGACCGCCACCCCGTGGATCGTAGGCAGGAGCGTGAACTCCACGAAGCGGTGCGCCTTGGGCGTGCCGCGGGGTGCGCCGAACGAGGTAACGACGGCCACGCGCTCGCCGGCCTGAGCATCCTCGATCCAGTGCACGCCGGAGGCATCGGCGAGCGGCAGCGCCATCACGGTGCGGCCGGCATCGTCCACCTTGCGGTTCACCGGCAGGGGCTCGGAGGGCTGGCCGTGCCCTCCCCCGACCGTCAGAACCCAGCCGCGCTCCTGCGGCGCGAGACGAACCATCTGGGTCTTCGGCAGGGTGAACCGGACGAGGGCGAAGGCACCGTCGCGGGTGACGTCCCGCAGGCGGGCAAAGGGCTCGGCTTCCGCAGGCAGGCCGGAGAAGACGATGGGGTCGGGCGTGTGGAAGGCGAGCGTCAGGATCCCGGCTCGTTCGAACGCGGCGGCGGCCACGCGACCGGCGAACGGGAAGGTCACCCGCAGCCCATCCTGCGTCACGGCGGCGGCCGGCTGCACCGGGCCGCTCACCTGGACCGGCGGCGGTTCGGGCGGCCGTGGGATGCGCACGGGAGCGGCAGTGGGTTCAGGGGGCGCGGGCTTCGTGTCGACCTTCGCGGATTTGATGTCGGCCTTGGACTCGGGAGCCTTCGGGGTCAGGATCGTCGGCGCCGGCGGCACCTGGGGCACAGCGGCGCTCTGCGGCTTGCCGAGATCGAGCACGAAGGCCTCGTCCTCGCGAAACCCCCTCGCCTCATAGCCCCCGTCGAGAACCATCCGGACTGTCAGCTCCTCGGGGCGCTCGTCGACGCTCATGGACCGCACGGCGGGCGCGAGCTGGCCTGCTATCTGCGACCGGTCGAGGGTGAAGGCGCCCTCGAAGACGAGGGTGATCTCGTTGCCTCTCGTGGAATAGCGCACCGGCGCGATGCCGGGTGGCTCGAATACGACGCGGGTGAGGGTCGGCAGGCTGGCGACGCGCGCTCGCACGGGCTTGGCGACCTCCGCCTGTCGCCGGGCCGCCTCCGCCCGGGCCCTGGCCTCCGCGGCCTCCGCTCGGCGGGCGAGTTCGGCGACCACGTCGGGCGGAAGGGACGGCAGGAGCCCGGTCCAGGTCTCGGGGATGAGGTCCACGAAGACCCGCTCGCCCGCTTCCAGAACGTTGACCTTGTAATTTTGCGTGAGCGCCAGCCGAATCCCCGTCCCGTCCGGATCGTGCCGGACTGTGGACACATAGGCCGGCATCTCGACCGTCAGGCGCTCGGTCTTGATGGTGCTCGCCTCGCCGAAGCTGATGACGAGAACGCCGTTGGCGGCACGGGCGCTCACCTTGGTGGGCTTGTCGAATTCGAGCGCGACCCGGCCGAAGCGGTTCATCTCGGCGCCGCGCAGGGCCACCTGGCGAGCCTCGGCCCCGGACACGGAAGCCGAGGCCACCATCAGCGCGCAGACGGCCGCGAGCCCGAGACGCCGGAGCGGCACCCCGGCCGTCACGAGCGGCCATCGGAACGAGGCATTGCGCACGCCATCAACCCCTGAACACCGCGCCAAACGGCGCGACCTGTCGGGAGAGGTTAACGGGTCAGGGCTAACGGGCTCTTAAAGGCGGCGGCGCTCACGGCCGCGCCACCGGCTCGATCGCCGGCAGCTCGTTGGCGGGCAGACCCGGCCGCGCCGATCCTGCCTCGGCCGACTTGCCGCGAGCCCGGTTCGCAAGGGCCACCGTGAGTCGCTCGGCGGCTTCGGGAGACATGACCGCGAGCACCTCGGCCATCTTGCGCGGGTTCATCTGAAGGACGACGGGCACCAGCACGTCGTGAGGCAAGCGGTCGAACACGCGCGCGGCCTCCTTCGGCTTCATGGTCTCGTACATGGTGACGAGATTCTTGAGGGCGCCGACCTCGGTGTCGCCGCGCTTCGTCGCTTCGGTGTCCGTCTTGTCCTCAAGAGCCTTGAGGTCGTTGATCCGAGCGTCGAGCTTGCGCTCGGCGTTCTCCAGGAGCTTCTCGCGCAGCTCCAGATCCTTCCCCTTCTGCTGCCACTCGTCCCGCCGCTCCCCAAGACGCTCGAGGATCGCGCGCTCGGAGGGCGACGGCGACGAGAGTGTCGGATCCGTCGGTTCGGCGGCGGCCGCCGGGGGCGGCACGGCGGGCTTGCCGTCGCCCTTGGGGGTGGATCCCGTCTTCGTGACCTCCGGGACCGTGTAGTTCGTGCGGGCCTTGGCGAGCGCATCCGCGAAGGCCCGCGTCTGGTCGGTCGCGGCGATCTCGGAGCCCGAGACGCGCCCGACATCCGACGCCCTCGACGATCCAGTCGCGAGGCCGAGCAGTTTCAAGCCCAGGAGGGCGGCGGCCGCCACCGCCACCGCATCGATCAGACGCAAGCGCTGCATCATGCGGCACGACCCTCGATGCGACGGGCCGCGCGCTCCGTGAGCGCCTGGGCAGCTGCGGCGGCCGCCGAGAGGCGCTCGCCGTGCTGGCTCTTCGCCGGCTCGGGGGCCTGCACGGGCTGAGGCCGGATCGGCGCCACCTGGCGGGTCGATTCGACGATCTGCGCGATGCGGCCCATCACCTCGCGGCCCGCCTCTACCTGCCCGGCGAGATCGGCGGCGTAGCGCTCGGCGGTGCGCAGGCGCTCGGCGAGCGTGCGGTCGCAATCGCTCAAGGTGGTGCGAAGGCCGGCGATGGCGCGTTCCGCCGTCTCGGTCGCGACGACGAGCTCGCCGATCGTCTTGCGCATGGCGGCATCGTCCGCCTTCAGCCGGGTGATCCGCTGGCTCAGGCGCACCGAGGTCACGATGGTGGCGGCAAGGAGGACGGCGACGAGAACGTCTGCGGCGATGGTGATGAACGGGCTCATGGGATCCTCAGGCGTCCTTGGTCGTCGGCTCGGGAGGCATCTTGCGGGTCATGGCGGATCAGGGATCCTGCTTGTCGTCACATGCGCTCGGGTGAGGCGGGTCATGGGGGATCAGGAATCCTGCTTGTTCAAGCCGGCCTCGAAGGCCGCGAGCGTGGTGCGCGAGCGCCGCAGCGGCCGGACCACCTGGACGGCGATCTTCTCGTCGATGCGGCCGATCTGCCCCTGGGTCAGCACCCATTCGCCGCAGCGGAGCGTCACGAGCTCGGTCGGCTTTGCATCGAACATGAGAGTGTCGCCGACCTGGAGGGAGAGCACCCGCTTCAGGGGCAGGCGCACCTCGTGGAGCACCGCCTCGACGGCGACGTCCGCCTGCCAGATCTCGGTCGCGAGAGGCTCCTCCCAGACAGGATCGCGTCCGAGCTTCTCGCCCATGAAGCTCTGGAGGAGGAGATCGCGGATCGGCTCGATGGTGGCGTAAGGCAGAAGGATCTGGAGAAGACCGCCCCGCCCTTCCATGTCGAGCCTGAGGTCGATCAGGATCGCGGCATTGGCCGGGCGCGTGATCGTCGCAAAGCGCGGGTTCGTCTCCATGCGATCCACCGTGAAGCGGACCGGCGAGAGCGGCTGGAAGGAGAGCTCGGCATCCGCCAGGATCACCTCGACCATGCGCTTGATGAGCTGCGTCTCGATGGTGGTGAAGGGGCGCCCGTCGAGGCGCGCCGCGACGCCGCCGCGCTTGCCGCCGAGCAGCAGGTCGAGGGCCGAATAGGCGAGGCTCGACTCAACCGTGATGAGCCCCGAATTCTCCCAGCCCTCCGCCTTGAACACGGCGAGCTGCACGGGCAGCGGGATCGAGTTGAGATAGTCGCCGAAGCGCACGGAGGTGATGTTGTCGAGGGTCACCTCCACGTTGTCCTGGAAGAAGTTGCGCAGGCTCGTGGAGAGGAGCCGGATCATCCTGTCGAAGATGATCTCCAGCATCGGCAGGCGTTCATACGAGATGACGCCCGAATCGACGATGGCGCGGATGCCTCCGGCGCCGGAGGCCGAAAGCTCATGGAGCGAGAAGCCGACGAGCTGGTCGATCTCCTCCTGGCTCAGGATGCGATCGGCGCCGGCCTGTTCGGGGCTGTCCTCGTCGACGCCGTCGTCGATCATGGTGGCCCATTCGGCCGCCATGGTGGTGGTCTTGGACGATGCGCCCTGCTCCGCGAGAGCCGCGCCCCACTCGTCCGCGAGCTCGCTCTCGCTCGACTCCGGCAGCGGCGCGGATTGCTCGGCGAGGGCTGCCGCCCAGTCGTCTTCGATGAGTTCGTCGTCCGCGCCCGCCACGTGTGCCGTCCTTACTGAACCACGATGTCCTTGAAGAGCACCGCCTCCACCTTTGCGGGATAGACGGCGATGTTGACCCGGCGCAGGAGCTCCTCGCGCAGGCGGTAGACACCCGACGAGCCGTCGAGGTCGTTCGCCCGCAGCTCGCGCACGAAGACCTGGAAGGCGTCCTCGACCCGCGGCAGAAGCGGCTGGATGTCCCCGATGGTCTTCTGGTCCTTCACCTCGAGGGAGACGCGGAACTTGAGGAAGCGCTGGCGATCCTGACCCGGCTCGGAGGCGAGGTTCACGGTCATCTCCCGGATGTCGATGAAGGCGACCGGCTTGCGGACGGCTTCGGGCTCCACCGCCGGAGCCGAGCGCTGCAGATAGGCATAGACGCCCCCACCCCCGCCGAGCAGCAGAACGGCGGCCAGCGCGCCGACGATGAGCTTCTTGCGGCTCTTCTTCGGAGCCGCAGC
Source organism: Microvirga sp. (assembly GCA_036562855.1). Taxonomy (GTDB): domain Bacteria; phylum Pseudomonadota; class Alphaproteobacteria; order Rhizobiales; family Beijerinckiaceae; genus Microvirga. The sequence goes on from DATCJK010000039.1 coordinate 105,327, forward strand.
CGCCGCCGGGGCCCCATCGGCCGCCTCTTCGGGGGCGGCTTCCGTCTTCGGCTTCTTCGCCATGTCCCTCTCCACGCCGAGCGCGGGTCTCATGGGATGACAGTCGCGATTTAGGGTTAATGGGGCGTTAAGGCGGCAGATTTTGCCTGGTCAGAACTGCCGCGTAGCCGCTCCGGCCGTTTGCATCGCGGCTGCGAAAAACCACGCAAGTGCATGATCTTGCATGGTTAACGACATCGGAACCCGGGTTGGCACGGCCTGTGCCAGATATCCCCTGCCAGGCCCGCGCTGGGGAGCGTCGGGGGATTGGCGGGGATGAACAGCGGGAGCGGTTCATGGAGAACGCGCTTCTCATTGGCCTGTCGCGCCAAACGGCGCTCGGCCGTGAGCTCGACGTGATCGCCAACAACGTGGCGAACGTCAACACGAACGGTTTCAAGGCGCGCGAGGCGCGCTTTCGCGAATACCTGATGCCGACGGCGCGGGCGGATGCGTTTCCGCAAGCGGACCAGCAGCTGTCCTACGTCATCGATGCGGGCACGCCCCTCGACCTCTCGGCGGGGTCGATCGAGATGACCAACAACCCGCTCAACGCCGCGATCCGGGGCGACGCGTTCTTCGCCGTGCAGACACCGGCCGGCGAGCGCTACACCCGCAACGGAGCCTTCGAGATCGACGGCCAGGGCCGCCTCGTCACGAGCGACGGGCATCTGGTGCTCGGACAAAGCGGGCCGATCACCATCGGCACCCAGGAGATGAACGTCAGCATCGCCCCCGACGGCGCGGTGCTCACGAGCCAGGGCGAGCGCGGTCGCATCCGCCTCGTGCGCTTCAACGCCCCGCAAGCCCTCAACAATGTGGGCGCCAACCTCTTCGCGTCGACGGAAGCCGCGCAGGCGGCGCCGGAAGCCCGGGTCCAGCCCGGCGCCATCGAGCGCTCGAACGTGAAACCCGTTCTCGAAATGAGCCGCCTCATGGATGTGAGCCGCTCCTATCAGAGCATCGCCTCGATGATCTCGAAGATGGACGAGCTGCGCCGCTCGGCCATTCAGCGTCTCGCCGACGCCAACGCTTAAACCGGAGCCACTCTCATGCGCGCCCTGCACACCGCCGCCACGGGGATGATGGCCCAGGAGCTCAACGTTCAGGTCATCTCCAACAACATCGCCAACCTCAGGACCACGGGCTTCAAGCGTCAGCAGGCTCATTTTCAGGACCTGCTCTACGAGAACTTCCGCCGCGCCGGCTCCACCACCTCCGACCAGGGCACGCAGGTGCCGGCCGGCATCGAGGTCGGATCGGGCGTGAAGACCTCGGGCACCGCCCGGGTGATGATCCAGGGCAACCTGACCTCCACGGAGAAGGAATACGACGTCGCGATCCGCGGCGACGGCTTCTTCCGCATCCGCATGCCGGACGGACGCACGGCCTATACTCGCGACGGCTCCTTCGACCTCGACTCGCAGGGCCAGCTCGTGACCCGCGACGGTTATCTGGTCGATCCCGGAATCACCGTGCCCCAGAACGCGAAGGGCGTTTCCGTGGCGGCGAACGGCACCGTGCAGGCCACGATTCCGGGCCAGACGCAGCCCCAGGTGCTGGGACAGATCCAGCTCGCCCGCTTCATCAACAAGTCGGGCCTGGAATCCATGGGCGACAACCTGTTCGCCGAAACGTCCGCCTCCGGCCCAGCCATCGACGGCAATCCCGGCTCCGAGGGCTTCGGCAATCTCCAGCAGAACTACCTGGAGGAGGCGAACGTGAACGCGGTGACGGAGATCTCGTCGCTCATCTCGGCCCAGCGCGCCTACGAGATGAATGCCCGCATCATCACGGCGGCCGACCAGATGCTCTCGGCCACAACTCAGATGTTCCGAGGCTGATGACGATCCATGACCATCCAGCGCTTCGTCACCACTCGCGTCTCCCGGGCCTGAGGACCAACCCTATGACCATCCAGCTCTTCATGGCTCCCATCACCCCGGTCCGGGTCGGCCGACTCAACCCGAGCATCGTCCTGCGCATCGCGCTGACGGTGGCCGCGTTCACCCTCGCCATCGTGCCGGCCTTCGCGGGGGACAAACCCGTCCTTCGCGGCGACGTCACCGCGACCGGAGACGTCCTCACCCTGGGCGATCTCGTCCACGGCATCGGCGGTCCGGTCGCCGCACGCCCCCTCTTCCGGGCTCCGGCGCTCGGCGAGACCGGCACGATCCAGGCAAAGCGCATTCTGGAAGCCGCCGATATCCTCGGCGTTGCGGGGGTCGAGACGGAGGGCCGCGCGCAGGTGACCGTGACCCGCGCCGCCCGGCGCTTCGGCGTCGCGGATATCGAAGCCGCCGTGAAGCAGGCGCTGGAGCTCCGGCATGGGCTCGATGCCCGCCCGCTTTCCATTGTCTTCGACGGCACGCCCGCCCTGCTCGTCGCGCCCGACGTGAAGGCGCCGCTCTCCGTCGAGGAGGTGGTCTACGACCGGCGGTCGCGCCGGGTGAGCGCCCTCATGGTCGTGAGCACCGCGCCGGGCGAGCGGCGCGCCGCGACGCGGGTGACCGGGTCCCTCGTGGAGCTCGCCGAGGTGGCCGTGCTGAACCGAACGCTCGCTCGCGGCGACGTGGTGCAGGCCTCCGACCTCACCATTGAGCGGCGGTCCCGGGACACGCTGCCGGCGGATCTCCAGGCCGAGACCACAGGCCTCGTCGGGCGCGTCGCCCGCCGGGCGCTTGCCGCCGGCAACCTGGTGCGGACCGGCGACCTCGCCCGCCCCGAGCTCGTCGCCAAGGGCGATACGGTCACCATTGTCTACGAGGTGCCCGGCATGGTGCTGACCCTGCGCGGCCGCGCCAACGAGGCGGGCGCCGAGGGCGACACCATCGCGGTCACCAATCCGCAATCGAAGAAGATCCTCCAGGCCCAGGTGGTCGCGCCCGGCAAGGTGTCCGTGAGCGCCCCCATGCCCGGCCCCGTGGCCGTCCGCTGACCTCGCGAACGAGAAAGACCAGGACAATGACCCACCCCCTCCTTCGCGCCTCCGCCCTCGCGCTCCTCGCCGCATCGCTCAGCGCTTGCGGAGCCGCCGACCGGCTCTCCCAGGTCGGCCGGGCCCCCAACCTCTCCTCCATCGAGGACCCCACCGCCCAGCCCGGCTACAAGCCCGTGCGCATGCCGATGCCGGACGCGCATCCCGTGTCCTTCGCCTCCAACTCGCTCTGGCGGCAGGGCTCGCGCGCCTTCTTCAAGGATCAGCGCGCCGCGCAGATCGGCGACATCATGACGGTGCGCGTCCGCGTCACGGACCGGGCGCAGCTCGACAACCAGACCCAGCGCTCGCGCAAGAACGGCGAGAGCTTCGGGGCCGAGAACATGCTCGGCTTCGAGACCGGCTACGGCAAGCTCCTGCCGGACGACGTGAAGGCCGACGCGCTGGTGAACGCGGAATCGAACTCGTCGAGCCAGGGCGCCGGATCCGTGCGCCGGTCCGAGCAGCTCCTCACCAATGTGGCCGCTGTGGTCACGCAGGTGCTGCCGAACGGCAACCTCGTGATCGAGGGCAAGCAGGAGATCCGGGTGAACTTCGAGATCCGCGAGCTCATCGTCGCCGGTGTCGTCCGGCCGGAGGATATCGAGGCCGACAACACCATCGACTCCACCAAGATCGCCCAGGCCCGCATCGCCTATGGCGGCCGTGGCCAGATCACCGACGTGCAGCAGCCCCGCTACGGACAGCAGGTCATGGATATCATCCTGCCGTTCTAACCTCTCCGCTCGCGGCGCCGGCATGCTCCCCACCAGCCGGCGGCGCTCACCACCATCCCCAGAACAGCCGGCATGCTCCCCACCTGCCGGCGGCGCTCACTTCCATCCCCGAGAACAGCCGGCACGCTCCCCGCATCAGCCGGCGGTTCGCATCCCACCCCGGAGACAGTCGGCACGCTCCCCCTCGTCCGCCCGCCGTCTCAGGCGCGGCCCCGGTGCTCCCGCCGGGGCCGCATCCCCAACGCAAAAGGGCTCCGCCTCGCGGCGGAGCCCTCGACAAAAGGCAAGAAAAAACCTCCCGCAGGAGGTCAGTCGTCGCGATAGACGCGCTCGTTCCGCTCATGGCGCTCTTGCGCCTCGAGCGAGAGGGTCGCGATAGGGCGGGCCTCCAGGCGCTTGATCGAGATCGGCTCGCCGGTCTCTTCGCAATAGCCGTAGGAGCCGTCCTCGATCCGCGAGAGCGCCGCATCGATCTTGGCGATCAGCTTGCGCTGGCGGTCGCGGGCCCGGAGCTCGATGGCCCGGTCGGTTTCGGACGAGGCCCGGTCCGCAATGTCCGGGTGATTCTCGTTCTCGTTCTGGAGCGTCGCCAGGGTCTCCTGCGCCTCGCGCAGAATGTCCCCCTTCCAGCGGATGAGCTTGCGGCGGAAATACTCCCGCTGGCGCTCGTTCATGAAGGGCTCGTCGTCCGTCGGACGGTAGCCCTCGTCGATCATGATCTTTGTCATTGAGCCGTTTCCCCGATGGCCGTGGCCGCCCCTATATATCGGGGGGAGGCTCCCGACAACGCGCTTCCGTGTCATCGATTTGTCGAAAAACGCCAGGAGTTTCGGCCTAAATCCTTCAAAATGGCCCAACGTAAGGACTCGAGGCCGATTTGCCGCACCTCTCCGTAGGTTAACGGATGCGGCAAGCCGGCACCGCCTGCTCGGGTGCGGGTCAGCGGACGGACCGGAGCGCGGCCGCGATGTCGGCCTCGACGGCCTGAGCGATTCCCTGCCGGTAATGGGTGTGATCGAAGTAGAGCGACGGGTCGCGGTTCTCCGGGCGGTCCACCCGCCAGTCCACCACCACGCTCTTCGGCCGCCCGGCCACCGCCTGCCGCAAGGCGGCTTTGCAGGCCTCCTCCTTCGCAGCGTCCTGGGTGCCGGAGGCGGGCTGGGCCGTGATGTAGTGGGGCGGGATGAGCACCACGAGCGCGGTTTGAGGCGGCAGCGAGCGTGCGAGGTCCGCGAGCGCCGCCGCGGCCGGAAACCGGCCTGTGTCGTTCGCGCGTGCGCCGGCCGGCAGGTCGAGGCGCGCCCTCAGGTTCGGATCGGTGCCGAAGCCGAGCACCATGTAATCCGCCTCGTAGTCCCAGTAGCCGTCGGGCCGGGCCCGCTCCGGATTGCGGGCCGCAAGGTAGCCGATGCGCCGCGGCAGCTCTTCCAGGATGTCGAAGCGCAGAAGGCCCTGGATGTAGTCGAGCGGGCTCTCGCTGAAGAGCCAGAACGGGAACGGCTTGTCGTTCGCGAGGGCCGGATCCGCCGTGCACCAGGTGGTATCGGCTCCGAGCACGATGGCGTCCGGCGGCGCGTCCCGGTGGCGGACGAACCACTCGACGAGGACGAGTTGCTCCTTCGGCCCCGTCGCCGGAACGGCGAGCTGGACGAAGGGAATGCCGGTCCGCTCCCGCAGGCGCTCCGGCGAGAGAAGCTGCGTGTGGGAATTCCCGACGATGGCGGCCCGGAAGGCCGGGTCCCGCCCCCGGCTCGCCGCTGCCGTGCGCGGCCCCTGCGGGCGCACGCCCGCCTTCTCGAACACGGGGGACCGGCCGGTGTCGTAGGGGTCGATCAGATAGGCGAGCCCAAGGACCGCCGCGAGCGCCAAGGCCGCGACGGCGATGAGGCGCGCCGTGAAGCGCCGCCAGATCGCGGCCTCAGAACTGGAAATAGATGAACTCATAATTCGCATCGTCGCCGATCTTGAACAGCACGATCACGAACAGGATCGCGAACGCGACGGCGATCCAGCGGTGAGGCGGAAGGCGATGGACGAAGGTCCAGGCGGTCGGCCCGACGATCGCGACGGCGGCCGCGATCGCGATCGCCCGCCACTTGAAGGTAAAGCCCCAACCGCTGAGGCCCAGGAGCCCCTCGTAGATCCGCAGGGCCGCATCGAAATTCGGCGCCCGGAACAGCACCCAGGTGAGGATCACGAACAGGAACGTCAGTCCCCAGCCGACCAAGGTCGGCATTTTCCAGCCGGCCCGGCGCCACAGCACCCCGATGCCGAGGCCGACCCCGTGGGCGACGCCCCAGGCCACGAAGGTGAGGCCCGCGCCGTGCCAGAGGCCACCGAGGGTCATGGTGGCGAAGAGCGCGAGGATCTGGAGTGCGAGGCCCCGCCGGTTGCCGCCGAGCGCGATGTAGAGATAGTCGCGCAGGAAGCGCGAGAGCGTCATGTGCCAGCGGCGCCAGAAATCCTGCAGCGAGACCGCCCGGTAGGGCACGTCGAAGTTCTGCGGCAGCACCACCCCGAACAGGAGCGCGAGGCCGAGCGCCATGTCGGTGTAGCCGGAGAAGTCGAAATAGATCTGGAAGGTGAAGCCGAGCGTCGCCTGCCAGGCCTCGAGGAACGAGACCGCCTTGCCGGCAGCCGCGGCCTGGAAGACGGGGTTCACGTATTCGGCGAGCTGATCGCCGATGAAGACCTTCTTGGCGAGGCCCGCGATGAGCAGCATGAGCCCGCGGGCAAAGCGCTCCGCCGCATCCGCCCGCTCGTAGGGGCGCTCGTCGAACTGGTGCATGATCTCGGTCCAGCGCACGAGCGGACCGGCGAGAACCTGCGGGAAGAACGCGATGTAAAGCGCGTACCGGATGAGGTCGAAGCGCGGGGCGCGTCCGGCCTTCATGTCGGTCAGATACATGATGTGGTGGAAGGTGAAGAAGGAGATGCCGAGCGGCAGCGCGATGTCGTATTTGGGCGCCGCGACCCCGGGAATCACGTTCACCAGGTCCGCGAAGAAATTGAAATACTTGAAGAAAGCCAGAACCAGCAGGTTCGCGACGATGGCGAGCGGGACGAGCGTCGCGCGTTTCGTCTTGAAGAAGGCCTCCGCGATGAGCCAGTTCAGCAGGATCGAGGCGGCGAGCAGCGGTATGAAGCGCCAATCCCAGTAGCCGTAGAAGATGAAGGACAGGATCGTCAGCAGCGGCAGGCGCCAATCCGGCCGGAACCGCTCCACGAGCCCATGGGCGGCGAGCGAGATCGGCAGGAACGCGAGCAGGAAGATGAAGGAATTGAAGAGCATCGCTGGACGGTCGAAGCGGCTGGCCCCGCTTCAAAGGCGCGTCCTTGTGGGCGATGCCCCCCGCGGCGTCAACGCCAAAGCTGCCGCAGCAAAGGCACGTGCTCGGGCCTGACGGAGCCGGGCAAGCAGCACTTGCGCCCACGGTCCTGGCGGAGAGACGCCCTCAGGCGCGCCCGAGCTTGGCCAGTTCCACCTGCACCCGCAGCTCGATATGCGCCACCACCTCGTCGAGGCCGGGATCGCCGCTCGATCCCCGCTGGCTGGCGATCTGGGCGGCGAGGTTCTGGAGCTGCCCCTGGCCGACCCGGCCGGACAGCAGAGCAGCCTTGAGCCGGTCGAGTCCCTCAAGAAGGTCGTGCCCGCGCCTCAGGCTGCGCCGGCGCCGCTCGGTCGGATCCCCCTCCCCCTGCACCGCAAGCAGCGCGTCGAGGGTGGAGAGCGGCGCTGCCGAGGCAGTCCGGCCGGCTTTCGCCGCGCTGCTCCCGCCCTCCAGCGAGAAGCGCTGGACCCCAGCGGATCGCGGCGCGGCTGTGCTCACGGAGGACGGAGCGGCAAAACGGGGATCGATACGCATGGACGGGTGGGACCTCGAATGGGCTGAGTGTCCCGCCTTATGGTTAAGGCGGGGTAAAATTGCCCGGCAATTTCTGCCGCACGGCGCCGATGATGCGGTGGAATCGCCGTTACCGCGCGCGCCGGACACAACAAAAAACGATGACCTTTCAGCTACTTAGCGGGATCGTCTCAGCCTCCGCGCCAGTTGGCACGAGGCTCGCAACGCGGGATGCGATCGAAGGATCCTGGTCCATGCGCGTGCCCTGCCCTCCTCTTCTGCGTCTTCTCGTCCTTTGGGCGTTCCTGGCGGTTGCCTTGATCGGCCCCGTCACGCCCGCCGCGGCCCTGTCGCGGATCAAGGACCTGGCGACCGTCGAGGGCGTGCGCCAGAACCAGCTCGTGGGATACGGCCTCGTGGTCGGCCTCAACGGGACGGGCGACACCCTCAACAACACGCCGTTCACCCGGCAATCCCTCCAGGCGATGCTGGAGCGGCTGGGCGTTAACATCCGGGGGGCGAACCTGCGCACCGCCAACGTGGCGGCCGTGATGGTGACGGCGAACCTGCCGGCCTTCTCGACCCAAGGGACGCGCCTCGACGTGACGGTCTCGGCGCTCGGCGACGCCAAGTCGCTCCAGGGCGGCACGCTCCTCGTGACGCCGCTGCTTGGGGCCGACGGGGAGGTTTACGCGGTCGGCCAGGGTTCGGTCGCGATTGCCGGATTCCAGGCCGAGGGCGAGGCCGCGAAGGTGACCCGCGGCGTGCCGACGGTGGGCCGCATCTCCAACGGAGCGCTGATCGAGCGCGAGATGGAGTTCAAGCTCAACGTCCAGAAATCCCTGCGCCTCTCGCTGCGGAACCCGGACTTCACGACCGCCAAGCGCATCGCGGCCGCGATCAACGATTTTCTGGGAGCCGACACGGCCGAGCCGACCGACCCGTCGACCGTGAACATCCAGATCCCGAGCAAGTACCGCGGCAACATGATCCAGCTCCTCACCGAGGTGGAGCAGCTGCGCGTGGAGCCCGACCAGACCGCCCGCATCATCATCGACGAGCGTTCCGGCATCATCGTCATGGGCAAGGACGTGCGCGTCTCCACTGTGGCGGTGGCGCAGGGCAACCTCACCGTGACGATCGCCGAGCAGGCTCAGGTGAGCCAGCCGAACCCGCTCTCGAACGGCGAGACCGTGGTGGTGCCGCGCACGGGCGTGCGGGTCGATACAGGCGACGGCAACAAGCTTGCGGTGGTGCGCGAGGGCGTGACCCTGCGGGAGCTGGTGGACGGGCTCAACGCGCTCGGTATCGGCCCGCGGGATCTCATCGGCATCCTTCAGGCCATCAAGGCCGCGGGTGCCCTCCAGGCCGATATCGAGGTGATGTGATGGTGGCCTTTATCGCCTCATCCCCGGACCTCACCGCCTTCGGCGGCTCGTGCTTCGCTTGCGTGGAGGTAATGTGATGGTGGCTCCGTTTGCGCCCTTCGCGGTCTCGGCCGCCATCGGCCTTGCCAAGGATGCGGTCGGCAAGGTCGCGCAGGCCCTCGACCCGAAGGCAACGGCCGAGGCGAAGGCCCGCAAGACCGCCGACGACTTCGAGAGCATGTTCCTCGAACAGACCTTCGACCGGCTGTTCTCGTCCATCGGGGACGAGGGGCCGCTCGGGGAGAACGGCACCGGCGGCCCGGTCTGGCGGTCCATGCTCGTCAAGGAATACGCGGGCAACATCGTGAAGAGCGGCGGCGTCGGCATCGCCGGGCAGGTCTTCGCGGAGATGATGCGGCTTCAGGAACAGGGCGGCGTCGCCAAGGGCGGGGAGAGCCGGTGATGACAGGAACGGGCGGACAGGGCGTGCAGCCCATGCGGGTGACGGGCCGGGCCGATGCGGAGCAGCTCGCGGCGGGCGTGCTCGCGACCTTGGCGGATCTGCAGGCGGTGCTCGAGGCGGAGACGGGCCATGTCCGCGTGGGCCGCGTCCGGGAGGGGCTGGCGGATGAGCGGCGCAAGGCGGAACTCTCCGCCTCTTATCTCCAGGGCCTCGAAGCCGTGAAGGGCAACGCGGTCGCCCTCGCGCGCTTCGCTCCGGAGGCCCTTCAGCGCCTGCGCGAGGTCCATGCGGGCTTCAGCCGCGTCGTGGAGGAGAATCAGATCGTGCTCGCCACGGCCCGGGCCGTCTCGGAGAGCCTCGTGAAGGGCATTGCCGAGGAGATGAACCGGCAGGCGAGACCGCAGGTCTATGCGCCTTTGGGACACCAGCCCAGGCGGCCGGAGACCAGCCAGCCGCTGGTCGTCTCCAAGCGTTTCTGACCGCGCATGGATGTTTAAAAACGGTCCAATCGGCGCAAGGCGGCGTTTACGCTTTCTTTAAACGCGGTCTTCACGGACTTCGCGCAATCCTGTGCATGGCGGCCAGAAGGCTGCCTGAACAGGATGCGTGCCATGGATGTCGGCAGCACAAGCCGGACCCCCTCCCCATCGGCCGCCACGGCTCCGCCGCGGCAGGAGACGCTCGTCTCGGCCGGCGCCGTGCGGACGGAGTTGAAGCCGGAGGACACGGTCCAACAGGCTCCCGAAACCTCCCCGGTCCGCCTCGAGCTGTCGCAGAACGCCGAAAGCCGGGCGGCCATCGACCGCGCCCTGCGCGAAACCATCGACCGGCGCATCGACATCGACCCGAAGACCCGTGAGGTGGTCTTCCAGACCATCGACCGCGACAGCGGCGAAGTCATCCGCCAGGTTCCCGACGAGGTGCTGATGCGCATGCGGGCCTATGCCCGCGAGATGCGCGAGCGGGCGGCCGCTGACCAGGTCAGGCAGGTCGAGCGGGTCGCCTGAATGCGCCTCCCCTCGAGGCGAACGCAGCCCGCCAGAGGCGGGCCCTTTGGCGTGCCGCATCGGTCCGGCATTGACGGTTCATTCACCATGACACGAAGCCGCCGCGTTTCGGCGCGGGATTTCACCACTCGTTAGGAGCTGCCGGCCCAACCTGATGCGGCTTCGGACAGGATGTCTGGGGCGTCCAGAAGGACATCTTACCAGAAAGGTACCCGACTATGGCTATCACTCTCTCGTCCGGCGTTCGTCAGGCTCTCGCCTCCATTCAGTCGACTGCCGCGCAAGCCTCCGTGACGCAGAACCGCCTTGCCACCGGCAAGAAGGTGAACTCCGCCCTCGACAACCCTGCCAGCTTCTTCAAGGCCTCCGGCCTCAACAACCGGGCCAACGACCTCACGCGTCTCATGGACGACATGGGCCAGTCGGTGAAGACGCTCGAAGCGGCCGACAAGGGCATCAAGGCGATCACCAAGCTGGTCGAGAACGCCCAGTCGATCGCCACGCAGGCGAAGTCCGCCAGCGACACGACCACCCGGACGAACCTGGGCAACCAGTTCGACGAGATCCTGACCCAGATCGACGAGCTGGCGCAGGACGCGGGCTACAACGGCGTCAACCTGCTCCAGTCCAACAGCCTCTCGGTGAAGTTCAACGAGAAGGTCACGGGTGCGAGCAAGCTCGACATCACGGGCGTCGATCGGGACTCGGGCGGCCTCGGCCTCTCGGCTGCCGCCGCCACCTGGGACGGCACGGCGACCGCCAACAACACGGCGATCGACACGCAGCTCACCAACCTCGGCACGGCGCTCAACACGCTCCGCTCCACGGCTTCGACCTTCGGTTCGAACCTGTCGGTGGTGCAGAACCGCGTCGACTTCACGAAGGGCATGATCGACACCCTCAACGCGGGCGCCGACGCTCTCGTGTCCGCCGATCCGAACGAGGAAGGCGCGAACCTGCTGGCCCTGCAGACCCGCGCTCAGCTGTCGGGAACCGCCCTCTCCATGGCGTCCCAGGCCGATCAGGCGGTTCTCCGTCTCTTCTGATCCGGTACGTTCGGACCGATCTTCAAGATCCTCGGCAGGGGCCCCTCGGGGCCCCTGTTTTGTTACATTGAAGCAATTGATATCGTTTGCGAATTTTGGCCGCGTTCACGTTTTATTAGCCATATTCGCGTGAAGCTTCGGGCGAAGCATGGAGCACGCCCTTGAAGATCCTACTCGCGACCCCCGCCAGCGACGGATATGTCTGCGCCGGATACCACAAGGCTGTGCTCGACACGCTCCTCGCCTTCAAGGAGGAGTTCCCCCACATCCAGTTTCAAAGCAAGATCCTCCCGATGTCGCTGCTGCCGCGGGCGCGCAACATCTGCGCCAGCATCGTGCTGAACGACCCGTCCTTCACCCACGTGCTCTTCATCGACAGCGACATGTGCTTCTGGCCGGAGCTGATCGCGAACATGCTGGCCTTCAACCAGCCCGTCACGGGGGTGGTCTATCCAAAGCGTCACTTCAACTACGATACGTATCTGGAAGCTGGCGCCCAGTTTCGGAACCCGATGCTGGCCCGCGTTCTCGCGGCCGACTACATCGGCGGTGAAGGACACCTCGTCACGACGCCGGGCCCGGATGGGGAGCCGATCTTCGAAATGCAGGACGGCTTCGTGCGCACGACCTATGCGGGCACGGGCATTTTGCTGATCGCCCGTGGTGTCCTCGAGGCGATGCTCGAACGCTACCCCGAGCTATGGGTCGAGAAGCCGAACATGCAATCGGCGGGTCTCGAGGGCGGACTTCTTCAATGCTTCGACCCGCTCGGCATGACCGGCGAGAACGGTCTCATCCTGGGCGAGGATTATGCCTTCTGCCGGCGCTGGGTCGAGGGCTGCGGCGGCGAGATCTGGGTGAATGTCGATCAGCCGGTACTCCATATCGGCCAGGAGACCTTCGCGGGCAAGTACGTCCACAAGCTCGAACGGATCGCCGCCGAGCGCCAGCTGTCGCTCCGCCGCTCCGCCGCCTGAGATTGCATCGCTTCCCCAGTCCTGGCCCCCCGGCTCCGACCGTGAGACATTCCATGAAGACCTCGCTCATCGTTTGCAGCCGCAACCGGGCTCCGCAGCTGCGCACCATGCTCTCGCGCCTCGATCTTGCGGAGATGAAGGCGTTCGGCGTCGAACTCGTCCTCGTCGACAGCGCCTCGGACGACGAGACGCCGCAGGTGATGGTGGAGTTCGCCCGCTCATGCGGGATCAAGGCGCAGGTCTTCCGCGCGCCGCGCAAGGGGTTGGGCTTCGCGCGCAATATCGGCGTCGAGCACGCGACGGGAGATCTCCTGTGCTTCACCGATGACGATTGCTACCTTGGACCGGGCTACTTCTCGGCCGTGACCGAGGCCTTCGGCTCCGGCCAGGTCCAATACGGGATGGGCCGCATCCTCCACTTCGACCCGCGCGACGACCAGCGGCTCGCCGGCGCCAAGATCGATCAGACCTCCCTGATCCCACCGGGCACCATGCTGCCGACGGGTACGATCCAAGGTGCCAACATGTTCTTCCAGCGCGAGGTTTTCACGCAAGCGGGCCTCTTCAGGGCCGATATGGGAGCGGGCACCGAGTTTGCCTGCGAAGACATCGAAATGGGGTTGCGGGCTTCCATCGCCGGTTTCACCGGCGTGCTCCTGCCCTCCGCAATCGTCTTCCATCACCATGGCCGGCGCGCGAACTCGCCCGAAGCGCTCGCCACGATGAACGAGTACGACCGCGGTCGCGGCGCCTATTACGCATCCGCCCTCGCCTCGGGCTACTCGGACGTGTGGCTCCTCTGGTGCGCAACGACGCCCTCGCGGCAGAGCCTGCCGGCGGATGTACTCCGCAAGCTCGAGCGGGAGTTCCGCGGCGCGGCGGATTGGATGGCTCATGCCGCTCAGGCCGCGGAGGCCGAGCCAGCTCCCCCCGCTCGGGAAGAGGCCGCCGATTCGCCGCCTGCCCCACAATCGTCCATGCCGGGTACCCTCTGGGTCCGCGCAGCCGACGCCGCCCGCCTCGGCGCGCAATCGATGACGCCGCTCCTGATCGGCGGGTACGACGGCAGCCGCAATTACGGTGACCTGCTGCAATGCGTAGCCGCCGCATCGTCCTATCAGATGGTCGGTGAGGGCTTGCTCGTCGGTATCGTCGGGAAGGTCGGCGCTTTCGCGCCGATGGTCGAGGATGTCCGGAAGGGCTTCCCCAAGAACGCCGTTCCGGTCTTCTTCTCGGAATCCCGCTCGGCCGAGGGTAGGCCCGACCTCGTTCCGCTGCCGCCGACGTCCGGTCTCAGCCTCCATTTCTACGGCGGTGGGTACATCAACGACAATTGGGGCCGCGATCGGCGCAAGATGGGAGAGGCCGCCCTGGCCCTGTGCGCCGCGAGCGCATCGCCTCGGCTGCCGGAGGTGATCTTTACCGGGATCCAGGTCAGCCCCGGCGCCGAGGCGGAGGCGTGGAGACCCTGGTTCGATGCCGCTCTGTCCATCGGTGTGCGGGATCAACAATCTGGCGACATCGTGCGCTCGATCATGGCGCCCGAACGGGCCGAGCGGGTGGTGTTCGCCGGCGACGACGCGCTCTACGCATTGCTCTGCGCGGTGCCGGCGCGCAGCCCCGGCAGCAGGCGGATCGGCATTCACGTGAGCAGGGCCGAATACTCTACGGCCAACCGGCAAGCCCGGGTGGAGCAGATCGCCGCTCTCGTCGTGAAGCGCGCCGGCTCAGGCCCCCTGTCCTGTGATTTCCTCATTGCCTACCCGGACGACCACGTGGACGAGACCGGCGCGGCCGACGAGGTGCACCAAGCTATTCTGAGCCGTCTGCCGGCAGGGATGCAGAGCGAGTTCCGTGTGCGGGATCTCTATGCGGAAGCCCTGACGCAGCCGACGATCGAGATGGATTACGACCTCGTCGTGAGCTGCTCGTACCATATCGCCCTGACGGGGTTGGCCGCTGGCTGCCCTGTCGTGCTCCTCGCCGAGAACAGCTACTACGGCCAGAAGGTCGCGGGACTCTTCGACCAGGATCCGGGGGCTCAGTTGCATCTGCTGACGCCAGGCGCAGCGCTGCCGGACATCCACCCGTCGGTCCAGGGCTCATCCGATCTGAAGCAACTCGGTCTTGCGCAGCATCAAGCCGCCTTCCGGGCCGTGGCTGCGGCTTTGGGCGGAAGACGGCAGGCCGCCTGACCTGGGGAGATCCGGCTGCGTCTGCCAGTCGGCGTGTGGTCGGCGGATCGCCCTGATCCGAGCCTCACGCCGGTTCCCTCATGCGCTTACCGGGCGCAAGGTCCGCGAGCGGGATCAGCTGAAGCCCTTCACGCCGCTTGGCTCTTTCGCGCCTGCGCCTCGCGCCAGGCGAGATAGTCCGGCAGCGACACCGAACGCCAAGCGCCGTCTTCGCCCTGGATGATCATCTTGGAATCCGCGGGCGGCGCCTCGCCGTGCTGGACGTAATGGCTTGCGAAATTCGTGACGTAATTGACGGTCGGCTGGGGCGAGTGAGCACGCGGGATCCCGTGCTCCTTGACGGCATGCCAGAAGATCCGGTCGCCGACCGCCGCGGTTGCCTTGTCGAGGAAGGCCCAGGCGCGAAGGATGCCGAAGGCCGGACGGGTGATCAGGTAGCAATTGGTGTCGTTGAAGCTCTCCCCGTCCGACTCGCGGCAGGGTCCGAGCAGCGACCCGTCCTGGGCCCGGCGCAGCATGCGTCCTGCCGTAACGACATGGGCACCGGTGCGCCGCTGGAGCATCACGAGGGTCAGGAGATGCTGCGGCTCATACCAGTTATCCGCATCGAGGAACGCCACCGCGTCGTAGCCGAGCCCGATGGCCGATGCGGCGCCGACGATCCGCGGCGTGTCGCCAAAATCGTTATGGTTCGGGATCTTCAAGTGCCGGCAGGTCCACCCGTCCACCTCGGGGCGCGGGTATCCGTCCGAGACGAGGAAGTGGTCGCAATGGAGCATCTGCCCCCGCACGCTCGCGTGGCAGCGTTCGAGCTGCCCCAGCGTCTCGCGGCAATAGGCGGTGATGACGGCGATCCGCATGGGACGTGACCTGTTCGCGCTGCTTCGGGCGGGCCTTAAGGGTGACCCCGGCATGGCTAACGATCCGTTACTGATTCGCGCTGTGGAGGGCGAAAGACGCCGCCCGCCCCTGGCCGCCGGCACGTCGAAACCAATCCTGGGAACCTGTTCTGCCCTTTTAAGAATTCGTCCCGCGACGTTAACGCTTCATTAGGGTTAACAAGCCATTCTCGCCGGGAAACGTGGGAGAATCCCGCGCAATGAGGGGTTAGAGAAATGGCTGACATCGCCCTATCCAAAGGCGTTCGCCAGAACCTGCTGTCGATGCAGAGCACAGTCGACCTGATGAGCCGCACGCAGAACCGGCTTGCCACGGGCAAGAAGGTGAACTCGGCGCTCGACAACCCGACGAGCTACTTCGTTTCCGCCGGCCTCGAAAACCGCGCGAACGACCTGTCCCGACTTCTCGACAGCATGGGCCTCGCGATCAAGACGATCGAAGCGGCCGACAACGGCATCAAGGCCATCAAGAAGCTGATCGAGACCGCCCAGGGCACGGCCCGGCAGGCGCTCCAGGCAGCCTCCAGCACGCCCAAGGCGATGACCGTCAAGACTGCCATCATCCCAGGCAACCAGGCGGCCGGCGGCACCCTCCTCACCTCGGCGGAAGGCGGCGGGTTCCTGGCGAACAACACGATCTCGGTCACCCTCGGCAGCACGCCGTCCGCCACGATGGCGACCGCCTACGCAGTGACGGCCACCACCACCGTCGGCGACCTCGCGGCCGCCATCAACGCGGACGCGAACCTCAACCCGCCGACCGGTGCGCGGGTGAAGGCCACGGTCGAGAACGGCCGGCTCGTGATCGAATCCCTGACGGGCGACTCCCTCACGGTGAACACCGCGGATGGCGGCGCGACAGCCGGCTCTAGCGTGGCCGGTGCCGTCAATCTCTTCGGCACGCCGACCTCCAGCACCGCCAGCACGGCGACCATCGCCCTGCCGGCCGCAAAGAACGATATCCGGTCCTCGCTCGCAAAGCAGTTCGAGGACCTGAAGAGCCAGATGGACCAGCTCATCAAGGACACCGGCTACAACGGCGTGAACCTGCTCAATGGCGACACCCTGAAGGTGATCTTCAACGAGACCAACACGACCCAGATCAGCGTTCCGGGCGTGGTGTTCAACTCTCAGGGCCTCGGCATGGCGCCGACCCTGAACGGCATCTCCACGGATACCACCTTCAAGTGGCAATCGGACACGGAGATCTCGTCGGCCCTCGCGAAGCTCGACGCCGCGCTCAACAAGGTGCGCAGCCAGGCTTCGAACTTCGGCTCCAACCTGATCGTGCTCCAGACCCGGCAGGACTTCACCAAGCAGTCGATCCTGACGCTGAACGGCGGCGCCGACCTCCTCACGCTGGCGGATACGAGCGAGGAGGGCGCGAACCTCCTCGCCCTGCAGACCCGCCAGCAGCTCTCGACCCAGGCGCTCTCTCTCGCCTCCCAGACGGACCAGGCGGTGCTCCGCCTGTTCAGCTAATCGTCAAGCGGCTCGCGCCGGAGGCGCGGGCCAATTTCCGTCCAAGGAGTGGACCATGGCCCTCAAAGTGGAACTCAAGCCCAACGAGCGGATCATCATCGGCAACGCCGTCATCCGCAACGGAGAGCAGCGCACGCGCTTCTTCATCGAGGGCGACGCCCCCATCCTGCGCGAGAAGGACATCCTCACGCCAGCGACGGCGGATACGGCGGCCAAGCGCATCTATCTGGCGGTCCAGCTCATGTACCTGCAGCAGGACCTGTCCACGCACCACGACATCTATTTCCCGCTGGTGCGCGACTTCCTGACCGCCGCGCCTAGCGCCATGCCGCTGATCGCCGAAGTTAATAACCTGATCTTAAACGGCGATCTTTATAAAGCTCTTCGCAGCGCAAAGAAGCTTGTCGCTTACGAACAGGACTTGATCGACGATGCATTACGGGGCGAACGCGTACACGAAGGTCGCACAGGTCACGCAGTCGCCGCGGGAGCTTGAAGCTTCCGTCCTGATGAAGGCGGCCATCCGCCTTCAGGCGGTGAAGGACGACTGGGACAACAGGCAGAAGGATCTGGACGAGGCCCTGACCTTCAATCGCAAGGTCTGGACGATCCTGGTCACGTCCGCCACGACCCCCGACAATCCTCTGCCCCTGCCGATCAAGCAGAACATCGCCAATCTCGGCCTCTTCATCTTCAACCATACCATGAGGATGATGACGGAGCCGAGCCCCGAGCGCCTCGGGATCCTCGTCAACATCAACCGAGAGATCGCGGCCGGCCTGCGCGGCATGGGCGTGCCGGCGGAGGCACTGCAGCAGAGCGCCGCCTGAGCCGAACGTGATCGCAAGCCTCCTCGACATGGCCGGGTCCGTCCCGGCCATTGTCGTTCGAAGACTAGACGTTATCCCATCCTCATTCACGCCGACAGCCCTCATCCGGCGGGCTGCGGGTAGGACAGCGCCTCGACAGACGAAATTGGAGCGTGCGGGGGCGCCCCGAGCCTGTCGCCCGGGTGGCGCCGCTAGAGGTAGTTCACCAGGCTGAGGCGCGAGAGGATCGACGTCGTTTGATAGCTCGCCTGAAGCCGGTTCTGGAGCTCGAGGATTTTCGCCGCCGTCTCTTCCTTGCTGACCTGCTCGACCCCGTCGAGGGCATCGAGCAGCAGCGCCTCGGTCGCCTTGTGGCGGTCCTTCGTCGCCTTCATGAGAGCGGAGGCGTTCGCCAACTCGCTCGCGATGTCGGCAGCCTTCGGGTTCTCGGGCCTTTCGGCGAGCTTGCCCACCACGTTTTCCGTGACGGCGTAGTAAAAGGCACCCTCCCCGGCCTTGAAGCTCGTGGCGTCGAGGGTCGCGAGTTGCGTCAGGACGTTGACGATGCCGGCCTCGTTCGCCTGCGCTCCCGTGCCGACCACCTGCGACTGATCGCTGCGCACGGGCGCGGTGTCGCGGGCCAGGTTGGGTGGCGCGCCGTCGCCCTTGTACCAGCTCACGATATTCGATCCCGGCACCGCCGGGGCGAAGGCCGTTGCGGTCTCGGGCGGAGACGGCACCCGCTGTAGATCCGTCGGGGTGCGGAAGAACGCCTCGGTGACGAGCTTCACGGCCTGGGGCTGGAGCACGGTCGAAACCTTGTCCTGCACCGCCGCCGTGAGCGCTTGCTGCAGGTTCGCCGTCGTTTCGGCGACGGTCGATCCGATCCGAAACGTCGAAGCGGTCTCGTTCGCTGCGGGGCTCAGCCGCGCCGTCAACTTGATCGTGTGGGCGACGCCGGCCGGATCGGTGAGGACGACCGCGATGGCGTCGCCGTCGTTCGGGATGCTGCCCAGGGTGAGCGTCGCACTCGGCTGCGCGCCGCCCCCGTTCGTCGCCGTCACCGCCGTACCGGTGGGCGGGTTGGCGGTCACCTTGAAGCCGAAGGGCAGCGCCGCCGCCTCCTGGGTGAGGGTTACCGAATTTGCCGTGCCCGAGATGCCGAGGCGGCCGTATTTGTAGGTGCCGGCCCCGGTCTCCGCGGCCAAGCGCTCGGCGATCACCGTGCGCAGACCGTCACGGCCGCCGCTGCCGTTCATGATGGCGTCGTAGGTCTCCACCGGCTGCGTATCGACAGCGCGTCCCGCGAAAAGGCTGCGGCCCGCAAGATCCACGTTGAGAAGGTCGAGCGCCTCCTTGAGGCGCTGCTCCGCATTGTTCTGCGCGAAGGTGCGGCCGTCGCCGAGCAGTTCGAACTTCGGCACGATGAGGTCGCCCTTGGTGTCGGATCCGAGCTTCGTGAGGCGCTCCAGATGTTGAACCATGAGCTTGATGCGTAGGTCCGCCTGGTCGATCGACGCCCTGTAGCCCTCGATGCTAGACAGCTTGGCCCGGGCGTCGAGGCTTGTGCGGCGCTCGAAGCCGAGCCCGCCGAAGGTGTCGGCCTTCTGTCCTGTGGAGAGCTGGCGCTGGAGAGCCTCCATGTCCCGCCGCATCGACACGAAGTAATCCGTCGACGAGCGGTTGAAGGAGCTGGCATTGAAGGGGGAGAGCGCCATGAGCCGATCCTCTACATCCGCATCAGCAGGTCCATCATGTCGCGAACTGCGGTCATGACGCGTGCATTGGCCCCATAGGCCGTCTGGAGTTGGACGAGCTGCGCCATCTCCTGGTCGATGTTGACGCCGCTCTTCTCGGCAAAACGGCTCTCCACGGAGGAGAGCGCGACCGCCTGGCCCTCATCGAGGCGCTTCGCGCTCTCGGCCGCGGCGCCCTGGTGCTCCACGACCCGACGGGCAAAGCCCGTCACGGTGGAGGAGAACGGCGCCGAGCCGTTGAGGCCAGCGGCCGGCGTGAAGCTGCGAGCCGTTTTCGTGAGCGCGTCCAGCATGAAGCGCGGTCGCGTCGTATCGCCCGGCAGGATGCCCGTTCCATAGACCACAAGACGGGCCCGGTCGTTGAGGATCGCCCCATTGACCGTGATGCGCTGGGCAAAGCCCGTCATCTGCGAGCGCCCGTCGAAGGCGCCCGTGTAGGCAGCGCCCGCATCCGTGAAGAGCGCGATCTGCGGATTGCCGGTCTCGGGCCCGAACGCCGTGACGGCACCGCCAAGGGCGGTGACCGCCGTGCCGCCGGTCGCGACGAAACGCAGAAGGTTGCCGGACGGGCTGTCCGTGGTCACGGCGATGCCGGCACCGGTGAGCGCCGCCTGGATCGACGCCGCCACCGAGCTCATGGAGCCCGTGGCGTTGAAGGTGATGACCGTCGCGCCCGGATCGCCCACGGCGCCGGGCGGGATCGAGGCAGGCCCGTTTCCGTTGAGGCCGACGAGCGCGATCTTGCGCGGCACGCCGCCGACGGTGATGTCGAGGGTAATGGTATTCCCGGGCTTGAGATCCGTGAAGTCGCCCTGGAAGCCGGTGCCGGCTGCGCTGGAGGCAGCCGTCCCGGTGACGGGCCGGTCGGAAAGAGCGCGGGCGAGCCCGGCCGCAAGCTCGTCGAGCTGGCGCTGCGCCTCGACCAGCGTGTCGTCGCGCATCTCAAGCGCAGCCGCGATCTCGCCCGAGCGGATCATGCGGTTGGCGATCACATCGGTTGCGACCCCGTTGACGCCGATCGCCTGGATCGTGCCGACGCCCCGGGTGGCGCTGTCCGGCGTCCATTCCGCTTCGGGTGCGAGCGCCACGCGCCCATCGAAGGCGAGGCGGATCGGCACTTGGCCGCTGAGCAGCGTCAAGCCGGCGGTCGTCGAGAGGCTCACGCCGCCATTGGACTGCTGGGAGACCTGGACATCCATGAGCTTCGAGAGCTCGTTGATCATCCGGTCCCGCTCGTCGAGGAGACCGGGATCGTTGCTGTTCTGGCTCGCGACGATGCGGTTGTTGACCTCCGCGATGGAGGTGAGGAGTTCGTTCGCGCGTTCGACCGCAAGACCGATGCGGCCCTCCGCATCCGTGCGCAGGGTCTGCACGCTGTCGGAGAGCTGGTGCAATTGGCTGGCGAGCACGCCCGCCTGGTCGAGCACCGCGTTGCGGGCCGAGGTGCTGCCGGGCTCCGAGAGCAGCGTCTGGAGCGATTGGGTGAAGGCATTGACGACGGTGTCGAGGGCGCCGGCCTCGCCGGGCACCCCGAAGAGCTTGTCGAGCTGGCCCGCATAGGCCGCCCGCAGGCCCGTATAGGCCGCGCCGGCATTCTCGAGGCGCAGCTGCTTTTGCAGCAGCACGTCGAGGACGCGCTCCACCTCCCCGGTCCGCACGCCCGAGGTGCGGTCGCCCGCGAGCTGCTGGACCGGATACATGGTGCGGCGCGTGTAGCCGACGGAGTTCGCGTTCGCGACGTTCTGCGACACGAGGTTCATGCCGGCCTGCGTGGTGCGCAGGCCGGACACGGCGGCGTTGAGGGCCGACATCAGGCTCATGTCAGTGTCCTCTCCGTCCGGTCATGGCGCCTCAGCGGATCATGTTGATGACTTCCGTCATCATCTGCTGCGAGGTGGAGACCACGCGGGTGTTGGCCGAGTAGGCCTGCTGCGTGACGATCATCTTGGAGAACTCCTCGGCGATATCCGTATTCGAGCTCTCCACGTGGCCGCCGATTAGCGTCGCGCCGTTCAGGCCGGTGATCGGAATGCCGGATTCGAGCGTGCGCTCGTAGACGCCGCTGTCGAGGCGCTTCAAGGCGTTGTCGGCGTTGAACTGCGCGATCTGGATCTGCGCTACCGGGACCACGCGGCCATTGGTGTAGCTGCCCGTCACGCGTCCATCGGCCTCGATCTGCACGGCATCGAGCACGCCCGACGGATAGCCGTCCTGCTGGATCGTATCCTGACGCACCAGTCCGTTGAGGGCCGCATACTGGGTGAGCCCGTTGGCGCCGAAGGCAAGGTTCACGGAGCCGACCGACGCACCGTCCACCGTGAGGTTCGGGATAGTGATGTTGGTCGGCGAGGTCATGGCGCCGTTCGCCCCGAAGGTGATGGGCGTGCCGATATTGCGCCAGGAGACGGTGGTGCCGGTTGCGTCGCTGTTCTCGAGATAGAAGAGGTTCCAGGTGTCCTGGGTCGGCGGCGACGCGGAGGGATCCGCGGTCCCGACCTTGGCCCAGCGCATCTCCAGGCTCACGGGCTGGCCGACCGAGTCGTAGGTCGTGATGGTGCCGCCCGAGATGCTCTGGCCGAGGAAGCGGGTGGTGTCGCTTCCGCGCACGCCCGGCGCCGGTGATGTGGCCGCGAAGACGCGGGGCTCGTATCCCACGACGCCGGAGGGACCCATGAGCTCCGAACCCGGCACGGTGGCATCCGCCGTCGAGGTGGCCGGCTTGCTCGGCAGGTTCGCCCGGTAGAGAACCTCCTCGGTGCGCTGCGCCGGAACAGGAGCGTTCGAGATCTGGATGATCTCGTTGCCCGTGCCCATGATCTCGCCCGTGGCGGGATTGATGGACGAGCCGCGGAGATAGTACCCCGCTCCGTTCATCATGTAGCCGTCCTTGTCGAGGGTGAAGTCGCCCCTTCTGGTGTAGAGATCGATGCCGCCGAACACCGCCCGGTTGCCCGAGAAGCCGAGCTTCTCCTGCACCACGAAAAAGCCCTCGCCGTTGATGGCGACGTTGGTCGAGACGCTCGTGGAGAGCGGGTCGCCCTTGATGGTGTTCGTCAGCTTGGAGAAGGCATTGACCGAGCCTGCCACCTCGCGCCGGTAGGGCAGCTCGGGGATCATGTCCACGAAGGACGTGTCGACCCGCTTGAAGCCCGGGGTTTGCGAGTTGGCGATGTTGCCCGAGATGTTCTCCAACGCGTAGGACTGCGCGCGAATGCCGGACACGGCCGTCGTCAGCGCTCCGAAGATACCCATACAAACCTCCCACCCCGCCGCGAACGCCGGCGGGCACTATCAGCGAGGATTGAGGCCGCAAGCCTCATGCCAGCCGCAAAACGTTGATTTTCAAGGGAGTTGGATCGGTAGAATTGCCGGAACCCGGCCGGAACTGTCAGGTACCCGGCAGCTTTTGCCGTGTTCAGGGCTGCCTACGACTGCGCCGCCATGCGAAGCTGCGGCCGGTTCAGGGTTGGTCGCGCTCCACGCGGCTGACGAGCTCGCCCGCCACGTCGCCGATCTTCGGAACCTCTTCGCGGATGAAGGGAAGAGGACGGCAGACCGCGAGAGCCGCGAGCCCGAAGCGCGCGGTCATGAGGCCGTTGAGCACCCCTTCACCGAGCTTCGCGGAGATGCGGGCCGCAAGGCCAAGGCCCAGGACCTGCTGCATCAGGCTGTCGCCCACCGCGACCCCTCCGGTGACGGCGAGATGGTTCAGCGCCGCCCGGGCGAGCCGCAGGAAGCCGAACAGCCCCGGCCGCCCCCCATAGATGCGCGCGAGCGTCCTCAGCAGGCGCACGGCGGCAAAGACCACGAAGGCGACATCCACGATGGCGCGTGGGCTCACGGCCGTGACGAGGGAGACCTGCTTGGCCGCTCCCGCGATGGCGCGCTTCGCCTGCGCATCGAGGGGCGCCAGCAGCTCGCGCTCGGCGATGGCGAGCCTGTCGTCGGCATCGATGATTTCGTCGGACAGGCCCTTGAGCCGCGCCCGGGCCGGGGCGGTTGCGGCACGCCCGCCATACAGCGCCAGGAGATCGCCGACGACCCGCTTGGCCGCCTGATGATCCTTGACGCTGAGCGCGCCGGCCGCAGCCTCGCGCAGCCGCTCGATCTTCTGCTCGCGCCAGATCCCGGCCACCTCGCGGCCGATGAGGGCGAGAAACGCGACGAGGGCCAGGACAGCCAGGCCGAGCGCCACCCAGCCGAGCCAGGGAGCGACGAGGGCGAGCTCCACGATGAGCTGTTCGAGGGCAAGGCCGAGCGCCAGCAGAAGAAGGCCCGTGAGGGCGGAGACCATGATGCCGAACCAGGGCGCGCGCCGTCGCTGGGGCATCGGGACGAGCGCTCCGTCCGCCGCCTCGATGGCGTCGAACGGCTCCTCCGTCACCACCACGGCGCCGTCCACCACCTGCGGGTCGTCCAGACGATAGGCACGCGGGCGACGATTCATGTGAGGCGATCCCCGATAAGGAATTCGAGCGCGCGATCGAGGCGGATATGCGGGAGCTTCGAGGGGCGTCCGGCCGCGTCGACTTGCGTGAGCGGCGGTCGGAAGCGCGGGAACCGAAGGGAGCCCGCCGGCACCGCGCCGTTGAAGACGGCCTCGGGGCGCTGGGGCAGCTCGCCCGGGAAGATCGCGGCCTCGGTCTCGCCGTCGAACCGCTCGTCGCCCACCACCTCCCCGGCCTCCGGCGTGCCCGCCACGGCCTTCAGGGTCTCGCGGCCCTCGCGCACGCTCGTCTCCCGCGTCGCCCGTACGGATGCGAGAGCCACCGTGCCGACCCGGGCGCCCGCCGCCTCAGTGCGCCGAACGGCACGGTCCACCAGGAGGCGCAGGAGCCCCTCGAGCCGGTCGTGATCCGTGTGATGGATGTGATCCGCCTTCGTGGCCGCAAAGAGCACCCGGTCGGCACGGGGCGAGAACAGTCGCGAGAGGAGCGTGCTGCGCCCGGTGCGGAAGCTCACGAGCACCCGGTCGAGGGCCTCCTCCAGCTCCGCGACCGCGGCCGGTCCGGCATCGATGGCGGCGAGCACGTCGACGAGCACGATCTGGCGGTCGACCCGCTGAAAGTGATCCCGAAAGAAGGGACGCACCACATGCGTCTTGTAGGCTTCGAAGCGCCGCTGCATCAGGGCGCCGAAGGTGCCGGAAGCCAGGGGCTCGCCGGGCTTGAGATCCAACGGCGCGAAGGTGAGCGCGGGCGAGCCCGCAAGATCGCCGGGCATCAGGAAGCGTCCCGGCGGCGTCGTCGCCACGGCCTCGGGGCCCGCCCGCAGCGCCTCGAGGTAAGCCTTGAACGCGGCGCTGGCGGCTTGCGCCTGCAGCTCGTCTGCAGGGCCCGACGGGTCGAGGCCCGCGAGGCTCTTATGCCACGGCGCCGCGATGGCAGCCCGGTCGGCCCGACGGCTCGCCGCGACGGTGTCGCGGGACCAATCCTCGAAGCTCGCTTCCAGAAGCGCGAGATCGAGCAGCCACTCGCCGGGGTAATCCACGATGTCGAGGCTCAAGGAGGCCGGACCCGAGCGCCAGCCGCCCGCGCGCTCGTAATCGATGTCGAGGCGCAATTCGCTGATCTGGCTCGTGGAGCGGGGCCAGCGGCGTTCGGTCTGGAGCGCGGCGAGGTGCTCCTCGAACGGAAAGCGCGGCACCGCATCGTCCGGCTGATGGGCGAGCACCGCCCGCCGGATGCGTCCCTCCGCGGAGGCCCGGAAGGCCGGGAGATTCGTGCCGCGCGTCAGGTGGTGGACGAGCGCCGTCGTGAACACCGTCTTGCCCGACCGGGCGAGACCGGTGACGCCGATGCGGAGCGAAGGCTGGACCAGCTGCCCGGACGCCTCCCACAGGGATTGCGCCGCGGAGCCGGCGCGGGAGGCAAGATCGGTGACGAACGACACGGGGCCTGGAGACCTCTAGAAAGCTTGCCGGAAGGTGGGGCGTCGGGCCGGATGGCGCAAGGCCGAGGCTGTGGCCCTCCCCTGTCAGGGCGCGGGAGGCGCGAGCGCCCTGGCCCGCAGGGCCTGCCGCTCCACGGCGCCGGCGATCAGGTCGGGATCGGCCCGTAGCGTGCCGAGCTCGAAGGCGGACATGGAAGCGAGCACGGAGGCGAGGTTGGGGAGCGGGGTGCCGTCGGCCTCGAACAGCTTCAGGTCGTCGTCAGGGCCAAGGCCGAGCGGCTCGGCGAGACGGCCCGCATAATTGCGCAGGCGCTGCTCGTCGGGCGCGCAGGACACGACCGGGGCGGGGCTAGGCGCCGGAGCGGGAGCGGGCGCCGCGGCCAGGGAGCCGGTCGTGGTGGGCGCGGCCTTGGGCGCTGCCTTGGGCGCTGCAGGCCTTGCGGCCGGTCGCTGCGGCGTCGCCCGGTAGGGCAGCGCGGCGGATGCGGAGGCTTGAGGCCGCTCGCCGAGACCGGCGGCGATATCGGGCACCCGGAAGGCAGGCCCGGCCCTGGGGATGACGGCGGAGACGCGAGGCGCCGACGCCCGGGGGATCACGGCGGAGACGCGCGGCGTCGGTGCCGTTGCCCCGCGCCTGGCGGGCGCCTGCGCGGTAACCCTCACTCGATTCGAGGCAAGGAAGCGGGCCCGCACGGTGCCGCCGATCCCACGAACGGCGAGCCCGCCGATGCTGGTCGCCCCGCCGCCCGCGACGGCGCCCCCACACTCGGCGGGTGCCCAGCGGCGCACGATGCCGGAGGCGCTCTTGCGGTCGAATTCCAGATAGTAGCGGCGCAGGAGAGACGCGGCCGCGTCGGCCCCGCGCGCGGCGCTCGCGAAACCCACATGGCCCTCGTCGTCGGTGCCGATCTCCCCGTTCCAGCGGGCGCTCTTGATGCACCAGTAATTGTTGAGCTTCACGCAGCGCGTGACCACGGGCCGCTCGGCCTTGACCAGGGCCGCCACCAGGGCAACCGGGCCGGGGTCGAGGCTCATGACGGTTTCCCGGCGCCAGTTCGTGACCTCCCGGGCGGCGCCGTCGTAGCGGGGCTCGAGTTCGGGCAGCCGCACCGACTCGACGACCGTAGTCGCGGCGGCCGCGCCCCGGTTCACGAGGTCTGGCGCGGAATCGGCCGAGAGGCCGAGAAGGAGCGTGACGAGGGTGTGCGGGACCAAGGACAATCCGTCGGGCTGACGCTGTGAGGGACGTGGGCCTTTACGCGGTCCCGGTCACAAACGGCAGCACGGCCGAAAGGTTCAGTCCCGCAGGGCCGGCCCTAATCGTCCTCGCCGGCTCCGAGCGTCGCCGGGGTCACGAAGCGATCGAGGCGGCCGCCCCGCGGCCCGATCTCGCTCCAGCTCTCCGCCGAGAAATCGATCACCGCGAGTCCGGCGGTGGGATATTTCTGCGTCAGACGTGCGAAGGCATAGCGGTCGCCATGGCCGACGAGGTGCTTTGCAAGGTCCTCCGAACCCGGATTGTGACCGACGAGGAGCAGATTGCGCACCTCCGGCACCACCTCGCGCACGACCGTGAGAAGGCGGGCGGAGGGCGCCTCATAGATTCGTGGCTCCGTGCGGATGGCGACGTCGCCGATGAAGGGTGCCACGAGATCCCAAGTCTCCCGCGTGCGCTTGGCAGGGGAGATGAGGACGATGTCGGGCAACAGGCCCTCTTCCTGGAGATAGCGCCCCATCCGCGGCGCCGCCTCCTGCCCGCGGCGGGCGAGCGGCCGGTCGAGATCGGAGACGCCGTCCGGCCAGTCGGATTTGGCGTGGCGTAGGAGCATCAGGCGGCGCATTCGGCTTCAATGTCCCTTTCAAGGTGCCGCAGGAGAGACGGCCCATGAGGATCCGTGGCGGAGCGGCATGAGGCGACGCATGGCCGCCTACCGTCCCTCCCGCCTCTGCATGAAGGCGAGCTTCTCGAACAGGCTCACATCCTGCTCGTTCTTGAGGAGCGCCCCGTGCAGCGGCGGGATGAGCTTGCGCGGGTCGCGCTCGCGCAGCTGCTCGGGTCCGATATCTTCCGAGACCAGAAGCTTCAGCCAATCGAGAAGCTCGGAGGTCGAGGGCTTCTTCTTGAGGCCCGGAACGTCGCGGACCTCGAAGAAGAGGCGCAGCGCCTCCTCGATGAGCCGGCGCTTGATGCCCGGGTAATGCACCTCGACGATCCGCTGCATCGTGTCGACGTCCGGAAAGCGGATGTAATGGAAGAAACAGCGGCGCAGGAACGCGTCCGGCAGCTCCTTCTCGTTGTTGGAGGTGATCACCACGATCGGCCGCCGCACCGCCTTGATGGTTTCGCCCGTCTCGTAGACGTGGAATTCCATCCGGTCGAGTTCGAGCAGGAGATCGTTGGGGAACTCGATGTCGGCCTTGTCGATCTCGTCGATGAGCAGGACGGGACGGGCCTCTGCGGCGAAAGCCTCCCACAGCTTGCCGCGCTTGATGTAGTGGCGGATGTCCGACACGCGCGGATCGCCGAGCTGGGAGTCCCGCAGGCGTGAGACCGCGTCGTATTCGTAAAGGCCCTGCTGGGCCTTGGTGGTGGACTTGATGTGCCAGGTGAGGAGCGGCGCGCCGACCGCTCTGGCGATCTCCTCGGCCAGCACCGTCTTGCCGGTCCCCGGCTCCCCTTTCACGAGGAGCGGCCGCTCCAGCACGATGGCGGCGTTCACCGCGACGGTGAGGTCTTCCGTGGCGACGTAGGATTGCGTCCCGGTAAAGCGCGTCATTCCGTTCATGTCCTCTCGCGCGGCGACCCTAGTCTCCCGCCCTGCCCTTCGGCAACCGCCGCCCCGGCCAGCCTTCCGGCGCGGCCCGGCATGAGGTATGCCCTGTCCAACCGTCAGGGGGCGGAGCCCGCCGGGCCGAGCGCCCCCTGCCATGAGGAATCCGACATATGGCTCAAGACCGCTACCACAAGGACCGGGTCGGCAACCGCAAGCTCCACCCCGAGACGCTGATGCTGGGCTACGGCTACGACCCGCACCTCTCGGAGGGCGCGGTGAAGCCGCCCGTCTTCCTCACCTCCACCTTCGTGTTCACCTCGGCCGAGCACGGCAAGGAGTTCTTCGACTACGTGGCGGGCCGCAAGGAGCCCCCGAAGGGCACGACCGCGGGCCTCGTCTATTCCCGCTTCAACCACCCGAACGCCGAAATCGTCGAGGACCGGCTCGCGATCTTCGAGGAGGCCGAGCAGGCGCTCCTCTTCTCCTCGGGCATGTCGGCGATCGCAACGACGATCCTCGCCTTCGCCCGCCCGGGCGACGTGATCCTGCACTCGCAGCCGCTCTATGGCGGGACCGAGACGCTGGTCGCCAAGACCCTGGTCAATATGGGCATGAAGGCGGTCGGCTTCGGCAACGGGGTCGACGAGGCCTCCATCCGTGAGGCGGCCGAGGAGGCGATGCGCCAGGGCCGGGTTTCGGTCGTGAAGATCGAGACGCCGTCGAACCCCCTCAACACGCTTGTGGATGTCGCTCTCATGCGTCGCATCGCGGACGATATCGGCGAGCGCCAAGGCCATCGTCCGGTTCTCGTCTGCGACAACACCCTGCTGGGGCCGCTCTTCTCCAAGCCCATCCAGCATGGGGCCGACATCTCGGTCTATTCGCTAACCAAATACGTGGGCGGCCACTCGGACCTCATCGCCGGCGCGGCTTTGGGCAACCGGGAGCACATGAAGGCGGTGCGCCTCCTGCGCTCGGCCATCGGCACGCAGCTCGATCCCCATTCCTGCTGGATGATCGGCCGCTCCCTCGAGACCCTGTCGCTGCGCATGACGGCGGCGAACCGCAACGGGGAGATCGTGGCGAAGTTCCTGTCCGAGCACCCGAAGGTCACCAAGGTCCACCACCTCGCCTATCTACCCGAGGGTTCGCCGGAACGCCGCGTCTACGAGTCCCAGTGCGACGCCCCGGGCTCCACCTTTTCCTTCGATGTGGTGGGCGGCGAGGCGGAGGCCTTCCGGGTGCTGAACGCGCTCGAGGTCTTCAAGCTCGCCGTGAGCCTCGGCGGCACCGAGTCCCTCACCTGCCACCCGGCCTCGACCACTCATTCGGGCGTTCCGAAGGAGGCGCGCGACCGTCTCGGCGTCACTGACGCCACGATCCGCGTCTCCATCGGCATCGAGCACCCGGACGACCTCGTGGCCGACCTCGCCCAGGCGCTCGCGACACTGGGGTAAAGCACTCCCTCCCCTTCAGGGGAGGGCTCGCCCTTACATCTGCACCTCGTTGCCGGTGTAGTCGATCTTGCCGTCGGCGCCCTTCTTCCAGGTGTAGACCACGAAGTCGGGACGGGTGATGTCGCCCTTCTTGTCGAAGGAGAGCGGGCCGATCACGGTCTGGAACGGCTTGCCGCCGCGCAGGTGTTCGGCAAGCTTCTTGGGATCCGTGGAGCCCGCCTCGCGGATGGCCTGGGCCATTACCTGGACAGCCGCGTAGGTGTAGAGGGTAAAGGCTTCCGGATCGTAGTTCTTGGCCCGGAACTTCTCCACCACCTCCTTGGCGGCCGGGTTCTTGCGGGGATCCGGCGAGAACGTCATCAGCGCGCCCTCGACGCCGGGTCCGGCGATGGCGAGGAACTCGTTGGAGGCGAGGCCGTCTCCGCCCATGAGCGGCGCGTTGAGACCCTGATCCCGCATCTGGCGGACGATGAGGCCCGCCTCCGTGTAGAGACCGCCGTAGTAGATGATGTCGATGTTGGCCTGCTTCAGCTTCGACACGAGCGCCGAATAGTCCTTTTCGCCAGGATTGATGGACTCCGCCATGACCTCTTTGAGACCGGCTTGGCCCATCACCCGGGCGGTCTCGTCAGCGAGGCCCTTGCCGTAGGGCGTGCGGTCATGGACGATCGCCACCTTCTTGCCCGCGTAGGTCTTGGCGAGATACGCGCCCGCCACCGCGCCCTGCTGGTCGTCGCGTCCGCAGGTGCGGAACGTGTTCCACATGTTGCGGTCCGTGAAGCGCGGATTGGTGGATGACGGGGTGATCTGGAGGATCCCTGCCTCCTGATAGACCTCCGAGGCCGGGATCGAGGATCCAGAGGTCGCATGACCAGCCACGAGCTTCACGCCCTCGGCCGCGAACTTGTTGGCGATGGATACCGCCTGGCGGGGATCCGCCTGGTCGTCGCCGATCACGATCTCGACGCGCTGGCCGTTGATGCCGCCCGCGGCGTTGAGGTCGGCCGCGGCCTGCTCGGCCCCGTTCTTGAGCTGCGCTCCGGTGGCCGCATAGGGCCCGGTGATCGGGCCCGCGACGCCGATCTTGATCTGGGCCTGGGCACCCCCGGCCCCCAGGGCGAACCCTAGGCTTAGGGCCAACATCGCCTTTTTCATCGTCATTCCTCCCGGTCGTCATGTGCCGGCCAAGTTCGCCAGCGCGGTTAGGAGTGTAGGGCGGGGTCGGCCGAAAGGCACGTGGGGGCACCGGAGCCTCCCCGTGCCCTGGGCGACCATCGCTGCTTTTAGGCCGTGCGGGGGCACACCGAGCCCAGCTCTCCCTTGCCCTCCCCTGCCGCGCCCCCCATCATGGGATGACCCGGAAGGAGAGCGATGACCACGGCCGCCAGTTCGAGCCCCCTGCAGGAGTTGATGTTCTTTCTGGCGGTGGCCGGGGTGATCGTCCCCCTCTTCCACCGCCTGCGAATCAGCCCGGTTCTCGGCTTCCTCGGCGCGGGCGCTCTTCTCGGGCCGTTCGGGCTTGGCCGCCTCGTGCCGGACCTGCCCTGGGTGGACTGGATCACCATCGCGCGGCGGGAGGAGACCGAGCACTTGGCCGAGCTCGGCGTGGTGTTCCTGCTCTTCACCATCGGCGTCGAGCTCTCGTGGGAGCGCCTCCGTGTTTTGCGGCGCCTCGTCTTCGGCCTCGGCTCCCTCCAAGTGGTGGCCTGCGCGACCGCCATCGGAGGCCTTGCCTATCTGGCCACCGGCAGCGTCACGGCCTCGGCCATCCTCGGCCTTGCCCTTGCGCTCTCCTCCACGGCGGTGGTGATCCCGGTCCTCGCCGAGCAGAAGCGCCTCAATGCGCCGGCGGGCCGGGCTAGCTTCTCGGTGCTGCTCTTCCAGGATCTCGCGGTTGCGCCGATCCTGTTCACGGTGGCGGTGCTGGGTGCGGGCGAGCAGTCGAACATGCTTGCCTCCTTCATCGGCGCTCTCGCTCAGGCAGCGCTCGCGATCGTGCTCATCGTCGGCATCGGCCGCATCCTCCTGCGGCCCCTGTTCCAGCTCGTGGCCGCGACCCGCTCTCCTGAGTTCTTCATGGCGGCTTGCCTGCTCGTGGTGCTGGGCACCGGCCTCATCGCTGCAGGTGCCGGGCTCTCCATGGCGCTCGGCGCCTTCATCGCCGGGCTGCTGCTGGCCGAGACCGAGTACCGCCGGGCCATCGAGGCAACCATCGAGCCCTTCAAGGGCCTGCTGCTCGGCATCTTCTTCGTCACCGTCGGCATGAACCTCGACGTGGTCCGCCTCGTGGAGGAGCCGGGCGTGATCGCGGCGGCCGCGCTCGCGCTCGTCGCCACGAAAGGACTCATCGTCTTCGGGCTCGCCAAGGCCTTTCGCCTCGCAACTCCGGTGGCCGGCGAGGCGGCTCTCCTCCTCGGGCCCGGGGGCGAGTTCGCCTTCGTGATCATCGGCGGCGCGCTCGCGGCCGGCCTCGTGCCCTTTGGCATCGGGCAGGAGGCGCTGCTCATCACCACGCTCACCATGATCGCCATCCCGGCTCTGGCCCGGTTGGGGCGCAGCTTCGGCACGAGGCTCGAGCGCACGCGCTCGGCGGACGCAGCCGCCATGGAGCCGCCCCCGCCCGAAGAGGCGGGGCGCGTCCTCATCGCGGGCTACGGGCGCGTCGGCCAGCTCGTGGGCGAGATGCTGACCCGGCATCGGGTGCCGTATCTCGGAATCGATGCCGATACGGCCCGGGTCGCGGCCGAGCGCAAGAACGGCAAGCCGGTCTATTTCGGGGACGGATCCTATCCGGAGTTCCTGCGCAGCTGCGGTCTCGAGACCGCCCGGGCTCTCGTCGTCACGCTCGACAACCCGAGCGCGGTCGAGGCCGTGGTTTCGGCGGCGCGCCAGATCCGGCCGGACCTCACCATCGTGGCGCGTGCCCGGGACGCGCGCCATGCGACGCAGCTCTACGACCTTGGCGTCGACGACGCGGTGCCTGAAACCATCGAGGCCTCCCTGCAATTGAGCGAGGCGGTTCTGGTCGATATCGGCGTGCCGATGGGCCTCGTGATCGCCTCCATTCACGAGCGGCGCGACGAGTTCCGCACGATCCTCAAGACCAAGGATCGAAAGCGCGATGCCGCGCGCACGGAGTTCCGCGCTCGCCGAACGGCCGGCAAGTAGTATTCTCAGGAAGCAGCCTGTGGACCAAGCTGCCAGCCGGCAGGTGCGATCAGGCCGCCCAGACCAGCATATCGGTCACGGCCGTCGGGCGCACGTGCTGCCGGTCGAGCCAGTCGCCGACGCGGCCCTGCGCCAGCGCGCCCTCGTGAAGGCCGAGCTCGCCCGCATGAATGCCGCGGGCGACGAACAGCGAGTCGATGCCGTATCCCGCCGCGCCCGCGATATCCGTGCGGATCGCATCGCCCACCGCCAGCACGCGCTCCGCCGGAATGGCGTCTCGCCCCGCGAGTTTCGCGGCGACGCTGAGCGCCCGCTCGTAGATCGGCCGATGCGGCTTGCCCGCATAATAGACCTCGCCGCCGAGTTGCTCGTACACCTGAGCGATGGCGCCCGCGCACGGGATGAGAGTGTGGCCGCGCTCCACCACGAGATCCGGGTTGGCGCAGAGCATCCAGAGCTTGCGGCGGCGGATCGCCTCGAGACGAGGATGGTATTCCTCGACGGATTCCTGACCGTCGTCCTCTTCGTCGAAGCCGGAGCAGACGACGTAGTCGGCCTCCTCGATGGAGCCGAAGCGCACCGGCAGATTCTCGAAGAGCGGCAGGTCGCGCTTGGGCCCCATGTGGTGAACCACCTGAGCGATGCGCTCCTCGATGCCGAAACGGGTGAGGTCGCCCGAGGTCACGATGGCATCGTAGGCCGCGCGCGGAACGCCGAGCCGGTCGAGCTGCGTGCCGACCGCGTGACCCGGGCGCGGGGCGTTCGAGACGAGCACCACCCGTCCACCCTTGGCGCGGAAGCGCATGAGCGCGTCCGCCGCAGGGCCGAAGGCCGCGATGCCGTTGTGAAGAACTCCCCAGACGTCGCAGAGGATGACGTCGTAGCTGTCGGCGAGGGTCTGGAGCCCGTCGATGACGGGCGCGGCGGGCGAAGAGGTCATGGCGGTTTTGGCTTTCGGGTGCAGCCGGGCGGGTAGGCCCCCGGCGCTCGGGAGTCAACCGGCCCGGCGACGCACCGGCGCCTGCGTGATGCTGCTCAGCCAGCCCGGCGCAGGAAGGCGCGGAAGGGCAGCCGGGGCTCGGGCGCGGGCTCTGCCGGCACGGGCGGGGACGCAGGCAGCGCGAGCGCGGCCGGGGATGGCGCCTCCTGGGGCGCGGCCGGCGTCGAGGGCGCGACGAGAACCTCGGCCCGGACCGCTCGCGGTGGGGAGAACACGAAGCCCTGGGCTAGCGGCACGTCGAGATCGATGAGGTCGGGCACCGTCTCCTCGTGCTCCACGCGCTCGGCGACGAGCTGGATGCCGGCCCGCCGCAAGATGGAGGCGAGGTCGCCGGCCGCGAGGTCGAGACCGCCTTCCGCATCGGCCGCCACCAGCATTTCGGCCGGCAGCTTCACGAAGCGCACGCCGCGATCGGCGAGCGCGAGCGGATCGAGGCGCAGGTCCGTCGCCCGATCGAGGGAGAGCGGCACGCCGCTATCGCGCAGGGCCGCAAGCGCGCCGGCGCGTTCCGCGTCGAGGGTTCGCCAGCAGCGCTGCGACAATTCGAGAACGATCCGCCCAAGGCTGTCGGGATACGCCTCAAGGATGCGCCCGACGCTGCGCAGGAAGCCCGGCTCGTCGAGGGAGCGCGGGGAAAGATTGACGCTCACGACCGCCTCGCTGCCGCGCGCCATCAGATGACGGGCGACCGCAAGCGCCCGCCCGACCACGCGGCGGTCGAACTCGGCCACGTGGCCGAGGCGCTCGATGATGGGCAAGAACTCGGCCGGCACGAGGATGGTCTCGTCCGCGAGACGCAGCCGCGCCAGAGCCTCGTAGAATCGCACCTTGCGCTGCGGGAGCGTGACCACGGGCTGGAGATGCAGTTCGAGGCGGTCCGCCTCGAAAGCCTGCATGATCGCAGCGGAGCGGCGGGTCTCGGCGTCCGGGGCGGCGGGCTCGCGCCGGGGGATCGGCAGCAGCGACGGCTCGGGCTGCGGCTGGTCGTGCGGCCGGCGCACCGCAGGCGCCACGTCGGCGCGGGGGATGAGGCTTGGACGAACGGGATCGGCCTCGCGCGGAGTCGTCAGCCGCTCCTTGAGGGTCGCCACGTCCCGGTCCTGGGCCGCCACGGTCTCGGCGAGGTCGCGCACGATCCCACCGAGAAGCCCGATCTCGCCAGACACCTCGGCCACCGTGGACCGGAGCGCCGGATCGACCGCGGGCGTCGAGGGCTGACGCAGGTGGTGCTCGATGGCGATGAGGCGCGTTGCCACGAAATCGAGATCGGACGAGGCCTTGTCGGCGGCGAGACGGGCGCGGCGCGCCTCGCGCAGCGCAAGACCGATCCCCACGACGGCGACGCCGCTCAGTGCGATCAGGGCTGCGCCCGCGTGAAAGAAGGAGAGGCCGCCGACGAGCGCCGCGGCGCCTGTCAGTGCGAGAGCTTCTGCCCATCGCCGTCCGGCCCCGGCCGCAGCCGGGCGACGGTCCGTTGTTAGTCCCGCCATGGGATGCCCGCCCCCCTTAGGCTCGGCAGTGTTCTGGCGCCCCTTCGGAGCGAATCGGATCGTTAATCGTTTGTCGCCGACCGGGCGCGCGCGCGCAAGGACGGCGGAGCCACACCTGCCCTCCGGATGAAGAGGTTCCCCCTCCGGCCGCGCGACCTTAACTACGGCTGCGCCAGATCATCAGGCTCAATCAAAGGATCGCACATGCCCCGCTTCTTCAACCCGGCCCAGATCGTCGCGCCCGCGTCCCGCTACAGCCAGGGCGCAGAGCATCGCCTCTCCGGACGGCGCGTCGTGGCGTCGGGTCAGCTCGGTCTGCGGCCCGATGGGACGCTCCCGGAGGGGCTGGTGGCCCAGATGGAGGTCGCCTGGGACAATCTCTTCGCCGTCATCCGCGATGCCGGCATGGATGTGAACGATCTCGTGAAGGTGACCGTTTACGTGACGGTGCCCGGGTCGGTCGGGCCCTATCGTCAGGTGCGGGATGCCAAGCTCAATGGGCATGCGCCGGCCTGCACCTATCTGGAGATCGCCGGCCTCGCGCGGCCGGAGTTCCTGGTCGAGATCGAGGGCGAGGCCGTTCAGGATTGACGCTGCGCCCCGGGAAGCGAGCCTTCGAGGCACCGTTGGAAGGAGACCGCAATGGATGAACCCCGCAAGGATCTGCTCATGCAGGTCGATGGCATGACCTGCCAGGGCTGCGTGAACGCGGTGACGAAGACGATCCAACGCCTCGATCCGAGCGCCACGGTCGATGTGGACCTGGAGCATGGGCGCGTGCGCGTGAGCACGACCGCGCAGGCGCTCGATGTGGCGCAGGCCGTCACCAAGGCAGGCTACGAAGCCCACGGAATGACCGGCTGACGGCCCAGGCCGCCGCAATCCTTCGACGGTGCGACGGCGATGACCGCTCAGGCCCTGAGGCCGGCCCGCCGCAAGCCCTCGAGGAGGCGCGACTGGATGGCCGGCGTGAAGTTGCGCTTGGCGAGCGTCGCGGCCGGGCTCGTCGCGTAATCGGGTTGGATCGCGACGAGGCGGGCAAGCAGCGCGTCAGCGTTCTCGCCGTCCTGCACCGCGACCATGATTTTCGCCAGGAGGCCAAGCACGTAATCGCCGGTCGGGATGCGTCCGGCCGCGGCCTTCGCGGTCTGCCAATCGTCCTGCATGAAGGCGGCGAGGAACAGGAAGAAATCGTACCAGGGCGGATCGGCGGGGTTCGCGGCCGCGGCGCGCACGATGAGCCCGGCGCCTTCCCGGTATTGCCCCGACTGCACGAGCCGCGCGCCCACATCGGCCATGATATCCGTGTCGAAGGGATTGAGCTCGAGCGCTCGCCGCCCGAGCGTCAGGGCTTGTTCGGTATCGCCGCGGATGAACATCACGGCCATGAGGGCCTGGTTGGTCCGCGGGCTTTCGGGCGCGATCTCCACGGCGCGGCGCGCGGCGCGCAACGCACGCTCCAGCGGCTCCGGGCGTGCGTTGTGCCCCACCCGGTACTCGTCGAGATAAAAATAGGCGAGGTTGGCGATGGCGGTCGCCGCCTGCGGCTGCGCGGTCGTCACCGCTTCCAGGCAGTCCCGCACGAGAGCGTGCTCGGCGCGCGAGGGCCTGTTCCAGTAATCGTAGGCCTGGACGATGCAGCGCGTGCGCTCGTCGAGGGCAGGCCGGCCGCGCAGATCCGCGAACAGCACGCCATAGGGCTGCCCGACCGAGGTCGCGATCTGGCGCGCCACGTCGGTTTCCGGCGGCACGTCGAGATCCGGCCGCTTGGCCGGGTCGAAGCTGCGCGCCCACACGATCTTGCCGCTCGGCTCGTGGGTGAGCCGGGCGACGGCCGCGATGCCCCCAGGCATCCCCGTGACCCGCAGGTTCAGGACGTAACCCTGATTCCGGGACGCCGCGGTGCCGTCTTGGTCGATGACCGCGATTTCGTCGAAACGAGCGAGCCCGTCCAGCACCATGCTGCGGAACGATTGCGGAGAGAAACGCTCGGGCGTGCCCACCACCTCGATCGGACCGACCGCCACCACCGGCCTTCCATCGAGCGCCTGCGGCGCCGCCGAGGCCGTCGGGCGCTCGGCCCGTACGAGATCGAGCCATCCGCCGGTGGGCTCGCGCAGGGCGAGCGGGATGGCGGCGACGCCGAGCGCCAGGAGAATCGCCGCGGCGACGAGCCAGCGCGATGACGGCAGGCTGCGGCGCGGTCGAGGATGGTCCGGCAGCGCGGGCGCGCTCTCCGGCACCGAAGGCGCGGGCTCGCCGGCGACGTCGGAATCCAGCAGGGCGGCGACCGGCGCGGGGGCGGCCGGCAGCTCCCGCGCCGCCGCAGAAAAGACCGGCACATAGGTGCCGCGGGGGATCAGGATGCGAACCGGATCGGCGGCACCGGCGCCCGCATAATAGGCGTCGAGCGCCCGCCGCAGGCGCCCGGCCTCGACCCGCACGATCGGGTCCGTCTGCGGGTCGAAATTGTCCGGCCGGCCGAGGGCCTGGGTGGCGATCGTGTAGCCCTTGAGGCTCGCCCCCTCCCCGGCCAGGACCTTGTCCACAACAAATCGGAGGAAGACCACGAGTTGCGGCGCATTGCGAAACCCATCGCTCGCCGTCACCCGCGCGAGGGCGGC
The DNA here is from genome assembly GCA_036562855.1 of Microvirga sp. Classification (GTDB taxonomy): domain Bacteria; phylum Pseudomonadota; class Alphaproteobacteria; order Rhizobiales; family Beijerinckiaceae; genus Microvirga. Next base: position 143,332 of record DATCJK010000039.1, read on the forward strand.
GCGCACGTCGCTCGCAGCCGGCGCCGAGCCTGGCTCGCCCGAGGGCGTCAGGCCGGCCTTGGCGGGGACTGGTGTGGTCTCGTCATCCATGCGCACAATCGATGCTGCCCTAGCGGCACTCCTATAAACGTTACATCACTCGCCCGAGACAAGCCTTGACTTGATGCACGGGCTGCCGAACCCGACGTCAGGGCTGGAACCGCACTGCATGACAACCGATCTCGAAGTCGCCCGCGCGGCGAGCTTGCACCCGATTGCCGCCATCGCCGGCCGCGCCGGCATTCCGGAGGAAGCGCTCCAGCCCTTCGGCCGCCTGATCGCGAAGCTCGATTCGGAATTTATCTCAGGACTGGCCGCCAGGCCACGCGGCAAGCTGGTCCTCGTCACGGCCATCTCGCCGACACCGGCGGGCGAGGGCAAGACCACCACCACGATCGGCCTCGGGGATGCGCTCAATCGCATCGGCCGCCGCACCATGATCGCCCTGCGCGAGCCCTCCCTTGGCCCGTGCTTTGGCCAGAAAGGCGGCGCCACGGGCGGCGGCCGGGCGCAGGTCGCGCCCATGGAGGCGATCAACCTCCACTTCACAGGCGATTTTCACGCCATTACCTCGGCTCATAACCTGCTGGCGGCCCTTCTCGACAACCACGTCTATTGGGGCAACGCGCTCGGGATCGACACGCGCCGCATCACTTGGCGGCGGGTGATGGACATGAACGACCGGTCCCTTCGGTCCATCGTGTCGAGCCTCGGCGGAGCCGCCAACGGCTACCCGCGCGAGGATGGGTTCGACATCACGGTCGCCTCCGAGGTGATGGCGGTCTTCTGCCTCGCCAAGGACGAGCGCGACCTCGAGGAGCGGCTTGGCCGCATCGTCGTGGCGCAGACCCGCGACCGCAAGCCGGTGACGGCGCGGGATCTCAAGGCCACCGGCGCCATGACGGCGCTCCTGCGCGATGCGCTCCGGCCCAATCTGGTCCAGACCCTCGACGGCTCGCCGGCGCTCATCCATGGGGGGCCCTTCGCGAACATCGCCCATGGCTGCAATTCCGTGATCGCCACGGAGGCGGCCCTGCGCTTGGCGGATTACGTGGTGACCGAGGCGGGCTTTGGGGCCGATCTCGGGGCGGAGAAGTTCATCGACATCAAGTGCCGCCAAGCCGGCCTCGAGCCCTCCGCCTGCGTGGTGGTGGCGACGGTCCGGGCTCTCAAGATGCATGGCGGCGTCGCCAAGTCCGATCTCGGGCGCGAGGATTCCGGCGCCGTGGAGCGGGGCTTCGCCAATCTGGAGCGGCATGTGCGCAACATGCAGGGCTTCGGACTGCCGGTGGTGATCGGCATCAACCACTTCACATCCGACACCGCCGCCGAGACGGACCTCTTGCAGCGGCTCGCGCGGGAGCGCCTCGGCGTCGAGGCGGTGCTCTGCCGCCACTGGGCGGAGGGCGGCGCCGGGGCCGAAGACCTGGCCGGACACGTGGCGTCCCTCTGCGAGGGGCCGGTCCCTGCCCTGCGGACGCTCTACCCGGACGCTCTGCCCCTGCGCGACAAGATCGAGGCGGTGGCGACGGGGATCTATGGGGCACAGGGCGTCGCCCTCGACCCCAAGGCCGCGGCGCGGCTGAGGGAAATCGAGGAGGCCGGGTACGGGCATCTGCCCGTCTGCATGGCCAAGACCCAGTATTCCTTCTCGACGGATCCGACCCGCATGGGCGCGCCCTCGGGCCACACGGTACCGGTGCGCGAGGTGCGCCTTGCGGCGGGCGCGGGCTTCGTGGTCGCGATCTGCGGGGACATCATGACGATGCCGGGCCTTCCAAGGGTGCCCGCGGCCGAGGGCATCTTCGTGGACGACGAGGGGCGGATCGAGGGGCTGTTCTAGCGGCGCGGTCCCTTGTCCCGGACGGTGGAAGCCCTTGCTCACTCCCCGCCCGGCGCGCTAGGACGCCCCTCCCTTTCCGGAAACGGCTGAAATCCACCATGTCCAGGCCTGACACACCCAAGGCTCGCGTGCCGCGCGGCTTCATCGACCGCTCGCCGCGGGATCTTGTGGCGACGGAACGGATGCTCGCCGCCATCCGCGAGGTCTACGAGCTCTACGGCTTCGAGGGCGTGGAAACCCCCTTCGTGGAGTACACGGACGCGCTCGGCAAGTTCCTGCCCGATCTCGACCGGCCGAACGAGGGCGTGTTCTCGTTCCAGGACGACGACGAGCAGTGGCTGTCCCTGCGCTACGACCTGACCGCGCCCCTCGCCCGCTACGTGGCCGAACATTTCGACGCCCTGCCGAAGCCCTATCGCAGCTACCGGGCGGGCTGGGTGTTCCGGAACGAGAAGCCGGGTCCCGGCCGCTTCCGGCAGTTCATGCAGTTCGATGCCGACACGGTGGGCGCGGCGTCCGTCGCGGCCGATGCGGAGATTTGCATGATGGCCGCCGACACCCTGGAAAAGGTCGGCATCCGGCGCGGCGACTACGTGATCAAGGTGAACAACCGCAAGGTTCTCGACGGCGTCCTGGAGGCGATCGGCCTTGGCGGCGAGGACAAGGCGGGCCAGCGGCTCATCGTTCTGCGTGCCATCGACAAGCTCGATCGCCTGGGTTCTGAGGGCGTGCGCCAGTTGCTGGGAGAGGGTCGCAAGGACGAGAGCGGCGACTTCACCAAGGGCGCGGGGCTCGGAGGCGAGGCCATCGAACGGGTGCTCGCCTTCACGGCCGCCAAGGGCGCCTCGGGCGCCGCCACCATCGAGAACCTTCGGTCTGTGGTCGCGGGCTCGTCCCGAGGCGAGGAAGGGGCGGCGGAACTCGCAGAGATCGCGGCGCTCGTGGAGGCTTCGGGCTATGGGGACCGCGTCACGGTCGATCCCTCGGTCGTCCGCGGCCTCGAATACTACACCGGCCCCGTTTACGAGGCGGAGCTTACCATCCAGGCCACCGACGAGGACGGGCGCCCCGGGCGTTTCGGTTCGGTCGGCGGCGGCGGGCGCTACGATGGCCTCGTGGGACGCTTCCGGGCAGAGCCCGTGCCCGCGACCGGCTTTTCCATCGGCGTCTCGCGCCTGCTGGCGGCGCTCCAGGCCGTGAAGAGCCCCATCGTGTCCGGCAGCGAGGCGCCGGGCCCGGTGGTGGTCCTCGTCATGGACAAGGACCGGGAGGCGGTCGCCGCCTACCAGCGCATGGTCTCGGCCCTGCGCCAGGCCGGCATCCGGGCGGAGCTGTATCTCGGCTCCTCCGGCATGAAGGCGCAGATGAAATATGCCGACCGGCGTGGCAGCCCCTGCGTCGTCATCCAGGGCTCGGATGAGCGCGCCCGGGGCGAGGTGCAGGTGAAGGACCTGATCGAGGGTGCGAAGGCCGCTGCGGCCATCGCATCGAACGAGGAGTGGAAGGCGGCGCGCCCGGCCCAGTTCTCCGTTTCCGAGGCCGAGCTGGTGAAGGCCGTGCGCGAGGTGCTCGCGCGGCATTACGCCTGATCGGACGAACCGCCGAAACAGGGCAAGGACGAGCCGCAACACGAGCCGGTACAACGGTTCGCGCGGGCGAAGCCCGAGAGAGAGGAACGCATGGGGGACTTCATGCAGATCCGGATGGAGACACAGCGCCAGCGGGCCGAGCGCCTCCTCGGCACTGTCGCCGCGACCGCGAAGCCCTGGTTGGCGAAGGGCATCGCCGCCTCCACGACGGCGCGCGCGCGCCTTGCGACCGAAGTCGAGGCCGCCAAGCCACGCATCGCCGCGGTTCGGACCCGGATGGAGCCCCACCTAGCGGCCGCCCGCGCCCGCATCGAGCAGGTTCGCGGCACGACGGCCTATGGCCATGCGAGCCGCCATGTCGGGACGGCCCGGCGGCACCTGAAGGCCGCCTGGGCCAAGGCGGAGGGGTTCGAGGTCGAGGCGGCTTCGGGAATCGCGCTCGTGCTCATCGGCCTCATCTTCCTGATCTACGGCCTGTTCTCGGGCTGAGCGGCATCGGGGTCGGGAACCCGCCCCCCCACCTCCCGGTTGTCTTCGAAGCTTGACCAATCCGGAGGCAACGATGACCAAGGCCAAAGCCAAGTCGAAGAAAGATACCGGCCTGCCCAAGAAGGTGGCCGGAGTGAAGGTCCCCAAGGCGGTTCGCGAGTCGAAGTCGCTGGGGACGATGCTCAGTTCCGGCCTCGGCCGCGAGATCCTGGCGGATGCGCTCATCGCCGCCGCGGGCGCCGCCGCCGCCGCCCTCACCAAGACGCGGGCCGCCCAGAATACCGGCCGGGCCGTCGCCGACATGGGCTCCGCCGGCACCTCCCTGGCCTCCGACGTGGTCCAGACCGCGGCCGGCGCTGTCGCCAGCGTCGTGACGGACGCCGCCCGCAACTTCCTGCCTCCGGCACTCGTCGGCGGCGAGGAGCCCGAGGGCAAGCCCCGCACCATGCACCGCAGCGCCGATCACAGCAGCCGCAAGCAGTCGGACAAGGGTGAGGGCAAGAAGACCGCGAAGAAATCCGCGCCCAAGAAGGGCAAGAAGGCCGACAAGGCCTGAGCGCCCGACGCCCCATCGACCACGCCTGATCAGGCCGCCGGGCCCCCGTCCGGCGGCCTTCGTCGTGGGGCGCTCGCCAAAATTCCTCATTCACCCTCCCCCGTGAAAACCGTCGCCAGAGCGCGGAAGCGTTGCTAGACACGCCCCGTGGGACCATGGGACGGGCAGGGCCAGTGACGGGACGGGATGCCATCGAGGCGCTGATCGCGCTGTTTGAGCGCGAGGGCTACGCGCGCATGGAGCCGCCGGTGCTGCAACCCGCGGACGTGTTCGTCGATCTGTCGGGGGAGGACATCCGCCGGCGCATGTTCGTGACCCAGGACGAGGCCGGCGCCGAGTTCTGCCTGCGGCCCGAATACACCATCCCGGTCTGTCTCCAGCATCTGGCCGAGGCGGGCGCGGCGGCCGGCGCCTATTCCTATGGCGGCCCGGTCTTCCGCCTGCGCCCCGGAGAGCGGGGCGAGTTCCTCCAGGCGGGCCTCGAATCCATTGGCCGGACGGATGGCGCGGCGGCCGACGCCGAAATCCTCGGCCTTGCGCTCGAGGGCCTCGACCGGCTCGGCGTCAGCGGGGTTCAGGTGCGGCTGGGGGATATGGGCCTTCTCAACGCCCTCATCGACGCCCTCGCCATAGCACCCGCCGCCAAGCGCAGGGTCCTTCGCGCCATCGTCTCGGGCCAGGGGCTCGGCTCGCTCGCGGAGGGAGAGGTCCAGGGGCCGTCCGAGCATGCGGGGCTTCTCGCCGCCATCGAGGGGCAGGCGCCCCAGGCCGCGAAGGCCTTCGTGGAGGACATCCTTTCCATTGCCGGCATCGCCCGGGTCGGCGGACGCACGGCCGGCGAGATCGCCGAGCGCTTCCTCGCCCGGGCCGCCAACCGCTCCGCCCTCTCCGACGAAGCCCGGGAGGTGCTGGAGCGCTATCTCGGTCTGGCGGGCGATCCCGACGAGGCGGCGGACGCGGTCCGGCTGCTGGCCTCCGATGCGGGCCTCGACCTCGGGCCCGTGCTCGACGCCTTCGAGCAGCGCACCGGGTTTCTCGCCGCGCGCGGTCTCGATGTGAGCGGCTTCTCCTTCGCGGCTTCCTTCGCCCGCAACCTCGACTACTACACCGGCTTCATCTTCGAGGTGCAGGATCCTGCCCGCGCGGACCGCAAGCCCATCGTCGGCGGCGGCCGCTACGACCGCCTGCTCCAGCACCTCGGCGCGCCTACCCCCATCCCCGCGGTCGGCTGCTCATTTTGGCTCGATCGCATCGGAGCGGGAGGACTGACCCATGGCTGAGACCGCTCCCACGACCGACGGACCGCTCATCCTCGCGGTGCCGTCCAAGGGCCGGCTCCAGGAGAATGCAGCCGCGTTCTTCGCCCGCGCCGGCCTCGTCTTCGCGCAAGGACGCGGGGCGCGCGATTATCGCGGCACCCTCAAGGGCGTCGCGGATGTGGAGGTCTTGTTTCTCTCGGCCTCCGAGATCGTGAACCAGCTCGCCTCCGGCGCCGCCCATCTCGGCATCACGGGCGAGGATCTCGTTCGCGAGCAGATCGCCCATGCGGACGAGGCGGTCGAGATGCTGACGCCGCTCGGCTTCGGCCACGCGAACGTGGTGGTCGCGGTGCCTCAAGCCTGGATCGACGTGCGCAGCATGACGGACCTCGACGAGGTCGCCGCGGATCTGCGCGTCCGCCACGGGCGCAAGATGCGTGTCGCCACGAAATACGTGAACCTCACCCGCCGCTTCTTCGCCGAGAAGGGCGTCGCGGATTACCGGATCGTGGAGAGCCTTGGGGCCACCGAGGGCGCACCGAGCTCCGGATCGGCGGAGATCATCGTCGATATCACGACCACAGGAGCGACGCTCGCTGCCAACGCCCTCAAGATCCTCGACGATGGGGTGATGCTGCGCTCCGAGGCCAATCTCGTGGCCTCCACGGCCGCGACGTGGGGCGAGCGCGCCCGCGCCGCCGCCCGGACGGTTCTCACCCGCATCGCCGCCGAGGAGGAAGCCCGCACGAGCCGGGAACTCCGCGCCGCCCTCGACATCGGACAAGCGCCGGACCTCGCGACCGTGGTCTCGGCCCATGGAGCCACCCTCCCCTACGGGCCGCCCCAGGGCGAGGAGGTGGTGCTGCACTGCCCCACCGGGGAGGTCTTTGCGGTCGTGGAGGCGCTTCAGGGCCTCGGCGCCCGGGACGTGAGCGTCCGCACCCTCGACTATCTGTTCCGGACGACCAATGCCCTGACCGAACGCCTGATGCGGCGGATCGGAGACCCTGCCCAGCCCTGATCGAAGCCCCTCAGAGCGTCCGCGTGCCAAGCCCTAAAGAATGGAGGCCGCCTCGGGGGGAGAGGCGGCCTCCTGAAGGAGCGGCCGCTCCGGGGGAAATGGCCGGCCGCTTGGGGGAAGGAAGTCCGCGGGGGACTTCGACCATACTTACGGCCCCGCTCCGGGGCTGGATCACGGGCCCTGAAAAATTTTCGAAATGACGGACCTTCCGGTCGCGGGGGCCCTCTTTGATGTGGGCTTCGCCTTTCACGAGGCGTTCAGGGCCGTTGCCTCAGGGTCCGACGGCTCTTATGGTCCCGCCGCAATCTGATCTGATGAGGCCCCCGCATGACCGCGCTTCGGACCGCAGCGCTCCTGACCGCTCTTGCCGTTGCTCCGGCTGCTTTTGCATCGGCTGCCCTGGCCCAAGCGCCTGGACGCCCCCCGGCCGCTCAAAACCAGGCGCCCCCGCCTCCGCGCCAGGAACGCCCGTTCCCGCTCGGCGCCACCTGGGTGGCGGTGAGCCTGAACGGCAAGCCGTTCGGCGGCGACCGGCCGAGCTTCACCTTGAGCGACAAGTTCCGCGCCACCGGCTTCGGCGGCTGCAACAACTACGCCGCGACCGCCTACCCCCTGCGGGAAAGCGGCCTGGCCGTCGGCCCCTTCGCCCTCACCAAGAAGAGCTGCGCCCGGGACGCCATGGCGTCCGAGCAGTCCTTTCTGGTTGCCCTTCGCACCTCGGCCAAGTGGGAGCAGCGGGGCTCGCAGCTGATCATCCAGACGCAGAACGGCGAGTTGCGCTTCGAGCGAGCCCTCTAAAAGGCTCACCGACCCAGCGCCTCGCAGGCGGCCCCGGGCGCGCCGGCCCGGCGGGTTCTATTCCGCCGGCGCGGGCTGACGCGCATCCGTGGGCGTGAACAGGCCGCCCTCCCCCGGACGCATCTCGACGCGCCGGTCGTGGAAGGCGTTGAGCGTCGACCGGTGCCCGATGGAGACCACCGTCGTGTCCGGCAGGTGCTCCTTGAGAACCCCGTAGATCTCCGCCTCCGTCGGCTCGTCGAGGGCCGCCGTGGCTTCGTCGAGAAACAGCCAGTCGGGCTTGGCGAGAAGCGCGCGGGCGACCGCGAGCCGCTGCTGCTCGCCGAGCGACAGGGTCTGGGCCCAGGAGCGCTCCTCGTCGAGCCGCTCCGCGATATGGCCGAGCTTAGCCGTGCGGAGCGCCTCGGTGATCGCGGCGTCTCCATAGGTGTTCTCGACGCCCGGATAGGTCACCGCGTCGCGCAGGGATCCGACCGGAATGTAGGGGCGCTGCGGGAGGAGCATCATGCTCGCCCCCTCCGGCACCGTCACCTGCCCCTCGCCGAAAGGCCAGATGCCGGCCATGGCTCGGAACAGGGTCGATTTGCCCGAGCCCGAAGGGCCGGTGAGCAGGGTGCGCTCGCCCGGGCGGAAGGCGAGACCGTCCGCATGGAGGAGGGCCCGCCCGTCCGGGAGCCGCACGTCCAGCTTGGACAGGCGCATCTCGCGGCCGGCTGCCGGCGTGATGGCGATCTTGCTCTCGCCGCCTACCTTCTGGGCCGAGGCAACCGCACCCTCGAAGCTGGTGAGACGGTCGAGCACCGCCTTGTAGTCCGCGAGGGTGGTGTAGATCGTGATGAAGTAGGTAAGCGCGGATTCCACCCGCGAGAAGGCGCCGACCACCTGCTGCATCTGGCCGAGCGTGATGCGGCCGATGAAGTAGTACGGAGCCGTGAGGATGTAGGGCACCACCACGTTCGCCTGGAAATAGGCGGAGGTGAAGATGTTGAGCTTGATGAGGCGGATGACGATCCGCATGTAGTTGTCGACGATGCGCGCGAAGCGCGTCGCGAGGTTCTGCTCCTCGGCGCGCTCGCCCTCCAACAACGCCACCTGCTCCGGGTACTCGCGCAGACGCGCAAGAGCGAAGCGGTAATCCGCCTCCACCCGCTCCTGCTGGAAGTTGAGCCCGATGAGCGGCCGGCCGATGAGGTGCGTGATCCAGGTGCCGAGCACCGCATAGGCGACGCAGACCCACACGAGAAGGCCGGGCACCTCGACGCTCGTGCCTGGGAACGTGAAGCCCCGGGAGATCGTCCAGAGGATGGCGACGAAGGAAACGAGGGTCGCGGCCTGGTTCATGAGGCCGATGGAGAGCGAATAGGTGCTCTCCACGAATTTGCGCAGATCCTCGGAGATGCGCTGGTCCGGGTTGTCGGCCTCGCGTCCGAGAAGCTGCATCCGGTAATGCGCCCCGCCGCCGAGCCATTGGCCCACGTAATAGGTGTTGAGGAACGAGCGCCAGCGGATGGTGAGCACGTTCTGAAGCAGGACCTCCGTGAGGGCCGCCGTGACGAACACCACCGCCAGCGGGGTGAAGATCACGAAGAGCTGGTACCAGAACGCAGCCGCGTCCTTGACCTCGAGGGCGTTGTACATGTCCCGCGAGAAGAACGAGAGACGCACGTTCAAGGCCACCTGGGCAAGATTGATGGCGATGAGCAGCGCCACGAAGGCCGTGCCGATCGTCCCCTCCTTGGCCCGAACGAGACCGAGACCCGGGATCCGAATCAGGCTGTTCGCCTGGGAGTCGAGGTACCGGTCCGTGATGCGGCAGACCGTGCGGACCACGGGCACGTAGGACAGGGCGTAGATGATTATCGCGAAGGCCGTGGCTCCAAGCGCCGAGGACGGCGGCGGAACGTAGCCTCGATAGTCGCCCGTGATCAGGCCACCGAGGGCGCCAAGCTGCAGGAGCACGAACAGAACGTGCATGGCGGAGAGCATGCAGATGAAGATCCGCAGGAATTTCGGGGCGCCCCGCGCCACCACCAGCACGGCCGCCGTCAGCAGCGTCGCGACCGGCAGGTAGAACGGCAGCCCCACGGCCCCGGTGATGCTCGCCACGAGCAGGGCGAGGCCAAAGAGGCCGACGCCGACACTTGCCTTGATCATCCATTCACCTCCGCCGCGGCTGCCTGCCCCGACGGGCGCCCGGCTTGTTCTTTAGTCGGCCCTGGCCGTCGAGCGGGCACGTCTCCGCGGCTGCGGAGGCCGCCCTGCTCCAAGGTCTAGGAACATAGACGTGCCCGATCAACCGCGCTCGTGGCGAAAGCAAGGAGAAACTTCCGCCGCATTCGGGCCGGTCGCGGCCCGCCCCTCGCAAGCCCGTGATCGGGAGCGTGTCCGACTTTCGGCGATACCCCCTTGAAGAGATTCAGGAAACGGCCACAACTTGGAGGCTCGGCAGCGCGAAAACTGAAGACAATCACGTTCGCGCGCGAGGGAGGAATACCATGACGCATACGAAGTCTCCGGGCGGAGCGAAATCGTCGCGCCGCCGCTTCCTGCAGGTCGCCGGTCTGGGAGCCGTCGCCACGGTTGCCGCGCCGCAGGTGTCTCGGGCGCAGACGACCACCTGGAAATTCCAGTCCACTTGGCCGAACCGCGACATCTTCCACGAATTCTGCAACGATTTCGCCAAGCGCGTGAACGACATGTCGGGCGGCCGCCTGAAGATGGACGTGCTCGCCTCCGGCGCCGTGGTGCCGGCCTTCCAGCTGCAGGACGCGGTCCATGCGGGCATCCTGGACGGCGGCCATGGCGTCTCGGCCTATTGGTACGGCAAGAACAAGGCCTTCGCCCTGTTCGGCACCGGCCCCGCGTTCGGCTGGAACGCCAACAACTTTCTCGGCTGGATGAACTACGGTGGAGGTTACGACCTCTATAACGAGCTCATCAGCCAAGTCCTGAAGCTCAACCTCGTCGGCTTCCTCTATGGGCCGATGCCGGCCCAGCCACTCGGCTGGTTCAAGAAGCCCGTCGCCTCGGCGGACGACTTCAAGGGCCTCAAGTACCGCACGGTCGGCCTCGCCGCCGACCTGAAGCGGCAGATGGGCACCGCCGTGACCATCCTGGCGGGCGGCGAGATCGTCCCGGCTCTCGAACGCGGCGTCATCGACGGCGCCGAGTTCAACAACCCCTCCTCCGACCTGATCCTCGGCTTCCCGGACGTGTCGAAGAACCTGATGCTCCGCTCCTACCACCAGTCGGGCGAGACCTTCGAGGTCATCTTCAACAAGCCGAAATACGATGCGCTGCCGGCCGAGCTGAAGGCCATCGTGAAGTACGCTGCCGAATCCGCCTCCTCGGACATGTCCTGGAAGGCGCTCGACCGGTACTCCAAGGATCTCGAGGCCATCAAGGGCCGCGGCGTTGCGGTCGGCACCACTCCGGACACGGTCCTCAAGGCCCAGCTCGATGCCTGGAACAAGGTGATCGAGGAGTTCTCGAAGGACGCGTTCTTCAAGAAGGTGATCGACAGCCAGAAGGCCTGGGTGCAGCGCACCTATGCCTATGAGCGGGCGAACGAGCCCTCCCGCGACATGGCCTACGACCACTTCTTCAAGACGACCTGAGGCCCCTTCGGCCCCTCCCGCGGGAGGGGCCGTTTTCCCGCGAGACGCGGGGCGAGGGTAGCGGCGGCGGCGCCCGCGTGCTTCACTCGCTCCCGCTGTCCTCGTGGTGACCTCTCCCGCCCCGGGGGAGGGTCCTTATAAGAGCCACATGGGTTCGCCTGCCTTGTCGACCGGATCAACACCCTAGCCTGAGGAACCCATGCCGTTCATCCGCTTCGTCGACCGGATCAACACGTTCATCGGCAAGACCGCCGGATGGGCCATCGTCGGGCTCACCTTCGCGGTCTGCTACGAGGTGTTCGCGCGCTACGTGATGCGGGCGCCCACCGAATGGGCCTTCGACGCGAGCTACATGCTCTACGGGCTCCTCTTCATGCTGGCGGGGCCCTATACCCTCGCCCGCAACTCCCATGTGCGGGGCGACTTCCTCTACCGGGCCTGGCCGCCGCGCCGTCAGGCCGCCATGGACCTCCTGCTGTATTTCCTGTTCTTCTTCCCGGGTATCCTGGCCCTGGTCTATGCGGGATACACCTTCGCGCATTTCTCCTTCATGATGAAGGAGCAGTCCATGAACTCGCCCAACGGCCCCGCGATCTACCCCTACAAGGCGTTGATCCCCATCGTTGGGGTGCTGATGACCTTTCAGGGCGTCGCGGAGGTGATGCGCTGCATCCTCTGCCTGCGCCATGGGGATTGGCCGCCGCGGCTCCATGACGTGGAGGAGACCGAGAAGCTGATCCTGGAACAGGCCGAGCAGATTGGCCTCACCAAAGGCACGGTCTGACGGTTCAGACAGGGCCTAGCGCCCGCCGACTACCACGAAGGCAGAATGGCCCCGCGACTGGGCTCCGCTTATTCGAAACGATGAGGCCGTCCACCGGCCCGCACATGAGGAACGCGCCCGATGTTGGCATCGCTGGGGATCGGCAATCCGGAACTGGGCGTCTTCATGCTCGTCCTGTTCATCGTTTTCATCATGCTGGGCTTCCCCATCGCCTTCACCCTGATGGCCCTCGGCTTCGGGTTCGGCTACATGGCCATGGGCGACATCGTCTTCTCACTGGTGGTCCAGCGCGCCTACTCGGTGATGACGAACGACACCTTGGTCGCCATCCCCCTGTTCGTGTTCATGGGCTACATCATCGAGCGGGCGAATATTCTCGATCGCCTCTTCCGCTCGATCCAGCTCGCCGTCGGCGGCCTTCCGGGCTCCCTCGCCGTCGCGACGCTTCTCACTTGCGCCCTTTTTGCCACCGCCACCGGCATCGTCGGCGCGGTCGTGACCCTCATGGGCCTCCTTGCCTTCCCGGCCATGCTGCGGGCCGGCTACGATCCGAAGCTCTCGGCAGGCGTCGTCTGCGCGGGCGGATGCCTCGGCATCCTGATCCCGCCATCCGTGATGCTCATTCTCTACGGCGCCACCGCCGGCGTGTCGGTGCCGAAGCTCTATGCGGGCGCGCTGTTCCCGGGCCTGATGCTCGCGGGCCTCTACATGGCCTACGTGGTCATTCGCTGCTCCTTGAACCCTAGTCTCGCTCCCAAGCTCCCGAAGGAGATGCGAGCCGGGTCCGCCTTCGAGGTCATCTGGGCGCTCGCCACCTCCTTCTTCCCGCTCGCTCTCATCATCTTCTCGGTGCTCGGAGCCATCTTCTTCGGCATCGCGACGCCGTCAGAAGCCGCCGCCGTCGGTGCGCTTGGGGCTCTCCTCCTCGCCCTCGTCTACCGGGCCGCGGATTCGATACGCGGCCCACGTCCGGCCGCTCTCGGGGCTGCCGCGAACCCCGTTCTCGGCGCCGATACGATCGCGCCGGAGGTGCTGCTGCCGAAGTCGGGCCTCACCTGGAAAGGCTTCCTGGAGTCGATCTACCTGACCGCCCGCACCTCCGCGATGGTGTGCTGGCTCTTCGTCGGCTCCTTCGTCTTCTCGTCGATCTTCGCCTTCCTGGGCGGCCATCAACCGATCGAGAACTTCGTCACGGCTCTCAACCTCTCGCCGTTCTGGTTCCTCATCCTCACGCAGGTGATCATCTTCATTCTGGGCTGGCCCCTCGAATGGACCGAGATCGTCGTAATCTTCGTGCCGATCTTCCTGCCGCTTCTCGACAATTTCGGCATCGATCCGATCTTCTTCGGCATCCTGATCGCGCTGAACATCCAGACGTCGTTCCTTTCGCCCCCGGTCGCGATGGCGCCCTTCTACCTGAAGGGCGTGGCGCCGGCCCATGTGAGCATCAACGACATCTTCCGCGGCGTGATGCCGTTCATCTATCTCGTCATCGTCGCCATGGCCCTGTTCTACATCTTCCCGGCGATCGGCCTCTGGCTCCCTAGCGTGCTCTACCGGTAAGCTACCGGCACGGCCCAGCTCCCATCATCGAACCACGCGAGAAGCCCCCTCTCCGGGGGCTTTTTGCATGAGCGCGACCTCCTCCCCGGGGCGGTGCCGTGCACCTGACGCAAGGCTGCCCTCGTCGTTCTTCATATCAGACGATCCTTTTTAAAGGACGCTCTGGTTGACATAAAGAACAGCGTGCCGGATAACCGGGCCCATGAATGCGCCTCTGCCCTCCCTCGACCCACTCGCCGCCCAGCGGCTTGTCCCGGCTGCCCCCATCGTGCGCCTCGACGGCGTCTCGAAAGTGTTCGGCGGCCGCGGGCAGCACGACGTCGCAGCCCTGGAAGGGGTCGACCTCACCGTGCCGCCCGGCTCCGTTCTCGGCGTTATCGGCCGCTCGGGCGCCGGAAAGTCGACCCTGATCCGCCTCGTGAACGGGCTGGAGCGGCCGAGTTCGGGACGCGTCCTGGTGGATGGGGCGGAGATCTCCGCCCTGCCGGAACCGGCCCTGCGTCATGCCCGCCGGTCCATCGGCATGATCTTCCAGCACTTCAACCTGCTGTCATCGCGCACTGCCGCGCAGAACGTTGCCCTGCCCCTCGAGGTGGCAGGCTATGACCGGGCGGCGATCCGCGTCCGGGTCGACGAACTGCTCGCCCTCGTCGGCCTCTCCGACAAGCGCAACCGCTACCCAGCAGAACTGTCGGGCGGGCAAAAGCAGCGCGTCGGCATCGCCCGGGCCCTCGCCACCAATCCCAAGGTGCTACTCTCGGACGAGGCCACTTCAGCGCTCGATCCCGAAACCACGCGGCAGATCCTCGACCTGCTCGCCCGCATCAACCGCGAGCTTGGCCTCACCATCCTCCTCATCACCCATGAGATGGCCGTCATCCGCTCCATCGCCCATGAGGTGGCGGTGATCGAGGGCGGGCGCATCGTGGAGCGGGGCGACGTGTTCGACGTGTTCACGCGCCCGCAGCATCCCGTGACCCGCTCCTTCCTCGGAGAGGAGACCGGCCGCACCCTGCCGCCCTACCTCGCGAGCCGGCTCACCCCGGAGCCCACGCCACGCTCGCAGGCGGTGCTGCGGATCACCTTCCGCGGACCGCACGCCACCGACCCGATCCTGGCGCGCCTCGCCCGGGATCTCGACATCGAGACCACGATCCTCGCCGGAACCGTGGACGAGATCGGCGGGCGCCCGTTCGGGACGCTGATCGTCGGCGTGCCGGAAGGCGCGCTGCCCTCCACCCTCGCCTTCCTCGGTCACTACGGCCTCGACACGGAGGTCTTGGGCCATGTCGCCTAGCCGCCACCATCACGCCGGCTCCCCACGGTCCGTCCGGCCCACCCCTCGTGTCGCCTAGCCGTCGCGATTGCGTCGCCGCCACATCACACCCGTTCGACGGAAGCGCCTGTCATGTCCCCTGAGATCCTCCGCCTCATCCTCTCCGCCACCGGCGAGACCCTGCTGATGGTGGCCGTCGCGGCCTCCCTCGGCACGCTCCTCGGCCTGCCGCTCGGGGTGTTCCTCGCCACGTCGGGTCGCGGCGAGCTGTTCGCCGCCCCTTGGGCCAACCGCGTCCTGGGACTCGTGGTGAATGCCGCGCGCTCGACGCCGTTCATCATCCTCGTCGTGGCGATCATCCCCTTCACGCGGCTCTTGGCCGGCACGTCCATCGGCACGAATGCCGCCATCGTGCCGCTCACGGTCGCCGCGACGCCCTTCATCGCCCGTCTCGTGGAGGGCGCGATCCGAGAGGTCGATCAGGGCCTCACGGAGGCCGCCCGCGCCTTCGGGGCGAGCCCGCTCCAGATCGTGCTCAAGGTCCTGATCCCGGAAGCCCTGCCTGGCATCGCCCTCGGGCTCACGCTCGCGGTCGTCTCGCTCATCGGCTTCTCGGCCATGGTCGGCGCGGTGGGCGGCGGCGGCCTCGGCGATCTTGGCATCCGCTACGGCTACCAGCGCTTCATGCCGGATGTCATGGCCGCCGTGGTGGTCGTCCTCATCGTCCTCGTCCAGGCCGTGCAGAGCCTCGGCGACCGTCTCGCGCGGCGCCTCAACAAGCGCCTGCGCCACGCCTGATCCCCATCCGCCTCGGTTCACTCTCAAGAAAAGGAAGACCTATGTCCCTCAAAACCCTCGGCCTTGCCGCGCTGGTCTCGCTCGCGGCTGCACTCCCGGCAACGGCGCAGACCACGCAGACGGTCCGCATCGGCGCCACTCCCGGCCCTCATGCGCAGATCTTGGAGGCGGTGAAGCCCATTGCGGCGAAGAAGGGCCTCGATCTCAAGATCGTAGAATTCTCCGACTACGTGGTGCCGAACGCGGCGCTCGCCGCCGGCGAACTCGAGGCGAACTCGTTCCAGCACCAGCCCTATCTCGACAACCAGAAGACCGACCGCGGCTACAAGATTGACGCGGTGGCGCAGACCGTGAACTTCCCGATCGGCGTCTACTCCAAGAAGCACAAGTCCTTCGACGCGGTTCCGGCGGGCGCCACGGTGGCCTTCCCGAACGATCCTACCAATGGCGGCCGCGCGCTCCTGCTCCTTCAGGACAAGGGCATCATCAAGCTCAAGGCCAATGTGGGCTTCAAGCCGACGGTGGCCGACGTGATCGAGAACACGAAGAAGCTGAAATTCGTCGAGATCGACGCAGCCCAGGCACCACGCATTCTCGACGACGTGGATGCTGCGGTGGTGAACACCAACTATGCCACCCAGGCCGGCCTCAACCCTGTCAAGGACGCGATCCTGCGCGAGGATCCGAAGGGTCCTTACGTGAACCTCATCGCGGTGCGGGCCGAGGACAAGGACAAGCCCTGGGTGAAGGCTCTCGTGGAGGCCTACCATACCCCCGAGGTGAAGCAGTTCGTCGACCAGAAGTTCGGCGGCGCGGTGCTCACGAGCTGGTAGGTCGTACGCGTTCCTCTCCTCTCCTGAAACTCAGCCGGGCCTCGCGCCCGGCTTTTTTCATGGTTTCGCGCCGTCTTTCGCCTCGCACCTGCAACCTTGACTTTTAGCTGGCTCAATTCTTCATTCGGTGGGACACCGGCCCCACCGGAGGGCCAGGGAAGCGGGGAGATCGTCATGATGCATCGATGGCTTGCGGGCGCGGCCCTCCTAGGGAGCATCGTGGCAGCCCAGGCCGCCCAGGCTCAGATCACCGTCTACTGCTCGATCCTGGAGGAGCAGTGCCGCCTCGGCGTCGACGCGTTCCAGAAGGCGACCGGCGCGCGGGTCACCATGATCCGCAAGAGCACCGGCGAGACCTTCACGCAGATCAAGGCCGAGGCCGCCAATCCCAGGGCCGACGTGTGGTGGGGCGGCCCGGGCGATTCCCATCTTCAGGCCGCCGAGGAGGGCCTGCTCGAAACCTACAAGTCGCCGAAGCTCGCGGAACTGCATGATTGGGCGATCCGGCATGCGGAACAGTCGGGCTTCCGCACGGCGGGCATCTATCTCGGAGCTCTCGGCATCGGCTACAACACGAAGGTCCTGGCAAGCCGCGGCCTGCCCGAGCCCAAATGCTGGGCCGACCTTCTCGACCCGAAGTTCCGCGACGAGGTGCAGGTGTCGGACCCCAATTCCTCCGGCACCGCCTATGTGATGCTCGCCTCCATCGTGCAGCTCATGGGCGAGGAGAAGGCGTTCGAGTACCTCAAGAGCCTGCACAAGAACGTCAACCAGTACACCAAGTCGGGCGCCGCGCCCGTGAAGGCCTTGGCGTTGGGCGAGACGGGCGTCGCCATCGCCTTCATGCATGACATGGTCACCCAGATCGTTGACGGGGCACCCGTGAAGACCCTCGCGCCCTGCGAGGGGACCGGCTACGAAACCGGGTCCGTCTCCCTGGTCAAAGGGAGCAAGAACGCCGAGCTGGCGCAGAAATTCGTCGACTGGACGCTCTCGGCGGAGGCCCAGCAACTCGTTGGGGCTGGCCTCAAGATCTACTCCGTACCGTCCAACAAGGGCGCGCCAGCGGCCGAGCAGGCACCGAAGCTCTCGGAGATGAAGCTCATCGCCTATGACGGCGTCAAATACGGCTCCTCGGCGGAGCGCGTTCGGCTCTTGAGGCGGTGGGAAGCGGACGTGAAGTCGGCGCCCAAATAGGCGCCGATCCCGGACCCCGAACGTAAAAGGGCCCCGGAGCGATCCGGGGCCCTTGGATTGTGCGACGGCGCTTACTGGCGCGGCGCGGTCGTGGTGCCGCCCGAGGTGCTGCCGGAGCCCGACGCACCCGTCGAGGCGCCCGAGCCGCTGCCCTGCTGGTTCAGCCGCGGCGTCGTGGTGCTGCTGCCGGAGCTGTTCTGCTGGCTGCCGCCCGACACGGCGCCGGTGGCCTCCGGCTGCTGCTGGCGCGTCGTCGTCGCCGACGAGGTGCCGCCCTGCTGCGTGCTGGTGTTGGTGTTCGTGTTGGTCGTGCTGGTGGTGGTGCCGGTGCGGCGCTGCTCCGTCGAGACGCCGATGCCGACGCCCGTGCGGGTGCCCTCACGACGCTCGATGGTGGTGCGGCGGTTCACCGATACGCTCGGCTCGTTCACCTCGTAGCTGCGCACCGTGCGGCGGCGACGGACCTCCACGCTCGGCTCCTCGACCACCCGGCGCGAGCGCACGGTGGTGACCTTCGTGCTCGGGCGCTTGGAGCGGACCACGACCTTCTTCTTGGCCGGAGCCTTCTTGCGCACGATCGTGGTGCGGCGGGTTTCCGGCTCGCTCTCCTCGATCTGCACGGCGCGGCGACGGCGGATCGTGACGCTCGGCTCGTCCTCCTCGCGGATCGTGGTGCGGCGGCGGACGGAGACGTCACGGCTTTCGACGCCGACGCTCACGCCCACACCCGTGCGGCTGCGCTCGGTCGTGGAGGTGGAGCGGCTTTCCGTGGACTGGCTGGCGCCGGTCGCGCCGGTGGTCTCCGTGCGGTTCTGGGTCGTGCCGGACTGGGCGCCGGAGGTGGAGCCGCTCTGCTGCTGGCGTTGAACGGTGCCGGACGTGCTGGACGAGCCCGACGCATTCGACGGACCGGCGTTGCCGCTGCCCGAGGTGGTGGCATTTGCGCCACCGGACGAGCCGGTGGAGGGGCTCGTCGTAGGCGTGCTGGTCGTTTGGGCATAGGCCGCGGTGCCGATCAGCAGCGCGGCGAGCCCGAGGGAGAGCTTCTTCATGGGAGTGCTCCTGGTGTTCATCGGTGATCCAGCAACTCACATCGAACCGCGACGGTTCCGGACCTGGCCGCTTAAAGCCTTGCGGAGCCTAGCCTTCATGGCCAAGCCTGAGGCGACGCCACTGCCCTTGCGACAACCGTCGCAGGGGCTCGCTCTCCGGTCGGATCCCCTCTAGAAAGGGTCGATCCGCTTTCGATCTCCAGGGGAACTCATGGCGAGTGCCGCTTCCCACGTCAGCTTCCTGCCGCCGGTCCTCACCTTCTGCGCGGCCGCCGTGGTGGCCGTGCCGGTGTTCCGGCTGGCGGGGCTCAGCGCCGTGCTCGGTTATCTCGCGGCCGGGGTCGCCATCGGCCCGTCCGGTTTCAGCCTCGTGGGAGACCCGCAGACCACCGCGACGGTCGCGGAACTCGGAGTGGTGCTGCTCCTGTTCATCGTCGGGCTCGAACTGAAACTATCCCACCTGTGGTCCCTGCGGCGGGACATCTTCGGCCTCGGCCTCGCGCAGTTGGCCGTCTCGGCCGCATTGCTCGGCGGCCTGGCGCTGGCGGCCGGCTTCTCCGTGAACGGCGCGGTGGTGACAGGCTTCGCGCTCGGCCTGTCCGCGACCGCCATCGCCCTCCAGATGCTGGAGGAGCGCGGCGACATGCAGACCAATTACGGCCAGCGCTCCTTCGCCATCCTTCTCTTCCAGGATTTGTCGATCGTCCCGATCCTGGCGCTCCTGCCGCTCCTTGCCGTGACGAGCGGAGCGGATGACGGTTCGACGGCCGAGACTCTGATCACGGTCGCCAAGGCGCTCGCCGCCATCGCGGCGGTGGTGCTCATCGGCCGCTACGGCCTCAATCCGCTCTTTCGGATCCTTGCCCAGAGCGGCGCCCGCGAGGTCATGACGGCCTTCGCCCTGCTCGTCGTGCTCGGCGCGGCGGCGTTGATGCAGGAGGTCGGCCTCTCCATGGCCATGGGCGCGTTCCTGGCCGGCCTCCTCCTCGCGGAATCGAATTTCCGTCACCAGCTCGAAGCGGATATCGAGCCGTTCCGCGGTCTCCTCCTCGGCCTCTTCTTCATGAGCGTCGGGATGTCGATCGATCTCACCCTCGTCGCGCGCGAATGGCTCACCCTTCTCATCGCGACACCGGCGGTGATCCTCGGCAAGGCGGCGCTGATCGCCGTGCTGATGCGCCTTTTCGGCGCCTCCTGGCGCGACGGCATCCGGGGCGGCATCATCCTCGGGACGGCGGGCGAGTTCGCCTTCGTTCTGCTGCCACTCGCCACGGGGCTTGGCATCTTGCCTCTGGAAACCGGTCAGCTCGTCACCGCGCTCGCGGCCCTCACCATGCTCTTCGCACCGATCCTGGCAAAGCTTATCGACATGGGCCTGTCGCGGCTGCGCAGCGCGGAGGCGCAGCCCGACATGGTGAACGCCCATGATGGAGGCGAGGAATTCGAGAGCCGCGTGCTCGTGATCGGGTTCGGCCGATTCGGCCAGGTGGTGAATCAGGTTCTGCTGGCGCAGAACATCGGGGTCACCGTGGTCGACAAGGACGTGAACCGCATCCGCGACGCGGGCCGGTTCGGCCTGCGAGTCTATTACGGGGACGGCACCCGGCTCGACGTGCTGCGCGCCGCGGGAGCCGCGAAGGCGGAGCTCATCTGCATCTGCTCGGACGAACCGGCGACGACGCTCAAGATCGTCGAGCTCGTCCACGGGGAGTTCAAGCAGGCGCGCACCTATGTGCGCGCCTTCGACCGGCTTCACGCGATCGATCTCATGAACCACGAGGTCGATTACCAGCTCCGCGAGACCTTCGAGTCCGCGGTCGCCTTCAGCCGCGCGGCGCTCGAGGAGCTCGGTCTCGACCCGGCGACAGCCGCCGCCGCGGCGGACGAGGTGCGCAAGCGCGACATCGCCCGCCTCGTGCTCCAGAAGGAAGCTGGCTTCATGGGCGGAGCCGATCTCGTCATCGGCGCCAAGGTGGCGCCCGAGCCGCTGGTGCAGCCGACCGCGAAGGCCCGAGCCCTGAGCCCTGAGACGCGCGACATCCTGGGCGAGGAAGCCGCCTGATGGCCTCTTCCCTCGCCCGGCGGCTCCGCTGATGGATCAGCCGGCCTCGCCTCCGTCCGCACGGGCCCCGGAAGCGCCGCGCTTCGTCACAGGCTCCACCATGCGCCACGTGCTGGTGATGACCGCCACGGGATCCGTGGGGCTCATCGCCATCTTCGTGGTCGATCTCCTCTCCCTTCTCTACATCTCCTGGCTCGGGGATCCGCGGCTCACCGCGGGCGTCGGGCTTGCCACCATCGTCCTGTTCCTCACCACCTCCATCAATGTGGGCCTGATGATCGCGGTCGGCGCGCTCGTCTCCCGGGCCCTCGGCGCCGGGGACCGCGCCCGCGCGCGACGGCTCGCGACCTCGTCCTGCGTGCACATGGCCCTGTCGGCGGTCGTGGTGACCCTGCTGATCCTGCCGCTGCTGCCCTGGATCCTGCGGTTCCTGAAGGCGAGCGACCAGACGCTGCCGGTGGCGGAGAGCTTCCTGTGGATCGTCATGCCCTCCAACGTGCTCATGGCCGTCGGAATGGGCCTGTCTGGGGTGCTGCGAGCCGTGGGCGATGCGAAGCGCGGCATGTACGTGACGCTGTTTGCAGGCATCGCGACCGCGGTGCTGGACCCGCTCTTCATCTTTGGGCTCGATCTTGGGACGAACGGTGCCGCCATCGCCACCGTGCTGTCGCGGGTGCTCTTCGTCGCAACGGCGTTGCACGGCGTCGTTCGCGTGCACGATCTCCTCGCCCGGCCTCGATGGGCGGATCTGCTCGCCGACGCGAAGCCCATGTACGCGATCGCGCTTCCCGCCGTGCTCACCAACGTGGCGACGCCGATCGCCAATGGCTTCTTCGTCAGCGTCATCGCGCGATACGGCGATCAGGCGATTGCGGCGACGGCCATCATCGACCGGCTGGTCCCCGTTGCGTTCGGCGGCTTGTTCGCGCTTTCGGGAGCGGTGGGACCGATCCTCGGCCAGAACTGGGGCGCCGGCCGCTACGACCGGATGCGGCAGACCCTGCGGGATTCCCTCGTGTTCATGACACTCTATGTGGGCGCCGTCTGGCTTGTCCTGGTGCTGCTGCGCGGGCCGCTCACGCTGCTCTTCAAGGCCGAGGGCTTCACCGCCGATCTCGTCGAGCTGTTCTGCCTCACGAGCGGGTTCATGTGGTTCTTCATCGGCCTGCTCTTCGTCGCCAATGCCTGCTTCAACAATCTCGGCTTCCCGCTCCTCTCGACCGCCTTCAACTGGGCAAGAGCCATTCTCGGCACGGCGCCCTTCGCCTATCTGGGCGCCATGCTCGGAGGCGCCACGGGCGCCGTGATCGGCATGGCGATCGGAGCCGTCCCCTTCGGCATCGCGGCGATCGTCACGGCCTTCTGGACGATCAGGAAGCTGGCAGGCGCCGCGCAGGCCCGCCCGCCCGCCTGACCGGGCTCAGCGGGCGGTTCATGCCCGCCGAGATCCCATCCCCGCCGCTGAAGTCGGGTTCGGAGCGCTCAGGCGCGCATGGTCTTCAGGGCATTCGTCCAGCGCAGCAGTTCGGGCAGCAGCCCTTCGGCCGATTGTATGTGATGCTCGTTCGGCGTGAAGACGCCGTCCTTCACGTGCTGCCCCACCATCTGGATCGTGACGGCCTCGTTGATGGGCACGATCTTCAGCGTGGTGAGGAGGAGCTTCGCGGATTGCACGGCCCGCAGGCCGCCGGACACGCCACCGTAGCTCACGAAAGCGGCGGGCTTGTAGTTCCACTCCTTGTAGACGTAGTTCAGCGCATTCACGAGGCTCGGCGGCGGGTTGAAGTTGTACTCCGGCATCACGAACACATACGCGTCCGCGCCCGCCACGCTCGCCGCCCATCGCTTGGTGTGCTCGTGCGCATATTGCTGCATCACCGGGTGCTTGGGCTCGTCGTAGATCGGCAGGTTGAAGGCCGCGAGATCCACGAATTCGGTTTCGAACCCGGCATGCGCGCGGGCGATCCCGTAGAACCACTCCGCTACCGGGAGGCCTACCCGCCCTGGGCGGGTGCTGGCGACGATCACGTGCAATCTCGGTGTCATGGGATTCCTCGGGCTCCTGCAAAGAACCGCCTGCCTAGCCCATTTCGGGAGGAAGGGAAGCCGGTAAGATCTGCCACAACTGCCGGCCTGACCCATTTCAGCACGGGGGACCAGCCATGACCCGCCTGCTCTATCCAAGGAGCGGTCCGGCAGGTAAATCAGAGATGGATGGCCCCGTATCGCGTAGGAGTTCAGCGCCATGATCAACTGGTTCGACCTGATGCGCCAAGCCCAAGGGGGTACGGGGCTCGACAATCTCGCGCGCCAGTTCGGTCTATCCCAGCAGCAGACCCAGGCGGCCGTCGCGGCCGTGATGCCGGCTTTCGCCATGGGGCTGCAACACGCGGCCACGAACCCGACAGCGATGGCGCAGCTCTTCCAGACCATGAGCGGCGGCCATTATCCGGCCTTTTGGGAATCCGCCACCCAGGCCTTCTCCCCGCAGGCGCGGCGGGAGGGCAAGGACCTGCTCGACCGGATCTTCGGCTCGGATGAGGTGAGCCGGAGGGTTGCCCACCAAGCGGCCACCTTCTCGGGCGTCGGAGCCGACATCCTCCAGCAGATGCTTCCGCTGCTCGCCGGGATGATGGCCGGGGGCCTGACCCGGATGGCGACCCAGCAGGGCGCGATGATGCAATCCCTCCAGACTCCTCCCAGCCAACCGGCAAGCCCGCCCCCGAGCAGCGGACAGACGGGTGCCGGCGCCTGGGCCGACCTGTGGGGCCAGTGGCTCGGCGCCGCAGCCCCGAAGCCTGCGCCAACCCCGACTCCTGCGGGGGGAGCCAATCCCTTCGAGGAGATGATGGCGAGCTTCATGCGGAACCCGGCTTCACCGCCTCCTAAAGAGGAGCCCGAGCCTGCACCGACCGCACCATTGGAGCCGACGGCGCTCGATGCCTGGGGCCAGATGATGGAAACCAGCCAGGAGATGCAGCGCCAGCACCTCGCCTCCCTCCAGTCGATCTTCGAGGGCGTCTGGGGACGGAAAGGCTCGTAGCGGGACTTGGCTCCGCTCGGGGTTCCCCTTCGTTTCAAGAGCTGAAACGTTTCACGGGAAAACGGGGACGTTACAGCACTCGTTTTAAGGCGTTCCAGCCCGTTTCAGCACGTTTCACTATTCGTTTCACGGCGTTACAGGTGTCGTTTCAGATATATTATTGCTTGTATCGCACAAAGATATTGAATTTATGTAGTTTAACCTGATTTTGGTTCATCATGTTTCATCGTAGAGGCCATCACCGAACATCATTTGTCGTGATGGGTTGGGCGCGGGTATAAACTGGGGATGGACGCCCGCAATCCGCTTCTCCCCGCCCGATCGGCCCGCTTCGAGCGGATGGACCTGGTGCTGTATGCCGCCACGGTGTTCCTGTGGGGCACGAGCTGGATCGCGCTGCGGGCGCAGCTCGGGGTGGTGGCGCCGGAGGTCTCGGCCCTGTGGCGCTTCGTGCTGGCGGCGGCGATCATGTGGGCCTGGGTGCTGGCGCGGGGCGAGCGCCTTGCCTATCCGGCCTCGGACCACCTGCGTTTCGCCGCCACGGGCGCCTGCCTCTTCTCCCTGAACTTCACCTTCTTTTATTACGGCGGCCTCACGATTCCCTCGGGGCTTCTCGCGGTCGTGTTCTCCCTCGCCTCGATCTTCAACCTGGTCCTCGGGGCCGTGGTGCTGCGCCAGCGGATCGAGCCGCGGGTGGCCCTCGGCGGCATTGTCGGAGCGCTCGGCATCGCGCTCCTGTTCTGGCCCGAGATCGCCCGGGCCGGCGGCTCGCTCGGTGGCCTCCTGCTCTGCGTCGTCGGGACCCTATTCTTCTGCACCGGCAACATGATCTCGACGCTCGTGCAGCGGCGGGGCATCTCGCTCCTGCCGGCCGTCGCCTGGGCCATGACCTACGGCACCGGCGTGCTCCTCGCCTTGAGCCTCGTGCGGGGCCAGGCCTTCATCATCGAGCCGACCGCGGTCTATCTCGGCTCGATCCTGTACCTGGCGGTCGGCGCCTCGGTGGCCGCCTTCTTCTGCTACCTGACGCTCCTGCGCCGCCTCGGCGCGGCTCGGGCGGGCTATTCCACGGTGCTGTTTCCCATCGTGGCGCTCGCGATCTCGACCGCCTTCGAGGGCTACCAGTGGACGGCACTCGCGGCGCTCGGCGTCGTCTTTGCCCTCGCGGGAAACGTGCTCGTGCTCGCCCGCCCAGCGCGGCCGTAAGAGGCGGGGTCGCCGTTCCCTTGCCTCGCGTAACGCCGGCAATCGCGAGCGGAGGGGAAGCCGTTCAGAACCGCTTTACCCTGCGATTCAAAAGCCGCCGTTCCGTCGAGTTGCGCGGGATCCGGCATGATCCCGTTAACACTCGTCGCCTTAAGCCAGAGGCCATGAGCAAGCGCCCGACCTATCGCCCCGCCAAGGCCCGCCCGGCCTCCGCTGCCCTCGTGGAAATGACGCTCCTGTCGAGCGTGATCGCAGCCGGCATCCTGGTGGCCGGCGTCCAGATCGCAGCCGCGGCCGGCCTGCTGTTCTGACGCCGACCCGAGGCAAGCCCGACGCGATGCCAGCCGCAGCCGGCCTGCTGTTCTGACGCCGCCTCGAAGCAGGTCCAATGCGATCGCAGCCGCGGCCGGCCTGCCGCTCTGACGCCGACCCGAGGCACGTCTGACGCGATGGCAGCTGCGGCCGACCTCATGTTCTGACGCCGACCTATAGCGAAGGACGTCGGTGTTCGGCGTCGCGCCCAGGGCTGCCCCAGCGACACCAATCCCAACGACCTCGCCCTATTCGGCCGCTTCCGGCATCGGCGTCCCGCGGCCCGAGCCCAGATTGTCCAGCGACTGCTTGATGTGAAAGCCGAGCGCGTCGGCGAGCGGATTCGGGTCCGCCTCGCGCCGGTTGCGGATGAGGCCGATCTTGCAGGACGGCAGGGCCGGGAACCCGTCGGACGGCCCCAGGATCCGCATTCCCGACCGCACGGCGCTCTCCGGCAGCACCGACACGGCCAGTCCGGCGAGCACGGCCGCTCCCACCGCCGTCGAGTGCCAGCTCACGTAGAGGATCCGGAACGGGCGGCCGGCGCTTTCGAGGGCCGTCGTCGCCGAGTGCCGCCAGCCGCAGGTGGGCCGCCCGAGCGCGAGGGGGAGCGGGGCCTCCTCATGCGTCGCGTGGCGCGCGGAGGTCACCCACAGCAATTGCTCGACCCGCACGATCTCCGACGGCCCATGCCGGTCCACATGGGTGACGATGGCAAGATCGAGATCGCCGTGCTGCATGCGCTCGATGAGCTGCGGGGTCGGTTCGCAGACCACCGTCACCTCGGCCTTCGGGTTGGAGCGCGAGAACCGGGCCAGGATCTCCGGCAGGTAGCGGTCCGCGTAATCGTCCGGCAGGCCAAGGCGCACGCGGCCGGTGAGCTCGGTGTCGTTGAAGGAGGCGATGCACTCCGCGTTGAGCCGCACGATCCGGCGCGCATAGTCGAGGAGCCGCTCGCCTTCGTCGGTGAGCTTGGAAAAGCGCCCGTCCCGCTCGAAGATCCCCTTGCCGACGCGCTCCTCGAGCCGCTTCATCTGCATGGACACCGCCGATTGCGTCTTGTGCACGATCTCCGCGGCGCGGGTGAAGGAGCCCGTATCGGCGATGGCGACGAAGGTCCTGAGCTGGTCGATGTCGAGGAGGTGCATCATCGGCTCCATTGATCACTATCGATGATAGCTGCGGCCCGAGGCATCGTGCAACGGTGATGAAACGTTTCATGAAACGCCCCCTCAAATGCGCTGAAACGGCGTGAAACGTGCTGTAACGCCCTGATATTGCTGGGGTTTCCATGGAGCGCCCGCCTTCCTTAACGACACCCTCCGCCCAGCGGCTTGGCAGCATCATTGTTCATGCTATGTTCTCACACGGACCACGGATCCTGAGGCGGCGGTCGAGGCTTCGGGTCGGGGCGTTCGCGAAGGGTGTGCCGGAGCGGTGGCGAGGTCGGGACGTGCCAGACAGGCACGGAGCAGCCGGGGGCAGCCTCGGATCGGACCGGAGGTAGGAAAAGGCACGGAGCGAGACGAGGGTGAGGAGCGATGGTGGACGAGGCACGAAGGGTCGCGATGGGGGCACGGGGCTGTGCGGGGGCCCAATCCGGCTCGCGGCAAGCCGCAGCCCCTGAGGATGGCCGGGGACACGAATCCGAGGCTGTCTCCAAGCGGCGTCCGGTCGGCAGGCGGATCGCTCCCGCCTGGACGTCGCGCAAGCGACGATCCTCCGGCCGCCGGCCGCCGCGGTTCGACGCGATTTCAGCGGCCAAGGTCGAGCGTCTTCGGGCACTCGTGGAGGGCACCACGCAGGCTTACCTCGCCATCGCTGCGGAGGTCGGCGTGAGCACGGCAACGGTCTCGCGCTACGCAATGAAGGAAGGATGGGTTCGGCCGCAGGGCGCCGCCGCATCCATGCGACGCGAGCACGACATCCGCCGGCCCCGCTGGGACGCGGGTGCCATGGCGGCCCCGATGGGTGCGAACCTACCGTCTCGGCCAGTCGATCCGCCGGCCGGCGACCAGCGCTCGCTCGTCAGGAACTCACTTTGGACCGTCGCGGCGCGGCAGGCGGCGGCGCTCCAGCAGCGGGAGGGCTTGGCCGATCCGCGCCTCATCTTGTCGCTCGCCAGCGTCACCCGCACCCTCACCCATCTCGACAAAAACGCCGCGCCGGAGGTCCCGCCTGCTAGCGACGAGCCGCCGCCCCGCAGCCTGGAGGAGCTGCGCCAACTCTTGGCACGGAAGCTCGAGCGGCTTGTGGCCGATGAGGAGCAGGAACGCGCCTTCTCGTTCTTTACCGCCGAGGAGGAGCGGGAGGCGCTCTGGCGGGCGGAGTTTGCGGGATGGTTCATGGAGGGGGACGGGATCTAGGTCCCGGAACGCCGACCACCCGCTCAGGCGCACGATGCGATGGCCGGCGACGGCACCCTCCTGCCGCTTGGCGGAAGGTGCTCCCCTTGAGCAGCCCGTCCTGGGCACCGGCGGTCTCCGCCCGCTCGGTGGAGCGCCTCTCCTCGCTTCAGAGAGGTGGCCCGTCGAGGCGTGAACCGGCTCCGTTGCAGGGCTCACTGCAAGGATCAAGCAATGTGCCACGCGCCTCAACGCCTCTCGGCGCAAGCTTGACTCCATCATATTGGACGATTATTCCAACATCATGGACGAAACCTCCGATATCA
The DNA here is from genome assembly GCA_036562855.1 of Microvirga sp. Taxonomy (GTDB): domain Bacteria; phylum Pseudomonadota; class Alphaproteobacteria; order Rhizobiales; family Beijerinckiaceae; genus Microvirga. Next base: position 171,340 of record DATCJK010000039.1, read on the forward strand.
ACGCTCACCTCGCCGAACGCCTGCGAGGCTTGCGGGCAGAGCGGGGCCTGTCCCTCGACGGGCTCGCGGAGCGCACGGGCGTCAGCCGGTCCATGATCTCGCTCATCGAGCGCGGCGAGAGCAGCCCCACGGCCGCCGTGCTGAACCGGCTCGCCGGCGGGCTCGGTGTGGCGCTTGCCTCCTTGTTCGACCGGCCCGACAACGCGGAGGCATCGCCCCTGTCGCGGCGGGGCGACCAGAAGACTTGGAGCGATCCGGAGACCGGCTATCTGCGCCGCAACCTCTCGGCCCCGGGCTTTCCCTCCCCGCTCGAACTGGTTGAAGTGGTGCTGCCGCCGGGCGCCCGCGTCGCCTACGACGCGATCCCGCGCGCGCCGGGCTTCGCTCAGCAGGTCTGGATTGTCGAGGGCGCGATCCAGCTCACCGTCGATACCGAGACCCACGACCTGAAGACCGGCGATTGCCTCGCCATGCGGATCGATCTTCCGATCGTGTTCCGCAACCCGACCGCAAAGGCGGCGCGCTATCTCGTGGCCCTCGCCACGGACCTTCGCGACAGGAGCCAACCATGAATGCGCCCAATCGTGCTCCCGTGGCCGCTTCCATGGGCATCGCCGTGAGCGTCCTGTCGCCCGAAGAGGCACACGAAGCCATCCCGGGTCTTGTCGCCGTGCCGAAGGAGCCGCGCATGAGCATCGCCGTGAGCGTCCTGTCGCCCGAAGAGGCACACGAAGCCATCCCGGGTCTTGTCGCCATGCCGAGGGAGCCGCGCATGAGCAGCAAGCCATCGCAAGACCATGCCCGGCTGCTGGTGTCGCTGGCCACGGGGCGTCGCAACAGGAGCCTCTCATGAGCATCACCGTGAGCCCCCTCACTCCGGCCGAGGCGCGCGAAACGATCCCGGCTCTCACGGCCGTTCTCATCGACTGCGTCGAGGGCGGCGCGTCGGTGAGCTTCATGGCGCCGATGACGGAGGCAAAGGCGACGGCGTTCTGGAGCGAGGTCGCGCAGGGCGTCGCGGCGGGCGAGCGCATCCTTCTCGCCGCCCGCGACGAGGACGGGACCGTTGTCGGTACCGTGCAGGTGGTGTTGAAACAGCCCGAGAACCAGCCGCACCGGGCGGACATCGCCAAGATGCTGGTGCATCGCCGCGCCCGCCGCCGCGGAATCGGCGCGGCCCTGATGCGGGCCGCCGAGGAGGCGGCGATCGGCGCTGGCAAGACCGTGCTCGTCCTCGATACGGTCACCGGCTCCGACGGCGAGCGGTTGTACACCCGCGCCGGATGGAGCCGCGTCGGCGTCATTCCCAACTACGCGCTCTGGCCGCAGGGCGGGCTATGCGACACGACCTATTTCTACAAGCAGCTTGCCGTTCCGCAGCCCTGAGAAGCACGCTCGCAGCACCTTCATGGACCTGACCGTCGTCCTCGCCGCGCCGCTCCGCGCCTTTTTGCACGCAGCCTTCATCGCACCACGCACCGTTACGGCTGGACGCTCTCGCATCGGTCCCGAGGGACAAGGCTGCCACACCTTATGGCATTGATCGTCGTCCTCGCGGCATTGCGCAGCGCCCTCCCGCACGCGGCCTTCATCGCACCACGCGCCTCCGCTCGGCAAGGCTGCGCGGTCCATCACCAGGGACAAGGCTTCCACACCTCATGGACCTGATCGTCGTCCTCGCCGCGCTCCTCAGCGCCTTCCTGCACGCGGCCTGGAACGCAGCCGTGAAGGCCGCGCCCGATTCCGATGGCGCCATGGCGGCGCAGGTGGTCGCATCGGGTCTCATCGCCCTGCCGCTCCTTGCGTTCTTTCCCCTGCCGCCGCTCGCGGCGATTCCATGGCTCACCGCATCGACGGCCTGCAACGTGCTCTCCATGGTGCTGCTGCTGCGGGGCTACGAGCACGGCGGCTTCGGCTTCGTCTATCCGCTGGCGCGGGCCGCCTCGCCGCTCCTCGTGACGCTGCTCGCGGGTGCCGTCGTGGGAGAGCGGCTGAGCCCGGTGGGCCTTGCCGGAATCGCCCTCGTCTCGACGGGCGTCGCGCTGTTCGCCATCGGACCCGGTCAGCATGGGCCCCGGGCCATCGTCTATGCGCTCGCGGCGGGCGCATGCACGGCGGCCTATATCGTCTGCGATGCGCAAGGGGCGCGGCTCTCGCCCTCCGTGCCGGGCTATGCCCTCGTGGTCGCGACCGTGAACGCCGCGGCGTTCGGCACCCTCCACGGGTTGCGCCGCGGCTCGGTCGCGCATGCCCTGCGCGTCCATTGGGGCTTGGCTACTTTCGGATCCGCGGCCGCCATCGCCTCGTACATGCTCATCCTTTGGGTGTGGAGCCGCGCGCCCATTGCCGTGGGCGCCGCCCTGCGCGACACGAGCATCGTGTTCGGGGCGCTCATCGCCGTGGCGGTGCTGAAGGAGCGCCTCGGCTTCCGCCGCCTCGCCGCCGTGGGGGTGATCGCCTGCGGCGTGGCGGCCCTGCGCTTCGCCTGAAATCCTTGTCGCGTTCGCAGTGATCGCCTGCGGCTTAGGCACCCTCGGCTTCGCTCCAACGTCTGGACCCGTTCGCAGTGATCGCCTGCGGCTTAGATGCCCTCGGCATCGCTCCAACGTCTTGTCGCCTTGACGGCGCCATGAGGGTGGGATTCCTGGTGCAACATTGAAACCCGAGCTGATTCCCGGAGCCCCGATGCGACGCACCTTGATCGTTCTGGCGATGCTGGCCGCCTGCGGCGGCGCGCTCGCGCAGGAGACGCCGTCGGAGGGCCTCACGCTCCGGGTCAGCCCCTCGGGCTACGACACCGTGGCCGCGGAGGCGCGGGCCCGCGAAGCGCGGCTGCAGCAGCGCATGCGGGAAGCGGATTTCCTGTTCCGCAACATCTGCCGCCAGTGCGGCGGCAGCATCGACCGTCCCGGCTCCAATGCTCCATTCAACCCGATCGAGACCCTGGGGCGCCCCACCGTGTCCGTGGAATAGCGCGTCCGGTCGATCCGGGGCGTTGGCATCCGCCGCCCCGCTCCACCCGCTCGGCGCCCGGATACGCCTTGGCCGCCGTGGGGGAGCGCAACCGCTCATGCTTGACTGCGGGGCCGAGGCGCCGACATTGACGGGATGTTCCTGACCTTCTTCACCGCCCTGCGCGCCGCCAAGGTCCCGGTCTCGCTGCGCGAGTACCTGACCCTGCTGGACGCCCTCGACCGCGATCTCGCGAGCCAGCGGGTGGAGGATTTCTACTTTCTCTCCCGCGCCTGCCTCGTGAAGGACGAGCGCAACCTCGACAAGTTCGACCGGGTGTTCGGGCAGGTCTTCAAGGGTGTCGAAACCCTCGGCCAGGGCCTCGACCCGGCGGAGATTCCCGAGGAATGGCTGCGCAAGCTCGCCGAGCGGTACCTGACCGAGGAGGAGAAGCGCGAGCTCCAGGCCATGGGCTGGGACAAGCTGCTGGAGACGCTGAAGGAGCGGCTGAAGGAGCAGAAGGGCCGCCACCAGGGGGGCAGCAAGTGGATCGGCACCGCCGGCACCTCTCCTTACGGCGCCTATGGCTACAACCCGGAAGGCGTGCGCATCGGGCAGGAGGGCAACCGCAATTTCCGCGCCGTGAAGGTGTGGGACAAGCGGGAGTTCAAGGACCTCGCCGACGACGTGGAGCTCGGCGTGCGCAACATGCGCGTGGCGCTGCGGCGCCTGCGCCGCTTCGCCCGCCAGGGCGCGGCCGAGGAGCTCGATCTCGACGGGACGATCCAGGAGACGGCGGCGAAGGGCTATCTCGACGTGCGCTTGCGCCCGGAGCGCCGCAACGCCGTGAAGGTGCTGCTCTTCCTCGATGTGGGCGGCTCCATGGACTGGCACATCGAGAAGGCGGAGGAGCTGTTCTCGGCGGCGCGGCTCGAGTTCAAGCATTTCGAGCACTTCTACTTCCACAACTGCCTCTACGAGCGCGTCTGGAAGCAGAACCGGCGCCGCCACGACGAGACCACGCCCACCCTCGACGTGATCCGCACCTACCCCTCCGATTACCGGGTGGTCTTCGTGGGCGACGCCTCCATGAGCCCCTATGAAATCCTCATGCCAGGCGGCTCGGTGGAGCACTGGAACGAGGAGCCGGGCCAGGCCTGGATGGAGCGCCTGCTGGCGCATTTTCCGCGAGCCGTGTGGCTGAACCCCGTGCCACGCCAGCACTGGGACTACACCCATTCCATCGGCCTCATGCGCGGCCTCGTGCAGAACCGCATGTTTCCGCTGACCCTGGAAGGAATCGACGGAGCGATGCGGGAATTGGTGCGGTGAGACTCGGCTGCGGTTTCACGCTATGACGGGCCCATGAGCCAGACCTATACGCACGCCCCTCGGCCGGTCAGCGGCCCGATCAGCTTCATCCTCGACGGCGACCGGCTGACGGTCGATTCCGGCCGCAAGGTCCAGGAGGTGCGGCTCGGGGCCGTGGAGCAGGTGCGCATCACCTACGAGCCGCGCTCCTTCGCGCAGAAGGCCTTCCAGACCCGCCTGCGCCTGAAGGACGGCAAGTCCGTCACCTTCTCCTCGCTGAGCTGGCGCAGCTTCATCGAGGCGGAGCGGCTCGACCGCGATTACCGCGCCTTCAGCCGCGCCCTCCTCCACGCGGTCGCCGAGGCGAACCCCGAGGCGCGCTTCCTTGCGGGCCGCCCGCCCGCCATCTGGGTCGCCACGTTGGTGCTCGGCGGCGCGGGCCTTCTCGCCATGGCGCTGTTCCTCTGGCGCGCCGTCGAGGCGGGCTATACCAGCGCCGCCCTCATGGGCGCCTTCTTCCTCGCCGCCGGAATCTGGCAGCTCGAGCCCATGATCCGCCTCAACAAGCCCCGCACCTTCACGGCCGACGACCCGCCGCGGGACCTGCTGCCGTAGGGAGCTGCCTCACGGCCGCACCACCAGCACCGAGCACCGGGCGTGCCGGACGATGGTGGAGGCGTTGGAGCCGATGAGGTAGCTCGCCATGGTCGGGCGGTGGGAGCCCACCACCAGGAGGTCGGCGCCCGTGGCATCCGCCTCCTGGAGCACCTCGTTGTAGACCGAGCCGAGGCGCACGGTGGCGGAGACCCGCTCCGGCGGGAGCGGGACCGAGGCCGCGATCGCCGCGAGCGCCTCCTCGGCCTCGTCCTGCTGCTCCGTCTCGAAGGTGGGCGGCACGAATTCCATGTAGGTCACCGGCAGGAGCGAGCGGACATAGACGAGCCGCACGGTGCCCTCCGCGCCCGCGAGCGCGGCCGCCCGCTCCAGCGCCGGCCGGGCCATGTCGATCTCCGCAAGGTCGACGGGAACGAGGATGGTCCTGAACATGTGGCATATCTCCCCTGCGCGCCGTCCAGCTTGCCTCCTCCCCATGATCGGGCGATGACGTGGATCGAAGGCCGCCGGCAGCTTCAGGCCCCGGAGCCTGCCACCAGCCGCCCGCCCGGCACAAGGGCGATGCCTCAAGCTCGCCCGAGGACGCCCATGATCCCACCCGCGACCCCGCAAGCCCGCACCGGCTTCTTCGCCTCTCCCGTCGCGTTCCTGATGACGATCACCTTCGTCAACTGGCTCGGCTTCGCGGCCTGGCAGGCGCTCTTCAACAACTTCGCCAAGGAATCCGTCGGGGTCACGGGCTGGGAGGTCGGCGTCCTGCAATCGGTGCGGGAGATCCCGGGCTTTCTCGCCTTCACGGCGGTGTTCTGGTTCATGGTCATGCGCGAGCAGACGCTCGCCTATGTGAGCGTCGCCCTGCTCGCCGCCGGCATCGCGGTCACGGGGGCGTTCCCGTCCTATCAGGGGCTCATCCTCACCACCTTCGTGATGTCCACGGGCTTCCACTATTTCGAGACCGCGAACCAGGCGCTCTCCCTCCAGCTTCTCCCGAAGAAGGAAGCCCCGAAGGTGCTCGGCAAGATGGCGAGCGCCATGGCGGGCGCCCAGCTCGTCGCCTATGCGCTCATCGCCCTCGTCACCTGGGGCTTCAAGCCGTCCTTCAACACGCTCTACGTCGCCTTCGGCATCGGCACCCTGGTGCTCATCGGGATCACGGCATTCTCGTTCCGGCGCTTCCAGGGCGAGGTGAAGCAGAACAAGGGCATCGTCCTGCGCCGGCGCTACTGGCTCTATTACGCGCTCACCTTCCTCAGCGGCGCGCGGCGCCAGCTCTTCATGGCCTTTGGCGGCTGGCTGCTGGTCGAGCGCTTTGGGTACGACCTCGCCTCCTTCTCGGCGCTGCTCTTCATCTATTGCGGGATCAACCTCGTGGCCGGGCCGCTCTTCGGCCGCCTCATCTCGCGCATCGGCGAGCGGGCGACGATCATCCTGGAGAACGTGTCGCTCATCGTGGTCTTCCTGGGCTACGCGCTCACCACGAGCGGGATCGTGGCCGGGGCGCTCTTCGTGCTCGACGGGGTGTTCTTCACCCTCACCATCGCCCAGCGCACCTATTTCCAGAAGATCTCGGACCCGGCCGACATCGCCCCGACGGCGAGCGTCGCCTTCACGATCAACCACATCGCCGCCGTGGTGATCCCGGTCGTGTTCGGCCGCATCTGGATTCAGGACCCGTCGCTCGTCTTCACCATCGGGGCCTGCATCGCCACCGCGTCTCTGGCCCTCGCCTTCCTCGTGCCCCGCGATCCGGAGCCCGGCCGCGAGACGGTGCTCGGCCCGGCCGGGAAGGTCGTGCCGGCGGAGTAGAGCCGCGTTCCGCTCCCCCTCGAAGAGGCAGGGGTTGTGCCGACGTGAATGAGTCCTGGGTCCACACCTCCCCGCGCATCACGCCTGTCCAGCCAAGCGCGTGTTCCCCTCCCCCTTGTGGGGAGGGGCAAGGGGTGTGGGTGTCGGCTCCGGACCCATTCGCGTATGGCGCCCACGCACTTTGGAGGCCCACACGAGCACGAGCCTCACCTCCACACCTCGGAGGCCGGCACGAGCACGAGCCTCACCTCCCCCCTTGTGGGGAGGTCGGCACCGAAGATGACGGGTGGGGGTGTCGGCTCCGGCGCGGATGGGTCCGGCAACCCGCCTGCCGCCCCCGCAAGAGGGGGGCAGAACCGGTCCTACCCCTGCCGGGCGGGGGTATGCACCACGAGGCCGTCGAGCTCGGCCTTCACGCGGATCTGGCAGGACAGGCGGGAATTCGGGCGCACCTCGAAGGCGAAGTCGAGCATGTCCTCTTCCATGGGCTGCGGCTCGCCCGTGGCCTCGCGCCATTCCTCGGCCACGTAGACGTGGCAGGTCGCGCAGGCGCAGGCGCCGCCGCATTCCGCCTCGATGCCGGGGATGTCGTTGCGCACGGCGTTCTCCATCACCGTGGAGCCCTCCTCGGCCTCGACGGTGCGCGCGGTGCCCTCGACATCGATATAGGTGATCTTGACCATGGTGACCCCTGAACCCGCCGGAGGCTTGCGCCCCGGCCTCTTTGCGTTGAGCGGGTACTTAAGAGAAGCGTGGCCGATTGGCGAGCGCAAAACGGGTGCAGGCAACGAGTCCCTGGGAGAGCCGCGACGATGCGGCGGCGACGGGGATAGAGTTGCACTGCGACCCCGCTGCCGTTGGGGCCACCCGTGACGTATGGTTACGAACCCGTTAACGACGTTCGCAACAGGTGGGGGAGATCGGGTTTCCATCCCCCAGCCGGGCCGGTACAGTTCAACTTGGTAAATGGCGGGAAATCCGCGGGTCGGGGCTTCAGGAGGCTGTCCCGGCGCGTGGGTCACGGGCACTGGGCGGCCGCGAAGCGGCCCGTCGGGGGCCGCCGGCCGAGCGTTGCGTCATTGAGGGCGGATCATGGCGATTGAAAAAAAGAAGATGAAGGACCCGACGGAAGCGGCCCTGTCCGCGATCGAGCAGGCGCTCAGCCTGGACGATCGTCTGCCAGCGGCCGAGAACGGCATCAGGGCCGAGTCTCGCGACGCTCCCCAGGACGGCGAGGGCGATCCCAAGCTCCCGGATGTGGAGGACCACGACTTCACCGTGGGTCCGTTCCGCCCCGTCGATGACACTCCGCCGGCCGCCCCCTCGGCTCCGGCCCCCGAGATTCGCGCCTTCGACCTCGACGATGCGCCGCGCCCGTCCTACGTGGCCCCCGACCGCACCGCCGTCGCGAACGACGACCGGCAGAACGTGGGCATGATGCTCCAGGCCCTGCAGGTGCGCCCGTCGCGCCGGGCCTACGTATTCGCCACCCTCGGCTCCCTCCTGTGGATGGGGGGCCTCGGCGCCCTCGCCTACAGCCAGGGCGTGACGACGCCGGAGGCGCTGCTCCAGGTCTTCACCCCCGCCCAGCTCGCGGTGGGCAGCTTCATTCTCATCGCGCCCGTGATCCTGTTCTTCATCGCCGCGATGCTCGCCGTCCGCTCGCAGGAGATGAAGCTCGTCGCCCGCGCGGTCGGCGAGGTGGCGGTGCGACTCGCGCAGCCCGAAAGCTTCTCCACCGATGCGGTGCTCTCCGTCTCGCAGGCCGTGCGCCGCGAGGTGGCGGCGGTGGGCGACGGCGTCGAGCGGGCGCTCGCCCGCGCCGGCGAGCTCGAGACCCTCGTGCGCAGCGAGATCTCGACCCTGGAGCGCGCCTATTCAGACAACGAGATCCGCATCCGCTCCCTCATCGACGAACTCGTCGCCCAGCGCGAGGCCGTGGTGAGCAACGCGGAACGCGTGCGCGCCGCCATTACCGGCTCGCACCAGAACATGACCGCCGAACTCGACGAGGCCGCGCAGCGCGTGGTGACGGCCGTGAACGGCGCCGGCGACCGAGTGACCGGATCGCTGGAGCAGCGCGGCGAGCAGATCACGCAGGCCCTCGGCCGTGCGGGCGAGCGCGTCGTCGAGGAGATGTCGGCCCGCGGCGTCGAACTCGTGGACCGCCTGTCGGGCGCCAGCGACGAGATCAAGTCCGGCATCGCCGATGTGGGCACCAACATCACCAATGCGCTCGAGGGCAAGGCGCAGGACATCACCGGCGCCTTCGAGCGCACGGGCGAACTCCTCACCCGCCACCTCCAGGAGGGCGCGACCCAGGTCACCCGCACGCTGGCCGAGACGGGCCGCGGCGTGATCGACGCCCTCTCCGAGCAGGGCACCACCGTGCGCGAGGCGTTCGAGCGCACGGCGCAGAGCCTTGAGGAGAGCTTCGCGCAGCGCGGCTCCGAGATCACCGAGAAGCTTGCCGCCACCGGCGGCGTGATCGCGGACGACATCTCCGCCCGCACGGCCGAGATGCGCGACCAGATCACCACGGCCGGCCTGCAGGTCGGCGAGGAGCTGACGACCCGCGGCACCGCGATCCGCGAGGAGCTCGTGGCCACGAGCACGGGCATCGTCGAGGAGCTGTCGACGCGCGGCAGCGCCATCCGCGAGAGCATCGCCACCACGGGCACCGGCATCGTCGAAGAGCTTTCGATGCGCGGCACCGCCATCCGCGACGAACTCGCAACCACGGGCACCGGCATCGTGGAGGAACTGTCGACGCGCGGCACCACGATCCGCGACGAGATCGCCACCACGGGCTCGGGCATCGTCGGTGAACTCACGAGCCGCGGCAGCGCGGTCCGCGAGGAGCTCGCGGCGACGGGGACCAGCATCGTCGGCGAGCTGACGAGCCGCGGCACCGCGGTTCGGGAAGAGCTTGCCGCCACGGGCACCGGCATCGTCGAGGAGCTGACGAGCCGCGGGACCGCCATCCGCGAGGAGCTCGCCGCCACGGGCACGAGCGTGGTCGAGGAACTGACCACGCGCGGCACGACGGTGCGCGAGCTGTTCGCCGACACCGCCACCGAAATGGTCAACGAGATCGCCTCGCGCGGCGATGCGCTGCGCGGCCAGCTCGCGACCACCGGCGCCTCCCTCCTGCAGGAACTCGAGACGAGCGGCGGCGCGATCCGCAGCGAGCTCGCCTCCACGGGCGCCTTCGTGGCCGAGGAGATCAGCACCCGCGGCTCGACCCTGCGCGAGCAGCTCGCCGCCACGGGCACCGAAGTCGTGGACGAGATCGTGGTGCGCGGCAGCGAGTTCCGCGAGCGCCTCGCCACCATCGGCGGCGAGGTCACCCGCGAGATCGCGCAGCGCAGCGCCGAGGTGCGCGAGACCCTCGAGAGCGCCGTGCGCCTGGCGGACGAGTCCATCGGCACCCGCGTCGAGGACCTGACCGCCCGCCTCGAGACCGCGAGCCAGCGCGTCTCCGAGACGGTCAACGGACAGGGCAACGCACTCGAGACCCGCCTCACCGAGACGGGCGACCGCATCACCTCGCTCATCGGCACCCGCGTCGAGGAGTTCCAGACCGCCTACGAGGTGCGCGGCCAGGAATTCGCCGAGGCGCTCTCGCGCCATGCCCAGGAGGCGCATACGCGTCTTGCCGGCACCGGCAAGGAGATCGTGCTCGCCATCGCGACCCAGGGCGCGCGCGTCAACGAGGCGCTCAACCGGACGGCCGAGACCCTCTCCTCCACGGTGGACGAGCGCGGCCGGTCCATGGACGAGACGCTCAATGCGCGCTTGTCCGCCTTCGAGACCGTCATGGGCCAGGGCACGGAGATCGCCGAGCGCATCTCCACCGGGGTCGACACCCTCACCGACACGATCGGCGGGCGTCTGGAGCAGATGGACCGTCTCGTGACCGTGCAGGGCCGCCAGCTCGCCGAATCCATCGGCGACCGGGCCCGGGAGGCCGCCGCCACCCTCGAGGCGCAGCTCGGCGCCCTCGAGGAGCAGGCGACGCGACGCTCCACGGAGATCACCGCCAATTTCGACACCCTCGTCACGCGCATAGACCAGACGCTCGGGGCCCGCGCCTCGGCGCTGAACGAGGCGCTCGTGGTGCGCACCGGCGAGATGGCCCGCGTGATGGCCGAGGGCGGCCGCGAGGTGGCGAGCGCCCTCCAGGCGCGCGCCGACGAGATCACCCAGGCCGTGGCCGCGCGCTCCGGCGCCATCGCCGACACCCTGGCCGCCAAGGCCGAGGAGATCACCCAGGCGCTGGGCGGCCGCGCGGAGGAGATCAATCAGCTCCTCGGTGGGCGCGCCGAAGAGATCAACCAGGTTCTCGGCGGCCGCGCCGATGAGATCAGCCAGCTCCTTGGCGGACGTGCCGAGGAGATCAACGGCGCGCTGGCATCCCGCATCATGGAGATGGACCGCGTGCTCGGAAACCGGGCCCAGGAGATCACCGGAACGCTCGGGGCCCGCGTCGGCGAACTCACCGACGTGCTCAACTCCCGCAGCCAGGAGATCGCCAGCGCCCTCAGCGGCCAGATCGGCGAGATCAACGAGGTGCTGGGCTCGCGGGCGGACGACATCTCCCGCACGCTCGGCTCCCGGGCGAGCGAGATCAACGCGGTGCTCGGCTCCCGGGCCGAGGAGATCGCCACCACCCTCGACGAGCGCGTCACGCTCTTCGAGGAGCGCGTGGTCAACCGGCTCGACGGCTTCACCGTGGGCCTCGACGAGAAGGGCCGCGCGGTCTACGGCGCGCTCGGCAACCGCATCACCGAGATCGGCACCCTGTTCGAGACCCGCGGCGGCCAGCTGCTCACGGGCCTCGTGGAGCGCTCCGACGCCTTCACCCGCGAGATCGCGACCGTGAGCGACACGGCCCTGCGCACCCTGGACGAGCGCTCGACCGGCATCGTCGACGCCCTGCAGGACCGCACCGGCTTCGTGATCAGCCTGCTGGAGGATCGCGGCACCACCATGCTCGACCAGCTCCAGGAGCGGACGAGCGAGTTGACCTCGGTCTACACCCAGTCGACCGAGTCCATGCGCGTCGCCATCGACGAGGGAACGGCTCGCGCCGTCACCACCCTGGTCGGCACCAACGACCGCCTGCGCGGCGAGCTCGCGAGCGTCCTCGACCGCATCCAGGATGCGAACCGTCTGCTCCAGCAGGTGGTGGCGAGCGCGAGCGGCAATCTCGGCGCCGTCGAGGAAGGCCTCGCCGGCCGGGTGCAGCAGATCGAGGGGCTTCTTTCCGAGATCGCGTCCCAGACCGGGCGCGCCTCGGGGCATGTGGCCGATCAGGTGGAGGCCCTGCGGACCGTGTCCGCGGGCGCGATCCAGCAGGCGACGGAGCTCGCCTACACCCTCGAGGAGCGCGGCCGGTCGCTCGCTCACTCGACGCAGGACCACCTGCGTTCGCTCACCGACGCGACCGCGGCGCTCGAAGCCGTGGAGGCCCGCATGGGCGAGGCCCTGGCCCAGCGCCAGGACGCGCTCGGCGGCCTTCTCGCCCGCATCAACGAGCGCTCCGCGGAGCTCGACTCCGTCACCCGCTCCTTCTCGTCCCTCGTGGAGGGCTCGCTCCAGGCCGCCGAGGCCCGGGCGCGCCAGATCGGCGCGGTGCTGGCCGACAGCGCCGAGGCGACCTCGCAGGCCATCGGCGAGCAGTTCGAGCGCATCCGCGCCTCAACCGGCGAGGAAGGCGAGCGCACCGCCCTGTCCCTGCGCACGGCCTACGAGCAGGCCGCGGCCGAGATGGCCGACGCGCTCGGCAATGCCACCGCGAAGTTCCGCGACACCATGGGCGACCTGCGCCGCATGACCGGACAGATCCAGCAGGAGCTGGAGGCGACCCGCGCGGAACTGCGCCGGGGTGTCGTCGACCTGCCGCAGGAGACCCAGGAGACCACGGCGCAGATGCGCCGGGTGGTGGCGGACCAGATCAAGGCGCTCAACGAGCTCGCCTCCCTGGTCTCCCGCTCGAACCGGGTGGTGGACGCGGCGCCCGCCGCCCAGCCCCAGGTTCAGGCGCAGCCCCAGCGGGTGAACGCGGCGCCGGTCGCGGCCGTCGCGGCTCCGGCGCCCGTAGCGGCTCCCCCGGCCGCGGCCCAGGCCGTGGCGCGCCTCAGCGAGCCCGCGCCGCAGCCGCGGTTCCAGGCCCCCGAGCCTGCCCCGCAGCCGGCCCGTCCGGCTCCGGCCCCCGCGCGCGCGGAGCCCTCCCGCGAGGCCGGCTCCCGCGGCGGCTGGCTCTCGGACCTCCTCACCCGCGCCTCGCGGGAAGAGGAGCCCAATGAGGCCGCCCGCAACGGCCGGGCCGACCGCTCCCGCGTGAACAGCCTCGAATCGCTGGATTCGATCTCGGTCGATATCGCCCGCATGATCGACCACGACGCGGCCGTGGAGCTGTGGGACCGCTACAAGCGCGGCGAGCGCAACGTGTTCACCCGGCGCCTCTACACGATCCAGGGCCAGCAGACCTTCGAGGAGATCCGCCGCAAGTACCGGCGCGATGCGGAGTTCAAGCAGACCGTCGACCGATACGTGGAGGAGTTCGAGCGCCTCCTCGCCGAGGTCTCCCGCGACGACCGGGACTCGATCCTCGCCAAGACCTACCTGACCTCCGAAACCGGCAAGGTCTACACCATGCTGGCCCACGCGGCGGGCCGCTTCGAGTAAGCGCCCCCTGCCTCACGGTTGGAATGCGACGAACGCGGCCTCAAGGGCCGCGTTTTTCGTTCGGGTTGGCGCGCTGAGCTGAACGCAGGCGGGGCCGGTCGTCATCCGGAGGCGCCGCAGGTGAGCCCATCATCCAGGAGAGGACGGTGCGCTGCGCCGACCTGGCGTCACGGCATGAGGGAGCGAAAGGCCGGCAACCCGCCGCCGCCGCTCACCGGGATCGAAGAGGGAAGTTCTCAGCCCTCGGCCGGGGGCGGCTCGGTCGGGCGCACGGGCACCGGCACGCCGCCGGTCCAGCGGACGATCTCCAGCATGACGCCGGAGAGGGCCTCGTCGAGGGCGCGGGCGGCGTTGGGGGCGTCGATGGCGGTGACCGGGACGCGGCCACGGAAGATGCGGCCGGCGATGATGCGGCCGTTCTGGTCGCTCACGACCTTGGCGGATATCTCCACCTCGGCCTCGTTGGCCGGCGTCGCGATCTGGAAGGAGCGAATCTCGGAGATGAGCTGCACGTCGCCGGCGGCGCCGGTGCTCGGGCGCGCCACGGCCTTCAGCTGCGAGCTGTTCTCGAAGGTGTGGATGAGGCGGGCCTGGACGAGGCGCGGCAGGTTGTCAGCCCATTGGCCGTTGCCGAGGAAGCTGATCGACCCGGAGGCGTCCTTCACCAGGATCTGCTGGCCGCTCAGCGCCTGCACGGCCACGGGTTCCGCCACCAAAACCTGGCCCGCCAGCGCGCCCCGGGCGCGGCCGGTCGGGGCCGTGAGGTCGTAGGTGGTGGGCGTCGGCGTCGACGAGCAGGCGGCGGCCAGGGCCGCGAGTAGCCCGACGGCGGCGAACCGGGCGCTTTTCGCACGGCCCCGCGCAGGCGCCCGCGCTCCGGCCGGGGCGGGAGTGGGGTCCCGGCGCCGGAGCGGGCGGGCAGGGTCAGCGCGGAAGATGAAAAGCACGAGGTGAACCGACAATCTCAGATGGCTGACCTTAGCGGCGGCCGTTGTACTGGGGAATGGACGGCTGGCCGCCGAAAATCAACTGCTGTGGATTGCGCTCCAGGCTGCGGACCGCCCGGCTGATGTCGTTGACGGCCTTGCGGCCCTCCACGGCGAGCGCCTCGTATTCCCTCAGGCCCGATCCGGTGAAGCGGTTGATCCCCGTGGTGATCTCGGCGGTGCGCTTGTCGAGGTTCTCGGCAAGGACCCGGATCGCCCGGGCGGCCTCGCGCACGTCGTCGAACACGCCCTTGGTGTCGCCGCCCGAGGCCGAGCCGAGGAATCCCTCCGCGGCCCGCAGGACCCCGTCCACCCGGTCGGCGGATTTGTTGAGCTTCTCGGCGATCTGCCGCGCCTCCGTGATGGTCTTCTCCACGTCGCCGCTGGAGCGGCCGAGGGCTTGGGCGAACACGTCCACGTTGTCGATGGTGCGGCCGACCTTGGCGGGATCGAAGGCCTTGGCGAGGTTGCTCACGTCGGTGACGGCGGCATCGAGCTTCGGCGCCGTCTCGTTGAGGCGCTTCACGAGGCTGCCCGCATCCTTGAGCGCCAGGCTGATGGTCTCCCGGTTGTCGCCGAGCGCCGCCGTGAACGCGTCCACGTTCTCGACGATCCGGGCGACACGCTGCCGGTCCACGGCGCGCACCACCTCGTCCACGTTGGTGGCGAGCGTCTCGAGCTTCTCGGCCAGCGGGCCGATGCGCTCCGCGGCCTGGCCCACCTGCTGGAGGAATTTGTCGATCCCGCCCGCATTGTCGCTGAGCGCCTGCGAGAAGCGCTCCACGTTCTGCACGGTGCGGGCGATGGAGCCCTCGTTGTCGGACACCACGCGGCCGACCCGCTCCAGCACGTCGTCGGCCCGCCGGGCGATGTTGCGGGCGGTCTCCAGAAGGTCCTGGAAGTCGGAGCGGTCGGCGAAGATGGTGGGGAGCGGCTGGCCCGGCCCCGCCACGAGCGGGGGCGCCCCGGGCTCGCCGCCGACGAGGGCGATCTGCGACACGCCCGTGAAACCCTGGGATTCCAGGCGGGCGCGGGTGTCGGTGCGGATCGGGGTGTTGCGGTCGAGCTCGACCACGCTCACCACCCGGCGGGGATCCTCCGGCAGAAGGCTGATATCGGCCACCTCGCCGACCCGCAGGCCGTTGAAGAGCACGCTGGAGCCCCGGGAGAGGCCCGAGACCGAGCCCGAGAAGACGATGCGGACCTGCTGGCGCGCCTGCCCCCGGTCGCCCCCGGAGAACCAGTAGACGAAGCCGAAGGCGGCCGCGACCACCGCCAGGGTGAAGAGGCCGATGAGGGCGTAATTCGCACGGGTTTCCATCAAGCAATCCTCGCACCGCGGGAGGAACACCCCTTCAGGGCCACCGGGGCCAGGGTGCGAAACCCATTCAGGGCTTCATCCGCGCGGGTTGTCATCAAACCAATCCTCAAGCGTCGCCCGCCACAACGGCCCTGGCCCGCTTTCCGTGAAAATACGAGCGCAGCCAGGGATGATCCGAGGCCAGCATCGTCTCGATCGGCCCCGCCGCGAGGATCTTGCCGTCCCCCAGGGCCGCGATCCGGTCGCAGACCGTATAAAGGCTGTCGAGATCGTGGGTTACCATGAATACGGTCAGCCCCAAAGTCCGCTGCAACGTCGCGATCAGGTCGTCGAAATCCCCGGCGCCGATGGGATCGAGGCCCGAGGTCGGCTCGTCGAGGAAGAGGATTTCCGGGTCGAGGGCGAGAGCCCGGGCCAGGGCCGCGCGCTTGATCATGCCGCCCGAGAGCTCGGAGGGAAGCTTGTCCGCGGCATCGGGCTTGAGGCCCACCATCTCGATCTTGAGCATGGCAAGCTCGTCGAGAAGCCGGTCGGATAGCTTCAGGTATTCCCGCATGGGGAGCTGGACGTTCTGCTTGACCGTAAGGGCCGAGAAGAGGGCACCCTGCTGGAACAGCACGCCCCAGCGCCGGTCCACGAGCCGGCGGTCGGCCGGGGAGAGCTCGTCCAGGTTCTCGCCGAACACCTCGATGGTGCCGGCGCGCTTCGGCACGAGGCCGAGAATGGCGCGGGTCAGAACCGACTTGCCCTGCCCCGAGGCGCCCACGAAGCCCAGGATTTCGCCGCGCATCACGTCGAGGTCGAGCCCCTTCATGACGAGACGCTCGCCGAAGCCCACCTCGAGCCCGCGCACGCGGATGATCGCCTCGCGGGAGCGCTCGGAGGGTCGTGGCCGCGCGGTGTCGAGTACGGTCGACATCACCGGCAGGCCTTGGCGGAGGTGGATGGGACGAACGAAGCCGGCATGGAGCCCTAAAAGCGGATCGCCGCGAAAAACATGGCAAAGAGGCCGTCGAGGACGATGACCATGAAGATGGCCTTCACCACGGACGAGGTGACGTGCTGGCCCAGCGACTCGGCCGAGCCCTTCACCGCAAGGCCCTCGATCGTAGCGATGATGCCGATCACGAGCGCCATGAAGGGCGCCTTGATGAGCCCGACCAGGAATGTGTTGATGCCGACAGCCGCCCGCAAGCGCGACAGGAACACATCGACGCTGATGTCGCCGTAAAGCCAGGCCGTGACGCCGCCGCCCGCAAGGGCGGCGAGCGACGAGATGAAGGTGAGGAGCGGCAGCCCGATCACGAGGGCGAGCACCCGGGGGATGATCAGCACCTCCATGGGATCGAGGCCCATGACGCGCAGGGCATCGATCTCCTCGCGCATTTTCATCGAGCCGATCTCGGCCGTGAAGGCGGAGCCCGAGCGGCCCGCCACCATGATGGAGGTGAGCAGCACCGCCAGCTCGCGCAGCACCAGGATGCCGGTGAGATCGATCACGAAGGCGGTCGCCCCGAATTTCTGGAGCTGGAAGATGCCCTGCTGGGCCACGATGCAGCCGACCAGGAATGAGATCAGCACGATGATCGGTACGCCCCGATAGGCGATCTGCTCGAGCTGGTTCACCACCGCCGAGCCGCGGAAGCGCCGCGGGTGGGTGATAACGCGCAGGAACGCGGAGGCGAGTTCGCCAAGGAACGCGACGCCGCCCACGAAGTCCCGGCCCGCCGAGGCGACGCTCTGGCCCACATCCACCAGGAAATCCACGAAGGGCGAGTGGCGCGGCTTCACCTCCTCCTGGAAGCCCCGATAGGCCACCTCGTTGAGGAGGATGCGCTGCTCGGGGGTCGCCTGGATGAAGTCGGCCGAGAGGCCCTTGCCCCCGAGGTCGTGCCGGGTGCGGTCCAGAACCCAGGCGCCCAGGGTGTCGAGCCGGTCGACGCGCGCGAGATCGATCATCACCCGGCGGCGGTCGGCCTCGGTCATGATGTCGGCCACCAGGGTCTCGACCATGGCGGCGTGCTCGGCGGTCCAGCGGCCCGAAAGGACCGCCCTCACCTCGTCGCCCGCCCGCTCGATCCTGACTTGCGGCTCGTGAGCCAACGTGCTCTGCGCCACGGCTAAGGTCTTTCCGGCCTCGTCGATTCCGGTAGGGTGTACCGTGTTACGCCGGGTAAATCGAGCCGGTGTCCAAGGAGAATCGCGCGGATGACCGCAAGCCTGAGCGTCGCCATCGACCGGTTTCCCATCGCAGGCCGCTTCACCATCGCGCGGGGGTCCCGCACGGAAGCCGTCGTGGTGAAGGCGACGGTGCGGGACGGGGCCGCCGAGGGACACGGGGAATGCGTTCCCTATGCCCGCTACGGGGAGACCGTCGACGGTGTGGCGGCGGCCATCGAGGCCATGGCGCCCCGGGTCGCGGCGGGGCTCACCCGGGAGGCCCTGCAGGAGGCGATGCCCGCCGGCGCCGCCCGCAACGCCCTCGACTGCGCCCTGTGGGATCTCGACGCCAAGCGCTCGGGCATTCGCGCCCATGTGACGGCGGGCGTCACCCGCTGGCCGCCCGCCACCACGGCCTACACGATCAGCCTCGACACGCCCGAGGGCATGGCCGAGGCGACCGCCAAGGCGGCGGACAGGCCGATCCTCAAGATCAAGCTCGGCGCGCCGGACGGGGACCTCGCGCGCATCCGGGCCGTCCGGCAGGCGGCGCCCGCCGCGACCCTCATCGCCGATGCGAACGAGGGCTGGACGGAGGAGAATATCGCGGCCCATTTCGCGGCCTGCGCCGATGCGGGCTTCGCCCTCGTGGAGCAGCCCCTGCCCGCCAAGGCGGACGGGTTCCTCGCCACCATCGCCCGGCCGGTGCCGATCTGCGCCGACGAGAGCGTCCACGACCGGCCGAGCCTCGACCGGCTCGTGGGCCTCTACGACGCGGTGAACATCAAGCTCGACAAGACCGGCGGCCTCACGGAGGCGCTCGCCCTCGCGGAAGCCGCGGAGGCCAGGGGACTCGGGATCATGATCGGCTGCATGGTCGGCACCTCGCTTGCCATGGCGCCCGCCATGGTGCTCGCCCCGCGCTCCCGCTTCGTCGATCTCGACGGGCCTCTCCTCCTCGCCAGGGACCGGGAGCCGGGCCTGCGCTACGACGGCAGCCTCGTCTACCCACCTGAGCCGACCCTCTGGGGTTAACGGCCGGTTCCGCTCCCACCTGAGAAGGTTCCACAGCTCATCCTCCCCGCCTGTCATCCCGGGACGCCGCAGGCGAGCCCGGGATCCATAAACTCCACGCCAGCAGAACAGGGCGCTGTGCCAGCCGATCGGCGTCGTGGTTATGGACCCCGGGCTCTGCTGCGCAGCCCCGGGGTGACGGTGGCAGTTCTAAAAGCGCTACCCAAGCGCCCCCTACCCCCTCAAGGGGAAGGGGGACTGGTGCGCCCCATCCGCATCGCCACCAGGATCAGCACCAGCCCAATGGCGCCGAGCGGCGCCATGGCCAGGAACGCGCCGGGTCCGAAGGCCCGGTAGAGGAAGCCGCTGAGCACCGTCGTGGTGGCCATGGCGAGCGCCATCACGGAGCCGAGCATTCCTTGAGCCCGACCGCGGGCCTCGTCGGGAGCGAGCGCGGCGAGAGCCGCCATGGCGCCGAGATGGGCCGCTCCGAAGGTGAGTCCGTGGAGCGCCTGGAGCGCGAAGGTCGGCCCGAGTCCCGGATCGAAGGCGAGAATCCCGAAGCGCATCACCACGGAGACCGCCCCCACCAGGAGCAGCCCGAATCCGGCGGAGCCGCGCCCGACCTTGGTGCCGAGGAAGTAGAAGACCAGGATCTCGGCGACGACGCCGACGGCCCAGAGATAGCCGATGATCGAATCCGTGTAGCCGATGCTGCGCCAGTGAATGCTGCCGAAGGTGTAGATCGCCCCGTGGCTGCCCTGGATGAAGGCGGCGCCGATCATCACCACCCACAGGACGCGCGGCAGGCCGCGGGAGGAGCCCTCGGCCGGGCCCTCCTTTGGCGCCGCCGCGGGATTGCGGTTCTCCACGGCCGCGAGGGTCGCGAGGACGGCAAGGCACGCGCTCGTCACAAGGGCCCAGATCACCACGTCCGGGCCCGCGAAATCCACCAGATAGCCGGCCGCGACACTGGCGGCCAGGAAGGCGACCGAGCCCCAGACCCGGATGCGCCCGTAATGGAGGCCCTCGTGACGGCGCACCGCCTGGGTGGTGACGAGGTCGTTGGCCGGAATGACGGCCGCATGGGCGAGGGCGAGCAGGGCCATAAGGGCCCCGATGAGCAGGGGATCCGTCGTCAGGACGGCGAGCGGATAGCCGACGATCTGGCCCACATGGCTTGCGAGCAGAAGGCGCCGGGGGCCGAGCGCCCGGTCCGCGAGGGCGAGGAGAGGCGCGGTGGCCAGGATGCGCACCACGATGGGAATGGCCATGAGGAGGCCGATGGTGGCGGAATCGAAGGCCTTGCTCTGGAGCCAGACCGGGAAGAACGGCATGTAGAACCCGATCCCGATGAAGGCGGCCGCGTGGAGCACGGACAGGCGGGCTCCCAGGCCCCGGGCGGCGGACGACATGCAGGCAGGCTTTCGGCTGGGGAGGGTCGGCGGGAGGTTTCTCTGTGGCGCGGGCGGCCGCACCTCCTGCCACGCCATGATGCAACAGGATAGGCGGTGTTGATCGAACCGCGGTAAAACGCCGTTAAAGGGCTTGAGATATCACGGGGTTTCTCGATCAAGTGGAGACCCGGGGGAATCGCCCCGGACGGGACGGATTGTTTAGCATGGCGGATGCGCGAGCGCTCACCCCGATCAGCGAGGCCGATTACGAGGCGATCGAAGCCGCCGTGATGGAAACCGACCGGGGCCGCTGGTTCCTGCGGGAGTATTCCCGGCGCAACCGAACCGCCGATACCGAGATGCTGCTCGACGCCATCGGCCGCCTGGAGCAGGCGGTGGCGGGCGAGCGGGTCGCACAGGACGTGGACCGCCTGCGCGTGCACCTCAAGGAGATGGCCGCCGCCATCTCGCGCACCAAGAGCGAGATCGCCTCGATCCATCAGGTGGAGCAGGAGCACAGCCGCCTGTTCGCCGCCTCGGAGGCGCTCGACGGCATCACCCGCCAGACGGAGCTCGCCACGTCCGACATCCTGGCAGCCGCCGAGCACATCCAGGAATGCGCCTGGACCCTGCGGGAAGAGGGCGGCAACCCGGAGCTGTGCGACGAGCTCGACCGCCGCGCGACCGAGATCTACACCGCCTGCTCGTTCCAGGACCTCACCGCCCAGCGCATCGCCAAGATCATCCACACCCTGCGCTACCTGGAAGGCCGCATCAACGCGATGATCGCGATCTGGGACGGGTCGCCGGCGGATCTCCAGGACGGGGGGGACGCCCCCTTCGCCCATGCGCCGGCCACCGCCGACCTGACGCAGAGCGACATCGACAGCGTCATCGTGGACGAGGACCTGTTCGGCGTGGCGAGCGCGACGCTCGACCGCGAGGAGCCGCAGGACCACGGCATCGCGGCAATCCCCGAGCCGCCGCATGCCGCGGCGCCCTCACCGGCCGACGACGCGGCCGTGGTCGCCTTCGCGGATGCGCAGGGCTGGGACAGCGCGGCCCCTGTGGCCTCGACGGACGCGGCGAATTTGGACGGCGCGGCCGATTTCGCCTCGGTGGAGGCGGTGGATTGGGACGACGCGGCCTCGGTCGCCCAGGTGGACGAGGAGGATTGGGGCAGCCCGGCCGCCGTCCGCCCGGATCGCGCCTCCGCTCTCGCGCCCGACGACGAGATCGCCTTCGCGGATGCCATGAGTGAGGTCGCAGAGGCCATGGGCGCGCCGGTCGCCGCCGCGCCGGCACCCGCGCCGGAGCCGCAGCCCCGGATCCGCCTCGACGCCTTCCGCCAGGTGGACGCTCTCCCGACCCGCGAGAAGCTGCGGCTGTTCACGTAAACGGCTGTCACCCCGAGGCCGCGTCAGCGGAGCCCGGGGCCCATAACCACGACGCTAATCGGCTCGCTCTGCGGTCTATTTCGCAACGTTGGCGTTTATGGATCCCGGGCTCGCCTGCGGCGCCCCGGGATGACAGTGGCGGTGGGCGCTCTATTGGTTGAGCACAAGGTAGAGATCCTCCCATTCGGGGTTCATCTCTTCAATGAGCCTGATCTTCCAGTCCCGGCGCCACTTCTTCAGGCTCTTCTCCCGGGAGATCGCCTCATCGATGCGGTCATAGCTCTCGTACCAAACCAGCCTGTCGACTCCGTACTTCTCGGTAAACCCGCGGGAGACTTTCGTGCGGTGCTGCCACACGCGCAGGGACAAGTTGTTGGTGACGCCAACGTACAGAGTGCCATAACGGCGACTGGCCAGCATGTAGACCCAGTACGTCATGCGCCGCGTCCGCAAATGAGTAGACGCAACTCAATCACATCACGACGCGCTCTGCTACCGTCATTCCGAAACCGCGTAGACGTCCTGGAATGACAGGGTGGTGATCACGCCCCGCTGCGCCCGCTCGATCGCGCCGAAGAACTGGCGGGCGCTATCCTGCCAGGTGAAGGTCTCCCCATAGGCCCGGCAGCGGGCTCTCGGGATGGCGAGCGCCCGGAGGCAGGCGGCGCCGAGATCCTCATCGAGTGCCCCGCATCCGCTCTCGCCCAGCACGTCCCGGGGCGCCGCGACTGGAAAGGCCGCGACCGGCAGCCCCGAGGCGAGGGCTTCGAGGAGGACGATGCCGAAGGTGTCGGTCAGGCTCGGAAACACGAACACGTCCGCCGCCGCATAGACGCGCGCCAGCGCCTCTCCCGTGAGCGCCCCCAGGAAATGAGCGTCGGGGTAGCGAGCCTCGAGATCGAGGCGGGCCGGACCGTCTCCGACGATCACCTTGGTGCCCGGCAGGTCGAGGCGCAGGAACGCCTCCAAGTTCTTCTCCACGGAGACGCGGCCCACATACAGGAAGACGGGCGCCGCCGCCTGGAGGACATCCTTGCCGGGTCGCGGCCGGAACAGGGCCGTGTCGACGCCGCGCGTCCAGCGCGCAAGGCGCTCGAAGCCGCGCTGGCGCAGCTCCGTCTCAAGGGACGGCGTGGAGACGAAGGTGGCGGCGGCGGCGCCGTGGAAGTGCCGCAGCACCCGGTAGCTCCACGCTTCCGGGATCGGGATCCGGGCCGAGACGTATTCTGGAAAGCGCGTGTGGTAGCTCGTGGTGAAGGGGCGGCCTTGATCGAGGCAGACGCGCCGGGCCGCCCAGCCGATCGGACCTTCGGTCGCGATATGCACATGCGCGGGCCCGGCCGCCGCCATGTGCCGCGCCACCGCGCGGGCGGTGGCGAGCGAGAGCCTGATCTCGCTGTAGGTCGGAAGCGGCACCGACCGGAAGTCCTGGGGCGTCAGGAACCGCACCTCCGCCCCGAAATGCGCCGCCTGCCCGGCCATGTGCTCCAGGGACCGGACCACCCCGTTGACCTGCGGGTGCCAGGCATCCGTCGCGACGAGCACGCGCATCAGGCGGCCGCCTTGTGCGGCGGGGCGGACAGCTCGGAGACGGGCGCGGGCTGAGACTGCGCGACCTCCGCCCATCGCACCAGTTCGAGCGTGCCGTCGTAGCGCTCGATCACGGCGGTGCAGGATTCCACCCAATCGCCCGTATTCACATAAGCGAGCCCGAAATCCTGGTGGAGGGCCGCGTGGTGGATATGGCCGCACACGACGCCGTCGACCCCGAAGCGCCGCGCCTCGGCGGCGAGCAGCTCCTCGAACTGGCCGATGAAGTTCACGGCGTTCTTCACCTTGAGCTTCGCCCAGGCGGAGAGCGACCAATAGGTGAGCCCGAGCCGGCGCCTGACGAGGTTGAGGTTGGTGTTGACCACCAGCGCCAGGGTGTAGGCCCCGTCGCCCAGGAACGCGAGCCAGCGGGCGTGGCGCACCACCATGTCGAACTGGTCGCCGTGAGTGACGAGATAGCGCCGCCCGTCGGCGGCCTCGTGGATCGCGTGCTCGGCGATCTCGACGCCCCCGAAGGTGCTGCCGATATAGTCGCGCAGGAACTCGTCGTGGTTGCCCGGGATGTAGATCATCCGCGCGCCCTTGCGGACCTTGCGCAGGAGCTTCTGGACCACGTCGTTATGGGCCTGCGGCCAGTACCAGCCGGATTTCAGCCGCCAGCCATCCACGATGTCGCCGACGAGATAGACCGTGTCGGCATCGTAGGCCTTGAGAAAATCGAGAAGGAGCGCCGCCTGGCAGCCCTTCGTGCCCAGATGCACATCGGACAGGAAGAGCGTGCGCACGCGGATCGGGTCGTCGTCCTTGGCCACGGGCGGTCTCTCGGCTGTGACGGTCCCCATCAGCCAAACCGGATTCGCGTCTCAGTTTCATGACGCGGCGGTTGCAGCCCTGTGACAGCGCGGCCGCTGGGATGCATGCGCGGGGCGCAGGGGTTCGCTCCAGGCCCCGGCCTTCCCTCGCTGCGGCAGCCGTGATTGTGTGTCGCTCCCTCCCGTGCTGACCGATTCAGGTCTGCGCGACCGCTCCTCGCCTGCCGCCCGGCTCTCAGCATCACGACAGCGCCCCTTCGGTGAAACCGCTCCTCGGCATCCTCCTCGCCTCTTCGGCTCCCCGCATCAGGACAGCACAGCTCCGGTGAAACCGCTCCTCGGTATTCTCCTCAAGGTTCTCTCGGCTCTCGCCTTCACGACCATGTCGGCGGGGCTGAAGATCGTGAGCGAGGATTATCCGACGGGCGAGCTCATCTTCTTCCGCTCGGCCTTCGCGCTGGTGCCGCTCCTCCTCTGGCTCGTCTGGCAGGGCGACCTCGTGAACGCGGCGCGCACGCACAACCTCAAGGGCCACATGAAGCGCGGCGCCTTCGGCAGCGTCGGCATGTTCTCAGGGTTCATCGCCCTTTCCTACCTGCCGCTCCACGATGCCATCGCGATCGGCTACGCGACCCCGCTCATCGTGGTGGTGCTGGCGGCCCTGGTGCTGAAGGAAACCGTGCGGGCCTATCGCTGGACCGCGGTCGGCGTCGGCTTCGTGGGCGTTCTCATCATGCTCTCGCCCCACCTGTCGAGCGGCATGTCGGCGAGGCTCGACGGCGCCTCGGGCTTCGGCGCGCTCATCGCGCTGTTCGGCGCCGTCTGCTCCGCAGGCGCCGCGATCCAGGTGAGGCAGCTCACCTCCACGGAGACCACGGGCGCCATCGTCCTCTACTTCTCGCTCCTCACCACGGCGCTCGGCCTCGTGACGGCTCTGTTCGGCTGGCGGATGCCCGGGATGGAGGATTTCCTGCTCCTCGTGCTCATCGGGATCCTCGGAGGCATCGGCCAGATCCTCCTCACCCAGTGCTACCGCTACGCGGATACCTCGATCATCGCCCCGTTCGAATACACCACCATGATCTGGGCGCTCCTCTTCGGCTGGTTCGTCTTCGGCGAGCTGCCCACCGCCACGGTGATCGGCGGCGCCCTCATCATCGCCCTCGCCGGCCTCTTCGTGCTCTACCGGGAGCGCCAGCTCGGGCTCAAGCGCAAGCGCGAGGTGGAGACCTCCTCGCAGCGCCCGGCGGGCGGGTGAGAGCTCCGCTCCCCTTCGGCGAAGGGTGCCCGGGCGCCGCCTTGCCAAACGGGCCCGACGCGATTACCTGCGAAAAGAGATCTCCTTGGGGTGCCCTCGCGGGCTGAGAGGCTCGACCAAGCCAACCCATCGAACCTGAACCGGGTCATGCCGGCGGAGGAAAGCGAGATGACGAGCCCCCTGCCCTTCGACGCGCCCGCTCTGGCCGGACAGCTGATCGCCCGGCTTGCGGCGGAGCCGGTGCGCGTCCACGCCATCACCAATGCGGCCGCCCAGGTCCTGACCGCGAACCTCCTGCTCGCGGCGGGCGGCATCCCGTCCCTCACCACGGCGCCCGACGAGGTGCCGGCCTTCACGGCAAGGGCCGGGGCGCTGCTCGTCAATCTCGGCACCCTCGACGGGGACCGCCGCGCCTCGATCCCCTGGGCCATCGCCACGGCCCGGGCGCAGCATCGGCCCTGGGTGCTCGATCCGGTCTTCGTGGACGCCTCCCCGTCGCGCCTGGAACTGGCCCGCCTGTGCCTCGCGGGCGGGCCGGCGGTCCTGCGCTGCAACGAGGCGGAGTTCACGGCGCTCGCCGAGGCGCCCCCCGAGCCCGACGCCCTCAAGGCCTATGCCCGCGAGCACGCGATGGTGCTCGCCCTCACCGGCCCGGTCGACCGGATCACGGATGGCGAGCGCCTGATCCGCATCGGCAACGGGCACCCGCTCATGGCCCGGGTCACGGCCATGGGCTGCGCGGCGACGGCCCTCGTCGCGGCCTTCACGGCCCTCCATTCGGACGCCTTCGAGGCGACTGTCGCGGCGCTTCTGGCGACGGGCATCGCCGGCGAGATCGCGGCCGAGGCGGCAGCGGGTCCGGGCAGCTTCGCCCCGGCCTTCCTCGATGCCCTCGCCGCGCTGGAAGCCCCGATGATCGTGAAGCGGGCGCGGCTGCCATGAACCCCGTGGCTCCTATCCTGAGCACGCGGTCCGGCTCGGAGCGGCCGGTCGCTGCCCACAGCGCGAGGGTGTCATGAACCCGGTCGATCTGCGCGTCTACGGCATCATCGACCCGGAGCGCACCCGCGGCCGCGATCCGGTCGAGCTGGTGCGCCAGGCGGTAGCCGGCGGCGCGACCCTGATCCAGTACCGGGACAAGCGCGCCGAAACCCGCGAGCTCGTCGTGAAGGCGCGCGCCCTCAAGGAGGCGCTGGACGGCACCGGCGTGCCGCTCCTCGTCAACGATCGGGTGGATGTGGCCCTCGCCTCTGGCGCCGACGGCGTGCATCTCGGGCAGGACGACATGCACCCGAACGATGCCCGGCGGCTCCTGGGGCCCAAGGCCATCATCGGCCTCACCGTGAAGAATGTGGAGCAGGCGGACGAGCTGGTGCGCATGAAGACCGACTATTGCTGCATCGGCGGCGTTTTCGCGACGGTGAGCAAGAACAATCCCGCCCGGCCCATCGGCCTCGAAGGGCTCGCCCGGGTGGCCTTTCGGGCGCGGCTCGCGAGCGGAGCGCCGGTTGGCGCCATCGCGGGGATCGATGCGTCCAACGCGGGCTCGGTGATCGCCGCCGGCGCGGATGGAATCGCCGTGATCTCGGCTCTCTTCATGGGCGAGCCGGAGGCGGTAGCGCGCCGCCTTCGCGCCGTCGTCGACCAAACCCTCGCCTCGCGCGGATCGCTCCTATGACCTCGATCGCTGTCGCCATCGTCCCTCGTGCGAATGGCCGTCTGGTGATTGCGGTCGCCGCAAGCCCTCACTTCGCAACGCCGAGGCTGCACTCATGACCTCGATCGCTGTCACGATTGCCGGATCCGATTCAGGCGGCGGCGCCGGGATTCAGGCGGATCTGAAGACCTTCTCGGCGCTCGGCGTCTATGGGGCCAGCGTCATCACCGCCCTCACGGCCCAGAACACGCGCGGCGTGCAGGGCATCCACGACGTGCCGCCCGCCTTCATCGCGCAGCAGATCGACAGCGTGTTCTCGGACCTGGCCGTGAACGCGGTGAAGATCGGCATGCTCTCGCAGCCCGCCGTCATCGAGGCGGTGGCGGCCGGCCTGAAGCGCCATGGCGCCACGAAGGTCGTGCTCGATCCGGTGATGGTGGCCGCGAGCGGCGATCCGCTCCTTGCGCCAGAAGCCGTCGAGACCCTGCGCCGCGTGCTCATCCCAGGCGCGCTTCTCGTGACGCCGAACCTGCCCGAGGCTGCCGCGATCCTGGGCGAACCCATCGCCGAGGGCGAGGCGGCGATGCGCGCGCAAGGGGAACGGATCCTGGCGCTCGGGCCACAGGCGGTGCTCATCAAGGGCGGCCATGCGGAGGGCGAGGACAGCACGGACGTGCTCGTCGATGCCTCCGGCATCCGGCGCTTCACCTCGCGCCGGGTGAGCACCCGCAACACGCACGGCACGGGCTGCACGCTCTCGTCCGCCATCGCGGCGGGGCTCGCCAAGGGCCTCGCGCTTCCCGAGGCCGTGGAGGCAGGCAAGGCTTTCATCAGCGCCGCGATCGGCGCCTCCCATAGGCTCAAGATCGGTCACGGGCACGGCCCCGTGCATCACTTCCATGCCCATTGGTCCTAAACTCTCCCGCCGCGCCGCCCTCGGCGTCGGCGCCGCGTCGCTCGCGGCTCCGTCCATCGCGCGGGCGCAGGGCCTGCGCTGGCGTCTCGTCACCTCCTGGCCGAAGAACCGCACCGGCCCCGGCATCTCGGCCCGCCGGATCGCCGAGCGGATCAACGCCATGAGCGGCGGGCGCCTGCAGGTCGATCTCTTCGCCGCGGGCGAGATCGTGCCGCCTTTCGCGGTGCTCGACGCGGTGTCGAACGGGACGGTCGAGATCGGTCATACCGCCTCGCTCTACTGGCAGGGCAAGATCCCGGCCGCGGGCTTCTTCACCACCGTGCCCTTCGGCCTCGGCCCCATCGAGCACCAGGCCTGGATCGAGCTGCGGGACGGGCAGGCGCTGTGGGACGAGCTCTACCGCCCCCACGGGGTGCGCGCATTCCTCGCCGGCAATACCGGCCCATCCATGGGCGGCTGGTTCCGCAAGAGGCTCGGCGGTCTCGAGGACCTCAAGGGCATGCGCCTGCGGGTGCAGGGCCTCGGCGCCGAGGTCTATGCGAGGCTCGGCGCCGTGCCGATGTCGGTCTCGGCGGGCGACCTGCTGCCCGCCCTCGAGAAAGGCTCCATCGACGCCGCCGAGTTCCTGGCCCCGGCCACCGATCTCGAAACGGGGCTGCCGAAATACGCGCCCTTCTATTACGCGCCCGGCTTCAACAAGCCCAACGGGGCGAGCGAGCTCCTGGTTTCCCTCGAGGCCTGGGAGACCCTGCCCCCGGACCTCCAGGCCGTGGTCGCCGAATCCTGCCGGGCCGAGCACACCCTCGGCCTTGCGGATGCGACGCAGACGAACGCGGCCGCGCTCACGGAGATCCTCGGCCGGTATCCGGTCTCGCTGGAGGCTTTTCCGAAGCCCGTGCTCGACGCGGCCCGCAAGGCCACCGCCGAACTGCTCGCCGAGATCGGCGCCACCTCGCCCCTCGCCGGCCGCATCGTCGCCAGCTACGGCGCGGCGCTCAACGATTACCGCGCCTGGGCGGCGCTCTCCGCCGACATGGCGCGATCCAACGCGCGGGTGTGAGGCCATCCTCACCCTGTCACCCCGGGGCCGCGTCAGCGGAGCCCGGGGCCCATAACCACAACGCTGGTCGGCTCGCGCGATGCTCTGTTCGGCTTGCGTCGAGTTTATGGATCCCGGGCTCGCCTGCGGCGCCCCGGGATGACGGCAAAGCTCGCCGCTTGACCCTCCGTCGTCGATCCCGCAAAACCGTTTGCTGGAACAAACGGCTGTTCGGTTTGCCGGATTGCGGGTGAACGTCAGAGCTTGAGCCTCATAGGTGTGGAGGGCAGCGCCCCCCACCGGATTACGGGTGAGCGTCATGGGTGTGGAAGGCAGGGAGCGGCAGCGCGAGCTCGCCATGGGCGCGCAGGTCCTGTCGGGGCAGCTCGGCAAGACGATCCAACGCCTGCGCAAGGCCTACAACCTCTCGCTCTCGGAGCTCGCCGAGCAATCGGGCGTCGCCAAGTCCATCATCAGCCAGATCGAGCGCAACGAGACGAACCCGACGCTCGCCACCATCTGGCGCCTGTCGCAGGCCCTCGACGTGTCCATCGAGCGCGTGCTGGCGACGAGCGACGAAGAGCCCTTCATCCAGAAATCCTCCAAGGCCGATACGCCGATCCTCGTCTCCGACGACGGCAAGATGCGCCTCGCCATCGTCGGCTGGATCAAGACGGTCGAGTGGCTGCAATGGTACGATGTGCAGTCGGAGCCCGGCGGCGTGCTGGAATCCGACGGCCACCAGCGCGGCTCGGTGGAATGCCTGTCCGTGGTCGACGGGGAGTTCGAGGTCGAGGTGAGCGAGGTGATTCAGCGGGCCAAGGCCGGCGAGACCCTGCGCTACCGCTGCGACCGCCCGCATGTGGTGCGCTGCGTGAGCGACACGCCCGGCCGCGCCTCCATGGTCTGCATCCTCAAGGCCGCCGTCATGGAGTGAGGTGTGGAGCGGCTTCGCCGCTGATCTGTTGGCCTGGATCCCGGATCGGCGTTCCGCTTCGCTGCACTTGTCCGGGAAAGGGGTCGAGGGTCACCCCACCCACAACGCCCTTTCCCGGACAAGGGAGCGAGGCAACGCCTCGCGCACGCCGATCCGGGATCCAGCGAAAAAGCCGCGGCGAAGCCGCTCCGCCTATTGGCCCGCAGCTCCCGCCTGCGGGCCCTTGAAGGCCTCCCGCGGCGGCAGCGACAGCAGGTATTCGCCCATGGCGGCACGGTCCGGCTCCGGCAGTTCCGCGGTGTTGCGCACCACCGAGCCCATGGGCCCGCCCACATTCACGAAATTCGGCGTCTCGCCGGTCTTGAGCATCTGAGCAAGGTCGGCCTCGGTCCAGCCGCCGATGCCCGACGGATGCGGCGTGATGTTGGGGACGGTGCCGCGCCCCTCGGGATCGGGCCCGCCCGCATAGCGGCGCCCCTCGATGAGAGCGCCGGCGAGGTTGCGCTCGCTGTGGCACTCGGCGCAATGACCGGGTCCCTCCACGAGATAGGCGCCCCGGTTGAGGCTCGCGCTCCTCCCCTGATCCGGCACGAAGGGGCGGCCGTCGAGGAAGGCGAGCTTCCAGAGGCCGACGCCCCGGCGGATGTTGAACGGGAACGGCAGGTCGTGATCCTGCGCCCGGCCCGCCACCGCCGGCAGGGTCCTCATATAAGCGAAGAGGTCGAGGAGATCGGTCGCCGGCATGCGCTGGTAGGAGGTGTAGGGAAAGGCCGGGTAGTAATGGCGCCCGTCCGGGCTCGTGCCCTCCCGCATGGCGCGCACGAAGGCGGCGCCGTCCCAGGCGCCGATCCCGTCCTGGGGATGGGGCGAGATGTTCGGCACATAGAAGGTGCCGAAGGGGGATTTGAGGGCATAGCCGCCGCCGAGAACCGTCCGTTCGTCCTGGTTCGGCGTCGCGTGGCAGGAGGCGCAGCCACCCGCGTAAAAGAGCAGCCGGCCGTTCTCGGCATTGGCCGTGTGGCCCGTCGGCATCGCCGTCTCGCCGCGCACGAGACGGTAAGTGGCCGGCATGGTGAGCCCATAGAACCCGGCCGCGCCGAGCGCCGCGAGAACCAGCAGAACGCCGAGCACCTTGCGCATCGAATGCGACCCTCTTCCCGGTGGCCCAGCCGGGCCCTCAAACGGCAACGGGCGGCGTGAAGCCGCCCGTCGCTTGATCTGCGCGCCGATCAGCCCTGGCGCTGATACTTCTGGTGGCAGCCGCCGCAATTCTGCAGGACCTTCGGCATCTCGGTCTTGAAGGTGGCCTCGTCCTTGATGGTGGTGAGGGCCGTTTGCGAGTCCTGCACGAACTTGGCGTTGAGGGCGTTGAAATCCGCCTTGTTCTCCCAGATCGCCGGAAGGGCCTTGGTGTTGTTCCCCTCCTTCGAGTTGTCGGGGAAGAGCGAGGGATAGACCCGGCCGACCTCGATGTAGTTCCGCAGGGCGCCCTGAACCTGAGCGAGATCGAACGGGGTCTGGCCGCGGAGCATGCCCGAGACCGTGCGGGTCGCGGCACCGTTCTGCTTCATGAGATTCTGGCGCTGCTCGATCACGTTGGCCTGGGCCACGGCAGCGGTCACGCCGAGGGCGAGCGCCCCGGCAACGAATACACCACGCATCATAAGATGGGTTCTCCCGGTTCTTGTTTCGGCGAAGCGTTCCGCCCCCGTCATTTGACAGCCCTCCCCGGTAAATGAGTAGGGCATGGATGCAAAGTGCTGCTTGCATCCGTGCCGCACACATTGGTGTGAGGGGGGACAAGCGCGCAGGCGTCAGGCCGCCTGCGCGGCCTTTGCCTCGCGGATCTGAGCGAAGACCCGGTCCGGGGTCGCCGGCATGTCGACTTCCCGGATGCCGAAGCCCCGGTGGAGGGCGTCCGCCACTGCGTTCATCACCGCCGGGCAGGCCCCGATGGCCCCCGCTTCGCCGGCGCCCTTCATGCCCATGACATTGGTGGTCGAGGGCACGTTGCGGGTCTCGAAGTGGAAATCCGGCACGTCCGCGGCGCGGGGCAGGCGGTAATCCATGAGGGAGGCCGTCACGAGCTGGCCGCCCGCGTCGTAGATCGTGCGCTCGTGGAGCGCCTGGCCGATCCCCTGCACGACCCCGCCATGGATCTGGCCCATGAGAAGGAGCGGGTTCAGGGTCACGCCAAAATCGTCCACGATGGTGTAGCGCACCACCTCGATCTCGCCGGTCTCAGGGTCGACCTCCACCTCGCACACATGGGTCCCGTTCGGATAGGTGGCCTCCGGCGGCTTCCAGCTGTCAGACACGGTGAGGAGGTCCGGGGTCGCGCCGGGCAGGGCGGCCAGCTCCGCAAATCTGATCGCGCGGTCCGTGCCGGCGATCCGCACCTGCCCCTCCGCGATCTCCAGATCCGCCACGCCCGCCTCCAGCGCATCGGCCGCGAGGCGCTTGAGGTTCTCGGCCAGCGTCCGGGACGCGCCGGCGACCGAGGCGCCGCCGACCGGGATCGACCGCGAGCCGCCCGTGCCGCCGCCCGTGGCGATGAGGTCCGTGTCGCCCTGGACCACGCGAACGCGCTCGACAGGAAGGTCGAGATGCTGCGAGACGAGCTGGGCATAGGCCGTGAGGTGCCCCTGCCCGGTCGATTGCGTGCCGATCAGCACCGTCACGTCGCCGTCGCTCTCGAGCCGCACCTGCGCGCCTTCCGCCGAGCCGCCCGAGCAGGCCTCGATATAGGAGGCGAGCCCTATGCCCCTGACGCGGCCGCGCTTCTTCGCCTCGCTGTAACGCTGCTTGAACTCGGCCCAGCCGCCGACCTCCATGGCCCGGCGCATATGGCCCTCGAACTCGCCCGTATCGTAGATGCGCCCCGTCGCCGTGGTGTGCGGCATCGCCTCGGGCTTCACGAAGTTGAGGGAGCGGATCGCGTCCGGCGTCTTGCCGAGCTCGCGCGCCACATGGTCGACGAAGCGCTCGATCACATAGGCCGCCTCGGGCCGCCCCGCGCCCCGATAGGCATCCACCGGGAGGGTGTGGGTGTAGTAGCCCCTCACCCGCGCATGGACGGCGGGGATGTCGTAGCAGCCGGGCGACATGCGGGCCCCGTTCGCGGGCACGAAGGGCGCGAATTGCGAGAGATAGGCGCCGAGATCGGCCTTGAGATCGATGCGCAGCCCGAGGAACTTGCCCCGCGCGTTCACCGCCATGTGGGCGGTGGTGACGTTGTCCCTTCCTTGAGCGTCGCCCAGGAAGTGCTCGGTGCGGTCGGCGACCCATTTCACCGGCCGCTTCAGGCGCTCGGCCGCGACGGCGCAGAGCGGATATTCCCGGTACATGAAGATCTTGGTGCCGAAGCCCCCGCCCACGTCGGGCGTGATCACGCGGATGCGCTCGGGCGCCACCTTCAGGATGGATTTCGCCAGGATGTCCCGGATGTCGTGGCTGCCCTGGCTGCCGAGGGTCAGGGTCCAACGATCCGAGCCCTCCTCGTATTCCGCAAGGCAGGCGCGCGGCTCGAGGTAGTTGGTGACGAGCCGGTTGTTCACGATGGTGAGCGAGATCACCCGGTGGGCGCCCTCGAAGGCCTTGTCGGTGGCCTCCCGGTTGCCGACCTCCGTGTCGAAGGCAAGATTGCCCGGCACCTCCGGCCACACGAGCGGGCCCGCCGGCGCGCCCTCGATGCCGACCGCCGCATCCATCGGATCCCAGTCGATCTCCACCGCCTCGGCGGCGATCCGGGCCTGGTCCTCGGTCTCGGCCACCACGAAGGCGACAGCGTCGCCCACATGGCGCACCGTATCCTCGCAAAGCACCGGATAGGGCGGCATGGTCATCTTGGTCCCGTCGGTGTTCCGCACGGGGCCGAGGCACGGGAGGGTGCCGAGATGCGCCACCTCCGCATGGGTGAGGACGAGCAGCACGCCCGGCATGGAGCGGGCCGCCTCCAGATCCCCGAAGCTGAACCGCGCATGGGCGTGCGGGCTGCGCACCACCACCGCATGGGCCGTGCCCTGGGGATGGTGGTCGTCCGTATAGCGGCCGGCTCCCGTGACGAGCCGGGCATCCTCCACGCGGCGAACGGATTGTCCGACGCCGAATTTCATCGGGCGCATCGAGAACTCCTGAGATTGCGCGGGCGGAGCATGGAGCCCCGCGAAGGACCGGCTCCACCCCTTGGGCAGGTTGGATCCGAAGGCCATGCCTCGGCCGTGGGTTGTGGGAGCCATAGCACGCGGCGCCAGGCTCCAACAAACGCCGCCTACTCGGCCGGGGCGGGACCCGGCGCCGGGGTCGCGGCGGGTTTGGAGCGCCCGAACCGGAGCACGAGGCCCCGAATGGCCACATAGAACACCGGCGTCAGAAACAAGCCGAACACCGTCACGCCGAGCATGCCAAAGAACACAGCGGTGCCCAGCGCCTGGCGCATCTCGGCCCCGGGCCCCGTGGCGATGACGAGGGGGACGACACCCAGGATGAAGGCGAAGGCCGTCATCAGGATCGGGCGAAGGCGCAGGCGGCAGGCCTCGACCACGGCCTGGGTCGGAGTCATGCCCTCGTCCTCGGCCTGCCGCGCGAATTCCACGATGAGAATCGCGTTCTTGGCGGCAAGGCCGACGAGCACCACGAGGCCGATCTGGGTGAGGATGTTGTTGTCCTGGCCCCGGAGCATGACCCCGGCGAGCGCCGAGAGCACCGCCATCGGCACGATGAGGATGATCGCGAAGGGCAGCGACCAGCTCTCGTACTGAGCCGCCAGCACCAGGAAGACGAAGAGCACCGACAGGGCGAAGATGTAGATCGCGGCATCCCCGGTCTGGCGCTCCTGGAAGGCGAGCTCCGTCCATTCGAAGCCCATGCCCTGCGGCAGGGTCTCCCGGGCGAGTTGCTCCATGGCGTCGAGGCCTACCCCGGAGGACACGCCCGGCGCCGCGTTCCCCTGAAGCGGGACCGAGGTGTACATGTTGTAGCGCTGGATGAGGTCCGGCCCCGACACCTCGCGGATGGCGACGAGGGTGCCGAGCGGCACAAGGGCGCCCGTGGAGGAGCGCACCCGCAGGCGGTTGATATCCTCCTGATCGACCCGGAAGCGTTGATCCGCCTGGGCCCGCACCTGCCAGACGCGGCCCAGGAAGTTGAAGTCGTTCACATAGGCCGTGCCGAGGTTCACCTGCAGGGTCTCGAAGATGTTGGCGATCGGCACGTTGAGGATGCGGGCCTTCGTGCGGTCGATCTCCAGGAAGAGCTGGGGCGAGCTCGCGGAAAACGTCGTGAAGACGCCGGCGAGCTGCGGGTTCTGCCGCGCCTTGCCCATCAGCTCGTAGGTGGCGGCGAGCACCCGCTCGATTTCGTCGCCGGTCCGCTCCTGGACCTGGAGGCGGAAGCCGCCGGAATTGCCGAGACCCCGCACGGGCGGCGGCGGGATGGCGATGATGAACGCCTCCTCGATCTGCTGGAGGCGCCCGAAGAGTTGGCCGATGATGGCGTTCGCCGGCAGGCCCTGCTCGATGCGCTCATCGAAGGGCTTGAATCTGGCGAAGATCGCGGCCGCGTTGGTGGCGTTCGTGAAGGTGGCGCCGGAGAAGCCCGCGAAGGCCACCGCATCCTGCACGCCGGGGGTCTCCTGCAGGATCTGCGAGGCGCGCTGCACCACGGCATCGGTCCGCGACAGGGATGAGCCCTCGGGCAGCTGGATCACCACGATCGCGTAGCCCTGGTCGAGGGTCGGGATGAAGCCGCGGGGCACCGCATTCGCGATCCAGACCGTGCCGGCGATGAGACCCGCATAGACCGGCAGCACCAGGAGCTTGTGGCGCACCAAGCCGCCAACAGAGCGGGCATAGACGTTCGCGGTGCGGTCGAAGCCGTTGTTGAATTTCGCGGCGAGCCAGTTCGCACCGCGCGTCACCGGGTTGCGCGGCCGCTCGTGGCTGTGGGGCTTGAGGAGCAGCGCCGCGAGGGCGGGCGACAGGGTGAGCGAGTTGAAGGCCGAGATGATGGTCGAGACCGCGACCGTGAGGGCGAATTGCCGGTAGAACTGGCCCGAGATCCCGGGAATGAACGCGGTCGGAATGAAGACGGCCGCGAGCACGAGGGCGATGGCGACCACCGCCGAGCCCACCTCGTCCATGGTCCTGTGGGCCGCGTCGCGGGGCGACATCCCGAGCGCGATGTTCCGCTCCACGTTCTCCACCACCACGATGGCATCGTCCACCACGATGCCGATGGCCAGCACCATGCCGAACAGGGTGAGCGTGTTCAGGGAGAAGCCGAGGGCCGCCATCACCGCGAAGGTGCCGATGAGCGAGACCGGGATGGCGATGATCGGGATGATCGCCGTGCGCCAGGATTGCAGGAACACGATGACCACGATGACGACGAGGATGACGGCTTCGAAGAGCGTCTTGTAGACCTCGCTCACGCTCTCCGCGATGAACTCCGTCGGGTTGTAGACGATCTGGTAGTCGATTCCCGGCGGGAAACTGCGCTTCAGCTCGTCCATGTTGCGGATGATCTCGTCCGCCGCGGTGAGCGCGTTGGTGTTCGGCCGCTGGAAGATCGCAAGCGCGACCGCGGGCTTGCCGTTGAGATACGAGTTGGTCACGTAGTCCTGCGCGCCGAGCTCGACGCGGGCCACGTCCTGCACCCTCACAAGGCGACCGTCGGCGGTGGCCCGCACGATGATCTGGCGGAACTGGCGCGGATCCTCGAAGCGCCCTTGCGTCTTCACCACGAACTGGAAGGCGGCGTCGCTCGGCGCCGGCTGAGCCCCGAGGGCGCCGCCGGAGACCTGAACGTTCTGCTCCTGAACGGCGCGAACCACGTCGCCGGAGGTCAGCCCGAACGCCGCCAGCTTTTCCGGGTCGAGCCAGACCCGCAAGGAGTACTGCCGTTCGCCGAAGATGATGAGATCGCCGACGCCGTTGAGGCGCAGGAGAACGTCGCGCACGTTGTTGCGGGCATAGTTCGAGACGTAGAGTTGATCGTAGGACTCGTCCGGGGAGAGCATGTGCACGACCATCATCAGGTCGGGCGAGCTCTTCAGGGTGGTGACGCCGAGCGCCCTCACCTCCTGCGGCAGGCGCGGCGTCGCGATGGCGACCCGGTTCTGGACGAGCACCTGCGCCTTGTCGAGGTCGGTGCCGAGCTTGAACGTGATCGTCAGGGACATCGCCCCGTCCGCGGTCGAATAGGAGGACATGTAGAGCATGTCCTCGACACCGTTGATCTGCTGCTCGAGGGGCGTCGCCACCGTGGAGGCCACGGTCTGCGCATCGGCGCCCGGATAGGCGGCGCGCACCACGATCGTGGGCGGCGTGATGTCGGGGTACTGCGCGACCGGCAGGGTCGTGTAGGCGATGCCGCCGATGAGCAGCAGCAGGATCGACAGGACCGAGGCGAAGATCGGCCGGTCGACGAAGAAATGGGCGAACCGCATGGGGGAGCTCCGGGAGGGCTCGGCGTCGGAAAGGGCGGCGCGGAAAGGGATGGGAGACGAAAAACCGGGTAAAACGCGCGGGGATCAGGAGCCGTTGCGCTCGCGCACGGGAGGCAAGGTCGTCATCTGGGGCGCCACTTTCACCCCAGCGCGGACGCGGACGATTCCGTTCACAACCACGGTCTCGTCCCCTTTCAGCCCCTCGCGGATGACCCGGTAGCCGTCGATCCTGGGGCCCGGGCGCACGGGACGCATGGTGACCGTGTTATCCTCGGCGACGACGAAGACCACGCGCCGGTCCTGGTCGCTCCCCACCGCCTCGTCGGGCAGGAGGATGCCCCGATAGGGATCGGAGCCGAGCACGCTGATCCGCCCGAAGAGGCCCGGGGTCAGGAACAGGTCCTTGTTGTCGAAGATGGCGCGGAGCCGGATCGTGCCGCTCTGGGCGTCGAGGCGGTTATCGACGAAGTCGAGCCGGCCAGTGCGCTTGGCGGCGCGCTCGTCCGTCAGGGTCAGCTCCACCCGGTTCGGCGCGGCGCCCGAGGTGCGCGTGCCGCCCTCCCTCTGGCGCGAATAGGCGAGGTAGGAGCGCTCGTCCACGTCGAAATAGAACTGGATCGGGTCGAGCGAGACGATGTTGGTGAGCACCGACTGGTTGGCGTTCACGAGGTTGCCCTCGGAGACGAGCCTGCGCGAGATGCGGCCCGCGATCGGCGCCTTGATGTCGGTGAACTCCATGTCCAGCCGCGCCTGGCGGGCAGCGGCCTCGGCCCGGTCGAGATCGGCCCTGGCGGTGAGATAGTTGGACCGGCGCTGATCGAGAACCTGCTCGGGGATGTTGCCGGTCCGCCGCAGGGTCTCGGCTCTTTCGAGATCGTTCGAGGCGAACTCGACCCGCACCTGCGCCGAGGCCACCGTGGCCTCCGCCTGTTCGAGGGCCGCCCGATAGGGCCGCTGGTCGATGGTGAAGAGCCGGTCCCCCACCTTCACGAGGGCGCCGTCCTGGAAATGCACCTTGTCGAGATAGCCCGACACCCGGGCTCGGATCTCCACTTGATCCACCGCCTCGAAGCGGCCGATGAAGTCGTCCCACTCCGTGATGTCCTTCATCAGGGGCTTTGCGACGGTCACCGATGGCGGCGCAGCCGCCGGGCCCTGCGCCAAGGCCGGTCCGGCCAGAAACGCCGCAAGGAATAAAGTTATAGACCGCAATCGAAGACGCGCCATAACGACCTCCTGGTCGCGACCATGGACCCATGTTCACGCCCGTGGACATGGCTCCATGCCGGTATTTGCATGGCCTAGGGCGAAGCGATGGCCACCTCGTCACGCGATGCATAGCGGAACGCGAACTCTTCCCGTGTGCGAAATGTCACCACGCGAACGGGCCTGCCGCGACGGGTCGATCGTGACGGGATCATGTGACGGTCGTGTTGCAGGGGGCATTCTCCTCCCCGCGCCGTTCCCCACCCGTGAAGAAGGCTTTTCGATGCGGCGACGGGCGAGAGGGTGCCGAGCCCCTCACGCGGCTCGTCGAGCCGACCGCTCCGCCTCGGCGAGGCGATCCGCGCCGCTCACTCCACCGGTTCGCCCGCCTCGACCCAATCCTTGAAGCCGCCCTTGTAGTGCTCGCGGATGTCCCGGCCCATGGCCTGCGCGAATTCGGCCGCCCGGGCCGAGCGGATGCCAGCCGCGCAGGAGAACACGACGCGTCCATCCGGCAGGCTGCCGGGGTCGAATTGCGAGAGCGGGTGCGAGACGGAGCCAGGGATGTGCCCGGCGGCGAATTCGTGGGGCTCGCGCACGTCCACGAGAACGAAGGACCCGTCGGCGAGGCCCGTCTTCACGGCGTCGCGGTCGAGATCGATGACAATCGGCTGGGTCATGGGGCGCTCACGCAGGGGATGAGGAAAGGGCGGAGGGAAGAAGGCTTGCCCTCAGGCCAGGGAGGAGAAGACATCGGCGAGGGAGGGCAGCCGGTCCTTCAGGCGCAGGAGAGCGATCAGCTCGATCTGCACGACGGCCGCGTCGAATTCCTGGTCCGGGTCGTGCGCGAGGCGCTCCTCGAAGGCGGCGAGGATCTCGTCCTTGGTGCGGCCCTTCACGGCCATGATGAAGGGAAAGCCGAACTTCGCCTTGTAGGAATCGTTCAGCGCGAGGAAGCGGTCGCGCTCCTCCTCCGTGAGGCTGTCGAGGCCGGCG
Source organism: Microvirga sp. (assembly GCA_036562855.1). Lineage (GTDB taxonomy): Bacteria > Pseudomonadota > Alphaproteobacteria > Rhizobiales > Beijerinckiaceae > Microvirga. The sequence goes on from DATCJK010000039.1 coordinate 210,811, forward strand.
GAAGCCTGCTCGTTTTGGGAATCCGCCGTGAGGTCCTTGAGCTTCAGGCGACCGGCAAGGTCCGGATGGGCGCGGATGAGAGCGAGCTTCTGCTCGCGCGTCGCGCCGCCGAGCACATGGACCATGGCGGCATGGAGCCCCTCCGCCGTGTCCTGCGCCGTGTTGAACCCGGCCTGATGGGCCGCTTCCGCGATCCAGGGCGAGTGCTCGAAAACATCGCCGAACACCTCCACGAATTGAGCCCGGCTCATGGTGCTGGGCTTGAGGCTCACCGGCCGGTGATGGCGCAACCAATGGCGTGCGACATCGACGCGGCGCGCGACCCACACGCCCTCGTGCGAGGCCACGTAATCGAGAAAGCGCGCCAAGGCGGCCGCGCGGCCGGGGCGGCCGACGAGGCGGCAATGGAGACCGACCGACATCATCTTCGGCGCGGTCCCGCCCTCCGCATAGAGCACGTCGAACGTGTCCTTCAGATAGGCGTAGAACTGGTCGCCCGCATTGAAGCCCTGCGGTGTCGCAAAGCGCATGTCGTTGGCGTCCAGCGTATAGGGCACCACGAGCTGCTGGCCTTTCGGCCCGTCCACCCAATAGGGCAGCTCGTCGGCATAGGAATCCGCCGAGTAGAGGAAGCCGCCCTCCTCCATGGTGAGCCGGAGCGTGTGCTCCGAGGTGCGCCCCTGGTAGAAACCGAGGGGCCGCTCGCCCACGACCTCCGTGTGGATGCGGATCGCCTCCTTGATGTGCGCCCGCTCCTCCTCGGCGGTGAAGTCCTTGTAGTCGATCCACTTGAGCCCGTGGCTCGCGATCTCCCACTCCGCCTCCTTCATGGCCGCGACGGCCTCCGGGTGTCGCATCATCGCGGTCGCGACCCCGAAGACCGTGACCGGCATGCCGCGCTCGGTGAACATCCGCCACAGGCGCCAGAATCCGGCGCGGGAGCCGTATTCGTAGATCGACTCCATGTTCATGTGCCGCTGCCCCGGCCAGGGCGCGGCGCCGACGATTTCCGAGAGGAAGGCTTCGGAGGCCCGGTCCCCGTGGAGGATGCTGTTCTCGCCGCCCTCCTCGTAGTTCACAACGAACTGCACGCAGATCCGGGCGTCCCCGGGCCAGCGCGGATGGGGCGGGGTGCGGCCGTAGCCGACGAGGTCGCGGGGGTAGCGGGTGTCGGACATGCTCGGCTGCCTCAGTCAGTGGGGTCGCTCGCGTGGCCGCGTCGAGACGGTGCTCGACGCCCCAGGCTCAGCTGCCCCGATAGGTGGAGTAGCTCCAGGGCGAGGCGAGGAGCGGGACATGGTAGTGGCCATCGGGCTCCGCGATGGCGAAGCGGATCGGGACGATGTCGAGGAACGGGGGATCGGCCATCGTGGCATTCAAGCTACGGAAGTAATCGCCGATGCGAAAGACGAGTTCGTAGGTCCCGGTCTTGAACGCGTCGCCGATCATCAGCGGCGCATCGGTGCGGCCATCCGCGTTGGTGACGGTGCGCAGCACCGGCCGCCTCTCCTCGCCGTCGATGACGAAAAGTTCGATGGCGACGCCCCGGGCGGGCCTTCCATTGACGGTATCGAGCACGTGGGTGGACAGGCGGCCCATCGGATCCTCCTCGAAGCCGGTTCGATTGGCCCGAGGAAGCGGCCTCCGTCAAGCCGCTTCCGAAGTGGCGACCGGCAGGGTGCGCAGGCGCCCCAGCGCGGAGAGAAGGGGCACCAGGGCGGAGACCGCGAAGGAAGCAACCACGAGAAGGAGCGCCGCATCGAGTCCGAAGGCGGAGCCCACGGCGCCGCCCGCGAGCGCCCCGACCGGCCGCACCCCGTAGATCGCCACCTGGACGAGGGCCGGGACGCGCCCGAGGAGATCGGCGGGCGTGACGAGCTGGCGAATGGTGGTCTGGCAGATGAGCCAGAGCATCGGGCCGAACCCGAGGAGCCCCATGGCGAGGGCAGCGGCCGCCAAGCCCCCGAACCGGGGCGCCGCCAGGAGGAGGAGCGCGGCCAGGACCGAGAGCGCGGGGCCGGCGATCATCACGGCGCGGGGTTCGGCGCGGCGCAGGATGGCGCCAGCCAGCGAGGCCCCGAGGAGGAGGCCGATGCCGTTGCCGCTCTGCGCAAGGCCCGTAAGCGCGGGGTCGAGGCCGATCCGCTGCAGGGCGTAAGGCACGAGCACCGCCGCCAGCGCGAAATAGGCGAAGTTCCAGAACACCGCGCAGAGCACGATGCCGCGCAGGAGATCGTGGCGCAGGGCGAAGGCAGCGCCTTCCCGGACCGCCTGGAGAACCGGCGGGCGCGCGCCTGACGCGGCAGGCGCGCGGTCGTCGAGACCGCGCACGACGGAGGCCGCGAGGAGCGCGGCGCCAGCGGCGAGCCAGAACCCCAGAACCGGGGCGCCGCGGCCCGCGAGCCAGCCGGCGAGCGCCGGCGCCGCGAGGGTCGCGCCCGCCCGGGCGAGTTCGAGCCGCGCATTGGCGCGGGGCAGCGCGGTCCGGTCCACGATTCCCGGGAGCAGCGCCATGGCACCGAGCCCCGTGACGACGGCGCCGGCCGAACCCAGAAAGAGGCATAGCCCAAAGGGTAGCCACCAGCCCTTCAGGGCGGCAAGGGGCGCGAGCATGAGGGCCGCGGCCGAGAGCGCCTGCGCCCCGGCGACCAATCGGGACCGGCGGGCCCGGTCCATCGCGACGCCGGCCGGGAGGGACACGAGGAGCCAGGCCGCGCCCTGGAGGGCGACGAGGCCCCCGACGAGACCGGGACCGGCCCCGAGAACGAGAACGGCGGTGAGCGGCACGGCCGCGAGCGCCAGCTGCTCGGCGAACTGGGCACCGGCAACGGACAGAAAGAGGCGGCGGAAGGGAGGCATAGGACGGTCCTGGAATGCGACCGTGCCACCTCCCACCGATCAGGCCTCCGCCACCACCCGTTTCCTGTGCAGGCCCAGGAAGGGAATCGCCACTCGATCCTTGGGAGGAACCGGGCCCCTATCCTCGCCGCTGGCCCACATCGTCGACGCGCACCCGCACCGTCACGGCGCGCCCGCCGCGCTCGACCTCGAGGTCGATGGGCTGCCCGACGCCTGCCTGCTCCAGGGCCGCGGTGAGGTCCGAGAGACGGCGCACGGGGCGGCCGTTGGCCCCGACGATGATGTCCCCGATCTCGCCGGTCTGGGGGTTGATGCCGCGCAGGCCCGCCTCCTGGGCCGGAGAGCCCGGCAGGGCCCGCACGACCACCACCCCTTCGATCCCCAGCTGCGCGGCCGCGGCCTCCTGGCCTGCGATGATGCCGATGCCGGGCTGCGGCAGGCGCCCCTGTTGGATGAGCTGGGGGACCACCCGATTTACCACATCGACCGGGATGGCAAAGCCGATGCCGGCGGAGGAGCCGGAGGGCGAGTAGATCGCCGTGTTGACGCCGATGAGCCGGCCAGCGGAGTCGAGCAGCGGCCCGCCGGAATTGCCCGGGTTGATGGCGGCATCCGTCTGGATCGCATCCGCGATCTCCCGCCCCTCGCTCGTGGGCAGCCGCCGCTGGAGCGCGCTGATGACGCCCGTCGTGAGAGTCTGGTCGAGGCCGAAGGGATTGCCGATGGCGAAGGCCGTTTGCCCCACCTTCAGATCGGCGGAGGTGCCGACCGGGATCGCCGGCGGGGGCTGCCGCAGGCGCCCGAGCCGCAGGACCGCGAGGTCGTAGTTCGGCGCGGTGCCCACGACCTCCGCCGGCACCACGTCCCCGGAGGCGAGGCGGATGCGCACGGAGCGGGAGCCCTCCACCACGTGGTTGTTCGTCACCACATGGCCAGCCGCATCCCACAGGAACCCGGTGCCGGATTGCACGCCCCCTCCCCCGGGACCGCCAGGCCCGCCCGGGCCGCCTGGACCCCTCGGCCCTTCGGGAAACCCGGGATCGGGCTCGGCGAGGCGGCGGGGATCGGGCTGCGCGAAGACGTGGACCACCGAGGGCGAGATGCGCTCGAAGAGGTCGATGGCCGAGCGCTCGCTCGCCTCGAGATCGCCCCGCGGGGTCACGAGGCGCGGGGTCGTCTCCGCATAGAGATAGCGGGCCACGTAAGGCTCGGCCACGAAGGCGGCGAGAAGGCCGAGCGCGACGACGAGGGCGATGCGGATGAACCGATCCTGCAAGGGGAGCTCCCGGGGTGGTGACAGGCCGAAAACTGCCGCGCGGGCCGGAAGGTTCAATCCCGCCCTTGACGCGCCAGGGCACGCCGGGTGTCACACCTCTCTGTTTAGAGAGTTGCGACAAGGGAGGCGCGTCTGTTGGGGTGTCGCTTCCCGGTATGCAATTGCCAGAGCAAGCTATGTTCCTGAGTGTTCAATCCATTCGCAAGCCGCAGGCCGGCGACATCATCCAGCGCCTGAGCGTCTCCGCCACCGGAACCGAGGGCCGTAATGGTTCGGGGATCAGCTCATTCGACCAGACAGGTCGCTACATCGTCTTCGAAAGTGAATCCGACGATCTTGTCCCCAACACTACGTTTACAGGAGCGAACATCTTCCTGAAAGATGCCTTAACCGGGGCTACAAACCTCGTCGCCGTCACACAAGCTGGCGTGCAGGCATCTGGCGACTCGCAAGATCCGAGCATCAGCGCAAACGGACGCTATGTGGTCTTTACCTCGTACGCGAGCAACCTCGTTCCAGGAGATACCAACAACAACAACGACATTTTCCTGAAGGATCTCGGCACAGGGGTCTTGACCCGTGTCTCGACGAGAACGGGTGAGGGGCAAGTCGGTGCCCCAGCAAGTGAAGGCGACATCAGCGCGGACGGTCGCTATGTCGTTTTCACGTCGTATGGTGCTTTCATCGATGGCGTGACGCCAAATCGCTACCACATCTACCGCAAGGATACCGCGACCGGGACCACCCAGCTCGTCTCGGCGACGGGGGCAGGTGCTGAAGGAGCCGACGTTTCTCAGGAGGCTCAGATCAGCCTTGATGGCAATCTGGTGGTCTTCCAGAGCCGAGCCAACAATCTCGTGGACGGCGACACGAACGGTCGGACGGACATTTTCCTCAAGAACATGACGACCGGCGCGGTGAGCCTTGTTTCGCAAGCCGCCGGAGGCGCGAACGGCGATTCACAAAATGCACAGATCTCGGCCAACGGCCGTTTTATCGTCTTCGACAGTGCGGCGAGCAACCTCGTTGCCGGCGACACGAATAATAGCATCGATGTCTTCAGGAAGGATCTGCAGACCGGCGAGGTCACGCTCGTCTCCCGTTCGGCAATGAGTGGCCTTGCGGATGGAGGCTCCGAACGAGCCCAGATTAGCGCTGATGGTCGCTACGTCGTTTTCCAGAGTGAGGCCAGCAACCTTGCTCCGGGGCAGGCGACAGACGTCGCCAATGTGTTTCTGAAGGATATGGAGACCGGAAGCATCACCGTCCTCTCGCAGTCGGCGAGCGGCGCCTCTCCCAATCAGTCATCGACGAACGCCAGAATCACCCCCGATGGTCGCTACGCACTGCTCGAAAGCGATGCTGGTAATCTGGTTCCAGGCGACACGAACACCGACTACGACGTCTTCCGGGTCGACCTTCTCTACAAGGCGAACGCCCAGGCGGTCCTGGAGGGACGCTTCGTCGAGGTGACGCTCGGCACGGGTGGGGCGACACAGGCTAGCCTCGCCTGGGGCGACGGCAGCCTGAGCACCGCCACCCCGGTGAATGGCGTGGCAAGCTTCAGCCATGCCTATGCCAGCGCGGGCCTGAAGGCGGCGACTGTCACGCTCAACAAAGGCGCGCTCACCTGGATCGTGCCTCATGCGGTGGATGTCTCGACCGGATCCATGGCCCGCAACACGGCCTTGGCCGACACGCTCTCAGGGGGAGCGGGCAACGACGTGCTCACGGGTGATGCCTTCGCCAACGTCCTGATCGGCAACACTGGCAATGACCGGCTGAGCAGCGGCTTCGGCAACGACACGGTGCTGGGCGGATCGGGGGCCGATACTCTCCTCGGCGATGTGGGCAACGACCATCTCACCGGAGGCCTTGGCCGGGACACGATGACGGGCGGCCGAGGCCGGGACGTGTTCGCGTTCGACGACCGGGAGACGGGCGCCTCCACGCGCAGCGCCGACTATCTCACCGACTTCTCAGGCCGGCAGCGGGACCGGATCGACCTCAAGCTGGTGGATGCGAACACCCGCAAGCGCGGCGACCAGAAGTTCACCTTCATCGGCGAGGCGGAATTCACCGGCGCCGGACAGGTGCGCTACGAGAAGGTGGGCAAGCAGACCTATATCTCCCTCAACACGGATGCCGACTTGAGGGCCGAGGCGGTGATCCGGCTGAAGGGCGCCATGGACCTCTCCAAGGGATGGTTCGTGCTCTAGCTCATCAGGGCCCGTCCCCCGCCGATGGCTCCTCGGGCACCTCCGTGCCGACGGGGCGGCAAGGGCGCGCAGGGCAGGTCCCGACAGGCCGATGCGGGGAGAACAGCCGGCTCGGGAGCCTGCAATCTGGCCGGGAACTGGTTCGGGGTCGCGCCCGGCCATCCCGGCTCCGCTGCGGCGGGATGGCGGCGCGAGCTGGACGCTTCTCCGAGGCCTGCGGACAACGGGAGAGGCGGCGGCCTTGATCCAAAAAGGCCCTGGACGCCCCTGGCTGAATTCCTTAAGCCGCCTTATCGTTCACCTGCACAACGCAAGGCCGCATGATCGACCCCCAGATTTCCGAGTGGATCAGCCAGATCCTGCGCTGGACCCACGTGATCACCGCCATCGCCTGGATCGGGTCGTCCTTCTATTTCATCCACCTGGATCTGAGCCTCAAGAAGCGCGAGGGCCTGGCGGAGGGCGTGGGCGGCGAGGCCTGGCAGGTCCATGGCGGCGGCTTCTACAACATGCGCAAGTTCATGGTGGCCCCGCCGGAGCTGCCGAAAGAGCTCACCTGGTTCAAGTGGGAGAGCTACTCCACCTGGATCTCGGGCTTCTTCCTCATCGTCTGGGTCTATTACCTCCAGGCCGACCTCTACACGATCGACCCGGCCGTGCGGGCGCTCGCGCCCTGGCAGGCGGCGGCCATCGGCATCGGCGGCCTCGTGCTCGGCTGGCTCGTCTATGACGGGCTCTGCCGGTCGCCGCTGGGGCGCAACGACGTGGTCCTTGGCGTCGCGCTCTTCGTCTACATCCTCGCCGCCGCCTTCGTGTTCACCCAGGTGTTCAACGGCCGTGCGGCCTTCCTCCACACGGGCGCGATGATCGCCACCTGGATGTCGGCGAGCGTGTTCTTCATCATCATCCCGAACCAGAAGAAGGTGGTGGCGAGCCTCCTCAAGGGCGAGACGCCGGACCCGGCACTCGGCCGCCAGGCCAAGCAGCGCTCCACCCACAACAACTACCTGACGCTGCCCGTCATCTTCCTGATGCTCTCCAACCACTACCCGCTCGCCTGGTCGTCCCGCTACGCCATCGGGATTGTGGCCATGATCGTCATCGCGGGCGCGGTGATCCGGCACTTCTTCAACGCGCAGCATGCGGGCAAGGGCTCCCCCTGGTGGACCTGGGGGCTCGCGGCGGCCTGCTTTGCGGTCGCGATCTATCTCTCCATCATCGGCAAGCCCGGGAATGCCAACCTCGCCGAGGCGCCGGCCGGCCCCGTGACCCTCGCCAGCGCCGCCCCGACCGAGGAAGCGGTGCTCGCCCTGCAATCCCGCTGCTCCATGTGCCATGCCGCCGAGCCCGTCTGGGACGGCATTCCCGTGGCGCCCAAGGGCGTTCGCCTCGAGACCCCGGAGGACATCACCCGGCATGCGGAGGCGATCCGCGTGCAGAGCGTCCTCACCCATGCGATGCCGCCGAACAACCTCACCGAGATGACCCTTGACGAGCGCCGGGCCGTGGCGTCCTGGCTCGCCCAGCGGGACCGCGCGCTGCATTAGCGGCGCCAGTCATCCCCTCATCCGATCCCCTCCATCCGGATGGTGCCCTGCAAGGGCAGCCGGTCCGTCATGCGGCAAAAGGCTTGTGTTCCGGGCTTTTCTGCGCTGTCGATAAGGTCGGTTCTCGCCACGGCTCGCCCTGCGGGGCGGTGCGAAGGCTCACTCACTCTCGCCGCGGTTCACCTTTCCAAGGATCCCCATGACCCAGCTCTCCCTCGACACGGCCCAGACCATTCTCACCGCCGCCCTCAAGGCTGCCCGTGAAAAGACCATGAAACCGCTCTCCGTGGCGGTCTACGACGCGCGGGGCGCCCTGAAAGCCCTCGCCTCCGAGGATGGGACGAGCCTGAAGCGGGCCGAGATCGCCATGGGCAAGGCCTATGGGGCGCTGGCCCTCGGCGTCGGCTCCCGGGCCATCCACAAGATGGCGGTGGACCGCCCCTATTTCGTGGCCGCGGCGAGCCATGTGGTGGGCGGACAGCTGGTTCCGGTGCCGGGCGGGGTGCTGATCAAGGACCAGCAGGGGGCGATCCTGGGCGCGGTCGGGATCTCCGGGGACACCTCCGACAACGACGAGATGGCCGCCGCCGCCGGGATCGAGGCCGCCGGCCTCGTCTTCGACGCCGGCGCCTAAGTCATTGACCTGATTGACGGCTCGGCCGCAATCTCCTACACGCGCCGCCCGCCTGAGGCGCCCTGCCGCAACGTCAGGTTACTGTGAGAAGTCTATAGCAGAACACTGGACAGGAGCGGGCGACTTGCACCACATATAAGGCCAAGGTCGTGCCAAGGTTGCACGCCGAAGTAGGGTCGCACCTCCGCCAAAACGACAAAGAGGGAACACACATGTCATCCTGGTTCAAACGAATGGCGATCGCCGCCGCAGCCACCGTCGCCTTCACGGGCATGGCTGCCGCCCAGGTCGTCTACAACCGCGGCAACGACGCCGATCCCGAGACGCTCGACCCGCACAAGACGTCGACCACCTACGAGTCCCATATCCTTCGCGATATGCTCGAAGGCCTGATGATCTATGACGCCGCCGGCAAGGTGATCCCCGGCGTCGCCGAGAAGCACGAGATCAGCGATGACGGCGTGACATACCGCTTCACGCTGCGCCAGAATGCCAAGTGGTCCAACGGCGACCCGGTGAAGGCGTCGGATTTCGTGTTCTCCCTGCGCCGCATCATGGATCCGGCGACGGGCGCGAAGTACGCGAACATTCTCTACCCGATCAAGAACGCCGAGAAGATCAACAAGAGCCAGGGCTCGAAGCCCGAGGATCTTGGCGTCAAGGCGGTGGACGACCGCACCCTCGAGATCACCCTTGAGCGGCCCACCCCCTACTTCCTCGAGCTCCTGACGCACCAGACCGGCCTGCCGGTTCACCAGGCCAGCGTCCAGCGGCACAATGCAGACTTCGTGAAGCCCGGCAACTACGTCTCCAACGGCGCCTATGTGCTGAAGGAGTTCGTGCCGAACTCTCAGATCCGCCTCGAGAAGAACACCAACTTCCACGACGCCCAGAACGTGAAGATCGACGCGGTCGTGTTCCAGCCGCAGAAGGATCTCGCCGCGACGGCGCGCCGTTTCGAGGCGGGTGAGCTTCACTCCACCAGCGACTTCCCGGCCGACCAGACCAAGTCGCTCCGCCAGCGCCTGGGCGATCAGGTCCACACCTCGCCGCGCCTTGGCCTCTACTACATCTCGCTCAACACCACGAAGGAGAACCTGAAGGATCCGCGCGTCCGTCAGGCCCTGTCGATGGTGATCGACCGCGAGCTGATCGCCGAGCAGGTCTGGGGCGGCACCATGCTGCCGGCCTATTCCATCGTTCCCCCGGGCATCGGCAACTACAAGGAGCCGGCGACCGCCGACTTCAAGACCATGTCGCCGATCGAGCGCGAGGATAAGGCCAAGGAGCTGCTCAAGCAGGCCGGCTACGGCCCCGGCAAGCCGCTCAAGGTGCAGCTGCGCTACAACAGCTCGGACAACAACAAGAACACCGTTGTCCAGGTTGCCGACGACTGGAAGCGCATCGGCGTCGAGACCGCCTTCATCAACACGGACGCCAAGACCCACTTCGCGGTTCTGCGTGACACCAACGACTACGAGGCGGCCCGCGCGGGCTGGATCGGCGACTACTCCGATCCGCAGAACTTCCTGTTCCTGCTGGAGTCCGACAACAAGGGCTTCAACTACGCGAAGTACAACAACCCCGCTTTCGACGCCCTGATGAAGAAGGCCGCCGACGAGAAGAACCTCGACAAGCGCGCCGACATCCTCAAGGAGGCCGAGGCCATGCTGATGAAGGACATGCCCTACATCCCGGTGCTGTTCTACGGGAACAACAACCTCGTCTCGAACAAGCTCCAGGGCTGGGTCGACAACGTAACGGGCGCTCACCCGACCCGCTTCATGTCCATCAAGCAGTAAGCTTGCCATTGCGGCGTCCCGGGAGGGTTCCCTCCCGGGACGTTTTCATTGTGGTTCTACCGGTCCGCGAGAGACAGCGTGCTCCCCTTCATCCTGCGCCGTTTCCTATCCGCCGTCCCGACGCTGTTCCTCATCGTCACGATTTCCTTCTTCCTGATCCGCGTGGCCCCCGGAGGCCCGTTCGACCTCGAGCAGCCCCTCGAGGCGAAGGTCATGGAAAACCTGATGCGGATCTACAACCTCGATCGTCCGCTGATCGAGCAGTACGGCCTCTATCTGTGGCATCTCGCCCAAGGCGATTTCGGCCCCTCCTTCTATTTCCGTGACTTCACCATCGGCGAGCTCTTCATGCAGGGCCTGCCCGTGTCGATCACGCTCGGCGCGCTGGCGCTTCTCGTCGCCGTCCTCGTGGGCGGGACCCTCGGCACCATCGCCGCCTTCCGCCAGAACAGCGCGATCGACTATCTCGTCACCGGCTTTGCCGCGATGGGCCTGACCATTCCGAACTTCGTCGTGGCCCCGGTCTTCCAGATCGTGTTCGGCCTCATGCTCGCCATGCTTCCCATCGGCGGCTGGAACGACGGCGCCGTCCGCAACATCATCCTGCCGGTCATCGTGCTGGCACTGCCGCAGATCGCCGTGGTGGCGCGCATGATCCGCGCCTCGATGATCGAGGCTCTGCGCTCCAACCACATCCGCACGCTGCGCTCGCTCGGCCTGCCCACCTCGACCGTGGTGAGCCATGCCCTGCGCGGGGCCTCCCTGCCGGTGGTGTCCTATCTCGGCCCCGCGGCAGCGGCCCTCCTGACCGGCTCGGTGGTCGTCGAGACGATCTTCGCCCTGCCCGGCATCGGTCGCTACTTCGTGGAAGGCGCGCTGAACCGGGACTACACGCTCGTCATGGGCACGGTGGTGCTGGTCGCTGTCTTCGTCATGTTCTTCAATCTGCTGGTCGACATTCTCTATGCGCTGATCGACCCGCGCGTCCGCTACGAGTGAGTTGACCATGGCTCAAGGCGCCGTCATCCCGACCGAAGCCATGAAAGGCACCGTCCAGGGGCGCTCCCTCTGGGCCGATGCGCGCACGCGGCTCTTCCGAAACAAGGCCGCGGTGGTCAGCATCGGCTGGCTTCTGTTCATGGCCCTGATCTGCATCGTGGGGCCCGAGGTCACGGGTCACCAATACGACCGGGTCTACACCGAGTATTCGCGCGTCGAGCCGAGCCTGTCGGCCTATCCCAAAGCCGACCAGATCACTCCCTCGGTGGAGCGCATCGGCTCGCGTCTGCGGGCGACGCCGGAGTCCATCACGGTCGAAGGCGATACGCTGCGCGCGACCTTCGTCGGCCAGCGGCCCATCGACGAGCGTTCCCTCGCCTTCTTTCCCCGCTCCGACCTGTTCGGTGATGCGCGGGTGATCGAGCGGGCTGACGAGGGACGGCGCATCTCCGTCGAGGTTCCGATCGAGCGGCGCTACTTCTTCTTCGGGACGGACACGAATGGGCGCGATCTTCTCACCCGCACCCTGTTCGCGGGCAGGATCTCGCTGTCCATCGGCCTTCTCGCCACCTTCGTGGCCATCACGATCGGCGTGATCTACGGGGCGGTATCGGGCTATCTCGGTGGGCGCGTCGACGTGATCATGATGCGCTTCGTGGATATCCTTTACTCCCTGCCGTTCATCTTCTTCGTGATCATGCTGGTGGTGTTCTTCGGCCGGAACTTCGTGCTGATGTTCATCGCCGTGGGCGCCGTCGAATGGCTCGACATGGCCCGCATCGTCCGCGGCCAGACGCTCTCCATCAAGCGCCAGGAATACGTGCAGGCCGCAGAGGCGCTCGGCGTCGAGACGAAGGGCATCATCCGCCGCCACGTGATCCCGAACACCCTGGGCCCCGTGGTCGTCTACATGACGCTTCTCGTGCCGCGGGTGATCCTGCTCGAAAGCTTCCTGTCCTTCCTCGGCCTTGGCGTGCAGGAGCCCATGACGAGCTGGGGCGTTCTCATCGCCGACGGAGCGCGCAACATCCAGGGCGCGGCCTTCATGCTCATCTTCCCGTCGATCTTTCTCGTCTCGACCCTGTTCGCCCTCAACTTCATCGGCGACGGCCTGCGCGACGCCCTCGACCCCAAGGACCGCTGAGATGTCACCGGCTCTCCCGGCCACCATCAATCATTCTTGCAATCAATCTTGCATCACCTGCACCGGCCAGGGTTCCTGCGGGGCTCCTGGCCTGAAGGACCGCGCCGATGGCTGAACCCGTTCTTTCGGTCCGCAACCTCCATGTCCGCTTCCGAACGGGCGACGGCATTCTCCATGCCGTGAAGGGCATCGATGTGGACGTGAACCCCGGCGAGACCGTGGCGATCGTCGGCGAGTCCGGGTCCGGCAAGAGCCAGACCATGATGTCCGTCATGGGCCTTCTGGCCTCGAACGGCTGGGCGGAGGGCTCGGTCAAGTACCGGGGCGAGGAGCTCCTGGGCCTCAAGCCCGATCAGCTCAATCGCTATCGCGGCTCGAAGCTCACCATGATCTTCCAGGAGCCGATGACCTCGCTCGACCCGCTCTACCGGATCGGCGACCAGCTTGCGCTCCCGCTCACCACGCATGGCGGCATGAGCAAGGCCGCTGCGCGCAAGCGCGCCGTGGAGCTTCTCGAGCTCGTCCGGATTCCGGACCCGGCGCGGCGTCTCGATTCCTATCCGCACGAGCTTTCGGGCGGCCAGCGCCAGCGCGTGATGATCGCCATGGCGCTCGCCAACAACCCGGACGTGCTCATCGCCGACGAGCCGACCACGGCCCTCGACGTGACGGTCCAGGCCCGCATCCTGGAGCTGCTGGCCGATATCCAGAAGCGGCTCGGCATGTCGATCGTGTTCATCACCCACGATCTTGGCGTGGTGCGCCGGTTCGCCGACCGTACCTACGTGATGCGCTATGGGGAGATGGTGGAGAGCGGCCGCACCGCGGATCTCTTCGCGGCGCCGAAGCACCCCTATACCCGCATGCTCATCGATGCGGAGCCCCGCGGCATGAAGGAGCCGGTCGCGGCCAACGCGCCGGTCGTGCTTGATGCCCGGAACCTGGAGGTGCAGTTCGCCACCAAGGGCGGGCTGTTCGGGCGCACGAGCCATGTGCTCAAGGCCGTCGACGATGTGAGCCTCACCGTGCGGGCGGGCGGAACGATCGGGGTAGTGGGCGAGTCGGGCTCCGGCAAGTCGACGCTCGGCCGCGCGGTCCTGCGGCTTGTGCCCGCCTCCGGCATGGTCCGGTTCGAGGACCGCAACCTCATGCCCCTCGACCGGGCCGGCATGCGCCCCCTGCGCCGCCAGCTCCAGCTCGTCTTCCAGGACCCCTTCGGCTCCCTCTCGCCCCGCATGACCTCCGGCGAGATCGTCACCGAGGGCCTTTTGGTCCACGATCCCGCCATGTCGCGCAAGGAGCGCGACCGGCGCGCCGCCCAGGCCTTCGAGGAGGTGCGGCTCGATCCGGCCTGGCGCAACCGCTACCCGCACGAGTTTTCCGGCGGCCAGCGCCAGCGCATCGCCATCGCTCGGGCCATGATCCTGCACCCCAAGCTCGTGGTGCTCGACGAGCCGACCTCCGCCCTCGACCGCTCGGTCCAGAAGGAGGTGGTCGAATTGCTGCGCGACCTCCAGAAGGCCCACGGCCTCGCCTATGTGTTCATCAGCCACGATCTTGCGGTGGTGCGCGCGCTCTCCGACGAGATCATGGTGATGAAGAGCGGCAAGGTGGTGGAGCGCGGCACGACCGAGGCGATCTTCACGCGCCCGCAGGAGCAATACACCCGCGAGCTCATCGCCGCCGCCTTCCTGCACGAGCGCGTCGCCGGCGCTTCGGTCGGCGCCGAGCCGAGCGTTATGGCCTCTTGAGGTTTCCCGACCCTCCTCCTCGCCGGGGGAGGGTCCGTTGCCTGGAACCCCTCCCCGTCCCGCGGGTTTGATCCGGCACCATGCCGAAGCCCGCATCCTCCCCGCGCAAGCCTGCGTCCAAGCCCGACGCCGTCACCGTCGTGGGCATCCGCCTGACCCACCCGGACAAGGTGCTGTGGACCGACCAGGGCCTCTCGAAGCGGGAGCTGGCAGCCTATTACGAGGCCATCGCGGAGCCCATGCTCCCGCATGTGGCCGAGCGGCCGCTCTCGCTCGTGCGCTGCCCCGCCGGCACGGGCGAGCGCTGCTTCTTCCAAAAGCACCCCTTCGCGGGCCTTAACGAGGCGGTGGCGCGGGTCTCGGTTCCCGGTGACGAGGCGGCGCTCATGGTCCGCGACCTGCCGGGGCTCGTGGCCCTCGTGCAATCCGGCGTCCTGGAGGTCCATCCCTGGGGCGCCCGGGTCGAGGATGTGGACCGGCCCGACCGCATGATCTTCGATTTCGACCCCGCCCCCGACGTGCCCTTCGCGGCCGTGATGGCGGCGGCCCGTGAGGTTCGGGAGCGGCTCGCCGCGCGGGATCTCAGGAGTTTCGTGAAGACCACGGGCGGCAAGGGCCTGCACGTGGTGGTGCCGCTCGCGCCGGGCCCGAGCTGGGCACAGGTGAAGGGGTTCGCGGATGCGATGGCGGAGGCCATGTCCGCCGACGAGCCCGGCGGCTACATCACCAGTGCCGGCAAGGCGGACCGGGCGGGCCGCATCTTCATCGACGTGCTGCGCAACGCCCGGGAGGCAACCGCCGTCGCGCCCTTCTCGCCCCGCGCCCGCCCCGGAGCGACGGTCTCGACGCCGCTCGCCTGGGACGAACTCGACGGGGCGCTGCGCCCCGCCGCCCTCACGGTGAAGACCGTGCCGGCGCGGCTGGCGGCTTTGAGCGCGGATCCTTGGGCTGGGTTCTTCGATACGCGGCAAAAAATTCCGATGGGGACGCGTCAGGAGTCCTGATCGACCAGGGCGAGGCGCGCCACCACCATGCCCGGTTTGAGAATGCTGCCTGGCGCGAGCACCGCATTGGCGCCGATCCGCACCCCGTCGCCGATGAGGGCTCCGAACTTCTCAACTCCCGTATCAATCCGCCGACCATTCACGTGAATGTGGATGCGTTTCTCGTCACGCTCGTTGCGAAAGTTCGCAACGATGCTGCCAGCCTCCAGATTGATGCCTGCGCCGAGCACGCTGTCGCCAACGAAGTTGAAATGCGCGAGGCGGACGTCCTGGGACAGGATCGAAGACTTGAGCTCAACACCGGGTCCAAGGATGCAGTTCTCGTCCAGCCACACCCCGCCACGGAGGTACGCACCGCCGGCAAGGCGGCACCCGGCACCGATGATCGCCGGTCCCTTGACGACCACCCCAGGTTCCAGACTGGCCGTGCGGTGAATGGCGACTCCGTCACGGCAATGGAAATCATCGCCGATATCGACCAGCAAGGACTGCACGATCTCGGGTGCGCGGCTCGTCAGCGTCCAAGGCTGTGCATCGGCGAAATTACGCAGCCGTGACGCTTCGATACCCTCGATGAAATCCCGTAGTCGAATATCCAACTGCGTCCTCCGCCCGCCCCTCTGACCGGGTGAACTCCATGGCAAGGTCGGAACTAGCGTTGCGCTCAGCGCAGAGTTGCGAACAACTCGCGTAGCGCTTCGACCTGAAGCAGACCCTTCCTCAGACGTAAGGAGCCTTCAGCCCTTCCGCCTCGATCGCCGCCATCACGGCGGGCCGCGCCAGGATGCGCTCGGCGAAGGCGCCGAGATTGGGCAGCGAGCGCGGCGGGCGGGCAAGGCCGCGGCCCCAGCGCATCATCAGGTAGAGATAGAGATCGACCGCCGAAAAGCGCTCGCCGAGAAGCCAGGGCCCTTGCCCCAGTTGCTCGTCGATGACGTCGAACATGCGGTTGAGCCGCTCCTCCGACACCGCCTTGACCTCGGCGATGGCCGCCTCGCTGCGGGCGCGGCGCTCCGGGTAGTAATAGGTGATGTACTCCGTCTGCGGCGTGTTGGTGAGGTGGACGAGCCACTTGTAGAACTGCGCGCGCTCGGGCGTGCCGACCGGCGGGGCGAGGCTTGCCTCCGGGTGCTTGTCCACGAGGTGCAGCACGATGGCCGCGGTCTCGAACAGCACGAGGTCGCCATCCACCAGAACCGGAATGAGGCCGTTCGGGTTGAGGCGCAGGTACTCGGCGCTCTTGTGCGCGTTCTCCCGCCTGTCGACGAGGCGCAGCTCGAAGGGCGCGCCGATCTCCCGCAGGAGCATGTGCGGCATGAGGCTGGCATTGGACGGATAGTAGTAGAGCGCGACCATGGGACCTCGCGGGCGAAAAAGCCGATGCTGCCTGATTAGTGAACCGGGCCGGCGCCCGCAAACTCCGTCGGCACAATGACGGGGGACAAAGCTGGGGGAGCTTCCAAATCGGCGCAGTCATGCTCGCCAGCGCGGGGATCTGGAGCCACGGCGGTGCAAGTCGCAGCTCCGATCTCCCGTCAAAGGAGGAACGAGCGAACCCGATGGCGCCTGCGGTCGTGGCCGGGCTCCAGGACGGGGCTCCGGCTGCCCTTACGCCGCCTTCAGCAGCGATTGGATGCGCTCGGCGAGGTCCGTTGCCCGGTAGGGCTTGTAGAGCAGGTCGAGGTCGCCGAGCCGATCCTCTCCGTCCACGTAGCCCGTGGTGAGGAGGACGCGGACGGAGGGCCATTCGCGCTTCACCATGCGGGCGAGATCGATGCCCGTCAGCTCGCCCGGCATCCTCACGTCGCTGAGGACGAGCCGCACCCGCTCGTCGGTCTCCAGAACCTTCGCGGCCTCGTCGCCGGTGCCCGCCTCGCGCACCGCGAAGCCGAGGGAATGCAGGGTCGAGACCGCTACCTGCCGGACCGCCGGGTCGTCCTCCACCACGAGCACGGTCTGGCCCTGTCCGAAGGGCTGCATGTCCGCGACCTTCGCATCCGGCACCTGAGTCGCCGCCCCCTCGGCGCGGGGCAGAAAGATGCGGATGGCCGTGCCCACATCGGGAACGCTGTCCACCTCCACATGGCCGTGCGATTGCTGCACGAAGCCATAGACCATGGAGAGGCCGAGCCCCGTGCCCTTGCCGCTTTCCTTGGTGGTGAAGAAGGGCTCGAACACCCGCTCCAGCACGTCAGGCGGCATGCCGGTGCCCGTGTCGGCGACCGAGATCATCACGTAGTCGCCCGGCTCCGCGGGGCCGCTATCGTCCAGAACCCGGTTCTCCAGGGTGATGGTGAGATCGCCGCCCTCGGGCATGGCATCGCGGGCATTGACCGCAAGGTTGAGAAGCGCGGCCTCGAGCTGCGCCCGGTCCGCGCGGATCGGCCAGACGGGCTCGGGGGCCTGCATGGTGGCGTTGACGCGCTCCCCGAGGGTCCGCCGCATCAGGTCGAGGAGGCCCGGCATCAAGCCCTTCACGTCGAGGGTTGTGGCCTGGAGCGGCTGACGACGGGAAAAGGCGAGCAGCCGATGGGTGAGGTCCGCGCAGCGCTGCGCGCCCTCCATGGCCATGAGGGCGCGGCGCTGCGCCTTGTCGTTACCGTCCACCGATTTGTGCAGGAGATCGAGATTGCCGATCACCACGCTCAGCATGTTGTTGAAGTCGTGGGCGATGCCACCCGTGAGCCGGCCCACCGCTTCGAGCTTGCTCGCGTGGAGCAGGTTTTGCTCCAGCTGCTTGCGCTCGGTGATGTCGAACCACATGCCGAAATATTCACGCGGCCGCCCCTCGTCGTCGCGGACGACCACGGTCTGGTCGAGAAAGTGGCGCTCGGTCTCGTCCGCGCAGCGCCAGCGATATTCGAGCGTAACGGCCCCGTCCTCTTCCAGCCGGGCCAACTGCGCCAGCGCCCGCTCCCGGTCCTCCGCATTGAGGCGGGCGGACCAGAAATCGATCTGGTCGAGGAAGGCCTCGGGTCCGAAGCCCGTGATGCGTTCCACGCTTTCGTTGGTGAAGTGGAGGCGCCGGTGGTCCTCCTCGATGGAGGCGGTGTAGAGCGCGATCGGCAGGGATTGGAGCACGATGGACTGGTGCTCCTCGCGGCGGCGCAGAGCCTGCTCGGTCTTCAGCTTCTCGCTGCGGACCCGCAGGTTCTCCATGAGAAGCCGCCGCTCCTCCTCGCCCTGGCGGCGGATCTCCTCGGTCTTGCGATAGAGATCCACGAAGATCTCCACCTTCGACTTCAGGATCAGCGGCTCGATGGGCTTGAACACGTAATCGACGGCGCCGGCCGAATAGCCGCGCACCACGTGCATGTCGTCCTTGTTGAAGGCCGTGAGGAAGATGATGGGCACGCGGGACGAGCGCGGCCGGCTGCGGATCAGCCCAGCCACCTCGTAGCCGTCGATGCGGGGCATCTGCACGTCGAGGAGAATGACAGCGAAATCCTCCTGCAGCACCTGCCGCAGGGCTTCCTCGCCGGAGGAAGCGGTCACGATCTCGATGCCCGGCGCCCGCAGCATCTCCTCGACCGCGAGGAGATTGCGCGGGTCGTCGTCGACCGCGAGGATCTTGGCCGGGATCAGGTCGGCGCCCGCCCGGGCGGGCCCGATGCGCGGCAGATCCGGACCCGTGCCGGTGGGCCTGAAATGCCCGGTCATCGACGGCCGCTCCGCCCGCGCGGGAGAGGCGGGGTCACGGGCGAGGCCCGCGACCTGATAGGCGAGTGGGTCGGTCATGCATGCAGCCCGTCCTCCGCTGCACCGTTCGTGAGAACTTCGCCATCCTGCGAATTGTACGTGCTGCGCCCAAGTTGAACGCGAAGCACGGCCAAAAGTTGATCGATGTCCACAGGCTTCGAGACATAGTCGGTGGCGCCGGC
The DNA here is from genome assembly GCA_036562855.1 of Microvirga sp. Taxonomy (GTDB): domain Bacteria; phylum Pseudomonadota; class Alphaproteobacteria; order Rhizobiales; family Beijerinckiaceae; genus Microvirga. Next base: position 229,927 of record DATCJK010000039.1, read on the forward strand.
CTCCAGGCACTTCTCCCGGTCGCCCTTCATGGCCTTGGCGGTGACCGCCACGAGGGGCAGATCCCGGTATTGCGGCATCGTGCGGATCTCGCGCATGGTCTCGTAGCCATCCATCTCCGGCATCATGATGTCGACGAGCATCACGTCCACGCCCGGGCTGGCCTTCAGCTTCTCGATGCCCTCGCGACCGTTCTCCGCGAAGATCACCTGCATTCCGTGCTGCTCGAGGGCGCTCGTCAGCGAGAAGATGTTGCGCATGTCGTCATCCACGATGAGCACCTTGCGCCCCTCGATCGAAGCGTCGTCGCGTCGGTCGACGATGATCTGCTGCTCCGCCGGGATGGCGGCGATGGCCCGGTGGAGGAACAAAGCCGTCTCGTCGAGGAGCTTCTCGGAGGAGCCCTGCCCTTTCACGATGACCGTGGACGCCATGCGCTCCAGTCCGCGCTCCTGGGCCTTGGTGAGGTCCTGTCCCGTATAGACCACGATCGGCAGGTCCTCCCCGCCCCGCACCTTGCGGATGCGCTCGATGAGCTCGGCGCCGGACAGGTCCGGCAGGCCAAGATCGACGATCGCGCAATCGAAGCGGCGGGCCTGGATCGCCTCCAGGGCTTCCTCGGCAGAGCCGACGCCGGTCACCTCGACGCTGCCATCGCCCAGGAGTTGCTCGATGCTCATGCGCTGGTTCGCGTCGTCCTCCACGAGGAGCAGGGACTTCACGGGCCTGTCGATGAAATCCTTGGTGCGCGACAGGGCGCTCATGAGCGCATCGCGGTCCACCGGCTTCTCCAGAAAGCCGAAGGCGCCGGCCTTGAGGCCCCGCTTCTTCTGGTCGTCCACGGAGATCACGTGAATCGGCACGTGGCGGGTCCGCGGATCGTGCTTCAGGAGATCGAGCAGCGCCCACCCGTCCATGTCGGGCAGGCCGATGTCGAGGGTGATCGCGTGCGGCTTATAGCGGTGCGCGAGCGCGAGCGCCGCCGCTCCATCCGTGGCGATGAGGCCCTTGAACCCCTGCTCGCGGGCAAGCTCCAGGAGGACGGAGGCAAACATGGCATCGTCCTCGATGACGAGGACCACGTGGTCGCCCGCCGTGATCGCATGCCGGTCGTCCGCGGAGGCGGAGAGCGCCATGGCGGCCGAGGGCTGCCTGAGAACGGGCGAGGGTGGCGTATCGATGCTCGCGCCGTTGCCGTTCGCCCGGGCCGGCGTGCCGAGGACGGCGCTTGCTGGGGGCTCCAGCGGCAGGAACAGGGTGAAGGTGGAGCCCCGCCCCGGCGCGCTCGACAGCACGATCTCGCCGCCGAGAAGGCGCGCGATCTCGCGGCTGATGGCAAGTCCAAGGCCCGTGCCGCCATACTTGCGGCTGGTGGTGCCGTCCGCCTGCTGGAAGGCCTCGAAGATGATGCGCTGCTTGTCCTCGGGGATGCCGATGCCAGTATCCGTGACAGACAGGGCAATCCAGTCGCTGCCGGCACGAAGGGGCGAGCCCTCCGCGGAGCCGATCTTGAGCGTCACGCCGCCCTTCTCGGTGAACTTGAAGGCGTTCGAGAGAAGGTTGCGCATCACCTGCTGGAGGCGCTTCGAATCCGTGCGCAGGGCCGGCGGGAGATCCGGCGCGACCTCGATGACAAAGTCGAGCTGCCGCTCCTCGGCGACCTGCCGGAAAGTGCGCTCCATGTGGTTCACGAGATCCTTGAAGCCGACGCCCGATACTTCAAGGCTGACGGTGCCGGACTCGATCTTCGACAGATCGAGAATGTCGTTGATGAGGGCGAGGAGGTCTGAGCCCGCCGCATGGATGGTCTTGGCGAACTCCTTCTGCTTGTCCGAGAGATTGCCCTCGGGGTTCTCGGTGAGAAGCTTCGAGAGGATGAGCAGGGAGTTCAGCGGCGTGCGCAGCTCGTGGCTCATATTGGCGAGGAACTGCGACTTGTAGCGGGAGGTGAGCGATAGCTGCTCCGCCTTCTCCTCCAAGGCCGACTTGGCGACGGAGACCTCGCGGTTCTTGCCCTCGACCTCCTTCTTCTGCACCTCGAGAAGGCGCGCCTTCTCCTCCAGCTCCTCGTTGGTCTGCTGCAGGGCCTCCTGCTGCTGGCGCAGCAGCTCCTCGGACTGGCGGAGCGTGGCGGCCTGCTGCTCCAGGCGCTCGTTCGTCTTCTTCAGCTCCTCCTGCTGGCTCTGCAGCTCGCCGGTGAGAAGCTGAGACTGCTTGAGCAGGCCTTCCGTGCGCATATTGGCGGCGATCGTGTTGAGCACGATGCCGATGGATTCCGTCAACTGATCGAGAAAGGCCTGGTGAGTCTCCGAGAAGCGGTTGAAGGAGGCAAGCTCGATCACCGCCTTCACTTCCTGTTCGAAGAGCACGGGCAGAACGATGATGTTGAGCGGCGCCGCCTCGCCGAGGCCCGAGCTGATGGCCACGTAGTCGCTCGGCACATTGGTGAGGAGGATGCGCTTCTTCTCGTAGGCCACCTGGCCGACGATGCCCTCGCGCAGGCGGAAGCGGTTCGCGAGGTGCTTGCGCTCCGTGTAAGCGTAGGACGCCACCATATCGAGCACGGGCTCGCCGCCGTCCGAATCCACCGTGTAGAACACGCCGCGCTGCGCGCTCACGAGGGGCGCAATCTCAGACAGGATCATGTTCGACACGGTGGTCAGGTCGCGCTCGCCCTGCAGCATGCGGGTGAACTTGGCGAGATTCGTCTTGAGCCAATCCTGCTCCGCATTCTTGAGCGTCGTGTCGCGCAGGTTGCGGATCATCTCGTTGATGTTGTCCTTCAGCGCCGCAAGCTCGCCCAGAGCCTCGGCGGTGATGGACCGGGTGAGATCGCCGCGGGTCACGGCGGTGGCGACCTCCGCGATGGCACGCACCTGGTTCGTCAGGTTGGCGGCGAGCTGGTTCACGTTGTCGGTGAGGTCGCGCCAGAGGCCCGACACGCCCTCGACGCGCGCCTGACCGCCGAGCTTGCCTTCAGTGCCCACCTCGCGGGCGACGCGCGTCACCTCGGAGGCGAAGCTGTTGAGCTGGTCCACCATCGTGTTGATGGTGGATTTCAGCTCCAACATCTCGCCTTTGACGTCGACGGTGATTTTCTTGGAGAGATTGCCGTTCGCGACAGCGGTCGTGACATCGGCGATGTTACGCACCTGGCCCGTGAGGTTCGCGGCCATCATGTTCACGTTGTCGGTGAGATCCTTCCAGGTTCCGGCAACGCCCTTCACCTGGGCCTGGCCGCCGAGCTTCCCTTCCGTTCCCACCTCGCGCGCCACACGCGTCACCTCGGAGGCGAAGCTGTTGAGCTGGTCCACCATGGTGTTGATGGTGGATTTCAACTCGAGCATCTCGCCCTTTACATCGACCGTGATCTTTTTCGAGAGGTCGCCATTGGCCACCGCCGTCGTCACATCGGCGATGTTACGCACCTGGCCGGTGAGGTTCGCGGCCATCATGTTCACGTTGTCAGTCAGATCCTTCCAGGTGCCGGCGACGCCCTTCACCTGGGCCTGGCCGCCCAGCTTTCCTTCAGATCCGACTTCGCGGGCTACGCGCGTCACCTCGGAGGCAAAGGAATTGAGCTGGTCAACCATCGTATTGATGGTCGATTTCAGCTCGAGCATCTCGCCTTCGACCACGACGGTGATCTTCTTGGAAAGGTCGCCCGTCGCGACCGCGGTCACCACCTCGGCGATGCCGCGCACCTGCCCGGTCAGATTGGCGGCCATGAGGTTCACGTTGTCCGTGAGTCCCTTCCAGACGCCGCCGACGCCCTTCACCTGCGCCTGCCCACCGAGCTTTCCTTCCGATCCCACCTCCTTCGCGACGCGCGTCACCTCGGAGGCGAAGCTGTTGAGCTGATCCACCATCGTGTTGATGGTGTTCTTCAGCTCCAACAGCTCGCCACGAACATCGACAGTGATCTTCTTCGACAGGTCGCCGGTCGCCACCGCGGTGGTCACCTCCGCGATGTTACGCACCTGGCCCGTGAGGTTGGCGGCCATCAAGTTCACGTTGTCCGTGAGGCCTTTCCACACGCCGCCGACGCCTTCGACTCGGGCCTGACCGCCGAGCTTCCCTTCGGTACCGACCTCGCGGGCCACGCGGGTCACCTCGGAGGCGAAGCTGTTGAGCTGGTCCACCATGGTGTTGATGGTGTTCTTCAGTTCGAGAAGCTCCCCGCGCACATCGACGGTGATCTTCTTGGAAAGGTCTCCATTGGCCACCGCGGTCGTCACGTCGGCGATGTTTCGCACTTGGCCCGTGAGGTTGGCCGCCATGAGGTTCACGTTGTCAGTGAGGTCCTTCCAGGTCCCGCCGACACCCTTCACCTGCGCCTGACCGCCCAGCTTTCCTTCCGTTCCCACCTCGCGCGCCACGCGCGTCACCTCGGAGGCGAAGCTGTTCAGCTGGTCCACCATCGTGTTGATGGTGGATTTCAGCTCCAACATCTCGCCTTTGACGTCGACGGTGATCTTCTTGGAAAGATCGCCCAAGGCGACGGCCGTCGTGACCTCGGCGATGTTACGCACCTGGCCGGTGAGGTTGGCCGCCATCATGTTCACGTTGTCGGTGAGGTCTCGCCACAGGCCTGCCGCACCGGGCACGAGAGCCTGGCCGCCGAGCTTGCCTTCGATGCCCACCTCGCGGGCGACGTTCGTCACCTGGTCCGCGAAGGTGGCGAGCGTGTCGATCATGCCGTTGATCGTGTCGGCCAGAGCCGCGATCTCGCCCTTGGCGTCCACGGTGAGCTTGAGGGTGAGATTGCCCTGCGCGACCGCCGTCACCACGTCCGCGATGCCGCGCACCTGGCCGGTCAGGTTCGCCGCCATCATGTTCACGTTGTCGGTAAGGTCCTTCCAGGTCCCGCCGACACCCTTCACCTGCGCCTGGCCGCCGAGCTTGCCCTCGGTGCCCACTTCGCGCGCGACGCGCGTCACCTCGGAGGCGAAGCTGTTGAGCTGGTCCACCATGGTGTTGATGGTGTTCTTCAGCTCCAGCATCTCGCCCTTCACATCCACGGTGATCTTCTTGGAGAGATCGCCCGTCGCGACGGCGGTGGTGACTTCAGCGATGTTACGCACCTGGCCGGTGAGGTTCGCGGCCATCATGTTCACGTTGTCGGTCAGATCCTTCCAGGTGCCCGCGACGCCCTTCACCTGCGCCTGACCGCCGAGCTTCCCTTCCGTGCCCACTTCCTTCGCCACGCGGGTCACCTCGGAGGCGAAGCTGCCGAGCTGGCCCACCATGGTGTTGACCACCTTGCCGATGCGCAGGAACTCGCCGCGCAGGGGCCTGCCCTCGATCTCGAGCTGCATGGTCTGGCCGAGATCGCCCTTGGCGACGGCCCCGATCACGCGCGCCACCTCCGTCGTCGGCTGCACGAGATCGCCAATCATGGCGTTCACGCTGTCCACGCACTCGTTCCAGGAACCCTTCGCTCCCGGCAGCTTGCAGCGCTCGCCGATTTGGCCCTCCTTGCCGACCACCTTGGCGACGCGATCGAGCTCGCGGGTCAGGCCATGGTTCAGTTCGGCAATGTCGTTGAAGGCTTCGGAGATCTCTCCCTCGATGCCGGTGAGATCCATCGGCAGGCGGACGCTGAAATCGCCCTTCCGGAAGGAGCGCAAAGCCTTGAGGAGCAGCTTTGGGTCAAGCTGCGGAGCGGCGGCATCGATCTGTTGCATAGAGTCCCCGTCAACGCTGAACCGGCCCCTGCGGGAGCCGGCACCCTGGTCCATTCGACATCCGCAAAGCCCCGTTTTCGGTGGTCGTTGAACGGATATCAGCGAGACTCAACGCCTGCCGTTGGGTAAGGTTCCCGCCTGAGGGAACTCCCCACACGGCTTTTGCGGCCCCTCCTGAACGCCTGTTCATGTAATCGAGCAGTGTCAGGGACTTAGCGCCACATAACGCCCGCCGGATCGGAACGCTTCCGTCCCACTCGTCGTTTTAGTGACGACCCATCCCAACAATCTGGAGAATCCGGTGAAACACGCTCGCCTTCTTTGCGGAGCCGCCATGGCGGCGCTCATCAGCGGCGCGGCCTTGGGCTCCCTTGCCCCCGCGCTCGCTCAGACCTCCACCACCGAGACGACCACCACGGTGCGCGTCGAGCAGTTCCGAGACACCCTCACGCCCGTGGGCGAGTACGTGCAGGTCGAGGGCCTCGGCGAGGTCTGGAAGCCGCGCGACGTGGCCGACGACTGGCAGCCCTATTCGGTCGGGCGCTGGATCTTCAACGACAAGGTCGGCTGGTTCTTCCGCTCCGACGAGCCCTGGGCCGAGGTGACCTACCATTACGGCCGCTGGTACAACGATCCGGCTCAAGGTTGGGTCTGGGTCGCCGGCACCGAATGGGCTCCGGCCTGGGTCGAATGGCGGCGCTCCAAGCAGTTCGTAGGCTGGCGTCCCCTGCCCCCGGAGAACGCCCCGCGCCGAGCCGCCACCCGCACCACCAACCGCTCCGCCACCACAACGAGCGGCACGCGCCGCGGCGGCGGCACCGAGGTCGTGGAGGAGGCCTGGGTCTTCGTCCCGACCGAACGGATCGTCGCGGAGGATATTCGGTCGGTGCGCCTGGAGCGCACGCGGGTCGTCGAGATCTACGAGGAGACCCGTCCGCTCGGCCGCGTCGAGCGCCGCGGCGGCGTGACGGTGAACTTCGTCCTGCAGCCGCAGGTGATCGAGCGGGAGACGCGCGTCACCATCCGCTCGCAGAACCTGCCGCAGGCGGTGGCCGCCCCGTTGCCGACAGAAATTCGCACCATCGCGACGGAGCCACGCACCACCAGCACGACCACCAGCACCACCACGACCAATACTGGCAACTCGGCCACGGGCACGTCGTCCACGACCGGCACCACCCAGTCGACCACCGGCACCGCGACGACGGCGCCGACGGGCGGCACGACCTCGGGCTCCACGGCCTCGTCGCCCGCGAACGGCACCACGACGGGCAGCACGGCTCCTGGCGTGAACCCGCCGGCCGCCGGCACGACCGGCACCACGGCTTCCTCGCCTGCGACCGGCTCGCCGTCAGCGACGGCTCCGGGCAGCACCACCGGTGCGGCTCCGGCTACGACCACGGGCCCGCAAACCGATCAGAACCGCAATGCGGCGACGGGTGCGCGGCCGGGCGAGAACCGCACCACCACGGGCAGCACGCCCGCAACCGGCTCGCAGGCGAACGAGAACCGCACGCAGCCGAACGGGAGTCAGGCGCAGCAGCGCCGTTCGGGCGACACCGGCACGACCGCGAACCGGCCCGGTGACACGAACACCACCGGCGCGACCTCGAACCGTCCTGACGGCAACAACGCAAGCGGCACGACCGCGAACCGTCCGGGCAATCCGGAGGCTCCCGGTCAGCAGACTGCGCCCGGCCTGAGCCGCGCACCCGGTCTCGACCGCGCTCCGGGCCAGAACCGCGACGAGCAGGCGGGCCGTCGGAACGAGCGTCAGGAGCAGCGTCAGGAAACGCGCGACCAGCGCCGCCAGGAGCGCCAGGGCAACCAGGAGCGGCAGGGCAGCCAGGACAACGCGGCCCCAAGCCCCTCCTCGTCCTCGCCAACGGCATCCACGCCGAACCCGTCGTCGAGCGAACGGGCTCAGCAGCGGCGGTCCACGGACACGGATGCAACGGGAGCGACGGGCGGAGCCGCCCGTGAGCGTCAGCCGAACGCGGCCGGCTCGAGCGATGACCGCCCGGCGGCGGGCCGTCAAAGCCAGGGTGAGCGCCCGCAGGGCGCGGCGTCGGAAGCCCGCCAGGAGCGCCGCAGCGGCGCCCCGGAGGCGACGGGCTCCACGGGCTCGGCTGAGCGTCCTCCGCTCCAGCAGCGCCCGAGCGGCGGGGACTCTGGCGGTGGAGCCGGTCGCGGCGCGGGCGGCGGGGCAGCCGCTCCGCAATAACCCACCCTGATCTGACTTGGATTGGAACGCGGCGCCCCAGGGCGCCGCGTTTCTCATGTCAGTCGATGGCTTCGATGCTCGCGATCACGGCGCCGGGGACCGCAAGGCCGTCGCGAGCGGCCGCCTCGCGCAGGGCGATGCGGCGGGCGCCGGGCAGGCGCGCGCCGGGCTGGTCCTCGATGGCGGCGGCGAGCCGGGCGCAATGGGCAAGCGCGCCCTCCCCGCCGAGCGCCACGGGATCGATGGCGAGGATCAGCTGTCCGGTGCCGGGCGGGTCGCCCTTGTCGTCGAGGAACGACGAGGCGTCAGCCGCGAAATTCGCACCGGTGAGACCGGCCGCGAGCAGTTCCACCATCAGCGCGAGCGCCGTTCCCTTGGCATCGCCGAGAGGCAGCATGGTGCCCTTCAAGGCCGCGTCGGGATCCGTGGTCGGGCGCCCGGCCTCATCGAGCGCCCAGCCCTCCGGGATCGGCTCGCCCTTTTGCTTGGCGGCGAGGATGTTGCCCCGGGCGACCTTGGACAGGGATAGATCCACCACGGCCGGGGCGCGGCCCGGCAGAGGGCACGCGAAGGCGATCGGGTTGGTGCCGAATACGCCGACCGATCCGCCCCAGGGGGCGATGGCGGCCGGCGTGTTGGCGAACAGAATGGCGACGAGCCCGGCTTCCGCCAGGCGCTCCACCGGATGGCCGGCAGCGCCGCAATGGTGCGAGCGACGGATCGCCGCCGCCGCGATGCCCTGCGCGCGGGCCATGGCGGGAAGCGCCTCGACGGCGTGGGCGATGGCCGGATAGGCAAAGCCGTGGGCCGCGTCGACCGCGAGCACCGCGGGCCTCGGCTGCGCGCTCGTCGGCACCGCGAAGCCGTCAACCTTGCCGGCCTTGGCCTGCGCCGCGTAAGTGGCGACGCGGGAGAGCCCGTGGCCCTTCAGCCCGTCGGCTTCGGCGGCGACGAGAGCCCGCGCGACGACGCGAGCATTGCCCTCGCTCGTGCGGCTGCGCATGAGCGCGTCGGCGACGAGAGCTTCGGCTTGCGCAATGGAAAGGTTCGGCATCGCTCAGGCTCCCGCAAGGTTCTGGCGCAGGTTGGCTTCGGTCTTGGAGCAGACGGACATCCCTCAGGCTCCCGCGAGGTGCTTGCGCACGTTCTCGACCGTGACCCAGGAGACGCGCACGTTCGACTCGATGGCGACGCCGGCGATATGCGGGGTGAGCACCAGGTTCGGGCAGCCCGCGAAGACGGCGCCCTGCTCGGCCTTGAGGGGCTCCACGTCGAACACGTCGAGCGCCGCGCCGCCGAGCTGACCGCTCTTCAAGGCTTCGGCGAGGGCCGGCTCGTCTACCACGCCGCCGCGGGCGGCGTTGATGAGGATCGCGTCCCGCTTCATGCGCGAGAGCGCCTCGCGGCCGATGAGGTTGCGGGTTTCGGACGTCAGCGGCACGTGGAGCGAGATCACGTCCGATTGGGCGATGAGATCGTCGAGGGAGGCCGGGCTCACGCGGCCCCAGGGCTGCGACCAGGCCGGGCTGTCGGCGGGCACGTAAGGGTCGTAGGCCATCACCTCCATGCCAAGCGCAACGGCGCGCTTGGCGGTCTCCTTGGCGATGCCGCCGAAGCCCACGAGGCCGAGGCGCTTGCCCATGATCTCGCGGCCCATGAGGCGGTTGCGCGGCCAGCCACCGGCGATCACCTCGTCCGTCGCCGTGTAGGCGCCGCGAAGCAGCATCATGGCGGTGCCGATCACGTATTCGGCCACCGACACGTCGTTGGCGCCGGTCGCCGGGAAGACCGCGATGCCCTTCGCCTTGCAGGCCTCCATGTCGATGTTGTCGAGCCCGACGCCGAGGCGGCCGACCGCCTTCAGGTTCGGCGCCGCCTCGAGCAGCGCGCCACGCACCTGGGTCCGGTTGCGCACCACGAGCGCGCGGGCATCCGCCACCGCCCTCATGAGGTCGTCCGGCCGGTCCACGAGCTTGGGGTCGTAGAGCACGTCGAAGCCCTTGAGGCCGCCCGTGATGGCCTCCTCGTCCATGAATTCGCTGATCACGATATCGGGCATGTGATTCCTTAGGGTCGAAGGGAGGCGAAATGGCTCAAGGCAGCAAGAAGAGTCCGGCCGTCACGAAGCCGAGAATCACGAGGGTCGTGCCCGTGAACACGGCGATGTGCCGCCAGCCGATGCTGAGAAGGGAGGCGAGCGAGGTGCCGAGCCCGAGCGCCGCTATCGCGACGAGGAGCCCCCAGCTCGACGCCTGCACCAGAAGCGCCTTCACGGGCGCATAGGCGGGCGTGAGGCCGGGCGCCGCCGAGAGCACGCTGTTGAGCACGCACAATCCGAGGAATGCCAGGGCGAAGACCGGCACCGGCACCTTGGCGGCACCATGCTCGCCGCCCTGGCGGGTAAACCACCAGCCGATGGCGAGCACCGCCGGCAGGAGCAGGAAGACGCGAAAGAGCTTCACGATGACGGCCGTGTTGCCGACAGGCTCGGAGACCGCGTAGCCCGCGCCCACCACCTGGGCCATGTCGTGGATCGTGGCGCCGAGCATCACGCCCGTATGCTGCGGGTCGAAGCCGAGGAGCACGCAAAGCGGCGGATAGGCCACCATGACGAGGGTCGAGACCGCGTTCGCGGCAACGACCGTGAAGGCTACATCGGCGCCCTTCTGCGGGTAATGGGGCACGACGCTGGAGGTCGCGAGGGTCGCGGAGGCGCCGCAGACCGCGGTGGCCGCCCCCGCGAGCGCCCCATATCCGTCGCCCACCTTGAAGAGCCGCGCGAGCCAGACGCCTGACGCTACGGTGAGGACCATGGCGAGCACGACCAGAAACGCCGTGTAGGCGCCAAGGTCGACGATGTCCGACAGGGCGATGCGGATGCCGAGGAGCCCGATGGCGATGCGCAGGAGCTTCTTCACGCACCAGGTCATCCCGGGCTCGAAGAGGGGCCGCGCCGCCCACCCGTTGAGCGCGATGCCGATGATGAGGGCGATGACGATGGCGGGGAGCTTGTAGGTGAAGCCCGTGAGTGCCTGGATCGCAGCCGCCAGAGGAGCCTCGGCCAGATAGGAAACGAGGGCGACCGCCACGGAGAGCGCGATTCCGGGGCCGAGGCGGCGCATGGCGATCTGCGTGCGCTCGGCGGCGGAGAGGGTCGGGGTCGCGGGCTGGGCCATGGGGTGCATCATGCCTCTCCCCGTCTTCATGGGAGAGGGCTCTCGGAGAGAGCGAGCGACAGGAGGTGGAGCGGGGATGAGGGGCGTGTCCGCGCGGCGCTCCGCGCTGAAGCACCCCTCACCGTGGCCTGCTAGGCAGGCTCGCTCCCTTTGGGAGTCCTCTCCCCGCGATGCGGGGAGAGGTCTTGGTTCTTACGCGCTACGATAGAGCTTCGTCATCACGAATTCGCGGTGACCGAGCGACTCCGCGGCGGTGAGGCGGCCGTTCGCGGTGCGCACGATCATCTCGATGAGGGCATCGCCCGCGTCCGAGATCGTCATGTCGCGGCGCAGGACGCCCGACACGTCCACGTCCACGTGCTCGGACATGGTGCGCACGGTCTTCGGGTTGCCGGTGATCTTGATCACGGGGACGATCGGGTTGCCGATGACGTTGCCCTGGCCCGTCGGGAAGGTGTGGACCACGTAGCCGCCCGCGCCCATGAGCGTGATGCACTCTGCCGCGGCCGACGAGGTGTCCATGAAGTAGAGCCCGGGACCCTTGGCCGGCGCCTCGGCCGGCTGGAGGGCGTCGATGTACCGGCAATCACGGCCGATCTTCTCGAGGTTGCCGAGGGCCTTCTCCTCGATGGTGGTGAGGCCACCCGCGATGTTGCCCTTGGTGGGCTGCGAGTCCGAGAGATCGTCGGTCTTGTGGGCCTCGATCACGTCGTCCTGGTAGGATTTCCAGATCTGGTACCACTTCTCCGCCACTTCCGGAGAGGCCGCGCGCTCCTTGCAGAGATGCTCGGCGCCGGTGATCTCGGAGGTCTCGCCGAAGCAACCGTGGATGCCCTGCGGGATGAGCTTGTCGTACATGTTGCCGACGGTCGGGCAGGAGGAGAGGCCCGTGGTCGTGTCCGACTCGCCGCACTTGGTGGAAACCCAGAGCTCGGAGATGTCGCACTCCTCGCGCTGCAGCTCGGACGCCCACTGGAGATAGTCCTTGGCCACGCGGGACGCCTTGGCGATCGTCATGATGTCGCCGGTGCCCTCGATGCCGAAGCCCGTCACGGGCTTGCCGGTCTTGGCGATGCCGTCCACGACGCGCTGGGTCCAGCCGTCCTCGATGCCGATCACGACCACTGCGGCCACGTTCGGGTTCGAGCCCGTGCCGATGAGCGTGCGGAAGTGGAGCTCGAGGTCTTCGCCGAACTGCAGGCGGCCATAGGCGTGCGGCAGGGCGAGCGTGCCCTTGATGTTGTTGGCGACCGCCTCGCAGGCTGCATTCGACAGGTCGTCGAGGGGCAGGATGACCACGTGGTTGCGCACGCCGACGCGGCCGTTCTCGCGGCGCCAGCCCCAGAATTTCAGGTTGGATTGTCCGTTTGCTTGAGCCATGGGGCTCTCCTTACAGATTGCGGATCGCAAGAGGCGGGCGGCAGCGGGACGAGGAGCGGATCGAAAACGGCTGACGGCCACGATGGCGCGTCGGCCGCCCCTCCCCCGGCGCGCTCACCAGCGCTTCGTTTTCACATTATGGACGTGAACGTGTTCGCCCTTGCCGATGTCGGCAATGGCTTTGCCGATGTCCTGACCGTACTTCCAAACCGTGTCGCCGGCCTTGATGTCGGCGAGCGCGACCTTGTGGCCGATCGGCACGTCCATCTTGGAGGTCAGGTTGAACGACGAATTGTCGTGGGTGACGACGCAAAGCATGTCGGTGCCGGCCTTCAGGCCTTCCACCACCACGACGCCGACGGTGTCTTTTTTCTCGTGAACCAGAAGATGCGGGGCCCCCACTCTCTCCTCCCTAGTGACTTGTGAACTGCGAACTCTTCTATAAGATATAAGACAACTTGGTCAATCCTGGAAAATCACCTTATTTATCGTATTCTCCAGATTGACCCGAAACAGCCTCGCTGTAATGGATATTACATTACGTTACGGGAGGTGAGATCATGTTGAGCGGACAGATGGCTGGCGACTTATCGGATGGACGCGCTCTGGGCTTCCGTCCCCTGTACAAGCAGGTGCGCGACCTTCTGGTGAAGCGTATCGGGGATGGGGTCTGGCTGCCCGGCCAGGTTTTGCCGAGCGAGCCCGAGATCGCGTCCGACCTCGGCGTGAGCCAGGGCACCGTGCGCAAGGCGCTGGACGAGATGACCGCCGAGAACCTGGTGGTGCGCCGCCAGGGACGCGGCACCTATGTGGCCAGGCACGACGACGCGCGCATCCTGTTCCAGTTCTTCAAGCTCGTCGCCGATTCGGGGGAGCGCAAGTTCCCCGAGAGCCGCGTGCTGAAGGTCGGCCTCAGCCACGATGCGGAAGCGGCCGCCACGCTCGGCCTCAAGCCCAAGGATCAGATCCTGTCCTTCGACCGGGTGCGCTCGCTGGACGGGCAGCCCTGCATCTTCGAGCATATCTGCCTGCCGGGCTCCCTCTTCCCTGGCCTCGCCGAACGCGAGATCCCGAACAATCTCTACGAGCTCTACGCCACGGAATTCGGTGTCACGATCGGCCGCGCCAGCGAGAAGCTGAAGGCAGTGGCCGCGACCCCGGACGTGGCCGCCGCGCTCGCCACCTCGGAGGGCATGCCTCTCCTGCGGGTGGATCGAAAGGCCTTCGCCCTGGACGGGCGCCTCGTTGAGTGGCGCGTGTCCCTCTGCCGGACGGAGAACCTGCACTATTGGTCCGATCTGCGGTGAGCCTCGAAGTCCGCCTGAAGGAAAGGAGCGTTGTACGGCGGAGCGCATTTGCGAGGCGCAGACGGACCGATCACACTCGGCACCAGAACGGATGCCATCGGGAGAACGCCATGAAGCGAATCGTCACTGCCCTCGCCATCCCTGCCACGTCGGCGGGAGCCCCCATTGCGAAGCGAATCGTCACTGCCATCGCGGCCCTTGCCCTGTCCGCGGGAGCCGCCGCCGCGCAAGCCTACCCGACCCGTCCCATCACCATGATCGTGCCCTTCGCGGCCGGCGGACCAAGCGATGCCATCGCGCGCCTCGTCGCGCAGTCCATGTCCACGACCCTCAAGCAGCAGGTGGTGATCGAGAACGTAGCCGGGGCCGGCGGCACCACGGGCGCCGCGCGCCTCGCGAAGGCCGAGAAGGACGGCTACACGATCCTCGTCCACCATGTGGCGCTCGCGGCGGGCGCCTCGCTCTACAAGAACCTGTCCTACGACACACTGGGCGACATCGAGCCCGTGGGCCTCATCAACCAGGGTCCGATGGTGGTGACCACCAAGAAGGATTACCCGGCCAAGACCGCGCAGGAATTGCTGGCGCGGCTGAAGACCGAAGGCTCCAAGACCACCGCGGCTCATGCGGGCGTCGGCTCCAACTCGCATCTGTGCAACCTCCTCCTGCAGCAGACCCTCGACGTGAAGTTCACGGAGGCCGCCTATCGCGGCACGGGCCCGGCCATGAACGACCTCATGTCCGGCCAGGTCGATCTTCTGTGCGATCAGTCCACGACGGCCGTCCCGCAAATCCAGGGCGGCACCATCAAGGCGTTCGCGGTCACCTCGAAGGACCGTCTCGACGTGATCAAGGACGTGCCGACCATGGCGGAGGCGGGCTATCCGAACTTCGAGTTCGTGATCTGGCACGGCATGTATGCGCCCAAGGGCGTGCCGGCGGAGGCCGTGACGGCCCTCAACAAGGCGCTTCAGGTCGCGCTCGACGACGCCAACGTGAAGGCGCGGTTCGCGGATGTGGGCACGCAGCTCTTCCCGGCTGGCGAGCGCTCGCCGCAGGCGCACAAGGCGCGCCTCGAAAAGGAGGTCGCGACCTGGAAGGACGTGGTCGCGAAATCCGGCGTCAGCGCCGGGAACTGAGAGCGTAACGCAAAAGCCTCTCCCCGTACGCGGGGAGAGGCAAGATCGCCTACTTGAAGCTCAGGCCGTCGATGGCGACCGCTCGGCCTTCCTTGATCGACAGCTCGGCCGCAAGCCCGATGGCGACGGCTTTCAGGCCATCCTCCATGGTGACCTCGATGGGAGCGCCGTCGAGGACCGCTTTGCGGAACTTCTGGTGCTGGTAGAAGGTCGAGCCATGATGGTCGCCGGCCTTCAGCACGGTCTCGTCCACATGGACCGGGCGACGCACCGGGCCCTTCGGCTCGCGGGGCGAAACCTCGATCTCGGAATGGCGCTCCGCGCCGCCCGGCCAAAAGCGGGCGGGCCCCGGCACGAAGCACTCGACGCGGGCCTTGTCGCCCGTCGCCGCGATCTCCTCCTGCCAGTAGGAGCCCTCCGCGAACATGCACAGATCGAGCATGGCGCGAACGCCTGAGCGGAAGTCGACGATCACGAAGGCGTTGTCGATGATGTCCGGGGTCTCACCGCCGTAGGCCTCGTCCTTGTGGTTCACGTCCATGGCGCCCGACGCATAGACCCGCACCGGCTCGTCCTGCGCCACG
The DNA here is from genome assembly GCA_036562855.1 of Microvirga sp. Classification (GTDB taxonomy): domain Bacteria; phylum Pseudomonadota; class Alphaproteobacteria; order Rhizobiales; family Beijerinckiaceae; genus Microvirga. The sequence continues at coordinate 245,422 of DATCJK010000039.1, forward strand.
AGGCGCATGAGGTCGAAGAAGTGGCAGCACTTTTCCACCAGCGTGCCGCCGGTGCGCCGGGAGAAGCGGTTCCAGTCGCCGACCTTCGCCAGGAAGGGGAAGCGGTGCTCGCGGATCGAGAGCATCTGGAGCTTGCCCACATTGCCCCCATGGACCTCCTTGAGGAGCTCCTGCACCGGGGGCATGTAGCGGTACTCCATGGCGACCCAGATCGGCGCCTTGTGCTCCCGGGCCTTCTGAGCCAGCGCGGCCACGTCCTCGATGGAGGTGCAGACGGGCTTCTCCACGATGATCGGCAACGGCTTGGGCGCCGAGAAGATGTCGTCGAGGATGCGTTTGTGGGTGTCGTTCGGGGAGGCAATGAGGATCGCGTCCACCTCACCGCTCTCCAGGAGCCGGCGGTGGTCGTCGAAGACCTTCACGTCGCCGCCGACGGCGCGCGCGCTCTCGGCCCGGGATCCCTCGTCGGGATCCGACAGGGCGGTCACCTTGGAGCCCGGGATGAGGGCGAGGTTGCGCACGTGCTCGCGCCCCATCATTCCAGCGCCGATGATCCCGTATCGTAGCGTCTCAGCCATCGTCATTCTCTAGGTTCAAGCCAGTTCGATAATCTCGGGCGCCGTCTTGCGTGACGTCAGCTCAAGCGAGTTCGATGATCTCAAGGCCCATGGCCTCGCCCAAGGCCCTGAGGGGCCCTCGCACGTCGCCGTAGACGATGGCGACATGATGTTCGAGGGCCATGTCCATCATGGACGCCGCCACCTCGCCCGCGGGCCGGTCGAAGCGCACCACGCCCGAGGTCCCGGTGAAGCTTTTCGGCGCCTGCACCATGGTGCCGCCCGCGATCACGAGCTGCGTCCGGTTCCGGGCCTGGCTGAACCGGGCGGCGGTGATGCGGCCGGGCTTCAGGGCGAATTCCTGGAGGAGCGGCATCTTGCGGTTGGAGTGGATCTGGGCCGCCGGAGGCGTCGCCGGATCGGCCATGGACATGGGAGCCAGGCCGCAATGCCAGAGGACGCCCGTGTCGCTCGCCGCATCCATGTCGACGATGTCGACGAGGAAGGACGGCTCGCCCGCGATCTCCTGGAGCGCGAGCGCGGTGAGCGCCCCGTACATGTCGGCCTCGCAGGCGCAAGGCACCTTGGCCTGGTTCATCAGGCCCATGGGACCGCAGGCGGCGCAGCCGTAATCGGTGAACATCTCCGGCCAGCAGCGCACCGCCATGGCGGAATAGCGCTCGTCCTGGGAAAGACCCTGGAGGGCGTGGAAGATGGACAGGCTCTTGTCGAGCTGCGGCTGGTCCACCTCGTCAAGGCCGGAGATCTTCTGGCTCACGTCGCGCTTCGTCGCCGCGATCCGATCCGCCGGCACCTCCTTGGCGCGCGCAAAAAGGCTCGGAAGGTCCACCTGCTCCACCTCGACGCCCGCGAGCTGGCGCAGTTCGGCCGCATCGTAGCGGCAGGTGTCGAAGCCAACCGGATGCTCGCCGACGAGGCCGATGCGCTGGCCCTTGAGCTTCGCCAGCACCGCGTCCGCCACCCGGCGGTCGTCGGCGCTCGGCGCCGCGCCCTTAGCGACCGGAGCCGCCTTCGCGGCGCCGCCGCCAAGCAGCTCGCCGAGGCTCTCACCGACGTTGGAGGCGTCCGGCGCCGCATAGAGCCAGCGATAGCTCTTGCCGGCGCGGCCGAGGGCATGGGCCGCAAGATTGAGGCCGCAGAAGGAGTTGAGCCGCAGGCGCCCGCCGGAGCGCGGCTCCGGGAAAGCCCAGATCGCGAGCGGCGCCTTGGCGTTCTCCGCGATCTTCACGGTCATGGACGCATCCGTGAAGGTGACCTGGAGGATCAGGAGAACGTCGAGGCTATCCTTGTTGAGGTCCCCCATGGCCGCTTCGGCCGCGGCCGCGTCGAAGAGGAGCGCGCGGGATCCGACGAGCGTGTGGCCCGTGCGGTCGAGGGCCGCGAAAGCCTTCGCCGCGTTCTCCTCCGCGAAGGGAACGTCAAAGGTGGGACGCGCGAGCGCCAGTACGCCGATACGAGCCATGGGTCAGATCCCCCTACGGTTTGAGGGCCGCATCGCCGAGCTCGACGCGAGGCCGAGCGCCGGAACGCCGATGCGAGCCAACGTCAGAAACCTTTGTAATGCTTGCGGAAGGCGCCATCGAGGGCCGGAACGCCGACCTTGCCGCCATAGACCGGATGCTCGAACCAGGGCGTCGCGGCCCGATCCGTGAGCGCATTGAGTTCCTGCATGTACGGCTTGCCCTGCTGACGCAGGCCGCCGCGGATCGCATCCCAATCCGGGAAGGCCTTGAAGGCTTCGGACCAGATGGCGCGGCCGGCGAGATAGCCGGAGGCCCCCGCCTTGTAGGCGCATTGCATGATGTTCTTGAACTCCGCCATGCCGGCGCCCGCGGAGAGCATCACCCAGGGGCGCCCGCACAGGCGACCCATCTCGTCGAAGAGATCCTGCACCTCGCGGCTGGCTTCCGCCGCCACGTCGCGGGCCGGTACCGGGCTCTCCACCTTGAAGAGATCGACGCCGTACTTGGAATCGGCGAAGACCCGCACGCTCTCGAGAACGAGGTCGGACTTCTTGTCCGCCATCTCGATATACTGGGTCGTCTGGTTCTTCTCGCCGGGGAGCGGATAGACCAGGAGCTCGAACACGTAAGGAATGTCGTATTTCGCGCAGGCATCGCCGATGCGGGCGGTGAAGTCCTTCTGCGCGTCGCAGACGCTCTTATCGGCGTCAGGCCGGTACCAGGCCAGCACCTTCACGGCATCGCCGCCCGCGCGCTTGATCTTCTCCACCGACCATTCGTCGATCTCGGAGGAGAGGCGCCCGCCATCCGTCTCCTTGAAGATCGAATCCTCGAGGGTGACGATGAGCCCCTTTGCGGGCGAGAGAAGCGTCATGCCGCCGGGCAGGGCGAAATGCGGGTCCAGCAGCATCGCGGAGGCGTCGCTCTGCAACTCCTCCACGAGCATCAGCTTGAAGCCCGCCACGTCCTCGAAGGGCGCCTCCGGGGTGCCGCGCTTCTCCTTGATGGGGTTCTTGATCGGCGGACGCTGGTCCACCGCCACCATCTTGAAGCGCCCGCCGGCATCGGCCATCCGGCGCATTCCCCACAGTTTTCCGGGCGACAGTTCCATGATCTTCGCTCCCTTAGGCCGGCTTCGATGCCGGGCTGATATCATGTAATCGCAGGGCCGGGCGTGCCATCATCCCCGCTCCTGCAAGAAGGCCTCCACCTCGGCGCGGCGCGGAATGCCCGCGCGGCCGCCAAAGCGGGTGCATTTGAGCGCCGAAACCGCGGAGGCGAAACGCACGGACTCGCGCTCCCGCATCCCCTCGGCGAGAGCCAGCGCAAAGGCGCCGTGCCACACGTCGCCCGCCGCCAGGGTGTCCACGGTCTCGACCCTGAAGGCCGGCTCGTGGACCACCGCGCCGTTGTCGGTGAAGTAGACGCCGCGCTCGCCGACGGTGACGGCAAGCCAATTGGCGGAGGTGGATGCCAGAGACCGCAGGCCCTGCTCGGGATCGGCGATGCCGGTCACCTCCGTGAGGCCCTGCTCGCTGAAAGCCACATGGGTTGCAAGCTCCACCAGTTCGGGGGGATTGGGCTTGCGGTCTCCGTCCAGCACCGCGAAGGCGCCAGCCTGGCGGGCGAGACGGAAGAGATGGGCCGCGCCCTTCCCCCAGCGGGTGTCGCCGAGAACCGCTCGGGTGCCGGCGGGCAGCGCCGCGGGCAGCCACGACGGGTCCGCCGGGATCGCCGGGTCCGCATAGGACATCACGAGCCGCTCGCCGGCCTGATCCACAAAAATCGCAGATGTCGGAGAGCGTCGCCCCTGGAACAGGCGGGAAGGCGAACAATCGACCCCCTCCCCTTCGAGCTCCGCCACGATGGCGCGCCCGGTGGCATCGTCGCCGAGGCGGGTCGCCAGCGCGGCGCGGCCGCCAAGGCGTGCCACCGCCACGGCCGCATTGGCCGCGATGCCTCCGCCCACGACCGCAAGGTCGCGCGCCCGGTGCTTTTCCGCGCTCCGCGGCATGGTCTCGACCGCGAACACGTAGTCGAGCACGGCAATTCCAACGCAGAGGACGGAGGACATGGGACCTGAGACGAGGGCAGTGGCCGGGGCAGCGATCCACCGGCTCCAACAGCACAAACCTTAACAGGTCTTGTGTCTTTTACAAGACTTGAGGTATCAGTCCATTGACGCCGGAGTGGGGAAACGGTCACTCTGTTCGTCGAAAGAACCGCCCGTCAGTGGCGGTCGATAGGGGAGGAGCGGATGGCGGGCATCGCGATCCGGCGCATTCAGAAGGTCTTCGGCAAGGTGCCGGTGGTCCACGGCATCGACCTCGACATCCACGACGGCGAGTTCGTCGTCCTCGTGGGGCCTTCCGGCTGCGGCAAGTCCACCTTGCTGCGGATGATCGCCGGGCTCGAATCCGTCACCGACGGCGAGATCCAGATCGGCGAGAGGGTGGTGAACGACCTGCCGCCCCGGTCCCGCGACATCGCCATGGTCTTCCAGGATTACGCGCTCTACCCGCACAAGAGCGTCTACGACAACATGGCCTTCGGCCTGCGCATGCGCGGCTCCCCGAAGGAGGAGATCGAGGCCCGGGTCAAGGAGGCGTCCGACGTCCTCCAGATCGGCCATCTGCTCGAGCGCAAGCCCGGCCAGCTCTCGGGCGGCCAACGCCAGCGCGTCGCCATGGGCCGCGCCATCGTGCGGCGCCCCAAGGTCTTCCTCTTCGACGAGCCCCTCTCGAACCTCGATGCGCAGCTGCGCGGCGAGGTGCGGGTCGAGATCAAGAAGCTGCACCAGCGCTTCGGGACCACCATCGTCTACGTGACCCACGACCAGGTGGAGGCCATGACCCTGGCGGATCGCATCGCGGTGCTGCGCGCCGGGCGCCTCGAGCAGTTCGCAAGCCCCAACGAGATCTACAACCGCCCGGCCTCGCGCTTCGTCGCCGGCTTCATGGGCTCCCCGCCCATGAGCGTGGTGCCCGCGAAGGTGAACGCGGACGGCGCGCGCATCGAACTCTCCGACGGCACGTCCCTGCCGATCCCGGAGGCTCATCGCGCGCTTGCCCGCGCGGCCTCGGGCCGTCCCATCGAGTTCGGGCTCCGGCCCGAGCACGTGCGGCCCGGCGAGGCGCGCGAGCCTGGCGACGTCGCCCTCGATGCGCAGGTGGAGGTCATCGAGCCCTTGGGCTCCGAGACGCTCACCTGGCTCAACGTGGGCGGCCGCAGCATGACGGCGCGCTTCCCGCCCGAGCAGAACGCGCGGCCCGGGGAGCGGGTGCGGGTGACGCTCTCGCTGGCGCGCATGCACCTGTTCGACATGGAAACCGGCGCGGCGATTGCCGCCCACTAACGATCCACGGCCGACAAGGCCTCGGACAACCCCTCCAGGGAGGATTACTCAGATGAAACGACGCACTCTTCTTGCGGCTTCGGTCGCCACCCTCGCGATGCTCGGCACGTCCAGCATCGCGATGGCGCAGACGACCCTGCGCATCTTCACGGGCGGGCAGCAGCGCCCCGACGTGATGCGCCAGATCGTCGACGACTACATGAAGCAGAACCCGAACGTGAAGGTCGAGGTCGAGGTCGGCGGCGCCACCTCGGAGCAGCAGCAGCAATATCTCAACACGGTGCTGGCCTCCCGCGACGCCTCCCTCGACGTGGTGCTGATCGACGTGATCCGTCCGGCTCAATGGTCGGCGGCGCAATGGGCCGAGCCCCTCGATCAGTATCTGGGCGCCGACAAGGACAAGGTGATGGCCCGGTACCTGCCGGCCTATCGCGAGGCGAACACGGTCGGCGGCAAGGTGATCTCGCTTCCCTACTTCGCGGACGCGCAGTTCCTCTATTACCGCAAGGACCTGCTCGAGAAGCACGGCGTTCAGCCGCCGAAGACCTGGGCCGACGTGAAGGCGGCGGCGCAGAAGATCATGCAGGCCGAGGGCAACGCCAACCTGCGCGGCTTCGAGACCGCCGGCGCCCCCATCGAGGGCACGGTGTGCACCTACGCGGTCCCGCTCTGGGGCGCGGGCGGCTCCATCACCGACCAGAACGGCAAGCTCGCGCTCAATGCCGAACTCGCCAAGAAGCCCTTCGAGCTCTGGGGTGATTTCAAGCAGGCCAACGTCCTGCCGCCGAACATCGCCGAGATCCCGACGGACCGCATCCGCCAGAACTTCCAGGCCGGCAACCTCGTCTTCGCGATGAACTGGGGCTATGTCTGGAACCGCACGCAGAACGACGCGGACAGCCAGATCAAGGACAAGGTCGGCGTGGTGCCGCTGCCGGGCTTCACCGCCGACAAGGCGGCCACCTGCATCGGCGGCTGGCAGCTCGCCGTGACGGCGTTCTCCAAGAACAAGGCCGAGGCCGCGAAGCTCGTCACCTATCTGTCGAGCCCCGAGGTGTCGAAGAAGCAGGCGATCCTCGCCTCGCACCTGCCGGTCTTCCCCGAGGTCTACAACGACCCCGAGGTGCTGAAGGCGAACCCCTGGTTCAAGGACGCGCTTCCGGTCGTGCAGACCGCCCGCGCCCGTCCCGTGACGCCGCGCTACAACGAGGTGTCGGAGATCATCCGCACCAACATGAACGCGTTCCTCGCGGGCACCAAGACCCAGGACGCGGCGCTCTCGGACATGCAGAGCCGCCTCGGCAACGTGCTGCGCTAAGCACTCAAGACCGCCATGCCCGGCACCCGGCCGGGCATGGCCCTCCCGAGGATTAAGGCAGAACCCGCGCGATGAGCACCGCCGAGACCACCCTCGTCCCCGTTGCGGCCGCCGACGCGAAGGGCCGCGCGCGGCTCTCGCCGCTGGAGCGCGGCGAGCGGCGTCTCGGCCTGATGCTCCTGGCCCCGGCCTTCGTCCTGCTCACGGCGGTGGTGCTCTACCCCATCATCGAGCTCATCATCACGAGCTTCCGGTTCAACCAGCTCACGCAGCCCTGGATGGGCACCCCCTTCGTGGGCTTCGAGAACTATTCCCGCGCCTTCAGCGATCCGCGCTTCTGGGAATCCACCTGGCACACGATCCTTTACATCATCGTCACGGTGCCGGGCGCCGTGGTGGTGGGGCTCGGCCTCGCGCTTCTCGCGAACCAGCCCTTCACGGTGAAATGGCCCGTGCGCCTCGGGCTCCTGCTGCCTTGGGCCCTGCCCCTCGTGTTCTCCGGCCTCATCTTCCGCTGGTTCTTCGAGTACAGCCAGGGCCTCGTGAACAACACCCTGGTGGCGCTCGGCTTCTCGGCCAAGCCCTGGCTCACGGATCCGAACCTCGCCTTCATCGCCATCTGCATCGCGATCATCTGGAAGACGTCGAGCTTCGTGGCTCTGGTGCTGCTCGCTGGCCTGCAGACCATCCCGCGCTCGCTCTATGAGGCGGCGGAGATCGACGGCGCGTCGAAGTGGCAGCAATTCTGGGAGATCACGCTCCCGATGCTGCGCCCCGCCATCGTGGTGGCCCTCATCTTCCGCACGATCACCTCGATCCAGACCTTCGACATCCCCTATGCGATGACCAATGGCGGGCCGGGCAACTCCACCGAAACCCTCGCCATGTACATCCACCAGACGACGATCGACTTCCTCGACATCGGCTACGGATCGGCGCTGGCGGTGCTGATGTTCATCGTCTCCGCCCTCGCGACCGCCGGGTACCTGCGGTACACCCGCCGAGATTCCGGCCAGAAAGCCCATTGAGGAGAACGCTCATGGTTCAGTCCTCCATGTGGAACCGCGTCGGCCTTCATCCGGGGGCAGGAGATCGCGAACGTGAGCCTGTCCGGACACGCCGGTCGGTGTCCGCTTCCGAATCTCGATCCCACTGAGGACACAGCAAATGGCCCAATCCTCCATGTGGAACCTGCCGAAGCCGAAGAAGATGGTGTGGCTCGCCGCCGCGATCGTGGCGATCAACGGCTTCTTCCCGGCCCTGTGGATCCTCTTCACCTCGTTCAAGACCGAGAGCGAGCTGATGCGGATTCCGATCACCATCTGGCCCACGGCGCCGACCCTGGAGAACTACGTCCGCGTCTTCGTGGATCAGCCGATCCTCACCTTCCTCTTCAACTCCTTCATGGTCGCGGTCTTCTCGACCCTGCTCTGCGTGACGGTTTCGGCCTGCGCGGCCTATGCCCTGGTGCGCCTGCGGGTGCCGGCTCCGAACCTCATCCTGTCGGTGCTGCTCGCCGTCGCCATGTTCCCGCTTATCTCCCTCATGGTTCCCCTCTTCCAGACCATGCGCGGATTGGGTCTTCTCAACACCTGGCCGGCGCTGATCCTGCCCTACGCCGTGCTCTCCATGCCGGTCTGCACCCTGGTGCTGATCTCGTTCTTCCAGGACATCCCGCGCGATCTGGAAAACGCCGCCATGATCGACGGCTGCACGCGTCTGGGAGCCCTCTGGAACGTGGTGATCCCGCTCACGGCGCCGGGCGTCTTCACGGCCGGCATCCTCGCCTTCGTGAACGCCTGGGACGAGTTCCTGCTCGCCCTCACCCTCAGCCCTCGCGTGGCCAGCCGCACGCTGCCGGTCGGCATCACCCTCTATCAGGGCGAATTCTCGTTCCCCTGGCCGATCATCTCGGCCGCCCTCATCGTCGCCATCGTCCCGATCTCGATCCTCATCGCGGTTTTCCAGGACCGGGTGGTCGGCGGGCTCACGCAGGGCGGCGTGAAGGGCTGATCCTACCGGGCCGTGAGGGGCATCGCGGAACGCGCCGCGAGGGGCCGATCGCACTGGGCCGTTACCATACGAGCCGTGCGCGACGATCCCCGGGCAGCCCTAGCCAGATCGCGGATGGGATGAGACAAAGGGCTCATGCCGCACCTGGAACGCTGGATCGTCGAGCAGGGACTTCGCCACGCGGATGTGCGCGTGCTGCTCGCCGGCGTGGCCGACGGTCTCGTGGCCGAGGGTATTCCCCTGCTGCGGGCCTATATCGCCCTGCCGACCGTGAACCCCACGATCCGCGTCTTCAACCATATCTGGACCCGGACCGGCGGAGCCCAGGTCGAGGGCGTTTCTCACGAGCGCGATCAATCCGCCTTCGAGCGCAGCCCCTTCGGTCTCATGATCCGCGAGGGCGTCACCGAGCGTCACTGGCATCTCGGCGACCGGGCCTCGGCCTGGTTCGACGTGTTCGACGAGTTGCAGGCTCAGGGCGCCACCGACTACCTGGCCCGCCTTGTGCCCTACGAAAGCGCGGAGGCGCCGGCTTTACGCGGCATGGCGGCTTCGTTCTCCACCGACCGGCCGGGCGGCCTGCAGCCCGAAGAGGTGGCGCGGATCGACGCGCTTCTTCCCCTGCTGGCCCTCGCGGCCTACCGCATGGCCCTGTTCAACCTGACCCTCGCGATCGTCGATACCTATGTGGGCTTTTCGGCGGGCCGCAGGGTTCTCAGCGGGGAGATCCAGCGTGGCTCGGGCCAGACCCTGCGGGCCGCGCTGCTCATCGCGGATCTGCGCGGGTTCACCGCGGCCGCCGATACGGGGGGAGCCGGCCTGATCGGGCTCCTCGACGAGCATCTCGAGGCGATGGCCGCGCCCGTGCTGGCCCATGGCGGGGAGATCCTGAAGTTTCTGGGGGACGGCCTGCTCGCCGCCTTCCCGATTCATGACGGACGGACCGAAGAGGAGGCCTGCCGCGCCGCTGTTCAGGCTGCCCGGGAGGCCGTGTCCGCCAACCGGGCGCTCAACGGGACCCGAGGCGCCGAGCCGGAGCTTCCCCTCGATGTGGCCCTGCATTGCGGCGAGGTGTTCTACGGCAATATCGGCTCGGCGCAGCGCCTGGATTTCACGGTCATCGGCCCCGCCGTCAACGAGGCGAGCCGCATCGAGGCCCTGTGCGGACCGCTCGGCTGCTCGATCCTCATGTCGTCCGTCGTCGCGGCCGCGACCCCCTACCCGACCCGCAGCCTCGGGCGCCACGCCCTCCGTGGGGTCGGCGAGGAGCGGGAGCTCTTTACGCTCGCCTGACCGCAATCACGCCCTGTGTGGGGTCGGCGAGAAGCGAGAACGTTTCACGCCAGCCTAACCGCGATCGTGCCCTGAGTGGGGTCGGCGAGGAGCGGGAACGTTTCACGCTAGCCTAACCGCGATCATGCCTCGAAGCGGTATTCGGTCACCTGGCGGTACACCGCGCCGGGACGCAGGATCGTGTCCGGGAAATGCGCGCGGTTGGGGCTGTCGGGGAAATGCTGCGGCTCGAGGCACAGCCCCGAATTGGCGCCGTAGCGGGCGCCGTCGAGGCCCTCGACCGGCACATTGGTCTTGAACCCGTCATAGACCTGGATACCGGGCTCCGTGGTCCAGACCTGCATCGACACGCCGCTCTTCGGCGAGGCGAAGGTGGCCGCATGGGCGAGCGGCAGGTGCTCGATCCCCGAAGCCTCCAGCCGGTCGCGGCGCAGCACCCAATTGTTGTCGTACCAGAACCGCGACCCGTCGGCCTTCTGCAGGCGCACCGGACGAGGCTGGCGGAAGTCGAAGGGCGTGCCCTCGACGGCGCGGATCTCGCCTGTCGGGATGAGGTCGGGATCGACGGTCGTGACGAAATCCGCCGCCACTTCCAGGGTGTGGTCGAGGATCGTCTCCGACCCGTCGAGATTGAAATAGGAGTGGTGACAGAGATTGACCGGCGTCGCCTTGTCGGCGGTGGCGGACAACTCCACCCGCAGGGTCGATCCGACGAGCCGGTAGGTGCAGGTGGTGGCGAGGGTGCCAGGATAGCCCGCCTCCCCGTCCGGGGACACATGGGTGAGGGTCACGAAATCCTCGCCGAAGGCGCCGAGCTGCCAGACCTGCTTGCCGAGGCCGTTGCCGCCCCCGTGCAGGGAATGCTTGTTCTCCTGGTTCAGCGGCAGCTGATGGCCTTCGCCGTCGATGGCGAAACGGCCGCCCCGGATGCGGTTGGCGTAGCGCCCCGCGATGGCGCCGAAATGGGGCGAATACTTCGCATAATCCTCGATGGCGTTGAGCCCGTTCACCACGCGCTGGCTTCCCGTCCGAGAGGGAACGAGGAGATCCCGCACCACGGCCCCGTAGGTGATGACCTTCGCCTCCGCTCCGGCGGCGGAGCGGATGGTGACCTCCTGGACGTCCCGTCCGTTGTGGCTGCCGAAGGGGCGCGGGGTCATGAGCATCTCCTCGTTGGTGCGGCGATTGCCATGCCAGGAAAGACCGAGCGTGCCAATGGCACGGCACATCTTCTCACGACGGCGGGAAGCCCTAGTCTCATGGCGGGCAGGAGGGGACATTGATGGCGAAGGATGGCCAGGGCTTCGGTGAGCGGTTCAGGATCGCCCCGGGCAAAACGGTGCGGCTGAAGGATTTCGACCCGCGCGACGATGCGGGCTTCGACGACAAGGAGGTCGCGAAGTCGGAGGTCGCCGCCCTCGCGGAGGAGATCAACACCCTCCAGGACCGCCTCTATGCGGAAGGCCGGCGGGCGCTTCTCGTCATTCTCCAGGGCACGGACACCTCGGGCAAGGACGGCACGATCCGCGGGGTGTTCAACGCCACCGGGCCGCTCGGCGTCTCGGTGACGGCGTTCAAGCGCCCGACCGAGGATGAGCTTGCGCACGATTATCTCTGGCGCTCCCATCTCGCCTGCCCGAAGCGCGGCACCATCGGCATCTTCAACCGCTCGCATTACGAGGACGTGCTCGTGGTGAAGGTGCGCGGCCTTGCGCCGGCCGGCGAGGTCGAGCAGCGCTACGAGCAGATCAACGCCTTCGAGAAAATGCTGGTGGAGAACGGCACCACGATCCTGAAATTCATGCTCCATATTTCCAAGAAAGAGCAGGGCAAGCGCCTCCAGGAGCGGCTCGACGATCCGGCGAAGCACTGGAAGTTCAATCCCGGCGATCTCGACGACCGGGAGCACTGGGACGATTTCCAGGCCGCCTACGAGACGCTTCTCAACCGCTGCTCCACCCCCTGGGCGCCCTGGCATGTGGTGCCGGCCGACCGGAAATGGGTTCGCAACGCGGTGATCGCGCGCATCGTGAAGGCGACGCTGGAGGCGATGGATCCTCAATATCCACAGGCGACCTTCAACCCGGCGGGGCTTACGATCCGTCCGTAGCGACCCTCCCCTGTGGACAGGGCGCTGAGCCCGGCCGAGGGCGGGGATGCCGGGCTCAGGACCGACCCGCGGCGATGGCGCCCGTGGGCGGGGCGCGGTGCCTGCGGAGGGCGAGGATGCCGATCACGGCGGAATTGCAGATGCCAAGGCCGACCAGCGCTGGAACGAGGAGCGCATAGGCACCCTCCCCCGGCGCGGCCCAGAACGTCCATGCGATCTTCGTGAGCGCCATGGCGTTGATGACGGCGATGCCCCAGGCAAAGGAGCGCCGCCAGAAGGCGGTCGCGAGCGCGGCGAGCAGGGCCGCGGGAACGAGCGCGAGCAGGATGCGCGCTGGGGTCCACGGCTCGGCGAGATAGGCCCGCTCCCGCGCAAGCAGTTCGGCAACACCGGGATCGGGCGTCGCGGGCGCCGGAAACCACGCCATGCTCGTCGCGAGCCCTATGAGCGTGACGAGCACGCCGAACGGGCTCCGGCGATAGGCGAAATAGCAGAAGGGGAGGACGAAGAGCGGGCGGATGTACCAGCTCAGGATGTTGTGGTGACGGGCCCAGGCCCATTCCCAGATAGCCTCCCACGGCACGATCCCATCCATCTTTCGTCTCCGACGAAGAACCCCCGCCTTGTAGCAAAAGGCGGGGGTGGATGGAGTGTGGACAGCCTGTGGTCAGCGTTGCGCCGGATGCATCAATTGGTGGCGGCGCCCCACACCTGTTCCAGCCGCGCGTCCCGGCCGCAGCTCGTGCGGTAGAACTTATATTTCAGCGGGTTCTTCTTATAGTAGTCCTGGTGGTATTCCTCGGCCGGATAGAAGGCCTGGGCGCGCAGGATCTCGGTGACGATGGGCTGCTTGAGGCGGCCGCTTTTCGCGAGCTTGTCCTTCGAGGCCTCGGCCGCCTTCCGCTCCTCCTCGGAGCTGACGAAGATCGCGGCGCGGTACTGGTTGCCCTTGTCGCAGAACTGGCCGGCCGCATCGTGCGGATCGACATTGCGCCAGAACACGTCGAGGAGCTGCGCGTAAGAGACCTTCGCGGGCTCGTAGATCACCTGCAGGACCTCGTAATGCTCCGTCGAGCCTGCGGAGACCCGCTCGTAGGTGGCATCCGCCGCCGTGCCGCCCGTATAGCCCGAGGTGGTGGCGACCACGCCCGCGACCTTGTCGAAATCCGACTCGACGCACCAAAAGCAGCCGCCCGCGAAGATTGCGGCCGCCTGACCCGGCCCGGGCTGGGGCGGCGGCTTCATCTGGGCGGAGGCAGGCGCCAGGGTCGCGAGGACGACCGCAAACCCGAAGGCGAGACGCCCAATCACGAGGCCTGCCCCTGGCCGGGCTTGAAGGTCATGGCGACGCCGTTCATGCAGTAGCGCAGGCCCGTGGGCTTGGGGCCGTCGTCGAACACGTGGCCGAGATGCCCGCCGCAGCGACTGCAATGGACCTCCGTGCGGACCATGAAGAACTTGCGGTCCTCTGTGGTCCCAATGGCGCCGTCCAGGGGCTGCCAGAAGCTCGGCCAGCCCGTGCCGCTGTCGAACTTCTGGGCCGAGCCGAAAAGCGGCTGGTCGCAGCCCGCGCAGTGGAAGACGCCCGTGCGCTTCTCACGGTCCAGGGGGCTCGTGCCCGCCCGCTCGGTGCCGTGCTCGCGCAGCACAGCGTATTGCTCGGCGCTCAGGCGCTTGCGCCATTCCTGATCCGAATAGGAGACCGGGAAGGTCTCCTTCGCCGCCGCGTCGCTGCTCCCGCCGAAAAACCGCATGGATACTCCTCCCGTGAGGGCGGCCGCCGCGGCGGCCAGTCCGAAAGTCCGTCGCGTTAACATGGTCGCCGCTCCTTGCCTTTGGAAGGGATATAGTCATTGGGCGGCCTGTCGGATGCAGGAGCGAGCGCCCAGCCCGATCACGATCCCTTGTGCCGGGCGGCTCGGCTGCTCTATCCAGCCCCCATGAACGCCGAATTGCTCCGCCGCTACGATGCCGATGTCCGCCGCCGGACGGAGTCGCTGCCTCCCGGCTTCGCGCTCGCCTGGGACGGCCCGATCCTGCGCATGACCGGGCCCGATCCCGCCCCTTCCAGCAACGGCGTGCTGGCCTCGGATCTCGATGCCGCCACGGCGGATGCGGCCATTTCCAACGAGATCGCGGTGTTCGGCGCACTCGGACATGCCTTCGAGTGGAAGCATTTCGATTATGACGCCCCATCTGACTTGGACCGGCGCCTGATCGCGGCAGGGTTCGAGGCCGCAGAGCCCGAGATGCTGGTGGCGTTCGACGTGGCGCGCGGCTTTGCGGCCCCGCCCCTGCCGCCGGATCTGCGCATCGAACGGCTCGAGGATCCGGCCACGTTCGGCGCGATCGCGGCGGTGAACGGCACCGTCTACGGGGATCGAGACCATGCCCATTGGCTGCAGGACACGATCGCGAGCGAGAAGGCGGCCTCCCCCGACGCGATCCATGTCTACGCGGCCTTCGCCGGGTCGGAGCCGGTGAGCGTCGGCTGGCTTCGCCATACCAGGGGCGACGCCTTCGGAAGCCTCTGGGGTGGCTCCACCCTGCCGGCCTGGCGCGGCAAGGGGGTCTATACCGCTCTCGTGGCGGCCCGGGTGCGGGAGGCTGAGGCGCGCGGCTGCCGCTGGCTCACGGTGGATTGCAGCCCGATGAGCCTGCCGATCCTGGAGCGCCGGGGCTTCGAGCGCCTGGCGGTCACGACCCCCTACATCTGGCGGCCGGAGGCAGCGGAGAAGGAACCTTAGCCTTGAAGCGGCGTTCTTTCCGCAACTCCGAACGGCTCAGGTTGGACCGGGAGGAGCTCGGACGTGATCTCCTCGTAGGTCACGATGGCATCGCTCCTGAGTTGTGAAGGGCTGAACCCATGTCGCACATCATCACCAAGCTGACCGTCGCTGCGCTCCTCGCCGGCTTCGTCGCCGCCTGCGCCACCCCGGTCGTCGCCCCGGCGCCCGTCCCGATGCAGTCGGACGTCGTCCGCAAGGGCTGATCCCGGCGGCGGAGCAGCATCCGCGTCATCAAGGCCTCGCCCTCGCGGCGGGGCTTTTTTCGTTGGAGAATAGGGTTTTGCAGCGGGGTGGCGGAGCCCTGTGGCGGGAACGTGATCGGAACGATTGGGGGACGAGCGGGTTGTCGACACTCTTCCCCATCAGCAGCGATCCGTTTCATGACCTTGAAGTTCTCTGCCGCCTTGCTCCTCGCGGGCACCGCCCTCGCCACCCTCCCGGCTCTCGCCCAGCCCGAATCCCGTTCGGCTGGCACCGTGCAGCTGGCCCAGGCGGCACCGGCCCCCGGAGGCGCGGGACCGGCCGACGAGGGCGCCCCGCCCCGGAGGCAGCGCCCGGCGGCTGGTGAAGGCGGCGGAGCCTCGGGGTCCGAGCGCCCCGCTGGCGCGGAGCGTCCCCGCAACCGCGACGGCGCGCAGCCGGGCGAGCCTGCCCCGCGTCGCGGCGGTCCGGCCGCAGCCCCGGCTGAGGCGCCCGAGGCGCCCCGCCCTGGCCGCCCAGCCGCGGCACCCTCCGCCGACGAACCCGCTCCGCGCAGCCCGGCAGCGCCGCGGACGGCGCCCGACCAGGCGACCCCGCCGGCAGCCCGCCCCCCGGCCGCCGCTCCGGCTTCACCGGCAGCGCCCCGGGCCCCGGCCGCGTCTCCCCCGGCGGCCACGCCCCCTGCGGCTGCCACGCCGCCCGCCGCGACGCCGCCGACCGCGGGCGAGCCGCCGCGCCGGACTCCGGAGGAGCGCCGCGAGCGTCAGGAACGGCGTGACCAACGCCAGCAGCAGCGAGACCAGGGCACCGCACCCGGCGGCGCGCAGCCCCCGGCCGCAGCCCCGACGCCGGCAGCTCCAACCCCGGCGACGCCAGCCCCGCAGACCCGACCGGCCCCCGCCGCGCCTGCACCCGCTACCCCGGCTCCGACCGCACCCGCTGCTCCGGCTGCACCTGCACCCGCCACCCCGGCTCCGGCTGCACCGACGCCGCCCGCAGCGGCTCCGCAGACGCGCCCGGCCCCCGCGCCTGCAGCGCCGGCTCAGCCCGCCGCACCGGCCCCGCGCGCGGCTCCCGCTGCGCCTCCTGCGGCAGCTCCCGCCACGCCGCCCGCGGCCACAGCCCCCGGGCAGCCCCCGCGAGCCGTTCAGCCCGTACCCGGCGCTCCCGTCCCGGGGGCGCCCGCCGTGCAGCAACCCGCCCAGGCGCCGGCGCGCGACCGGTTCTCGCCCGGAATCTCGGTGGGGATTAGCGGCGGCGATGTGCGGATCGAGGAGCTTCGTTCGCTCCGCCGTGAGCGCCGCGAAGGCAACCGGGTCATCATCGAGGAACCCGGCAACCGGGTCATTATCCGCGAGAACGGCCGTGAGTTCATTCGCCACGACGAGACCGAACGGTTCCGCCGCTCCTACGGCGATGCGGATGTGCGCACCGAGCGCCGGGGCGTCGAGGAGGTGACGATCGTGCGCCGTCCCAACGGCATCGAGGTGCTGACCGTGCGCGACCAGGACGGCAATCTCGTCCGCCGCGTGCGCCGCGACCCGCGCGGCGTCGAGACGGTGCTGATCGAGAACGAGGTGGTCGGCCGTCCGCGCAGCCGCACGGTGATCGAGGAGGTGGTGGAGCTGCCGCCGGCCCGGGTTACCATCCCCCGTGAGAAATACGTGGTGGAGGTGGAGAGCGCGAGCCAGGAGGATCTGGTCGAGGCCTTCACGGCCCCGCCGGTGGAGCGGATCGAGCGCCGCTACAGCCTCGACGAGGTGCGCCGCAGCCAGGCCGTGCGCGAGCGTGTCCGGCGCGTCGATGTGGACACGGTGACCTTCGAGTTCGGCTCCTGGGTGCTTCGCGAGGAGCAGATCGGCGCTCTTACCGGCGTCGCTCAGGCGATCCGCAACGCCCTCACCCGCAACCCGAACGAGATCTTCCTGATCGAGGGTCACACGGATGCGGTGGGTTCGGACGTGGACAACCTCACGCTCTCCGACCGCCGCGCCGAGACGGTGGCGTCGATCCTCTCGGAGCGCTTCCAGATCCCCGCCGAGAACCTGACCACGCAGGGCTACGGCGAACAGTATCTGAAGGTCGCGACGCAGGAAGCCGAGCAGGAAAACCGCCGCGTCACCGTGCGCAACATCACGGCGCTGCTGAACCAGCAGGCGGCGCGGTAAGGCGACCGCGTCCGCACAATGCGACAAGGCCCGGGCGTGCCCGGGCCTTTTTCATGGACAGACCAGAGGAGCGGTCAGTCGTTGACGTTGAGCGAGAACACCTCGTGCCCCGCCCCGTTCAGGACCCGCACGCCCTCCACCTCGGCGGTCCGGCTGCCGGGCGCCCGCGAGCGCTGAAAGAGGCGTCGGGCCCGATCCTTCACAGGCTCCACGGAGGCGCTGCGCACGGAGGTTCGGCGAAGGACACGTCCGCCCTCTGCCGAGGGCTCCAGCAGTTCGATGTGGTACATCTCGATCATGCGGATCCTCCCGCCCGAGAACGCGCACGCCGGCGGCCGGGTCGACCGGATCGGCTTTCGCTTTAGCGGCTATCGTTAGGATTGGTGGGTGATGTAGGGCTCGAACCTACGACCCGCTGATTAAGAGTCAGCTGCTCTACCAACTGAGCTAATCACCCTCGCCAAAGGCGATCGCAGCGGCTCCGTGCCTGGGCCGCTGGAGAGGAGGCGCATGTAACAAACCGCGCCGGCCCTGTCTACCCTGTTCGCGCGCTTTTTGCCTGCGTTATCGCATGTAGGATCCGGGCGGCCCGCCAGGGCGCGGGTTCAACGCGCCCGGCGGCCACGATCTTACGCCGCGCTCTTCGCCGCGCCCGCCTTTTCCCGGTGGTAGCTGCCGTCGCCGCGGCTGAGGACGCGGTCCTCCGGGCGGATGTCGCCCGGCTCGAGGTCGGCGGTGGCATCGAGTTCTCGCCAGAGGGGGATCAGCCGGTCGAGGTCGAGCGTCGGCCAGGCCTCCACGCCGTCGAGCACGAAATAGGTCTCCTGGAAGTCGTCGATCCGGTAGAGGGTGCGCATCACCCGGCCAAGATCGAAGGCGACCCGGTTCGGGGAGGCGCTCTCCAGGGCGAACACCGTCTCGGAGGGCGAGGAGGCGATGCCGGCGCCGACGATCCGCAGGCCGTCCGGCGTCCGCGCGAGCCCGAACTCCACCGTGTACCAGTAGAGGCGGGCGAGGCGCTTCAGGGTTCCGTGCTCGGCTGCCACGAGGCCGGCCTTGCCATAGGCTTCGAGGTAATCCGCATAGATCGGCTGCATGATCAGCGGCACATGGCCGAACACGTCATGGAAGATGTCCGGCTCCTCGATGTAGTCGAGCTGCTCGGGCTTGCGGATCCAGAAGCCCGCCGGAAACTTCCGGTCGGCGAGGAGACGGAAGAACGCGAGGTCCGGCACGAGGCCCGGCACCGCCACAACCTCCCAGCCCGTAGCCGCCTTGAGAGTCTGGTTCATGACCCGGAAGTCCGGGATGCCGGCCTCGCCGATGCCGAGCCGGTCGAGACCGTCGAGGAACTGGTCGGCGATACGGCCCTTCAGGATGTCCCGCTGGCGCCGGGCGAGCGTGCGCCAGGTCTCGTGGTCCTGGGCCGTGTAATCGGCAAAGCCCTGGTCGACCAGGTAGTCGCGGGGATCGTCGCTGCCAGTGGCGCTGTTCATGGGGCTATCCTCCTGCGGTCTCTTCCAGTTTGCGTCAGGATAACACCCGGCCAAGGTCATTGTTCGCCCAAGTTCGCTGGCCCTATGCTGCCGAAGGTCAGATCCTGACCTGCCGCAAGGGAAAACTCCATGAAGCGCCCCCTCTCCCCCTCCGACCGCCGGATCCTGAAGGTGGTGCAGCGCGACGGACGCATCACGAACGCGGCGCTCGCCGAAGCGGTGGGGCTTGCGGCCTCGCCCTGCCTGCGACGCCTCAAGGCGCTCGAGGAGGACGGGGTGATCGGCGGCTATCGGGCATCGGTGAACCGCAAGGCCCTCGGCTTCGAGGTGGAGGCGTTCGTGTTCATCAAGCTGGAGCAGTCCGAGCCCGGCTGGCGCACCCGGCTCGTGGACCGGATCAACTCCTATGACGAGGTGATCGCCTGCTATGCCCTCGCCGGCGAGGTGGACCTCATCGTCCATGCGGTCGCGGAGGATATCGAGAGCTTCGGCGAGTTCACCATGAACCGCCTGCTCACGCTCCCCGGCGTCGCGGATGTGCGATCGAGCTTCGTCCTGCAGACCGTGAAGCCGCCAGGGCCGCTGCCGGTGCAGGGGGTGTGACCGACATCTCCCTTCTCGCGGCCTTCCGGCGAGCGGCAGGCATGCGCTCTCGTTTGCGCTCTCAAGGAGCGGCCCCTTTCCCGTGGTCGTCCCCACGGCAGGGGCTGAGGTCGGTCTTTGGTCCCTCTCACGTGAGAGGGAGCGGGACGCCGAGGCGCCGGGTAGGCTGAGGGCAGCGGGTGGGGCGGCCCAACGCCCCGGCATCCCGCACGGTTCTGGCGCTGCCCTGCTCATCGCAGGAGCGCTTTCCAACCACCGCAACCCCGCGCATCACAGGCTCACACCCTCACGGGTGATCCCCTGCTGGAGC